>NZ_JABFVK010000006.1 GCF_013362815.1 Hamadaea sp. | reverse complement strand
ACATTGGCCACCGCCATGGTGCGCCCGGTGCCGCCCTTGAAGGAGTAGAACGTGACTATCTCACCGCGTCGACGATCGGTGCCGCTGTTCACCCACGGCCTCCCTTATGCGATGTCCTTCGATTAAAGCACTCCCACGCGACGCCGGGATGATTCACCGTTTCCGATGTTTTGCTCAATGGTCGGAGTCGGTTACGATCCGTTCGGGTGTCGGTTCACTCCAGCTGTTGTTCACAGGGGAAAAGAGAGTCCATGGCCGAGTCGGTGGGGACCCGAGGCACGCTGGAAAACCTGGTGGACATGCTCGTCCGCCTGCCCGAGCTGGCTGATCCCGCCGTTCGCGATCAACTCGTCGACCGCGTACGCCAAGACTTGCGCCGTCCACTGCGGATCAAACGCTTCGCGGACGTACGCCCCGAGCTGTCCAGCCTGGTAAACGCCTGTAATGCCTGCTCGGGCGGCTTGCGGGTACTCGCCTCGGCCATCGCCGAACTGCACGTGGGCGAGATCGGCGCGGTACGCACCTCGGTCGCCGATCTGAGCCCGGGGCTGCTCTCCGTGCCCGACCGGGACCACCTGCGCGGACTGCTCGCCAACCTGCCCGCGAACCAGATCGGCGAGGCGGTCGACGGGCTGGGCGGCGCCGAGCAGCTCTACTCGATGCGTACCTGGCGGGACACCGCCAACGCCATCCGGATCATGGAGGGCCTGCCGATCCCGGAAGACGGCGTGCCTCAGGTGCTCGCCTTCGCGAGCCGGCTGTCGGAGCTGCTCACCGGGCCGGTCTCGGACGGCCTGCGGATCTGGGTCGACACCGTCGCCGGTGGACTCGGCGTCGACCTCGCCGCCCTCGTCGTGTTGCGAGGTGGCGCAGGCCCGCTCGCCACGCCGCCCGTCTTCACTCCGCCCACCCCGCGTGGTGCGGCGCCGCGCCGCTCGGAGACCCGGGTCGTCGGCGGTGGCGTACCCACCCGGAACCGGCATTTCACCGGCCGCAGTGAGTTGCTCGACAACCTGACCGACGTGCTGAGCAGCGGAGAGCAGGCGGCCGTGCTGCCGCCCGCGCTGCACGGCCTCGGCGGTGTCGGCAAGACCCAGCTGGTCGTGGAGTACATCTACCGGCACCTCGACGACTACGAACTGGTCTGGTGGATCCCGTCCGAGCGGACGGCCACCGTGCTGGCCTCACTCACCCAGCTCGCCGAGACCCTGCACCTGACGGTCGCCGAGGACCGGCAGCAGACCGCCCGGACGGTGCTCGACGCGCTGGCCGGGCTGCGCGTGCCGTGGCTGCTCGTCTACGACAACGCCGACGACCCCGACGTACTCAAGCCGTTCCTGCCCGCCACGGGCGGCCACGTCATCGTGACGACCCGGAACCCCGAGTGGGGCGCGGTCGGCCGGCCGATCGAGGTCGACGTGTTCCCCCGGGCCGAGAGCATCCAGCTGCTCGAAGGACGCGGCCTGCATCTGAAGGAGGGCGAGTCCGAGGCGCTCGCCGACAAGCTCGGCGACCTGCCGCTGGCCCTCGAGCAGGCGGTCCTGTGGTGCAAGTCGACCGCGATGCCGGTCACCGAATACATCGAGCTGCTCGACAGCCACCGACGTTCGGATCTGCTGTCGGAGTCCAAGCCCTACGGCTACCCGATCACCGTCACGGCGTTCGTGACGCTCGCGAGTGAGACTCTGCTGAAGCAGGCCCCGGCGACCGCGCAGCTGTTCGAGTTGCTGTCGTTCCTCTCCGGCGAGCCGGTGTCGCAGAACCTGCTCAGCCGGGGCAAGTCGGCCGCCGTCACCGAGCCGCTACGCGCCACGCTCAACGATCCGGTCGCGCTCAGCCGGGTCGTCCGCGACCTCAACAACCGTGGCCTGGCCAAGGTGGACCCGGCCCAGCGCATCCAGGTGCACCGCCTGGTCCAGGACATCCTGCGCGACATCCTGCCGGCCGACCGCGCCGAGATCACCCTGCGTAATGCGCAGCGGCTGCTGGCCGCGGCCAACCCCGGCGACCCGGACGAGCGTGGCGAGCTGGAGAGCCAGGCCGAACTCGGTCCGCACCTCGACCGGGCGCGAATGATCTACGCCGAGGACGACGACGCCCGCGTGGCCGTGCTCGACCACGCCCGCTACCTGTACCTGATCGGCGACTACGAGAACAGCCTCCGGCTCGCGACCGACGCCGCGGCGTACTGGGGTCAGCAGAGCGACGATCCGCTGCTCGGCTCGGACGGTCTGTACACCCTGCGAGCGCGCAGCCAAATGGCGAACGCGTTGCAGGTGCTCGGCAAGTCCACCGAGGCCCGGGACATCGCCCGGGACACCTACGACCGGATGTGCGCCAGCCCGCTCATCGGGGAACTGCACGAGTTCACGCTGATCCATGCCAACCAGGTCGGCCGGGACATGCGGATCGCGGGGCGGTACAACGAGGCGCTCGAATTCGACACCGCTTCCCTGCAACGGCACCGCCAGGTGTTCAACGCGAGTGAGGCGTACACCCTGCGGGCGCAAGCCAACCTCGCCGTCGACCTGCGCATGATCGGCGACTTCGCCCAGGCGTTCGAGCAGGACCGGGAGATCGCCAACCACTGGGAGGACATCGGCGGCAGCGACCCTCGCGCGCTGGCGGCGTACATCAACCAGGCCCGCAACTACTACGGCATGGGTGCGTACCGGGCGGGTCTGGAGTGGATCCAGCAATGGCGCGAGCCGCTCGCCGACGCCCTCGGCGCGGGCAGCAGCCAGGTGCTGCTGGCCGACCGGACGTACGCCGTCCTCCTGCGCAAGCTCGGCTACCTCTTCGAGGCCCGGGCCGTCCTGCGGGAGCACTTCGAGCGCAGCCTCAGCCGGTTCGGTGAGACCCACGAGTTCACCAACGCCGCCGCGGTCAGTTATGCGAACGTGCTGCGGCAGGTCGGTGAGCTGGACGAGGCGGCTCAGCTGATCGAAGACGCCCTCGAACGGTACGACGACTACTTCGGCGACAAGCACCCGCTGACCCTGGCGGCCCGGGTCAACCAGGGCATCCTCCTGCGGGCGATGGGCGAGTTCGACGACGCCCGCGTGCTCGGCGAGGGCTGCTACTCCGACTTCGCCGAGGCGTTGGGCGCCAACCACCCGTACACGATCTGCGCCGGCGTCTCCCGGGCGACCGACCTCGCCCTCGCCGGCGAGCATGCGGCCGCGGCGGAGTTGTCCGAGCAGATGTATCGCATCAGCCAGCAGATGTCCGGTGGTGGTCACGAGGCCCGCAACGGCGCCGAGCACCCCTACCTGCTCATGCGAGCCATCAACCTGTCGCACGACCTGCGCGCCGTGGGCCGGACCGCCGAGGCGGACCGGCTGCGGCAGACGTCGTTCCGGGCGTTGCGCGATTCGCTGGGGGCCAACCACCCCGAGGTGCAGGCGATCGAACGAGACGAACGGACCGAGGGCGACATCGAGCCGCCCCCGACCTGATCCCCATCTGATCCTTACGCAGGGGCGGCGTTGCGGTCGCGAGCGTTGTGGTCGCGCCAGCGGTCGAAGGTGTCGCCGAGGCTCAGCTCCGCCGCGCGGACGGCCTCGTCCGGAAGCGGCTCGGCGAGCAGTTCGTCGGTGCGCTTCCGCAGACCCTGGACCAGGCGTACGCCGTCGGGGAGCAGCGCGCCGGACTCCTCGACCGACCGCAGTCCCTCGGCGACGTTGACCCGGGCTTCGGCGAACTTGCGCGTCGCCTCGTCGGCGAGCTCCGGCTCGGCCCGCAGCGCCCGCCACGTGTCGGCCACTCCGACGAAGGCGTACACGCCTTGAAGCAGACCGGCCAGCGGGCGCGGGTCGGTCCGCCACGGCGCGAAGTGGCGGCTGGTGTCCTCCGGGTCGGTCATCGGCACGAGGTCCAGCATCGCGCTGAGCTTCGAGTGGTGGAACTCGTGCACCATCGTCACTGCGAACTCCGCCGCCGAGGGCGGCAGCGTGAGCCCGAAGACGCCGAAGGCGTACTTGATCGTGGCGCTGCGAGCGGAGCGGGAATCGGTCTGCGCCAACGGAACCAGCGTACGCAGGCCGGCGGCCAGCTCGGCGGCCCGCTCGGGCAGCTGCCGCGCCAGCAGTCCCCACGCCTCGCCGAACAGCTTGTCCCACTGCGCGAAGTCGGCGTCGTCGAGGCGGTTCGCCGGAGGTGCGTGGTGGCCGTGGCGGTAGGGGTCGACGTCGTCGAGCGCGATCCGCACGCCCGGCGCGGTGAGGTCGCGTACCCGCTGGAAGCCGGGCACATCCTCCGTGGACAGCGAAACCAACCGTCCGTCCACATGGGCCAGTACCTGACCGGCGTCGGCGATGAGGCGTACCGGGGCCTCGACTCCGGTGAGCGCGCCCAGGCCGGGCGCTGAGGCGACCCCGTCGCGTACCGGCACCGCCAGGTCGGCCGGTACGCCGGCCGCTGCCGCGGCGACGACGGCGATCCCGGCGAGCTGCCCGAAGTCGGACGGGTCGGCGACACCCTGGCCGAGAGCGCGGGTGACGATGCCCGACCAGGAGCCGACGAGCGGCGCGCCGACGACGTCGGTGAACCGGACGGGGTCGGCGGCCCGGGCCCGGCTGAGCGTGTCGGCGATCGCGTCCCGTTCGGCCGTGGTGCCCGGCCACTCTCGTAGTAGATTGCCGATGAGGAGCAGATGGCGGCTCAACTGCGCCTGTTGCAGGGCGGCGATGGCGGCCGGGCCGCCGTCCCCCCGGGCGAGCGCGTCGAAGGTGTCGCTGTCGAGTTCGTGGTACGTCGTCACTTCTCAGGTCTCTCCAGTGCGGCGGCGCGCCGCAGATCGGTGGCGACGCGCGCGGTGATGTGATCGATGAGGCGGCGCAGATCGGCGCAGTACGCCGAAGGATTGCGGAAACCGGCGCCGGGGCGGTACCGATGGGCGTAGTGCCCACCGCCGCAGACGTCGCGGACGGGACAGCCGAGGCAGGTCTCCGACAGGGCCTGGCGGCCGAGCTGCCGGGCGACCACTCCGGGGTCGTCGAAGACGGCGTCGAAATCGTCTCGGCGTACGTCGAGGCCGGTCGCAGCCGCGCCCGGGTAGGCGGACTTCAACGCGTCCACCTGCTCGATCGCGCCGTCGGACTCGACCACCAGCATGCCGGCCGGGCTCAGGCCGACCTGCTCGGAGCCGCTCGCCCCGCCCAGCGCCAACGCCAGGATGTCGTCGAACAGCCGGATGCGGATCGGATCGTTGCGGCCGTACCAGTGGTCGAAGACGGTGATCAGCCAGTCGGCGTACGGGGTCGCCCCGGCGCGCGCGTGCGGCGGCGGGGTCTCCCAATTGGCGTGGGGGAGCAGGAAATCGATCATGGGGGGATCGAAGGCCGACAGCGTCTCGAACGTGGCGATCGGGTCGGCGTCGGCGGACACAGTGGACAGAATCCCGGCGTACGCGGGCCGCAGATCCGGCTCCCGCAACAGATCTAGGGCGCGGGCCGCGGCGGCGAAACTGCCCCGGCCCGACCGGGTACGCCGATGGCGGTCGTGGTCGGCCTCGGTCCCGTCGACGCTCACGCCGACGGAGACGCGCAGGCTGACCAGCCGTTCGATGGTGCGCCGGGTCAGCAGTACGCCGTTGGTCTGCATCCCGACGTCGGCCCGGGTGCTCAACGGAATCCGGGCCTGCAAGTACGCCACCAGCCGCTCGATGCGGTCGAGGCGGAACAGCAGCGGCTCCCCACCGTGGAGGATCACCTGCACCCGGCGTACGCGATGCCGGGCGGCGTACCGGGCGAAGTTGTCGACGGCGGCCTGCCAGACCTCTGTGGACATGACCGCTGGGCGGTCCTTCCAGCTCTGGTCGGCCGATTCGTACACATAGCAGTAGTCGCACGCCAAGTTGCAGCGCTGGTGAACCTTGAGGATCAGGTCGCGGATCGGCGTGGGTCGCCAGCCGGCGGCGCGCATCCGCGGCGGGTCGAGCTCGGCGTACGGCCAAGGTGCGGCCGCGCGCTGCGCGTCCCGGAGCAGACCGACTCCGCCGGCCGGCGCTGTCGTCATGCGGCGGTCAGGCGGAGGTGAACGACTGGAAGGCCGAGATGATCCCGTCCGGGTCGTCGAGCGCGCGGATCACGCGGCGGGCGGCCCGGGCGAGGGCGTCGTCTCCACCGGAGATCACGTCGAGCAAAGGACGGTCGGAGAGGTCGACGAGCGGCGACCATTCGCCCTTGGCGGGCTCCGACATAGTTGCGGCGTTCACCATATGCTCCCGATTGGGTGCGTCCACCACGGCCCCAACGCCGCGACGGCTCTCTGTAGGCCGGACAGGCTTGCCCGGCGATTCACCACGATAGGTGCTACGTGGGTCGTCACCTACATCAACGAGCCGGGTTTGGCAAAACTTGGCGGTCGGTCTGCTACTCGAAGTAACGGCTCTGACCTGGGAATCTGTCCCTCGATGCGGCTGCGGGACCGGGTGACTAGGCGGTCCCGCGAGCGCTCTTCGAGTCGCCTGCCGCATTTCGTCGAGGTAAAGTGCGGCGCTTCGGCCTGGCTGGGACCCGGGCATCAGGGCAAGCCGGACGCCCAGGTCCGCCGGGCTTGCTATTTCAGCATGTCGCCGACGGCTCGCAGGAGCGCCGTGGCCGCCTTGACAAGCGCCGTCACCCGGGGGAGCGCAGCCACGACGCGTCGCCATTGATCATTGCGTTTCTTGTGAACCGCCATTAGGTTCACCATGCCCTTTCTGGTCTTATCGCGGACTGGGGGCGTACCGCGCCCGGAGGGGCCTAATCCTCCGGGCGCTTCTCCGTGCTGGGGCGCGGTCACCTGTTCGGAAGACGCCACGAAATCATTGGACTTCGAACTGCGCCCGCGCTTGCCAGGTGCTCACGATAGGCGTTGTGAAGATCGATGCCAGCCCACGGAATCGAACTTGGCAAAGTTTGGCGATCGGCTGATCGCACTCGATGCAACCGGCTCTGACCTGGGAATCTGCACTCTCGGCGGCCCGCGAGTAGTCGTCCGATTACGTGCCGCAGTTCGCCCAGCTCAGCCGCAGGCGAGTGCGCCCCGCCTTACATCGGGGCCGGATCGAGGTCGCATTCCACCCGGTTGCCCCGGGCCAGCCGGGCGACGTACTCGTGCTCGCCGAGCAGCTTCGTCCAGCCGCCGATCATGTTCTCGCGCAGCCGTTCGTCGCCAGATCCGACGGCGAGCAGGTCGAGGGTCAGGTTCGTGCCGGCCGCCAGGGTGTCCGGGTGGTCAGGCCCCAGCACACGCTCGGCGGTGGCGTACGCCGTCCGGGAGGCGGCGACCGCGCCCGCCCGGTCACCGGTCAGCGCCAGATCCGTGGCGCGGTTGACCGCCGCCACGATGGTGTGCGGGTGATCGGCGCCCAGCGCCCGCCTGAGCTGCTCGGCGGCGCGCTGCCCGAGCTGCCGGGCGGTCGGCCACTGGCCCCGGGCCCGGTGGACTGCGGCCAGGTTCACCCGCGCCGCCACCGCGAGCGGGTGACGGCTGGGCAGCCGCCGCTCGTACGCCGCGATCGCGTCGGTGATCAACGCCTCGGCTTGACTGGTACGCCCCGCGTCGCGAAGCGCGTTGGCGTAACTGAGAGTCACCGCGAGCACTTGAGGCGCCGCCTGGTCGAGGAGTTCCCGGCAGCGCAGGTGCAGCGTCGCCAGTTCGTCGACGGCGCCGGGACGGCCGAGCCGGCGGCGCGCGACGGCCGCGGTACGCCCAGCGGCCAGCACTCCGGGGTCGTGGTCGCCGATCAGCCGCGCGCCCATGGGGGCGTACTGGTCGAGGAGGTCGAGTGCCCGTTGATAGTGCCCCAGCCCGGACAGGTCGTCGGCGAGCGCGAAGGCGGCCCGGACCGCCTCGACGGTGTCACCGCCTGCGATGAGCCGGTCGAAGTCGTGCTGATCGAGTTCGGCCGCCTCGGCGTACTGCCCGGCGTGCCGCAGCCCGGCGGCGAGCTGACGGCGGCAGTCCACCGTGCGGGGATGGGCCGATCCCAGGGCGGCCGCCGACCGGTCGTACGCCTCCTGCTGGGCGTCCACCGCCCGGGTGTACGAGCCCATCATGAGCAGGTCGAGCGCCGCACCGGTCTCGGCGGCCAGGGTCAGCTCGTGCTCCGGCCCGTACGCCGGGCTCGTCTGCAGCTGCCGCTTCGCCGCCGCCGCCAGCGACCGGGCCTCGGCGTACGCACCCAGCCCGCGTAAGGCGGCGGCCAGCTCGATGCGTGCCCGCAGGACGAGTTCGTGATCGGGGCCGAGCGAGCCGGGACGCTGCCACTCCTCGACGGCCGACCGGGCGAGCTCGGCCGCGCCGGTCAGGTTCCCGTCGAGTGCCCGGAACTGGATCTGGTCGACGATGAGCCGCTGGGCCGCCGGATTGGCCGACTCGACCAGGCGGGCCGGTTGCAGGTGGGCGTCGATGTCGCGATAGCCCTGGGCGAGCGTCGAACCCGGCGGCCCCAGCCCGGATCGGGCGAGGAGGTCGTGCACGTGCTGGCGGGCGACCTCGGCGTCCTCGGCCGGGATGATCTCGACGAGCGCCTGGCGGGCCAGCGAGGTCATCTCGACGTGGTGACCGCCCAGCCGGACGAACCCGAAGTTGGCCAGCTTGAGCAGGGTCCGGCGCAGCTCGATGGGGTTCTCGAGGATCTCGCCGACCCGGCCGCGCACGGTTCCCTCGCGTTGCAGCAGCGCCATCGGCACCGGGGCGGCCCCGAACCAGCCGAACAGGTCGAGGATGCTGCGATGGTCGTCGGTCAGGCTTTCCCGGGCCGCCCGGACCGTGCCGACCAGCGGACTCGATGGGGCATGCGAGTTCCGCAGCGTCTCGAGGTCGACGTTCGCCGCCATGGCCAGCGCGAGCGGCAGCCGGCTCGCCAGCTCGACGATCTCGGTGAGGATGGCGTCGCTGCTGCCGGGCAGCAGGCGGTCGAGGAACTCGGTGGCCTCGTCCGGCCCGAAGTCGAGCACCTCGACCTCGATCACGGACGGGTCGTACGCGAGATCGCGATCGGTCGTGGTGACCAGCACGTGCCCGCCGCCGTTGGGGATCAGGCCGCGTACCTGCCGATCCTCCACGCCGTCGAAGATCAGCAGATACGGCAGGTTCGGCGAGCTCAGGTACGCCTTCAGCGCGGCCAGCGACCGATCGCCGTCACCGAGGCCGAGTTCGGTGGCGAGCTCGGCGAGATCGGTACGCGCTTGTTCGACGCTGGTGCCGCGGACCCACCAGATGACGGGATAGTCATCGGGAAACCGGTACGCGTACTCGGCCGCCAGTTGGGTCTTGCCGGTCCCGTTCACCCCGTGCAGCACGACGGTCGCCGTCGGGTGCTGCTCGAACGCGTTGCGCAGCCGGATCTGGGTGGCCCGCCGCCCGGTGAACCAAGCGTTGCGTTCGGGCAGGCGGCGAACCGGCCGGGAGCCGTTCTCCGCACCCGGCGGTGGCGGCACTCCGCGGCCGGACCGCAGGTTCGGATAGTCCTCGCGGGCGAGCGTCCACAGTGTGTGGAAGTCGGCCAGGAGTTCCGCCTCGGCCTGCGGCGGGCGAGTCCGGCTGTTCAGCTCGACGATGATCGACTGATACTTCAGCCAGGGCAGGAGATAGGAACCCCGGAGCGCGGCCCGATAGGTCTCGTGCGACACCGACTCCAGCGTGCGGTTCTTGAAGATCGCCTGGCTGACCGAACGGGCCGACGGGCCGCCGGCGAGCAGGTAGAGATCGTGCAACCTGTCAACCAGGTCGCGAAACGGTCCCGGCGGAACCGCGTCGTCACCGGGTCTGCCAATCTGCACGGTGTGGGCTCGCTTCTCGAACCTCGCCGTCGTCACCCTGCGACGACGAGCCCTCCGGGATGGACGATGGCGTGGACGATGGGTGGACGATGGGGTGCATCCGAGGCGAGCATATCGACGCCGTGCACTCCCGCGCCATCGACACGCGCCCCCGAATGCACGCGCCCGGAGAAGAAGATGCGCGCCCGCGGAACTTGCCGGTAGCGGATAGATTAGCCGCTATGGCGCGCGTAGTGGTGGTGCACGGAATCAACAACACGTACGCGAGCCGGCCGCAGATGGCCGAGCGTTGGATTCCCGCCTTGCGCGGCGGCCTGGACAACGCCGTCCTGGAAGGACTGACGACGCCGGTCGAGGTCGCCGACGCCGACGTCGAATGCGTCTTCTACGGTGATCTCTTCCGCCCGGCCGGGCGACGTCTCAGCGGTGACGTCCCGCCGTTCACCGCCGACGACGTGGCCGAGGGCCCGGAACTCGATCTACTGCTCGCCTGGTGGGCTGCGGCTGCGGCGAGCGATCCGGGCGTGCCGTCACCCGATGGGCGTACGCTCGGCCCCGGGGCCACCGCCCGGGCGGCGGTGCTGGCGCTGGCCGGATCGCGCTTCCTGGCCCGGATCTCCGAACGGCTGCTGATCTTCTGGCTCAAGCAGGTCACGGCGTACTTCACCGATCCGGCGATCCGGGCGGGTGTGCAGGACCGGTTCGCCGCCGCGATCTCCGGCGACACCCAGGTCGTCGTCGCTCACTCGCTCGGCTCCGTCGTCGCGTACGAGGCGTTGTGCGCGCATCCCGAATGGCCGGTCACCGACCTCGTGACGCTGGGCTCGCCGCTCGGCGTACCGCATCTCGTGCTGCACCGGCTGGTGCCACCGACGGGTGAGTGGCCGAACGTCACCCGATGGGTGAACGTCACCGACTCGGGGGACTTCGTGGCGCTACGGCCCAAGCTGCGGGACGTCTACGGCGAACGGGTCGCCGACATCGAGATCTCCAACGGGATGAGCGCCCACGAGGTGGAGCGTTATCTGTCGGCCGCGCCGACCGGGGCCGCCGTCGCCGAGGCGCTCCTGAATGGACAGAGCTAGCGTGGCGAGGAGGTTCTTCGTCGGCGCGGCGACCATCGACTACGACCCGTCGACGGGCCTGCCCGCGCTGCCGGAGCTGACCGGCGAACTCGACCGGGCCGTGAAGCTGTTCGCCGAGCTGGGCTACGAGCAGGTCCCCGGCTTCGGCCTGAACCTGACCTCGGCCGAGTTCACGAACCGGTTGCGCGGCTTCTTCCTCGACCCGGTACGCCGTCCCGACGACGTGATCGTCGTCTACTACACCGGGCACGGTGAGGTCGCCGGATCGGCGCGGGATCTGCTGCTGCCGATGGCCGACGCGACCGACGACCGGTCGTTCACCTTCCTGCGGGCCGGCGACCTCACCGGGCGGCTGCTGGACAGCGACGAGCCCGGTCAGATGGTCAGCCGCCAACTGCTGTTCATTCTGGACACCTGTTACGCCGGTGCGGGCGGCGGATCGCTGGCGGCGGGGGCGATCGGATTCGTCAACCGCTTGCGGCGTACGGTCGGCGGCCCGGCGGTCGCCGTCATCGTGGGCGCTCGGGACTATCAGCAGGCCGGAGTGGGCACGTTCACCCAGGCGCTCGCCCGGGCAGTGCGGCAACGCGCGCTGGCCGGGCACGAAGTCCGCTACATCCCGCTCGATCCACTGGTGACGCAGATCAACATCGAGATGGCGGCGAGCGGCGGTGCGGTCACGGATCAGGCCGCGCGGCTGCTGTTCGTCGGCGAACGGGCGGCGGAGTTCTTCCCCAACCGCCATTTCGACGAGTGGTACTCCACTTTGGACGTGCGTACCCGGGAACTCCGGATCCAGCGCGACGCCCGAGCTCGCGATCGCGAAGCCGCCGGGCTGGCCGCCCAAGGTCTGGCGGACTTCGTCGAACGCGACGACCTGTGGCTGTTCACCGGACGGCACGCGGCGTTGCGGCAGGCCACCGCATGGCTCTCCGGCGCGGGCGCACCCGCCATGGTGATCACCGGCGATCCGGGTTCCGGCAAGTCGGCGCTGCTCGCCCGGCTCGACATGCTCGCCGATCCGGCCCGCAGCGCCCGGGTTCCCAACATCCACTCGCTACCGCCGGACACCGTTCCATCGCCCGGTTCCATCGCCCGGTTCGTCCACGCCCGCGGGCTCACCCCGCTCGGCCTGCTGGCGGCGCTCGCCGAGGCGTGCGGCGTGGACGACGTGGCCGCGGTAGACACACCCGGCCGCCTGGTCACGTATCTGCGCGACCGCCAGGACCCGGTCACCGTCGTCATCGACGGGCTCGACGAGGCCGCGGGCGAGCCGGGTGATCCGCATGCCGCCGGTCTCGCGCTGGTCGAGTCCGTCCTGGCCCCGCTGGTCAAGGCCGCGACGCGAACCCCGCTGCGGCTGCTCATCGGCACGCGCAGCCATCTCATCGAGGCCCTCGGGGCGCCGCTCGACGTGGTCCATCTCGATCGGCGGTACGCAGATCGCCCGAGCCTGCGCCGGTACGTGCGGTCGTGCCTGACCGAGCTGGTCGAGTCCTCGCCGTACCGGGCATTGCGAACGGAATATCTCGACGCCGTCGTGGACGCCGTCGCCGAAGCGGCGGGCGACTCCTTCCTCGTCGCGTTGATCACTGCGCGCAGCCTGGCGTTGCGCGACGATCCGGTCGCCGACCCGTACGACGCGGGGTGGCGGGCGTCGCTGCCCCGGGAGGCCGCCGAAGCCATGCGGCAGGATCTCGACGTACGCCTGGGTTCGGCCGCCGACCGGGCCCGGGACTTGTTGCTGCCGCTCGCGTACGCCCAGGCCACCGGGCTGCCGTGGGAAGACCTCTGGCCGACGCTGGTGACCCGGCTGACCGGACGCCGCTGCGGCAACCGGGATCTGGACTGGCTGATCGAGCAGGCCGGCTACTACGTCATCGAGACGCGGCTGAACCGGGGATCGGCGTACCGGCTGTATCATGCGGCGCTCGGCGCCCATCTGCGGACCGGCCGGGACGCGCGGTCCGATCACGGCACGATCGTGGACGTCCTGCTGGACCGGGTGCCCCGGCTGCCGGACGGCACCCGCGACTGGGCCCGGGCGCATCCCTACACGGCGGTCGCCGTCGCCGGGCACGCCGCCCCGGCCGGTCGGCTCGACGGGCTGCTCGCCGAGCCGCGCCTGCTGACCGAGACACCGGCCGCTCCGCTGCTGGCCGTCCTGTCCGAGGTACGCACACCGCGCGCCCGGGCCACTGCGGACGCGTACCGGCGGGCGGTCGGGCGGATGCAGGCTCATCCGGGTGAGAAGGCGGCGTACCTCCAGCTCGCGGCCCGCAGCGCGCGGGCGCCGCACCTCGCCGACGAGATCTCGGCCGGTGGGCTGACGTTGCCGTGGGCGACGCACTGGGCCTCCCTTCGGCAGCACCCTCCACATCAGACACTGACGTGGCATCGCGACTGGGTGCGCGCGGTGGCGATCGGCGAAGTGACCGGGCGTTCGGTGGTCGCCTCGGCCAGCGCCGACCGCACGGTACGCCTCTGGGACGTCACGACGGGGCGGCCGTTCGGCGCACCGCTGGCCGAGCACACCGACTGGGTGACGACGGTGGCGTTCGGGCAGGCCGACGACCGGGCGATCGTGATCTCGGGCGGCAGCGACGGCACCGTACGCCGCTGGGACGCGGTCACCGGCCGCCCGCTGCCCGGTCCGCGCGGGCGCAGCCATCCCGGCGAGGTGCGCTCGGTGGCGTTCAGCCGTCTCGGCGACCGCCCGATCGTGGTCTCCGGCGGCGACGACGAGGTGGTCCGCGTCTGGGACGCGGCTACCGGCCGGCCTGTCGGACCCCCGTTGATCGGGCTCTTCTCCGGGACATGGTGCGTCGCGGTCGGGCGCGTACGGGACACGGTCGTGGTGGCGGCCGGGGGAGCCGACGGCACGGTGCTGCTCTGGGACGCCCGTTCCGGCGAGGTGCTCGGCGAGCCGCTCCAGCACGACGGCAAGATCCGATCTGTCGCGTTCGGACGGTTCGACGACGAGACGGCGGTGATCTGCGGCGGCGACGACCATCGAGTCCACATTCGCTCCGTGGAGACTGGTTTCCCCCTGGCCACCCCGTACGCGGGCCATTCGGCCGCGGTGACGTCGGTCGCGTACGGATTGTGGGGCACTCAGCCGATCGTCGTGTCGGGCAGCAACGATCAGACCGTCCAGCTGTGGGACCCCGCGACCGGGGAGGTCATCGGCGCGCCGTTCACCGGGCACACCGGCTGGGTCCTCTCGGTGGCCTGCCGCACCCGCGAAGGCCGCCTGCTGATCGCGTCCGGCGGAGCGGACGAGACGGTACGCCTGTGGGACTCCGCCTCCGGTGAGCCGATCGGAGAGCCGTTCACCGGCCACACGGCGGCGGTGACGGCGGTCGCGACCGGGGAGGCCGACGGCGAGACCATCGTGATCTCGGGCTCGGCCGATCACACCGTACGCCGCTGGGACGCCGCCTCCGGCCAGCCGCTCGGCCCGGCGCTGACCGGCCACTCCGCCGCCGTAATGGCGGTCGGGTCCGGTGAAGTCGACGGCCGGCCGGTTGTCGCCTCGGCCGCCGCCGATCACACCGTCCGGCTCTGGGATGCCGCGACCGGGGAGTCCGTCGGCGAACCAGTGGATGCCGGTACGCCGCTGCGCACTGTCGCGATAGGACCGGCCGGAGAGCGTACCGTGATCGTCGCCGGGGGAGCGGACGGGGCATTGCGGATCTGGGACGCGGCCACGAGGCGGCCGGTGCATCCGCCGCTGACCGGCCACGACGCGCCGGTGACCGCCGCCGCACTCGGCGAGGCCGACGGGCTGCCCGTCCTCGTCTCCGGCAGCGAGGATCACACCGTACGCCTCTGGAGCCCCACGACCGGAGAGCCCGTCACCGAGCCGCTGACCGGGCACACCGATGTCGTCACGAGCGTGGCGATCGCAGCCGTGGAGGGGCAGCCGATCGTCGCCTCCGGCGCGCTCGACCACACCATACGCCGCTGGGACGGCGAGACCGGGGAACCGCTGGAGGATCCCGGAACCGATCCGGTGACCGATCGGGCTCCCGTCCACGCCGTCGCCGTCGGCCGCCTGGGCCGGGATCCGGTGATCGCCAGCGGCGGCCGGGACGCGTACGTGCGGATCACCGACGCCGACAGCGGCGAGCGAGTCGGCGAACTGTACGCCGGATCGGGCGGTGTCCGGGCGATCGCGTTCGCGACCGGCCAGCCGCTGCTGGTCGCCGGGGGAGCCGACCACGTGCTGCGGGCCTGGGACGCCGCGACGGGGCAGGTGGTCGCCGCGCCCTTCGACGGGCACCGGGGACCGGTGACGACCGTCGCGCTGGGGCGGCTCGCCGGTTCGCTCGTCGTCGTCTCCGGCAGCACCGATCACACCGTACGCCGCTGGGACGCCGGGACCGGCCGCCCGCTCGGGACGCCCCTGACCGGTCACGCGGACGGCGTACGGGCGGTCGCGTTCGGACAGTGGAGTGGCCGGGCGGTGATCGCCTCAGCCGGCGACGATCGCACCGTACGCCTCTGGGACGCGGCTTCCGGCGTACCGGTCGGTGGGCCGTTCACCGGCCATCGGGGGGTGGTCAACGCGGTGGCCTTCGGCCAGGTCGCCGGGCGGCCGGTGGTGATCTCCGGGGACAACGAGCACGCCGTACGCATCTGGGACGCGGAAGAGCAGGACCTGGTGTGCCCGCCGATCGCCGCGCACTCCGGATACGTCAGCGCGGTCGCCTTCGCCCGGCTCGGCGGGCGTCCCGTCGTAGTGACCGGCGGACACGACCAGGTGGTGCGGATCTGGGACGCGGAGTCCGGCGAACCGGTCGGAGCCCCGCTGACCGGGCATACCGACGACGTGAACGCGGTCTCCTGTGCGGAGTTGAGCGATCGGCTCGTGATCGCGTCGGCGAGCAATGACGGCACCGTACGCGCCTGGGACGCCGCCACCGGCGAACCGGCCGGTCCACCTTCGACGGTCCACGACGGATGGGTTCATGCGGTGGCGCTCGGCTGGCTGGGCGACCGGCCCATCGTCGTCAGCGGCGGCACCGATCAGACGTTGTGCGTACGCTCGCTGGCCGGAGCAGATCTGGCCCGGGTGCGGCTGGCGGCGACGGTCAACGCGGTCGCCGTACGCGACGCCGGGCATCTGATCGTCGGCACCGATCTCGGCTTGCTGAGCCTGCGGCTGCCGGGCTGAGAGTTCTTGTCAGATCGGCGGAGATCCGCTACTGTCGATGCTTCCGGGTACTCCTACACGCTTCTCACTGTGTGAGGTGTTCCCGTGAGCGCATTCCGCGCGTCATTCCGTGCATCGTTCCGGCGTACCTGCCTGATCCTCATCCTGGCTTTGTCGGCGAGCGGCTTGGCCGTGCCACCGGCCGGCTCGTCGGCTCAGGCGCTCGCGTCGATCGACGATCCGATCGACCCGCAGCTCTGGCAGGACCAGCAGAACATGACCTGGGCCGATTACCACGCCGTGCCCGGTGCCACCTGGGCCGACCCCGCCAAGGTGCCCACCCAGCGCCGCCTGAAGATCGCCCTCGTCGCGGTGGACTTCGCCGATCAGCCCTTCGTCATGACCCAGGCGCTCCACAGTGACCCGTTCGGCAATCCGCAGATCACCCCGGTCGCCCGCACGGACGTCGCCCGGTTCTACGCCGACTTCTGGGGCAAGCCCAGCACGCTTAACCACGGGCACACCGTCAACGAGTACTGGATGGAGCAGACCAACGGGCGCATCGGCGTGACCTTCACTCCGTTCGGGCCTTATCGGATGCCGCGCAAGCTGTTCGAGTACGGCCTCAACGACATCGGCGGCCAGCAGGCCGACTGCCCGGCCGGCTACACCTGCAACGGCTCGCTGGAGCCGGACGCGGACGCGCTGTGGCGCGCGGCGGCCGGCAGCACGATCGCCTCGCAGTTCGACCTGGTGCTGCGCGTGTACGCCGGGTACGACGAGACCTCGGTGTGGCAGGAATTCGGCGAGATGATGTTCCAGACGCGCGACGACGTGCCCGACTCGTGGGGGCCGCCGGATTCCAGCCTGCCCAACTGGGCCCCGACCCGGTACGTGCCGTGGACGTCGTGGCGGGCCGGATCGATGCTCTGGGGCAGCTCGAGTATGCGGCAGGGGGAGAGCTCGGGGACGATCACGCACGAGATCGTGCACACCTTCGGCATCGCCGACAACAACAACAATCCCTATGTCACGCCGTATCGCCGGGTCGGCTCCGGCCCCTGGGACGTCATGGATCGCGGCTCGTTCAACGGGCCGGGCGGTCCGCACATGCGCTGGGTCGTGCCCGCGACGATGGGCGCCGCCGTGCCGGCGGGCCAGACCCTGCGCAGCAAGATGAAGCTGGGCTTCATCTCGGACGCCCAAGTGCTTCGTCTCTCGGGTGATGCGCTCGCGTCCACCGGCATGGTCGTGGCCACGATCAAGGCGCGCTCGGCCATCCCCGGCGCGAGCGACCTCCAGGGTCTGCGCGTCGAGCTGAGTCAGGACCGAACGCCGGCCTGCAGCACCACGACCGATCCGCTCTGCGCCGGCACACCGGTCTACAACTTCTACTCGCTGGAGACGGTCCAACGCATCGGAGCCGACTCGTTCACCCCCGACAACGGCGTACTGCTGGCCAAGAACAAGAACGCCGAGACGAGCAGCTGCGGATATCTCTGCTTCACCTGGGTGATCGACGCCAATCCGCAGGACATCGCGAAGGTGGACTTCAACCGCCCCGACGGTACGCCGGTGATGCGGACGATCGCCGACTACCGGCAGCTCAACGACGCCCTGTTCCACGCCGGTACGCGCTCCGGCAGCCAGTACGAGTTCATCGACACCGCGAACCGGCTGCACTTCTACGTCATCGGCCGCAGCGTGGACGCCAACGGCGTACTCGCCTATCGGGTGGCGGTCAAGTCGCTCGACGGCAGCGGCCCGCAGCCGCGCGGCGTCGCCCTCGGCAGCGGGCAGGCGAACGGTCCGGCGACGGCGGGTGCCACCTGCACCTTCTCGCTGACCAACACCGGGACCTCCGCCGGCACCGGGTCGGGCCATCCGGAGGACGTCCGGGCCTGGCTCAACGCCGACGTCTACCGGCTCTCGGCGACGGTTTCCGGGTCGGGCTACCGGGTGGTGCTGCCCAATGCCCTGGCGAGCACCTGGTTCGGCTACACGACGAGCGTGACGGTCAACGTCGGCGCGACGGCGTCGGCTGCCGCCACCGGAACGGTGACGCTCAAGGCCACCTCCGAGAGCGATCCATCCAAAGTGGCCACCGCTACGTGCGCAGTGACGCGCTGATCGCAGTCTCCCCTTCCCCCGAAAGGTACGACCATGCCCCTCACCCTGCCCGGCCGCGCCCTGGCCTGGTCCACCGCCCTGCTGACGACGATCGCGCTGACGATCCCCGGCATGACCGCCACCGCCGGCGCCAGCGCCGACACCGCTGTCACCGGTGGGACGGTCCCGGGTCTCACCGGAGCCGCCGCAGTCGCCGCTGCCGGTCCGGCCGCCGATCGTTTCCGCGAACTACGACAGTCGAGTACGCGCAAAGCCGCCGTCCTCGCCCAGCTGCATACGTCGTGGGGAGTGAACTTCCCCAATGGACAGAGCGCCGGAATGCGCGCGACACAGAGCGTTGTCACCGGCACCGGCACCACGACAAGCGGCGGAGATTACGTGTACGCACCGACGGCCATCCCGGCCGGGGGCGCCTGCATCGAGATGACCACTGCGTACACCCCGTCCGGGCCGAAGTTGTGGGCCTGGGACTGGTGCGGCGGCCGGGACACCGTCGGCAAACTCACCAATATGGACAGTGCGTTCCTCGCGGCGTACACCACCACGGTCAACGGGCGTCCGGCGTACCGGACGGACATCCACAAGACGTCGACCACCGCGAACACCTGGACGGCGTACCTCTACAACTATCAGACCAACGTCTGGGACTCGTATTTCACCAGCACCGGCACCTACGACCTGCCGCAGTTCCCGTTCGGCTGGGACATGTTCGAGGTCTACACCTCGATCAACCCGGCGACCGGCGTCGGCTATTACTGCACCGGTCTCGCCGGCCGGGCCTTCGAGAGCAGCTCGATCCAGGTCCTGGTGAACGGCGTCTGGACCGCCGCCAACACCACCAACGCGCCTACCGACGGAGCGGTGCCCTCCGGCAGCGCCTTCGACTGCCCGGCGCTCACCTTCTCGGTCGTGCATCCCAACGACAACTGGCTGGACCAGATCGGCGCGCCGCCGTCGGGCAACTCGGCCGAGGCTGAGGCGTCGACGAACACGCTGGCCGGGCAGGCCGCCGTCCGCAGTTCTTCGGGCGCCTCGGGTGGCGCACTGGTCGGCTACGTCGGCAACGGCACCGCCAATTACCTGCAGTTCAACGGCATCACCAGTACGGCCGGAGCGCATTCGGTGCGGGTGTACTACGCCTCGGGCGCGACCCGGTCGATGACCATCAGCGTAAACGGCGGCACGGCGATTTCGGTCAGTACGCCGAGCACCGGCGGGTGGGACACGGTCGGCTCGGTCGTCGTCACACTGAACCTGGTCGCGGTCTCGAACACCATCCGCTTCGGCAACCCGACCGGGTGGGCGCCGGACTTCGACCGCATCGTGATCAGCTGACCCGTCGAGAGCGGTGGCGTCCCGGCGACGCCACCCTCTTTCAGTCGGCCGCGCGGCGGCGACGCCGGGCCGGGAGCAGATCGCCGATCCGGTCGGCTCCGGCGTACTCGCTGATGTCGATGACGCAGCCGTGCCGGGTGTTGCCCAGCAACAGCTCGTCGCCCCGCTCGATCAGGATGGCGTCGGCCACCGGGAACGAATGCACGCCGCCGTCGGCCGCCACCACGTGGCAGCCGTCGGGTGCGAGGACGAGACGCTCGTCGGCGCCATTCCGCCAGCGCCGCCACCGCGACGGCCGCAGCACGTCGCCCGATGGCACGACCGCCGAGCGCGGGCACCGGATCTCGGTCAGGCCGTCGAGCTCGGCGGTGACTCCCGTGGGCACGACAATCGTCGCCGACCGCAGCCAGCCCACCGCCGCCGTCGCGACGGCAGCCGGGGACAATTCGGCGGCTTCCCGGAGCTGGTCGCTCGTCGGCTCGTCGGACACACCGAGCAGCGCCGCCTTGGCCGACCGCTCCAAGTCGTCGTAGTTCCGCCCGTCGGCGATCGGACGCAGGTCCTCGACGGTCAGGTCGCCACGGGCCAACCGGCGCAACTCCCGCCACAACGCCGCCGCGGCATACGCCGGATCGGCTTTGCGGCGTCCCTTGACCGCGTGCAGGCTGAGTCCGATCTCCACCCGGCTTGCGTCCACGGGGGAATACCAGCAGCTCTGCCAATAGTCCAAGCCGTGTGCCTGCAACGCGGAGGACACGCGAGAGTCCAATAAGGACACTACCGCGAGCGCTTCCGGTCCCGGGGCGGCCGACAGCGCCATGCCCGGCGCGACCGCCTGATCGGCGTACCAGCTGGGTGTAGTGACGATCGGGAGAGACGACGCAGTGGCGGTCCGCGGACCGGCGGGCAGTGGGAGCCGCAACCCTTCGGGCGGCGGGCCGCTCAGCGCGAGGACCGCGTTGCCCGCCGCGAAACCGCGCGCCACATGGGCGCGGATCTCGTCCTTCGTGAATTCCTGGTACGCCACGGGCGCCCACCGGGCCAAGCCGAGCCCGGCCGGGCCGAGCCGGTGTGCGAGCAGCGACCCCCACGGGTCGCGAGTGGAGTCCTCGATGTCGAGGTCGAGGAACCGGTCGCCCGGGTCGGCCGACGCCGCGACCTCGGCAAGCGTGTCGAACGGCGGTGCGGCCAAGGCTGCGCAGATCGCAGCCAGGCGTTGCACGACCGACTCCGGCGGCCCGGCCGTCGAGAAGTGACTGTCGACCATGGACGTCATCGAGTCGACCGGTACGCCGACCGTGTCCCGAACCAGCAGCTGGACCAGGTGGGTCAGGCCGATCCGGTCGACATCCTCGTCGCGCAGACCGCACCCGAAGGTCAGGGTCGCCGACAGCTGGCCGGCGGCCGGGTGCCAGACCACGGTGACCCCGTCGATCTCGTCCCGTTGCATGCGCAGAGGGTAGGCCGACCGGTCAAGGCCTATCCTGCTGGGATGACGACGGCCTTGCACCTCACCCGGGACCTGCCCGCTTCAGACGAGCGGCTCTGGGCGGCGTTCACCACCGCCGAACTGGCCCGATGGTACTGGCCGGAACGGCTGGCGGCGGCGGCCACCCTCGACGTACGCCCCGGCGGCGAGTACGCCGTCCGATCGCAGTCGACCGAGCTCGGCTTCTCCGGCCGCTACCTCAGCGTGGACGAGCCGCACGGGCTGTCGTTCACCTGGCGCTGGGACGGCGAGTACGCCGAGAGCACAGTGTCCATTGTGTTCAGCGACGGACGCCTCGACCTGCGGCACGAGGGGCTGGCCGACGAGGAGACCCGGGTCTCACACATCGAGGGCTGGGTCTCCTGCCTCGACCGGCTCGCCCTCCATCTCGCTGTTTAGCGAGTTAGCGGGAGTGTGACACCCACCGAGCGGGTGCGGTGATCGCGGTGACCATCGCGCGCAGCAGGAAGTCGATCCAGTCGAGGGTCGGCATGCTGAGCTGTTCGCCGTTGACCTGTCGCGCGGCTCGCGCCTGGCGATCGGCCCGGATGAATTCCGCGTAACTCGGTGTGCTCGCCATCGCGGCACCCCCCTTATCCGGACGTAAACCCCGATATCCCAGTTCTACCCCTCGGTGGGCTGGTCTACCACGATTTGCCGCACCTCGTGTCGGGCCCGGTCGCGTTGGTCGGGGCTTGATCATCGCAGAATGCCGGATAACGCGGCTTTGATCGCTCGCTTAACCGCGTTCTCCCGGGATAACGCGCAGCCCGACCCAGTCCGGCGCGGCCCAGCGAAGCGAGCGGGACGGGTCAGGACCGCCCGAGCAGTACGCCGATCGCGTGATGGTCGTGGTAGTCGTGGGTCTCGACGAGCTTGCCCTCGCGCGAGCGGAACAGCTGGATGTTGTTGATCTCCTGAGTCTGCCCGGTCGCCGTGTTCGTCCCGTGGTATCGGTACTCGACGATGATCGTCTCGGGGTCGGCCGTCTCGTGGACGACGGCGTCGCGTACCTCGAAGCGGATCGGCCCTTGGCTCATCGCGGTCAGCCGCTCGGCCAGCGCCTGGCGGCCCGAGATGCGAAACGGCTCGGGCGTCGCGAAGGCCATCTCGACGACGGCGTCGTCGGCGTAAAGGTCGGGCAGGTCGGCCCAGCGGTGCTCGTTGATGATGCGGACGCGCTCGTCCCAGAGTTCCCGGGGTGTCATGGCAGGGTCCTTTCGCCGTACACTATCGGAGTGATCACTCCGGTTCCCGACTATACGGAGTCGCGACTCCGTTTGTCCAGAGCCACCGCGACAGGCAGAGCGACCGAGACGGCGGGGAGGGCGCTTCGATGACGGGTACGCCGCTGCGCGCCGACGCACGCCGCAATCGCGAACGGCTGCTCGCCGCGGCCGAACAGGTCTTCACCGAACAAGGCGTGACGGCCTCGACCGAAGACGTGGCCCGGGCGGCCGGGGTCGGCGTCGGCACCGTCTTCCGCCACTTCCCGACCAAGGAACAGCTGATCGAGGCGGTCTACCAGGCCCGGCTCAGCCGCCTGGCGGATCTCGCCGATCGGCTGGCCGCCAGCGCCGACCCGGGCGCGGCGTTCGCGGAGTTCTTCACGACCACTGTGGAGGGTGCGGCGACGAAGAACGCCTTGGCGGAAGCGCTTTCCCGAGCCGGGGTGGCCACGAGCACCGCCGAGGTGGGGCAGTGGCTCCGCCGGGCGCTGGGCGTACTGCTGACGCGGGCGCAGGAGACGGGCGCGGTGCGCCCCGACGTGACCCTGCCCGACTTGATGGGACTGCTCATCGGCACCTCCCGCGCGGTCGAGCACCTCAGCGACGACCCCGGAGCGCGTACGCGGGTCGTCCGAGTGGTCCTCGACGGCCTCCGCGTGCCGGGCTAGCTCCCGCCAAACGCCGGACCGGGGCGTTTGAGGCCGGTTACGGTGGGGTAGCCGACGCAGGTTGCCCGCGAACATTTCCCGGGCAACTCGGGGGAGATCGCTGTGACCACCGGCCACTGGGGGCCGTCGTCTCCCGGGCAACTCGGGGGAGATCGCTGTGACCACCGGCCACTGGGGGCCGTCGTCTGGGGGGAGATCGCTGTGACCACCGGCTACTGGGGGCCGTCCGGCTCCGACCCGTTCGAGGACTTCGTCAACCGGTTCTTCGGTTCGACGCCGGCCGGGGGTCCACGCCGCATCGACCTCGGTCGCCTGATGAGCCAGGACGCCCGGGAGCTGGTCGAGCAGGCGGCGGTCAAGGCGGCCGATCTCGGCAGCGCCGACCTGGACACCGAGCACCTGCTCTGGGCGGTCACCCAACGCCCCCCGCTGCGCCGGCTGTTGTCGGGCGCGGGCGTCGATCCGGACGCCATCGCCGAGGAGATCACCAGCAAGGGCAAGCGTGGCGACTCGGAGCAGGTGATGCCCGCGCTGACCCCGGCGGCCAAGCGCGTCCTGCTCCAGGCGCACCAGATCTCCCGCGCGATCGGCGCGTCCTACCTTGGGCCGGAGCACATCCTGCTGGCCTTGACGTTCAACAAGGAGGCCGAGGCGGGACGTCTGCTCGCCGCGCGCGGCGTCACCGTCGAGAAGCTGCAGCAGGCGGCGGTGGAACGGACGGCCAGTGCGCAGCAGCAGACCAGTTCGCCGACGCCGACCGTCGACAAGTACGGCCGGGATCTGACCGCCGCTGCTCAGGCGGGCGAGATCGATCCCGTCGTCGGGCGGGCCAACGAGATAGAGCAGTGCGTCGAGATCCTCTCCCGGCGTACGAAGAACAACCCCGTGCTGATCGGTGAGGCCGGGGTGGGCAAGACCGCGATCGTCGAGGGGCTCGCGCAACGCATCGCCGACGGCGACGTTCCGCGTACCCTGCGGGGCAAGCGAGTGGTCCAGCTCGATCTCACCGGTTTGGTCGCCGGTACGCGATATCGCGGCGACTTCGAGGAGCGCCTGAAGAACCTCATCGACGAGGTACGCGCACACTCCGACGAGCTGATCATCTTCATCGACGAAGTGCACACCGTCGTCGGCGCCGGACAGGGCGAGGGCTCGGCCGACGCCGCGAACATGCTCAAACCGGCGTTGGCCCGGGGTGAGCTGCACGTCGTCGGGGCGACCACGCTCGACGAATACCGCAAGTACATCGAGAAGGATCCGGCGCTCGAACGGCGCTTCCAGCCGATCCTCGTCCCCGAGCCGACGGTGGAGGACACCATCGAGATCCTCCGCGGGCTGCGGGACCGCTACGAGGCGCACCACGGCGTACGGTTCACCGACGACGCGCTCATCGCGGCCGCCGAGCTGTCGGATCGTTACCTCGCCGACCGGTTCCTCCCGGACAAGGCGATCGACCTCATCGACCAGGCAGGCGCGCGCGTACAACTGAGAAGTCACGGCGGGACCGCCGACGTGCGTGACCTTGAGACGCGCCTCGAGCAGCTGGGCCGGGACAAGGACCAGGCGGTGGCGGGTGAGCAGTTCGAGCGGGCGAGCGAGCTGCGCGACGAGATCGCGGCCATCCGTGAGGAGATCGCCCAGGCCTCGACCGATCGCACCCGGGTCCCCGAGGTACGCCCGGAGGACATCGCCGAGATCGTCGCGCGAGCCACCGGAATCCCCGCGCGGCAGTTGACCGAGGAGGAGAAGCACCGGCTGTCGCACCTGGAGGAGCGGCTGCACGAGCGGCTCATCGGCCAGGACGAGGCGGTACGCGCGGTGGCGCAGGCGATCCGGCGCTCCCGGACCGGCCTGGGCGACCCGAACCGCCCGATCGGCAGCTTCCTGTTCCTCGGCCCGACCGGCGTCGGCAAGACCGAGCTGGCCCGCGCGCTGGCCGAGGCGATGTTCGGCAGCCAGGACCGGATGATCCGGCTCGACATGAGCGAGTACCAGGAGCGGCACACGGTCAGCCGGCTGGTCGGCGCGCCGCCCGGATACGTGGGCTATGACGAGGCGGGGCAGCTCACCGAGGCCGTCCGGCGGCGGCCCTACTCCGTCGTGCTGCTGGACGAGATCGAGAAGGCCCACCCGGACGTGTTCAACCTGCTGCTGCAGGTGCTCGACGACGGACGGCTGACCGACTCGCAGGGGCGTACGGTCAGCTTCAAGAACACCGTCCTCATCATGACCAGCAATCTGGGCTCGGAGTTCATCACCGCCGAAGGCCCCGGGTTGGGCTTCTCCGCCTCCGCTTCTTCGTCCGCCGACGGTGCGGCGGCGCGTACCGACGAGCGGATCCGAGACCAGGTCCTGCGGCGGCTGCGCGACCAGCTACGCCCGGAGTTCCTCAACCGGATCGACGAGATCGTCATCTTCCACCGGCTCGACGAGACCGAGCTGGAGCAGATCACCGACCTGATGCTGGAGCAGACCCGGCGCAAGATGCGAGCCCAGGACGTCACGGTCGAGTTCACCGCCGACGCGATCAAGTGGCTGGTCGAGCACGGTTTCGAGCCGGCGTACGGGGCTCGGCCGATGCGGCGCACGATCCAGCGCGAGGTGGACAACCGGCTGTCGGAGATGCTCCTGGACGGGCGGATCGGCCCCGGTTCCCGGGTCGTCGTGGACGCCCGGGACGGCGAACTGGCCGTCGAGTCACCGGCCGTTCCCGCGCACACCTGAGGACTGGCATACCGACCGGTCGGAATTGACACCGGACCGGCGGCTGCGCTCTGATGTGCGCATGGTCCGCGAACGCATTCTCGCCTGCGCGGTGGAGTTGTTCGCGGCGAACGGGTACGACGCCACCTCGGTGCAACAGGTCGTGACCCGGGCCGGAGTGACCAAAGGCGCGCTCTACCACTACTTCGCCGCCAAGGAAGACCTGCTTTTCGAGATCTACCACTCGCTGCTCACCGACCAGCTCGCCCGGCTGGACGCCATCGTCGCCCGGGGAGCCGATCCGGCCACGACGCTCCGGGAGATCATCCGGTCGCTGGCCGAGACGACCTCGGAGAACTCCCGCGCTGTGGCGGTCTTCTCGCGGGAGGCCTCCCGCCTCGACGAGGAACGCTGGCAGACCCTCCGGGCCGAGTGGCGGCGCTATCAGGACACCGTTCGCGGGATCATCCGGGACGCGCAGGAGGCCGGCGTCTTCGCGGCGTACGCGTCACCGGAGGTGATCTCCTGGGCGATCTTCGGGGTGAACACCTCGATGCCGACCTGGTTCCGCCCGGACGGGCCGAAGAAGGCCGTCGAGATCGCCGACGAGCTGGCCGACTTCGTGCTGGCCGGACTGCGCCCCTGAATTCCTGTCTCCCGGAGGGGCTGGCCAGCGGTGATTCGCGGGCACCGCAAGGCGATCGGCGGCAAGATATAGTGCCCCGATGCGACGCTGGCTCGTGTGGTCCCTGGTGGCGGTGGTAGTGCTGGTGGGCGCGGTGATCGGCGGCGTCGCCGTCTATCGCAAGGTGACCTATGGCGACCGCTTCGACGCAAGCCGGCCGACGCTGACCGTCTCCGAAGGGTCGAGGTTCACCCTGGTCGTCCGCGATCGGGGCGCGTCGGTGGGCGATTACTGGACCGCCGAGGTCAACGATCCGGCGATCGCCGAGCAGGTCGGCTCGACGCTGATCGCCGACAGCCTGTCCGACCGCGTCTTCGGCCCGGCCGACGGCGGCGGGAAGGGGCAGCGGTTGATCACCTTCGAGGCGAAGGCGACCGGAACCACCACCATCACGCTCAAGAACTGCTTCCAGGGCTGCGACACCGACCGGAGACGGGCGGCGTCGTCGACGGTCAGCTGGTCGGTGACCGTCGAGCGCTGAGAATCACCGCGACCGCGTCAAGCCACTTCGCCGTCGCGTCGCCGCCTTCGAACGCGTCGGCCCAGCGTACGTCGGCCGCAGCCGCCAGCCAGGACTTCGCGAGCTCGGCCTGCTCCGGCTCCGGCAGCGGCTCGGGCAGCGTACGGGCGTAGTCGAGACCGCCGCGCCGGACGATCTCGGCCAAGTACGTGATCGACCGGGGCAGCACACCCAACCGGTCGGCGGCCAGCGCCGCCGCGATCGCGCCCTCGGCGTACAACTTGGGATCCTGTGGCAGGCCGGAGCGCAGCAGGGCGGGCACGTCGAGGCTGGAGAGCTCGGCGTCGGTGCGGGTTTCGTGGCCGCGGGGCATGGGTCAGTCGTCCTTACTTCGGCAGCCGGATGGTGGCCGGGGTCGTGGGAACGCCCTGCTGCACGGCTTCCATGTGCCCGTTGATGAAGTCGTCCTCGTTCACCCAGACGGTGTAGCCCCACGGGTTGTAGATCTGCACCATGTCGCCGTCGTGGCCTACGATCAGCATCTCATGGCCGCCCGTGTCGTCGCGGGACGCGAACGGGACCGGTACGCCCTGGTCGACGGCCTGCTCGGCTTGCCGCAAGGCGTCCCGGCGGTCGTCGGCGTTGTCGAGGTCGTGGTTGTCGTACTCGACGCCGGTATGCGGCGCGATGTTCTCGTTCGCGATGGACTCCGACTGCCCCGAAGTCATCCCGTCCGAGCCGACGAGCGGCAGATTCTGCGTCCAGCTACGGCCGTCGTCGTAGACCCGATCCTGCTCGTCGCGCAGCCGCTGGGCGAAGGCGTCGGGATTGTCGTACGCCGGATCGCCGGGATGCCCGCCCGTGGTCAGCTGGAGCGCGTACAACGGGTCGACCTGGCTGCGGGCCATGACGTTGGAGGAGGCGACGCAGGTCGGATACTGGCCCTGGGTCCATTCCCGGCCCATGGTCGTGGTGTCGGTGTGCTGGCCGCGTGGGTCGTTCGAGGAGTCGCTCACGTCGAGCGGCGCGAGGTGCTCGTGCAGCCATTGCGGGTCGTCGCCGTGGTCGTGGATGAGCTTGTCGAACTCGGTCACCTTGTCCATGGGGTAACCGGCGGCCATCGCCTTGAGGATGTACGCCTGCTCGTCGGCCGACTTGGCCCCCGCCAGCAGGGCGTCGAGTTTCTGCCGGTCCTCCGGGGACAGTTTGTCGATCGCCTGGCGTGCGCGGTCGGCCATGAGCGGCGTGAGGATGAGCTCGTCGGCGTCCCCGCTGCCGCCCGCGTCGGCGATCGCGAGTTCGCTGACCGCATCGAGACCCGAGCCGGCCAGGTGCGACAGCCGGGCCGCCCCGGCCAGGTCACCCAGCAGCTTCTCGGCCCGTTCGGCGGCGTCGCGAGCCTGGTCGGCGGCCTTGCTGCGGTCGTCGATGCCGGCCATCGCCTCGTGGTGGGCCGTCTTCACGGCGTCGCCGTCGTAGTTGAACCAGCCGGTGTGGCCGCGCAGCTTGTCGCGGGCGCTCTCCAGCGGGCCCATCCCGTTCGAGTCGGTCTTCTGGGCTTCGCCGAGGCTCTGCGCATGATCGGCGAACACGTTGCGCGCCTCGTAGAAGGCGTCGCCGATCCGCTCCAGCTCTCGCTCGAGCGCTTGCAGCGCGCAGTCGGCGGCGACGTGCGCCTCACCGCTCCAGGCGTCGGGCAGTTTGGCCTTGCGGAGCTTCTGGACGACGGTGAGCGCCTTGTCGACGTCGACATGGGCGTTGCGAACGGCGTCCGATGTAGAGGAGATCGTGCCGGGCTGCCCCGGCGGGCCCGCCACGCCCAGCGCGTCGCCGACGGCGTCCTCGAGGTCGTCCGCGCCCCAGAACCCGTAACTCGAGTGGATGTCGTTCTTGAGGCCGCCGAGCTTGGCCGCCGTCTCCCGCTCGCTCATGGGTGCGCCGTCACCGGAGATTGTGGACGCGGTTGGCGGACGCCTTGTCGGCGGCGTCGTATCCGGCGGCGGCCTCGTCCAGCGAGCCCGAGAGCTGCTCGATCGCGTCGAGGACGGCCTTGAGCTCGGCTCGCCACGCGCTCAGGAACTGTTGCGCGGCCGGGGCCGCGGTCGGCCCGAAGCCCGCCTCGGTGGCGTCGTCCCGGATCTTCTCCTGCGCCGCTTTGAGTCCCGGTCCCACGTCTTCGCGGAGTTCCTTGGCGGCGGCCCGGAGCTGATCGCCCCGGGCGATCACGGTCTGCGTCACGGGCGACAAAGTACCGCACTTCGGCGGGCGAGTCACTAGAAGAAATGCGAGTTGCAGTGATGGCGGCCACTTTGTCCAGTAGAACCAGTCTAGACCACTTAGCATGATCAGGATGAGCGGTGATCAACAGACGCCCTCGCGCCCCCGGGTCATCCGGCGGACGCTGGGGCTGACGGGCACCGCGCTGGCCCTGCTCTTCGCCTGCCTTGCGCTCACGCCATCGCTTCTGCCCAGGCCGTGGGCCCTGCAAGGGGTCGCCTGCGGCCTCACTGCCGCCACCGGGTACGCCGTCGGAGCGACCGTCGGCGGGATCGCCCGGCTGTGCTGGCGGCGTCCGCCACCTGTCCCGGCGCTGGTGGTCTGGCGCGTACTGGCCGTCGCCGGGCCGGTGGCCCTCGGCGTGTTCCTCTGGCTGGGCGCCCGCTGGCAGCAGACGCTCCGGCAACGGCTCGACATGGAGCCCGTCCGCGTCCACCACATCCTCGGGATCGTCGGGGTCGGGGTGGCCACGTTCGGCGTACTGCTGTTGCTGGCGCGCGTGGTCCGGCTGTTCACCCGGTTCCTCACCCGCCTGCTCGGACGCTGGATTCCCCGGCCGATCGCGGTCGCGGCGGGCTGCCTCGTCGTCGCGTACGCCTCGGTCGGCATCGTGCAGAACTTCCTCCTCGACGGCACCGTCAACGCGATCAGCCAGGCGGCGTCGCTCACCAACGGCGAGACCGCGCCCGGCGTCACCCGCCCGTTGTCCGGGCTGCGCTCGGGTGGCACGAACTCCTTCGTCGCCTGGGACGCGCTGGGCAAACAGGGCCGGTCGTTCATCGGGACCGCGCCGACCCGGCAACAGATCTCCGCGTTCACCGGCGCGCCCGCGGTCGATCCCATCCGGGTCTACGTCGGGCTCGACTCCGCGGCCACCGCCCACGAGCGCGCCCAGCTCGCGCTTCAGGAACTGGACCGGACGAAGGCCTTCACCCGGGCGGTGCTCGGCATCGTCATCGCAACCGGCACCGGCTGGGTCGACGAGAACGTCACCGACGCTCTGGAGTACATGCACGGCGGTAACACTGCGCTGGTCTCCATGCAGTACTCCTACCTGCCGAGCTGGCTGTCGTTCGTCGTCGACCAGGAGAAGGTCCGGCAGACCACCAAAGAGCTGGTCACGGCGGTGCACGACCGGTGGTCGGCGCTCCCCGAGCAGACCCGGCCCAAGCTCGTCGTCTTCGGGGAGAGCCTCGGCGCGTACGGGATCGAGTCGGCGTACGGGAGTCTCGACGCGCTCGCCGCCGGCACGGACGGCGCACTGCTGGTCGGCCCGCCGTTCGCCAACCCGATCTGGGGCGACCTCGTGCGGCATCGCGATCCGGGCACGCCCGTGTGGGACCCGGTCTACCGCGACGGGTCCGTGGTGCGGTTCGCCGACGAGGCGGAGGATCTGCGTACGCCGCTCGCCCCGGTACGCCCGAAGGTCGTGTACCTCCAGAACTCCTCGGACCCCGTCGTGTGGTTCAGCCCGGAGCTGCTCATCCGGCCGCCTGCCTGGCTGAAGGGTCCCCGGGGCCCGGACGTGCCGGCGCGGATGCGGTGGTACCCCGGCATCACGTTCTGGCAGACGACGCTGGACCTGGCCTTCGCCAACGAAGTGCCCCCGGGACACGGGCACCTCTACGGCTCCGGCGTCGCCGACGGCTGGGCGGCGCTCGTTCCACCGGACGGCTGGACGGCGGCGGACACCGCACGACTGCGTACGCTGCTCGACTCGATCGTCCGGCCCGAGTGAACGTCTATCGAAATCGCTCCACCGTCACCGGGATGAGGCCGGCTCGACGGGCGGTCGACCGGATGTCCGCCAGCAGCCGGCCCGCCACCTCGGGTGACGCGGACAGGTCGACGGCCCAGGCGACGCCCGGGCCGACGTCCCGCAACCGCCACTCCGCCCCCGTACGCCGGGCCACCCCGACGACGTTAGGTTCGTCCGACGGCTCCAGATCCCAGGCTTGACCCAGGTCCTCCATAGAGGACGGCCGACCGGCGAAAAGCATGCGGTACAAGGGTTCCGCGTCGGACAGCACCAGCGGCGCCGAAGGCAGGAAGTGGCGGAACGGCAGCGTCCCCGGAACCGGGCCCAGCGCCGTCGCCTCCGCGCGGGAGATCGCCCGGGCCAGCCTCGGCTCCCGGCGTATGCGCAGGGCGGCCTCGGTGGAGGTGGTGTCGATCGCGACCGCCGTATGGTCGTCGGCCAGCACGAACTCCTCGACGTGCAGGTCGGTCCCGTTGATCACGTAGTAGTCCACCTCGCTATCCTCCCCGGATGACGCACGCCTGGCTCCGAGACGGGTACGCCCCGCGCCAGTTCTGGCGGCGCTCCGCCTGATCATCGGGCGAGTTGATCAGGGCGTTGGGGAGTCGATCAGGGCGTTGAGGCCGCGACACGCCGATCGATCATGCCCAGTAGTTCATGATCGCGCGGAAAGGGAGCGGGGCGGGGCGACCGAAGGCTCGAGCGTGTGCGTACAGGGCAGCAGGATCTGCCGCTCGTAATCCCCGGCGGGGTCGTTGAGCAGCGTGGTCAACAGGCGTACGGCCCGGCGTCCCATCGCGTTCCGGGGAACGTGCATGGAGGCGGTGGCCCCGGGTCCGCTGGTGTCGTCGACGAGCAGCACGATGGACACGTCGTCGGGGACGGACAGCCCCCGCAGCCCGATGATGGCGTGCAGTACGCGCAGCAGACTGACCGATTCGACGAGAACCACCGTCGTCCCCGCAGCCAGCGCACTGTCCAGCCATTGGGCGGACAACTCCTCCGGCTGGGTGTACGCAGGCACCGGCACGGTGAGTCCGAAGCGGTCGAGCGCGGTGGAGAAGCCTTCCCAGCGATCGGCCTGCGGTTCGTAGCGGACCGATTCGCCGAGGTACGCGAAGGTGCGGTGGCCGAGCGCCACCAGATCGTCCACGATGCGGCCGGTGGCCGAGCGGTAGTCGCCGCCGACGTAGCTGATCTCGAACCCGGGCACCTCGCGGTGTCCGATGTAGACGAAGGGATGCCCGTCGGCGGCGAGCCGGGCGAGGTCGTCCTGGTGGGCCCGGTGGCCGAGGATCAGGCTGCCGGCCGCCTGGCCGAGCCCGTTGACGTCACCGCGATAGATCCGGCGTACGCCGGCCTCGTCGCGCGCGGCGGTGAAGAGCACCAGGTTGCAGCCTTCGACACCGGCCTGCTCCTCGATGCCCTGGAGGAACTCGAAGTAGTAGTCCCCGGCGCTGGTCGGGAAGATCGGTTCGAAGGTATGCACGCCCAGCAGCGGGGGAGCATGCCGTTTCTCGACCGCCGTACGCTGCTGCGGGCTGGTCGAGTAGCGCAGCCGCTTGGCGGCCGACAGCACCCGGCGCTGGGTCTCGACGGAGATCCGGCTCAGGTCGCCGGCCCCCCGCAGCACTTGGGACACAGTGGACTGCGAGACACCCGCCTCGCGCGCGATGTCGGCCTGCCGGATCATGCCGCGTTCTCCGTTCACCGGACTCCTCCCGACAGGATCGCCCCACCGGCGAGCAACTCCTTGCGCAGGGTCTCATAGTCGACGTCGCGTACGCCGGAACCGGTGGCCGCGGCCAGTCCGGCGGCACACCCGGCCGCCTCGCCGAGCATCATGAAGACGGGTTCCATGCGCACGGAGGCGAAGGCGACATGGGAGGCCGAGATCGCCGACGCCACCAGCAGGTTCGAACACTCCCCGGTACGCGGGACGAGCGCGCGATAGGGTACCCCCATCGGTGCGGCCAGTGGCTGCTGGACGTTCCCCTCGTTGACCGGACGGCCGTCGACCACGACTCGTTTGGCGTTGTGCGAGTCCATCACGTAAGAGGCGAGCGCGACCGGATCGTCCACTCCCGACAACGATGCCGCGTCGTGCTGCGTGATCACGTAGTCGGACACCATCCGGCGAGCCTCCCGGATGTAGAGCTGATGCGGCCAAAGCGACGTCTCGCCGAACTCGCCGGGCGCAAGCCCATAGGCCTGCGCAGCGGAACGGACGGCGGACGGCAGGGAGCGAGAGAAGCACAGGTAGTGCAGGAGACCGGCTTGATAGCGGACATGATCGGCGAAGATCTCCTCGCGTAAGGCGTACCCGGTTGCGGCGGCGGCTGCTTGCTCGTCCAGGGAGGACGCGGCCGACAACGACACGGCTGACGGCCACGCATAGTTTGCTCCGATGTGGTCGGACGAGAACGCGCCGTGGTTGTTCATGTCGAACACGTCGCCGTGTACGCGTGTCGTCCGCCCGTAGAGCTCGAAGACACCCGCCTCGACGTAGCGCCGGAGCAGCTCGTATCGGCCGGGATCGTAGCCGTCGGGCTCGGGATAGGGCAGACGGCCGGCCGCGTCGGTCACGTGCAGCCGGAAGTTGTACGCCTGCACCCGTTCGTCGCCGTCGCCGATCGTCCCGTACGCGTCGGCGGACACCCCCGGGAGCAAGCCGGAGGCGGGCCGACCGGGGACGACGTACGGATCGACCGGGACGGTGAACTGGTGGCTGGAGCTGGGCTGCACACCGGCGAGCGGCTCCCCATAGACCGCCGACGCCTCCCGGCCGATGGCGTGCGACACCCCGGCCGCCGCCATCAGGTCGCCCTCGTAGGAGGCGTCGACGAAAACCTTGGCCTGGTGGCGTCCGCCGTCGTCGGTGCGGATCTCGGCCAGCGACGACCCGGACATGGCGACGCCGCTGAGGTGCTGCCGGTGGAGCACCGTGACACCCGCGTCGGCCAGCCAGTGAACGAAGATCGACTCGGCGACGTGCGACTCCACTCGCCAGTGCACATCGGGGACTCCGTACGCCGCCCCGACCGCCCGGTAGAACGCCTGGGCCAGACCGCCCACAGTGGATGCCCGCCCGACGTCCGTCTCGCCGAGTCCGCCGCTGCTGAGGCCGCCCACGTGATCGTCGAAGGCGAGCAGGGTCACCGAGCGCCCGTCGCGGGCCGCCCGGACGGCCGCCGTCACGCCGCCCGAGGTCGCGCCGTACACCACGACGTCCGCGGACGTCACGCGAGACGTGACGGCGGCCGGAAGGTGATAGCGCAGTCCGGGAAGCGGCGAAGTCATGCCCGGATTTCTAACATCCCGATCCGAGCGCTGTACATAGCTAATATTTGCTAATTCTGCGCAACCGAATCGTGCCCGAAGTTGCTGCGTACCAACGTCTTGACAGCACCGCGACAAAGCGATGTAACGTAGCCGCAATCTTGGGCGAGCCTGGTGGCCGCCAATATATTAGCAAGTTAGGGGACACCGGCATGAGCATGGCGACCGAGCTGGAGACCGACCTCCTGGTGGTCGGCGGAGGCTTGGGCGGCGTCGCCGCGGCGTTGACCGCCGCGCGGCTGGGCCGCCGCGTCGTCCTGACCGAGGAGACCGACTGGCTCGGCGGGCAGCTCACCGCGCAGGCGGTGCCGTCCGACGAGCACCCCTGGATCGAGACGGACTACATCTCGCCTGGGTACCGTGAGCTGCGCGAACGCGTTCGCGACTACTATCGCCGCAACTACCCGCTGCTGCCCGAGGCGGCGGCGGATCCGACGCTCAACCCGGGCCTGGGCAACGTGAGCCGGCTCTGCCACGAACCCCGCGTGGGCGTGGCCGTCATCGACGAGATGCTCGCCGGCTACGTGTCGGCCGGGCGGATCACGATCCTGTACCGCCACGTTCCGGTCAGCGCTGACACGGACGGCGACAGTATCAAGGCGGTGACTCTGCGCGACGAGGTGACCGGAAAGCAACGCACCGTGACCGCGAAGCTCGTCGCGGACGCCACCGAGCTGGGCGACCTGCTGGAGCTGGCCGGGGTCGAGCACGTCATCGGCGCGGAGTCGCAGGACCAGACCGGGGAGCCGTTCGCCGCGCCCGAGCCGGACTGGACCGATCAGCAGTCCATCACCTGGACCTTCCCGCTGGAGTACCGGCCGGGCGAGGACCACGTCATCGACAAGCCGGCCTCCTACGACCACTGGAAGACCCACGTCGACCCGTTCTGGCCGGGACCGCAGTTGTCCTGGTTCAAAATCGACATCCACACGAACGCGGGCAAGGAGAACCGGATCTTCGAGGGCGACCTCGACGGCGTACGCCTGCCGGACCTCTGGCACTTCCGGCGCATCCGGGCGCGCAGCCAGTTCCGCCGTGACCTCGTCGACACCGACATCACGCTGGTGAACTGGCCCAACATCGACTATTGGGAAGCGCCCCTGATCGGCCCGGGCGTCGACGATGCCGCCCGGGCCCGGGCGCTTCAGCGGTGCAAGGAACTCTCCCTGTCCTATCTGCACTGGATGCAGACCGAGGCGCCCCGGCACGACGGCGGCCACGGCTACCCCGGGCTGAAGCTGCGCCCCGATCTCACGGGCACCGACGACGGCCTCGCGAAGTACGTCTACATCCGGGAGTCGCGCCGGATCAAGGCCCGGTTCACCGTGCTGGAGCAGCATGTCGCCGTGGTGGACCGGCCAACGGACAGCGGCTCGGAGGTGTTCGCGGACGCGGTCGGCGTCGGGCATTACAACATCGACCTGCATCCGAGCACTGCCGGCGTGAACTACGTGAACCTGGAGTGCTACCCGTTCCAGATCCCGCTGGGCGCGCTGATCCCGGTACGCCTGCGCAACCTCCTGCCGGCCTGCAAGAACATCGGGACCACGCACATCACCAACGGCTGCTATCGCCTGCACCCTGTGGAGTGGAGCATCGGCGAGGCGGTCGGGGCGCTGGCGGCGTACTGCCTGCGGCAGGGCACCGAGCCGCACGCGGTGGCCGACTCGCCCCGGCTCACCGAGGATTACCAGAGTCTGCTGTCGGAGACGCTCGGCATCCCGATCGCCTGGCCCGACGAGGTACGCCGAACCCGCCCCTCGCAGGCGTCGAAGAACTCCACGCCGGTCCTGGCCATGCCCGAACGCCGCGTGAAGGTCACATCATGACCGACGATCCGATGACTCAGCACCAGCCGACCGACGTCGTCGTCTACGGCGCTACCCTCGCCGGAATCATGGCGGCGCTGCGCTTGCGAATGCGCGGCTATCGCACCGTCATTCTGGAGCCGACCCGGCACGTCGGCGGCATCGTCGCGGGCGGCCTGGTCAAGTCGGACTGCCCCAACGTGATCGAGGCGTTGGCCGGGCTCACCCTCACCCGCTTCTTCGAGGGCATCGGGCGGGCGTACGGGCTCGACGAGGCGGCGTACCGGTTCGAGCCGAAGGTGGCCGAACAGGTCGCTTGGGATCTCATCAACGACGCCGGCGCGACGGTGCTCACCGGCGAACGCATCCACGGTCCGTCCGATGTAGATGTTCGAGGCGGCCGGATCGAGCGGGTGAAGGGCATCCGGGCGCGGTTCTTCATCGACGCCTCCTACGAGGGCGACCTGATGGCGGCGGCCGGTGTGCCGTACGCGTACGGGCGGGAAGGGCACGAGAAGTACGGCGAGCCGCTCGCCGGCTTCCAGCCCGTGCAGGCGTACCGGCGGCGCAGCTTCCGGCCCACCGATCTCTATCCGGTCAAGCCGGTCCCGCCGCAGCAGGCGGGCGAGGCGGACGAGAAGACGCAGGCCTACAACTTCCGGGGCGTGCTCTCGACCAATGCCGACCGGCTGCCTTTCCCGAAACCCGCGGACTACGACCCGAAGCTCTACGCGTACCTCGGACAGCTCCTGGAACAGCGTGGAGTCAAGGGCCTGTCCGACATCGTGACCCACACGGCGTTGCTGCCGAACGGCAAGTACCAGACCAACCAGGCGCTGTTCATCGGGTTCGACCTGCCCGGCGCGTCGTGGGACTACCCGGACGGCACCTGGGCGCGGCGGGACGAGGTAATCGCCGAACACGTCCGCTGGCATCAGGGGATGCTCTACTGGCTGGCCAACGACCCGTCGCTGCCGGCGAGCTTCCGGGCCGACACCCGCACGTTCGGCCTGCCGCCCGACGAGTTCGTGGACAGTCCACACGGGACGGGCTTCCCGCACGCGCTCTACATCCGTGAGGCCCGCCGGCTCCGGGGCGCGCACGTGCTGACCCAGCACGACCTGCTGAAGCCGGGCAACACCAAGGCGACGCCGGTCTGCTGCTGGAAGTACGGAATGGACAGCCACATCGTCCAGTACTACGCCGAGGGCGACGACACCATCGTGGGCGAAGGCACGCTGTCCGGCACCGAGAGCAACCCGCCGGTCGATCTCTACCAGATCCCCGCCGAAGTGCTGTTCCCCGCACGCGGAGGCGTCGAGAACATCGCGGTCCCGCTGTGCTTCTCGGCCAGCCACGTCGGCTACAGCTCACCGCGCATGGAGCCCAACTACGGCATGCTCGGCGAGGCCGCGGGCGAACTGGCCGCGCAATCGCTGGGCACCGGGCGCGCCGTGCAGGACTACGACTATCCCCAGCTGGCGGCGGCCTTGCGGGAGCACGGCAGCGTTCTGACCCTCCCCGGGCTGGAGTAGCCGTGCGGCCGATCACGCTCGCCCGGCCCGATCCGGCCTTCCAGCCGGGTCCACTCGACGCGTCATCCGGCTGGCAGCCGCACACCGTCGAGCTCGGGTTCCACATCGGAGAGCCGGTGCCGGCCGAGGGGTGCGTACTGCGTCTGGAGTTCGCGGCGGGTCACGGTCCCTGCCCCGATCTGTCCATCGTGGTCGACGGCGCGCATCGCGGGTTCTTCCATCCCGCTGTGCGCCGGGAGGACCGCTCGGAAACCTATCGGCACGGCCCCATCGCGGGAGACGTGACGCTCGACGTGTGGCTGCCCGCCGCCTGGCTCGGCCCGGGTGATCACTCGATATCGATCACGACCACGCTCGACGAAGCCGCGGCGACCGGTCCGATCACGCCTGAGCAAGGCCCTCGCCCGCGTCATCGCGAGCAGTTCGGCCACCACTTCGGCAGCGGCGTCGTATGGCACGAGATCACCCTCCGGCCTGCGGACCGTCCGGCCACACCGGACGTCGCGCTCGCCGCCACCCCGCTCTACCTGCACGACGGCTCTGTCCTGGTAGAGCTGACCGTCTCGGTTCCGGCCCAGTCCAGTGCCGCCCAAGCACTGGTACGCCTGGAGCAGCAGACGTATCCGGTCAGCCTGCAGCGGGGTGACCGCGATTTCGGTGACGTCCGCGTACGGTTCCCAGTGCCGGAGTTCACCGAGCCGGTGACTGCGACGGTCACCGTCGATAGTGGACCTGCGCAGACGTTCGAGCTGCGTCCTGCTCGTAAGTGGACGTTGCACCTGATTCCGCACGTGCACCTCGATGTCGGCTACACCGACGTGCAGGGCAAGGTGCTGGAGCTGCACAGCCGCAACCTCGATCGGGCGCTCGACGCGCTCGCGGCTCATCCCGGCGACCCCGGCTTCGCCTTCTCGGTCGACGGCTCGCTGATCGTGGGGGAGTACCTCGCGACCCGGTCGGCGAAGCGCTCGGAGCAGGTGCTCGCGGCGCTGCGGTCGGGCCGGCTGTCGGTCAACGCCTTCCACAGCTTGTTCCTGTCCGGCATCGCCAGCCTCGAAGAGGTCTACCGGGCGGCGTACGCGGCGGCGCGCCTGCGGGAAGAGCATGCGATCCCGATCGAGTACGCCAACCTCACCGACGTTCCGTCGTATTCGGCGGCGCTCCCGTCGATGCTGCGGGCGCTCGGCCTCGACGCCTTCGTCGGAATCGAGAACCACCACCGGGGCGGCAACGCCGACAGCGACGCCCAGCACCTGGCCAGCCCGGTGATGTGGGAAGGCGTGGACGGCTCCCAGGTCCTGACCCACTTCTCCGACACCTACTCGCAGCTGCGGTTCATGGTGGGCGACCCGCAGACCGTCGCCGGGGGAGCGCACGCGTTCTGCCGCCTCCTCGCCCGGTATGACCGGCCCGACTACCTCCCGGCCGACCTGGCCGTCATCGGCACGCACGCCGACAACGAGGATCTCGGCGACGGCGACGCCGGGTTCGCCGCCCGCTGGAACGAGCGGTACGCGTACCCGCGGCTGGTGGTGTCGACGATGGCGGGCTACCTCGACGCCGTACGCCCATTGGCGGATCGGCTGCCCGTCTGGCGCGGCGACGGCGGCTCCTACTGGGAGGACGGCGTCGGCACCGGAGCCGCCGTCGCCGCCGAGCATCGGCGTACGCAGTCCACCCTGCCCGCCGCGGAAGGGCTCGCCGCGCTGGTGAGCCTCGCCGAACCCGGCTACCGGCCGCATCGCGCCGCCCTGGACGCCGCCTGGGAAGGCGCGCTCTACGGCTGCGAGCACACCTGGACGTGGGCACACGGCAACGCGCATCCGCACGGCCACCAGGTCGGCGACCAGCTCGACTGGAAGCGGCATCAGGTGCATTCGGCGTACCGGGTGGCGACGGACGAGACTCGCCGGGCGCTCAGCCAGCTCGGCGAGCTCGTCAGCACGGCCGGGCCGACGTTGCTCGTGCACAACCCGCTCGGCTGGGCGCGCGACGTCGACGTCGAGCTGGAGACCCTGCACGGCAGCCCGGACGGTCTTCCCGGCGAGGTGATGGCGGACTGCAACGGCCTCAAACGAGTGCGCGTCACCGTTCCCGGGGTGCCCCCCTTCGGCTATCGGGCAATCGGGCTCGGCGTTGGGCGTACCCTCACGCCTGGCGAGGAAGACGGATCCACCGGGCAGCCGGCCGCGGGCCGAGACGAGTGGCAGACCGTGCCCGCGAGCTTGACCACCGCGCGGTGGGAGGTGGCCTTCGACCCCGCGACCGGGGCGATCCGGGGCCTGCGCCACCGCGCGAGCGGGCGGGAGCTGCTGGACAGTCGTGAGTGGACGCTCGGCCAGGTCTTGTACGCGCTCAACGGCCCGGTGTCGCTGACCCGCGGTGATCAGCCTGAACATTCGGGCGAGCCGCATAGGCACGAGCCCGCGCCGCGCAGCACGCTGTTCGGCCGTCGTCCGAAGGCGGACCCGCCGGAGCTCACCGTGACCGCGGCTGAGATGCGGCCGATCGGGCTGCGCCGCACCTACGACGGCTGGCGGCTGCGCACCGTCGGGAGTGGACCGAGCCTGCCCCGGGTCGAGGTCGACGTGCTGCTGCGCGACGACTCCGACCGGGTGGACGTGACGGTCGAGGTCGACAAGGTACGCGTGCTGGCCAAGGAGTCGGTGTACGTGGCGTTTCCGTTCGCGGCAACCGATCCCGTGCTGCGCTACGACCGGCAGCAGGGCTGGATCGATCCGGCCGCCGACACCGCGCCGGGCGCGTGCCACGACTGGTTCACCACGCAGCATGCGGTCGTGGTGTCCGAAGGGGGCGGCCCGGCGATCGCGTGGAGTTCGGCGGACGCGCCGCTGTTCACCGTGGGCGACATCGTCCGCGGCGAATGGCGAGAGCGGTTCCGGCCGGGGTCCAGCGTGTTCTCCTGGGTCCTCAACAACTACTGGCCGACGAACACCCCGCCGGAGCAGGACGGAACCCTGACCCTCCGGTACGCCTTCACGCCCCTGCCGGCGTTCGACCCGGTGGCGGCCGGGCGCTTCGGCCGGGAGGTACGCGCGGCCGCCACCGCCACCGAAATCACCTGGCTGGACAAGTTCGACGTCGATCCGCGGCCGTTGCCGGACACCGGATCGCTGCTGGACCTGGACCTGCCGGAGACGGTGCACGCCACCGTCGCCCAGCCGCGGACCGGTGACGGACTGCTGCTGCGCCTGCAAGACCTCGCCGGCCGGGCAGTACGCGTCGTGCTGCCGGTGGCCGGAGACGTCACCTTGTGCACCGCCGACGAACGCGAGATCGGCCCGTTGCCCCGCGACGACGGCGGTCTCCCGACCGTCGACATCGGACCGTGGCGGGTCGTCTCGCTGATCCTGCATCCCGTCCCGACGGACTCCCCGAAGGATTGATCATGGCAAATAGCGCATTGACCAGACGCAGATTCCTGACTTTGACGGGCGGCGCGGCCGCCGCAGTCGCCGGGTCCGGCCTGCTCGCCGCCTGCGGCACCTCGACCACCCCGACCACCGGTGGCGCGGGCAGCGTCACCTTCCCCGAGTACGCCCCGGCGACCCTGGTCAAGCCGGATCTGCCCGCCACCGCCGACGGCGTGATGGCCGGCTTCTACGAGTACCCGGCGAACCTGGCGACCGCGTTCACGAGCAAGCCCGGTGAGGGCCTCGGGAACGTGACCGTCCTGACCAACATGTTCAACCCGGTGCCGCCGAGCGCGGGGTCGAACGCGTACTGGCAGGAGGTGAACAACCGGCTTGGGGCGACCCTCGACATCACGATGACGCCGTCGGCCGACTACCTCAGCAAGCTGTCCACCATCATCGCCGGTGGCCAGCTGCCCGACCTGACGCTGATCTCTTCGAAGCTCGCCCACCGGGCCGACGTGCTGACCCGGATGTGCGCCGACCTCAGCGAGTTCGTCTCGGGTTCGGCGGTCAAGGACTACCCGTTCCTGGCCAACATCCCCAGGGACGCCTGGCTGCCGACGGCGTACGGGGGCGGCATCTACGGCGTGCCGATCCCGCGCGGCATCGCCGGGACGATCTTCTTCTCGCGCAACGACCTCATCCGGGCTCGGAGCCTGAACAACGCTCCGGCCAGCTATGCCGAGTTCGTCACGCTGGCCGAGGGGCTGACCGACGCCAAGGCGAACCGATGGGCGTTCGGCGGCATCAAGCGCGTCATCGTCTTCGTCGGAACCATGCTGGGCGTGCCCAACACCTGGAAGGCCGAGGGCGGCAAGTTCGTCTCCGAGTTCGAGACGGAGCAGCGCAAGGAGGCGGTCGCTCGCACGGCCGAGCTGTACAAGAAGGGGTTGTTCCACCCGGACAGCCTCGGCGGGAAACTGCAGGTACGCGACCTGTTCGGCAACGGCACGATCGCGCTCCACGGTGACGGGTACGCCGCCTGGGACACCATGGCGGCCGCGTACAAGGCGGCGGAGATCGGCGCGATGCCGGCCCCGAAGGCCGAGGGCGGCGGCATCGCCCAGCACCCGGCCGGCGCTGCGGCGTTCGCGATCACCGCGGTCAAGAAGGGCGACAAGGCCCGGATCAAGCAGCTGCTGAAGATCTGCGACTGGCTGGCCGCCCCGCTCGGGACGACGGAGTACATGTTCCGCAAGTTCGGCATCGAGGGCACGCACTACACGATGCAGAACGGCAAGCCGGTGCTGACCGACAAGGGCAAGGTCGAGGTCAAGCTGCCCCTGGAGTACGTGATCGACGCGCCGCCCGTCCTCGGTCCCGGCGACAAGGCGCGGGTGGACGCTCAGCGGGCGTATCAGGAGAAGGTCGTCCCGACGATGCTGCGCAGCCCGGCCGACGGTCTCTACTCGGCGACGGCGGTGGACAAGGCCGGCGAGATGAGCAAGATCATCGACGCCGCCGAACTCGACATCGTCTCCGGCCGCAAACCCGCGGCGTACTGGGACGAGGCGGTGGCCGCGTGGAAGAAGGCCGGCGGCGACGCCGCCCGAGCCGAGTACGAGAAGGCCGTGTCGAGTTGATCATGAACCTAGGGTCCCGCCCGACGGCGTGTCGGCGCCCCTAGGTTCATGATCAACGCTGCCGGTGAGAGTCGGCCGGTGAGCGTCGGCCAGCGAGGGTCGGCCGGTTAGGACAGGCGAGCGAGAACAGGAGTGTGACATGGCGGCACCCGCGAGTCCGTGGCGACGGTTGCGGCGGGACTGGTTCCTGCTGATGCTGGGCCTGCCCGGCCTTCTGCTGGTGGTGCTGTTCCACTACGTGCCGCTGGCCGGGAACGTCATCGCGTTCAAGGACTACCGGCCCTACCTGACGATCTGGGAAGCGCCCTGGGTCGGCTTCACGAACTTCCGCGTGATCTACGAAGGCGACCCGGCCTTCCTCAACGCCCTGAGCAACACCTTGATCATCTCGCTGATCCAGGTCGTGGTGGTCTTCCCCATCCCGATCGCGCTGGCGCTGCTGCTCAACAGCTTGCTCTCGGAGAAGATCAAGCGGGTCGTGCAGTCGGTGCTCTACCTGCCGCACTTCATGTCCTGGGTGATCGTGGTCGCGCTGTTCCAGCAGATGCTCGGCAACGCCGGGCTCTACAACACCTGGGCCCGCGTACACGACCTGCCGCTGCTCCACATCATCGGCAACTCCGACTTGTTCCTGCCGCTGATCACCAGTCAGGCGATCTGGAAGGACGTCGGCTGGGGCACGATCATCTTCCTCGCCGCGATCTCCCGCGTCGACACCGAACTGTTCGAGGCGGTCGCCGTGGACGGCGGCGGCCGGCTCCGGCAGCTGTGGCACGTGACCCTCCCGGCCATCCGGTCGGTGGTCGTGCTGCTGCTCATCCTGCGTCTCGGCGACGTCCTCTCGGTCGGCTTCGAGCAGATCTATCTGCAACAGGCCGCCGTGGGGCAAGACGTCTCCGAGGTGCTCGACACCTACGTCTACAACCGCGGCATTCTCGACGGCAACTTCGGCATGGCCGCCGCGGTCGGGCTGGTCAAGGGCGTGGTCGGATTGGCACTCGTGCTCATCGCCAACAAGGTCGCGCACCTGTTCGGGGAGAGAGGGATCTACTCACGATGGTGACTCTGGCTTCCCGGTCCCGGAGCGTCCGGCGTACGGCGAACAAGCCGAAGCTGGTCAACGGCGCGCCCGCGCCCAACCCGGTCGTCCGGGCGCTCAAGGGAATCGTGCTGCTCATCTGCTGCGCCGCCGTGGCGATCCCGTTCATCGGGGTCATCTCGACGTCGCTGGCCGACCAGGATCAGATCACGAAGGCCGGCGGTTACGTCCTGTGGCCATCGCATCCGTCCTTCGACGCGTACGCGGCGATCTTCCGGGGTGGCGCGGTCACCCGGGCCACCCTCGTATCCATCGGGATCACGCTGGTGGGATCGCTGTTGTCGATGGCGGTCGTCGCGTTGCTGGCGTACTCGCTGTCCCGGCCGGGCAGCTTCGGCCACCGCCCGCTGCTCATGCTGGTGCTGATCACGATGCTGTTCAACGCCGGCATGATCCCGAACTACCTGCTCATCAAACAGCTCGGCCTGATCGACTCCTGGTGGGCGCTGATCCTGCCGCCCGTCGTCTCCGCCTTCCAGGTCATCATCGTGCGCGCCTTCTTCATGGAGGTGCCGCGCGAGATCATCGACGCCGCTCGCATCGACGGTGCCGGTGAGCTGCAGATCCTCACCCGGATCATGCTGCCGCTGTCCAAGGCCGTGCTGGCGGTCGTGGGCCTGTTCCAGGCGGTGGCCTACTGGAGCGCGTTCTTCAACGCGCTGCTCTACATCAACGACCCCGACAAGTGGCCGTTGAGCCTCGTACTGCGCACCTACGTCGTGGACAACACGGCCATCGGGACGGACCTGCCGGGGGAGGTCGTCCCGCCACAGCAGTCCCTGCAGATGGCGATCCTGGTCGTCTCGCTCGTTCCCATCTGCCTGGTCTACCCGTTCCTGCAGAAGCACTTCGCCAAGGGCGTGGTCGTCGGAGCCGTCAAGGGCTGACCCCGCTCACTCCATCCTTCGCAGCCGCACCCGGCCGGGCTCAGTCGTCCCGCCGCGCTGCCGCCTGCTCACCTTCAGGAGGCTTTGATGCACGACCGCTCCCCAGCCGGCTCGCCTGCCGCTGACGCCTTCGCCGCCGCCGAGGCGGCCATGCTCACCCCGGAGCCTACGGGAACCCGCCGGACCGGACGCCGGCAGGCGCTCGCCGCGCTCGGCTTCGCCGGGGCCGCGTTGGCCGGCAGCCAGGCCCTGCCCGGGATCGCCCAGGCCGGGCCGCCCAAGAAGCTCGACGCCGGTGACGGCTACGGCAGCGTCGACGAACTGCGGACGAACCCCGGAACCGTCGACGGCCAGCAGGTACACCTGGTCGGCTACGCCGCCGACCGGCCCGGGGTCGGCGGCGGCCTCTTCTACTGGGACGCCGACGCGACCGAGGCCGACAACGGCGGCACCGTCATCGCACCGACCGGTGTGGCGACCGGACGCTGGAAGCGCCCCGTCGAGGCCCGGATCGACCTGGCCTGGTTCGGTTGGACCGGGGTCGGCGACGTCGACGACTCGCCGAAGGTACGCGCGGCGGTGGCCGCCCTGCCCACCGGAGGCATCATCGAGACCGGCCCCGGCAAGGTACGCCTGGAGTCGACGATCGAGATCACCTCCATTCCGATCCTGTTCCAGGGAGCCGGAGCCACCGACGTCGACGACTACTCGACGCAGTACGTGGTGGCGACCGGGAACGCCGACGGCTTCCGGCTCAAGAACGTCCATGGTGGAGGGATGCGGGACCTCGTCGTCCGCGGCTCCGGCCTGACCGGCGGCAGCCTGGTGGCGACCGAGGCGGCCGGCACTGACCGCAACTACATGGTGTCGTTCATCAACGTCCGGTTCAAGGACGGCTACAACGGCATGACGCTGCGTTCGTGCAACACGATCCGGTTCCGCAACTGCGTCTGGAACGGGTTCAACGGGCAGTACGTCATCCTGCTCAATGGGGTCGGCGACACCTCGCGGGCCGACCCGATCGAGTTCGTGCAGTGCGGCATCGCGGCCGGACCGGCGAACACCGGCGTCGACAACATCGTGATCGACGGGCTCGGCGGGTCGATCAAGTTCTTCGCCGTCGCCGTCCTCTTCGGCCGGCACGGCATCTGGCTGAAGAACACCACCGGCGGCTCCTACCCGAAGTTCCTCTACTTCGAAGGCGGCGGCTTCGAGAACGGCCACGGTTACCCGGTGCTGCTCGAGGCCGGCGCGCAGGCCCAGTTCGCCAACGTCTACATCTCCGCCGACAACGAACTCAGCAACGTCCGGATCACCGAGGGCTTCACGAGCACCGCCACCTTCACCGGCTGTATCGTCCGGGGCTGCGGCCACAACGGGCTCGACATCGCCTCCACCCGGGTCACCGTGACCGGCTGCGTCATCGGCAACAACGGGCGTACGGCGCATCCGGCCTTCGCCCGGACGATCACCGGAGCCTCGTCCGGCAGCGGCGGCAAGGTCCGGCTCACCACCGGCGCCGAGCACGGCTGGGAGACCGGCGACCGGGTCAGCGTCCTGGACGTCACGGGCACAACCGAGGCCAACGGCAAGTGGTCCATCGACGTCGTCAGCCCCACGGCCTTCGAGATCCCGGTCCAGTTCACCCACGCGTACGCCGGAGGCGGCAGCACCTATCGGCACGGAACCGGGATCAACATCCGGTCGGCGGCCACCCGCGTCGTCGTGGTCGGCAACGCGATCGGCGGGCTGGCCGACGGCATCAACCGGCAGGACTACGGGATCGTCAGCGCCTCGCCCGACGTGCTGGTCGCCGACAACGACCTGAACGGCAACGTGGCCGGACCGTACTCGATCGTCGGGTCGATCACCGGGCAAACCCGGTTCACCGGGAACAAGGGCGTCGAGCAGATCGACGGCCGCCTGGTCGCCCGGGTCGGCGGCGCGGTCGCCGACGGCCTGTACGACTTCGGCAACCTGCTCTACCTGGAGGGTCAGCGGATTCGGATCGTCAAGGTGAGCCGGAAGCTCGGCGTGGGCTCCGCCGACGTACGCCTCGACGCCGACACCCAGAGCGCGGGCGGAAACGCGATCGGCGTCACCACGACCACCCAGACGACGGCGTTGACCTCGCCGTTCACTGTGGACGGCAGCGGTACGCCGTTGCGCCTGCGGTTGCGAGTGCTGAACGCCGCTTCGGCGAGCGACCTGGAGGTGCAGTTCGCGTACCAGATCCTCGGCTGAACCCGCACATGGTTCGAGCCCGGCCGAATCTTCGGCCGGGCTCGAATGGGGACGTCACACGCGGTCGCTGTTCTCCAGCGCCCGGATCAGGGCCCGTTTGATCTGCCCGAACAGCCGCTGATCCGTGGTCCGGAACAGGCTGATCAACTGTCCGTAGTAGACCGCCCGAAGTTCGTAGACCGGGCCGCGCCGCCCGTGGATCTCGACGAACACGTCGCGCAACTGGTTGATCGAGAACGCCTTGACCGCGGTCTCGCGTACCAGGAAGACCTCATCGCTGACGTGCACCGAGGGGCCTCGATAGAAGGTCCGCATTCTCCCTCCTCGACTGACGAGATGAAGGGGAAGTGCTCGCGAAGATCGCTATTGGATGGGTCCTCCCCCTTGTCATCGAGTGTGCTGTTGTTACTCGTCAGTCGGAAGACGCGGACGCAGAACTTGGCAAAGTTTGCCAGGCGTGCCGGCGGCGCAAATGCGGGTTCTCGCAGGTCAACGGCGGCCTGACAGGGCCAGCTCGTCGCGCTGGTCGCTGGTGACCAGTTCCCGGGCGGCCAACCGGAGCGCGGCCCGGAACTCGTCGTTGGACATCTCACTGCCCACATTGGTGTCGCCGACCTCGTCCTGCAGCCAGGCCGCCCACGCTTCGGCGAGCCGGTCGAACTCGGCCCGCCCGACGGTCGTCAACTCCAGGTCGTCGCCGTCGACCGTGACCAGGCCGGCCTCCGCACAGCCGCGTACGCTCGGCTCCAAGATCGCGTCGGGCAGGTCGTGGCTGCGCGCGATGGCCGAGATCCGGGCACCCCCGCGATGCTGGTCGAACAACGCCACATGGGCGACGCACCAGGCTTGTGCGGTGTCCATCGTGCTGCCCGACGCGGCCACGATCCCGGGCGCGGCGGCCGGGCCCTTGGCGAGCCAGATCCGGGAGATCGCCTTCTCCAGGATCGGTACGCGGTCGGAGCTGCGCGGGGTGGCGAACCCCTCGTCCAGGTCGCTCGCGGCCGCCCGGGCGGTGTCGCGAAGCGGGACCTCCTTGAGCAGCAAGGCGATGACGACCGCCAGGACGGCGATCGGAACCGCCCAGCGGAACACCGTCTGGAGCGAGGTCGCGTACGCGTCGACGACGACGGACTTGAACGGCTCCGGCAGCGAGTTCACACCCTCCGGAGTGGACAGCAGCTGCGGATTTACGCCGGCCGGGATCTGCGTCGCCGCCGAGTCGACCTTGTCCGACAGAGAGTTGCTGTAGATCGTGCCGAAGACGGCGACGCCGAAGGCGCTGCCGAGCGTACGCAGGAAGCTCACCCCGGAGGTGGCCACCCCGAGGTCGGCGTACGGGACGGCGCTCTGCACGACGATCGTCAGCACCTGCATGCTCAGCCCGATGCCGAGACCCAGCACGAACAGATAGAGCGAGACGACGAAGACGGACGACGTGGAGCCCATGGTCGACAGCAGGAAGAGGCCGAGGGCGGTCACGACGTTGCCGAGGATCGGGAAGATCTTGTAGCGGCCGGTGCGTCCCACGATCGTGCCGGACATGATCGACGTGATCAGCAGACCGACGACCATCGGCACCATGCGCAGCCCGGACTCGGTCGCCGATACGCCCTGCACGAACTGCATGAAGGTCGGCAGATAGGTGAGCGCGCCGAACATCGCGAAGCCGACGAGGAAGCTCAGCGCTCCGCATACGGTGAACACCGGGTTGGCGAACAATCGCATCGGCAGCATGGGCGCCTTCGCCCGGCGCTCGACGAAGACGAAGAGGACGAAGCCGACGATCGCGGCGATGCCGAGGCCGATGATGACCGGCGAGTTCCAGTCGTACTCCACGCCACCCCAGCTGGTCAGCAGGATGGCAGCGCTGGACGCGGCCGCGATCACGAAGATGCCGAGGTAGTCGATGATCGGTTTCACGCCGCGGGCGATCTTGGGCATTGTGGTGAACGAGACGATCATGACGATGATGCCGATGGGGACGTTGACGTAGAACGCCCAGCGCCAAGACAGGTGGTCGGTGAACAGCCCGCCGAGCAGCGGGCCGAAGACCGAGGACAGGCCGAAGACCGCGCCCATCGCGCCTTGGTACTTGCCCCGCTCGCGAAGCGGGATGTAGTCCGCGATCAGCGCCATCGCCGTGACCATCAGACCGCCCGCGCCGACACCTTGGACCGCCCGCCAGACGATGAGCCAGATCATCGAGTTCGCCAGGCCGCAGAGCGCCGAGGCGACGACGAAGACGACCACGCTGACCTGGAAGATGAGCCGTCGGCCGAACAGATCGCCGAGCTTGCCCACGATCGCGGTCGCCACGGTCTCGGCGAGCATGTACGCGGTGACCACCCAGGACAGGTGGGTCGCGCCGCCGAGGTCGCCGACGATGGTCGGCAACGCGGTGCTGACGATCGTCTGGTCCAGCGCCGCGAGGAGCATGCCGAGCGCGATCGTCACGAAGATCGCGTTCCGCCGTCCAGGGCTCAGCGAGGCCGCCGGGCTCTCGATGGCGTCGGCGGCATCGGCCGTGGCAGTCGTCATGCTCCGATCATGGCTGGTCGATGCCCCCGTTGTACGCAGATTGTCCGAATCCGCCGGGAGCGCGCCGGTCGCACGACCGTGGCTGCCAGCGCGGCCGTGGCTGCCAGCGCGACCGTGGCTGCCAGCGCGGCGGATCAGGGTTCTGGGTCGAATCACCGTTCAAGATTCGACCCGGAACCCTGATCCGGCCCTAGAGCAGGCGGGTCCAGCCCCACCAGTGACTTACGGCGTCCAGGGGGAGGTGACGACCCAGCTTGAGTCGTCGCCCCACAGCGAACTCGCGTCGAACGTGTTCGAACCGCCGTAGCTCGCGATGTACAGGTTGTTGTTGTAGTGGCGGATGTCGCGGTTGGAGAAGTTGTAGGACTGGAGCGAGATGCCCTGCCCGTTCACGCCGGTCGTCGGGCAGAAGGTCGCGTCGTTGGCGAACAACGCGCTGCCGTCGTTGGCGTGCAAGTACAGCTGGTAGTTCTGATGGCGCAGGTAACTGCCCGCTGTGTTCCTCGACTCGAACGAAACGCAGGCGCTGTTGGCCAGCCCGGCCCGGACGATCCAGGTCGCGTTCGCCTTGTCGGTCGACGAGCTGGACGAGGTCACCGCGGAGGTCAGCGTGGTGGCGCCGGAGTGCGAGATGTACCGCGTCGTGCAGCACGCCGTGGTGGCCCGCAGGGACACGACCGACCCGTTCGCCGGGCCGACCCGAGCCGCGGTGGCGTACCCGGCCGCATTGATGTTCGCCTGCACCGAGTTCTCCGTCGCGTCGGACGGGTATCCCGAGGTCATGACGCCTTCGTAGAAGGTTCCGGCGGCACCGATGCTGTTGTCGCCGCCGATGCCGAGGATGATCGCGCCTTCCTTCTTCATCGGGTTGTAGCCCGACACGTTGGGGCGTGCGCCGTTGTAGAAGGTGGACAGTGAGCCGGACTGGGCGTTGCCGCCGCGGATCGACCAGTGGTTCGGCTCGCCCTTGACGATCGCGGTGGTGAACCGGTAGTTGATGGTCGGGTCGTTCGAGTTGTATCCCGCGTTCACGCCGGAGAACAGGCCGTTCTCCAGGTCGGCCATGATCCACGGCCCGTTTCCGGTGCCGTAGCCCCAGACCTTGATGTTGCCGAAGTAGATGGCCTCCATGGTGCCGTTGCCGTTGTCGCGGCTATTGGTCTCGGCGTTGCCGTAGTCGAAGCAGCATCCCCCGTTGTAGTGCGTGCCGTCGAAGATGGCGTACATGCCCTCGGGCTGGTCACCCTTGGCGACGCCGTTGGTGGCGTTGTTCCGGTAGCCCGTGCCAGGCGACACGAACACCCCGTACGCCTTGTGCCCACCGACCATGATCGGGGCCATCGTCGCCGGAGCGAGGTTGTCGTAGCCGCCGGCGGCCGGTCCGCTGAACCCGCCGGGCGGGGCCTGCGTCAGGTGGTTGCCCCGGCCCGACTGGTCGTAGATCACGGAGATGACGCAGTACGTCCCGGCACAGAACGAGTCCTGCGGAGCAGAGTTGACGTACCCGCCGGCGCTGAGCAGTCCGATGTTGAGGGTGGCGTTGTCGGAGGAACGGCGTACCTGGTAGAGCGATCCGTTGTAGGAGCCGTAGAGCGCGCGGGTCGTGCTGTGCGCGGCGACGCAGGGCGTGCCGCCGGAGGCGTAGATGTCGCACGGGCCGGTGGTGGCGGCCTGCGACGTTCCACCCCCGGCGAACAGGCTCGCGACGAGCGCGGCCGTGGCGGTGAGGGCGAGGACGGCGGGACGTGGACGGCCGAATAGGGCCATGGGTGGTGACCTCCTTGCGGGGCGGTGGAGGGCGAACCGAAGCTGGTTCACCCGCGCAAGTGGTCGGTCCTGGGGACGGCGGTCCGGCCATGTGAGCGCTAACATAGCCGACCGGAAATATTCTCGCAACACTTAACTTTTTCGATCGAGCGTGCCCGCGCCGGGGCGAACAGCTACCAGAGCCAGCGGGCCTTGGCGGTCAGCTTCCGCCACCAAGGCGCGAGGCTGTAGCGCAGTCCCGCGCCGGTCACCGCGATGGCGATGATCGCGAACGCGTAGATCAGGTGCTCGTCGAGGAAGGGGTTGCTGCTGATCGGCAGCGCGGTCAGCCACATCAGGAAGAGCAGGATCGTGCCCGTCACGGCGGCGATGCGCATGCCGATGCCGAGGATCAGGGCCAGGCCGATGCCGCAGAGCCCGATCATGAACAGCCAGTCGGCCCAGGCCTTGCCGGCGATGTCGGTGAAGGTGTCGGCGAAGGTGCCCTTGAGGCCGGAGAGGTATCCCTTGGTGGGGGAGCCGCCGTTGATCCAGCTCTTCTCGCTCGGAGTCGACTTGCCGAGGCCGAAGAGCTTGTCCAGGAAGGCCCAGAAGAAGATGAATCCGATGGCGACCCGGGTCACGGCGAACATCGCCTCGCCGAAGCCGCCCGAGCCGACCTGGTCCGCCTGGTCGTTCGGCAGTCGATGCTGACTCATGGCGTCAGCGTATGTGCAACTTTCGGAGTATTTTCCGGATATCCCGGATTCTGCCCGGTCGGTGGTCCCCGCTACTAGCGTTGGCGTCGAGGGACGCGGCCAAGCGCGTCCGTCGATCAGCTACGCGGGGAGTCGGCGATGAAGTCCACGAAGAAGGCAACCCCGGCCGCTGGGCGGGGCAGGAAGATGGCGGTCGCGGGAGTCGCCGCCACCGGATTGGCGGCCGGGGCGGCGTACCTCGCCTATCGTCGTCGCCGCAACGGCAACGACGGCATGCTCGATGAGGAGACGATGCTCGGTCTCGCCTCCGCGCCGCCGGACACGATCTCGCTGGACAACACGATGTCGCCGGACAGCATGACGTCGAACGCGATGCCGCTGGACGCCAGGATGCGGGGAGCCGGGGGCGTCGAGCTGAACGCTCCCGAACCGATGACCGGGTCCGTCGCCGAGCTGGCGCACGGCGTTAACGATCCGCAGTGACATGTCGATCGACGGAATGTCCGGGCTGACCGGGCGGGGCTTCGACGATCTCGTCAACCGGTTCTTCGGCGGTGATCCGTTCGCGGCCCGGCCCGTGCAACGGGTGGATCTGTCGCGGCTGCTCTCCGATCAGGCCCGGGAGCTGGTCGAACTGGCCGCCACTCAGGCCGGGCACTGGGGCTCGCACGAGATGGACGTGACGGATCTGCTCTGGGCGGCGACCCAGCAGGATCCCACGCGGCGACTGCTGAGCACCGCCGGCGCCGATCCGGATCAGCTCGCCGAGCAGATGGCCCAGGCGCACGAGCACGGCCCGTCGGGCGGACCGGCGTCGCAGCTGACGCCGGCGGCGAAGCGGGCGCTGCTCGACGCGCATACTCAGTCCCGGCAGGCCGGCTCTTCCTACATCGGGCCGGAGCACATTCTGCTCGGCATCGCGGCCAACCCGGACACCGTCGCCGGCCAGGCTCTGCGTACGCTCGTCAGCCCGGCCGCGCCGGGGCGGACGCCCGGGGCCAAGCCACCGAGCACCACACCGACGCTGGACGAGTACGGGCAGGATCTGACCAGCCGCGCCGAAGCCGGCGAACTCGATCCCGTCGTCGGGCGGGAAGCCGAGATCCAGGACACCGTCGAGATCCTCTCCCGCCGTACCAAGAACAATCCGGTGCTGATCGGCGATCCCGGCGTGGGCAAGACCGCGATCGTCGAGGGCATCGCGCAGCGCATCGTCAACGGCGACGTCCCGGAGACGCTGTCCGGCAAGCGGGTCATCGTCTTGGACCTCGCGAGCATGGTGGCGGGCAGCAAGTACCGGGGCGACTTCGAGGAACGCCTCAAGAAGGTCATCGACGAGGTACGCGCGGCCGAGGGCGACGTGATCCTGTTCCTCGACGAGTTGCACACCGTCGTCGGGGCGGGCGCCGGCGGCGAAGGCGCGATGGACGCGGGCAACATGCTCAAGCCGGCGCTGGCCCGAGGCGAGCTGCACGTCGTCGGCGCGACGACGCTGGAGGAGTATCGGAAGTACATCGAGAAGGACTCGGCGCTGGAACGCCGTTTCCAGCCGGTGCTGGTCCCGGAGCCCAGCGTCGACGACACGATCGCGATCCTGCGCGGACTGCGGGACCGTTACGAGGCCCATCACCAGGTACGCATCCTCGACGCGGCGTTGACCGCAGCCGCCGATCTGTCCAATCGCTACATCACCAACCGGTTCCTGCCGGACAAGGCGATCGACATCATCGACCAGGCCGGAGCCCGCGTACGCCTGAAGGCGAAGATGCCGAAGGCGGACACCCGGGACGCCGAGGAGCAGGTGGCGAAGCTGCAACGGGAGAAGGACGCCGCCGTTCGCAACGAGGAGTACGCCAAGGCGGATCAGCTGAAGGCGGCCATCGCCGACGCCGAGGAACACGTCGCCCGGCTCAAGGGGCAGACCGGCGAGGTGCCCGAGGTCGGTGTGCCGGACATCGCCGATGTCGTCGCCCGGCGTACCGGAATCCCGGTGGCTCAGCTGACCGAGGCGGAACGGGACCGGCTGCTCAAACTGGAGGAGCACCTGCATCAGCGGGTCATCGGCCAGGACGAGGCGGTCACGGCCGTCGCCGAGGCGGTACGCCGAGCCCGCGCCGGACTCGGTGATCCGAAGCGACCGGACGGGTCGTTCTTGTTCCTGGGCCCGACCGGGGTCGGCAAGACCGAGCTGGCCCGTACGCTCGCCGAAGCGCTCTTCGGTGACGAGGACGGCATGGTCCGTTTCGACATGAGCGAGTTCCAGGAGAAGCACACGGTCAGCCGACTCGTCGGCGCGCCACCCGGCTACGTCGGCTACGACGACGCGGGGCAACTGACCGAGGCGGTCCGCCGCCGCCCGTACAGCGTGCTGCTGTTCGACGAGATCGAGAAGGCTCACCCGGACGTCTTCAACATCTTGTTGCAGCTGCTGGACGACGGTCGGCTGACCGACGGCCAAGGGCGTACCGTCGACTTCAGCAACACGGTCGTGGTGATGACCAGCAACATCGGCGCGGACCGGATTCTGGCCGCGCAGACCGCGGGCAAGAACCTGGACGCGCTACGGGACGAGCTGATGGAGCTGCTGGGGCAGCGGTTCCGGCCGGAGTTCCTGAACCGGATCGACGACGTCATCATCTTCAGCGGCCTGACCCAGACCGAGCTCCGGCAGATCACCGGGCTGCTACTGGACAGCACGAAACGCCGCCTGAAGTCGCAGGACATCACGCTGGAGGTCACGCCCGAGGCGGTCGACTGGCTGGCCGAGCGCGGGCACCAACCCGAGTACGGCGCGCGCCCGCTGCGCCGGGCGTTGCAACGGGAACTGGACGGGCCGCTGTCGAAGATGGTCCTCGGCGGTCAGGTCAAAGAGGGCGACACGGTCACGGTCGCGGTCGCCGACGGCAAGCTCGACTTCCAGGTCACGGCGTCGGAGCGGACCGAGCAACCCGCACCGGCATGAGCCCACTGGCGAGCACGCCGAACAGCAGAGATGCCCCGTGATGGTCCTGCCCTGCCAGCAGGACCAGGCCGGCCAGCGGCACCAGGACCGCCAGAATCCGGGTGCCGCGGCCGGTTTTCTCCAGTACGCCGTTGACCACCGTGACCAGTACGACCCCGATCGCGAGGGCGATCCACCCGAAGAGCTGCGAACCGGCTAGCGCCACTGCGTACAGCGAAGCGAAGAGCCCGGCGTTGGACGGCAACGCGCCCCGGCCGAGGAGCACCGCCGTGGCGAGCCCGCCGACGAGACCGCAGACCGCCACTGAGTTGCCGCCGCCGGGTGGCTCCCAGGCGTACCCGAGCGCCTGTCCGAGCAGACCCGCGCCGAGATAGAGCACCGACCAGCGCCAACGCCCGAGGTGAACCTCGACGAGGTAGCCGAAGACGGCAAGGGTGAGCAGATTGAACACAAGCTGGGCCCAGCCGTCGGACTGGACGAACAGCGAGCTGAACAGATGCCACCAACCGTCGGCGGAAAAGCCGGCCGGATCGCGGCCGAGCTTCCGCATCACGTCGGCATCGGCGGCGGCCCACAGGTTGACGGCGGCAGTGACGACCAGAACCGTCCCGGTCAGCCAAGGGATCTTCTTCACGGCAGAGATCATGCCCGAGCCGAGATCAGCCTCGCGACCGCCCGCTCGGCCGCGGCGCGTACTCGGGGAACCGGGTCGTCTCTCAGCTCGGCCACCGCCGGTCCCGCCTCGGCCACCAGGTGCCGCGCCACGACCTTCGCCGCCATTTCGCGTACGCGCCAAGCCTCGTCGCCGAACGCATCGACGACGGCGCTCGTCGCGCTGTCGTCCCACGACCAGAGCAGGGCCCGCATCGCCCAGACCCGGAACCAGTACGTGTCGAGATGTTCCTTGCCGTCGAAGTACTTGTCCGCGCCGCGTCCGGCGACCGACCGGAGCAGCCGCAGATCGGTCTCGCCCCGGAGCAACGCGAGACAGTCGGCGAGCACGGCCGCCTTGCCCCGGCGACGGCACTCCGACTCGACGAGCTCGCGCGGCGTCAGATCCACGCCGCCGACTATGCCAGACGGGTCCGACAAGCCCGGGTCACGAGCAGTCCGCTGAACGCCGTCGGCTCGCTCTCGCTCCACAGGTGGTCGCCGCCGGGCTGGAGGTGCAGCTCCGCACCGCCGATTCCGGCCGCCGCGCGCCGGGCCGCCAGCCGGAGCGCCACCATCGCGTCCGCGGAGTGTCCACACACGATAGTGGTACGCACGCCGCCCGCATCGGTCTCGTCATCAAGAGCATCGGCGATCCCGGCGACCGCCGAGTCGAGCCGGAACGGCCCGGGAGCGTCGCCGAACCCGGGCAGGTCCGGCGTCACGACGTCGAACTTCTCTGCGAGCAGCGGCCGGTGGGCCGCCCAGCTCTGCCCAGTACGCGCCACCCCGTGCAGCAGCAGCAACCGCGGTTTCATCAGCTGCCCCTCAGACGCTCGCCGCCGCAGCGGACCGGTTGCCGCGCGCCACGAGCCGGAGCGCCTGCGCGATCGAGACCGCCTCCAAGGCTGACATCACCGGCATCAGCACTTCGAAGGCGTACGAGTCGGGGCGGAACGTGAACGTGCCCGTGGTGGGCAGAATCCGCCCGACGAGGCCCTGCGGCCCATAGAACTCGAATTTGCGGTCGGACCAGAGGCTGATCTGCCGCACCGCCAGCCGCCCACCCGACGCCAGGGTCAGCTCGGCTCCGTTGAACGGCCGCCAAGCGCCCGGCACCAGCTCGATCACGCGCCGGCCGTCGAGCGTACGCACGGGGAACCGCCGCCGGAAGAACCCCTCGGGCCGGCATTCGGCGACGATCGAGCCGGTCGCGTCGGTGATCTCGAAGCGCTGCGTCCAGGTGTGCCAGACGACTCCGGCGACGGGGCGGCCGTCGGGCAGCAGGACCGGCGTACTGGCGGCGAGGAACTCCTTGTCGGGAAGGTAGAGCGTCCCCGTGAACGGGGCGAACAACGTCATATCCACGAAGGTAACCATCCCCGGCAACCCTGTCCCGGCCCGCCTTGCATACGCCACTGACCTGCGGATATCTTCGTCGGACCCACTGCTCACCCCTCGGAGCTACAGACGTGCAGGAAACGGCCGCCATGCTGGCGCAGTCCGTCGTCATGTTCGGCGGGTTCGCCGCGTGCATTCTGGCCTGGATCTTCTACATCCCGCGCCATTGGGCAGGGAGTACGCGCAGATCCGATCTGAGGGCCACGCCCAGCTACTACCCGCGGTGGCTGGCCCGGGCACTCCGCCGCAGCAACCCGGTCGTCTTCGCGGCCGTCACCTTGCTGACCGGTGCGGGCTCGGCAGACGTCGTCGGCTGGGCGCTGGGCGAACAAGACGCGCTGCGCCGCCCCCTCGCAGCGGTCTGCCTGGTGGCGTTGGCCGCCTTCCCACTGATCGGGCTCATCGTGGCGGTCAACCGCCCGAAGTTCCTCGTCGCGCCGCATCTGCGGGAGGAGAGCGGAGCGCTGTGGCTGTTGCTGCCTAGTGGGGGAGGGCGGCGAGGCGGTCGGCGAGGAACGAGCGTTCGGTCTCGTTCTCGGTGAGCATGAGCGCCTCGGTGAACGCGAGCCGCGCCTCGACCGTCCGGCCGAGGCGTTCCAGGAACTCCGCCCGGGCTACCGCGAGGTAGGCGTACCGGGCGAGCTGGGGTTCGGCGCTCAACTCGTCGACGGCGAGCAGCCCGGCGAGCGGGCCGTGGGCGAAGCCGACGGCGACCGCCCGGTTCAGGGCCACGACCGGGGAGGGCCAGGTCGCCAGCAGATGGTCGTAGAGGCCGACGAGTTCCGCCCAATCGGTCGCCTCCCAGCTCGGGGCCTCGCTGTGGACCGCTGCGATGGCGGCCATCAAGGCGTATCGGCTCGGTGGGCGGCTACGCAGCGCCTCGCGTACCAGATGAGTTCCTTCGATGATGGCGTGCCGGTCCCAGAGTGAGCGGTCCTGGTCGGCCAGGAGGATCTGGCGGCCGGAGTCGTCGGTGCGCCCGCCGCTGCGCGCGTCGGTGAGCAGGATGAGGGCGAGCAGCGCGGCGACGCCCGCGTCTCGTGGCAGCAGTTCGCGCAGCATGCGGGCCAGGTCGAGGGAGCGCTGGACGAGGTCGGCGCGCATGAGGCCGGTGCCGGACGGCGCGGTGTGGCCGGTCGTGTAGAGGAGGTGGACGACGGTCAGCACCGCCTCGACGCGGGTGGGCAGATCGGCCGCGGACGGTACGCGGTAAGGGATGCGCGCGGTGGCGATCTTCTTCTTGGCCCGGGTGATGCGGGCGGCCATGGTCGCCTCGCTGACGAGGAACGCCCGCGCGACCTCGGCGGTGGTGAGCCCGCAGAGCAGCCGCAACGTCAGCGCGACCTGGGCCTCGACCGCGAGCCCGGGGTGACAGCAGGTGAAGATCAGCCGCAGCCGGTCGTCGGGGATGTCGGGAGCGTCCAGCGCGCTCTCCGGGCCGGGCAGCGTGGGATCGTCGAGGAGCAACGGGAGATGACGGCGCGCCGTCTGATCCCGGCGCAGCAGGTCGAGTGCGCGATTGCGGGCGGCCGTCGTGAGCCAAGCGCCCGTACGCGCCGGGATGCCCGACGCAGGCCAGGCCGACAAAGCGCCGGCGTACGCGTCCTGGACGCACTCCTCGGCGAGATCCAGGTCGCGGGTGACGCGCACCGTCGCGGCGAGCACGAAGGCCCATTCGCGACGGTGCGCCTCGGCGACGGCGGCCGCGACCTCGGCCGGAGCCGGCAGACGGATCGCGGTCACGAACTCCGGCCCTACTCGAATTCCATGATCGGGCGCACCTCGACGCCGCCGTTGGGCGCGGGGCAGTCCTTGGCGATGGCGATCGCCTCGTCGAGGTCGGCCGCCTGGACGAGGTAGTACCCGCCCAGCGCTTCCTTGACCTCGGCGAACGGCCCGTCGGTGATGGTCCCGTCGGATCGGATGCTCGTGGCGGTCTTCGTGGACTGCAGCGCCTCGCCGCCGAGGATCGCCGGTCCGTGCTTGGCCGAGAAGGCGTTGTGCGCGGCCATCAAGGCGTCGAAGTCGGCCTGGGTGGCGCTCTCGTCGGCCTGCTCGTCGCCGTGGATCAGAATGAGGTACCTGGCCATGGTCGTGGCCCTTCCACTCGGTGACCCGCCGAATCGGGTCGTTCGAAACTCCGACGCGCTCGGCTCGCCGGAATCGACACTACGCCCGAACTTTTTCCGGCGGAGTTCGCCGCCTTGATTTCCGCGAGGGTGCGCCGGTGTTTTCCGCGAGGGTGCGCCGGTGTTTCCGCCAGGGTGCGCCGGTGTTTTCCGCGAGGGTGCGCCGGTGTTTTCCGCCAGATCATGGATATCCATGCGATCTTGGGCCAAGATCACAGGTATAACCGTGATCTGGCGGGAACCCGAACCCGGGCTGGGAACCCGAACCCGGGCTGGGAACCCGAACCCGGGCTGGGAACCCGAACCCGGGCTCAACGGAACCCAGCCGGGGCCAACCTGGCGGAAAGGGTGAAATGTCGTATTTGCGGCGACTGCTGGAACCCTCGCTATCGTTGGGCGGACGTTGATATCGTTTCTCATCCGCCGCTCCGCGAGCCTGCCACCAGGGGGGTGTGCCCATGCCCCATAAGTCTTCGATGCAGGCCTGGAGCGTCTTCCTGGCGGGCGGGCTGCTCGCCGCGGCGTTGTACGCCTTCGTCCCGAACGAGATCGTCAGCGGGCTTGCGTTCAGCGCGGTCGGCATCGGAGCCGGGACCGCGATAATCACCGGCATCCGCCGCCACCGGCCCCAGCCGGCCTGGCCGTGGCGGCTGCTGTCGGCCGCCTGCTTCCTGTTCCTGGCGGGGGCGCTGCTGCGTACGATGCTCGACCAGCACTCCGGTCTCGGCGGGGTGCTGCCCGACTGCTTCACCATCCCCGGTTACCTGTGCATGTTCCTGGCGCTCGGCGGCTTCCTGCGGGCCCGGGTGGGCGACAAGCGGCACGCGGTCATCGACGGGCTGCTCATCGGGGTCGGCGTGACCATCGTGTTCACCATGTTCTTCGCCGTCCCCGCGGCCTCGATCGCCGGGCGGGAGGCGGCCGTCTCGGCCCTCGCCGGGGTGTATCCGCTGCTGGACGGCGTACTGGTGTTGCTGGTCGCCAATCTGGCCTTCGCGACCCGGCGCGGTCCTGCCTTCACGATGCTGCTGGGTTGCATGGCGCTGCTGCTGACCGGCGACGTCGCGTACGCCATCATCGGCAACGAAGGTGAGTTGGTCGGCTCGCCGCTGCTGGACCTGCCGTTCCTGCTGGGCTTCACGCTGATCGGAGCCTCCGGGCTGCATCCCTCGATGGCCGACATCGGGCGGCAGGCCAGCCTGCCGATCCAGGCCTGGTCGGCGCGCCGGCTGTTCCTCATCGCGCCCGCGCTCGCCGTCCCGTTCGTCCTCGGTGTCCTGATCGAGAAGCCGACCCCGTTCGACCGGGTGCTGCTGGCCGTCGGCGGGGCCGCGATCGTCGCGCTGCTGCTGGCCCGGGCCGTCTCGGCCGTGCGGGGGTACGCCGCCGCGCAGCACCGCTACGAGCACCAGGCGACCCACGACTCCCTGACCGGGCTGGCCAACCGGTCGCTGTGGTTCACCGAGGTCCGGGAGATGCTGGCCCAGCCGGTCGACGGCGAGGAGGTCTGGGTCTACTTCCTCGATCTGGACGGCTTCAAGTACGTCAACGACTCCCGCGGTCACATGGCCGGTGACCAGGTCATCGCCGAGGTGGCCGGGCGCCTGCGCGGCTGTGCCCCGGACGCGGCGATGATCGCCCGGGTCGGCGGGGACGAGTTCGTGGTGGCGTACCGGGCGACCCGGGAGGGCGCGCTGGCGCTGGCCGAGGTGATCCTGCAGACGATGCGGCAGACCTTGCGGATGCCGGGGGCGGACGTCGTCGTGAGCGTCTCGATCGGCATCTCCAGCTCGACCCGCTCCGCCGCGACCAAGGCCGGGCACACCCGCGACGGCGAAGTCACTGCGGAGGACTTGCTGCGCGACGCCGACACCGCGATGTATCAGGCGAAGGCGAACGGGCGCGACGGCTGGGTCATCTTCGACCCGGTCATGCGCGATCGCGTACGCGAACGCATCGACATCGACCTTGCGCTGCGCGAGGCGATGGCGTTGGGGCAGCTGCACCTGGCCTTCCAGCCGGTGGCGCACATGCCCAGCGGCCGGATCGTCGGCGCGGAGGCGTTGCTCCGCTGGACGCATCCGGATCGGGGCCTGATCGGCCCGGCGACCTTCATCCCGGTCGCCGAGGAGTCCGGGTTGATCATCGACATCGGGCGCTGGGTGATGCACGAGGCGCTGTACCAGCTGGCCCAATGGCGGGCCGACGGCGTGGTGGCCGAGCGGTTCTGGCTCTCGATCAACGTGTCGCCCCGGCAGTTGCGCGATACGCGGCTGCCCGGCGAGCTGGCCTCGGCGCTGCGCGAATACGGCCTGCCCCCGTCGGCGGTGGCGATCGAGCTGACCGAATCGGTCATGATCGAGTCGTCCGGCACCGTCGACCAGACCCTGCGGGAGCTGCGCGAACTGGGCGTGAGTCTGGTGGTGGACGACTTCGGCACCGGCTTCTCCGCGCTCGGCTACCTGCGGAACTACCCGGTCACCGGGGTGAAGATCGACAAGTCGTTCGTGGTCGGGCTCGGGCACAATCCGGAGGACGAGGCGATCGTCCGCGCGGTCGCGGCGATGAGCGAAGCGTTGCAGCTCAGCGTGGTCGCCGAGGGTGTGCAGGACGAAACCCAGCGGGAGCTGCTGTCCCGGATCGGCGTCACCTACGGGCAGGGGTGGCTCTGGGGCCACGCGGTCAGCGCCGGGGACTTCGCGCGCCGCTGGTCGGTGACGCCGCCGCTCAAACTTCAGGCGGGCGCGTCGAGGCTGAACGCCCAGTAGGTCTGCACGTCGATCTCCTCGGTCACCATGGCCGGGGTGAGGTCCTTGAGCGTACGCGAGATGGCGCCGGCCAGCCCGAGCGAGATGTTGACGCCGCAGATGTCCAGGGCGGCGATTCCGCCGTTGGCCTGGATCGGCCGCCACATCTGACTGATGACCGCCTCGAAGATGCCGCTGTGCCGGTAGTCCGGGTGGATCGCGAAGAACCCCAGGTACCAGATCTGCTTGTTGGCGAACTGGTCCGGCCATCGCGCGGCGAAGTACTCGGGGGACAGCCAGCTCAGCGCTTCCAGCGCGTTCGTGAACGTCGCCAGCGCGACGACCTCGTCGAGATCCGGATCGATCGCATAGTGCTTTTCGATCCTTTTGTCCATCATGACGGCCTCGAACTCGTGCCGATAGAGGACATTCCGCTCGACCGTCGCCGCCCGGAGCTCGTCGAACGCGGCCGAGTACGCCGCCCAGGCCTGATCGAGCCGCGGTTGCCCCAGCTCCTCTGCCATCTCGTAACGCATCGTCACCTCCACCGCTTCTGTGCTCCAACTTAACCGTTCCCTGACTTCACCGGGGTACCGCTCCCAAACCGGAGCAGACTGGTGAGTATGAACGCCGCCAGCTGGGTCGGCCTGTTCTGTGTGGCTGCGTCCTGCGGCCAGTTCCTGGTGCCGTCGCGCGTCTACACCCAGCCCACCGACTTCGTGCTCGGCCTGCCCGTCGTCCCCGTCGTGCTCCTTGGGTTCTCGGCGGTCCTGCTCACGACCGGTGTCATCCTCCTTGGCGAGGGGATCTGCAAGCGTCTCGGTGCTCCGTCACTGTGGACGGCGGCTGTCGCCGATCCGGCCCGCTTCGTCCGCGTCCTGCTCGGCGGGGCGGCGGCGGGCCTGGTCATGGAGGTCGTGGCGCAATGGCTCGGCCGGTTGTGGATCTATCCTTTCTGGACGGTCTGGCTCTACGCGCTCATCGTGGTGCCTGGCTTCGCGTTCTACTGGATGTCCATTGTGGAGAGCTATCTCGCGGTCAAGGCCGTCCTCGACCGGCTGGCGCGACCGTCACGCTCCGTGGCCCCGGCCCGGCCTGGAGGGCTGTTGCTCATCGGGGTCGCCGCGCTCACCACGGCGCTGCTGCTCTACCTCAACTGGTACGCACAAGGCTACGTTCTGGCCGTTCAGCACCCGACGGTCCACGCACCCCCGTTCTGGTACGCCCTAATCGCGTTCCTGGGCGTGTGGGTGACCGTGGAAGCGCTGCTGACCCGGTGGGGCCGGCCGTCGCTGCTCGGTGCGATGCGCCGCCGTTACTGGACTCCGCTCGCCGCGATGGTCGGTGCGTCCGCGGTCGTCGGTGTGCTGATGGAGGTGCAGAACGCCGTGCACCGGTTCTGGGCGTACCAGAACTGGCCCGGCGGTTGGGTGGCGGGCGTCCCCGTGGCGGTCCCGACGGCCTGGCCGCTCCAGTACGCCACCTTCCTCGTCGTGCCGCTGCTCCTGGCCCCCGAACTCGCCGTCCTCTTCTTCACCCACCCGGCCTCGGCGGCGACTACGCGGTGAGGCGGGCGGCGATGCCGTCCAGCACGACCTCCAGTCCGCCGTCGAAGGTGTCGGCCGGCCCGAGGTCGGCGAAGGCGCGCGCCAACGTGGGGTACGCCCCACCGCTGACCGCTGTGGCCAGGTACCGCTCGACGTCAGGACTGTCGGGAGCGCCCGCCTCCTGAGCGAGCGCGCCGGTGGCGTACGCGATGAACGCGGTGCACGCCGCGGCCGCGGTCGCCGGGTCGGGGGCCCGGTCGTAGAGCGCCGACCAGACCCGTTCGACCAGGCGCAGGCCGTTGGGGCCGTACGGCGAGCGCGAGCCGAGCAGCGTGATCACCCACGGATGACCCCCGGCGACGGCCCGCAGTTCCTGCGCGATCTTGCGTAGCGACGACCGCCACGGTGTCTTCGGGCCAGGCAGCTCGATCAGCCCGTACGCCCAGTCGGCCATCAGGTCTAGCAGGTCGTCCTTGGTGGCCAGATATGTGTACAACCGCATCGGCAGGACTTCCAGGTCCGCGGCCACCCGTCGCAGGGTCACCGCGTCCAGCCCGTCCCGGTCGGCGAGCGCCACGGCGGTCGCGACGATCCGGTCGCGGTCGAGCCGGACGCTGCGGCGACGGTCGGCGACCGGACGCTCCCATATCAAGGCCATGCGATACAGTGTATCGTGGCGATACGGTGTATCGTTTACTGGACGGAGGTTGACGTGGCATTCCGGGGGTTGAACTACGACGTCGGAGCGGAGATGATCGCCGGACGGCTGTCCCGGCCCGAATTCGACGAGACGACGGCGCGGGCCGAGCTGGCGGCGATCGCGGGTGAGCTGCACTGCGACGCGGTACGCATCTCCGGCGAGGACCCCGCGCGCCTGGCATCGGCCACCCGGATCGCCCATGAGCTGGGTCTGGCCGTGTACTTTTCGCCGGTGCGGGGCAACCTGCGCGAGGCCGACGCGTTGGCGTACGTGGCTGAGACAGCCGCGCTGGCCGAAGAGTTGCGGTCCGGTGGTGAGGTCGTCTTCGTGGTCGGCTTGGAAGCCACGTTGTTCCAGCACGGCTTCTTCCCCGGTGACACCACCCTCGATCGGATCCGGCTCGCCGCTCGACCCTGGCGGATGTTCCTGGGCATGCTGCGGACCGGTGATCCGCAGAAGCGGCTCAACGCGTACCTGGCGAAGGCGGTCGCTCTGACTCGGGAGCGGTTCGGCGGATCGGTCACGTACGCGAGCGGCTCTTGGGAACGCGTCGACTGGACGCCGTTCGACGTCGTCGGCGTCAACCTCTATCGCAGTGCGAAGAACCGGGCGAAGTATCGGGAGCTGCTCCGGGACTACCAGCGACACGGCAAGCCGGTGGTGCTGACCGAGTTCGGCTGCTGCACCTATCGCGGGGCGGCCGATCGGGGCGGTCTCGGCTGGACGGCGATCGACCGGTCCACGACCCCGGCCCGGCTCGCCGACGGGATCGTGCGGGACGAGACCGAACAGGCGGACGAGCTGACCGAGCTGCTGGCGATCTACCGCGACGAGCCCGTCGACGGAGCCTTCGTCTTCACCTGGGCCAGCTACCTGTACGCCTGGGACGACCGCCCGGAGCACAACCTAGACACCGCCGGATACGGCGTCGTCGCCGTGCGCCCCGACGGCACGTGGCGGCCGAAGGAGGCGTACGCCGTGCTCGCGTCAGCGCGCGTCTAACTTCGCGATCAACGTTTTCGGTGCGACCACCCGAAACGCATCCTCGGCGATCTCCGCGAGCTCGTCCCAGGCGATCTCGCCGTCGAGGCGTACGCCGACCCAGCCGCGGTGGCCCACGTAGGGCGGCCGGAAATAGCGCTCCGGGTCGATGGCGATCAGCTCCTGCTGCGCGCCGAGCGGGGCGGCCGCCCACAGGTGCGGGAAGTCGTCGTCGTGGTGCCCGTCCGGCCACAACGTCGCGATCGACTTCTTGTCCCGGACGAACCACGTCGGAGCACCATGGCTGGGGCGTTCGGTGACCTCCGGGAACGCCATGAACAACGCGCGTACGCGGTCGACCAGGTCCATTCGCACAGGATAGTCGGCGTCCATATCCGACGGTCGATTCCTGGTACCGTGAGGCCGTGTCGTTTGCGCAAGAGCACGCCGTCGTCATCGGAGCGGGGGTGGCGGGGCTCGCCGCCGCACAGTCGCTCGCCGGCCGGTTCGGCCGGGTCACCCTGATCGAACGGGACACCCTGCCCGACGAACCACGGGCGCGCCGTGGCGTACCACAGGGAAATCACGGACATGTGCTGCTCGCGGCCGGACAGGAAGCGCTCAGCGGGCTGTTCCCGGGCTTCGCCGACGCGCTCGTCGCGGCGGGCGCGGTGCCCTTCGACCCGGGCCTGGACCTGCGCGTGCACCGTTTCGGCGAGCTGTGGCCCCGCGTCGACAGCGGGTTGCGGCTGGTGTCGTTCAGCCGTCCGCTCCTGGAGCACACGCTGCGCGATCGGCTGCGGCCCAACGTCGAGGTCCGGACCGGGGTGGCGGTCTCCGGTCTGATCGGTTCGGGCAAAGTCCAAGGTGTACGCCTGGACAACGGCGACGAACTGGCGGCGTCGTTGGTGGCCGACTGCTCGGGCCGCGGCTCCCGATCCGATCGCTGGCTCGCTGAGCTGGGCTTTCCCAGCCCCGAGACGGCGGAGGTGAAGGTCGGCGTCGGGTACGCCACCCGCGTGTATCCGCGAAAGCCGGACGACGTGGCCGACGGCGCGGCCGTCTTCGCCTTCCCGACACCCCCGTACGCCTACCTCACCGGGCTCCTGCTGCCGATCGAGGGGGACCGGTGGCTCGTCATGGCCGGAGCCTGGCATGGTGCGTACCCGCGCGACGAGGCGGGCTTCCTCGAGCACCTGAAAGCATTGCCGCATCCGGCCTTCGCCGACCTGGTGGGCCGCGCCGAACCGCTGTCGGAGGTGTACGTCCACACCTTCCCGGCCAGCCGCCGTCGGTACTTCGAGAAGCTCGACCGCCACCCGGCCGGCTATGTCACCCTCGGCGAGGCCTTGTGCAGCTTCAACCCGATCTACGGCCAGGGCATGACCTGTGCCGCGTTGGAAGCGGTCGAACTCGGTGCCGCGCTGGACAAGGCGACGACGGTGTCGGCCGACCTCGCCACGGAGTACTACCGTCGCGCGGCCGGCATCCTCGCGGTCCCGTGGCGGTTCGCCGCGGGCGGAGACTTCGCCTTCCCCGAGACGACCGGCCCGAAGCCGCCGCTCATCGACCTGCTGAACGGCTACTCCAAGCGGATGCTGCGCGCCGCCATGCGCGACTCTGAGATCCGGCTCACGTTCAACCGCGTACAACATCTGGTGCTGCCGCCGAGTGCGCTGTTCAAGCCGCGCATCGTGTGGAAGGTCCTGCGTTCTCGGCCTTGACCGGGTCAGCGCCGACGGCCCGCACGCGCCTATCGTGTGCGCGTGGACAGTCGCGTTGTTCGGTGGAGTGCGTCGGCGGGCTTGCTCGCACAGCTGCTTTTCGTGGTGAGCTGGCTGGTCGCCGCGCTGTGGCAGGGGCCGGGCTACGACGCGCTCGCCCACACCATCAGCGACATGTACGCCGTTACCGCACCGCACGGGGTGATCCTCGTGGTCGTGCTGACCTTGTGCGGGCTGGCCACCGTCCTGTTCGGACTTCTGGCGGTACGCCCGGCGCTGGCCGCCGCCCAGGGTTGGGGCACCGTCACGGCCGTACTTCTGACGCTGTCCATCTTCGGGCTCGGCGACCTGCTCTCGCCGTTCGAACGGGAGGCGTGCCGATTGGCCGATCCGGGCTGCACCAGTGCGGATCAGGTGGCCAACTCGGGCGGCGCGCTCGACTCGATCCTCAGCACGGCCGGCATCTTCGTCTTCCTCGCGACCCTGTTCGTCGCGGCGTCGGCGATGCGGCGTACGCCGGGCTGGGAGCACCTGGCCCGGCCGAGCCGGCTGACCGGAGTCGGCTTCGTCCTGCTGCTGATCGGATTGGTCGTGGCGAACGAGTCCGCCGTCGGCGGTCTCTTGGAGCGCCTGCTCGCCGCGACCGGGGCGGGATGGATCGCGGTAGTGGCCTGGCAAATCCTCCGCACACGGCGAGGCGCCGCCCACCGTGAGGAACCTGCGGCGGACGGCGCCTGAACACCTGGTCTAGTGGTCCGCGGTGACCTCCAGGCGACGTTGATCTGAACTGCCGCCGCCGAGCAGCAGGCCGCCGAGCGCGCCGACGACGCAGATCACCGCGGTCGCGAGGAAGATCTCCCGATACTCGGTACGCAGCGCGGCCTGCAATGCCTGCTCATACGCGGTCATCTGACGCTGGAAGTCCTCTTCGGACACTCCGAACGGCAGCGGGGTGTTCAGCGTGGCGGTGAGTTCCCGGAACCGGTGGAATCCCCAGGCCGACAGCGCGGCGACGCCGAGCAGCATGCCGATCATTCGGGCGACGACCAGCGCGGCCGAGGCGACACCACGTTGCGCGGCGGGGACCACCCTGAGGACGACCGCCGACAACGGCGCGATCACCAGGCCGAGGCTCAGCCCGGCGAGCACCAGGTCGGTGTCCACCCTTGGCAGCCCGAGCGGATGGTGGGCGGCGAGCGCGTCGGCTGGCCAGCCCGCGATCAGCGCGTACGCCCCACCGCCGGCCAGCAGGCCGAGCACCGTGATCAGGCGTTCTCCGGCGAACCGCAGCAGCAGCCCGCCGAGGACCGCGCCGATCGGCAGGGCGACGAGAAAACGGGTGAGCAGCAACGTGCCGTCCCACGCGGACTTCCCGAAGACGGTCTGCGCCACGAGCTGAACGTCCACCAGGGTCACCAGCAAGGCCGCCCCGGCGCACAAGCTGGCGAGGAGGGACCCGAGGAACGGCGTACGCCGCACCCCGGCGAGGTCGACGAGCTTGACCTTCGCCCGGGACTCCCAGACGGCGAATGCGATCAACGCCAGCACTCCGGCGGCGAGCACCGGAAGGCCCCACGACGGAAGCACCTGGCGCTCCGGTTCGGGGTTGTAGAGGCCCGCCACGAGCAGGCCAAGCGCTATCGCCAGCAGTACGCCGCCCACTACGTCGACTCGCGGCCGCTCGCCCGCCTCGGTGCCAGAAGACCGGGCAGGCAGCGCGAACCAGACAGCGAGCGCGCAGAGCGCGGCGAGCGGAACGTTGAGCCAGAAGACGCCCCGCCACCCGAGCCATCCGCCGACGACCGCCCCGAACAGCGGTCCCAGGACCGCACCCAGCTCTTGAGCAGCGCCGATCCACCCGAGCGCGGCGGCGCGGCGGCGGTCGCCGAAGACGTCCGCCGCGAGCGCCATCGTCACGGGCAGCAGAGCGCCGCCGGCCAGGCCCTGCAGGCCCCGGCCGGCGACGAGCTGGACGATCCCGGTCGCGAGCGCGGTCGCGACCGACCCGAGGGCGAACACCCCGAGGCAGACCAGGATGACCACCCGGCGGCCGTGGCGGTCGGACAACCGGCCGAGCAGCGGCATGCCCGCCACGTAGCCGAGCAGGTATCCGGTGATGACCGGGGTCGCCCGCTCGAGATGGTTGATCGGGATGTCGAGGTCGGTGACGACCGCGGTCAGCAGCGAGACCAGCACGTACGCGTCGAGCGCGCCGAGCAGGACGGCCAGGCCGCCGGCGCCCAGGGTGAGCCGGGGACGCACTACGGTGCGCTGACCGTGACGGGCGCGTCGTAGTTGGAGAACACGACGGTGATCGTGCCGCCGGGCTTGCCGCCCGAAGCCGGTACCGTGAACGCGCCCTTCGTGACCTGCTTGGTCGAGGCGTCGATCCAGACGGCGGCGGTGATCCCGGTGATCTTGGTCGGGATGACGGCCGCCAGCGCCGCCGCGTCCGGCTCGAAGGTCACCTTGTACGCGGTGCCCTCCTGGCCCACGGTCTGCGGGTTCTTCGCGGCCTTCAGCAGGTTCGCCACGCCCCGGGTCGGGTCGAGGATCGCCGACGGGTCGTAGACGGTGGCGGCGAACGACAGCGGCACCTTCGTGAAGCCTCCGGTCGGGCCCTTCAGGTACGCGTCCTGCCCGACGATGACGAACTCGGTCTCGACCTTGAGCCCGCTCTGGGTGAGCGTGGCCGTGCCCTTGGCGTTGCCCTCGCGGGTCAGGTCGCCGTCGGCCTTGCTGATCGCCAGGTTCTCGATGTCACCGTCGACGGTCAGGGCGAAGTGGGCCGTCTTCACGGTCGCCATCGCCAGGGCCGCCTCGGTGAGCAGGGTGGCCCCGTTGGGCAGCGTGCTCGCCGACGGCGTCGGCGTGGGGTCGTCTTTCTTGGAGCATCCACTGACGACGATCGCGAGCAAAGACAGCGCGGCTACCGCGCGGAGTGTCCGTGACATGGGGAGCATGCTAGTCAACCCCGGCAAGGCGGTCTCGGCCCGTCATAGGCTGCTCGGGTGATCGGGTACGCACGCCGCGAGTTCCAGTTGATGTTGCTGCGCCGCATGGCGGATCTGCGGCCTGACCTGGTCGAGGAGGCGTACCGGCAACTCGGGGCGAGCAAAGCCCAGTACGTGGCGGCGAACACCCGCTGGCAGCGGATGCTGCGATCGCGTACGGCGCCGCAGGGTCTGCAGCTGTTGCGGGCGGTGCTCGGCCCGTCCGACGCCGCGCGCCTGATCAGCGTGGGAGACGCCGAGGTCACCGCCCATCTGTGGCACCTCGGCGGGCTGTGGCCGGAGCTCTCCTGGGAGGCGATAACGGGGCACGAGGGCTTCGTGCTCCGCGGCCAGCTCGTACGCACCGGTGCACCACAGCCGGACGACCTGACGCCGTGGCGATGCGTCATCGGCGACGTCCTCGCCGCTCATCCCGACGCGAAGCAGGTCGATCCGCAGACGGCCGCGCATTGGCGGGTGGAGACGCCGGACGTCGTCTACCGCTTCGTGCACGGCCTGTTGCTCACGGTCACGCCGCGCTGAGAACTACGCGGGCGTGAACAGCAGCGACACGTTCTGACCGCCGAAGCCGAACGAGTTGCAGATGGCGGCCCGGACATTCATCTCGCGAGGGGCCCCGGTCACCACGTCCAGCGTGACATCGGCCGCCTTGTCCTCGAGGTTGAGCGTCGGCGGGATCACGCCGCGGGCCACCGACAGCAGCGTGATGATCGACTCGACCGCTCCGGCCGCGCCGACCAGGTGGCCGAGGCTCGACTTCGGTGCGGTCAGGATCGGCCGGTCGCCCAGCGCCTCCCTGATCGCGAGCGCCTCGTAGACGTCGCCCACCACGGTCGAGGTCGCGTGGCAGTTCACGTGGTCCACATCGGATGGTTGCCGGCCGCCGTCGCGGACGGCCTTGCGGATCGCGCGGATCTGGCCCGCGCCGGTCGGGTCGGGGCTGGTGATGTGGTGCGCGTCCGCGGTGATGCCGAATCCGGCCAGCCGGCCCAGGACGCGAGCCCCGCGCGCCGCGGCGAAGTCGGCGCGCTCCAGGATCATCGCGCCCGCGCCCTCACCCAGCACGAACCCGTCCCGGCCCGTGTCGAACGGCCGCGAGGCTCGGGCGGGGTCGTCGTTTCGTTTCGAGAGGGTACGCGCTTGGGCGAACCCGGCGATGGTCAAGGGGTTGATGGCCGCCTCGGCACCGCCCGCGATCACGACGTCGGCCTCGTCCTCGCGGATCAACCGGGCGCCGAGCGCGAGCGCCTCGGCACCGGAGGCGCAGGCGGACACGGTCGTGTAGACGCCGGCGCGGGCCGCGTACTCGAGGCTGACCCAGGCCGCCGGGCCGTTCGGCATCAGCATCGGCACGGTCAGCGGCGAGATCCGGCCCGGACCCTTCTCCTCCAGCAGGTCGTCCTGCGCCAGGAGCGTCCCGACGCCGCCGATGCCGGTGCCGATCACGACGGCGAGGCGCAGCGGATCCACCTCGGGCAAGCCCGCGTCCTCCCAGGCCTGCTGCGAGGCGACGAGGGCGGCCTGCTGACAGCGGTCCATCCGGCGAGCCTGTACGCGCGGCAGCACGTCGGCGGGGGAGACCGCCATGGGTGCGGCGATGCGGGTCGGCAGGTCCTCGCCGGACGGCACTCCGTCGAGCAGGTCGTCGATGCGGCGTACGCCGGACCGCCCGGCGAGCAGTCCGGCCCAGAGTCCTTCGACGTCTCCGGCGAGCGGGGTGGTGGCCCCCAGTCCGGTGACGACGACATCCTGCGAGTTCATCGTGGTGTCCTCCGCACGGCGAAAGTTGCGTTCTGTTAGTTGTATCGCATACAACTAACGAGTGTCCACCGCCTATCGGCCGGCGAAGCCCGCAGAGGCCAGCGTCGGCGAACCGCCCAGAGCCCGCGGCCGGCGTACCCGCGCCCTGATCCTGGAACGGGCCGCCGAGCTGTTCGCAGCTCGGGGCGACGACGCGGTCAGCGTGGCGGAGATCGCGGCGGCGGCCGGGGCCCATCCGAACCAGATCACCTACTACTTCACCTCGAAGGACGGCCTGTTCGTGCACGCCGCGTTCCGGCTTCTCCTGCGAGACGCGGCCCGGTTGGAGCCGTTGGGCCGCCGCCAGCGCACGCCCGAGTCGTTCCGCCTGGTGCTCGCCCGGGCGGCGTTGGCGCTGCCCACCGTGCCGCTCGCCGTACGCGCGATGTCGATCGCGGGCCGGCGCCCCGAGTTGCGCCCGGTCGCCGAGCACAACCTGGCGATCCTGTTCCGGCAGGCCGACCGCTATCTGGCCGGCGTGCTGCATCGGCGGGGGTGGGTGGTGGACCGCACTCCGGAAGCCGAGACGCGGACGTTCTGGAGCACGGTGCTGGGCGCGCGGCTGATCTCCGAGTCCGGCTTCGGCGGCCGGTCCGACGACATCGACCTGGCCGGCGTCCTGACGATCCGCAGCCCCGATGTCAGCGCCGATGTCAGCCCCGATCACTAGGCTCGGCGGGTGACTTTTCTGGAGAGCACCCGCGCCGCCTACGACACCATCGCCCCGGCGTACGCCGAGAACTTCCACGACGGACTGGCGAACATCCCGGTCGAACGGGCCCTGCTCGGCGTCTTCGCCGATCTCGTCCGCGCCGCCGGTTCCGGCCCGGTCGCCGACGTCGGCTGCGGTACCGGGACCGGCACGGCGGACCTGCGCAAACTCGGGCTGGACGTGTTCGGGGTGGATCTGTCGCCGGGGATGCTCGCCTTCGCTCGCGATCGCTACCCGGAGTTGTCGTTCACCGAGGCGTCGATGACGGCACTGCCGGTCGCGGACGGATCGCTGGCTGGTGTCTCGGCCCAGTACTCGATCATCCACATTCCCGACGAGGAACTACCGAGCGTGCTCGCCGAGTTTCACCGCGTGCTGCGGCCGGGTGGCGAGTTGCTGCTGTTCTTCATGGATCGCGACGAGCACGTCTTGCGGACCGAGGCCTTCGGTCTGACGTTCGAGTTGAACTACTACTTCCGGTCGCCGGAGGTGATGACGGAAGTGTTGGAGCGCAACGGTTTCGACGTGCACATCACGGTACGCCGCAAGACGCAGGCCGGGGAGAACATTCCGCGCGGGATGATCGTCGCGCGCAAAATCACCGGTGTGAGCGGGTCCCCTTTGTGATCGGCAAAGTTGTAATTGGCAAAGCCGTCTCCTACCGGGCTTTGAGGTCGCCGATCTAGTCTCGAAGGATGCGAGGGCGACTCGGAAGGGCGCTGCGACTCCGAAGTGCGCGGCTGGCCACTGTTCTGGTCGTTGCGCTGGTGGGAACCGCCTTGATCGCGTACCGGTGGGGGTCGGCCGCGCGCGACGAGACGCCGGCGGCCAAGCCGTCGGCGTCGCCGAGCTCGACCGCTCCGCCGACCGTCAACCAGGTCTACACGGCCCTCGCTCCCTCCATCGTCTCGATCACGTCGGTGTCGAAGGCCGGGTCCGCGTCCGGCACCGGAGTAGTCGTCAACGCCGATGGCAACGTGCTGACCGCTTTGCACGTGGTAGACGGCGCTACCGCCGTCCAAGTCACCTTCGCCGACGGCACCCAGGCGAAGGCGCAGGTCGTCGCGGCCGACGCCGCCAGCGACATCGCCGTGCTGCTGCCGGACCAGTTGCCGTCGGTCGTGGTGCCGGCGGTCCTGGGCGGTGGCGCGGCGATCGGCGACGGCGTCATCGCGATCGGCAATCCGCTCGGCCTAACCCTCAGCACCAGCACCGGTGTGGTCTCGGGGCTGAATCGGTCGCTGACCAGGGCGGGCAAGACCGACCTGAAGGGCCTCATCCAGTTCGACGCGGCGGTCAACCCGGGCAGTTCCGGCGGTCCGCTGCTGAACGCGACCGGCCAGGTGATCGGCGTGGTCGTGGCGCTGGCGAATCCGACCCGGGACGGCACCTTCATCGGCATCGGCTTCGCCGTGCCCATCGGCACCGCGGTCGGCGCCGGCGGCGACCGGCCACCTCAGATCTGACCCCCGCAGTCTGAAACTCCGCAGGAGGAAGCTTTGCAGCCCAACGGTTCCGCAGCGCCCGGCTCGACCCTCGTCGAACAGGTCTTCTACGAGGTCAAGAAGACGATCGTGGGCCAGGACGTCCTGCTGGAGCGGCTCGTCGTCGCGTTGCTGGCGCGCGGGCACATCCTGGTCGAAGGCGTGCCCGGGCTCGCGAAGACCCTCGCGGTCAAGTCGCTGGCCGAGGCGATCGGCGGGCAGTTCCACCGGGTGCAGTTCACGCCGGACCTGGTCCCGGCCGACATCGTCGGCACTCGCATCTATCACCAGCACAGCGGCGAGTTCCAGGTGTCGCTCGGCCCGGTCTTCACCAATCTGCTGCTCGCCGACGAGATCAACCGGGCCCCGGCGAAGGTGCAGAGCGCGTTGCTGGAGGTCATGCAGGAACGGCAGGTGACCATCGGGCGCGAGACGCATCGCGTACCGGAGCCGTTCCTGGTCATGGCGACGCAGAACCCGATCGAGTCCGACGGCACGTATCCGCTGCCGGAGGCCCAGGTCGACCGGTTCATGATGAAGGTCCTGGTCGGCTATCCGAGCGCCACCGAAGAGTTCGTCGTCGTCGAGCGCGCGCTCAAGGCGGCCGCCGCGATCCAGAGCATCATCGACCCCGCGAAACTGGTCGGGTTGCAGCAGCAGGTGGACCGGGTCTACGTCGACCCCGCCCTCATCGAGTACGCCGTACGCCTCACGACCGCGACGCGTACGCCCGCGGTCGTCGGGCTCGACAAGCTGAGCCGCTACGTGACCTACGGGGCGAGTCCTCGGGCCTCGATCAACCTGGTGCTGGCCGCTCGGGCGCTGGCGTTCCTGCGGGGGCGGGATTACGCGGTGCCGCAGGACCTCACGGATCTCGCGCTGGACGTCCTGCGTCATCGCCTCGTGCTGTCCTACGAGGCGCTCGCCGACGAAGTGAGCGCCGACGTGATCCTCACCGAGATCCTGCTGGCCCTGCCGGTGCCCGACCTCGCGATGCAGGGCCGGTAGTCATGAGCCTGGCCTCCGACCGATTGCTGCGGCGCCTGGAATGGCAGGTGGTCCGCAAGCTCGACGGGCGGCTCCAGGGCGCCAACCGCACGGTCTGGCACGGCGCCGGCATCGACTTCACCGACCTGCGTACCTACACGCCCGAAGACGACGTCCGGCACATCGACTGGAACGTCACAGCGCGCATGGACGAGACCTTCGTCCGCCAATACACCGAGGAACGAGACCTGACCGCCTGGCTGGTCCTCGACCGCTCCGCCTCGATGGCGGGCGGCCTCGGCGGAGGCAAGGAATCCGTCCTGGGTGACCTGGCGATCTGCCTGGCCCGGCTGCTGTCGCAGAACGGCAACCGGGTGGGCGCGGTGTTCTACGACAACCACTTCCAACACGTGATCCGGCCCAAGACCGGGCGCACGCAGGCGCTCCGTATCGCGCACGAGCTGGACCGGACGGCCGCCGCTCCGGCCCACGAGGGCAAGACTCGGGGAACCACGACCGACCTCGCGGCGATGCTGCGTACCGTGGCGACGGCGGCGCGCCGACGCAGCCTCGTCTTCGTCCTGTCCGACTTCATCGGCGAGGCGGGCTGGGAACGAGCGCTGGGGCAATTGGCTCATCGCCATGAGGTCGTGGTCGTACGCCTGGTCGACCCGGCCGAGCTCGACCTGCCCGACGTGGGTCTCGTCGTCGTCGAGGACGCCGAGACGGCCGAGCAGATCCTGGTGGACACCAGCGATCCGCTGTTGCGCCGACGGCTGGCCGCCGAGGTGGACGCGCGTGAGACGGCGCTGGCCGAGGCGATGCGGCAGGCCAGGGTCACCGCGCACCGGATCACGACGGACTCCGACCTCCTGCGGGCGTTGGTGGAGATGGTCCAGGACTCGCATCGGAGACGCCCATGACCGTGATGTACCCGCTTCTCGTCGTCGTCGCGGTGCTGCTCGCGGCGGGCGCGATCACGGCGTACGTGGTCCTGGCGCGCCGCCGGTCGGCGGCGCTGCGAAACGCCGGTCTGGGCGCGTTCGCGCTGGCCGCGTTGTCCGGCCGCCGACGCCATCTCCCGTACGCCTTGTTCCTGGCCGCGCTGCCGTTGTTGCTGCTGGCGCTGGCCCGGCCGACGGCGGAGATCAAGGTGCCGCGCGTATCGGGGACGGTCATCCTCGTCCTCGACGTGTCGCAGAGCATGACGGCCGACGACGTGAAGCCGAGCCGGTTGGCCGCGACGAAGTCGGCCGCCGCGGGTTTCGCCGCCGCCCAACCGAGCACTGTGGACATGGGCGTCGTCGTGTTCGGGCCCGACGGGCTGGCCACGCAGGCTCCGACCGCCGATCACCAGGCGGTGCTGGCGGCGATCGACCGCGCCTCGGCTTCCGGTGGGACGTCGTTGCGGCAGGCCATCCTCGTCGCGCTGACCGCCATCGTCGGCAAGCAGGTCGCGCTGCCCGCCGACGGGCAGGCTCCCGACCTCGGCTATTGGGGTTCGGCCACGATCGTGCTGTTCTCCGACGGCGAGGACACGTCGGGCGGCGGCGGTGGTGGCAGTGGCGGCGCGGGCGGTGACACCACGGGTGGCGTGCAGACCGCCGCCGACTTGGCCGCCACGGCCGGCGTACGCATCGAGACCGTGGGCATCGGCACCGCTCAGGGCGCCATCGTCGAGGCCGACGGCTATCAGGTCGCGACAGCACTGCACGAGGACGTGCTGACCAACCTCGCTGCGACGACCGGCGGCTCCTATCATCCGGCGTCCGACGCCGACCAGCTCAACCAGATCCACCGCTCCATCGACCTGCGGCTCACCAGCCGCCCGGAGACCGTCGAGCTGACCGGCGTGCTCGCCGTCGCGGCTCTGCTCCTGCTGACGGCGGGCGGGCTGCTGATGATCAGCTGGCACGGAAGGATCGTCTGATGTCGCTCAGCTGGCCGTGGGCGCTCGCCGCCCTGCTCGTCGTCCCGCTGTTGCTGCTGGCTCGCTGGTGGGCCAACCGGCGGCGGCGCAAGGTGGCCGTCCGCGTGTCCAGCGTCGCCCTGATTCGGGCGGCCGTCCCGGGCCGGACGGCGTGGCGGCGGCGTATCCCGGTGATCCTGTTCGTGGCCGCTCTGGTGTTCCTCGCCGTCGGGGCGGCACGCCCACAGGCGTCGGTACGCGTACCGTCCAACGCGACCTCGATCCTGCTGGCGATCGACGTCTCCCGATCGATGTGCTCGACCGACGTGCAGCCGAACCGGATAGCGGCGGCCCAGGCGGCCGCGCGCGAATTCATCAAGGCGCAGGGCGGCGAGACGAAGATCGGGCTGGTGACGTTCTCGGGCATCGCGGCCTTGCTCGTCGAGCCCACGACCGACCAAGAAGCTCTGCTCAAGGCGATCGACGAACTGCGGACCGGCCGGGGCACCGCGATCGGGCAGGCCATTCTGACCTCGATCGACGCGATCGCCGAAACCAATCCGGCGGTGCCGCCGACCGGCGTGACGTCGGGTGAAGCGTCACCGGCGCCTTCGGGCGCACCGGCCGAATACCAGGCCGACACGATCGTCGTGCTGACCGACGGCGCGAACACGCAAGGCGTCGAGCCGGTGACCGCCGCCGAGCAGGCATCGGCCCGTGGCCTGCGGGTCTACCCGATCGGCTTCGGCACTACGCAGCCCGCGCCCATGGTCTGCACCGCTGACCAGATCAGCGGGGGTTCGGCGTTCGGCAACGACGGCGGCCGGTTCGGCGGCGGCTTCGGCGGTGGCGGCGGCCGCGTCCAGCAGATCGACGAGGACACCCTGGAGAAGGTCGCGGAGATCACCGGCGGCGAGTACTTCCGGGCCGAAGACGCCGACCAGCTTCAGGACGTGCTGACCGACCTGCCGAGCAACTTCGTCGGGCAGCAGAAGTTGGTCGAGGTCAGCGTGTGGTTCGTCCTGCTCGGTACGCTGCTGGCCATCGCCGCGGTGGTGCTGTCCCTGCGCTGGAACCGATCGTTGAGCGCCCGGTCCACCTGACCGGGATGATATTCGTGCAACAACGCACGGGGGTCGTGCGTCCTGGGTCATGAGGAGGCCGCATGACCGACACGGCGCAGTTCACCGAGCAGTTTACCGACCAGTTCACCGACTTCGTCCGCGAGCGCGGGCCGGCCCTGTACCGGTACGCGTACGTGCTGACCGGCAATCAGCACGACGCCGACGACCTGGTGCAGGAGGCGCTGGTCCGGCTGCGGGTGGCCTGGCATCGGGTGCATCGGCAGAACGAGCCGGAGGGCTACGTCCGCACGACGATGGCGCGTCTGCACATCAGCATCTGGCGGAAGCGCCGCCGCGAGCGCCTGACCGACGCCGTGCCCGACCGCGGCCGGACCGATCCCGGGCTGGACCGGGTCGAGGGCGACACCGACCTGCTGCGCAGCCTGGCCGGGCTGCCTGCGCGACAGCGGGCGGTGCTGGTGCTGCGCTACTACGAGGGTCTCGGTGACCGTCAGATCGCCGAATGCCTGAACGTCACCGAGGGCACGGTACGCAGCCAGGCCTCGCGGGGGCTGGATCGGTTGCGCGAAGAGCTGGTGGCTCTGGGCGAGCGCGCGGAAGCACCGGCCGACCTCGTGGGCCTCGTCGAGGTACGCCACACGCGCCGCCGCAAGCGCATGCTCGTCACGGTTTCGGCGGCGATCGTCCTCGTCCTCGGGCTGGCCTGGCTGGTCCTGACGGGCAACGACCCGACGGCGCCACCGACGCCGGCGACGACCCCGTCGCCCACGAGGACGGTCAAGACGACGCCGAGCGGGTCGCCGGTTTCGGTGCCGACCAACCGCATCACCGTGCCCGGCGACGTCGGGCAGGCGCTTCCGGCGGCCATGGTCTGGCCGGAGGCGATCTCGAAGTTCCCCACCCACGCGCTCGACGGTGCGGAGTTCCAGCTGGAGGGCGTGCTCGACGCGAACCACCTGTTGCTCGGCTATCTGCCCGCCTTCGAGCGGGTGACCCGGTTGTACGCGTTCGACACCAAGACCCGGGCGACGACGCTGCTGGCCGACCTGACCGGTCCGGCCGACGCGGCCGAGTACTTCCCGCAGGATTTCACGGTCAGCGACGACGCCGTCTACTGGTGGGCCAAGGGCCGGCTCACCGACGGCACCGTGATGGAGATGATCTGGGCGCTCCCGCGGTCCGGTGGACGGCCTCGGCTGCTGGCCGCTCAGGAGCAGATCGGCATCGTCGGCCTGTACGCCACCGCCGACCATGTGTACTGGGACACCTACCGGCTGGGCATCTTCCGGGTCGCCGTGCGGGACGGGGCGGCCGTCGAGTCGCTGGCCGGCTTCGAAGGGCTCACCGTGATGTCCTGGCCGTGGGCCGCGACTGCGCCGGTGGTCGACTTCGACGTCGTCGCCCGAAGCCCCGTGACGGAGCTGCGCAACGTCCTCACCGGACAGCGGGTCGCGGTCGCCGCCAGCGAGCTGGGGCCGACCGACTGCACCGCGACGCTCTGCTCCGGCGCGACGCAGATCGCGGGCGGGCCGGCTGTCGTCGTCCAGCACCTCGACGGCAGCGAGCGTACGCAGGTCGGGTCGTTCGAATCGGGATCGGTCCTCGGCGGGCGGTTCATCGGCGGGCATGGCCGCACGGCGGGGAGCAGCCAGCCGGACTATCTCATCGACAGTACGACCGGCAAGATCGCGATCGTCGGTTCGGCCTACACGTTCCAGTTCTCGCCGCAGCTGACCTATTTGAGCTGGCCGGACCCGGCCGACAGCGACGCGACCGTCGTGCTGGATCTCGGCGCGATCAGGTAACTCAGAACTCCACGGGGTCGCGGACGATCGGGCAGGTCATGCAATGCCCGCCGCCGCGGCCCCGGCCCAGCTCCGCGCCGACGATCGTGATCACCTCGATGCCCGCCTTACGCAGCAACGTGTTCGTCTGCGTGTTGCGGTCGTAGGTCACCACGACCCCGGGTTCGAGGCACACGGCGTTGTTGCCGCTGTCCCACTGCTGCCGCTCCGAGGCGTACACGTCGCCGCCGGTCTCGATGACGCGGAGCTTGGGCAGACCGAGCGCCTTGGCCACGACGTCGACGAATGCCTCGTCGCCGTGGTCGATGACCTCGACGCCGGGCGATGCGTCCGACGGCCGCAACGAGAAGGTGTGGACCGACTCCATGATCTTGCGGTAGAGGGTGACGACGTCACGGTCGGCGAAGGTGAACACGGTGTCCAGATGCATCGCGGCGCGGAGCTTCGGCATGCCCGCGACCACCACGTGGTCGGCCGCCCCGTTCTCGAACAGCGCGGCCGCGACCTGGGTGATCGCCTGGCGCGACGTGCGCTCGCTCATGCCCATGAGCACGACGCCGTTGCCGACCGGCATGATGTCGCCGCCCTCGAAGGTGGCCTGCGCCCAGGATTTCTCGGGGTCGCCCCACCAGACCTTCGAGCCGACGTAGTCCGGATGGAAGGTGTAGATCGCCTTCATGAGCATGGTCTCGTCATGGCGGGCCGGCCAGTAGAGCGGGTTCATCGTCAGGCCGCCGTAGAGCCAGCAGGTGGTGTCGCGGGTGTAGAGAGTGTTCGGCAGCGGTGGCATGAGGTACTCGCGGATGCCTGCCGACTCGCGGACCAGCGCCAGGTACGGTGAGCGGAACTCGTCGGGCAGGTCGGCTGTGGCCAGGCCGCCGATCAGGTGCTCGGCCAGCTTCGCCGGATCCAGGCTGTCCAGGTACGCCCGAGTCGGCTCGACCAGCCCGAGACCGACCTCGTTCGGGGTGATCTTGCGGTCGAGCAGCCAGCTCTTGGCGTCCCCGAGAGCCAGGGTCTCGGTCAGCAGGTCGTGCAGCTCGACCACCTCGATGCCCCGCGTACGCATCTTGTTGACGAAGTCGAGATGATCGCGTTGCGCGTTCTCCACCCACATGACGTCGTCGAAGAGCAGGTCGTCGCTGTTGGTCGGGGTCAGCCGCCGATGGGCCAGCCCGGGACGGCAGACCAGCACCTTGCGGAGCTTGCCGACCTCGGAGTGCACGCCGTACGCGGCGGAGGCGGGCTTGCCGGACTCAGTCATGAAATCCCCCAGCTCTACAAGCTGATCCACCCGGCCGCGAGCGCGACGATGCCGAGCACCGCACCCGCGATCGAGATCGCCAGCAGAACGAATTCGCCCGGCGAGAACAGCCGACGACCCTGCTCCCGGCGCGCCATCACGAACAGGATCGTGGCCGGGGCGTACACGACGAACGAGACGAGCACGAACTTCAGTCCCGCCGCGAACAGCAGGAACAGTGTGTACACAGTGGCCAGTGCGGCGACGAGCAGCTGCCCGCCGGAGCCCCGGCGGCGGTCGCCGTCCCAGCCCAGCATCACCTTGACCGCGTACGCCGCCGCCAGCAGGAACGGAATGAGCGTGAGCGCACTGGTGAGGTCGAGGGCGAACGAGAACGCGTCTTCGGAGAAGTACGTGACGATGAGGAAGAGCTGGGACAACGCCGTCGACAGGACGAGCGCCGGGATCGGCACGTCGGCGGAGCTGGTGCGGCGCAGGAAGCGCGGCATGTCGTCGTCCTTCGCCGCGACGAGCAGCACTTCGGCCGCCATGAGCGTCCACGCCAGGTACGCCCCGAGCACCGAGATGATCAGCCCGATGCTGACGAAGACCTCGCCCCAGGTGCCGACGGCCGCTTCGAGCACCCCGGCCATGCTGGGCTGGCGCAGCTCGGCGATCTCGCTCATCGGCAGGATGCCGTAGGAGACGATGGTGACCGAGGCGAAGATGGCGAAGACGCTCAGGAAGCCGAGGATGGTGGCGCGTCCGACGTCTTCGCGCCGCTTCGCGTGCCGCGAGTAGACGCTGGCCCCCTCGACGCCGAGGAACACGAAGACGGTCGCCAGCATCGTGCCCTTGACCTGGCTGAACAGTGATCCGGCGTAATCTGCCCCGCCCCAGTTCTCGGCGAACACCTTCGGATCCAGGTAGAACACCGCGAGCAGGATGAAGACGATGATCGGAACCAGCTTGGCCACAGTCACGATCCGGTTGATCGCGGTGGCCTCGCGTACGCCCCGGCTGATGAGGGCGTAGAACGCCCAGAGGCCGATCGAGGAGAGCACGATCGCCAGGATGGTGTCACCGTCGCCGAGCGCGGGCACGATCGCGCCCACGGTGGACATGATCAGCACCCAGTAGGTGACGTTGCCGACGCAGGCGCTCGCCCAGTACCCGAAGGCGGAGAAGAAGCCGGGATACTCGCCGAACCCAGCCTTCGCGTACGCGTAGACACCGGCGTCGAGGTGCGGACGGCGTACGGCCAGCATCTGGAAGACGAAGGCCAGCATCAGCATGCCGGTGCCGGCGACCGCCCAGGCGATGAGCGCGCCGGCAACCCCGGTCTCCTGCGCGAATCGCCGCGGCAGGGAGAACACACCCGCACCGACCATCGACCCCACGACCATGGCGGTCATGGTCCAGAAGGTCAGCTTGACGGACGCTGGAGCGCCGGAAGCTTCGGGCTTGGTCTCGACCTGCATGCGTACGGGCCCCTTCCGCTGCCCGTGACTCTACTGGCGAGATCTCCGTTTTGGACTGAATTCAGATAACTTGCGCTATTGGCCGACCCGGCCGTCGATGCGCTCACGGAGCAGGTCCGCATGGCCCATGTGGCGGGCGTACTCCTCGATCATGTGGACCAGTATGTCGCGGAGTTCGTCGCCCTTCGCGCCGACGAAGTCCATGCTCGGAGCCGCCTCGACATACTGCTCGGCGTACGCGACCTCCGTCCGCCAGGTCGCCCAGGCCTCGTCGACGACGACGGGATCGCCGACCGCGCCGTTGAAGTCCTCGTCGCGGTCGTCGCCGGACCGATAGAGCCGGGAGACATTCTCGCCCGCCATGTGGATGCGGAACCAGTAATGCTCGACTCCGGCCAGATGCCGGATCAGGCCCAGCAGGGACATGGTCGAGGGCTCGACCGATCGCCGGGCGAGTTGCTCGGCGTCCAGCCCGGCGCACTTGAGCTCGAGCGTCTTGCGGTAGTCCCCGAGGTAACCGGCCAGCACCGCGCGCTCGCCTCGGTAGCCGTCCTGGCCGCGCGGGTCGTCCGCGGGCGCGACGAACATGTTGGACCAGCCGAACGTCCGCTCTTCTGTCATGGCCCAACCCTGTCCGGTCGAGGCGGGACTCGGCAACCGGTTTCTTGATCACACAGCGTTGATGACACAGCGTTGATCATTTAGCTCAAGTCCGCGGCGGTCCCGGTCAATTCCATGAGGTACGCGTTGAGCTGTGCCACCATTTCGCTACTCGTGAGGTGGCCGGCCAGGACATGCACGGTGAGCCCGTCGACGACCGCGTGCAGGCGGCGGGCCAGCGTCGGCAGGCTCTCCGATGTTTTTGCGAGCGCGCCCGCCGCGGCGAGCCCTTCGATCAGCTGTAGGCACAGCCCGTACATCGAGGTGAAATGCCGTCGCTGAACCCGGGCCAGCTCGGGGTCGCCGAGGCCGAGTGCCAGGAACGAGAAGGCGATCGAATCCTCCGTACGCCGCCGCTCGTCGACCGGCATCGTCTCCAGCAGGATCGCCCTGACCGCGCGTACGGGGTCGGCGGGAACCTGCAGTGCCTGGATGCGCTCGGTCACCTGGTCGATGACCTGCTCGCAGGCGAAGGCGAGCAACTCGCCACGGGTCGCGAAGTAATGCCGGAGCGCGCCGGTCGACCAGCCTGCGGCCGCGGCCACCATACGGATCGACACCTCAGCCACGCCGTGGTCGGCGATCACCTGCCAGACGGCGGCGGCCAGCTCGCGTCGGCGCTGTTCGTGGTCCACGATTTTGGGCACCGCGCTATTATGACACGAGCGTGTGAAAAACTGGGGGAGGTGGTGTCGTGATTCCGCTGATCATCGCGTGTGAGGTCGGCTTCTGGGTGCTGCTGCTGGCCGGGCTCGCCGCCCGCTATCTGCTCAAGGCGAAGACGCTCAGCACAGTGCTGCTGATCTGCGTACCGCTGGTGGACGTCGTGCTGCTGGCCGCGTCCGTCATCGACTTGCGCGGCGGGGGGACCGCGACGATCGCGCACGGTCTCGCAGCGATCTACATCGGAGTGTCGGTCGCCTTCGGCGGGCAGCTCGTCCGCTGGGCCGACCAGCGGTTCGCCCATCGTTTCGCGGGCGGGCCCGCTCCCGTACGCCCACCGAAGCACGGCCCGGAGCACGCCGCCTACGAACGTCGGCAGTGGCTACGCCACCTCCTGGCGTACGCCGTCGCGGCAGCGGTCATGGGACTGTTCACCCTGCTCGTCGGGGATTATGAGCGGGTGCTACCCATGTGGGGACCGATGGGTGGCTGGGGTGTCGTCGTGATCATCGACTTCTTCATCTCGTTCAGCTACACGCTCGCTCCACGCAGAGCGAAGCCGTGAGCCGCGATACGCTGCCTGGTGATGACTGCTGACCGGCCGATGCCCACCCAGGACCAGGTTTTCGCGTACTTCGACACATTGTCGAACTGGGGACGGTGGGGCGACGACGACGAGCTCGGCACGCTGAACCACATCACCGACGACGTCCGGCTGGCCGCAGCCCGGGCCGTACGCCACGGCCGCAGCTTGTCCTGCGCCTGGGAGATCGGCGTACCAGACGAGATGGAGCGGTCGACCAACACCTGCCCGTGCGCGGCCGACATGCCCGGCGCCGAGAACATCCCGGTGCCCGCCTTCCACAACGACCGGCGCTGGGGCTTCTCGAACGAGCAGCTCGGTCTCATGTTCCACGGCAACACCATCACCCACCTGGACTCGCCGTGCCATCTCTACTGGGACGGCAAGATGTACAACGGGCGGCCGCACTCGCTGGTCGACGCCGAGACCGGATCGGCCTGGGCCGCCGTCACCGCAGCTGCGAACGGGATCGTCACACGCGGTGTCCTGCTGGACATCGCAGCCGTACGCGATGTGCCGTGGCTCGACTCGGGTGAGCCGGTGTTCCCCGAAGACCTCGAGGAGGCGGAGCGTCGTCAAGGGGTGCGGGTGCGATCCGGCGACGCGGTCCTCCTGCGGACCGGCTACGGCCGCGTCCGGCACGAGTCCGGCGCGGCCTTCAGTTTCACCCAGGCGGGCTGGCACGCGTCCTGCCTGCCCTGGCTGCAGGAACGGCAGGTCGCGCTGATCGCCGCGGACACACCGCAAGACGTTCAGCCGTCGGGGTACGACGACATCCTGATGCCGGTGCACGCCGTGAGCCTGGTCGCGATGGGTCTCTGGCTGCTCGACAACTGTGACCTGGAGCTGTGTGCCGCAACCGCAGCCGAGCTGGGCCAATGGGACTTCCAGCTCGCCGTCGCGCCGGTACGCCTCGCGGGCACTTCCGGCAGCCCGGTCAACCCGATCGCCACGTTCTAAGTCCCAGCACAGCAAGCGACGGAGCCGATGAACGGGTCGACATCGTCGCTATTCGGGCAATAGGTCGGCCCGCTGATTGACAGCGCACGTCGTGGTCCTCACCCTGGGCGAACACTTCGGTTTTCCGTTTCGGGGGAGTCACTACGGAAATGCCCTACGCCCGTCGGTCGCGCGCCGTCCTCGCGCTGGCAACCATGGCCGTCGCCTTCGTCTGGGCGGCGCCGCGCGTCTCCGCGAGCGGCGACGATGAGGTCCGCGTCTTCAGCGGTGTTCAGCTTGTCAACGACGTGAGTCGCCGGCCGATTCTGGGCTTGAGCCCGGTGACCGACGGCACCGTGATCGACCTCGGCCGGCTGACCCACCACCGGCTCAGCCTGCAGGCCACGGTCGCTCCTGGAGCGCATCTCGCCGGCGTCGCCTTCACCCTGTCCGGCGCGTCGGGCAGCAGCCTTACGCGGACCGAGTCCCGAGCGCCGTACTTCCTCTGCGGTGACTACGTGGACTGCCCGTTGCTGGCGACACCGGACGACTACAGCCTCACGGCTCAGGCGCTCAGCGCCACCGGTACGCCAACCGGCAGGGCGCTGACTGTTCGGTTCACTGTCGCGTCGGCTTCGTCGGCGGCCACCGCTGCCCCACCCCTCGACGTGCTGTTCGTCGGCAACAGCCTGATCGGGACGACGACCGAAGCCACCGGCGAGGACACGCCCGACGTGCTGAGCCACCTCGCGGCGATCGAAGGCCGACCGGTGAACGTCACCAAGGTCATCCACTTCGGCTACACCCTTCGGCATACCTGGAGCGACGGACTTGCCGCGAGCGCGCTGGACGGCCGTAAGCAGTACGACTTCATCGTGCTGCAGGAATTGAGCATCCTCGTGGTCACCAACCTGCCTGCGGCGACGGACACCCTGCTCAACCTGTACGCCCCGACCTTTCGCCGCGCGTTGAAGCCGGGCGGACGGGTGGTCCTCTTCAAGAACTGGGTGTTGAAGAATCCATCCCCGTTCCGGTCCCGCGCAGCGGCGAAAACCGCGCTCGACGCGAACTACGCGGCCCTGTCCGCCGCGTTGGCCACCCCGAATCTCCTCGCTCCGATCGGCGACGAGTTCGAAACGGTCATCTCAGCGAAGGGTGCTTCCCACCTCATCGTGCCCGACGGCAAGCACCCCACCGAAGTCGCCGTGTACCTCGACGCGGTCACGCTGTTCGGGATCCTCTTCGCCGCGTCTCCACGCGACCTGCCCAGCCTGTACCTGCCCGCTGACACCGCGGCCTACCTCCGCTCCGTCGCCGCCACGGCGATCGGATACTGACTGTTCCGCGCGGAGTCCACCGCCAGCTGATACAAAGGTCTTCTGGCCGGTGAATCGGGAGCTGCAGTGGATCAAGAAGAGCGCATCGCGCTGTTCCTCGACTACGAGAACCTGGCGATCGGCGCTCGCGACCATCTGGGTGGCATGGCCTTCGACTTGAAACCGGTGGCCGACGCATTGGCCGAGCGCGGTCGTGTCGTCGTGCGCCGGGCGTACGCGGACTGGTCCTACTTCGACGAGGACCGGCGACGGCTGACCCGGCAGCACGTCGAGCTGATCGACATCCCGCAGCGGATGGGCGCCTCCCGGAAGAACTCGGCCGACATCAAGATGGCGGTCGACGCGATGGAACTCGCCTTCGAGCGGGACTACATCTCGACCTTCGTGTTCTGCACCGGCGACAGCGACTTCACGCCGCTGGTGCACAAACTCCGTGAGCTCAACAAGCGGGTGATCGGCGTCGGCGTCGAAAAGACCACCTCGGCGCTGCTGCCGCCGGCCTGCGACGAGTTCCTCTTCTACGACCGGCTCGAAGGCGTGGAGATCCCGACCCGACCCTCATCCGCGAAATCCGCCCAGCCGGCGAAACATCCCGAACCCGCAGAGGCCACGACACCGGTCTCACTGGTGCCGCCCATCGAGGCCGCCGAAGCGGAGCCTACGGAGACCGAACCCGCGACACGGGACATCGACTCCCTGTCGGTCCAGGTTGCCCAGACGGTCGCCGGCCTCCAACGGAGCAGCAGCGGTTCGGTCACCGCCTCCACGCTCAAGCGAACGCTGCTCCGAAAGGATCCGACCTTCAACGAAGCCGATTACGGTTTCCGCGCCTTCGGCGAACTGCTGCGTTTCCTGGCCCAGCACGAGATCGTCGAGTTGACCGACGGACCGGCCAAGGGCGATCCCGAGGTGTCGTTGCCGGAGCACGGCGACCGGGAAGAGGCGTTCGCGCTGCTCCGCACGGTCGTCAGCGACCTGTCCCGGGGCGGGTCCGCCGTCGCCCTGTCCGGTCTGAAGAACCAGCTGCGCCGCGTACGCCCAGACTTCAGCGAGAAGAAGCTCGGCTACCGGAGTTTTCTGCAGTTCTGCCAGGCGGCTGCGACCAGCGGCGTCATCGACTTGAGCTGGAACCCCGACGTCGGCGACTACCAGCTCAGCCCGCTATCCATCTGACCTCGTCGGTCAGCAGCGTCTGTGCAGGGTGTTCTGCACGGGTCTGCGTAGTGGGTCGATGAACGCTGGTGGGAGGAATTCGGGGAAGCCGTCGGTTCTGATGCGTACTTGCCAGTGTCCGTGGTGGATTTCGCGGTGGTGGAAGCCACAAAGCAGGACAGAGTTCGCTAAACAGGTGGTTCCGCCGTCTGCCCACGCGGTCACGTGGTGGCCGTCGCACCACTGGGGTGGGCGATCGCATCCGGGGAACGCGCATCCCCTGTCTCGCAACACAAGCGCGCGGCGTAGTGGGCCGTCGATGAGGCGGCGGGCGCGGCCGACGTCGAGGACCTGACCGTCGCCGCCCAAGACGGCGGGGATGATGATCGCGTCGCAGGCGAGGCGGCGGACGGTTTCCGGGGTGAGCAGGTCACCGGTGTCGAGCAGTCCGGCGCCGACTTTGGCTTTCAGCTGCTCCCAGGGCAGGGTGATCGTGAGGTGCGGTTTCTGGCCGCCGTTGTCGGGCAGTTCGCCGGTGTGCAGGATCCGTTCGCACAGCTCGATGAGCGCGTCGGCGCGGCGGGCACCAGCCGACCGCAGATCCGGATCACCCGGCAACACCCGCTTGGCTGCCCCGATCGCGTCACCGGATGCCGTGGCCGCACCGCCTGCCGGATCCGCCTCGGCCGCCGTCGCCACGCCGGGTACCGTGCCGCCACCTACCGAACGCGCGCCACCTGCCACGGTCGCGCCGCCAGCCACGCCTAAGCCGCCAGCCGCGATCGCGCCGCCCGTCGCGGTCGCCACGCCGCCGTCTGCCGGTGCCGAGTCGGGCCCGCCGAACGCTCCGCCGAGATTCTGACGGCTGCCGCTGAAGTCCGGCTGGCCGCTGCTATGGTCCGGGAGGTCTGGGTGGTCGCCGCTCAGCGTTTGGTCTGCCGCAGCGGTGGGTGCCGGACGGCGCGGTGCCGACAGCGGACCAACGCCGCGCGCAGGATGGCAGCCATCTCCGCGTCCAAGACTCCGCGGATGCGGTACTCGCCCTCACCGTTCGGGATCAGGGTGAAGTCACGCCGGTCGTGCGCCGACCGCTCGGCCCGTTCCAACTCCCGACGCAGGCGCTCCTCGGCGATCTCCGGAGCGACCAGCTCCAAGATCTGCCGCTTGTGCCGCTCCAGCACGTCGGGCCGTTCCCGCTGCTCGACGGCCAGCTTGGTCAGCACCTCGGCTGCTTTGGCCTTGCCCTGCTCACCGACCGCGTTCGGCAGCCCGTGCACCGTCGACGCGATCACCTGCGCCTGCTCGACGTTCACCCGCCCAGCGGCGAGAGCTTCCTCCAGCACCGGCACCGTCGGCAGCAACTTCGCCAGTTTGGCCATGTCCTTGGCGGTGGTGTGCTTGACCGCCAGCAGAAACGTCAACCAGTTCGCCGTCCCAGTGGCCCCAGCGTTGTACGGCACCTCCCGCCCCTCGGCCGTCCCCACCAACGCGAGCAGCCGGGCCGACAACCGCTGCACCAACGCAAACGTACGGCGCACCTCATCGGTGATCTCAGCGTCGGAAAACGTCCACAGGGGACCAGCAGCAAGCTCGGCGACATCCGCCTCCGCCTGTTCCAACACCCCCGTGTTCATGACCCAATTTTAGAACGCCTGTCGGACCACTAACCGGGGAAAACCCAACCGGCACACAAGATGCCGATAAACGATCAACCTCTTGACCCATCCACATCGGACAGTATGAAGAGCGAATCTGACCCATGCTCCTAGGACGATGTAGCGACCAAGCCGCCCATCACGCCGAAATCCCCGCGACCGCGACGACCTCAGGCTCTACCGTCTCGGGCGTGGACGAGACTCATCTATGGCAGGCGCAACCGCTGATCCTGGGCCTACGTGACGAAGGCACCCCAGGGTTCGGCGCCGACGAGCTGCTGCCTTGGTTAGCTGCGCATCCGGAAGTCATCGCCGAGCTCCAGGAGATCGGCCGGCCGGAGAGTCACCGCCGCGCTGTCGACGACGAAGTCTCGTTCGGGCTGTACGCCGTGTCGAGGTTGGTGGAGATTCTGATCTCGCCGTTTCAGCCCGTCGTGGACGATCCGGCGCTGCTCGCGTGGACGACCGGCAAGCCTTGGTGGAGTGGGCCGATCCCGTCGGCGACGGCCTGGGCGGAGTTCCGGCGGGCCGTCGGCGCGGTCGAGATCGCCGAGGACGCCTTCCATCCGTTCTTCCACGAGGTCGTACGCGTCGTGCCGGCCGATGATCCGGACGAGCCGGTGTCAATGGTTGAGCAAGTGTGGCCTGGTGCTCTCGTCGGCGGCATGGTGCTGGCTCGCTCCGGTGTCGTCGTACGCGCAGGCGCGAGCGCGCTGGACCCGACAGTCGCGGCCAAATCTTGCCTGTACTGGGCGTGGTGGCGGCGGAATCGGCTGGTCCGTGACAACTCGCATGGCTGGGGCGGCAGCTCTCAGTGGGGCACCGATTTCCGGCGCGACTACGTCGTCGGGGACGAGCTGCACTACAACGTGGGTGTCCGCCTCGATCCCCGATTGAGCAAGACCGCCGAGGCTAGTGAGCTGTCGGCGGACGATCGCCGTGAGCTGTTGCGCTGGCGGCATTCGCGAACGGTGGACGTCGGGACCGAAGAGTGGCCGTACTACGACTGGCTCGTCGAGCCGAGGGCCTGAGCGGATTAGGCGACGATACCTGTGCCACCCGTACGCGGATCGCGCGCGAACAGACCGTTCCACCAGCGCGTTCCGCCGTCGATGAATCTTGTAACGGTATTTCTACGCCGTTGAGGTCCGTCACGCGAAGCGTGTCGAACCAGATGCGTACGTCGAGATGGCGGGGGAACGGACCGGGTTCCTGGAACAGCTCGAGAACATGCCCGCCCGGCGACTCAGCCAAGCGCGCGTCGAGGCTGAGGCGGTGACGCCAGGGCAGCCAGCTGCTCTCGGGTGGGTCGATGAACTCGCAGCCGTAGATCAGGTGACCGCCGAGCCTGTCCACCGTCGCCGAGAGCTCTGCCAGCTCCAGCGATTCAACGGGCGCTGTGAGGTCGTTCCAGAGGCCGTTCCGAAGCGACGCGGCGATGCGGCTGACTCCATCGAGGACCAGCGCGGTGAGCGCAGATTCCGGTGCGGGGCCCTCCACCGGGAGCGTCAGCACGTCGAAGGTTACCGTCACGCGGCGTGCCGCCTCGTCTACCGCAAATCCGCTGAGGCGACCGACGGATCACGGATATGCAGGCTAAACCTGCCCCCGATGGCATGCATAACCGTGATCCGCAGGGAAAGCGCGCAGGGAACAAGCAGGAGGAGGGCTAGGCGGATTCGCGGACGATCAGCTCGGTGGGCAGAACGACGGACTCGACGGTCTCGGCTCCGTCGATCAGCTCGAGCAGGAGGCGTACGGTCTCCTCGGCGACCTGCTCCAGCGGCTGGCGCATGGTGGTCAGCAGCGGATGGGTCGACATGGCCACCGAGGAGTCGTCGAACCCGACCACCGCCACGTCTTCGGGCACCCGGCGACCGGCGGCCCGGAGCGCGGCGAGGGCGCCGGCCGCCATCAAATCGTTGCCGACGAAGACGGCGTCGAGGTCGGGCGACCGTTCGAGCAGTTCGGTCATGGCGACTTCGCCGCTGTGGCGGGTCCAGTCCCCGTACGCGATGAGCTTCTTGGTGGCCTTGCGCCCGAGGACGTCGCAGAACCCTTCGAGCCGTAGGAGTCCGCCGGGGGTGTCGAGTGGGCCGGTGATGGTGGCGATCCGGCGGCGGCCGGAGTCGGCGAGGTACTGGGTCACCCGTTGGGCGCCGCCGCGGTCGTCGGCTGCGGCGTACGGCACCTGATGCCGCCCGCCCGGGATCTCGCCGCAGGTCACGGCCGGGATGTGAGCGCGGCCCAGCTCGTCCAGCAGCGGGTCGCCGGAGTGCGTCGTGACGAGCAGTACGCCGTCGCAGTGCCCGCCGCGAACGTAGCGGATCACGCGGTCGCGGTCGCCGTCGTTGGCCGACAACATGATGACCAGTGAGATGTCGCGCTGGGCGAGGCGGCGCATCGCCACTCGCATGAGGGTGCTGTAGTTCGGGTCTTCGAACAGCTTCTCCTGCGGTTCCGAGAGCACCATCAGCACCGAGCCGGTCTGCCGGGTGACCAGGCTGCGGGCGGCTCGGTTCACGACGTAGCCGGTCTCGGCGACCGCTCGCTGGACGGCGGCCAGCGCGGCGGCGCTGACGTATGCGTCGCCGTTGAGCGCCCGGGACACGGTGCCGCGGGATACTCCGGCGACGCGGGCGACGTCGTGGATGGTGGGACGGGAGGCGCGTGGGCTCACGTGCATCAGCCTTTCACAGCTCCGCTCGTGAGGTCGGTACGCCAGTAGCGTTGCATGGTCAGGAAGAGTGCGATCAGGGGAATGATCGACAGGAGCGCGCCGGTGATGACGAGGGTGTACAGCGCGGGCTGGTTGGCGCCGGTCGCGAGCCAGGTGTAGAGGCCGACGGTGAGCGGGAACTTCGTGTCGTCGGCGAGCATGATGAACGGCAACAGGAAGTTGTTCCAGATCGCGACGAACTGGAAGAGGAAGATCGTCACCAGCCCGGGGACCATCATGGGCATCGCGATCCGGTTGAGCAGCCGAAACTCGCCGGCTCCGTCGATCCGGGCCGCTTCGAGCATCGAGTCCGGGATGGCTGCGCCGGCGTACACCCGGGCGAGGTAGATGCTGTAGGGGTGCAGGATGCCGGGTAACAGGACCGACCAGTAGGTGTTGGCCAGCCCGATCTTGGCGAGCAGCAGGTACTGCGGGATCGCCAGGACGACCGCGGGCACCAGGATGCCGCCGATGAGCAGGTTGAAGATGAGGTTCCGGCCGCGGAAGCTGAACTTGGCCAGCGTGTATCCCGACAGTGCGCTGACCATCGTGGAGAGCAGCGCGCCGACGCCGGCGTACAAGGCGGTGTTCAGGGTCCAGCGCCAGAAGATGCCGTCGCGGTGATTGCTGAGCTCGACGAGGTTGTCCCACAGGCCCGTGCCGGGCTGGAACGCGTTGCTGGAGAACAGCTCGGCGCGTGACTTGGTGGCGGCGACGAGCACCCAGGCCACCGGCAGCAGGCTGTAGACCGCGCCGAGCAGGAGCAGGACGGTGGGGGTGAGGCCGATCCGGCGGCGCATCAGGACTCCTCGCTGAAGGCTCGCTTGCGGACGACGCGCAGGAAGCCGAAGGACAACACCAGGGAGATCGCCGCGATCACGATCGAGGTCGCCGCGGCCGAGTACAGGTCGAGGTTCTTGAACGCCTGGGTGAAGACCGTCATCAGCGGGCTCCAGGTGGAGCTGATGGTGTTCGAGATGGGCCGCAGCGTCATGGGCTCGGTGAACACCTGCGAGGTGGCGATGATGGAGAACACCGTGGTCAGGATGAGGGACGGCACAAGCATCGGCAGTTTGATCCGGGTGGCGATCTGGAACTCGCTCGCGCCGTCGAGCCGGGCGGCCTCGTAGTACTCCGGCGAGATGGAGCGCAGGTGGGTGTAGAGGACGAGCATGTTGAACCCGGTGCCGCCCCAGACGGCGATGTTGGCCATCGAGAACATCACGACGTCGGGATCGAACAAGTCCGCCTGGATGCCGAACCAGTGCAGCACGGTGTGGATCGGGCTCAGGCTCGGCAGGTACAGGAAACCCCAGAGCAACGAGGCCACCACGCCTGGCACGGCGTACGGCAGGAAGATCGCGATGCGGGACAGGCGTTTGAGCCTGGCGTGCGCCGAGTCCAGCAGAAGGGCGAACAGGACTGCGAGCCCGAGCATCACGGTGAGGACGACCACCCCGTAGCCGAGGACCCGCAGCCAGCCCGCCCAGAATTCGTGGTCGGTCAGCGTGGCTTTGTAGTTGTCGAAGCCGACCGAGACCTCGCGGCGTGAGCCTTTGCCGAGACCGAGGCCGCTGATTTTGGTCCCCCGGGTGCCCAGGTAGAGCGTGTACCCGATGGGGACGGCGAAGAACGCGACGAACAGCGCCATCGCCGGGGTGAGGAAGACATAGGGGACGGCGCCCGCCCGAAAGCGGGCGCCGGTCCGTGGAGTGCGCGGCGACATGTCAGGAAGCGACCTTGAACCCGGCCTTGGTCATGTCGGCGATCGTCGCCTGCTGCACCGACGTGAGCGCGTCGGTGAACGACGACTTCGCCTGGATGGCCTTGCCGAAGGAGTCCTCGTACGCGGTATACGCGGCGTTGACGTCCGGGCCGAAGGTGAAGCCCCGGGCACCGGAGGAGATCGCGGCGGCGTCGGACCAGAAGCTCGCCTGGTTCGAGAAGTACTCCGGGGGAGTCGACAGCGACGACTGCCCGGCGGTGGCGGCCGGGTAGACCTGAGCCTGCTTGACGAGCAGGTCCACCGCTGCGGGGTCGGTGTTGAGCCAGGTCAGGAACTTGGCGGCGGCGCTCTTGTGCTTGGACGAGGCCGAGATCGACGCCGCCGAACCGCCCCAGAATCCGCTGAAGCTCTCGCCGGCGTTCCACTGCGGCAGCGGGGCCATCGCCCATTTGCCCTTGGTGCTGGGCACGTTGCTCGACAGGACACCCGGCGCCCAGACGGCCGAGCACCAGGTCAGCAGCTTGCCGTTGGTGAACGCGGCGTTCCACTCGTTGGACCACCAGGCCTGGGTGTCGACGACGCCGTCCTTGACGAGCCCGCCCCAGAAGTCGGCGACCTTCGTGGTGGCGGCGTCGTTGATGCCGACCTTCCAGGTGTCGCCCGCGATCGACCACCACTGGCCGCCGGCCTGCTGGGACAAGCCGGCGAACCAGCCGCCGTCCTTGTTGGAGAACCCGCCGAAGTAGACCGACTTGTCGGCCGCGTGCACCTTGCGGGCGGCGGCAGCGTACTCGTCCCAGGTCTTCGGGACGGCGACGCCGTACTTCTCCAGCAGGTCGACCCGGTAGAACAGACCCATGGGGCCGCTGTCTTGCGGAAGGCCGTAGACGGCGTCGGTGCCCAGCGTCACCAGCCCCCAGAGGCCGTCGCTGAAGGCCGGCTTCGCGCCGCTGACCAGCGACTTGATGTCCGCGACCGCCTCGGCGGCGACGAACGACGGCAGCATCTGGTACTCGGCCTGCATGATGTCGGGCGCGTTGCCGGCCTTCGCCGCGGTCAGGAACTTCGCCGCCGACTCGTTGCCGCCGCCCTGGTTGCTGATCGTGACCTTGATGTTGGGGTTCGCCTTGTTCCAGACCTCGACGATCTTGTCCATGTTCGGCGCCCAGGTCCAATAGGTGAGCTCGACCGGACCGGTCTCCTCGGGGGTGGTCGCAGACTTGTCGTCGTCGCTGGAACAGGCGGCGACGCCACCGAGAGCGACCGCGCCCGCGGCGCCGAGCAGCAGGCCCAGCGCAGAACGGCGGGGGAGTCCGTAGGGCATTGTTCCTCCGGCATGAGAGAGGGGGCTAGGGGAGATGCGAAGCCAGAATCTGCGTCTGTGAACGTTCACAGGTGCCGAACAGTGTGTGTCATCGCTTCGGCCGAGTCAAGCGGGCGTTGCGAAGCCGTTAAGTTCGCAGCTCAAGCACAATGTGAGCTGGGAGGCTCCGACCTGATCTACCGCCCGAGCGGCTCGTTCGCTACTGTGCACGTTCACAGAACAGAGCAGCGTTTCACCACGGCTGGATCAGAACGAGGAGGGTGCCGTGACGGCACGTTTTCCGGCACGCCCTGCGGGAATCGCCTACGGCGGCGATTACAACCCCGAGCAGTGGCCCCGAGAGGTGCAGCTGGAAGACGTCGAGCTCATGCGCGAGGCCGGGGTGACCATGGTCAGCCTCGCCATCTTCGCCTGGGCCCTGCTGGAGCCGGCCGAAGGCCGGTACGAGTTCGGCTGGCTCGACGAGATCGTGGATCGCTTGCACGCCAACGGGATCACCGTCGATCTCGCCACACCGACGGCGGCCACGCCCGCGTGGTTCGTCCAGGCGTACCCGGAAAGTCTGCCGGTCACGCGCGAAGGCGTACAAGTCGGATTCGGCGGGCGGGAACACTCGTGCCCGAGCTCGCCCGAGTACCGCGCGGCCACCGCGCGTCTCGCGACGGCCCTGGCCGAGCACTACCGCGACCATCCCGCGGTCGTCTTGTGGCACGTCCACAACGAGTACGGCGCGCCCCTCGGCGAGTGCTACTGCCCGACGAGTGTTCTCGCCTTCCGGGACTGGTTGCGTGCCCGGTACGGCGATCTCGAGGCGCTCAACGAGGCGTGGGGCACGATCTTCTGGAGCCAGCGCTACACCGACTGGGCGCAGATCGACGCTCCGCGGCACAACCACACGGCCGTCAATCCCGCACAGCGTCTGGACTTCGCCCGTTTCACCAGCGACGAGCACCTGGCCTGCTACACCCTGCAACGTGACATCTTGCGGCGGATCACTCCGGACATTCCGGTCACCACGAACTTCATGACGACCAACTGCAAGTCCATGGATCTCTGGAAGTGGGCCCGCGAGGTCGACGTGGTCTCCAACAACCACTATCTCAACGCCGAAGAGCCGGACAACCACATCATCTTGTCGATGTCCGCCGATCTCGCGCGGTCGCTGGGCGGCGGCCGGCCGTGGATCATCATGGAACACTCGACCAGCGCGGTGAACTGGCAGCCGCGCAACCTCGCGAAGGGCCCCGGCGAGCTGCGGCGCAACAGCCTCACGCATGTTGCGCGCGGCGCGGACGGCGTGCTGTTCTTCCAGTGGCGCGCCTCGCGCTTCGGTGCGGAGAAGTTCCACTCCGCGATGGTCCCGCAAGGTGGGACGGGCACGCAGGTGTGGCGGGACGTGGTCGCGCTGGGCGCGGAGCTTCCGGCCCTTTCACGGGTACGCGGAGAGCAGGTCCCGGCCGAGGTGGCCGTCGTCTGGGACTTCGAGTCCTATTGGGCGCTCGAACTCGACTGGCGGCCGTCGGTCGATCTCGCGTTCCGGGAGCGCGTCAACGCGTACTACGAGGCGCTGTGGCGGGAGCACGTCACCGTCGACTTCGTCCACCCCGAGTCGGACCTGACGGCGTACAAGGTCGTCGTGGCGCCCAGCCTGTATCTGCTGGGGGAGGCCGGGGCGAAGAACCTCCACGCGTACGTCCACAGTGGTGGGACGCTGGTCGTCTCGTACTTCTCGGGCATCGTCGACGAGCACGACACCGTGCCGGTCGGGCCCTACCCGGGGGCGCTCCGGGACACGCTCGGACTGTGGGTGGAGGAGTTCCATCCGCTGCGTACGGCGGAACAGGTGGCGTTGTCGGGCGGCGGCGTGGGACGGATCTGGTCCGAGCACGTCCATCTCACCGGTGCGTCGGAGATTCAGATGTTCGCGAGTGGACCCGACGCGGGCCGCCCGGCCGTCACCCGGCATGCGGTCGGCGACGGCCACGCCTGGTACGTCGCGACTGCTCCGTCGGACCTGCGCGACCTGCTCGGCTCCGTGCTGGACGAAGCCGGCGTGGACGTGCCGATCGGTCTGCCCGACACCCTCGAAGTGGTCGTACGCGGATCGCAGCGATTCCTGGTGAACCACGGATCGGACGGGGTCACCGCGTACGGGGTCACCGTGCCCGCCGGCGGAGTCGCCGTCGTCCCCGCCTGACCCTTTTTGCCGTTGATCATGAACCTATGGTCGTGATCGACCGGCGTGTCGTGTCCCTCGGACCCTGATCGACTCCGGGGGGACCTGATCGACTTCGCCATCGTCGGCGCGACGCTTCGCGTCTGCACATTTCTGTGAACGTGCACAGGCAGGCCGTTGGCATTAGTGCAGGTAAATCGGTATTGATTTCTTGGTGTCGGTCCACCACCCTGGTTCCTTGACTGTGAACGTTCACAGAAGCCTCTCGCCCGGGAGGCGTCTTCCGTCCCTGTCGAGGAGTTCCCCGTATGCTCCGACCCACTCTCGCTCGAGCGTTCTCCGCCGCCGCGGCAGCTGTCGCCGTCGCGGCGGGAGCACTCACCGCCCCGGCCCCTGCCGCGGCCGCCAACACCCTCACAATGCGCGGCGCGGACGTCTCGTCCGTGCAGCGCGCGATCGACCTCGGTGCGCCGTACTACGACGCATCCGGAGTCGCCCGTGATCCGCTCGACATCCTCAAGGCGCTCGGCGTGAACTACGTCCGGCTGCGCATCTGGAACAACCCGGCCAGCGGCTACAACAACAAGGCCAAGGTGCTGGCGTACGCGAAGACGGTGAAGGCCAAGGGATTGAGCCTGCTCGTCGACTTCCACTACTCCGACACCTGGGCCGACCCGGGCAAGCAGTACAAGCCGGCGGCCTGGGCCGGCCATGGCATTAGCACGCTGCAGACCGATGTGTACAACTACACCTACGACGTCTGCAACAGCCTCAAGGCGCAGGGCACGACGCCGGACAGCGTCCAGATCGGCAACGAGATCAACGTCGGCATGCTCTGGAACGACGGCAAGGTGGTCAACAACGACTTCACCAACCTGAGTCTGCTGCTGAAGGCCGGGTACAACGCGACCAAGGCGTGCAACAGCGGGACCAAGGTCATCATCCACACGGCCGACGCCGACAGCGACGCCAACATGCGCTGGTTCTACGACGGCATCACGGCCAAGGGTGTCGCCTGGGACATCACGGGCCTGTCGTACTACTGCTTCTGGCACGGCTCGCTGACCAATCTGTACAACGTCATCGTCGATGCGCGTACCCGGTATGGCAAGCCGGTCTCGATCATGGAGACGGCGTACCCGTTCACCTCCGCCAACGCCGACAGCCAGGCGAACGCGGTGTCCAGCTCCACGCCGTGCAGCGGATACTCGGCGACCTGGTCGGGGCAGGCCACCGAGTTCACGCACGTGCAGAACACCGCCCGCAACGCCGGGGCGATCGGGGTCTTCTACTGGGAGCCGACCTGGTACGCCGTCTCCGGCAACGGCTGGGACCCGGCGAACATCAACGGCACCGGCGACGAGTGGGACAACATGGCGATCTTCAACTGGACCGGCCACATCAACCCGAACGTCGTCTGGACCCCCTGACGTCTCCCGCGTTGATCATGAACCTAGGAGGTCCGGCGCGCCGTCGGCCGGAACCCTAGGTTCATGATCAACGGGGGACATGCCTTGACGGGCATATAACGTTGCGGGCATATTAGGTGGCGTGGCAGTTGACGCGTTCGCCGTTCTCGCCGAGCCGACCCGGCGCCGGATCCTCGACGAGTTGCGCCGGTCGCCCCGCACGGTGGGGGACCTGGTCGGTTCGCTGGCGATGAGCCAGCCTGCGGTGTCGAAGCATCTCAAGGTGCTGCGCGATGCCGGTTTCGTGACGAGCCGGATCGCGGCGCAGACCCGGGTGTACCGGATCGAACCGGCCCCGTTGCTGACCGTCGACGAGTGGCTCGCGCCCTATCGCGAGCTGTGGCCCCGGCATCTCGACGCGCTGGAGCGCCACCTCGATCGGAAAGCGATCGATGGGACGGCTCTTGATCCGAATGCACTGGAGGAGTGATGACCACTTTCGAACCCGGCCCGATGCGCGAGGCCACGGCCACGCGGGCCGACGACGGCCGGTGGACCCTGGAATTCGTCCGCGACTTGAATCATCCGCCGGAGCGGGTGTGGGCCGCTCTCACCGACCCGGCTCAACTGGCCGAGTGGGCGCCGTTCCGAGCCGAGCGGGATCTGGGTGAACTCGGTTCCACGACACTCGCGATGATCGACGGCGACCTTGCGGTCGACCTGCCTGCGACGGTCCTGCGCGCCGAACCGCCGACGTTGCTGGAGTACGCCTGGCATGACGACCTGCTGCGCTGGGAACTCACGGCGACTCCGTGGGGGACGCGGCTGACGCTGAAGCACACGGTCGTAGGATCGGAGGACCTCCCGCGCGCGGCGGCCGGCTGGCACCTCTGCCTCGACGTGTGCGAACGGCTGCTCGACGGCCGTCCCGTTCCGCCGATCCGGGGGCAGGCCGCCCTGGGACACGGTTGGCAGGACTTGCACGACGCGTACGCGAAGGAGCTTCGGGGTACGCTCGGCCCATGATCAAGATTCGTCCGGCCGTGCTGGCCGACGCTCCGGAGTTGCTCCGGGCCTACCGGGAGAACCGCGACTTCTTGCAGCCCTGGGAACCCGTACGCGACGACTCCTTCTTCACGCAGAAGGGCACGGAGCTGCGGCTGGCCGTCATGGAAGCCAATCGCGCGGCCGGAACCGAGAACCGCTGCGTCATCCTGGCCCCCGCCGGCGGCCTCGCCGAAAGTCGCTCCGCCGAACGCGGTGCCGCCGGAAGCGGTGCGGCCCGAAGCGGTGCGGCCGAGAGCGAGCCCGGGGAGGGTGCGGACGAGATCGTCGGCATGATCTCGCTGACGATGATCGAGCGTGGCCCGGTCGAGGCGGCGCACCTCGGCTATTGGGTGGCTCAGTCGGCCAACGGCCGCGGTGTGGCGACCGCGGCCGTCGCCGCGATGATCGACCTCGCGTTCGGCGAGATGGGCCTCCATCGGCTGGAGGCTTGCACGATGCTGCACAACGCGGGATCGCAGAAAGTGCTGGGGCGCAACGGATTCGAGCGGATCGGGCTGGCGCGGCGCTACCTGAAGATCGCCGGCCGGTGGCAGGACCACATCCTGTTCCAGCGGCTAGCCACCGAGGACGAATCCTGACCGGCCGCGCGTCGTAGCTGGACGTACGCTATGAGTAGCAAGTACCCCGGTTATCGCACGGGTGTTCTGTCGGACACCTGACAACGCGGTTCCGCTGGTCGGAGGACTCGGAAGGGTGGACATGTCGTCGGAGCGCCGGGAGGAGGAGCCCATGACCGCGGTGATGCCGGAGGTCGACCGTGTCGGCTACGAGATTCACGGCTGGGTGCCTGCCGGGTTCTTGACGGCTGACGACATCGACAGCATCGATCTCGATGTCCCCTTCGAAATCCAAGACGGTGACTTGCTGATCATGGCGCCCCCCAGCGCGTGGCACGACGCCACTTCCGACGATGTCCGGGGTTATCTGAAGCGGCGCCACGCCTGGGCGGCCGAGGACATGGTCGTCGTGGTCGGCGACAACATCTGGCGGCCCGACGTCGTCGCGGTCGCCGTCTCCCGTGAGGAGCTCCTTCGGTCGCGGGCGAGGAAGCTCTACCCGGCCGCCATCGAGGTCGCTGTGGAGATCATTTCGCACGACGGTGATCCGGCCAAGGACAAGTTGTCGGTGAACCGCGACCGAGAGCTCAAGTTCCGGGAGTACGCGTTGGCGGGCATCCCGGAGTACTGGATCATCGACGAGACGGCCGACGACCCGCTGGACGCGTCGGTGGAGATCTATCGGCTGCGCAGCGGCTCGTACGTCCCCGTCCGGGTCGTACGCCTCTCGCAGCTGCTGACCGAGAAGCCCTGATCTAGCGCGTACGCACTGGTCAGGGCATTATTCGTCCCGCGTATACACCGAGAGTATACGCGCAGTGTAGGGTGGCTCGCATGATCAAGCGAGCCGTGTACGCCGTCCTGGCGGTCGAGATAGCCGCCCTCGTGGTCTTCACCCTCGTCTGGGATTCGCTCGACTTCTCCGTCTACATGTGGGGTGGTCAGGCCATCGTGGACGATGCGCGCCTGTACACCGAGCAGGCGCTGGCGCATTGGTTCACATACTCGCCGTTCGCCGCGCTCGTGTTCGCGCCGTGGTCGGTGGTGCCGTTGACGCCGGCCCGGCTGCTCTGGCAGCTGCTCTCGGTGGCGGCGTTCGCCGGGGCGTGTGCCGTCGTGCTCCGGCTGGCGGGACGGCCGGTCACCCGGTTGTCACTGGCGAGTGCGGTTGCCGCCGGATTGCTGCTGGAGCCCGTGTATCACACGCTGTTTCAGGCGCAGATCAATCTGCTGCTGTTCGCGATGATCCTGCTCGACGTCTGGCTGGTGTCGCGTAGCCGGCCCGCGAGCCGGTTCGGCGGCGTATGGATCGGCGTCGCGGCTGCGATCAAGTTGACTCCGGCGATCTTCATCGTGTTCCTGCTCGTCGCCGGGCGTACGCGAGCCGCACTGACCGCCGCGGTGACGTTCGTGGGATGTGGACTGCTCGGGCTGCTCGTCGCGCCGGACGCCTCCCGGATGTACTGGCTGCACTTGTTCTACGACACGTCCCGCGTCGGCGCCCCCTACGTCAGTAACCAGTCCCCGTACGGGATGCTGCGCCGGCTGTTCACGAACGATCCCGCCATCGACTCCTGGTATCCGGTGATCCCACTGTTGATCGGGCTGGTCGGGCTCACGATCGCCGCAACGCTGGCTCGGCGGGGGGACTGGCTGGCCGCCGTCGCGACTACGGGGATGACGGGCCTGCTCGTGTCGCCGATTTCCTGGGCGCATCACTGGGTCTGGGTGGTGCCGGCCCTCGCCGTGCTGATCCGCGACGGCTGGCGACGGATTGCGGCGGGGGCGTACGCGATCTTCGTCCTCGCGCCGATGTGGTGGACTCCGCATTTCGGCGAACCCGGCGAATACGGTTGGCACGGCTGGGTCACCGCGGTGGCGAACTGCTTCCTGCTGAGCGGACTGGCGTTCCTGGCGTACGCGGGCCTGCTGGCGGCAAGGCCGGCGACGAAGAGGCCGATGGAAACGACGGTCGCGGCGACGCCCACCGAACGTGAGCGCGCAATTGCAATGTGAGATCCGTCTATGTATCCTTTATGGACGGATGTGGGCACCGGCGCGCCGCCGCCTTCGAGGCGGCCGCCGGTGTCGCCGTTTCCGCTTCGTCCGGCGTGACCGCGGGGAGGACGCATTAATACCATAAAAGCTGGTCTCGAGGTATGAATCCGGCATTGGGCGTGAACGCGGCGACCCCACCTGACATGGTTGAGTCATGGACCGCGGCGTCGGGCTGACCTTTGGGGTGGAAGAGGAGTTCCACCTGCTCAACCCGGCGACCGGACGCCTCGCGCCGGGCGCCCGGCAGCTGCTGGCGGCCTTCGGTGCGCACGATGTGTTCGGGCTGCCGAATCAGGAGTTCCAGCAGGCGATGGTGGAGACGGCGACGCCGGTCTGCCACGACCTGACCGAGCTGCGGCAGGCACTGGTGGCCACGCGTTCCACCCTCATCCGGGCCGGCGACCAGGTCGGGCTGTGGATCGCCGCCGCCGGAACGGTGCCCGACTGCGGGATCGTCACCGCGCCGGTCTACCCCGACGAGCGCTACCGCCGCATCTCCGACGAGTACCGGCGGCTCGCCGTCGAGCAGCAGGTCTGCGCCTGTCAGGTGCAGGTGGGCGTACCGGACGAGGAGCTCGCCTTCCACCTGATCCGGCGCATCCGCGGCTGGTTGCCGGTGTTGCTCGCGCTCTCGGCCGGCTCGCCCTACTTCCAGAACCAGGACACGGGCTACGCCTCCTACCGGGCGATCGTCTTGTCCCGGTGGCCGACCTCGGGCCCGATGCCGCTGTTCGCCGACCGCGGCGAGTACCACCGCCGCGTGGACAAGCTCATCGAGGCCGGGGTGATCGGCGACTACGGCATGATCTACTACGACGTCCGGCCGTCCCAGCGCTATCCCACGCTCGAGATCCGGATCGCCGACGCCTGCCCCATGCTCGACGACGTGCTGCTCATCGCCGCGCTTGCGCGGGCGCTCGTCGTCACCGCGGCCGAGGAGGAGCAGCGCGGCGACCCGATCCCCGACGTCGCCGACGAGCTGCTCCGCGGCGCGACCTGGCGGGCGGCGCGATCAGGGCTGCGGGGCAAGCTGGTCGACGCGGTCGCGGGTGACGCGGTGGCGTCCAATGATCTGGTACGCCGTTTCCTGCGTCACGTGCGCCCGGCGTTGGAAGCCACCGGGGACGACGCGTACGTCGACGAGGCGTTGCAGCAGCTCGCCAAGCGCGGGACTTCGGCCGAACGGCAGCGACGGGCGCTGAGCTCCGGCAAGGGGCTGCACAAGGTGACGGCGTCGATCGTGGCCGAGACGCGTACGTTCAGCGAGAAATGAGCGTCCGGGGCGCGGGCACGATGGTCGCGGCGGTGAGGATGCCGAGGGCGATCGCGGCGAGCAGTCCGAGCATGTCGGTCAGGCTCTGCACGGCCTGGATGGGGTGCCCGCCGATCCAGGAGTCCAGACCCCGCAGTCCGTGGGAGCCCGGGGTCAGCACGAAGAAGGCGCCCAGGAACATCACGTAGGGCGGCGGACTGCCCGGCCACCGGTCCAGCAGCCAGCAGAGGACCGTCATCGCAGCGGCCGCGAACCACGTGCCAGCCACGTCACCCACCGCCCGGACGGCGAGCAGCTGCACGGCGTACGTGCTGAGGACGACAGCGAGCGCCCACGGCAGATCGCGTGCCCGCATGCCGAAGACCAGCAGCACGCCCACCGTGAAGACGATCCAGCCGAGCCACCCCGCGACCCGGCCGAGCGTCGCGGCGGGCGAGACGTCGGTGAGGGAGCTCGACGGCAGGTCGAGCAGCACGAGAGCCGCAACCGGACCGAACGCGAGGACCGCGAGCGCGGCCAGGCTTTGCGCGAAGCGTGCCGCGCCCGCGGTCGCGCGCCCCGAGGAGAGTTCGAGCATGGCCATGGTGATCGAGTCGCCCGGAATGTAGACGAACAGCGCTGGGAGCAGCAACGGTATCGGGCCGCCGCTGATCCAGCCGTGCTGCGTGGCGGCGAGCGCGGCGATCGCCACGACGGTCGAGGCGATCAGCGGTGCGATCCACCGGAGCCGCGGCCAGGCGTCGGTGGCGACCACCAGCAGCCCGATCAGCGTGCCGGCGACGGCGGTGAAGACGACTTGCTGCCAGGTGGCCTGGATGGACACCCCGAACCCGACGCTGAACAACACGACTCCGAGCACTTTGAGCATTCGGCCGTACGGCGGCGGCAGTTGCTGGATCGCCGCGAGCTGCCGGTCGGCCTGGTCGATCGTGGACCGTCCGGAAGTGACGTCGGCGAACCACTGCTTGACCGCGGACGCCCGATTCAGGAGGGGAATTGCGGGGATCGCAGTCACCACATGAGTCCGCCCGTCCAGCGCCACGGTCGCCGACTCGGGCAGCACCGCCACCTCGGCCTGCTGCCCGTACGCGGCGGCGACCGCCCGGAGCCGGCGCTCGGCCAGCAGCGTTCCCTCGAAACTCCCCGCGACGAGCGCGCGGGCGAGCCGGGTGGTGAGGGCGAGGACGGCGTCAGCGTCGGCGGTCATTCGTCCATTGTGCGGGGTTATAACAGGAGATCTCCGTATTGGTGGCCAACGGTGGCCTGCGGTGGCAGGGCGGCGGGCGGCGTACCGCAGAAGTTGTAGCGAATGATCCAACATCGGCGGGATTCCCCGGCCGCCGGGAATCTCTAACTTCGGGCCTATGGACATCGACGAGACCGACCGACCGATGCTCCGCAGCCTTCGCGACCCCGCGATGGAGCGGATGATGCGCGAGACGCTGCGGGAGATGGCCGGGGACACTGCCGATCCGCTGGCCCGCGACCTCGCCCGCGATCTGCTGTCGGGCTCGGTGACCCTGCGTGAGGCGCTCGGGTCGAGGGCGTACGGCGAGGTGTTCGCCCAGGGCCTGGCGGAGATCGAACGGGCCGGCGTGATTCCGTGGGAGGACCGTACGCCGGAGGAGCGCGATCAGCTGCGAAAGCGTGCCGCCGAGTTCGAGGAATCGCAGCGGGCGGAGCCCGGCCGATGACGACGGTGCAGGTCAAGACCGCCGATCTGCGCGGATTCGCCGGCCAGCTCAAGGCGAACGCCGGATACGTCGACAACGTGCTGAAACACGTGCAGGACTTCGCCGGCGACGCGTTGAGCGGGGCGACCGACGCCGGGCTCTTCGGCAAGGCGCTGGGCTTCCACGGTAAGGCGGTCAGCTCGGTGACGGAGATGCTCACGCATCTCAGCAAGGTGATGCGGGGATCGGCGACCGAGCTGGAGGCGGCGGCCAAGTTCTACGACCACGCCGACGAAGCCGCCCGCGAACGCATTGAGGAGGCGTCCTACTCGTTCCTCGCGCGTACCTCGCCGGACCACAGCTCGTACGGCTACAAGGACGTGCACGACCTGAGCGGCGGGCTGCCGACCCCGTACGCCGAGGAGTACGGCGACCCGTACCACATCCAGGCGTTCCTCGACAGCGTCGGCGACATGGCGAGCATCTCCGGACTGATCTTCCGGCTGATCGAGCTGCTCACGGGCAAGAAGCCGCTGGAAGACGTCGCCAACACGTTCGCCGGGGACTGGGAGGCGTGGGGCGCCTGCTCGATCGGCTGGCGGCAGGTCGGCGATTATCTGGCGCAGATCGCCGAGAACATCAACCGCGGCGCGATCACCATGAGCCACGCCTGGGAGGGGATCGCCGGTGGCGAGGCCTTCCACTACTTCGATCAGATGCAGTCCACGCTCGCCAGTCTCAAGAAGAACTTCGGCGACTTGGCCGACGCGTACAAGGCGTACGCGAAGTTCGTCTTCACGGTCGCCAGTGTGGTCTCCGACGTGCTGAAGATGCTCATCGACATCGGCGCGCAGGCGCTGCTGAAGACCAAGAAGGGCGGCTTGTTCGCCGACGTCGGTCTCGCCATCCTCGAACTCAAGATCATCAAGAACGTGGCCAAACTAGGCTGGATCCTGTTGTCGGCCCGGGGAACGGTGTCCATTCTCAACTTGATCCCGACCGTTTCGAACAGCATCGGCTGGCAGGTTCGCGAGCAGCTTCCGGAGAAGAACTATGACCTTCAAGGCGTCTAAGGACGGCGTACTTCGATTCGGCACTGAACGCTTCGGGACCGAACCGGACGAGGACCCGCTGGCGAGCGTCTGCTACCTGCTCGACGACTTCTACGACGCCGACGACCTCGACGACCCGGTGGCGGGGATCGCGACGGCCGGGCGCCTGCTGGAGGAACTGACCCAGCGCGCACTGCGCAAGGAAGGCCTGCTGGACCCGGCCGAGATCGACCAGCTCACGATCACGGCCTAGGCCGGGTACGCGCGAGTCTCGGTCGCCTTCAGCGCGGCCCACACCGGCTGGCCCGGTGACAGCTGGAGACGGATGGCGGCGGCCGGCGTGATGTCGGCCGCCGCCTCGATCGGCCCGGACAGCTGAACCCGCAGATAGTCGCCATGCTGCTGAACGCCGGTGATGGTGGCGGGCCAGGTGTTGCTCGGGCTCCCGTCGGGCCGATTCGGGTAGAGGGCGAGCGCACTGGGCGGGAACGCGACGAACGCGTCTCCGCGTACGGTGTCGGCGGCGGTCAAGGTGAACCCGCCCGGCACGGTGATCACATGGCCGTCGGCCTGCCCGCGATAGAGGTTCAGCCCGACGAGCTGGGCGACGTAATCGGTCCGGGGCTGGGCGGTGATCGTCGCGGCGTCACCCTCCTGCACGACGACGCCGTCCTCCACGATGATCAGCCGGTCGGCGAGCACCAAAGCGTCGAGCGGGTCGTGCGTGACGAGCAGCGTCGCTCCGGGATGCTCGCCGAGATGGCGATGCAGCTGCGCCCGGGTGTCCAGCCGCGTACGCGCGTCGAGGGCGGACAGCGGCTCGTCGAGCAGCAGCAACGCCGGTTCGACGGCGAGCGCCCGGGCCAGGGCGACGCGCTGCGCCTGCCCACCGGAGAGCCGGCGCGGCTTGCTGCGGGCGTACGCCGCCAAGCCCACCCGATCCAGCCAGCCTGCCGCGATCGACCGGGCGTCGGCGGTGCCCCGGCCGTGGTGACGCGGGCCGAAGGCGACGTTGTCCAATGCGGTCAGATGCGGGAAGAGCAGGTAATCCTGGAAGACCACGCCGACCGGTCGCCGATCCGGGGGCACGAGCACGCGATCCGCCGGCCGGTCGAGCACCCGTCCGTCGAGGATGACGTGCCCGTCACTGAGCGGCAGCAGTCCCGCCAGCGCCCGGAGGGCGGTCGACTTGCCCGCGCCGTTGGGGCCGAGCAGGGCCACGACTTCGCCGGGCGCGACGGTCAGGCGTACGTCGAGCCGGAAGCCGCCGGCCCGCCGCACGATCAGCTGCGCGTCCAATCCCTTCACGGGCTCGTGATCCATTTGTCGCGCAGGGCCGCCAGGATGCCGACCGAGACGGTGAGCAGCATCAGGCTGAGTACGAGAGCGGCGTCCAGATCGGTCTCCAAGGCGAGATACACGGCGAGCGGCATGGTCTGCGTACGCCCCGGGAAGTTGCCCGCGAACGTGATGGTCGCACCGAACTCGCCGAGAGCGCGGGCCCAGCACAACACGGCTCCGGCGGCCACGCCCGGCGCGACCAGCGGCAGCGTGACGCGGCGGAACACCGCGAAGCGGCCGGCCCCGAGGGTCGCCGCCGCCTCCTCGTAACGGGTGTCGGAACCCCGGAGGGCTCCTTCGACCGCGATGACGAGGAACGGCATCGCGACGAACGCCTCGGCCACCACCACGCCTGCCGTGGTGAACGGAAGCGTGATCCCGAAGGCGCTGTCGAGCCACTGACCGATCAGCCCTCGCCGCCCGAACACGAGCAGCAGGGCGACGCCGCCGACCACCGGTGGCAGCACCAACGGCACGGTGACCAGCGCCCGGACCAGCCGCCGTCCGGGGAACTCCGTCCGCGCGAGCAACCACGCCAGCGGTACGCCGAGCAGGACGCACACGATGGTGGCGAGCGTCGCGGTGAACAGTGAGAGCCGCAAAGCCGCGAGTACGCCGGGCGCGGCGAGCCGCTCGGGCAGGCTGCGCCAGGGTGTCCGGATGAGCAGCCCGGCCAGTGGCAGTACGAGGAACGCCAATCCGGCTGCGGCCGGGATCAGCAAAGCCACCGGCGCGCGGGAGCCTCTCCGTCTTCTGGGCGCTGAAGCAGCGTCGCTCACCCGATCAGCATGCCCGATCACGGAGTCTGGAAACCGGCCTGGGTGAGAACGGCCATGCCCTTGTCCGACCGGATCCAGGCCAGCAGCTTCTGCGCGGCGGCCTTGTGGGGAGCGTCCTTCAGCACGGCGATCGGGTAGTCGTTGACGGCCTTCGCCGACTCGGGGAACTCCACTGCGGCGACGTCGGCGGCGGCCGCCTGCGCGTCGGTGCGGTAGACGAGAGCGGCGTCGACCTCGCCCAGCTTGACCTTCTGCAGCGCCGCCTTCACATCCTGCTCCAACGTCACGGGCGTGACCTTGACCGACGCCGCGTCCAACGCCTTCTTCGCGGCGGCCCCGCACGGGACCTGCTCGGCGCAGAGGGCCACCTTCAAACCCGGCTGAGTAAGCCCGGCCAGCCCGGTGATGCCCTTCGGATTGCCCTTCGCGACCACGATGACGAGCTCGTTGCGGACGAGGGTGACCGCCTCGCCGTCGGTGAGACCGGCGTCGGTGACGGTCTTCACGGTGGCCGGGCTCGCCGCCGCGAACAGGTCCGCCGGTGCGCCCTGGGTGATTTGCGCGGCCAGCGCCGAGCTCCCGCCGAAGTTGAAGGTCACCTTCGTCCCCGGGTACGCCGCCTCGAAGTCCCGGCCGATCCGGGTGAACGACTCGGTCAGCGAGGCCGCCGCGAAGACGGTGACCTCGCCGGTGACGCCGGAACGTCCCGACGACGCGGACGTCCCGGCGTCACCGCTCCCCCCGGAGCAGGCCGTCAGGGCCAGGGCGGCGGTCAGCAGCGCGGCGAGCGCGCGGAGTCTCATGACGGACACCCTACGACTCGCAGATGCGAGCTGTACAGGTCGCCCTACCTTGCATCTGCGCTGCTGGATCGGATGGCGGACTGGCCATGATCATGGGCGGCCATGATCAGCGGAAGATTCGCGGTGCCATAACCCCACATTTTCTCCGTTGATCTCCGCCAAGAACGTCAGCGCTCCGGGGCTCCGCCAAGAACGGCGGGGCGAGGGCGGTCAGTGGCGGGCGAAGAACTCCAGCAGGTGCTTGGCGATCGCTTCCGGCTGGTCGTCGACCATGAAATGCGACGCGCCTGCGATCTCGCGAATTTCGAGGTCGTCGGCGTGGCCTTCGTGCCCGCCGAGGATGTCCGGCCGCACGACCGGGTCTTGGGCACCGGTGAGCAGCAGGGTGGGTGTGGTGAGGTGGGTGTCTCGGTAGCCGCCCGCCAACATGCGTAGCCCTGTTCGCCGGATGTATCGGCTGTAGATCAACGCCACGGCGCGGGCGTGCGCGGGGTCGCGCAACGGCTTGAGGTAGAACTCAAGCTCGTCCGGCGGCATGCCGTCCGGCTGGACGGTGTAGCGCAGCATGTGGCGGGCCAGCCACTGGCGACCGCGGGATACGCCCCGGACGCCCACGCCTGGAAGGGCGAGTGGCAGCTGATACCAGGCGATCCGCATTCGGCCGAGCATGCGGTGGTCGAGTCGGAAGTACGGGTGGGGGATCGACAGGCTGGCGTAAGCCTGCACGCGGTCCGGGTGCGAGAGGCAGAGTTCGAAGCCGAGGATCGCCGACCAGTCGTGCGCGACGAGCCGGACCCGATCCAGTCCCAATGCGTCGAGGAGGGCGAGGAGGTCGTCGAGCAGGGTGGCTCCGTCGTAGCCGGTTCGCGGCGCTTCGGTCCAGCCCGCTCCGCGCAGGTCGGGAACGATCACGCGGTACTGCTGGGCGAGCACCGGTAGCACGTCGCGCCACTCCCACCAGTTCTGCGGTACGCCGTGCAGCAGCACGACCGGCGAACCCTGGCCGGCTTCGGCGATGTGCATGCGCAGACCGGGAAGGTCGAGGTAGCGATGCTCGACCCCGGGTAGGGACGGAAGTTCGCTGGTCATGACCTCAGGCTACTACGATCATAGTGCGAAGTCACTATGATTATAGTGATCACGTGACGAGCACCAGACAACGCGCGCTCGATGCCGCGATCGAGCTGGTCGGCACCGAGGGACTGCGATCGCTGACGCACGCGAAGGTCGACTCCCGGGCCGGCCTGCCCAAGGGCTCGACCTCCAACTACTTCCGTACGCGGGACGCCCTCACGGTCGGCGTGGTCGAGTGGATGGCGCAGAAAGAACTGAGCGAGCTGACCCCGCCGGCCGCCCCGCGTACGGGGGACGAGCTCGTCGAGATGCTGGCCGGGCTGCTCGACTTCACGACCGGCCCCAACCGCACCGTCACCGCCGCCCGGCTGGCCCTGTTCAGCGAGGCGGCGCACGACGATCAGGTCCGGGCGGCGATCTCCCGCGGTCACGAGCTGATGCGTACGTGGGCGGACTCGGTGCTGACCGACCTCGGCGCGCCCGATCCGGCGACCGCCGCGAGCGCGCTCATCTCGATGAGCGAAGGCCTGATCCTGCATCGTATCGCGCGCGGCGCGGACGACGACCCGCGCCCGATGTTCCGCCTCCTGGTCCAGGCGATCCTGGGATGATGCGATGGTGGACGCTGCCGTGCGCGACTACGTCGAGGCCATTCCCGCCGAGAACCGGCCGCTCTTCGACCGGATCCATCGGATCATCACGGCGGAACATCCCGACGCCCAGTTGACGCTCTCCTACGACATGCCCACCTACCAGGTGGGCAAGCGCCGGCTCTACGTCGGCTCCTGGCAGCACGGCGTCTCGCTCTACGGGGCCGCAGGCCGTGACGGCGGCTTCCTCACGCGCCATCCCGAACTCCTGGCCGGCAAGGGGACGATCAAGCTGCGCCCGGAGGCGGCGGCTGCGATCGACGACAGCGAGTTTCGTGATCTGGTACGCGCAGCGCTGTCACCGGATGAGTGACCCGGTGCAGGCAGTCGCCAGTGCACCGAGGCGCTCTCCGCATCGTAGTGTTCCTGCATGGAGTCCGACGCGCGATCCGGAGACCCGGCGGCCCGGGTAGACCTCATCCTCCCGCAGGTGCGGCGAGCATGTGCGCCGCTTCCGGCGATCGCTCGGGAAAGCCCGACTGATCCGATTCCGCTGGCTGCCGGGCAGGCCGCAGAGGGACTCCAGATCCTCCTCGCGGTCAGCGCGGCGACACATGGGGCGGTTGCAGCCGGAGACGTGTCCACGCTCGCTGCTCAGGTCCGCAAGCTCCGAGAGGCCCGGAAAGTCCTGCAAGCGGCGGTCGACAACACCGACTTGCTGGTCGAGTTGCTCCGCTCCGTGGATCTCTAGGGGCTGGCCGGTCCGTCCGGTTGTCGAATCGACAGATACGCATGCAGCTGACCTGCTCCGGCGAGCATCGCGGTGCCGCGCCGGGTCAGCCGCGTACGCCAGTCGGCCAGGGTGGCTTCGAGGGGTTCGACGCCGCCCGCTGTGCGTACCTGGTCGAGCAGGAGGGCGATGCGGTCCAGGGGATAGCCGCCCCGGCGGAGTTGATGGGCCAGCTGAGCGTCGCGGATGTCGGCGGCGGCGTACACCCGGTAGCCGGTCGTGCGGTCCCGGCGGGGCCGCAGCAGACCGGCGCGCTCCCATTTGCGCAGGGTCGCCGGGCGTACGCCGAGCCGCCGGGCGAGCGGGCCGACGAAGGTGCCGCCGGTCGCCGGTTCCGGTGCGGCCAGGTCGCGCAACGCGTGCTCGACGGCGGTCAGAGTCAGCCGGTCCTGCCGGAGCTGGGCGTGCCCGGCGTCGATCACCTCCAGCGCGTGCTCGATCCGGTCGTCGTTGACCGCTCGCAGGATCTCCGTCGCGGCGGCGTGCCCGAAGCCGGGCACCAGGGCGAGGAACGCGCGCAGCGCTTCGGCGTGAGCCGGGGCGTACGCCCGATAGCCGGTCGCGGAGCGCCGGGCCGGTGGCAGGATCCCGGCATCTTCGTAGTTGCGGACGGCTTGGGTCGACAGACCGTGTTCGCGCGCGAGATCAATCGGGCGGAGGTCGACCGGGCGCAGTCGGGGTGAACTCACGGTTTGAAGCTTATCGGCCGATCCACTGCGTGAAGGGCGGGTAAAGTCTCAACCGGCGATTCAACGATACGGTTGAATGCATGACGAACTTGGACGCTCTCGCCGCTGCCGCCCGCCCGCTGACCCGGGAGGGCATTCTCGACTTCCTCGGTACGCTCCCGCGCCCACCCCGGATCCTCGGCCTCGGCGAGCCCACCCATGGACCGCAGGTCTTTCCCCGGCTGCGCAACGAGATGCTGCGCTATCTCGTGGAAGACGCCGGCTTCCGATCGATCGCCATCGAGAGCGACTGCCTGGCCGGGCTGCTCGTCGAGGACTACGTCCGCAGCGGGACCGGAGACCTCGACGACGTGCTGTCGAAAGGCATCAGCCACGGCTGGGGTGCGTACGCCGCCAACCGGGAACTGGTCGAGTGGCTGCGCGACTGCGACACCGAAGTCCGGTTCTACGGGTTCGACGCCCCGACCGAGAACATGTACGCCCGAAGCCCACGCGGTCCGCTGCTCTATGCGTACGAATATCTGTCCGAAATGGAACTCGTGCCCGGCGGCCGCGCCGAGATCGAGGGCCTGTGCGGCGATGACGCACGCTGGGAGGACCCGGCCGCGGCGATGGAGCCGGCGCGCGGTGTGGGGTCGGCGCCGGAGGTGACGCGGCTGCGCGTGATCGCCGACGACCTGCGGGCGGGGCTGCTCATCGCCGCGCCGCAGCTGATCGCCGCGACCTCGGCGGACGCCTGGTGGCGCGCTGAGCTGCACGTGCGGATGGCCGCGCGGCTGCTGCAGTATCACGCGGCGCTGGCCCACGACTGGCCCGGCCGGATCAATCGGCTGATGGCGTTGCGCGACGCGATCATGGCCGAGAATCTGTTGTCTATTGTGGAGCGAGAGGCGCGGCGCGGGCCCACGCTAGTCTTCTCCGCCAACGCCCACCTGCAGCGCCAGCTGAGCCGGTGGGAGCTGGCCGGGCCGAAACTGGCCTGGTGGAGCGCCGGCGCGATCGCCGCCACCCGGCTCGGCGACGACTACGCGTGCATCGTCACGGGGCTGGGAAGGTTGGGGGAGCGCGAGATCGGCGCACCGGTTCTGGACACAGTGGAGGGACGACTCGCCGCGCTGGGTCACGACCGTCTGCTGCTGCGCGGTCCGGACATGGCCAAGCTGACGGCGGATACGGTGCCGCGCAAGGGTTTCCCGGCCCGCGCGGGCTACTTCCCACTGGACGCCGAGCACCTCGCGGAGGCCGACGGGGTCGCCTTCCTGCGCGAGGTCTAGCTCGGCTCATCGCCAGCTGAGCTCGCTGGTTCGCTTGCGCAACGCGACAATCATCACGATCAACGTGTACGCACACAGCACGGCGAGTCCCGCCCACCCCGGCAGCGGGTAGTACCCGTTCGCCGGGGTGTAGTGGGCGGTGACCTGGGCGTACTCGGTCGCCGTCTGACGCACCGCGAAGCCCGCCGCCGGGGTCAGCCGCAGCAGCCACGCGGCGACCTCGTCGGGGAGGAACGGCACCACCGTGATCGCGTACGGCAGTGCGATCAGTGCCAGCGAGACGACGATGGCGAGCCACGCCCGGCGCAGCACCACACCGAGGGCGTACGCGAAGACTGTGGCGAGCCCCAGTACGAGGGCGAGCCCGACGACGACGCGTACGCCGGTGAGCAGCGGCAGCTGATCGACGGGCACGTCCTTGGCGGCGAGGATGGCGAGGCTGACCGGCACGGTGACGCCGACGGCGACGAGTGCGGTGGCGAACGCGGTCAGCCCGGTGCGGACCGCCCCTCGGAGGACGTCCCGCTGTTCCCGGGCGGTACGCGCGCCGCGCCGCCCGCCGATCACCAGCAGGATGATCAGCGCGATCAGCACGCCGGCGAGCACCCGGTCGGCGGTGATCCCGGAGTCCTCGGAGATCGGGCCGACGTCTCCGGTGCCGGCGATGGTGACGACGCCATCGTGCTCGGTCGCGCCGGACGCCACGTGCAGCTTCTCCCAGTCGGTGTGGTTCATCTCGCCGACCGAACCGCTCTGCCAGTCGCCGCCGGCGCCCTCGGTAGTCACGTGGTCGAAGACGCCGACGGCCTGGGTGAATCGCAGCTCCTCGATCGCGCCGCCGAGGCCGATCTCGCGCAACGTCAGGTCGCCCGGGGAGGTCGCGAGCAGGCCCACCTGGGCCGTCGCGGGCAGCCCGGCCAGGGTGGTGCGGCCGACCAGCCGCCAGTCGGTTCCGTCGGCCGACTCGTAACCCTCGATCTTGTCGCCGTCGCGGGTCAGCCGTAGCCAACGCGGGGACTGCTGCGACGCCGAGCTGCTGGCGGTCGTGCTACCGGCGACGTCGCCGGTGTAGGCGTACTGGAACCGGACCCCATGACTGCCGGTGAGCACTAGTGCGGCGTACGCCGACCCGGGGTGCACACCGTCCTTGACGATCACGCCGACCTTGGCCCACGGCGTGAGGCCGGGGACGATCTGGTCGTGGTTCGGCGGTGGATAGGTGATCGTCCCGGTCATCGAGGTCAGCCGCACCGTGATGCTCCCGGCCGGGCCGAGGTCGCGATGGCGGAACCAGAACCGGTCGCTGACCATCTCGCCGTCAGCGGTGACCGGCGTCTTCGGGCAGGGGCCATCGCAGTCGGACTGCACGCCGAACGCGTACAGCAGGCCCAGGGCCACCACGCTCACCACCGCGGAGGCGAGGGTGGCTGCGGTGAGGAAGCTCTTCTTCGACATGGCTGTCGTTCTACGGCGTACGCCGTAACACCGGCCGAACCGGCGTTGTCACACCGCTGTTAGGTCGGGCGAGGCATCCTTGGGACATGATCAGGCTGCGCAGACCGATTCGCGGCGGCACCGTGGGCCGGCGGTTCACGCTGCTCTACGCCGGGGTGTTCCTCGTGTCGGGGGCCGGTCTGCTCGGCCTGACCATCCTGCTGGCCGGTGGGGTCAGCTCCACGCAGCCCGCCCCCAACGGGACCACCACGACGGCGAACCTGCAGGAGCACATCCGCGCACTGGAGGATCAGCTCGCCTCGGTGCACGACGAACAGAACCGGCAACTGATCATGGGGGCGCTGATCGCCATGATCGCCATGGCCGGCGTCTCCCTGCTGCTCGGCGGCGCGCTGGCCCGGCGCGTGCTGCGGCCACTGCGTACGCTGACCGCGGCCACCCGGCGGATCTCGGCCGACAGCCTCGACCGGCGGCTCGCCGTCGAAGGCCCGGCCGACGAAGTGAAGGATCTCGCCGACACGATCGACGAGCTGCTCGGCCGATTGGAGACGTCCTTCGACGCCCAACGCCGGTTCGTCGCCAACGCCTCCCACGAACTGCGTACGCCGCTGGCCACGATGCGGGCCTCGCTGGACGTCGCGGTCGCCAAACCCGACGTGCCCCCGGCGACCGTCGCGCTCGCCGACCGGATGCGTACGCAGCTCGACCGGGTGGACCACCTGCTCGACGGGTTCCTCGTGCTCGCCCGGGCCCAGCACGGCGCGCTCGCCGACACCGCCCCGGTCGGTCTCCGCGACCTGGTCGGCGCGGCGCTCGCCGCCCGGCCCGCCGAAGGACTGACCGTCACCGTAGATGTGCCGGAGGGGATCGAGGTCGAGGGCAGCCCGGCGCTGCTCGCCCGGCTCGTCGGCAACCTCGTCGACAACGCGGTGGTGCACAACGAGCCGTCGGGGTTCATCGCCGTCTCCGCGTTTACCCGCGACGGTCACGCTGAACTCGTGGTGGAGACCAGCGGCGAGGCGTTCGAACAGAGTCAGGTCGATCGGCTGGGGCGGCCGTTCGAGCGGCTGGGCGTCGAGCGTACCGGGTCGTCGGGGCTGGGACTGTCCATTGTGGCGGCCGTCGCCGCCGCCCACGGCGGGCGGCTCACGTTGACCGCACGGCCGGGTGGTGGACTGCGCGCGACGGTGACGCTTCCGTTGGCTGCGACGGTGGCCGTCCCATGAGGATTCTCGTCGTCGAAGACGATCCCGCGCTCGCCGAAGTCGTCGCCGAAGGACTGCGCGATCAGGGAATGGCCGTCGACCAGGCGGGCGACGGGCTGTCCGCCGCCGCCAAGCTCGACCTCACGGCGTACGACGTGGTGGTGCTGGACCGAGACCTGCCCGGACTGCACGGCGACACGCTGTGCCAGATGATCACCGAGCGGGCCGAGCGGCCGATGGTGCTGATGCTGACCGCGGCGAGCGCGCCCGGCGACCGCGTGAGCGGGCTGACTCTGGGGGCCGACGACTACCTCGCGAAGCCCTTCCACTTCCCGGAGCTGGTGCTGCGCATCCAGGCGCTGGCCCGCCGCAAGCCGGACGCCCGGCCGAGAACCCTGCGCGTGGCCGGGATCGACCTGGACCCGGTACGCCGCACCGCCGTTCGCGACGGCCGCGCGCTCGACCTGTCGGTCAAGGAGTTCGCCGTCCTCGAAGCGCTGCTGCGGGCGAGTCCGGGCTTCCTGAGCGCGGAGACGCTGCTGGAGCAGGTCTGGGACGAGAACGCCGACCCGTTCACCAACACCGTCACCGTGACGGTCGGGCGACTGCGCCGAAAGCTCGGCGACCCGCCGATCATCGTCACCACTCCGGGGGTCGGCTACCGAATCGCGCCTCTCTGACTGTGCGCGCGGCCTACGCTGAGGCCATGACCAGTGCGTTCGCGATGGCGGCGGGCGATGGCGAGACCCTGCCCAATCCCATCGGCGGCCAGGTGACGATCAAGGCCGGGACGAGCCAGACCGGCGGCTCGATGACGGTGCTCGAACTTCTGGTCCCGCCGGCGGCCGGGCCCGGCCTGCACAACCACCAGCGCGACGACGAGCTGTGGTTCGTGCTCGCGGGCGAGTTCCGCTTCAAAGCCGGTGACAAGATGTTGTACGCCTCGACGGGCGGATTCGCCTTCGGGCCGCGCGGGCTGCCGCACGCCTTCCAGAACGTCGGCTCGGCACCGGGACGGCTGATGATCGTCACCACTCCTTCCGGCATCGAGAACTTCTTCACGGCGTACGCCGCATCCTCCGGCGTTGTCGACGCGGACGTGCTTGCCGAGTTGGGACGGGCGAACGGGATCGACTTCGTCGGGCCACCCATCGGCGTCTCCGATCCGCTCTGATCCCCGTCGCCCTGGCCCCCCTTCGCGTTGATCATGAACCTATGGTCGTGCTCGTCCGGCGTGTCGTGTCCCCTACGCCCTGATCATTTCCCCAGCACCCTGATCAACTCCGGCGTCGACGTCGCCTGGTCCGAGGTGCACATCGACACTTACTGGGCATTGCCGCCTGCTTCGTCGCCGGGTGAAGGCTGCGGTTTTGGGTGGGCGCTGTCCGAAATCGCACCGAAGAGAGTGGAGGCCGGGGTTCGCCGTTGCCGAATTGTCAGAGTTCCATGATCAGGGTCAATCCTGGGCTGTGATAGCGACGCCGAATTGACCATGATCATGGGCGGCCATGATCAGCGGAAGATTCGCGGTGCCATAGCCCCACATTTTCTCCGTTGATCTCCGCCAAGAACGTCGGAAGCCGACATTCGTGGGCCTTTCGTGCACTGATCGTCGGCATCCGACGATCTTGGAAAGCGGTCGGCGCGATCAAGGAAGCGGCCGGCGCGAGCCGGCGAGGCGCGGTGAGGGGGCGGGCCGATGCGAGGACTAGGGGTGGTCCGCCGTACGGGGCATAGACGACCACGTAGACAGTGACCTAGGTTGGCCGCACCCGTACGGCCGGTTGCCCTGGAGGTTTGATGGTTCGCGTCCGCGTAGTCGTGACCGCTCTGGTGCTGGCCGCCGCGTTGACCGCCTGTTCGGTGCAGACGCCGCCGTCAGTGGTGCCGACGCCGGAGACGACGTCCGCCGCGCAGCTCGCCGCCGCGGTGCCGGCGGAGATCCGGGCCCGGGGCACGCTGGTCATCGGCACCGACGCCACGTACGCCCCGAACGAGTTCCGGGACAAGGGTGGTGTGATCACCGGTTTCGATGTGGAGCTCTTCGACGCCATCGCCAGCCGGCTGAACCTCAAGACGCAGTGGCAGAACAGCTCGTTCGACGGGATCATCCCGGGCGTACGGCAGGGGCGGTTCCAGGTCGCCGTCTCCTCGGTCAGCGTCACCCTCGAGCGGGCCAAGGTCGTGGAGATGGTGCCCTACTACGTCGCGGGTACGCAGTGGGCCGCCCGCTCCGGGAACAAGATCGGCCCGGCGAACGTCTGCGGCCGCAAGGTGGCGGTGCAAGCCGACACCATTCAGGTGGACGATCTCGCCGTACGCTCAGCCGCCTGTCAGCACGCCGGGCAGTCCGCCATCGAGGTGCAGCAGTACGGCGGGCAAGGCGAGGCGACCGAGGCGGTGCTCGGCGGGCAGGCCGACGCGATGCTCGCCGACTCACCGGTGACGGCGTACGCCGTCAAGCAGTCGGACGGCCGGCTGGTGCTCTCCAGTGCGGTGTACGACTCGGCGTACTACGGGATCGTCTTGCCCAAGGGCCAGGCCGACTTCGCGAAGCTGATCGGCGACACGATCGACCTGCTCATCGCGGACGGCACGTACGCACAGATCGCCGCCAAGTGGGGTCTGGACCCCGATGGATTCCGGGGAACCACCCAAAAAGCCTAAGAAGCGGATTCCCGCAACGCGGCGACGCAGGCGGCGATCGCGGGGTGAGCGTCGGAGCCGGAGCGAAACGCGATGTGCGTACGCCGTCGCAGCGGCAACGGAGTGAGCGTCACACCAGGAGTCGGGACGACGCCGAGCGAAGGAACGAGCGCGACGCCGATTCCGGCTGCCACGAGCGAAAGCACGGCGGTGAAATCGTCGACGTGGTGGCGAATGCGTGGGGCGTACCCGGCGAGGTGGCAGGCCTGCACGGTCACGGAGTGACAGAGGGTCCCCGGGCTCCCCGCGATCCACGCCCGATCGGCGCAGTCCGCCAACGAAGGCGCACCGGCGAGGTGAACCGTCTCGGTCAACAGGTCGACCGTGGACACTCCGGCCTCGGGGGTGAGGGGCAGCCCGTCGTAGCTCTGCAGGAGAGCGACGTCGAGGCTCCGGTCGAGCAGGCGTACGGGCATGGCGGCCGGGTCGAGTTCGTGGACCGTCAGGTCGAGGCCGGGATGCTGATCGGCCAGCCGGACGAGGGCGGGCGGGAGCAGGGTGCGTACCGCTGAGGGGAACGCGCCGATGCGCAGGCTGCCCTCGGCGGCGGCGACGCTCGCGGCGGCGGATTCGAGCGCGGCCAGCACTGTGTCGGCCTGCCGGGCGAGGACCTGACCGGCCGCAGTCAGCCGGACGGTCCGGCCGGCCCGTTCGATCAGCGGTACGCCCGCCTCCCGTTGCAACGCGGTGAGCTGCTGCGAAACGGCAGAAGCGGTGTAGGAGTGCGCCTCGGCGACGGCGGCGATGGTGCCGAGCCGGGCCAGGTCACGCAGCAGGAGCAGCCGCCGGACGTCAAGCATCAGCTCAGCTTACGCATCACCGCAGAAAGCCGAACTGGTGCTTCCGAGTCAACGCAGCGACGCTGGGATCATGACGTTGAGTGGCCTGTTCGTCCCCATGATCACTCCCTTCGACCACGACGCCGCGGTAGACCTGAGCGGCTTGCAGAAGCTGGCGACCCAGGTCATCGACGACGGTGCGACCGGCCTGGTCGCGCTCGGCACGACCGCCGAACCGTCCGCGTTGAGCGCGTCCGAGAAGCAGCAGGTGCTCGACACCTTGAGCGCGGTGTGCCGGGAGTCGGGCAAGGAGATGATCGTCGGCGCGAACTCCCCGGACGAACTGCGCGCCCTGGCCGACCGTCCAGAAGCGGTCGCCGCGCTCACCTTGGTCCCGCCGTTCGTCCGGCCGGGCGAGGCGGGCGTCGTCGCGTACCTCGAACGGCTCGCGGCGCTCAGCCCGGTTCCGCTGGTGATCTACCACATTCCATACCGCACGGGGCAGGCGTTGTCGGCTGCCGCTTTGCGCGATCTCGCCGCGATTCCCACCGTCGTGGGCTTCAAGTACGCGGCCGGTGGCATCGACGCGACCACGATGGAGTTCATGGCCGATCCGGGGGTCACGGTCCTCGGCGGCGACGACCAGTTCATCTCGCCGCTGCTCGCGCTCGGTGCGCACGGCGGCATCCTGGCCAGCGCGCATCTGGCCACCCGGTCGTTCGCCGACCTTCTCGCCGACTGGCGGCCCGCACTCGGCCACCGGCTCGCGCGCCTGTCCGCCGCGCTGTTCGCCGAGCCCAGCCCCACGGTGATCAAGGCCGTGCTGCACGCGCGAGGCCGCATCGTTTCGCCACGGGTACGCCTTCCGCTCGTCCCGGCATCGTCGGTTGCGTGCGCGGCGGCCTGCGCGGCCGAGGCGGCCGTCACCCGAGCCTGACTGCTGCGGCATGATGGGCGTGTGCCACTGCTTGCGACTGCCGCCGTGCCCGAAGGGGCCATGCGGAATCAGGCTCAGCCGGTGCTGCGTACCGGGAACCTGGTGCTGCGGCCGTGGCGAGAGTCTGATGTAGACGCTGTGGTGGCCGCCTTCGCCGATCCGGACATCCAGCACTGGCACGTACGCACGATGTCCACCGGGGAGGCGCTCGACTGGATCGGGGGCTGGCCCCGCTACTGGGCGGCCGAACGGGCGGCGAGCTGGGCGATCACCGGCCCGGACGACGTGGCGCTCGGCCAGGCCGGGCTGCGGCAGGTGGACCTCTTCGAGGGGCACGCCCACGTGTCGTACTGGGTCCGGCCGGAAGCGCGCGGTCGAGGTGCGGCGGTCACCGCGACCGAAGCGATGGTCGACTGGAGTCTCGGCGAGCTGGGCCTGCATCGGTTGCAGCTCACGCATTCGGTACGCAACGAGGCGTCCTGCCGAGTGGCGGCGAAACTCGGGTTCCTGGCCGAAGGCGTACTGCGGGGAGCGGGCCGCCACGCGGACGGTTGGCACGACATGCACGTGCACTCGCGGCTGCGCGACGATCCCGCGACCGGCGTCTAGACCGATACCATAGTGCGCCGATAGGATTAGTGGAGATATATCCCCTACTAAACCGATGTGTGTTGTGGGTCTCTTTGTGCGCGCAGCCATAGGCAAGCCGTCCGTGATCTTCATACGATCTCCGGGCCGCCCTGGTGATCTGTCGCAAATGGACGAATAGTCGTCCCTGTCCGTCGGAAGGAAAGAGATGACCGCCGTCGCCGTACTTCCCGAGCGCAGAGCCCGTTGGCGGCGGATCACCACCGACCGCTGGGCTGTCGCGGGTGGCGTCACGGTCGCCGCGTTGCTGCTGATCGCCCTGGCCGCGCCGCTGCTGGCCGGATTGTCCGGGCAGGACCCGTACACGTATCACCTGGACGCCTTGGACGACTCCGGGGTGCCGGTCGGCTTCGGCGGCGGGATCGGCTCGGCGCACTGGTTCGGCGTCGAGCCGCTGACCGGACGGGACCTGTTCGCCATCACCGTCTACGGTGCGCGTACGTCGATCCTCGTCGGGCTGGCGGCGACCATGGTGTCGGTCTTCCTCGGCGCACTGGTCGGAGTCACCGCCGGGTTCTTCGGCGGCTGGTACGACCGGATCGTCGGACGCGCGATCGACGTGCTGTTCGGCTTCCCGACGCTGATCCTGATGATCGCCCTCGGCGCGATCGCACCCGTGCGCTTCCCGAAGCAACTCCTCGTCGTCGGGGTGATCGGGCTCTTCGGCTGGCCGGGTATCGCCCGCGTGGTCCGCGGTCAGACGCTCGCCCTCAAACAGCGCACCTTCGTCGTCGCGTCCGTCTCGCTCGGCGCGGGCTCCGGACACGTGCTCCGCCGCCAGGTGCTGCCCAATCTGGCCGCGACGATCATCGTGTACGCGACGATGCTGGCCGACCGGGTGGCCGTCATGCACCGTGGGCGGATCGTCGAGACGGGGCCCACCTCGGTGGTGCTGCGTACGCCTTCCGACCCGTACACCCGGCGGCTGCTGGCTGCGGCTCCGGTCGCCGACCCCGTTCGGCAGCGCTCTCGCCGCGCCGCGCTCGCTGCCTCGCTCGCTCCTTGATCTTGCCTCGCTCGCTCCTTGATCGTCGGGTTCCGACATTCTTGGCGGTTCGCGCTTCCTTGATCGTCGGAAGCCGACATTCGTGGGCCCTTCGTGCACTGATCGTCGGAAGCCGACGATCTTGCGCTCGGCGTGAGCGGGCCGGCGCGGGGCGTACTCAGGGGCGCTTGTCGCCGACGAGGCGGCCCGAGCGGATCAGCGCCCGGCGGCTCCCGGCCGGGGGCGCGGTGCCGGTGGGCATACCGGCGGTCTCCGGGTTGGCCCGGGTATAGAGGGTCACGGTGGTGGCCGGGGCGAATCCGCTGCTCTCCATCAGCGCCGCGGAGGCGTGATTGGAGTCCTCGACGTCGGTCACGACCCGGTTGGCCCCGGCGGCGAACAGTGCGTTGCAGCAGATCTCGACCAGCCGCCGGGCAATGCCCCGGCCCTGCTGATCCGGCGCGACGGCGATCCACTCCAGGTACGCCCAGTCGTCGCGTAACTCGAAGGTCATCGATCCGAGGACGAAGCCGACGACCCGATCGTCGACGAGAGCCACCCAGCAGGCTCCCTCAGCGGTGTCGAGGTGTTCCGCGATCGAGGTCAGCGACCACGAGGTGTAGGGCTTGACGGTGACGTCGTACACCTGGCGGCCGAGGTCGCGTACCTGGCGCAGGTGCTCCAGGCCCATCGGGGTGATCTTGACGTCGTCGTCCGCCACTCTTCCGAAGGTACGCGGCCACTCGACCGCGCACGCGGCATCACTGAAGTTCGTCGCCGTCGCTCCAGGGCCGCTGAAGGGGAATGCACTGCACCGCCTTGTGGATGACCGTGTACCGATCGGGATCGCCGGTCAGGATGTACGCCCGGTGCAGGAATGCCAAGAACACGAGGAAAGCGTCGTGGGCGTCGCGCCGGTGGCCGAGCCGGCGGAGGAAGTCCCCGAACGCTTCCCACTCGATCATGGGGCTGATGGACTCGCAGCTGTCGCGTTGCAGGAGGAGCTCCAGCAGCGCGCGGTCGGCGTCCTCGGCCGCGGCCTGGGCGAGGCTTCCGGTCGAGAAGACCACGAGGGCTGCTTCCGACTCGATCTCGGTCAGCAGTTCGCCGACGGCAGGGTTCCGGCCGTAAGCCGTGAGCGCCGAGGCGTCCAGGATGAGCTGAACGGTGCCCTCGGTCATGCGGTCCAGCCCATCTGCCGGCGGATCTCGTCGTATGCCCCGTCGTCAACGGCTTGGCGAGCGTTGGTCAGCTGCTCGCGTGCCCACTGGCGGGCAGACGCCCGTTCGGCTTCGGAGACCTGCCGACCGGCAACCTGCTCTGCCTTCAGGTTCAGGATGTGCCTACGCAGGATCGTGTTGACCTCGCTGGAAGCGTTCGAAGTCTGCTCGAGGTACTCGACCACGTCGTTGTCGAGGGTGAAGCTCTTGATCGTCTTCTTTCCCATGGCTAATATTCTGGCAGCGGTGAGCTAATAGGGCAAGGCCGGCCCGCCCTCGGCTAATCCGGCGGCTCGGTTGCCGGGCTACCGGAACCCGAGTGGCTCAGGTCCTCGGCCTGCTCACGTTCGTGATCTTCGCGTAGCTTGCGTTCGAAGGGGCGCTCGGGCTCCTCGGCGAACTCCTCCGGCGTCTGCTCGGTGAACTCGTCGTCGGGTGGGACCGCGTCCGGTCGCATGATGACCTCCCCTGTCGGCAGTCCCGGGGCAGCTACCCGGCTTGATCGGCACCGAAACCGCCGACAGGAAGGGCACCGAAACCGCCGACAGGGAGACGGCCTCAGCCGGCCAGGACGATGCCGCCGCGTACGCCACCGGCGGCCAGCCGCTTGTACGCGGTCGCCGCCTCGGCGAGCGGATAGGTCTCCGCCACCCGCAGCCGCAACCGGTTCTGCTCGACGAGGCCGACCAACTCGGCCAGGCGTACGCCGTCCGCCGCGACCTGGACGCCTTCGGTTCGGATGCCACGCTCCGGCTCGGGAGCGACCGGGTAGCCGTTCACGTAGACGCCGCCGTCGCGTACTGCGGCAAGCGCTGCCGCTCCGGCCAACGCGGGATCGTAGAGCCCGTCGACGCCGTCGCCGATCAGGGCGCGAATCCGGGCCGCGAGCGGCTCCGACCGGTCGACGAACCAGACCGCGCCTTGATCGCGTACAAGTTGCTCGTCTTGAGCGGTCGCGACCCCGACGACGCGCAACCCTCGCGCGGTCGCGAGCTGGACGGCGAACCCACCGACCGCACCGGCCGCGCCGACCACCGCGAGCGTCGCGCCCGCCGGAAGATCGGCCAGATCGAGCGCGTAGGCCGCGGTCAGCGCGTTGAGCGGCACCGTGGCGGCGAGAATGGGATCGACGCCGGCCGGTGCGAGCGCGGTGGCCGACTCGTCGAGCAGCGCGTATTCGGCCTGTACGCCTGCCCCGGCGGCGAGCCAGAACGTGAGCCCGACGACCTCGTCTCCGGGCTGGAACCGCTGGACGCCCGAGCCGACGGCGTCGACGGTGCCGGCGAGGTCCCAGCCGAGGACGCGGCGCTCGCCCGGGGGCGTGAGGTGCGCGAACGCGCCGTTCGCCGCGGCCAGATCGGCGGGATGGACGGCGTTGGCCCGTACGCGGACCCGCAGCTGCCCCGGGCCGGGAGTGGGCATGGGCAGGTCGGCGATGTCGATCGAGTCGAAGCCCTGCGGGCCGGTGACGGTGACTGCGCGCATTGCGAGTTCTCCTTCGTGGTGATGTTGCAACCAACCGTAGGAGAGGTACTCTCCTTCAGAAAGAAGGCACCTGGGAGTGCGTAGCCGACCGGAAGGTGAGCCCGATGCCGACGACGACCGCGTCGCGACGCCGTGAGCAGGCGAAATTCGAGTACAACGCGTTCCTTGCGCTGTGCCCGACCCGGCAGCTACTGGACTCGCTCAGCGACAAATGGGTCTGCCTGATCCTCGCCGCGCTCGCCGACGGTCCGCTGCGGTACAGTGACCTGGCCCGGCAGATCGCGGGGGTGAGCCAGAAGATGCTGACCCAGAGCCTCAGGTCGCTCGAACGAGACGGTCTGCTCATCCGCACGGTCACCGCGAGCGTTCCGGTCCGGGTCGATTACGAGCTGACCGCCTTGGGGGAGAGCCTGATGCCGGTGGTGCGCGCGGTCAAGATCTGGGCCGAGACCCATATGGATGAAGTCCTGGCGGCTCGGGCTGCGTACGACGGTGAAGGCTGACTCTTCCGCCACCTAAACTTCGGGGATGTCGCGCCTCGGGCTTCGCTTCGCCGTCTTCGGCTTCTGCCTGTTGACGCTCGCCACGCGGCTCCTCCTGACGTTCTGGTGGCAGCCGCTCACCCTTGATCTCCAGATCGCGGCCGGCTTTCTCCTGTACGCGGCCGGAGCGGTGGTGACCGCGGCGGTGCCTCTCGGTGGCTACTACCTGATGGTGCGCAAGTACCGTCCACCTTCGACATTCAGTTCCCGCGACGGCAGATTCGTCGCCCCCTCGAGTCCGGTCTTGCTCGGCCAGTGGTCCGTCCTCGTCGTCTTCATCGCCGGCGGGATGGTGTCGGCGGGTTCCGGCCTGCGCCTCGTCGCCTTGGTGATGGCCGGTGCGGCCCTGGCGTTCGCGATCCTGTTGCCGTTCCTGCCCCGCCCCTCGGTGGAGCTGAGCCCGGACGGCGTACTGATCCAGCGGTTCCGCAGCCGATCGTTGATCGCCTGGGCCCTGCTGCCGCCCGGCGGTCCGCTGCCGCCCGCGCCGAAGTCCCGCACCCTTTGGCTGTACGCGGCCGGCCCCGTGCGCTACGTCCGGCACGACATCCCGCTGTCCGTCGACGTCGACCGCACGTTCCTGGCGAACTCCATTCGGTACTACGTGGAGCATCCGGCCGCCCGAGCCGTGATCGGCACCGAAGCGGAGCTCACGCGGCTGCTCAGCTGACCTCGTGTTCTGCGGTCTCCCAGCCCGGACGGTGCGGCTCGTCGTTGTGGACGACGAAGTCGGCGTACCGGGTGGGGTGGGCGGTGGCGGAGTAGAGCTGTTGAGCGGGGATGTACCGCTCGCGCCAGCGCCGCTCGATCGCGGTGCGCGACGACGCCAAGCGCTCGCGGATCAACGCTCGTTCCACGGTCTTGTCGAGTGTCGTGGACACGAAGACGCGTACGTCCCACCGGTCGATCAGCTCTGGGCGCAAGAGGAAGACGCCGTCGAAGAGCAGCACGGCATCGGCGGCGGCCGTCTGCACCGGCGGTGCGACCACTGCGTCTTCGGCGTGGTCGTAGACCGCGGTTCGGAACCGTCGATCGCCGCCCGGGCCGAGCGGATCGAGCAGAACCCGGTGCAGCGCTTGGTAGTCGTGGGCGTCGAAGTAACAGCCCTCGGCCGAGAACTCGCCGCGCGGATAGCGCCGCACGCGAGGAAAGAGGAAGTCGTCGATCGTCGCGCGGATGACCTCGCGACCCTGTTCGCGGAGGATCGCCGCCAGCTCGTCGGCGAGGGTGGTCTTGCCCGCCGCGGGCGGTCCGTCGACGGCGACCCGCGTAGGGTGGGCGGCTCGGACGGTGGTGATCGCCTCGGTCAGGCGGCTGAGCAACTCGGTGCGGCTTCCTCGGTGCATGTCTTGCTCCCCGTCGTCCGGCCGAATCGTCCCTTCACGCTACGGCGGCGTGACGGGAAGCGCAGCGGGGGTGAACCAGCTGTCGGCGGGGGAGCGACGGTCGCCGAGCGCTTTGTCGAGATCCTGCTGCAGGCAGTTCTTGGCCAGGCCGGGGATGAGGCACTGGTGATCGCGCTCCGGCCCGTAGAAGCGGGTGTTGACGACCGCCACGGGATCGAGCGGTGGCGTGAGACAAATCAGCTGCTCGACCCGGGGCTCCAGCGCCGCCGCGAGCTGGCACAAGTACGCGCCATGACCGGTGCCCACGAGCCGGACGGGTATCCGGGGCCCGCCGAGGCTCGGCTCGGAGCGCACGAACTCCACTGCTCGCAGCACGTCGTGTACGCGGGCCGCGCCGAGACTGTCGCCCAGGCTGATCAGGTCGGACACCAGCTTGAACGTCGTGCCGTAGGTGGCCTCGAAGCCGAATTCGTTGATCCGGTGCGCTCGCAACGAACCGGTCGCCCGCACGTCCAGCACGACGACGTGCCGTCCGGCCGCGGCCGCCCGTTCGCAGGCGGCCTGGTACGCGGGGAGGTCGTCCGTGCCGCGGTCGAGCACGAGGATGTCGACGCCGTCGGCCGGGCCGGCCGGGTCGAAGACGACGGCGGCGTTGACGATGTCGTGCTCCGGCCACCAGAACGCCTTGCGTACGCCCGGCCTGCGGTCGGGCCACCAACGTGGATAGAACTCCGGACCGGGTTCCCGGCCGAACCGTTCGCGTTCCCGCAACCAGGCCAGGCCCTCGCCGGGTTCGGCCCGGGCCAGCCGTTCGCGGTTGAGGTCGAAGACCACCGGGCTGTCGGGCGCGTCCCAGGCGACCTGACCGGTACGCGTACAGCGCAGATCGGCGGTGCTGAGCAGCGACGGCTCGGTCTCCGGAAACACCGCCCGCCCACCGAGGTGGCGGGCGAAGAAGCGCACCGCCGCGGTGGCCAGGTGGGGGTGCAGGCCGTGGTCGTGATCGCCGCGTACGTGCCGGAGGGTGTCCGGTGGCGCGCTCAGGAGGTCGAAGATCCGCTGGGCGCGGGCCACCGTCCGGACTGCTCCTTCGATGGGGAAGAAGTCGTAGTTGGCCGACATCACCAACGTCGGCTTCGGCGCCATCGCGATCAGGAAGTCTTCGTGATCGATGCCGTGGAGTACGCCGCCGGGGATGATCTGTTCCGGATCCTGAGCCTGCCCGGAACGCTGGTAGTGCTCCCGGGAGCTGATGAAGCAACTCGGTGCGGCGGCCGCGAGCCGTGGTTCGGTCAGCATGAGCCAGGTGGTGAGCGTGCCGCCGCCGCTGTTGCCGGCGACACCGATGCGGTCGGGGTCGACCTCCGGGCGCGCGGCGAGGTAGTCGAGCATCCGCCGGGCGTCGGAGACGAAATAGCGCGCGATGGAGTCTCCGGCCCACCAGCACTGCACACCCGCGTGCGAATGCTCTGGCACGTTGGCCGGGATGATCTCGCGGCCGTCGGAGTCGAGATAGCTCTTCCGCTCGCCCTGCCCGATCGTGTCGAAGGTCAGCGTGACCAGGCCGGCGCGGGCGAGCCGGGCGCACATCGCCTGGTAGCGCGGCGCGGCTTTGCCGGTGCCGGCATGTCCACAGAGGAACAGCACCGCGCCGGCCGGGGTGCTGAGCGGCTCGGGCAGGTAGAGGTTGGCGGGGATGAGGACTCGGGAGCCCACGTCGACGAGCAGCTTGTCGACGCGGTATCCGTCGCCCCACACCGAGCCCACGGGCCGGGCGGTGGGGACCCGCCGGTCGCCCGGCAGGTCCCCGCCCAGCGCGTCCAGGGCCAGCCGGCGGAGCTCCCGCTGCCGCCGTAGCACGTCGTCCGGGGTGAGCAGCTGGTCGTTGGCCGCGCGTCCGGCCGCAAGCCGCTGTCTCGTCCGGCGATAGACGTTGTGCTGGACCTGGAGCGACGGATCCCACATTCCGTCGAGGAACGCGCTGAACCCTGGCGCCGTCTCGGCGTCAGCCATAGGTGGTTCCTCCATCACGACTCGAAAGGGTGTGGGCACATCACACGGAAGAGGCGGTTCACTTGAGCGCGCCGGCGACCATGCCGGCCTGGATCTGGCGCTGGAAGCTCAGGTAGACGACGAGGACGGGCAGGATCGAGATGGTGAGACCGGCGAACAGCGCGCTCCAGTTCCCGGCGTAGCCCTGGCTGACCGCCAGGTTGGCCAGGCCCTGCGTGAGCACGTAGTTGTCCGGACTGGACTGCAGGATCAACGGCAGCAGGTATTGGTTCCACTGGCCGAGGACGACGAAGATGCCGACGCTGACCAGCCCCGGCCGGGCGACCGGGAGCATGATCCGCAGGAAGGTCCCCCAGTGGCCGCAGCCGTCGATGAAGGCGGCCTCGGCCAGCGCGGCGGGCAGGGTGCGGAAGTACGCGGTCAGGAAGAACACCGCGAACGGCAGGCTGTAGACGGAGTAGATGATCGCGAGCCCGATCAGCGAGTCGGCCAGGCCGAGCCCGCGGGCGATGAAGAAGAGCGGGACGATCGCCAGGAACGTCGGAAACGTCATCCCCAGAACGAACAAGTAGTAGACGGCGCGGTTGCCACGGAACGAGTAGCGGGCGATGACGTACGCGACGAGGGCTCCCATGCTCAGCGTCAACGCCGAGCCGAGCGTCACCACGACGGCAGTGTTGACGAAGTAGCGGCCGATCTCGGCCGTGGTCCACGCCTCCACGAAGTTCTCCCACCGGGGGGTGGCCGGCAGGCTCCACGGATTGGCGAGCACCTCGTCGCTGGTCTTGAACGAGGACAGCACCGCCCACGCCAGTGGCAGCACGACCATCGCCGCCCAGGTCAGCAGGATGCCGTGGGTGAAGACGTTCAGCACCGTGCCGCGGAGGGTCCGGTCGCTCGCCGGGCCGGCGGCGGGGCGCTTCAGGTCGCCAGGAGTGTCCCGCGGTAAGGGATTCCGCTCGTCGACGGCGGGCGCCGAGGGTGCGTTCAGGCTCATGGCGGTTCCTAATACTCGATGCGTTCGCGCCGGGTGAGCCGCAGCGACACCCAGGCGAACAACAGGGTCAGCAGCAACAGCGCGACGCCTACGGCGGTGGCGTAGCCGAACTCGCTGTCGGAGAAGGCAGTGAGGTAGAGGTAGTTGCCGAGGACCTGGGTGGCGTTGTCCGGACCACCCGACCCGCCGGCGGCGGACATGACGTTGACGATGGCGAACATGTCCAGGGCGTGTATGCCGAGGTAGACCCCGGCCACCTGGACGGTGTCCCAGATCAGCGGCAGCGTCAGCCGCCAGAACGTCTGCCACCGGGTGGCCCCGTCGAGGCGGGCGGCCTCGAACAGCTCCACCGGGATCGCGCTCATCGAACTGGTGAACAGCACGACGTAGAAGCCGACCGACATCCACACGATGACGGCGAGGATGGCGGCGTACGCCGTCGACTTGTCGCCGAGCCAGTTCACCGGGTCGATTCCGGCCACGCCGAGCAGGCCGTTGAGCAGCCCGCTCGGCGTGGGGTCGTAGACGTTGGCGAACAGTACGCCGATGACGGCGATCGAGAGCACGTGCGGGAAGAAGTAGGCGACTCGGTAGAACGCGCCGCCGCGTACGTTGAGCGTGCCGCCGCGGGCGCGGTAACGCCCGACCCGGATCATCGTCGCGAAGAACAGCCCGAGCGTCAGCGTCCCGACCGGGATCACGACGACGGCGATCACGTTGTGCCACAACGAAGTCCAGAAGACGCCGTCCTTCACCAGCCGCGTGTAGTTGGCGAGGCCGACGAAGTTCCGCTCCGGTGACAAGCCGTTCCAGTCGGTCATGGAGATGTAGAACGACTGGGCGTACGGCGAGACGACCAGCACGCAGTAGAGGATCACCGGCACCGCGAGGGCGGAGACGATGAAGCCGCGACTTCCCGCACGCATGATCAGGCGTCCTCGTACTTCGGCACGGACGGGTCGTCGCGCAACGAGTCGGCCATCTTCTGGCAGCGCTCGGCCCACTGATCCGGGTTGATCTCCTTGGTCATCAACGCGCTCGTGGCTGCGGACGCCTCCTGCTGGAGCTTGGCGTACCAGGTGCCATAGCGCCAGTAGAAGGTGTTGGTGCCCGACGCGGCGAGCGCGTCGCGGATCGACTGCAACCCGCTGCCGGCCTGCTCCGGGGTGTATCCGGCGAGGCTGGTGAGGGTTTGCGTCTGCTTGGTGAAGTTCTTCGAGGCGGTCGGTGAGAGCAGGATGCGCAGCAGCTCCAGTCCGCCGTACGGGTTCTTCGCCGCCGACGGCACGATGTAGCCCTCGCTGCCCATGCCGCGAATGGCCGACTGCGGCAGGGCGTCGCTCTTGTCCAGCGACGGCGGGGAGGCGATCACCATGTCGAAGCCCTTCGGGGTGACCTCGCCCAGCTCGCTTTCCAGCCACGAGCCGCACGGGATGAACGCCGCCCGGCCCTTGGCCCAATAGGTCTGCGCCTGGACATGCGTCAGACCGGACGTCCCGGGCATGACGTAGCCCTTCTCCGCCAGCTGATACAAGGCTTGCGCGGCGGCCAGGACCGCGGGCTGCTTCCAGCTGTTCGGCGCCAGGCTGTCCAGCGCCTTGCGGACGGGCGCTCCACCGGCCTTGATCGCCATCATGATCAGCGGGGTGAGGATGTAGCTGGGAGTCTTGCCCTGGTAGGTCCAGGGCGACATGCCCGTCCCCTTGATCTCCGCGCAGAGGTCGAGCATCTCGGCCCACGTCGTCGGATAGGTCCAGCCCTTCGCGGCGAACAACGACTTGCTGTAGTACAGGCCGTGCACCGTGTAGGTGTAGTAGAGGACGTGCGGCTTGCCCTTGAACGAGCCCTGTTCGACGAGCCCGGGCAGCAGCGTGTCGCGGACGGTCTTGCCGCCGCCGTCGATCGCCGGGGCGTCCAGGAGCTGGGTGAGATCCATCAGCTGGCCGTTGTCCACGAGCGGGGCGAAGGCCAGCGACCCGGAGCCGGAGTTGTCGATCAGGTCGGGCACGTCGCCCGAGACGAACCGCGGCTGCAGCTGTTTGGCGAGGTCCTGGCCACCGGTGTGCTTGATCTCCGCCTTGGGGAAGCGCTGCTTGTAGACCGCGTGGGCGTCGAGCACGTACTGGTCGCCGTAACCGCCCTTGAAGATCACGGTCTCCAATGGTTTGTCAGCGGGTACGCCCAGCGGGTTCTCTGCGGTCACGGCGGCCTGTTTGCCGGCCGCGCCGGTGCCGGTTCCGCCGCCGGAGGAGGTGGCGCAGCCGGCGAGGGCGTTCGTCGTGAGGGCTGCGCCGAGGGCAGCGCCCAGCGTCAGCACGGATCGGCGGTTCAGTCGGTGAGCGTCGTCGGTCATCTGTCCGTTGCCTTTCGTCTCGTGCGGGCGGGTCATGCGGTGAGGGAGACGGTCACGCCGTCGCGGCCGGAGACGGTGGTGCCCGGCAGCGGACGCAGGATGAAGTTCAGGTCCGCCGGTGCCGCCGCAGTGGGCCGGAACCGCACGGGGACGGTCACCTCGCGCTGGCCGGGAGCGATCACCGCAGTCCCGCTGAGGCCGTCGTAGTCGACCCGGTGGCGGGCGGATCCGTCGAGGTCATACCCTACGACTAGGGGCGCTGCAAGATCGTCCCCCAGTCGCCGGATCGTTACCGTCGCGGTGTCGCCGGGGCGTACCACCCGGCGGTCGGCGTACAGCACGACCGTGGCCGCGCCGGTGTGCGGGCGGATGTCGAGCGCGACGTCCCTGGTGACGCCGGCGGTGTCGATGATCGGGTCCTGCGGGCTGACCGCCCAGAGATCGCCTTGGACGTTGCACAACGTCGGGTCACCGGCTCCCTCGACCCCCGCGAGGAACGGCCCGGCGAGGTTGCCCTGCACCACGGCGTCGTCGAACTGGACGTTTCCGTATTCGGGCAGGACGGTCACCAGCCCGGACCAGATCTTGACGAACGGATCCGTGCGGGGTGTGTCCCTGAGCGCGGTGAAGGCGACCCGTTCGAACGTGGTGCGCAACCCGTCGTAGCCGCGCTGTCCGTAGATGTTGACGGTGCCCGGCGAGTCGCCGGCGTCGAAGACGCAGTCGCGGAACACGACCGTGCCCTGCTCGGCCGGGCCGCGAGCGCCGGGCTGGACGTGCACGACCGCGTCGCCGGTGGGACCCATGTAGCAGCGCTCGACCAGGACGGAGGCGGGCGTGCTCTCCGGCCGATAGCGCATCAGATTGATCTCGAAGCTGTACTTCCGGTTGCCCGCGAACACCGTGTCGCGGACGACGACGTTGCGGATCGGCTGAGACAGCGTGTCGGGTTCGAAATCGATGCCGGCTTCCGGCGCGGTGCCCTGGGTGTTGATCAGCGCACAGCCCTCGATGAGCAGTCCGTCGGCGGCGATGACGCTGATCGCGTTGCGCTTGTTGTCGTCGCAGACGACGTTGCGGATCGTGACGTCCTTCGACCCGGTGCCGAGGATGATGCCGTCGCCGGGCGCTCCGCGCAGCGTCATCCCCTCGACGGTGACGGACTCGCTGGTGCCCATGCGGACGATCGCCCGCCACTCGCCGGTGTACTCGGGCTTGTTCATCACGCAGGTCGCGCCGTAGCCGACGAGCTTGACGTCGTGCCGCCCGTGGATGCGCCAGAGGCCGTCCCGGGTGTCGGGGAAGCCACCCGGCAGACCCCGCAGCACCACGCCGTCGGCGAGGATGACGGTGAGATCGTCCCGCTGAATCCACAATGGACGCGTGATCCAGTCCTGCCCGACGTTGTCGATGACGACCACGTCGGCGCCGCTGTCCAGGGCGGCGGTCAAGGCGTCGGTGGCGTCGATCGGATCGAAGCCGAACTGAGAGGCGCGGACGACGGTGGCGTCCTGGCCCGGCGCGGCGGCTGCGGCACTTACTCGGGTGGCTCCATAGAGGGCCGGTAGGACGACGGCCATCCGCAGCATCGTCCGGCGGGAAACGGTGGCGTTTTTCGGCATGGGCGTACTCCAGGAATGTCGAAGTTCAGGGAGCGGAGAGTCAGACGATCTTCTTGCGTACGCGGTCCGGCCAGGCGAGCTCGACACCGAGGCGTCCGGTCAGCACCCGCTGATAGTCGGCGAGGTGATCCGGCTTGCCGCGTACTGCGCGTGGTGGCTGCCCCGTCGTGAGGCAGTACGCCGCCAGAGCCCCGGCGGCTTCCCCGATGTTCCATTCGACCGGGTGGGTGCGATAGCAACCGTTGGTGATGTGGGTGGTGCCGATGTTCTTCGCGGCCGGCAGGAGGTTGTCCAGGCGTACCGGAAGAAGCGCGCCCAGCGGAATCTGGAAGGGGTGAACCGCGATGTCCACATAGGTGCGTGGGGTGCCCGAACCGGTGCTGGGATGCAGGTCGATTCGGTAGCAGCCGATGCCGACGGAGTCCTCGAACAGCTCAGAACCGGCCGGCCGGCCCGACGCCGCCCGGGCTTCGACGCCGAGATGCTCCTCGACGACGGTGACTTCGGCGGCGATGCGGCGGGCCTCCCGGACGTACGGACGCTGGGCGAACCACTGGAGCCGGAGCTCCGGATAGCCAGTGCCGCCGTCGTGCCGGGGTGCCTCGGTCTGCATCCAGTAGAGCAGTGACCGGCTCAATTCTTGGGAAGCGTCGATGTTCCGCTGCTTCTCAGCCGCGTCGACCCCGATCAGCGGGCCGAGGAAGTAGTCGTTCTGCGGCCAGTTCACGAGAGTGATGTCGCTCGTCAGGAAGCCCGGCTCCAGGCTGCGTACCGACAGGATGCGCCGGTAAGTCCAGCGGTCGATCGCGTGACCGCCGGTGAGGGACGCCGCTTCGGCGACGAGCGGCTGAGTTCTGGCCTCGAGGGTGATCGGAACGACATCGGTCCACGACAGCAGTGGTCCGGGCCAGAATTCGGGCGTGTAGCTCCGCCAGAAGTCGTAGTTCGCCGGGCGGTCGATGGTCCAGTTCTCGCCGTCGCGGTAATCCATGGCGAAACACCACGTGATGGCCTGCTGGTCCAACGGCTGCGCTTCCCCTTCGAGAGCGTGCAGCTCACCGGTGGTGGCCCGACTTTCGGCTCCGGTGACCCATTCGGCACCCGACAGTTCCAGCAGGTCGCCGAGTTCGGTCGCGTCCAGGACGTAATCGGCGACGACCGTGACCGTGTCCCGGTCCTCAGACGCGAAGGTGACGGACGTGATCCGGTCACCGTCGGTCGTGACGTGCTGTGGTCGAGTGCCGGTGAGGACTGTGAGCCGGCCGCCGGTCACGTACGGCGCGAGCAGGCCGTCGATCGCGGCGAGCGCCGCCTTGGGTTCGAAGCACAGCGGGCTGACCCGGCCCGCGCCCGGACTGAGGGCGTCCTCCGCCCGAGCGGATCGGCTCAGCGGATAGTAGCGCCGGTAATAGTCTCGGATCTCCCGGCGCAGCGTGCGGTAGCTGCTGGTGCCACCGAAGGTCTCGATCCAGAGGTTCTCGTCCGGCGGCACCGCCTGCGACGTGAGCTGGCCGCCGAGCCACGACGACTCCTCGGTGAGCACCACCCGCTGTCCGAGGCGCAAGGCCGCGAGAGCTGCGGCGACTCCACCGGTGCCGCCGCCCACCACCAGGATCGGCGTTTCGATCTGCATCTGTCAGCCTCCCGCCTTCGGCCCTGCTCGCTGCTAAAGCGCTTCGACCCTTAGCTAAAGCGCTTTAGCGGATGCTAGGCTCACCCCATGACGTTGTCAATGCAGACGTGTCTCCCGAATGGACACGGCGACCCCCGACAGCAGGCAGGCATGCATGAGTGAGCGCCAACGGGTCGGCCGGCGGCGGGTGACCCAGCAGGACGTGGCCCGCGCGGCCAACGTCTCCACCGCCATCGTCTCGACCGTCGTGAACAACAAGGCCGACACGTTGCGGGTCAGCGAGCAGACCCGCGCCCGGGTCTGGCAGGCCATCCAGGACCTGGCCTACGTGCCCAACGCGGCCGCCCAAAGCTTGGCCGGTGGGCGTAACCGGCTCATCGGCGCGTTCACCTATCAACGCCTCTTCCCGTGGGAGAGCCGGGACTTCTACTACGAGTTCCTGCTCGGTATAGAGGAGGAGGCGGAGCAGACCGGGCACAACCTGCTGCTGTTCACCGGAGCGCGTAACGACGCCGGTGAGCGGTCGATCTTCAACCGCAACGCCAACCTGCTCGAGCTGGCCGACGGGGCGATCCTCGTCGGCGGCCGCATCGACGGCGACGAGATCCGGCGACTGGCCGAGGAGGGCTATCCCTTCGTGATGATCGGACGGCGCGACGCCGCCGGGCCGAAGGTCTCGTGGATCGCCGCCGATTACGCCGCTGCCACGCAGATGGTCGTCGATCGGCTGCACGCCTTGGGACACCGCTCCATGCTGCTGGTAGCCGGAAGGCGTACTCACGAGACGGTGGTGGAGCGGCGTACCGGGTTCCAGGCGGCGCGACGACGGCATCGGCTGGGCGACCGGGCGCAGACGGTGGTCTTCGGCGAGCCCAATCCGGATCTGCCCGACGCCACTTGCCTCGCCGACGAGACCGAGGTACTACGGTTCGCCCGCGAGACGGGGGCGACGGCCGTCATCGCGGAATCGTCCTATGTGATTCACCGGATCTACGAGGTGGCGCTCGCCGCGGGCGTGCGTATCCCGGGCGATCTGAGCCTGGTCGGGCTGGGCGACCACGGCGATCGGCAGAACGTGCTCTCGCCCGACCCTGCGTTGACCCTCGTGCATACGCCGAGCCGGCTCATCGGCGCCACGGCCGTACGCACGCTGCTGCGCCGGCTCGACGCGCCGGGATCGAAACCGGACCAGATTCGTATCCAATGCGAGCTGTCCGAGGGAACGACCGTCGCGGCTCCGCCGCGCAGAAAGGCGGGCAAGTGACCATCGGCGTACAGCTTTATTCCGTCCGAGCCGCCCTCCAGGAAGGCAGCCCGGACGACGTGCTGGAGCGCTTGGCGGCAATGGGATACGGCTTCGTAGAGCCCACCTTCGGGCTCGTGAACGGAGACGCGCCCGGCTTTCGCCGTCTGCTCGACGAGCACGGCTTGACCGTGAGCTCCCTCCATGGCCCCGCCTTGGGCCCGTTGCGTCCCCAAATCGCCGAGGCGGCCCACGTCCTCGGCGCGGATACGGTGGTGGTGCCGGCGATTCCCGACGCCGACTTCGTGACCGCCGCCGGGGTGGCCCGCTCGGCGGAACGGCTGGCCGAGGCGGCGGACTCGCTCGCCGCTCTCGGACTGCGGCTCGCATACCACAATCATCATTGGGAGCTGGCCAACCACCCGGGCGGCCAAGCCGGTCTGGAGTTGCTGGCCGCGCTGCTGCCGGCCGAGGTGGCGCTGGAGGTCGACGTCTATTGGGCGGCCGTGGGCGGTGCGGACGTGCCCGCGCTTTTACGTGACCTGGGTGACCGCGTACGCCTGCTGCACGTCAAGGACGGACCGGCCACGGTCGACGACGCGATGACCGCCGTCGGGTCGGGCACCCTCGCCATCCCGGAGATCCTGGCGGCCAGCCCGAAGGCGCTTCGCATCGTGGAGCTGGATCGCTGCGACGGCGACGTCTTCGACGCGCTCGCCGAGTCCTTGGCCTACCTCAAGGAGCTGCCGTGAAGCCGGTCGGCGTCGCCGTCGTGGGATGCGGCACGATCAGCCACCAATACCTCACCACCCTGGCCGCCCGGCCCGAAGTCCGGCTCATCGCCTGCGCCGACCTCGACGTCGAACGGGCGGCGAAGGTCGCGCTCGATCACGCGGTGCCGGTCCACGGCGATCTCGCGACAGCGCTGGCCCATCCCGAGGTCGAGCTGGTGGTCAACCTCACGATCCCGTCCGCACACGCGCCGGTTGCGTTGGCGGCGATCCGGGCCGGCAAACACGTCTACACCGAGAAGCCGTTCGCCGCGACGCCCGCCGAGGCCGCCGAGGTGCTGGCGGAGGCGGAAGCCGCCGGAGTGCTCACGGGCGGCGCGCCCGACACGTTCCTGGGCGCTGGTCTTCAGACGGCGGCGCGGGTGGTGAGCGAAGGAATGATCGGCCGGCCGCTCTCGGCGATCGTCCTGCTGCAGGGGCCGGGTCCGCACCGCTGGCACCCAGATCCGGAGTTCCTGTTCGGACCGGGCGGCGGCCCGTTGTTCGACATGGGGCCCTATTACCTGACCGCGCTGGCCGTCATGTTCGGATCGGTCAGACGGGTCACCGCTCTGGCGTGCAAGGGATTCGCCGAGCGGGTCATCGGGCAGGGTCCGCGCGCCGGGCAGGCCTTTCCCGTCGAGGTGGACACCCACGTCACGGCCCTCCTCGAGTACGCCGGCGGCCAAGTCGCCACCGTCGTGTTCAGCTTCGACTCGCCGCTGTCCCGGCAGGGCTTCTTCGAGATCACCGGCACCGAAGCGACGCTGGCCGCGCCGGACCCCAACAAGTTCATCGGGCCGGTCCAGATCCGGCGCGCTGGGGATCCGGAGTGGACGGACGTCCCTGTGCCGCAGGCCGACGACGGACGCGGCATCGGCGTCTGCGACCTCGCCCGCGCGATCCGCACCGGCGAGCGCCACCGAGCCTCCGGCGAACTTGCGGCGCACGTCGTGGACGTCATGACGGCGATTCAGGAGTCGGCTGAACGGAGCGCGATCAGCGAGTTGCCGCGTACTTGGGAGCTGTGAGACGCCTCGGCGGCGTATGCCGGGACATATCGTCCGTGTCGCGAAAAGCGCATACGTGCTGACAACGTGCCGTCGCCTTGACTGGGTGCATGATCTACCGCGAACCAGCGCACGCGGCGGTCCGTCGCACCCGGTCACCGGCCGTCCCGACGGTGGGCATCACGATCTACGGCTGCGACCGCGACGAAGCCGCGGTGTTCCGGGAGCTCGCGCCGCGCTTCGGAGTCACGCCGACCCTCGTCGAGGCGGCGCTCGCCGAAGATTCGGTAGGCACGGCGGCCGGCAGACGGTGCGTCAGCGTCGGCCATAAGACCCCGGTCGGCCACGCCACGCTTCGCGCTCTGCGCCTGGCCGGCGTCGCGTACATCTCGACGCGCAGCATCGGGCAGGACCACATCGACGTCGCGTACGCCGAGAGCCTCGGCCTGACCGTGGAGGGCATCGCCTATTCGCCGGACAGCGTGGCCGACTACACGGTGATGGTGACGCTGATGGTGCTGCGCCAGGCCAAAGCCATGATCCGCCGAGTCGGCCTGCACGACTACCGGCTCGGCGACGTACGCGGCCGGGAGCTGCGCGACCTGACCGTCGGAGTCGTCGGAACCGGCCGGATCGGCGGTGCCGTGATCGACCGGCTGGCCGGATTCGGCAGCCGGGTGCTGACCCACGACCGGAATCCCCGGGCTGGCGCCGACCACGTGTCGCTCGACGACTTGGTGCGGCAGAGCGACATCGTCACTCTGCATACTCCGCTGACGGCCGAAACCCGCCATCTGCTGGATCGGCGGCGCATCGGGCTGATGCGGCCCGGCGCGATTCTCGTCAACACCGGACGCGGCGGGCTCGTCGACACCGAGGCGCTCCTGGCGGCGCTCGAAGACGGCATGCTCGGCGGCGCGGCGTTGGACGTCCTCGAAGGCGAAGAAGGCGTCTTCTACGCCGACTTCCGCCACCGGCCGGTCCCGAACCGAGCGCTGCTGCGGCTGCAACAGCTGCCGAACGTGCTCGTCAGCCCGCATACGGCGTACTTCACAGACCACGCGCTGCGGGACGCCGTCGAGAACTCCCTGATGAACTGCGTGAACTTCGAAAGCAGGTACCACCGTGGCTAGCGTGAAGACAAGGCTCGGAATCTTGTTCGGCGGCGCGTCCGAGGAACACCCGGTCTCCGTCAAGTCCGCCCGGGAGATCGCGGCGAACCTCGACTACGGCAGATACGAGCCGTTCTGGATCGGGATCACGAAGACCGGAGCGTGGCGGCTATGCAACGGGCCGAGCCCGGACTGGGACGGCGACGACGGCCGTCCGGCAGTGCTGTCGCCCGATCCGAGCATCCACGGCCTGCTTGTCCTCGCACAGGGACGGTACGAGACCGTCCGGCTGGACGTCGTGCTGCCCGTGCTGCACGGCCGGTTCGGCGAGGACGGTGCGATGCAGGGACTCCTGGACCTCTCCGGAATTCCCTACGTCGGGTGCGACGTCCAGAGCTCCGCCGTCTGCATGGACAAATCCCTGGCGTACGCCGTCGCCCGGAGCGCGGGCGTGGCGACACCGGAGTTTCAGGTCGTTTCCCGTGACGAGGACGTCGACGCCGACTCGCTCACCTACCCCGTCTTCGTCAAACCCGCCCGCTCCGGTTCCTCCTTCGGCGTCAGCAAGGTCGCGTACCCCGCGGACCTGCCGGAAGCGCTGGCGGCCGCCCGGCAGTACGACTCGAAGGTGCTGATCGAGCAGGCCGTCGCCGGTCACGAGGTCGGCTGCGCGGTCGCCGGCAACGGTGCGGAACTCATCACCGGCGAGGTCGATCGCATCGACCTCTCGCACGGCTTCTTCCGCATCCATCAGGAGAGCGCTCCGGAAAGCGGGTCGGAGAACTCGGCCTTCGTCGTCCCCGCCGACATTCCGGCCGAATCACGCGTACGCGTGACGGAGACCGCCAAGGCCCTCTACCGGGCGCTGGGCTGTCGCGGACTGGCCCGAGTCGACCTGTTCCTCACCGACGACGGGACCGTGGTACTCAACGAGGTCAACACCTTCCCCGGAATGACCTCCTACAGCCGTTATCCGCGAATGATGGCGGCCGCCGGGATGCCGCTGACCGAGGTGATCGACCGGATCGTCGCCCTGGCGTTGCCAGGTGACCGCCGATGAACTCCGCGTTCGTCTTCGTCGACGAGTTCCTGCCCGGCATTCGCTGGGACGCGAAGTACGCCACCTGGGACAACTTCACCGGCAAGCCGGTCGACGGATACGTCGCGAACCGGATCGTCGGCACGAGGGCGTTGTGCGACGCCTTGGCCGACGCGCAGCAGGAGGCGAGATCGGCCGGCTTCGGGTTGCTGCTGTGGGACGCGTACCGGCCGCAGCGTGCCGTGGAGTGCTTCCTGCGCTGGTCGGCACGTTCGGAGAACGGCCGGACGAAACGGCGGCACTATCCGAACATCGACCGCTCGCAGATGATCGAGAAGGGATATGTGGCCGCCCGATCGGGCCACAGCCGCGGCAGCGCCGTGGACCTGACGCTCTATCACCTGAGCACCGGCGAGCTGGCCCGGATGGGCGGCGACCACGACCTGATGGACCCGATCTCGCATCACGGGGCGGCCGGCGTCCCGGTGGCCGAGGCAGGCAATCGCCGCCTGCTCTGTTCCATCATGGAGAAGTGCGGGTTCACCCGCTACGACAGCGAGTGGTGGCACTACACGCTGCGGGACGAACCCTTTCCCGACACCTACTTCGACTTCCCCATCGGCTGACCGTGCACCGAGAGCTAACCGAGGGGCAGCCGCACCGTGACGAGGAGGCCTCCGGCGGGCCGAGCCGTGAGGGTGAGCGCGCCGTCATGGGCGTGCGTGATCCGCTGGACGATCGCCAGGCCGAGGCCGAATCCCGCGTGGTCGCCCCGGATACGCTCGGTGCCCCGGCGGAACGGCTCGGCGAGGGTGGACACCAGCTGCGGGCTGAGCCGCTCGCCGGTGTTCTCGACGGTCAGCACGGAGGCGTTGCCGTAGACGCTGGTCGTGATCCACACGGAGCCGCGTTCGGGGAGATTGTGAACGATGGCGTTGTGCAGCAGGTTGGTGGCCAGCTGCAAGAGCAGCGCGTGGGAGCCCAGGGCGGGCGAGACCACGCCCGCGGTCTCGATGGTGACGCCTCGCTTCTCTGCCAGTGGAAGCAGGGTCTCGGCGGCCTCTTCCGCGATGAGGGAGAGGTCGAGCTGTTCCCGGGTGAACGACTGCTGGTCGGCTCGGCTCAGGAGCAGCAGCGCTTCGGTGAGCTCGATCGCCCGGGTGTTGACGTGGTGCAGGCGATCGATGAGTTCGCCGGTGTCCCGGTCGGTTTCCTTGCGGGCGGCCACATCCAGCAGCATCTGCGTGATGGCCAGCGGCGTACGCAGCTCGTGCGAGGCGTTGGCGGCGAACCGCTGCTGCTCGGCGACTTGGGCCTCCAACCGGGCGAGCATGGTGTCGAAGGCGTCGGCGAGTTCCCGGAACTCGTCTTCCGGGCCCTCCAGCTGTATCCGGTGGGAGAGCGAACCGCCGGCGGCCCGGCGGGTGGCGTCGGTGATGCGGTTGAGGGGCGCCAGCATGCTGCCCGCGAGAATCCATCCGCCGACGAGGCCGAAGAACAGCAGGAAGACCAATGCGGCGGCGGCTTTCGGCGCGAACGCGCGCCACAAGTCGCTGCGGGTCGGCGTGGGAATGCCGCGGCCGGAAACGTCGGGCACGTAGCGCAGCAGGAACACCCACACCACGGCGATCAGCAGCGCGCCCGCCACCATGAGGAATCCGGCGTAACTGACGGTGAGTTTGAGGCGTACGCTGACGCCCGGCGCTCTATCCACGATCTTCTCCGTCGCCGGCTCCGCCGGCGACGTCGATCCGGTAGCCGACCCCGGGCACTGTGGCGATCACCCACGGCTCCCCGAGGCGTTTGCGCAGGGCCGAGACGGTGATGCGGACGGCGTTGGTGAAAGGGTCGGCGTTCTCATCCCAGGCCCGTTCCAGCAGCTCTTCCGCGCTGACGACGCCGCCTTCCGCCGCGACGAGAACTTCGAGCACGGCGAACTGCTTCCGAGTCAACGCGACATACCGCCCGTCGCGGTAGACCTCCCGGCGGAACGGGTCCAGTCGCAGCCCCGCCAGCTCCCGGACGGGCGGGCGGTTGTGGGCGCGCCGGCGGTCGAGGGCACGCAGCCGCAGTACGAGTTCGAGCAGCTCGAAGGGTTTGGTGAGGTAATCGTCGGCGCCCAGTTCGAACCCGGAGGCCTTGTCGTCGAGCCGGTCGGCCGCGGTGAGCATCAAGATCGGCGTACCGCTGCCGGAGGCGACGATGCCTTTGGCGATCTCGTCGCCCGACGGCCCGGGAATGTCGCGGTCGAGGACGACGATGTCGTACGCGTTGACGCTCAGCAGTTCCAGCGCGGTGTGGCCGTCCCCGGCGATGTCGGCCGCGATCGCCTCCAGGCGTAGCCCGTCGCGGATGGCCTCGGCCATGTAAGGCTCGTCCTCCACGATCAACACCCGCATCCCTCGATGCTACGAGGCCGCACATATCGTCCGCATACGGAAAAACACATACGGGCTCACAACACGCCGCGGCCTTGACTGACCGGCATGAACCGAAAGACCCCAGCCCGAGTCGGCCTGGTCGTCGTCACCGCGGCGATCGCCGGCACGCTCGCGTACCAATCGGCGTCGTCCTCCGCACCCTCGTTCAGCGAGGGCGTCACCGCCCAGGAGGACGGTGGGCTGCCCAAGACCGCCACGGTGTTCGACGACTACCCCGGAGTGGCGAACCTCGAGCCCGACCTGCTCGGGGCGTTGCGCCGGGCGGCAGCGGACGCACGCGCCGAGGGCGTCGAGTTCCGCGTCAACAGCGGCTGGCGGTCGCCCGCCTACCAGGATCGGCTCCTCAGCGAGGCGGTGGCGCAGTACGGCTCGGCCGAAGCGGCGGCCCGCTGGGTCGCGACGCCGGAGAAGTCGGCGCACGTACTCGGGAAGGCGGTCGACCTCGGGCCTGCCCCCGCCACTACCTGGCTGTCCGAGCACGGTTCGGCGTACGGGCTGTGTCAGATCTATCGCAACGAGCCGTGGCACTACGAACTGCGCCCGGAGGCGATCGAGAACGGCTGCCCGGCGATGTACGCCGACCCGACGCACGATCCGCGTATGCACTGAGCCACGGGAGTCACCGGGACGAGCCGTCGATCGCCACGATCTGCTTCTGGGCGTACATCGCCTCGTCGGCGGCTCGGATCAAGTCGTCGACTCCGGTCCCGTCCCGGGTGTCGGCTGTGCTCACGACCGCGCCTAGGCTCGCACCGACGCTCACGCCGTCCAGGGACTCCTCGAAAGGCTCGGCGAGGGCTGCGCGTACGCGTTCCACGGCAGCACCGGCCCGGTCGGCGCCACAGTCTCGGAGCAGTGCCAGGAACTCGTCGCCGCCGAAGCGGCCGACCGGGTCGTCGGCGCGTACGCTCCGCCGCAGCCGATCGGCGATCTCGACGAGCAGCCGGTCCCCGGCGGCGTGCCCGAACCGGTCGTTGACCCGCTTGAACCCGTCGAGGTCGCTGAAGATCAGGGTGCAGTCACGGGTGGACGCGAGCTCGCGGTCGAGGACTTCGGTGAACGCGCGCCGGTTGAGCAGGCCGGTCAACGGGTCGTGGTCGGCCTCGACGGCGAGGGCGGCGGCGAGCCGGTCCCGGCTGGCGGCCAGCAGACCGATACGCAGCATGACGAGCGGCACGATCACGACGCCGACGAGGATGCTGACGGTCGCGTCGACCGGCTTGCCGATCGCCAGCAGCACCGCGTTCACGATCACCGGTACGCTGAGCGCCATCCCCAGCAACGCCAGGCGCGGCCAGCTCAGCCGATCGTCCCGGTGTGGACCGCGTCGGCCGAGCCGGCGCATCGACGGGTCGAACGCGACCACGGACAACGAGATGTAAGCCAGCATGAACGACATCTCGGCAGCGATCCGAGCCGGGTCGCCACCCCATCCGGCCAGCACGAACCCCGCCAAGTTGAAGGTGAGCGCCACGAGCAGCAGCCGCAGGGCCCGCGTACGCAGGCGGTCGGTCTCGACCAGCCGGATCAGCGCGCCCCAGGTGCCGCACAGCAGCAGGATGATGACGGCGAGGGTCGCTGCCTGCGCCGAGGTCAGGGTGTTCTTGGCGATCCGTGGTTGCAGGACGACCACCCAGAACAGTCCGCCGAGGGAGACCGCAGCAAGGCTGGCGTCGATCAGTCCGCTGTAGTCGTTGCCCCCGCGTTTGACCACCAAGCTCGCGGCGGCGGCGAGAAGCAGGAGACTGGCGACGGCGTCGATCAGGCCCCGGTTGGGCAGCCAGATGTGCAAGGTGTTGCCGGCCGCACCGAGCAGGATCGCCGCGAAGATCAACCGCCACTGGACGCGCAGGTTGGCCGGGCTGTGCCGCAATCCGTAGAACGAGCACACCAGGGCGAGCCAGGTGAACGCGAGGTATATGCCGCGCTGAGTCGAATGCGAGACCAGCGGCATGGCCGCCATGGCACACAGCGCGACGAACACCACGATGGCGGCCAGCCACCGACGGTGATTCCTCCCGTTCGCCTGGGGCACAGCTCCAGCCTAGGGTCAATTCGCTAGATTCCGCCCGCCTCGGCACGCAATGCCGTGTCGGCCGCGCCAACCCGGGCGGCGGCGCGCCTCTGCCCCGGC
>NZ_JABFVK010000124.1 GCF_013362815.1 Hamadaea sp. | reverse complement strand
GGCGCGGCGCACCATCAACACCCTGCTGTTGGAAACGATGATCGCGGCGGAGATGCCCGGCTTCTCGGTGGTCGTCTCAGTGGTCATACAGCTGCCTCCAGGGCTTCCAGGATCGGCGGGTAGATGCGGTCGGCGGGGATGTAGCGGCTGAGTTCCCTTATCGGAGCCCATGCCACGGCGACGTTCTCGGAGGAATCCCCGTTGATCGCTTCGCCGTGTACGAAATCGCATGCGAAATATGAGCAGAGTGCGCGCGTGATGGGATGTAGTCGTTCGCCCAAATGTTCGCGGATCATACAGTGCACGCCGGTCTCGTCCAGGGTTTCTCGGACCGCGACCTTCGCGGCAGAGCCGCCCGGTTTGACGATGCCTGCGGGAAACTGCCAGGCGATGTCGTCGCCGTCCTGCCTGCACACGAGCAGCACGTCAGCGCCACGCATCACGACCGCGATGGCCACCCGCAGAGCCTGAGCCTGCGGCGGGCCAGCAGCCAGGCGGGACAGGTGAATGAACCGCTTACGCACATCGTCACCCGCCCTCTCGTGTGCCGTGTCGAGAATCCTCTGCGTTTCGTTCTGCGGCACCATCTCGGGTGACGCGCGCCATGCCGCGACGGTCCTCACTGAGACCCCCAAATGAGATGCGAATTCCTCCTGCGTCATCTGGAATGCTTCTAGTAGCCGGTTAGCTGTTCGGCCGGTCCATTGCTCATCCACTATCGGCTCCTAGGCCGTGTTCGTGGCTTCTTCTGCACCGCTTCTGCATGGTCACTGCATGCTGGGTGCATGTCGCTGCATGGCCCCCGCACGCCACTTCATGGTTCGCGTGAGGCTGGGCGCGTTGACTCGATGACATGGCATCTCAGCGGTCATCTCCCCTTGACGATCTGTTCGGCGCGCGATGCGGTGACGCCGCCCATGATCTGACCGACTTCTCGGTACGTCCTCTCGCCGTCGTTGTAGAGCTGGGCGGCGATGCGCTGGCGGACGGCGCGCATACCGACGTCCACCCGTCCCTCGTACTCGACCACTTTCTGGAACCGATCGACGGGGTCACTGATGGCGTCGAGCTCGGCGATCAGCGCGTCGACGGGGTCCTGGTTGGTGGTCATGCAGGGACTGTAGAGCCGTTCCGACGCTCTTTCAAGCCTGTGCTTGACAGCGGGAGTTGGGCGGGTCTAACTTCGAATCAGCGGCCTTCAAGTTCCGACTTGAAAGCGGCAGTCGTCCACTCCTACCGGACCCAGTCCGAGGGCGGCACCCCACAAATGAAGACGGGCCGGACTCTGCGACTCCTACCTCGCAGGCCGGCCCTGACCAACAGGTTCTGACTAGGAGACCACGTTGGCTACCACCGATCTTATCGGTGCGCCTGAGCGCACCGACCACGCGGGCACCGCCCCGCTTCCGCTGGCCGCCCGCGACGCGATGCGCCGTCTGGAGCTGGCGTTGACCACGCCGGACGCGGCGACCGTCGAGAAGGTCCGTGTCGCGCTCGGCTACCGGCCCGGCTGGAAGCCGGACGCGTACCTCGGCGAGACGGCGACGTACCTGATGGTGTGGTCGCAGGTCGAGCTGAACGAGATCTTCGAGCGGGTCGGCGGCACGGTCACCACCCGGCAGGTCGAGCGCAGCATCGACGGCGGCGAGTCCACGTGGACGGCCACCGAGATCGCGCTCACCGTGGACGTGCCCGGCGTCGGCCCCGTCACCGTGGTCACCGACATCGAGGACGACCCGGAGCACGGCTACCGCACCGACGTTCCCGTCGTCGCCGTGGCCCGGTACAGGTCTGCCGAGGCGCGTGCGAACGAGCTGATCGCGGTCGCCCTCACCGGCCACATGTCTGACCTGAACGCCGACGACCTGGCGCACAACATCGACCTGATGGCCGGCTACCGCGCCACACTCGCCAAGGCCGGGCGCCTCGACCTCATCGAGGCCGCGGCGTGAGCTATGACCCGCTGCACGGCCTGGATGACGTGACTCCCGCTCCTGCCTCGCTGGAGGTTGAGATCGCGGTCACCCGTCGGATCCTGGACGAGACGGCCGGCTTGAACATCCACTCCGGCGATGACATGCGGACGGCCGCGTTCGCGCTCAACGCTCGGGTGCGTTCCCTGCTTGCCGCAGTCGAGGCCGAGCGAGGTGCGTCGTGACTTCGGCCGACTGGGAGCGTCTGCTCCGCAAGCTCCGTGAGACGAACCACCGCAGCGAGCACCCCACTCGCTAACCCCTGACCGCCGCGGGCGGCGATCGACGACCATCCCCCCGTCTCTCCGCCCGCGGCTCCCAACCTCTGCACCACCCCATTCCATCCCGGCATGACCAACCGAGGAGATCAGCCGTGCCTTCTACCGCCCAGACCGCCACCCTCAGCCCGTTCGCGGAGTCGTGGCCCGAAGGTGTTATCGCCCGCTACGTCACCGTCGGCGGCGCCACCGTCGACATCGAGGAGATCCGCGAAGGCTGGAAGAGCCCCCACTGGCGCTGCCACGGTTGCGCTGGCACTAGCCGCGGCGCATACACCGGCCCATTCGGCGACCCGTTCACGCTCTCCGAGATCCGCGAGCAGGCCCAGGCCCACGCCGAGAAGTGCCGCGCCCTGCCCCGCCCCACCGCTTGACCCACCCCACCTGTTCCTTCTGACCCGAGAGGGCCGAACCATGTCTCCGTACCTGCTGTCCGCCGATCTGGGCGCGACCGAGTTGGGCCAGCGGGCCCGCGCGAACACGACCGTCGCCGAGGCGACCGTGCTGTCCATCACCGACCTGTTCGGCGAGTACGCCACGGCCCGCGCGGCTGGCGACGTGGCCCGGCTGAGCCAGATCCGGCTCGCCGCCGATCCCGACCTGCTCGCGCAGCTCGACGGCTTCGACTACCCGGCCGCCGCCTGACCGCCTCGACTGCCGGGCGCGGGTCCCCCCCCCGTCTCGCGTCCGGCCGCCGCCTCTCCCGCGTATCCGAATCCCCTACGGGCGGGAGAGGCGGCACCCCGGCTGGTCTGGCTGGAGACCGCATCACCGGTGCGGCGTCCTGCACGACCAGCAGCATCCCAATCCGACAACCGATCAGAGAGGACACCGCATGTTCAAGAAGGGCGACCGCGTAGAGATCGTGGATGCCAAGCATTTTCGGTACGGCCAGAAAGGGACGATCGCCGGTCCGCAGGTCAGTGGCGAGTGGCCGGTTGACGATCTGCCGACCGGCAACTGGATCAGCCACTTCAGGACCGACCAGCTCCGCAAGGCCTGACCCCCCACCGTGGCGGTGGCCCCCTCCCGCCGCCACGGTCCCGGCTTCTGGCCGGGCCCGGGGTCGCCTCGCAAACCCCCAGCGGGGCGACCCCGAGCACGACCAGCACCACCACTCCAATCACTCGCTTTTGAAGGGAGGTTCCGTAATGCGTCTGCTTACGTATCGGCTTGGTCGGCAGCACCGCCCGGTTGTGGACCGGGTGGACCGGGTCATGGATGAGGCTGCGCGGCTGATCGCCGGGCGCGAGCGTCATGGTCTCGGCACGGTCGAGATCACCGTCACCGCCACGGACGGCATCCCGGATCTGATCTGTGCCGCGCACGAGCAGCTGTTCGGGCGTTCGGACTGGGATGCGTGGGCCGGCCCGGGCCGGTACGGCGTAGCGACGCTCAACCCGGCCGGAACGCTGATCGTCGTCAACGCGCAGTCACTCCGGGGCAAGCAGGCCGAGATCGACAAGACGATCCTTCACGAGCTCACCCACGCGGCCCAGTTCAACCGGCCCGGCGCCCGCGAGACGGCACGGCGGGGCATCGCCTTCAACTACGGCCTCGGCTGGCTGGAGGACCGCGAAGTGCGGGCCCTCAACCGGCGCATCGACCGCGACGAGCGGGAGGCCGAGCAGGCGGAACGCCTCCACCGGCAACTCGCTAAGTCGATGGCCTGATCGGAGTCGGCGCCT
>NZ_JABFVK010000010.1 GCF_013362815.1 Hamadaea sp. | reverse complement strand
CGAGGTCCGCCGGGCCCAGCGCCGCCGCGCCGCCGCCCGCCGCGAGGCCGCGCGCCTCCTCCAGGAAGAGCTCATCCGCCAGCGCGCGGCCCTCGAGGCCGCGCAGACGGGCCAGCAAGATCTCCCTCGCGCCGTCGGCGGCCCGGTCATCTCCTACCGTCCCGCTTCGCGCGGTCCGGCCATTCAGCCAAGATCACGTGTACGCGGAAAGCCGTACCACGCCGGCCCGGCCGTCGGCGGGGGTGATTCGCGCTCGGCTGGGTAGACCTGCTAGCCTTATCGCCGGTCCGAGGATTCGGATCGAACCGGGGGACGTGGCGCAGCCCGGTAGCGCACCTCGTTCGCATCGAGGGGGTCAGGGGTTCGAATCCCCTCGTCTCCACCCAGTTCAGAAGCCATTTCCGTCGAGGGAAGTGGCTTCTTCTGTATCTGCCGAGCCGGGTGGGTTCATGATCGAAGTTCGGACCGCGACCAGTCCTGCTCCGGGTCGGCCGGTCAACGAGGACGCGGTCTTCCAAATCGGCGACCTTGTCGGAGTGCTTGACGGCGTGACGCTGCCACCTGGCTTCGACTCAGGGTGCCGCCACGGGACGGCGTGGTACGTCCGACAGCTTGTCGCAGCTCTGTGCGAGCACTACACGGCCGGTCCGACCGAGCCGCTCGCGACGCTGCTCCGGTCGGCCATCCGGACCGTCCGGGAGCTCCATCCCGAATGCGATCTCGACCAGCCGAGCACGCCGGCTGCCACAGTCTGCCTCGTACGCACTGGGCCAGCGGCCGTGGACTACCTCGTGCTCTGCGACACCACACTCGTCATCGAGGTGGACGGCGTGGTCACCGCGATCACAGACGGCCGCTTCCGAGAGATCATCGCCGAACTCCGCCGAGTTCCGCCCGATCCCACGGCAGGTGAAGCCGTCGGCTCCAATCGCGGCTACACCGCCGGCAAATGGAAGCGCACCAACCAACCCGGCGGCTACTGGATCGCGGCGGCGACGCCCGAAGCGGCCGACGAGGCAGTCACCGGACAAGTGCCGGTGGGCGCGTCACGGATAGCGCTGCTCACCGACGGCGCGGCCGGCGCGGTCGATTCGCTGTCCATCATGACGTGGCGGGCGTTGCTCGACGTCCTGACCGACCAGGGTGCCGATGCCCTGGTACGCCGAATCCGAATAGCCGAGGCGGCGCACGCCGAGACTGGTGAGTTCACCGGCAAAGTCCACGACGACGCCACGACAGCGTTGCTGCTCTTCCCCACCTGGGCGTACCGGGGAAATGCGGCTGCCGGGCCGCATACGCCGGGCTAGGGTTTCCCGGTGGAGGCGTACGGAATCCAGCGGGCGATCGATGCCGCCAGGTCAACGGCGATGGAGCTCGGTCTCATCGCCCGCGATGCCGTCGTCATTCAGGACTCGAACAAGCTGACTCTGCGCCTGCGGCCCTGCGACGTACTGGCCCGGGTGTCCCCGATGGCGGACCAGTCCGCGCGATTCGAGGTGGATGTCGCTCAGCGGCTGGCCGACCTGGGCAGCCCCGTGGCCGCGCTGGAAGCGCCGCAAGTTTTCGTCCGGGACGACTACATCGTCACGCTGTGGACCTACTACGAACCGGTGACCACTCAGGCGATTCCACCCGCTGCGTACGCCGACGCGCTCGAACGACTGCACGCCGGAATGCGTAAAGTCGAGCTGGCCGCTCCGCGGTTCACGGATCGAGTTTCCGCGGCTCAGACGCTTGTGGCGGACCACGAACGGACACCGGATCTAGCCGACGTAGACCGGGCCTTCCTCGCAGACACGTTGGCACGCCTCCGCCAGACCGTAAGTCAGAGCGGGCGGCCCGAACAGCTCCTCCACGGCGAACCCCATCCGGGCAACCTGCTCTCTACTGACGCCGGCCTTCTTTTCATCGACTTCGAGACCTGCTGCCTGGGTCCGATCGAGTTCGACCTGGCCCACGCGCCCGTCGAGGTCGCCGACCACTATCCGGGTGTCGACCACCACCTGCTCCGGAACTGCCGAATCCTTGCCCTCGCGATGGCCACGACATGGCGCTGGGATCGCAACGACCGGTTCCCCGACGCTCGCCGGATCGGCGTCGAGTGGCTGAGCGAGATCAGAATCCTGATGTCTTAAATCGGTCGCGACACCGGCTCTCAATCGGTAACCATCATTGAATGAGTACGGTTGTGGGGATAGTGCTGGACTGTCGTAACGCAGCGAGACTCGCGCGATTCTGGGAGGTCGCGCTGGGCTGGCAGATTCGGGCGTACGACGAGGACGAGGTGGCCAAGCTCGCCGCCATCGGCCGGACGCCGGAGACCGATCCGATGGTGGCCATCGATTCACCGGACGGCACGGTGGTCTTCCATCTCCAGGAGGTTCCCGAACCCAAGGCAGGCAAGAACCGTATGCACATCGACATCCCGCTCCGGGACGAGGCTCATCTGAACGAACTGTTCCGACTGGGTGCCACTGTCGTCGCCGAGTACGACGGCTGGCGGACGCTGGCCGACCCCGAGGGGAACGAATTCTGCGTCACGGTCCCGAACTAGGCCGGGGACCCACTGCGTCTCGGCAGCCGCGCACGGAATCGGCCACGACGCCGAGTGGCTCGGACATGCCTGGGTGGACGGGCGCAAGAGTCAGTCTGATGTGGACGGACTGATCGCGCAGCTGCGTACCGGGAAGGCTGGGCGGCTTAGGGGCCCGCAGGGTGCGTGCCGGGCCACGGCTTGCTCGTGATTCAGGGCGCTAAGACGCGAACCAGGCTTCAGCGCGGTCTGCGTACGCGTCGGCGATGCAGTCCATTTCTCGTCGGGTCAGCGGTGGCAGATCATCGGTGGAGAACCAGCCCACTTCGGTGGACTCGTCGTCGTTGACGAAAGCGTCACCGGACGCCGCGTGGCACAAGAATGCGATGTCCATGAACTGAGACCGGTCGCCGTTCGGATAGGTTGACGGCGGCAGCGCTTGGACGCGCAGCAGCCGAACGGCCACGGCGGTGACTCCGGTTTCCTCCCAGACCTCGCGAAGCGCACCGATCGCCGGTTGCTCGCCGGGATCGAGGCATCCCGTCACGAGTGTCCAGCGACCGTTGTCCTTTCGGCGTACCAGCAGAATTTGACGATCCGCATTGAGGACCACGGCCGTGACCCCCGGCATCCACAGCAAGTCGTGGCCGATCTTCTCGCGGAGCGCGAGGATGAACTCGGGTGTCGGCATCATGTTCCCAGCAGGGTTGGGCCGAGAGTGGGATCGAGCCGGTTCAGCGCCGCGGCCAGCTTGCGTTCCTCGTAGGTGAAATGGGTTTCCAGCAGCGCCGCGAGCGTGTCGCGTTGGAGCTTGGTGGGGTTGTCGGCGAGCTGTTGCAGGGCGGTGACGATCTGCTCGTGGTCACGACGGAGTTCGTCGAGGATCGGGCGCAGCTCGGGGGATTCGGCTTCGAGCTGGGTGAACGCGCCTGTTTCCTCGCTCGTGTGGTGGTGTGTGAGCGCCTCGCAGAACGCGAGGCGGTGGGTCGGCAGATCGGCCGGGGCGTCGAGGTCCGCGAGCTGGTCGCGGAGGCGGTTGTGGAGGTCGGCAAGCTGGTGGCTCAGCGCGAGCAGGCGAGTGTGGTCGGCCATGAGATGACCAAGGGTACGCCCAACGCAGCAAGATCATCGTGTTGTCCGGGATAACGCGGCTATTCCACGACGGGAGGCCACGCTATCGCCGGATAACGTGGCCTCCCGTCAGGCGAGAGTGGCGCGGGGGCTAGATGCGCGCGACGATGAGGACGGGATTGCCGTCCGGATCGGCGACGTAGGCCGCTCGTTCGCCCCAAGGCTGGTCGACCGGCTCGGACAGGACCGGTGTGCCGGCTTCGCGGAGGAAGTCGACCGCCAGGTCCACGTTGTCGGTGTAGACGCAGACCTCGACGCGGTTACCGGTTTCCAGGCTGCGCATGCGGCCGTGCAGGGGGACCGAGCCGGCCCGGCCGAAGCCGAACTGGGCCGGGCCGAGACTCAGCACCACGAACTCGGGATCGTCCAATGGAGACGGAGGAAACCGGTATGCCTCGCCGAAGCCGAGAAGGTCGCGGTAGAACGCCGTGATCGCCGCCAGGTCGTCGGTCAAGAAGATGGGGAACGGATCGCGGAACATACCGCGACGATAGCTTTCTATTCAGCGGGCTCCGGGGGAACGTAGAACTCGGTCGTGTTTCGCGTGGCCGTGGCTGCCTCCTCCGGCGTGGCGCCGGAAGCGAGCAACGCTTTGCCCCATGCCTCGCTGCTGCCCGTGGCGAGTTGCCGCCCCTCGGCCGACATGCCCCATGCCATGCGCTCCTCCATCGACGCCTCCACGCCGGTCAGCTCCCATTGCAGACCGAGGAGGCCGAGCTCCCAGCCGACGCCGACCGCGCCCGGGCCGTAGGTCGCCCACCGTTCGGGGTCGACGGTCGCCACGTGCTCCAGGTCCAGCACCGTCTGGCCGCCGTCCTCGGCCAGGCGTACCACCACTTCGGAGACGTCGGTCGCCGCTCGCTCGCCGAAGAACCAGGTCACGCGCAGCCGCGCCGGCGGCTCGCATTCCAGCACCTCGCCGCCCGCGTTGCCCTCGAACTGGTACTGCCCACCCAGGCGCAGGTCGCCGCTCACGGGCAGAAACCACCGGTTCAGCCGTTCGGCGCTGGTCAGGGCGTCCCAGACGTCGTCGATCTTCGCGTCGTACGCGCGACGCAGCCGGACGACTTTGGCTTCGCCGTTGGGCAGTGGACGGCTTCCCGTCTCACGCTGCACGGCGGCGAGTTCTGCGATGATGTCCATCATTGGCTTGCTCCTGTTCTCCTGATCGGCTTTCCCGTCGGCCGGTTTCGGGTTGCGCAGCCTCGCTGTCCGCAGCTTCACGGCGGTGGGCTTCGCGTTGGCCGCGGGCCAGTTCGGTGGCCAACGCGTCGAGGCGCTGGCTCCAGAACGCCCGGAATCGGCCGAGCCATTCGTCGGCTTCGGCCAGCGCGCCCGGATCGAGCGCGTACAGGCGACGGGTGCCCTCGGCGCGTACGGTCGCGAATCCGTTGTCACGCAACACTTTGAGATGCTGTGAGACAGCAGGCTGGGAGATGCCGAACTCGGCCTGCACGGTCGAGCTCACGACGCCGGCGGGTTGTTCGCCGTCGGCCAGCAACTCCAGGATCCGACGGCGTACCGGGTCGCCGAGAACGTCGAACGCGTGCACGCCCCGACTATTTCAGGTCCAGCTTATATAAGTCAACTCTTAGATTGTCGGCGGCGCACCGTGACCGCGACAAAACCCAACGTCACCAGGCGATCCTCGCCTTCGATGCGGGCGTGTCGTGCCTTGACTCTGACGAACATCCGTTCGATAGTCTCCGTCCGTGGGACGCGCGAAGATCTGGCTCCCGTACGGTCATCCGCCTCGCCAGCGAGGCCGGGTGCAGGCGTGCCCCACCGGGCACGGGTTGATGCGTCCCGCCTGGTCGATGTGCCTGGACTGCGGGCTCTACTGCCGTCACTGGGAGTGCGCCGAGTGCGCCCAGGAACTGCGCGACGTCACCCACGTCTGCAGGTCCGGCTGAACGCTCGGCTCGCCCCGCTGGCCCGGCCGGCCTTCCAAGATCATGGGAACTTCTCGGTCACCATGGCGACGCGGAAATGACCATGATCATGGAACGCGGCGCCGAACGCGACGCTGGGGGTCAGAGCCGCTGGGTCATGACCTGCCCGGGCCAGTCGCGTTCGCCCTGGGTGACGGAGAACGTCTCCGCCCGGGTGAACCCCTGCCCTTCGTAGTAACGGATCAGCGCGCCCTCGCCACCGGCGAAGCAGTCGAGGCGCAGCACTCCGACGCCGAGGGCTCGGGCCTGCTCACGCGCATGGTCGAGCAGAGCCGAACCTACGCCGCTGCCCTTGGCGGTGCGGTCGGAGATGAGGAACTGGACGTAAAGCTCCGGCTCCTGCGCCGGTGGTGCGTACGGGAGTGCCTCGCCGACCGACAGCGCCCCGACCGGTCGGCCGCCGGCCTCGGCGATCCACAGTCCTCCGGCGCGGGCGAAGCCCTCCATCTGCGCGATCCGCTTCGGGTTGGTCGAGTGCGGCTCGCTGCCCCATTGGTCGGTACGCCCGATGGACACCAGCCAGGCGGTCGCCTCATCCATGAAGCGCAGGACGGTGGTGACGTCGTCGAGGGTTCCGGGGCGGATGATCAGTGAGGACATCCGACCATCCTGCCACTCGGATCAGGCGGCTCAGGCGTCGGCGGTAGCCCGCTGGCTCCCCATCGGCCAGCCTGCCTGCTGTGGAGTGAGGTGGCCGAGGCGTACGAGGCGGGCCTTCACGCCGCCCACCGTCCGGCCGAGCGATCTCGCGATCTCGGCGTACGCCTCGCCGGCCTGGAACTGCTGGAGGAGGTCGGCCTCCTCGGCGGGTGTCCACTTCTGATAGAGGTTGGGATGCTTGCGCCGCCGCTCCGCGGCCGCCGTCGGTGGCCCGCCCCACGCTCCCATGGTGGCGACCTCCAACGGCAGGACGCTGAGGACGAGGCTGACGTCGTCGGGCGCGATGACGCCGGTGAGGTCGGTCATGACCTGCCCGTCGCCGTCGCAGATGATCAGGCTGAACTCCCATCGCCCGTCCGCCGAGGGGGTGGCGGAGATCTGCCCGGTGCGATTGGGGCCGGTCACCTCGCGGACGAGGGCTTGCTCCGGAAGGATGTATGCGCTCATGCGGGAAACGCTAGGGAAAGGGCCCGACAACCTGGCCGGATCTGCTCACCGGATCCGGGATAACGCGGCCTCAACACGCGGCGAGGGGACGTTATCCCGGATAAGGCCCCCTCGAAAGATCCCGGATAACGCCCCTCGAAAGACCTAGATCCAGCGGTTGCCGAGCCACATCCGGTGCAGCCAGGAGTCGTAGGGAATCGACTGCCCGGTGAAGATCGGATAGAAGTACGCGAAGTTCAGCGCCACGAGCAACACGAACGCCCCGGCGATCACCGCGCCGGTCATCCGTCTCTTCTCGTCGGGCAGCCCGTCCTTGCCGGGACCCATGATCGCGCCGAGCACGTAGACGACGGCGAGGATGAGGAACGGCTCGAGCGGCAGCGCGTAGAAGAAGAACATCGTGCGGTTGTCGAGCTCGTAGTAGAACCAGGGGAGCCAGCCCATCGCGATGAAGCCGAGGATCGCGCCGGCGCGCCAGTCGCGGCGGGAGATCGCCAGCCAGACGAGCGCGGCCAGGGCGGGCAGGAAGGCCCACCACAGGGCGGGGGTGCCGTTGAGGACGACTTCGGCGGCGCAGCTGCCGCCGCCGCAGGGGTCGTTGCTCGACCAGTAGAACGCGACCGGACGGGCCAGCAGCAGCCACTGCCACGGCCACGACTGGTAGGTGTGCGGATCGTCGAGGTGCGTGTGGAAGTCGTACGCCTGCTGGTGGTAGTGCCACAGGTTCTGCAGCGCCCCGATGACCGGGAGTTCGTGGCCGCCGGTGTCGCGGAGCCAGTGCCGGTTGTACCCGCCGTCGGTGAGCAGCCAGCCGCTCCACGTCGTGAGGTAGATGCCGAAGAACAGCACGGCGCACACGAGGAACCAGCCGGTCTCGTCGAGCAGGGTGTCCACGATCGGGCGGCGTACGCCGACGACCCGGCGCGTGCCGATCTCCCACCAGTAGACGAGGAACACCATGATCGGGAGGAAGGCGAGCGCGCTCCACTTGACGCTGAACGCCAGGGTGAACATGACGAACGCGGCGATCCGCCACCACGGGACGGCGAACCGGGGGCGGCTCGCCCGGCCGCGCCCGGCCGGGTCGCCGCCGGCTTCGACGAACTCCACCCAGCGCCGCCGGCGCTGCTGTCGGTCGAGGACGAGGCAGGTGAACGCGGCGAGCACGAAGAACATGAGGAACATGTCGAGCAGCGCCGAGCGGGAGAGTACGAAGTGCATCCCGTCGAACGACATGAGCAGCCCGGCCGCGCAGGCCAGCGCGATCGACCCGAACAGGCGACGCGCCACGAACATCAGCATCAGGACGCTGGCCGTGCCGAATAGTGCGGCGGAGAATCGCCAGCCGTACTCGTTGTATCCGAAGATCTGCTCACCGATGCCGATGAGCCACTTGCCCAACGGCGGGTGCACCACGTAACCGGCGGTGTTGGCCTTCTCGTCCCACTCGTAGCCCAGCCGCCAGATGTTGTGCGCGTCGGTGGCGTAGTAGACCTCGTCGAAGATCTTGCCCTTGGGCGCGTCCAGCCCGACGAAGCGCAGAATGCCGGCGATCAGCGTGACGATGCCCATGGCGAGCCAGGCCCACGGGTCGTATTTGACATCGATCGGCAGCAGGCGCTGCCGGATGTCGGAGACGGCCGGGGCGCCCGGTGCCGCCGGGTGCGGGACGCTGGCGGTCGCTTCGGGGGCAATCGTCATGGCCGCATACTAGCGCTCGTTTCTCCCCTAGCGGTGCGAGCGACTGTGAGCTGCTCGACCATACTGTCACCATGTTGATCCTCTGCGGCGCGCCGCTCGGAAATCCGGCCGACGCATCGACGCGTCTGCGCGAGACGCTCGCCAGCGCCGAGGTCATCGCGGCGGAGGACACCAGGCGGCTGATCCGGCTCGCTCGCGACCTTTCGATCGAGATGCCCGGAAAGTTGATCAGCTACTTCGAGGGCAACGAGGAGAAGCGGACACCCGAACTCGTCGATCTCCTTCGGTCCGGCACGACCGTCGCGCTGATCACCGACGGCGGCATGCCCAGCGTCAGCGACCCCGGATATCGGCTGGTCACGGCGGCTCTCGCGGCGGGCGTACCGGTCACCTGCGCGCCTGGCCCCAGCGCGGTCACCACCGCGCTCGCCCTGTCCGGCCTGCCCGTCGACCGGTTCTGCTTCGAGGGCTTCCTGCCGCGTACCGGGTCCGCGCGCCGCGCCCGGCTCGCCGAACTCGCCGTCGAACCCCGCACGCTCGTCTTCTTCGAGTCCACGCATCGCATCGAGGCCACGCTCCGCGACTTGGCGTCCGCGTTCGGTCCCGACCGTGCGGCCGCTCTCTGCCGCGAGCTCACCAAGACATATGAAGAGGTACGCAGAGCGCCGCTGGCCGAGTTGAGTGACGCGGCAGCGCAGTTCAAAGGCGAGATCACGCTCGTCGTCGCGGGGGCCGCGCCGCAGCAGACGCCCCGGCCGAGCGACGACGAACTCCGCGAGCTCGTGGCCGAGCAGGTGAGGGCCGGGCTCACCCGCCGGGATGCGATCGAGGCGGTGGCCGCCGCCTACGGCGTCGCCAAACGCGAGGTGTACGCCGCCGCAGTCGCCCCCGCCCCATCGCGTTGATCATGAACCTAAGGTCCGCTTCGGCGGCGTGTCACCGCCCCCGTCGTCGTGATCAACGCGGCGTTGCCGCGTCTGTTGATCACGACCTTAGGGGGCCGACACGCCGCACAGGCGGAACCTTAGGTTCATGATCAACGCTCAGCGGTCAGTAGGAGGCGGCGAGGAAGCCGATGATCAGGAGGAGCGGGGCGGCCAGGCTGGTGGCGACGGCCGCCCGCCGGGCCTTCGGGTCGCTGAACCGGATCGCACCGGTGCTCAGGGCGATCCCGAGACCGCAGAGCATGGCGAGGCAGAAGCTGATCACCCAGCGCAAATGCAGCCCGCGCAAGGCATCCCCGACGTACGCCTGATCGCTGTGCGAGCCGACCATGCGAGCGGACAACTGCGACTGCTCGCCTTGTGGCAGGGTCGACTGATCCACTCCGAGCAGGGCCACCCGCTCGACGACCAGGCCGGAGTCGGCGGTGAAGTCGCCGACGCAGCGCTGACTGACGCCACTGCCGACGCACTGGATGACGCTGGCCTTCCCGTCGTGCCCGTGGCCGACCGCGAGCCACAGCGGTTCGGCGGTCACCCAGGCGAAGAACGCGGCCAGGAGCGCGAAGAGAACCAAGCCCGCCAGGCCGAGGACTGACGTTGTGCGTACCCCTTGCTCCTGCTTGGCCGGACGAGACGCGGTCGGGCGGTGACCGCGGACCGTGCGACCCGCCATCATCTCGCGCGTGGGCCAGGCCTCGGCCTCGACCGGCACGGCGCGGAGCGCGGCCGGGGCGGCGACGGTGACCACCGGTTGGGCCGGAATCTCAGCCGGTAGCTCTTCCTCGACCGGTTCGACGAGAGCGGACTCGGTGTCGGACTCGGGCCGGGTCCAATGCGCGGCCCAGGGACTCGTTTCGCCCCCCGGGCGCGTGGACGGCGAACCGGAGCCGCCGTCGAACTCCGTTGATCCGGTCACTACATCATCTTCCCGATAAAACCGCATCTAGCTGGACATTCCCTCGCGTGTCGCGGAGAGTGATATCCAGTTCGCCGCCCTTCTGGTCCCCTGAGCCATTCGTTCCGGTCGAGCCCGGTCCTCGCGGCCAACTACGCCGCGTCGAGCCGGACCGACCGGGGATTAGGCTCTATGGCTATGAGTCACGTTCTCGCCGCGGTCGCCTGGCCTTACGCCAACGGCCCGCGCCACATCGGCCATGTCTCCGGGTTCGGGGTGCCCTCCGACGTCTTCAGCCGCTACATGCGGATGGCCGGTCACGACGTGCTCATGATCAGCGGCACCGACGAGCACGGCACGCCGATCCTGGTCGAGGCGGAGAAGGAGGGTGTCACTCCGCGCGAGCTGGCCGACCGCTACAACCGGGTGATCGTCGAGGACCTCGCCGCGTTGGGCCTCTCGTACGACCTGTTCACCCGGACGACCACGCGCAACCACTACAAGGTGGCGCAGGAGTTGTTCAAGACGGTCAACGACAACGGCTACATGCTCGAGCAGACCACGCACGGGGCGATCTCCCCGTCGACCGGCCGTACGCTGCCCGACCGCTACATCGAAGGCACCTGCCCGATCTGCGGCTATGAGAGCGCGCGCGGCGATCAGTGTGACAACTGCGGCAACCAGCTCGATCCCGAAGACCTGATCAACCCGCACTCCCGGATCAACGGAGAGGTGCCGAAGTTCATCGAGACGCAGCACTTCTTCCTCGACCTCCCCGCGCTCGCCCCCGCGCTCGGCGAATGGCTGCGTACGCGGGAAGGCTGGCGGCCGAACGTCTTGAAGTTCTCCCTGAACCTGCTCGACGACGTACGCCCCCGGGCGATGACGCGCGACATCGACTGGGGCATCCCGGTGCCGCTGCCCGGCTGGGAGGACAACCCCGCCAAGCGGCTCTACGTGTGGTTCGACGCCGTCATCGGCTACTTCTCGGCCTCGGTCGAGTGGGCCCGCCGGTTCGGCGACACCGCCGAAGCCTGGAAGAAGTGGTGGGCCGCCGCGGAGAAGCCCCGGTCCTACTACTTCATGGGCAAGGACAACATCACCTTCCACTCGCAGATCTGGCCCGGTGAGCTGCTGGCGTACAACGGGCAGGGGACCAAGGGCGGCCAGCCCGGCCCGTTCGGCGAGCTCTCCCTGCCGACCGAGGTCGTGTCCAGCGAGTACCTGACCATGGAGGGCCGCAAGTTCTCCTCGTCGCGCCGCGTCGTCATCTACGTCCGCGACTTCCTGTCCCGCTACGACGCCGACGCGCTGAGGTATTTCATCGCGGTCGCCGGGCCGGAGACCACCGACACCGACTTCACCTGGTCGGAGTTCCTCCGCCGGAACAACGACGAGCTCGTGGCGAGCTGGGGCAACCTGGTGAACCGGACGATCTCGATGGCGGCGAAGAACTTCGGGGAGATCCCGGCGGCCGGCCCGATGACCGCCGAGGACGAGCACCTGCTGGCGCTCTCGCGGGACGCCTTCGCGACGGTCGGCAACCTCATCGAGCACCACCGGCAGAAGCAGGCCATCACGGAGGCGATGAAGGTCGTCGCCGAGGCCAACCGCTACTTCTCCGACCAGGCTCCGTGGAAGCTCAAGGGCGACGACGAGCGGGAGCGGCTCGGCACCGTCCTGCACGTGGCGCTCCAGGTCATCCGGGACTGCAACACGCTGCTGACGCCGTTCCTCCCGCACGCCGCCCAGCAGATCCACGAGCTGCTCGGCGGGACCGGGGTCCACGCGCCCATGCCGCAGATCGTCGAGGTCGAAGACCTGGACGGTGGCCCGGCGTACCCGATCCTGACCGGGGACTACACCGACGGCGCGAAGTGGGAGACGGTTCACATCGTCCCCGGTACGCCGCTGAAGCCGCCGACCCCGGTCTTCAAGAAGCTCGATCCGTCCATCGTGGAGGAGGAGCTGGCCCGGCTGGCCGGCTGACCCGCTGCGCTTTTCAGCGCTGGAGGCTGCGCTTTTCAGCGCTGGAGGCTGCGCTTTTCAGCGCTGGATCAGGGATGTGGGTCGAATCTCGCCGGGGAGCCTCTTGGGCGAGCCGCCAGGAGTGCAGTCAGCCCAAGATTCGGCCGAGATCCCTGATCCAGCGCCATCGGTGGGTCACGTTCCGTTCACTTTGGGCGACTAGCGTCGCTGATCGTGACGATTGTCGATCACTCCATGATCATCTCAGTTGAGCAGGACGGGCCGATGCTCGTCCCGCTCAGCCGGGACGTGAGCTGGGAAAGGATCCAGCGGCTCAGCCAGCAGCACGTGCGCGGCGAGGATGCCGAGCTGATCGCCACCGTCCGCGCGTCCGCCGTCGTCCGGCGCGGCACCCGGATGGTCAAGCCGTTGCCCGCCCGCGCCGTCGCCGGCGTACTGCGGGGCGCTGTCGTGTCCGGCTTCTGTTACCGCGGTTACGACACGGCGTCACTGCGTTCGCCGGGCGACTGGTCGGTGCTCGGGGCCGAACCGACCGCGCCGGTCACGTTCGTGCTCCGGTGGCGCGCGGTCGATCCGGTCGATTACGCGTACCCGAGACCCGGTGACGGACTGAGCGCCATTCCGGCGCACGAACGGGTCGGCCCGCCGGTGCTGGGCACCGGGTTCGCCCCGAGCAGCACCGAGCTGATCCCCGAATTCCACACCGCGGGCTTCGCCGATCTGCCGCTCACGGCGAACGCTTCGCTGGTGGCGTACACACCGGACGGTTCCGAGGCGATTCTGTACACCTATCAGCCGGAACAACGCGGCTGGCTGCGCTTGGCCGGTCCACAGTGGCGTCCGCTGCTTTACGGACTGCCCGGGGTGGCACCGGAGCAGGAGTATCACCCGTTGCACGGCGAGCGCCCGTTCAGCCGCCTCGTCGGCCGGTTCCAGGAGGCCGAGCACGACGCGGTCGCCGATCCGCCCGAGACCTTCCGCGTACTGGCCATGTCCCGGGCCGCCCGGTTCCCGGTCGACTCCCTTGCCCGCCGCACCCGGTACGCCCGCTGGCGCGGAGTGCTCTGCACCGGCGTCGGAGCCGAAGGCGACTGGGCCCGTCTGCGGATCTGCGAGCCGGATGCGGTGACCGTCGCTGCTACCGGAGCGCAGTGCCAGGAGCGCGGAGTCTACGAAGTGTGGGCACCAGTGGCGGAGGTCACCGACGTACAGGACCTCGACATCCGCTACGAGATCTGACACCGGCATCTTGCTGTAGCGACGCGGATCTTGCGGTAGCGGCGCGGCTAGGATCACGAGGTGACCGACCGCAGCCGCCGTGCCGCCGACCGCCGCGAACGCCCAGCGCCGGAAGCGCCGGCTGCGCTGCCGGTGGCCGTCCTCGACAGCCATGTGCACTTGGACATCGTCGCCGGCAGTCGCTCGACCGAGGCCGGTGCCGACGCTGGGAGGACGGCTGCCGGCGACAAAAGCGACATCGTCGCCGGCAGTCGCTCGACCGAGGCCGGTGCCGACGCTGGGAGGACGGCTGCCGGCGACAAAAGCGACAAAAGCGACATCGTCGGGTCGAACGGCTCGGGCTGGTCGGTGGCCGACCAGGTTGCGGCGGCCCGGGCGGTCGGCGTCGACCGGCTGGTCCAGGTCGGGGTGGACGAAGCGTCCTCCCGCTGGAGCGCCGAGCTGGCCGAGCGGGAACCGTCGGTGCTCGCGACGGTGGCGCTGCATCCGAACGAGGCTCCTCGGCTGGCCGATCTGGACGCCGCGATCGCGGTCATCGACTCGCTCGCGGGGCAGCCGCGCGTACGCGGGATCGGGGAGACGGGGCTGGACTTCTTCCGCACCGGCGAAGAGGGTCTCAAGGCGCAGGAGCACAGCTTCCGCGGGCACATCGAGATCGCCAAGCGTACGGGGAAAGCACTGGTCATCCATGATCGCGACGCGCACGCCGACGTTCTGCGGGTGCTCGACGACGCCGGTGCGCCCGACACCGTCGTGCTGCACTGCTTCTCCGGTGACGTCTTCTTCGCCCGGGAGTGCGTACGCCGGGGGTATGTGTTGTCCTTCGCAGGCACGGTGACCTTTAAGAATGCGCCGCACCTACGAGAAGCCGCTGCGCTGACGCCGCTCTCCCAGCTGCTCGTGGAGACCGACGCGCCCTACTTGACGCCGATGCCGCATCGGGGCGCGCCGAACGCCTCCTACCTCATCCCGCTGACCGTACGCGCGCTGGCCGAAACGAAGGGGCTGCCCGTCGAGGAGGTCTGCCAGGGCATCTCGGCCACCGGGGAACGCGTGTTCGGCCCCTGGTGAAGACGCCCCGGTGAGGCCGTAGGCTGATCGACTATGACCGGACTGCTGGGGCCGGCGCAGATCCGCGCTCTCGCCGCCAAGCTGGGCGTACGCCCGACGAAGAAGCTGGGGCAGAACTTCGTCCACGACCCCAACACGGTCCGGCGCATCGTGGCGGCGGCCGGGTTGACCGAAGACGACGTCGTGCTCGAAGTCGGCCCCGGCCTGGGCTCGCTGACGCTCGGGCTGCTGGAGACCGCGGCCGAAGTCCACGCGGTGGAGCTCGATCCCGTGCTGGCCGCCGCGCTGCCCGAGACCGTCGCCGAGCAGGCCCCGGAGGCGAAGGATCGGCTGACCGTGCTGTCCGGCGACGCGCTGCGGACCACCGCGGCCGACTTCACGCCCGCGCCCACGGCATTGGTGGCCAACCTGCCGTACAACGTCGCGGTGCCGGTCGTGCTGCATCTGCTCGCGACGTTGCCGAGCCTGCGGCACGGGCTGGTGATGGTGCAGCTCGAGGTGGCCGATCGGCTCACCGCCGGGCCGGGTTCCAAGGTCTACGGCATCCCCTCGGTCAAACTCGCCTGGTACGCCGAATCGCGAATGGCCGGAAAGGTGCCACCGGCGGTGTTCTGGCCGGTGCCGAACGTCGATTCCGGGCTGGTCGCGTTCACCGTGCGGGACGCGCCGCCGGCCGAGGCCGCCCGGGCAGACGTGTTCGCCGTCGTGGACGCGGCGTTCGCCCAGCGGCGTAAGACGTTGCGGGCGGCGCTAGCCGGATGGGCCGGCGGGTCGGCGGTGGCCGAGGAGATCCTGCGGGCCGCGGGCGTCGATCCGCAGGCGCGCGGGGAGTCGTTGACCGTCACGGAGTTCGCAGCCATCGCCACAGCTCGGCGGAGGGTGAGCCGGAACGTGAGCGAACCGCCGGAAGCCGAGTCAGACGGTAGGGTTGCCCGGTGACCGAAGCGTGGTGGCCGGATGAGGACGAGCAAGACCGGCCGTTGCCCAGCACCGTGAAGGTGCGCGTTCCGGCGAAGATCAACTTGCATCTGGGCGTCGGCCCACTGCGCCGGGACGGTTTCCACGAGCTGCGTACGGTCTATCACGCGATCTCCCTCTACGACGAGGTGACCGCGCGCCGGGGCGACACGCTGACGCTGACGATGGAGGGGGAGGGCGCCGGGTCGCTCGCCCTCGACGACAGCAACCTGATCATCCGAGCGGCACACGCGCTCGCGGAGTTGGCCAAGGTCAACGCACACGCGCGGCTGCACTTGCGCAAGCAGATCCCGCTGGCGGGCGGGCTGGCCGGGGGTTCGGCCGACGCCGCCGCGACGCTGGTCGCCTGCGACGCGCTGTGGGGGACCGGCGTACCGCGCGACGAATTGGCGCGGCTGGCCGCCTCGCTCGGCTCCGATGTGCCCTTCCTCGTCCACGGCGGCACCGCGCTCGGCACCGGCCGGGGTGAGGCGGTGAGTCCGGTGCTGGCCCGGGCGCATACCTGGCACTGGGTGCTCGGGCTGGCCGAGGGTGGTCTGTCCACACCGGACGTCTATCGGGAGCTGGACCGGCTGCGGCTGGCCGGAGAGGCTCCGGAGCCGCTGGGCGACACCGACGACCTGATGGCGGCACTGCGTCAGCGGGACCCGGCCGTGCTGGCCGCTGCGCTCGGCAACGACTTGCAGGCGGCCGCGATCTCGTTGCGCCCGGCGCTGGGCGAGGTGCTGCGGGCCGGCACCGAGGCGGGCGCGCTCGCCGGTCTGGTCTCCGGCTCCGGCCCGACCTGCGTCTTCCTCGCTTCCGACGCCGGCCACGCCGGTGACATCGTGACCGGGCTGGAGAAGGCCGGCGTCTGCCGGGCCGTACGCGTGGCGCAGGGCCCGGTCGTGGGCGCTCGCGTCATCTGACACCGTGCTCGTCGGCCCGAGGTACGGGCCTGGCGGGCACATCTAGCGAAACAGGATCATGGCGAACATCATCAATCTCGACCGGGTCGGCAAGGGCTACGGCACCGCCGGGCAGCTGCTGACCGACGTGTCGCTGGGGCTGGACGAGGCCGACCGGATCGGCGTCGTCGGGCTCAACGGAGCGGGCAAGAGCACGCTGCTCAAACTGCTGGCGAAGGCGGAAGAGCCGGACTCCGGACGGGTCGCCCATCGGCGGGATCTGCGCGTGGCCACCCTGCCTCAGCGGCTCGACCTGCCGGGCGAGATCACCGTACGCCAAGTCGTCCTCGGCACCGCCTGGCTCGACGAGGGGTTCGCCGCCGAACACGAGTGGGCGGGCGACGCGGGTGTGCGTACGGTGCTGGACGGGCTCGGCATGCCGGGCATCGGGCTCGACGACCCGATCGGCCCCAAGTCGGGTGGGGAGCGTCGCCGGATCGCCCTGGCCGCCCTGCTCATCCGGCACTGTGACGTGCTGATCCTGGACGAGCCGACGAACCACCTCGACATCACCGGGATCGGCTGGCTGGCCGACTGGATCAACACCAAGCTCAAGTCCGCATTGGTGGTCGTCACCCACGACCGGTGGTTCCTCGACGCCGTCTGCACCCGGATCTGGGAGGTCGCCGACCAGACCGTCCGCGCGTACGACGGAGGGTTCGCTGCCTGGACGCTCGCCCGCGTCGAACGCGCGCGCCGAGAGCAGGTCTCCGAAGAACGGCGGCAGAACCTGCTGCGCAAGGAGATCGCCTGGCTGCGCCGGGGCGCCCCGGCCCGGACGAGCAAGCCGCGGTTCCGTATCGAGGCCGCGAACGCCCTGATCGCGGACGTGCCGCCGGTCCGCGACTCGGTGAGCTTGGCCCGGATGGCCACCGCCCGGCTCGGCAAGCAGGTCTTCGACCTCGAAGACGTCACGCTCTACGCCGGTCCGAAGAAGATCCTGGACAACGTCACCTGGCGGGTCGGCCCCGGCGATCGGATCGCCCTGCTCGGCCCGAACGGCGCGGGCAAGACGACCCTGTTGCGGGCGTTGACCGGGCAGCTGAAGCCCGAGTCCGGCCAGGTGCTCACCGGCCAGACCGTGAAGATCGCGTACCTGTCGCAGGAGCTCGCCGAGCTGCCCGGGAACCTCCGGTTGCTGGAGGCGGTAGAGGAGGTCGCCAAGCGGGTCCAGGTGGGCGACAAGGAACTGTCGGCGACTCAGCTCGCCGAGGTGTTCGGATTCACCGACCGTCGGGTGTGGACACACGTCAAGGACTTGTCCGGCGGCGAGCGGCGGCGGCTGCAACTCCTGCGATTGCTAGCCGCCGAGCCGAACGTGCTCATCCTCGACGAGCCCACCAACGACCTCGACACTGACACGCTGGCCGCTTTGGAAGACCTGCTCGACGGCTGGCCCGGCACGCTCATCGTGGCCAGCCACGACCGCTACCTGGTAGAGCGGGTCACGGAGACGGCGTACGCGTTGCTCGGCGACGGCCGGATCACCCACTTGCCGGGCGGAATCGACGAATATCTCACCCGGTCCGCGGGCCTCGGGCAAACTGCGGGGCTCGCGCCGGTCAAGGCCGAGAAGAGCGGTTCGGCGGCGGGTGACCTGCGGGCCGCCAAGAAGGAACTGGTACGCGTAGAGCGCGCCCTGAGCAAGCTGGGCGATCGGGAGGAAAAGCTGCACAAGCAGCTCGCGGACAACGCGACCGACTACGAGAAGGTCGCGAGTCTCGATGCCGATCTGCGGGCGCTGATCGCCGAACGCGAGGCGCTGGAGGAGGAGTGGCTCACGCTGGCGGAGACCGTCGCCGAGGGCTGAACCGGGGCGTTGTACCCTCTCGGGGTTTGTAGAAGCCCTCACTCGGGAGTGCGAGATGTTCAAGCACGCGCCGGTCAACCACCCGCTGCGTCCGCTCTATCGGACGATCGCCGTCGTCGCCTCGCTGGTGACTGTCGCGATCGGAGTGATCGGTTTCTTCGGCACCTCCTCGAACAAGTACTTCGCCGCCGGTGACGGCGAGGTGTTCGGCCTGCTGGGGATGAACCCGGGGCACGCCCTGCTGATGATCGGCAGCGGCGTTCTCGTCCTGCTGGCGCTGCTGATCGGCCGCAACGTCGACAGCGTGGTCAGTTTCCTGTTCGGCGGGGCGCTGATGGCAGTGGGCTCGATCGGCCTGCTGATCATGCGTACGGACGCCAACTTCCTGAACTACCGCATGTCGAACGTGATCGTGGCGTACGTCATCGGCTCGCTGCTGATGGCCGCCGGGCTCTACCTCAAGTCCGGCCGCACCGTCGCCGCGCACTGACGCCGCGCCTTTGGGCACCCGCTGACTAGCGCGCTGGATCAGGGTTCGCGGTCGAATCTTGGCGCAAGATTCGACCCGGAACCCTGATCCAGCGCCCAAGCAGGCGGGCGGAAACCCGGCTGCGCGAAGTGCGGCAGTCGGACATAGTGGGCGGATGAGTCTCGACATCGCCCTCGCCACCCTGGCCGACCACGACGACGCGTACCCCGTGTATCGCGCGGCCATGGCCGAGGACAACCCGCGTGGCCCGGTCTTCTCCCGGCTGTCGTTCGACTGCTTCGTCACCGATCCGTTCCCCGGGCAGATCAGTGAGCGGTATCTGGCCCGGCTGGACGGCACCGCCGTCGGGCTGGCCCGGATCGAGGCCCCGGTGCTCGAGAACACCGACGTGGCCAACATCGACGTCATCGTGACCCCCGAGTTCCGCCGTCGCGGGTTCGGCCGGGAGCTGTTCGCGTACGCCGTCGAGCGGGCGAGCCGGCTGGGCCGGACGAAGCTGCACTGTGCCACGATGTACGACGTCGAGGGCTGCCCGCCCGCTCCGGCCGCACCCGCGGCCTTCGCCCGGTCGCTGGGCTTCGAGCCGGCGTTGCCCGAGATCGCCCGCCAGCTGGAGATCGCCGAAGTCGACGAGGCGGTCCTCGATCGCATGCTCGCCGAGGCGTGGACCCGCGCCGAGGGGTACGACGTCGTGCAGTGGCTGGGTGTGCCGCCAGACGACCTGATCGACGATGTCGCGTACCTCGACGGGCGGTTGTTCTCCGACGCCCCGACCGGCGATCTCGACATCGAGCCGGAGAAGGTCACCCCCGACCGCGTACGCGAGCGGGAGGAGTCGCTGATCGTCCGCGGCCGCAAGACGGTGCACACCGGCGTCGTCCACTCCGCCTCCGGCAAGCTCGTGTGCTGGACGACGATCTGCCTGGACCCGGAGCTGAACAACGGGCAGGCGCTGCAGTTCATCACGCTCGTCGATCCCGATCACCGAGGCCACCGGCTGGGCACCATCGCGAAGATCGAGAACCTGCGGCGGGCCCGTCGGGAGGACCCGGCGATCGCCCGGATCACCACCTGGAACGCGGCCGCGAACGGCTACATGATCGCCATCAACGAAGCGATGGGTTTCCGCCCGGCGTGGGGTGGTATGGAGTGGCAGCGCGCCCTCTAGCGGGAATGGCCCGATTCGCGGGGTGGAGCGGTCGCGCGGATGGGAGAATCCGATCATGTCGCACATACCGGTCAACCATCGGCTGCGGCCGTTCTACCGGACCCTGGCCGTGCTCATCGGGCTCTACCTGCTGATCTTCGGCATCATCGGGGCGATCCAGACCGCTGACGAGCCGTTCTTCTCGCGCGGCGACACGGTGGTGCTCGGGCTCAAGACGAACCTGGCCTTCTCGATCCTCTCCATCGTCATGGGAGCGATCGTCCTGCTGGCCAACCTCTACGGCCGCAACGTCGACCACTTCGTCGACATGGTGGCCGGGGGCGTCTTCATGTTCGTCGGCGTGTTCGGGCTGATCATCATCCGGTCCGACCTGAACAAGCTGAACTTCTCGGTCGCGACCTGCGTGGTCTCCAGCCTCATCGGCACCGTGCTGCTCACGACCGGCTTCTACAACCGCACCGGCCCGATGGAGCAGGCGCGGCAGGAGGAGGCGATCCGCGTACCGGGTGGCAAGCATCCGGGACCGGCCGCCGCGTGACGTCCGCCGCCGGGGCTACTTGCCCCGGCGGGTCAGCAGGCCGGGCTTCTGCTCCAGCTGGGCGAGCCCGTTCCAGGCGAGGTTGACCATGTGCGCGGCCACCGTCTCCTTGCGCGGCTTGCGTACCTCGAGCCACCAGCGCCCGACCAGGGACACCATGCCGACGAGGGCCTGCGAGTAGAGCTCGGCCAGTTTCGGGTCGTAGCCCCGGGACTTGAACTCCGCCCCGAGGATGTGCTCGACCTGGTGTGCGACGTCGTTGAGCACCGACGAGAAGTTCCCCGACGCCGACATCACCGGAGATTCGCGGACGAGCACCCGGAAGCCGTTCGTCTCCTCCTCGATGTAGTCGAGGAGCGCCAGCGCCGCCTGCTCCAGCAGCTCACGCGGGTGACCGGCGGTCAGCGCGGCGGCGATGCGGTCCAGCAGCGAACGCACCTCGCGGTCCACGACGACGGCGTACAGCCCTTCCTTGCCGCCGAAGTGCTCGTACACGACCGGCTTGGAGACCTTGGCGCGGGCTGCGACCTCCTCGATCGAGGTCGCGTCGAACCCCCGCTCCGCGAACAGCTGCCGCCCGATCACGATCAGCTGCTCGCGGCGCTGCGTGGCCGACATGCGTACCCGGCCCTTCGCCGGGGTGCGGTCCGCCGCACGTGCTGCCTGGTCGCGTCCTCGCGCTTCTTCCACGCCGCCATCCTGCCAGGCCGACGCTCCCGCGGATCGCTCCGGCAGGGCGGCGGTGGCGGTCACCGGCCGAGGCGGCCGGCGCTCGTCTCAGCGCCCTCCACCAGCTTCGCGGCCAGCCGGTCACGCTTGGGCCAGCGCACATTGGTCGCCCAGCCGGCCTTTTCGAAGAGCCAGATGGTACGCGCGGAGATGTCGATCTGGCCCTTCATGACCCCGTGCCGGGCGCAGGTCGGGTCCGAGTGGTGCAGGTTGTGCCAGCTCTCGCCGAACGACAGGATGGCCAGCGGCCAGAAGTTGGAGGCCTTGTCGCCGTCCCGGGTCTCGAACGGGCGCTCGCCGTAGACGTGGCAGATCGAGTTGATGGACCACGTGACGTGGTGCAGCAGGCCGACCCGGATCAGACCGGCCCAGAAGAACGCGGTCAGCGCGCCCTGCCAGGACCAGGTGACCAGGCCGCCGACCGCCGCCGGGGCGATCAGCGAGATGGCGATGAGGGTCGGGAAGAGCTTGTCGACGCGCTGGATGTCCTTGTCGGCGACCAGGTCCGGGGCGAACCGCGCCCGGTTGGTCAGCTCGCGGGCGAACAGCCAGCCCACGTGCGCGTAGAACAGGCCCTTGGTCAGCGCCCAGAACGAGGTGCCGAATCGCCACGGCGAGTGCGGGTCGCCCTCGTTGTCGGAGAACGCGTGGTGGCGGCGGTGGTCGGCGACCCACTGGGTGGGCGAGCCCTCGACCGCGAAGGAGCCCGCGACCGCGAGCGTCACGCGCAGCCAGCGGGTGGCCTTGAACGAGCCGTGCGTGAGGTACCGGTGGAAGCCGACGGTGATGCCCATCCCGGCGACGCAGTACCACACCAAGAAGATCGCGATGTCGACCCCCGACAGCCAGCCGCCCCAGGCGACCGGGATCGCCGCGATCAACGCGATGAACGGGATGACGACGAAGGCCCACAGGCCGATCAGTACGCCGGTCGGCTGAGCGCCCTCGGTGAGCGGCTTCGGCCCCCGGATGGTCTGCTCGATCTCGGCGCTGCCGGTCGCGTTGGTCTCGAGGTCGGCCGTCAGCGTTGACTCAGTGGCCGCGTGGACGTCTGTGCTCATGGGCAATGGCACCTCACTGTGCTGGGCGGGGGTGGGGCGTTCTCTCTTACGCCTACGTCACCGTAACTTACGGTCCCGTAGTTTCACAGGGTCGGCACCTGTGAATTTCCTTGGCTCAGCTGCACAAGCTCGGAGCAAACGCAAGACTCCCCTTCCTCGTACACCCGTGCTAATCCTGTTGCATGGACATGGGGGAGGAGGCCCGCCGTCTGCGGGTCGAGGAACAGCTATCGATATCCCAACTCCGCGTACTGCTCGGCGTCAGCCGCGAACAGATCGAAGAATGGCTCCGCGGCGTACCCGCCCCGGACTGGACCCGCCGCCCGAACGCCAAGGACGAACTCCGCGCCCGCGCCGTCGACCTGCGCAACGCCGGTTACTCCGTGCCCGGCATCGCCCGGGAGCTCGGCGTCGCCCGGTCGACCGCCTGGCAATGGACCCGGCACATCCCGCTCGCCGACGACACCCCGGAGGCTCATCGCCGTCGGCAGCACGCCAAGCGCATGAACGACGCCCGGTGGGACCGGCACCGGGTCGAGCGCGACGAACATCGGCGAGTCCTCGACGCCGAGGCCACTGCCACGATCGGCGGGCTGGACGAGCGCGACCTGCTCCTCCTGGGCGCTGTCATGTACTGGTGCGAAGGCACGAAGTCCAAGCCCTGGCGGCAGGTGGAGCGGGTGGAGTTCGTCAACAGCGACCCCCGGCTCGTCCGGCTGTTCCTCCGGTTCCTCGACGCCATGGCGGTGGAGCGGTCGGATCTGTCGTTCCGGGTCCAGATCCACGAGACCGCCGACGCCGCCGCCGCGGTGGCGTGGTGGGCCGAGACGGTCGGAGCCCAGCCGGAGGATTTCCGCGCCACGAACATCAAGCGGCACAACCCGAAGACGAATCGGCAGAACCGGGGCGTGGACCACCACGGCTGTCTGCGGATAGGCGTTTGCCATAGCCGGGACCTATACCGCACCATCGGGAGTGTCATCGACGCCCTGTCCGGGCCTGCTGATGCCGTCCACGGCGGCGCACGTTAGGCTGGCGAGGCACGAATTCGGCCGTGGTGTAATTGGCAACACTGGGGTTTTTGGTGCCCTCTTTCCAGGTTCGAGTCCTGGCGGCCGAGCTATTCGCAAATGTCCGAGTCAAAGGCGGTATCCCGCGTGGCGCGTACTGTGATCATCCTGGCGGCCGGCGAGGGCAAGCGGATGAAATCCCAGCTGCCCAAGGTTCTCCATCCGCTGTTGGGTCGCAGTCTGGTCGGGCACGTGCTGGCCGCCACGGAACCGTTGAGCGGGCGTACGGCGGTCGTCGTCGGGCACCAGGCCGAACTCGTCTCGGAACACCTCGCTCAGATCGCGCCGCAGGCGCAGTCGATCCTGCAGGCCGACCAGCGAGGCACCGGGCACGCGGTGCGGACCGCGCTGGACGCGCTGGAGGATGTCACCGGCACCGTTCTCGTCGTGAACGCCGACGTTCCGCTGCTGCGTACGGAGACGCTCACCGCGCTGATCGAGCGGCATGAGAGCGAGGCGGCTGCGGCGACTGTGCTCACCGCGGTGGTGCCTGACCCGGGCAACCTGGGCCGCATCGTGCGCGACGCGCTCGGTGGCCTGGCCGCGATCGTGGAGGCGCGCGACGCCGACGCCGAGCAGCTGGCCATCCGGGAGATCAACGCCGGGGTGTACGCGTTCGAGGCGGACGCCCTGCGGGACGCCCTCGGCAAGCTGACCACGCACAACGCCCAAGGCGAGGAGTACCTGACCGACGTGTTCGGGCTGCTGCTCGCGGCGGGCCGGCGGCTCGCAGTGCATACCGCGCCGGCCGTGGAGGAGACGCTGGGCTGCAACGACCGGGCCGAGCTGGCCCGGTTGGGCGCGCTGCTCCGGGACCGGATCAACGACGGCCACATGCGGGCCGGCGTCACGATCGTGGATCCGGCCTCGACCTGGATCGAACCTGCGGTCACCATCGAGCCGGACGCGGTGATCGAGCCCAACACCCAGCTGAAGGGGGCCACCTCGGTGGCGGCCGGCGCGGTCGTCGGCCCGGAGGTCACGCTGATCGACACCGTCGTCGGCGAGCGGGCCGAGGTCGTCAAGGCGCACGCGGTGCTGGCCGAGATCGGCCCGCAGGCCAAGGTCGGGCCGTATGCGTACCTGCGACCGGGGACGACGCTCGGCGTGAAGTCGAAGGTCGGCACGTTCGTCGAGGTGAAGAACTCGTCGCTGGGCGAGGGGACCAAGGTTCCGCACCTGTCTTACGTGGGCGACGCGACGGTCGGCGACTTCACCAACATCGGCGCGGCGAACGTCGTGGCCAACTACAACTGGCGGTCGAAGAGCCGGACGGTCATCGGCTCGCACGTGAACACGGGATCAGACTCGGTGCTGGTGGCGCCGGTGACGCTCGGGGACGGCGCGTCCACCGCCGCCGGTTCGGTCGTGGACGCCGACGTCCCGCCGGGCGCGCTGGCGGTGGCGCGGGAGCGGCAGGTCAACAAGGAGGGCTGGATCTTCAAGCGCCGGCCCGACAGTGCTGCCGCGCAGGCGGCCCGAGCCGCGCTCGACGCGGCGGGGTACGCCGATTCGGGTACCTCTGACCAGGGGTGACGCGCGTAACGGTGATCTGTCGCACCCGATCGTGAACCGGCTACGAGCTTGGTCAAGTGCCGGGAGAGGATGACCCGCGAGGGTCATACTTGGTCGCAGTGGCGCGCGGAGGGGCAGACAGGGCCGATGGGCAGCATCGTCGCGGAGAACCGGAAGAATCTGATGCTCTTCTCGGGGCGGGCGTACCCCGAGCTGGCGGAGGAGATCGGGCAGACCTTGGGCGTCGCACCGACCCCGACCGCTGCCTACGATTTCGCCAACGGGGAGATCTTCGTCCGGTACAAGGAGTCCGTCCGAGGCTCGGACGCGTTCGTGGTCCAGTCGATCACGAGCCCGGTGAACACCTGGGTCATGGAGACCCTGATCATGATCGACGCCCTGAAGCGGGGCTCGGCCAAGCGGATCACCGTGGTGCTTCCGTTCTACCCGTACGCCCGCCAGGACAAGAAACACCGGGGACGGGAGCCGATCTCGGCCCGTCTCATCGCCGACCTGCTGAAGACGGCCGGGGCCAACCGCATCCTCACCGTCGATCTGCATACGGCGCAGATCCAGGGGTTCTTCGACGGTCCGGTGGATCACCTGTTCGCGATGGACACGCTGGCCGGCTACGTCGAGGCGAAGTACGGCGACCGAGCGCTGACCGTCGTCGCGCCGGACTCCGGCCGCGTACGCGTCGGCGAGCGCTGGACCGACCGGCTCGGCGGCTGTCCGCTGGCCTTCATCCACAAGACTCGTGACCCGCTCAAGCCCAATCAGGTCGTCGCGAACCGGGTGATCGGTGAGGTCGAGGGACGAACCTGCATCATCGTCGACGACATGATCGACACGGCCGGCACCATCTGCAAGGCCGCCGACATCCTGTTCGACTCCGGTGCGGGCGACGTCATCGTGGCGACCACCCACGCGATCAACTCCGACCCGGCGACCGAGCGCCTGAAGAACAGCCGCATCGCCGAGGTGATCGTGACCAACACGCTCCCGATCCCGCCGGAGAAGCAGTTCGACAAGCTCACGGTGCTGTCGATCGCCCCGCTGCTGGCCCGGGCGATCCGCGAGGTCTTCGACGACGGCTCGGTGACGACGCTCTTCGGCGGCCTCAGCTAAGACGCCGCTCACAAAGCGGGGGTGGGCTGGGGTCACGCTAGGTGGTCGGGTAGGCTGGTCCGGTTGCCACGGCGAGGGTGCTCTGCGGGCTTCGCGGTCTGCGTTGAAGCACCGTGATCGACATGGTGCTCCGGGTCTGTGCCCGTGCGCCCTCGCGTCGGCCCACGACAGCCAGCCAGCCCGTTGAGCCAGGAGTATGAACCGTGTCTGAGGTAAAGATCAGCGCCGAGCCGCGTACGGAGTTCGGCAAGGGCGGCGCGCGCCGCACCCGCCGCGCCGGCAAGGTGCCCGCAGTCGTCTACGGGCATGGCGAGGCGCCCAAGCACATCGCCCTGCCCGCCCGGGAGTTCGCCGCCGCGATCCGCCACGGCGGCATGACCACCGTCTTCGAGCTGCTCGACGAGGACGGCACCAAGACCCTCGCGCTGCCGAAGGCGATTCAGCGTGACCCGATCCGGGACACCTTCGAGCACGTCGACCTCGTCATCGTCAAGCGCGGCGAGAAGGTCACCGTGGACGTCCCGGTGCACCTGATCGGCACCGCGGCCGCCGGCACCCTCGTGGTGACCGAGCACGACCGCGTCTCGATCGTCGCCGAGGCGCTGCACCTGCCGGAGTCGCTCGAGGCGTCGATCGACGGCCTGGAGGCCGGTTCGCACGTCACCGCCGGTGACCTCAAGCTGCCGCGCGGCGTCGAGCTCGCGACCGACGCGGAGACCACCATCGCCGTCGTCAGCGTCGCGCCGACCGCCGAGCAGCTCGAGGGCGAGACCGCCGAGGCGGCCGAGGAGGCGGAGGAGGCCGAGGCCGCCGAGGCCGAGGCTCCCGCCGAGAGCTGAGCAACCTCGTCGAGAAAGGCCGCCACGATGTGGCGGCCTTTCTCATCTGGCATGGTGTACGCGGGAGGTTCGTGTGAGCACGTGGCTGGTGGTCGGGCTGGGTAACCCGGGCCCGCAGTACGCGCACAACCGGCACAACGTCGGTTTCATGGTCGCCGACCTGTTGGCCAAGCGGGTCGGTGGATCGTTCGCGCGCAAGACCCGTGGCGGGGTCGCCGAGGTGGCCGAGGGCCGGCTCGGGTACGGCGTGGATGCCCCGAAACTGGTGCTGGCCAAGCCGATGACCTACATGAACCTGTCGGGCGGGCCGGTCGCCGCGCTGGCCCTGTTCTACAAGGTGCCGCCGGCGCAGGTCATCGCCGTGCACGACGAGCTGGACATTCCGTACGGCCAGATCCGGATGAAGCAGGGCGGCGGCGAGGGCGGCCACAACGGCCTGCGGTCGATGAGCAAGTCACTGTCGACAAAGGACTACCTGCGGCTGCGGTTCGGCATCGGCCGCCCGCCCGGCCGCCAGGATCCGGCCGATTACGTCCTCTCCGACTTCTCCGCCGCCGAGCGCAAGGAACTCGAATTCCTCGTCGACCGCGCGGCCGACGCGGTGGAGTCGTTGATCGTCAAAGGTTTGGAACCAACCCAGAACGCGTACCACGCGGCGTGACGTCGCCGCTGCTCACCCGTTGAACATGCCGACATAACGGGCGTCCGGAGCGCGCCCGTTCGTCGGCGAGCGGGGGTGCGGGATGGACGAGCAACGGCGTCGTAACGGACCTCGCCCGCATCCGCGTGTCGCGGAGTCGCCCGTACCGCCGATCCTGGACACCCGGCCGCTCACGGAGGTCGACACCGTCGTCCTGCCGCGCATTCTGCCGGGGGCGTACCAGTATGTGCATCCCGCGCACGTGCGGCGGGCGCGCCGCTGGGAGACGCGGTATCAGCTCACCCTGATCCTCGCCGACTTCCTCGTCGGTCTCGGCGCGGGCTGGCTCGCCTTCCACCTGCGGTTCAGCCAGCTGACCTCGTACACCCGGATCTACTTCGTGCTCTCGGCGCTGCTGCCGATCGGGCTGGTCCTGGTGCTGGCGTTGGCCCGGGCGTACGACACGAGGTTCCTCTACGTCGGCACCGACGAGTACGACCGCGTCATCCGGGGCGGTCTGGCGTTGACCGCCGGGATCGCGATCGTCTCGTACGCCTTGGAACTGCCGACCGCGCGTACGTATGTGCTCGTCGCACTGCCGGCGGCGACGGCCACCGTGATCGTGGCACGGTTCGCCCTGCGGAAACGACTGCACCGCCGCCGCTTGCGAGGCGACTGCCTGCGCCGGGTGATCGTGGTCGGGCACGAGCTGGCGGTCGTCGCGATCACCCATCAGCTGCGCCGCGAACGGTTCCACGGTCTCGACGTGGTCGGCGCGTGCGTTCCGGCCGACGGCGACGGGCAGGTCGGGCTGCCGGTCTTCGGCACCTTCGACGAGGTCGCCGAGGCGGTACGCCGCGCCGGCGCGGACACCGTGATCGTGCTGAGCTGCCCCGAACTGGACGGGCAACGGCTACGGCGGCTCGCCTGGCGGCTGGAGGGCGACGACGTCGACCTCATCGTGGCGAGCGCGCTCATGGACGTCGCGGGCGATCGCACGACCCTGCGGCCGGTCGACGGCCTGCCGATGCTGCACGTCGATCACCCCCGGTTGTCCGGCGGCAGCCGGGTGATCAAGGAGATGGTCGACCGCGCCGGAGCGGCCCTGCTCATCGTGCTGCTCTCGCCGTTGTTCGGCTTCATCGCGTGGCGCATCCGGCGGGATTCGCCGGGCCCGGTGCTGTTCCGCCAGGTGAGAGTCGGCCGGGACAGCCGCGAGTTCCGCATCTACAAGTTTCGTACGATGCATGTCGACGCAGAGGCGCGTCTGAGCGAACTTCGACACCTCAATGAGAATGACCGGGTTCTCTTCAAGATCCGTGACGATCCCCGGGTGACCGACGTCGGACGCTGGTTGCGCCGGCTCTCCCTCGACGAGCTGCCGCAGCTGTTCAACGTCCTGGCCGGGCAGATGTCGCTGGTGGGTCCGCGCCCGCCGTTGCCGCAGGAGGTGGCCATGTACCACGACGACGTGCTGCGCCGCCTCGCGGTCAAGCCCGGCATGACCGGCCTCTGGCAGGTCTCCGGCCGCTCGGATCTGCCGTGGGAGGAAGCCGTCCGGCTCGACCTGCGGTACGTCGAGAACTGGTCGCTCTCGTTGGACCTGGTGATCTTGTTGCGCACGCTCACCGCCGTGGTACGCACATCTGGGGCCTACTGATGACCGACATGCTGGACGCCGAACTCGCCCGTCACCTCGCCACCCGGGCCGGGGAACTGCTGCTCGACCTGCGGACGGAGGTCGGTTTCGCCGATCCCGGCCGACTCCGGGCCGAGGGAGATCGCCGGTCGCACGAGTTCCTCATGGCGCAGCTGGCCGCGTGGCGGCCGGAGGACGCGGTGCTCTCCGAGGAGGCGCTCGGCGCCCGGGACGCCGATGAGGCCGCCGACCGCCTGGACGCCGAACGGATCTGGATCGTCGATCCGCTCGACGGCACCCGGGAGTACGCCGAACCCGGGCGAACCGATTGGGCGGTGCACGTCGCGTTGTGGACGACGACACCAGCGAGCGCAGCCCGCAGGAGACGGCGTACCAGTGGAGCATTGAAGAGCGAGAAGGGACGGCTAGCCGCCGGCGCGATCGCCTTGCCCGCTCAGGGCAGTGTGCTCGCCACGGACAGCGCGCCGCAGTCGCCGCCGGAGCAGACCGCGCACGGCGCGCAGGTACGCATCGCGGTGAGCCGCAGCCGGCCCCCGGAGTTCGTGGCGCGAGTGGCCGAGGAGCTGGGCGCGGTGCCGGTGCCGATGGGCTCGGCCGGCGCGAAGATCGCCGCGGTGATCGCCGGCGAGGCCGACGCCTACCTGCACGCGGGCGGGCAGTACGAGTGGGACTCCGCCGCGCCGGTCGCGGTGGCGCTGGCCCAGGGTCTGCACGCGTCCCGGCTGGACGGCTCGCCGTTGATCTACAACCAGGCCGACCCGCGGCTGCCCGACCTCCTGGTGTGTCGCCCGCGGCTGGCCCGCCCGCTGTTGGAGGCGATCGAGCGGGAACTGTTGACCACGTCACAGGCCGGTTGAACCGTCGTCGATCGCCGGGTAGCTTAATTCCCCAGCAAAGCACTAGGAAAGGTCTGGAAATCTGATGTCCCAGGCTGACCGCACGCAGACCGAACTTCTGGCCGCTCACGCGAGCGCTCCCGGCAGCGGCTCACGCGAGCGCTCCCCGGCTATGTATCGGATATCGCACCTGGACGCTCTCGAAGCGGAGAGCGTCTTCGTCATGCGCGAGGTCGCCGCGGAGTTCGAACGCCCGGTGCTGCTGTTCTCCGGCGGCAAGGACTCGATCGTCATGCTCCGGCTGGCCGAGAAGGCCTTCCACCCCGGCCGCATCCCGTTCCCGGTGATGCACGTCGACACGGGCCACAACTTTCCCGAGGTGATGGAGTACCGGGATCGTCGGGTCGCCGAGCTCGGCGTGCAGCTGGTGGTCGCGAGCGTGCCCGACGCGCTGGAGCGGGGACTGGTACGCGAGCCTGCTGACGGCACCCGCAACCGCATCCAGACTCCGGTGCTGCTCGACGCGGTCGAGAAGTACCGCTTCGACGCCTTGTTCGGCGGAGCGCGCCGGGATGAGGAGAAGGCCCGAGCCAAGGAGCGCGTCTTCAGCTTCCGCGACGAATTCGGCCAATGGGACCCGCGCAACCAGCGTCCTGAGCTGTGGTCGCTTTACAACTCCAAGATCAGCCCCGGCGAGTCGATCCGGGTGTTCCCGCTGTCCAACTGGACCGAGCTGGACGTCTGGCACTACATCGCTCGCGAGCGCATCGACCTTCCCTCGATCTACTTCGCCCATGATCGTGAGGTCGTCGACCGGGGCGGCATGCTCTTCGGCGTCAACGAGTACATCCGGCCCCGGGCCGGGGAGACCGTCACCAAGCGCCGGGTCCGCTACCGCACCGTCGGCGACGCGAGCCTGACCGCTGCGGTGCCGTCCGAGGCCGACACCGTGGAGAAGGTGATCGACGAGGTCGCCTCGACCCGGATCACCGAACGCGGGGCGACCCGCGGCGACGACAAGGTCAGCGAGGCGGCGATGGAAGACCGCAAGCGTGAGGGGTATTTCTGATGGGCTTGTCGCAGATCAAACCCGATGAGTCGGCTGCGCCGACGCTGACGAGCCCGCCCGCCCGCATGACTGTGTCTCCGGTCGACAAAGTCGACATGCTCCGGTTCGCCACCGCCGGATCGGTCGACGACGGCAAGTCCACGCTCATCGGCCGCCTGCTCTACGACACCAAGTCGTTGTTCACCGATCAGCTCGAAGCGGTCGAGGCGGTCAGCGCGGCGCGGGGCGACGAGTACACCAACTTGGCGTTGCTCACCGACGGGCTGCGAGCGGAACGCGAGCAGGGCATCACCATCGACGTCGCGTACCGGTATTTCGCCACGCCCCGGCGCAAGTTCATCATCGGCGACACCCCCGGGCACATTCAGTACACCCGGAACATGGTCACCGGAGCATCCACTGCGGACCTCGCGATCATCCTGGTGGACGCCCGCAAGGGCCTGGTCGAGCAGTCTCGGCGGCACGCGTTCCTCTGCTCCCTGCTGCGGGTGCCGCACCTGGTGCTCTGCGTCAACAAGATGGACCTCGTGGACTACTCGCAGGAGGTCTTCGACTCCATCGCCGACGAGTTCGCGTCGTTCGCCGCCAAGCTGGATGCGCCGGACCTCACCGCGATCCCGATCTCGGCGCTCAACGGCGACAACATCGTCAGCCGCAGTGAGAACATGCCCTGGTATGAGGGGCCGTCGCTGCTGCACCACCTGGAGCACGTGCACATCGCGTCCGACCGCAACCTCGTCGACGTTCGCTTCCCGGTGCAGTACGTCATCCGGCCCCAGTCCTCGGCCGTCCTCGATTACCGCGGGTACGCCGGCCAGGTTTCGTCCGGCGTACTGAAGCCCGGTGACGAGGTGCTCGTCCTGCCCAGCGGCCTCACCACCCGCATCGCCGGGATCGACACCGCCGACGGGCCAGTCGAAGAGGCGTTCCCGCCCATGTCGGTGACCGTCCGGCTGGAAGACGAGATCGACATCGCCCGTGGCGACCTCATCTGCCGTCCGCACAACGCTCCGGCGGTGGCCCAGGACATCGAGGCGATGGTCTGCTGGATGGACGAGAGCGCGCCGCTCGCCGTCGGGGGCAAGTACGCCATCAAGCACACGACGCGGTCGGTACGCGGCATCGTCAAGGCCCTGAACTACCGGCTCGACATCAACACGCTGCACCGGGACGAGTCGGCTTCCTCGCTGGGGCTCAACGAGATCGGCCGGATCCGGCTGCGTACGACGCAACCGCTGCTGGTCGACGAGTACCGGCGGAACCGCACGACCGGCGGGTTCATCATCATCGACGAGGTGACGAACCGGACCGTCGGCGCGGGGATGATCGTTTCCGCGTCCTGAGGCTGCCTTCTTCGCGCGCTGGATCAGGGTTCTCGGTCGAATCTTGCCCCAAGATTCGACCCGGAACCCTGATCCAGCGCGAACGCTTTCGTGAATGAGGGCGGGTTCAGCTCGCGCGATCCCGGCGAACGGGTGATGATCGCTGGAGGAACGGACGATCCTCGCCGGGATCAGGATGGCTACAGTCCCGTCCGAAAGGGGGCGGCCATGACGCAGACCGTCCGGATCGGCGTGGCGGTCGACGTCCCGCCCCCGTGGGGACCGCAGCTGACCCGCCATCGCATCGAGGCGGGGGATCCGCTGGGCACAGCCATCCCCGCCCACGTCACGTTGCTCGGGCCGACCGAGATCGACCCGGCCGACCTGGACGCGATCGAGCGGCACCTCGCCGTGGTGGCCGCTGAGCATACGGAGTTCGAGCTGCTCCTGAGGGGAACGGGCACCTTCCGGCCGATCACCGAAGTCGTCTTCGTCGCCGTCGCCGCCGGGATCAGCGAATGCGAGCAGCTGGCCGCCGCCATCACCGCGACGCCGGAACTACAACGTCCGCGGCACTACCCGTACCACCCGCACGTGACGGTGGCTCAGGACGTGCCCGAACCGGCGCTCGACGACGTCTTCGAGAAGCTGGCCGGGTTCGAGGCCCGATTCGAGGTCAGCGAATTCACGCTCTTCACGCATACCGGGGACATCAAGTCGCCGGCGAACCGCTGGCACCCCCAGCGGGACTATCGGCTGGCGGGTCCGCCGGCTCCGGCTGGTCTTCCGGCGGGTCGGCCGGGCGTGGCCCAGCGGCCAGGTCGATGAACCGTCCTCGGGTCGAGGCAGCGGCCAGCGCCGCCCCCCAGAGCACGATCTGGTTGAAGAAGTAGAGGTAGAGCAGCAGTACGCCGGTCGTCGCGATCACCGTCGCGGTCGGATAGAACCGCAATGAGTGCGTGATGTACGCCCGGCCGCCCCAGTTGAGCAGCGACACGGCGATTCCCACGATGATCGCCGGGGGGATCAGCCGCCGGGGCTGGACGTGCAGGCGGGGTAGCACGGTCAGCAGCGCGGCCCCGATGAAGCTGTTGACCAGGAGGGTCACGGCAGCGGTCGACAGCGTCAGCCAGATCGACGACGTGTCCCCGGAGATCCAGCTGAACAGGGCCGAGGACAGGTCGATGACGGCCAGCGAGAGGCCCAGGACGAGGGTCAGCGCCAGGAGCATCCCGAGATCCACCACGCGGCGGATGAACAGGTTGCCCGGGTGCTGCTCGAGCCGCCAGATCGCCCGTTGCGACGTCCGGAAGGCGTCGACCCAGCCGAGCCCGGTGAAGACGAGACCGACCAGACCGAAGATGCCGATCGCGGTCGAGTTGGCCTGCAACTGCTCCGGCTGGAAGGTCGGCAGCGTCTGGGCGAGCCAGTCGGTGACGGCGCCCTTGACCGTGTCGTTCGAGCTGAACACCATACCGAATACGGAGAACGCGACCAGGGACAGCGCGAACAGTGCGAAGAAGGCGTAGTAGGCGATCGCGGCGGCGAGACGGCCGCCTAGTACCTCCGAGTAGCGCTCCTTTGCGCCCCAGAAGTTGTCGAAGACCCCGGATCGTTTCCGTGCGGCGGCCACGGAATCTTCATAGCGCCCCAGCGCCGCGCTGCCAAGCCGCTGGATCCGTCGGAAGATCGCCACCACCCGTTCATCTTCGCGGATGCGGGTTGGTTGTGGCGCGCGCTCCCCGCCGGATCATGGTTCTGTGTCGAATCTTGACTGACCGCACTCCCGGCGGCTCGCCCGAGAGGCTCCCCGGCGAGATTCGACCGGGAACCCTGATCCAGCGCAGAAGGCTAGCGGGCGTAAGCCCAGCGGGCGTCAGATCCGGCCGGCGCCGGCGCTCGGCACGGCCTTGAACGCGGCCGGCTCGGCGAACCCGTGCTCGGCGAACGCCTTCGCCACCGCGTCGGCGACGCTGTCCACGTGGTCGGCGTCGACGAGGGCGATCACGCAGCCGCCGAAGCCGCCGCCGGTCATGCGCGCGCCGTACGCCCCCGCCGTCAACGCGGCGGTCACGGCGACGTCCAACTCCGGCACGGTCACCTCGAAGTCGTCCCGCAGCGACGCATGCGAGGCGGTCATCAGCGGCCCGATCTCCCGGTGCCGCCCCGAGCGCAGCAGCTCGATGGTGTCCAGCACCCGCTGATTCTCGGTGATCGCATGGCGCGCACGGCGTACCAGTAGATCGTTGGAAAGCCGGTCCAGATCGGCCGGGACCGCGTCGCGAAGAGCGGCCACCCCCAGCTCGGCCGCCGCCTGCTCACAGGCGGCCCGGCGCGCGCCGTATTCGCCGTCCGCGTGGCTGTGCGGCGCGCGGGTGTCGACCACGAGGATGGCCAGTCCGTCCGCGGCCAGATCGAACGGGATCTGCTCGGTACGCAGCGAGCGGCAGTCCATGAACAGCGCATGCCCGGCGGTGCAGAGGATGGAGGCGGACTGGTCGAGAATGCCGGTCGGCGCGCCCACGTAGTTGTTCTCGGCATGTTGCGCGAGCCGGGGACGGTCGGCGACGGGGAGGTCGAGACCGCCGAGGTCGGCCAGCGCGGTCAGCACCGCGCACTCGAGGGAGGCCGACGACGAGAGACCGGAGCCGATCGGCACGTCGGAGGCGATGGTGAGGCGGGCGCCGGGAACCTGATGGCCCTGCTCGGCCAGCGCCCAGACCACGCCCGCGACGTACGCCGCCCACCCGTCGACCTTGGCGTCGAGGGTGAACTCGACGGTGTCGCCGCTCAGCTCCGAGGTGACCGACCAGCGTTGCTCTGCGAGCACGTCGGCGGCGACCGCGGTGCGGTGCGGCAGGGCGAAGGGCAGGACGAATCCGTCGTTGTAGTCGGTGTGCTCGCCGATGAGGTTCACGCGACCGGGAGCGGCCCAGACGCCGACCGGCTCCGCCCCGTAAAGGTGCTGGAAGAGGTCGTGCGCGCGGACGGCTGCTGTCATGGGCTGGATGGTAGTCGGCGTACATCGGGGCAGCCCAGCGGCCCTATCTGTTAGGACTCTTGACAGATGCTCGGTTGGGAGTGAGGGTCGTCACATGATTCGTTCACTCGTCAGGCCGGGCGTCGCGGTGGCGGCGGCGCTCGCCGTCGGCGTCGCGCTCCTGCCTCCGCAGGCCGCCAGCGCCGGCGCCCCTCACGGCGGGCAGGCGCCGAAGAAGGTCGTGTCGGCCTACTTCGCCGACTGGAACGTCTACGGGCGGGGCTACTACGTCAAAGACATCCCCGTCGACAAGCTCAACGTCATCCAGTACGCCTTCGGCGTACCCACCTTCGACGCGGCCACGGAGACCCCCGGCTGTTCCGTCCTCGACCCGTGGGCGGACTTCCAGCAGGTCTACTGGTCGGGCGACAACACCGTCGACGGGGTCGCCGACAACTACCCCGACCAGCACCTCTACGGCAACTTCAACCAGCTCCGCAAGCTCAAGGCGGCCAACCCCGGGCTGAAGGTCGAGATCTCCCTCGGTGGCTGGACCAAGTCCACGCACTTCGCCCAGGTCGCCAAGACCGCCGCCCGCCGTGAGGCGTTCGTCGCGTCCTGCATCGACACCTTCATCAAGGGCAACCTGCCGACCGGTGGCTGGCCGGAGAACGCGGGCGGCATCGGCGCCGCGGCGGGCGTCTTCGACGGCATCGACCTCGACTGGGAGTACCCGACGGCGCTCGCCGGCGGGAATGCGGATTACGGTCCCGAGGACCGGCACAACGCCACCCTCCTGGCTCAGGAGTTCCGTCGTCAGCTCGACGCGCTCGGCCGGGAAACCGGGCAGCACTACCTGCTGACCGCGGCGCTGCCGGCGGCGAAGAACTCCACCAAGTACTACGAGCTGCGGGACTTCGTGAAGCAGCTCGACTGGGCCAACATCATGACCTATGACTTCAACGTCATGGGTGGCGCCGTCGCAGCGCACGACACGCTGTTCACCCGGGACCCCCGGGACCCGAACGCGTCCGACTGGACGTGGAACACCGTCGGCACCGTCGCGTACTACCTGACGCAGGGCGTACCGGCGAACAAGATCGTGGTGGGCGTGCCGTTCTACGCCAACCAGTACATCCGGTCGGACGCCGGGCTCTACGGTCCGTTCGACAACACGGGTCTCGACGGGGATTCGCTCCAATGGGACCAGAAGCCCCAGCCGTCCTATCACGACCTGGTGGACGTGGCGGGGATCATCGACGCCAACGGGTACACCCGCAGATGGAACGCCCTGGCCGGTGAGCCCTACCTGGTCAACCCGGCGGGCGTACACGCTTTGAGCAGCGGCACGGTGACGGTCGCGACGACCATCTGCTACTCGGACCCGAAGTCGATCGGGGAGCGTACGGCTCTGGTCAAGGCTCTCGGCCTTCGGGGTGCGATGGCCTGGGAGATCTCTCAGGACTCCAACGACGGCGCGTTGATCGGGGCGCTCGCTCCCATCCTGGGCTGACCGCTTGCGTCCTGGGACGGCTTGATCGTCTCTGTCTCCGGAAGCTTGATCAACTCTGTATCCGGGATAACGTCCCTATTCTCGCGGGAATAGCGACGTTATCCCGGATAACGCGCAAGCACCCGGCGCGTCCAGCGCGCGGTCAGCGGCGCGTGTAGAAGGCCCAAGCGTCAGCGACGATCGCCTCAAGCGAGGTACGCGAAGGAGTCCACCCGAGCTCGGCCTGAGCGAGGGCGGAGGAGGCGTACAGGGAGGCGGGGTCGCCGGGCCGTCGCGGAAGCCACTCGACCGGAACGGGGTGCCCAGTCACGGTACGCACAGCGTCGACGACCTGAGCGTTGGAGAACCCGGTCCCGCTGCCGAGGTTGTAGATCTTGTGTTCGCCGGGCACCGCTGCGGCCAATGCGAGCAGGTGGGCTTCGGCCAGGTCGGCGACGTGGATGTAGTCGCGGATGCAGGTGCCGTCGGGCGTCGGGTAGTCGTCGCCGAACAGCGGCAGCTTCTCCCGCTTCCCGGCCGCCACTTCGAGGGCGATCGGGATCAGGTGGGTCTCCGGATCGTGGCGCTCGCCGATCATCGTTTCGGTCGAGCGTACAAATGCTCCGGCGACGTTGAAGTAGCGCAAGCTGACCGCGGCGAGTTTGTGCGCGCGGGCCTCGGAGGCGATGGCCAGGTCGACGGCGAGCTTGGTGGCGCCGTAGGTGTTGATCGGCATGGTGACGGCGCGCTCGGTCAGCGGCAGCTCGGACGGCTCGCCGTAACAGGCGGCGGTGGACGAGAAGATCAGCTTCTTCACCCCGGCCGTACGCATCGCGTCCAGCAGGTTGAGCCCCGCCCGGGTGTTGGCCTCCCAGTGCAGCTCGGGATGGGCCATCGACTCGCCGGCGGAGATGAGCCCCGCGAAGTGCAGTACGCCGTCGAAGCCGGCGTCGGGCGTGAGCACCTCGCCGACCTCCTGCACCCGGGCCTGCACGAAGGTGGCCTCGGCGGGGACCTGGTCGGCGTCGTTGCGCGACAAGTCGTCCAGGACCACCACCTCGTGGCCGGCGTCGAGCAGCAGGCGGGTGACGGTCGCGCCGACGAATCCGGCACCCCCGGTGACGAGCAGCTTCATGAGACCTCCCTAACGGTTCGCTGGCAACACTACGTGCTGCTGGGACCCCGGCCGCGTGGAGTCGTACCATGCAAAGATGCCCGATGGTCATAGACCCGGACTCTTTGCTCGAACTCTGTCCCCGTGGATCATGAGGGTCCTGCGGGAGCGGCTCAGCGAGGATCAGCTGCGTGCCCTCGTGACCACCAACATCCACCTCGGCGGCGACGAACGCCGCATCATCGACGACGTCTGGGCCAGCGGTAACTCGCTGATCCGCGAGGTCATGGTGCCCCGGCCGGATGTGGTCTTCCTCGACGCCCGCTGGGAGCGGTCGCAGGCCGAGGCGGTCGCCCGCGGCCGGCATCACTCCCGGTTCCCGGTGGTCGACGGCGACGCCGACAATGTCATCGGCTTCGTCCACCTGCGGGATCTGCTGGCGGGCGACCCGGGTGCGCCGTTGCGCGTACTGGTGCGGGAGATCATGCGTCTACCGGCGGCGATCCGGCTGCTGCCGGCCCTGTCGGAGATGCGGCGGGAACGTCACCAGCTCGCCTTGGTCGTCGACGAATACGGCGGCACCGCCGGCATCGTGACCCTCGAAGACCTCATCGAACAGCTCGTCGGCGAGATCCACGACGAGTACGACGAGGACGACGAGCCGTTCACCGGCCTGCTCCCGGCCGAGGTCGAGGGGCGGCTCAGCCTCGCCGACTTCGCCCGGCGTACCGGGGTGGAGCTGGCCCAGGGCCCCTACGAGACGCTCGGGGGCTACCTCATGGCCGCGCTCGGCCGGCTCGCCCGGGTCGGCGACACGGTCGAGGTCCCCGGGGCCGGCGTCACGCTGCGGGTGCTCGCGCTCGACGGCCGCCGGGTCGCGCGGGTCGTCCTGGCCCGGGTGGCCGAGGTTCCGCACCAGCTTCAGGCCGCGCCGGTTCCGCTCGCACTTCCAGCTGGTACGCACAACGCAGCGCTCGAAATCGGCAATCCTGCGCCAGTCGTCTCCGCCGTCCTGGCGCAGAGCCGGGACTGACCCCGCCCTCTCCCGCCCCACCCCGTCGGCCCCTGCCGCCCCACCCCGTTGATCATGAACTAAAGGTCGTTCTCGGCGGTGTGTCGTGGCGCAAACTTCATGATCAACGTCGCTGGCGCGGGGCGGTCGATGGCGCGGAGCGCGGACTGGAACAATAGGTCCATGTCTGTCGCGCCCACCGATCGCCGTCCCCGGGTCCTGTCCGGGATCCAGCCCACTGCGGACTCGTTCCACCTGGGCAACTATCTCGGTGCGGTGCGCAACTGGGTGACCATGCAGGACAGCTGTGATGCGTACTATATGGTCGTCGATCTTCACGCGATCACCGCGGGCCATGAGCCGAAGGTGCTCCGCGACCGGACGCGGGTGAGTCTGGCGCAGTTGCTGGCGTTCGGCATCGACCCGACGCGCAGCACGCTGTTCATCCAGTCGCAGGTGCCCGAGCATGCGCAGCTGGGCTGGGTGCTGAGCTGCATCACGGGCTTCGGCGAGGCCTCGCGGATGACCCAGTTCAAGGACAAGTCGTCCAAGCAGGGCGCGGAACGGGCCAGCGTCGGGCTGTTCACCTACCCGATCCTGCAGGCCGCCGACATCCTGCTCTACCAGGCCGACGCGGTGCCGGTCGGCGAAGACCAGCGCCAGCACCTGGAGCTGACCCGCGACCTCGCGCAGCGGTTCAACCACCTCTTCGGCAAGACGTTCACGCTGCCGGAGGCGTACATCCCGAAGGAGACCGCGAAGATCCTCGATCTCCAGGACCCGACGGCCAAGATGTCGAAGTCGTCGTCGACGCCGACCGGGCTGCTGGAGATCATGGAGGACCCGGCGCGATCGGCCAAGAAGATCAAGTCGGCGGTGACCGACACCGGTCGCGAAATCCTCTACGACCCCGAGGACAAGCCCGGTGTCAGCAACTTGCTGACGATCTACTCGGCCCTGTCCGGCCGGACGATCGAAGACCTGGTCTCGGCGTACGTCGGCAAGGGCTACGGCGATCTGAAGAAGGACCTCGCCGAGGTGTTCGTCGAGTTCGTGACCCCGATCCAGGCAGCCACCCGCGAGTACCTCGACGACCCGGCGCAGTTGGACAAGATGCTGGCGATCGGCGCGGAGAAGGCGCGCGCGGTGGCATCCCAGACGCTCGCCACCGTCTACGACCGCGTCGGCTTCATCCCTGCCGCCAAGTAGCCCCCTCGTTCCCCGGGGACCTTCCGCGTTCCTCCGGGGACCTTCCGCGCTCCCCGCGGGGACCTTCCGCGCGATCATGAACTAACCGGGGTGATCGACTGCGTTTTTCCAGGTCGCTGATCCTCTAACGCCCTGATCGTTCCCGTAACTAGGTGATCGACATCGGCTCCGGCTGGGCCAAAGTCGATCACCTAGTCCGGTGAACGATCAGGGCGCTGGGAACGCGACACGCCGGTCGAGCACGACCGTTAGTTCATGATCGCGCGGAGAGTCGCCCGCGGGGAGCGCGGAAAGTCGCCCGGGGGGCGCGGAAAGGGGCGGGTCAGGCGGTGAGCCAGACGGTGGTGTCGGCCGGCAGGCGGCCGTCGCCGTCGAGCGGCCCGCTCGCCAGAACCACCTCCGAGCCATAGGACGCGAGGTCGACGGGCTCACCGGAGACGTTGGCGACGACCACGAGCCCGGGTTCGCGACGCAGCACGAGTACGCCGGAAGGGCTGTCGAGCCAGGTCAAGGTTCCACCGCCCAGGGCTGGGTGTTCCTTGCGGAGCCGGAGCGCAGCGCGGTAGAGATTGAGCGTCGATGCCGGGTCGTTCTCCTGAGCTTCGGCGGTGAGGCCGGACCAGGACGCCGGCTGGGGCAGCCAAGGGCGGGCCGCACCGGCCGGGCCGAAGTCGAACCCCGTTTCCGGCGAGCCGGACCAGGGCAGCGGCACCCGGCACCCGTCCCGGCTCTCGCCCGTACGCCGGAAAGCGGGGTCCTCCCGCAGCTCGTCGGGCAGGTCGAGCACCTCGTTGAGGCCGAGTTCCTCGCCGTTGTAGAGGTACGCCGAACCCGGCAGCGCCAGCATGAGCAGCGTCCCGGCGCGGGCCCGGGCGAGACCGAGTTCCCCGTCGCCGTAGCGCGTCACGTGCCGGTGCTTGTCGTGATTGGATAGAACCCAGGTGGTCGGCGCGCCGACGAGGTCGGCCTCGGCCAGGGACTTGTCGATGACGGTCCGGAAGGACTCGGCGTCCCACGAGGCCATCATGAAGTCGAAGTTGAAGGCCTGGTGCAGTTCGTCGGCGCCGATGTAGCGAGCGAGCCGCTGGGCGTTCGGCACCCACGCCTCGGCGACGGCCATCCGGCCTCCGGCGTACGAGTCGAGGATGGGCCGCCATTCGCGGTAGATCTCGTGGACGCCGTCCTGGTCGAAGTAGGGCAGCGTGTCGTTGCCGATCATGACGACCTGCCGCTCGCCGTCGGCACTGGTACGCCCGACGTCGGGCAGGCCGTCGGCCTTGATCATCCCGTGGGCGACGTCGATGCGGAATCCGTCCACTCCGCGGTCGAGCCAGAACCGCAGGATGTCGCGGAACTCGGCGCGAACGGCCGGGTGCTCCCAGTTGAAGTCGGGCTGACCGGGGTCGAACAGGTGCAGGTACCACTGGCCGTCCGGCACCCGGGTCCAGGCCGGTCCGCCGAAGATGGACTCCCAGTCGTTCGGCGGCAGTTCGCCCTGCTCGCCTTGGCCGTCGCCGAAGATGAACAGGTCCCGCTCGGGCGCGCCCGGCCCGGCGGCAAGCGCGGCCTGGAACCACTCGTGCTCGTTCGAGCAGTGGTTGGGGACGAGGTCGACGATGATCCGGATGCCCAGCGCGTGCGCGTCGGCGGTCATGTCGTCGAAGTCGGCGAGGGTGCCGAAACGCGGGTCGACGTCGCGGTAGTCGGCGACGTCGTAGCCGCCGTCCGCCAGCGGTGAGGTGTAGAAGGGGCTGAGCCAGATCGCGTCGATGCCCAGTTCCTTGAGGTAGGGCAACCTCTGCCGGACGCCTCGCAGGTCGCCGGTCCCGTCGCCGTCGCCGTCGGCGAAGCTGCGCGGATAGACCTGGTAGACGACCGCGTCGCGCCACCAGTCGTCGTTGCCCAGGATCGTCGGGGCCGGGGCGGCGGTCGTGCTCACAGGTGGTTCCTTTCGCAGGGGGTGGAATCTCAGCGGGAAGTCAGGTCGAAGGCCAGCGCACTCTGCGCGGGAATGGTCACGGTGGCGCGGCCCGAGGCGTCGACGGTGACGGCGGTGCCATGCACGCGGTCGCGGTAGGTCCCGGCCGGAAGTCCGGTCTCGACGGTCCGGGTCACGGCGGCAGCTGCGCGGTTCAAGGCGAAGTATCCCTTGCTTGTACGCGCAAAGCCGAGCTGGTCGTCGGTTGCCCACCACTGGGACACCGGCGCGTCTCCGACCGCCGCCCGGAAGGCGACCAGGTTCAGCAGCGAGCGGTGCTCACATTCCCAGCCGTGCCCACAGGAGACCGGCAGCGTGGTGCCCTTGGCGTCGCTCGGCGGTCCGGCGTCGTAGGAGTCGAAGGTGAAGCTCGACATCACCAGCGGCGTCCCATACGGGTACGCCAGCATGAACTGCCCGGCCAACATGTGGAGCGCGCCGTCTTTGTAGGTCAACGTGGTGCCGCCGCGTTGGCTGTCGTGACTATCCACGTAGACGACGGCGGACGCGGACGGTTTGTAGTCCACCAGGGGCGTACCCGACTCGTCGCCGAGCCCTTCCAGATTGGCGAGGCTGCTGCCGGTACGCAGTGCGCGTGCCAGATCCGGGCCGTACCGGGGTTCCAGGACGGCGCCGTAGGGCAGGTACTCCTCGGCCTGGATCGGTTCGCTGACGCTGAAGAGGACTTCCTGGTAGATGACGGGAGCAGTCCCGCCGGTCGTCTTGGTCAGCTTGGCGTAGATCGCGGCCAGGTCGGTCGCGGGCACGTGTTTGGCGGCGTCGATCCGGAACCCGTCGACTCCGAGGCTGAGCAGATCGTTCAGGTACGCAGCCAGCCGATCCCGCACGGGTGAGCGCTCGGTCGCCAGGTCGGCGAGCCCGACGAGATCGCAGTTCTGCACCTCGTTGCGGTTGGTGTAGTCGGCGATCGACTTCCCACAGTGGTGGAAGTCGGCGGAGCCGTCGTAGTCCGGATAGCCGGTCTGGGTGAACTTCGTGCCGGCCGAACCGACCCCGTACAGCTGGGCCGTCATGTGATTGACGACGGCGTCGGCATAGATCTTGACGCCGGCGGCGTGGCAGGCGGTGACCATCGCGGCGAACGCCGTCCGATCACCGCGCCGGCTGCCGAGCTGGTACGAGACGGGCTGATAGTCCTGCCACCACGGATAGCCCTGGTCGGCCAGGACCACGTGTTCCTGCGGCGGCGAGACCTGGACCGCCGCCACCTCGGCCGGACCGAGCTGGTCGCGGCACTCGGTCGCGACCGACGTCCAGGGCCACTCGAAGAGGTGGACGACGACGCCGGTTGGAGCGCTCCCAGATGACAGCGACGCCGACGCCGACGGCTGGGCTTCTGCAAGGGGAGCCGCCGAGCAGCCCGCTACGGCGAGCAGCAGCGCGCATCCGGCCCGCTTTCGCCACCCGCGCACGCTGCTGCTCCTCTCCACCCGCCACCTGACTGGTGACGGGATGAAGAATGCGCTGCAAACCTTGCAAACGTCAAGCAGAAGCTTTCAGCAAGTTTCACGAGGATGGCTCTGTGCGGGTGTGTTGATCACGGTCTGGGGGACGCGACACGCCGTCGAGCACGACCGTTAGTTCATGATCAACGCGAAAAACGGGGTGGGGGTCAACGCGAAAGGGCTTGGGCGGTGGAGCCGCGTACCACCAGCTCCGGGCGGAAGACGTATTCGGAGTGCGGCGCGGGATGCCCCAGGATCTCGTCGATCAGCGCCCGCGCAGCGGCGACCGCCATGGCCCGGATGGGCTGCCGCAACGTGGTCAACGGTGGGTCGGTGAAGGCCATCAGCGGGGAGTCGTCGAAGCCGACCACGCTGAAGTCGCCGGGGACGTTCAGGCCCTTCTGCCGGGCCGCCCCGATCGCCCCGAGCGCCATCAGGTCGGAACCGCAGACGACGGCGGTCACCCCGCGGTCTAGCAGCCGGGTCGTCGCGGCGTACCCGCCTTCGACGCCGAACAGGGGCGACAGGGAGATCATCGAATCCATGTCTCGGTCGCTCAGCTGCAGCAGGCGGCGCATGGCGTCCCGGTAACCGGCGATCTTGCGCTGCACCGGCTGGAAGCGGTCGGGCCCGGAGATCAGGCCGATCCGCTTGTGACCGAGGGCGGCGAGATGGGAGACGGCGGAGTCGGCCGCCGCCCGCTCGTCGACCGACACGAACGGCGCTTCCAGGCCCTCGACGAAGCCGTTGACCAGCACGATCGGCAGCGGACGTGTCAGGAGCTTGCGGTAGCGGTCCGGATCCGACGTCGTGTCGGCATGCAGGCCGGAGACGAAGACGATGCCCGCCACCTGGCGGTCGAGCAGCATCTCGATGTACTCGTCCTCGGTCACGCCGCCGGCGGTCTGCGTACACAGGACCGGGGTGTATCCCTGCTGGGCGAGGGCCGACTCGATGATCTGAGCGAATGCCGGGAAGATCGGGTTGTCGAGCTCTGGAACTACCAGCCCGACGAGGCCCGCGCTACGTTTGCGCAGCTTGGTGGGGCGTTCATAGCCCAGCACATCGAGCGCGGTCAGCACCGCCTGGCGGGTCTCCGTCGACACCCCAGGGCGGTCGTTGAGGACCCGCGAGACCGTGGCCTCGCTCACTTCGGCCTGCCGAGCAATGTCGGCCAGACGTGCACGCATGGCGGAATGCTAACTGAACAGACAAGATCTTGCGGCTACGGGGCTGCAAGGACTTCCACTCCTTGCAAAGTCTTGCTAACGTGCGCGCAACACACAACTGCATACCCCTGGTTTGACCCCCTCCGGGCCCCTGAAGGCGTGGCCCATCTGAACAGGAGACCTTGATGCGTAGACGTACCGTCTTTGCGGCTCTGGGCGCGGCGGCGTCCGCCTCGGCGCTGGCGGCATGCGGATCGAAGGACGAGCCCACGGCGACCCCGTCGAAGGACAAGGGCAACGGCAAGCTGGTCATCTGGGCCGACACCAAGCGTTCGGCCGTGCTCAAGAAGTACGCCGACCAGTTCGGCAAGGACAACGGCGTCACCGTCGAGGTCAAGGAGATCAGCGAGAACCTGCAGCAGGTCTTCGTGACCGCCTCGCAGCAGGGCAGCGGCCCGGACGTCGTGGTCGGCGCGCACGACTGGATCGGCAACCTGGTGCAGAACGGCGCCATCGACCCGGTGCAGCTGTCCCCGCAGCAGAAGTCGCTCTTCGCGGCGGCCGCGGTCAAGGCCGTGACCTTCAACGGCCAGATCTACGGCGCCCCGTACGCGCTGGAGAACATCGCTCTCGTGCGCAACACCGACCTGGCCCCGACCGCTCCGGCGAGCATCGAGGACCTGGTCAAGGCCGGTCAGGACCTGAAGAAGTCGGGCAAGGTCAGCGAGATCCTGCTCGACCAGTGCGGCGCTTCCGGCGACGCGTACCACATCTACCCGATCTACTCCTCGGGCGGCGGCTCGCTGTTCGGCCTCACCTCGGCCGGCGACCCGGACCCGAACAACGTGACGGTCAACAGCGCCGACTCGATCGCCGCCTTCACCAAGCTCAAGGAGCTGGGCGAGAAGGGCGCCGGCGCGCTGAAGACCTCGATCGCGGCCGAGAACGTCACCGCGACCTTCACCGCCAAGAAGGCCGCCTTCTTCATCACCGGTTCGTGGAACATCGCCGACATCAAGAAGGCCGGCATCAAGTACGACATCACCCCGATCCCGGGCTTCTCCGGCGGCAAGCCGGCCCAGCCGTTCCTCGGTGTTCAGGCCTTCTTCGTCGCCAGCAAGGGCAAGAGCAAGGCGATGGCCCAGGAGTTCGTGGCGAACTACGTCACGAACAAGGAGGTCGCCAACGCCCTGTACGCCGCCGACCCGCGTCCGCCGGCGCTGCTGGCCGCGCAGGACGACGCGAAGGCCGCCGACCCGGACGTGGCGAAGTGGCTCGACGCGGGCAAGGACGGCCTGCCGATGCCGGCGATCCCCGCCATGAACGAGATCTGGGGCCCGTTCGGCAACGCCGAGGTGGCCGTGATCAAGGGTGGCGACCCGAAGACCGCCGCGGAGGCCGCGGCGAAGGCCATCAACGACGCGATCGCGAAGAAGAAGTAGGCAGACGACGCCGATGACGACGCCGAGCACGACCTCATCCGGGTCGGGTGGCGTGACGGGCGCGGGGAGCTCCGGCTCCCCGCGCTCCGGCCTGCCCGGCCAGCGCGGTTCCGACTCGAAACCGCACCGCCCCGCCGACTACCGCCCGCGCGAGATCACCGTCGGGTTCCTCGTGGGCCGGCTGATCGCGCTCGGCCTCGTCGCCGCCCTGCTGGTCTTCGGCCTGCCGCCGCTGATCCGCACCGACAACTGGATCGGTGTCGGTGTGCTGGTGGCGGCCGGCGCGGGGATCGCGTACCTCTATCTCAGCCGGCGGCACGTCCCGCTCAAATACCTCCTGCCCGGCACCGTGTTCCTGGTCGTGTTCCAACTCGTGCCGGTGATCCTGACGGTGAGCACCGCGTTCACGAACTTCGGCGACGGCCACCGCGGCACCAAGGAAGAGGCGATCACCGCCATCCAGACCAGCTCCCTCGAGCAGGTCGCCGGGGCCGCGTCGTACAACCTGTCGCCCGCGCTGAAGGACGGCAAGCTCGTCTTCCTGCTGGTCCCGGTGGACGACAAGGGCGAACCGCTGCTCGACCAGGCGAAGGTCGGTACGCCGGACGGCCTGACCGAGCTGCCCGGTCTCACCGACGCCAACCTGTCGCTGACCAAGCAGCTCTCCGAGGTCCCCGGCTACGACATCCTCAGCAAGCCGGACGCGAGCGCCCGGGGCGACGAGATCGCGAACTTCGCGGTGCCGACCGAGCAGGGCGCGATCAAGTCGAGCGGATTGAGCAAGGCGGTCGAGCTGACCTCCGTCCGCGACTACGACGCGGCCTGCGACTGCGTCAAGGACACCAAGAACGGCAAGACCTACACCGCCGACGCCAAGAACGGCTACTTCCGCAGCGCGGACGGCGAGACGATCGCCCAGGGCTGGAAAGTCAACGTCGGCCTGGCGAACTTCACCCGGATCTTCACCGACAAGACGGTCTCCGGGAACTTCTTCGCGGTCTTCGTCTGGAACTTCGCCTTCGCGGCGGCTTCGGTGCTGACCACCTTCGCGCTCGGCCTGCTGTGCGCGCTCGCGTTGCACTCGCCGCGCATGCGGGGCACCAAGATCTACCGGGTCATCATCATCCTGCCGTACGCGATGCCGTCGTTCGCGATGCTGCTGGTCTGGCGGGACATGTTCAACAAGGACTTCGGCCTGATCAACAACCTGTTCGGCTGGCACATCGACTGGCTCGGCGAGCCGATGACCGCCCGGATGTCGCTGATCCTCGTCAACCTCTGGCTCGGCTTCCCCTACATGTTCCTGGTGGCCACCGGCGCGTTGCAGGCGATACCCCGGGAGCTGACCGAGGCGTCCAGCATCGACGGGGCCACTGCCTGGCAAGGCTTCCGCCGGGTCACGCTGCCGCTGTTGCTGGTCGCGCTCACCCCGCTGCTGATCTCGTCGTTCGCGTACAACTTCAACAACTTCAACGCGATCAAGCTGGTCACCGACGGCGGGCCGTACGCCATCGACAACGCCACGGTCGGTGCGACCGACCTGTTGATCAGTTATACCTACCGGTTGGCCTTCGGCGGCATCGCGCAGCTCGGCTTCGCGGCGGCCGTCTCGGTGATCATCTTCACGCTGGTCGCCATCATGTCGATCATCGGGTTCCGGCGCAGCCGGTCGCTCGAGGAGGTCTACTCGTGACCTGGTTCAAGCGCACGGGCTGGCGGCACTTGATCGCCGTGCTCGTGGCCGTCTTCTCGCTCTTCCCGATCGTCTTCGTTGTGTCGGCGGCGTTCAACCCGCTCGGCACGCTGGCCTCGTCCAAGCTGTGGCCGACCGGCGCGAGCGCGGAGAACTTCCAGCACCTGTTCGACAACACGGCGTTCGCCCACTGGTTCATGAACTCGCTGGTCATCGCGCTCGTCTCGTCGTTCGCCAGCGTCTTCCTGAGCTTCAGCGCGGCCTACACCTTCAGCCGGATGCGGTTCCACGGCCGTCGAGTCGGGCTGCTGGCGCTGCTCCTGGTCCAGATGTTCCCGCAGTTCCTGGCGATCGTCGCGATCTTCATCCTGTTCACCGACATCACCGAGAACTGGCGCTACATCGGCTTCGACACCCCGGCCGGTCTGCTGCTGCTTTACATGGGCACGGCGCTGGGCGTGAACACCTGGCTGATGAAGGGCTTCCTCGACACGGTGCCCAAGGAACTCGACGAGTCGGCCACCGTCGACGGCGCCTCCCACGTGCAGGTCTTCTTCCGGATCATCCTGCCGCTGGTCGCGCCGATCCTCGCGGTCACCGCGATGCTCGCGTTCATCGGCACGATGAGCGAGGTGCTGATGGCCAACATCTTCCTGCGCGACCCCGAGTCCAAGACCCTCGCGGTCGGCCTTTACGGCCTGGTCGCGGGCGAGCGCAACGCCAACTTCGGAATGTTCGCGGCGGGCACGCTGCTCACCGCGGTCCCGACCGTGGGCGTCTTCCTCTACCTCCAGAAGTACATCGTCAACGGCCTCACCGCGGGCGCGGTGAAGGGCTAGCTCTCCCAGGGTTGATCATGAACCTAGGGTTCCGCTCTAGCTGTTCTGCGGAACCCTAGGTTCATGATCAACGCGAAACTGTCGCGACCCCACCATCGTGTGGGATGAAACGTCGACTTCTCACGAGAAGGGGACGCGACGTGCGTCTTATCGATCAACCCCATCATGACGGCTCCTCGCTCTACGTCTCGACCGCTCGGCCCACGCTGGGCGAGGTCGTGACTTTGCGGGTACGCGTACCAGCAGCGGCCCGGATTCGGGAAGTCTGGTTGCGGGGAACCCCGGACGGCGAACCGCGCTTCCTCCCCGTACGCCATGCCGACGGCGAGTGGTGGGCCATCCAGTACGAGGCGCGGAACCCGGTGACCAACTACCGGTTCTACTTCCTCCCGGAGGAGGGCGAGCCGTACTGGCTGACCGCCGCCGGGGTGGTGGCCGGGGATCTCACCGACACCACCGACTTCCGGCTGGTCACCTACGACGTCCCGGCCGAGTGGATGGCCGACGCGATCGTCTACCAGATCTTCCCGGACCGGTACGCCCGCGCGGCGAACGCCGGAGCGCTGGACAAGGATGACCTCCCCGACTGGGCACTGCCCCGCGAGTGGGACCTGGACGAGGTGATCGGCCGCGGTCCGGGCACCGCCGAGCAGTTCTTCGGCGGTGACCTGGACGGCGTCGTCGAGCACCTCGACCACATCCACGCGCTCGGCGTGAACACGGTCTACCTGACCCCGATCTTCCCGGCCCGGTCCAACCACCGGTACGACGCGTCCACTTTCGACGTGGTGGATCCGCTGCTCGGCGGGGATGAGGCGCTCTACCGTCTTGCCGACGCCGTCCACGCCCGGGGTATGCGGCTGATCGGCGACATCACGACGAACCACTGCGGTGACGCCCATGAGTGGTTCCAGGCTGCGGCCGAGGATCCGGATTCACCGGAACGCGAAATGTTCTACTTCGGCCCGGATTACGGCTTGGCCGACGGCGACTACGAGTCGTGGAACGGGGTCAAGAGCCTGCCCAAGCTCAACTGGGGCAGCCCGCTGACCCGGGAGCGGATGATCGGCGTACTGCGGAAGTGGTTGCACAAGCCGGACGGGTCGCCGCTGCTCGACGGATGGCGGGTCGACGTGGCGAACATGACCGGCCGCCGCGCCGAGGAGAACCGTACGCACGAGGTCGCGGCGTTGCTGCGCCGGGAGATCCTCGGCGTACGCCCCGACGCGATGCTGGTCGCGGAGCACATGCACGACTCGACCGGCGACGTCGACCACGACGGCTGGCAGGGAACCATGAACTACGGCGGGTTCACCCGCCCGATCTGGACCTGGCTCTGCGCCCCGGACACTCCGAACGACTACTTCTTCGGAGTCCCGGGCGGGGTTCCGCGGCGTACGGCGGAGTCGGTGCTGGACACCGTCCACGACTTCGGCGCCCGGATGTCGTGGCGCACCCTTGTTCACTCGTGGAACCCGCTGGACTCGCACGACTCGGCCCGGATGCGGACCGTCGCGGGAACCCGGGAGCGGCACTTGGTCGCGGTGGCCCTGCAGATGACCATGCCGGGTACGCCGATGGTCTTCGCCGGTGACGAGTTTGGTCTGACTGGGTGGAACGGGGAGAACTCCCGTACGCCGATGCCGTGGAATCGGGCGAGCGATCAGGATCGGGAGACGCTTTCGGCGTACAAGTCGCTGGTGAAATTGCGCAACGACCAGCCGGCGCTGCGCCACGGCGGCCTGCGCTGGGTGTACGCCGCCGCCGACACGCTGGCCTTCCTGCGCGAGACGGCGACCGAGACGCTGCTGGTCGTGGCGCGACGGGCCGCGAGCGGGCCGATCGACCTGGGGTTGACGGGCGCAAATCTGTACGGCGGCGCGGACCTGGTCGCGGGCGTGGTCCCGGCGACCGGCGGGCCCGACGTGCAGGTGTGGCGACTGGCGTAAGCTGCGCGGCGTGAAGGAGATCGTTCGGTACATCCTGCTGTACGCCCACCTCATCGGCTTCGCGCTGCTGCTCGGCGGCGCGGTCACCCAGTGGCTGGCCGGGAAGTTCCGGATCAACCAGGCGATGCTGATCGGCGTCTGGACCCAGCTGGTCACCGGGCTTGCGCTGTCGGCGCCGCTGCGGGACGAAGGCGACGAGCCGCCGACGGCGAAACTGATCGTGAAGCTGGTGCTGGCCCTGCTGATCTTCGGCGCCGTCTTCCCGGTACGCAAACGCGAAGAGGTCTCGAAGGGCCACTTCTTCGGCATCATCGGCATGGTTCTCGTGACTGCCGGCGTCGCCGTCTTCTGGCGCTGACAAGCTACCTCGTTCGGGCCCGCAATACCGACAAAAGCGATAGATTCCTCGAAGACGGGGATCATGACGGGTGGCTGAGGTGATCCAGTGCACCTCTTAGTCACGCGGCCATAACGGGTGCTCAACAACCGGGCACGATGATCCGCTGTTGGGCAGGGAGAGGCGTAATCTCCCGTCCGTAGATTCGTCGCAAGTTGTTTGCAACAGCAGACCTGGACTTGCGACGTCACATGGGAGAGGAGACCGTCTTGCGCCCTGCGCGTGGGATGAAGATTGCCGCGTTTGTCGCGGCCAGCGGCCTGGCGCTGTTTGCCGCCGCGTGTAGCAAGCCTGCCGACAACCCGAGCGGCGGCTCGTCGAGCGCCGCCGGTGCCGCCTACAAGGCGTGCATGGTCACCGACACGGGCGGCATCGACGACCACTCGTTCAACGCCGGCACGTGGGCGGGTATGGAGAAGGCCAAGGCCGCCAACACCGCCATCACCACGAGCTACGTGGCGTCCTCGGCGATGTCGGACTACCAGCCGAACCTGACGAACCAGGCTGCCGCGGGCTGCAAGTACATCCAGGCCGTCGGCGGTCTGATGGCCGACGCGACCACCGCCGCCGCCAAGGCGAACCCGAAGATCCAGTTCGCGATCGTCGACTCGGGCAACGGCGACCAGGCCAACGTCTACCCGATCCAGTTCGAGACCCAGCAGGCCGCGTACCTCGCGGGCTACCTGGCCGCGGGCTACTCGAAGAGCGGCAAGGTCGGCACCTACGGCGGTAAGAAGATTCCGCCGGTGACGATCTTCATGGACGGCTTCGCGGACGGCGTGAAGAAGTACAACGAGGTTCACAAGAAGAACGTCGTGCTGCTCGGCTGGGACAAGGACAAGCAGGACGGTCTGTTCACGGACGACTTCGTGAAGCAGGACGCGGGCAAGGCGAAGTCCGACGCGCTGGCCGCTCAGGGCGCCGACGTGATCATGCCGGTCGCCGGTGGCGCGGGCCTCGGCACCGCCGCCAACGCCGGCACCAAGTACACCGTGATCTGGGTGGACTCGGACGGCTGCACCACCACGAAGTACTGCTCGGTCATGCTGACCACGGTCGTCAAGAACATGACCGACCTGGTCTCGGACGCGCTCGGCAAGGCGGCGACCTCGAACGGCACGCTGCTGAACAACACGGGTGCGAAGGGCACGCTGCAGAACAACGGCGTCTCGCTCGCTCCGTACCACGAGTTCGACACCAAGATCGACGCGACCCTGAAGGCCGAGATCGACAAGCTCAAGGCCGACATCATCGCGGGCACCATCACGGTCAACTCGCCGGCTCAGCCGAAGTGACCCGCTGAATCATGGACGGGGCATAAAGTGCCCCG
>NZ_JABFVK010000004.1 GCF_013362815.1 Hamadaea sp. | reverse complement strand
TGCTGACCTCACTCGAAAGCGAGATCCGCTACTTTGGCACTGGCTTTACAAGCACCCTGTTGAGTTCTCAAAGAACAAGCACACACCATCAACCACCCGACAAATCCGCCGGGCCGCATCAAGGGCAACTCATCCAGCCTACCCGACCGACTTCGCACACCCCACACCGGGGCCCGCATCACTCAGGTGTTCCGCGCTCCGGCCTCCCGCCGAGGTAACCCCCGCCGTTCTCGTCCGTGCCGCGCTGGCAGAGAGAACATTACGCGATGGCTAACGCCGGTCGCAAATCGGGGGTGGTTGTCCCCCGTCACACTCGCGATCGACGCCCGCTCCTTTCGGCGTACAAGCTGGTCAAGAGCATGATGCGCGGACCGTGACCATTGTGGAGGGTTTAGGTCGCAGTGAGGACGAGCGCGAGTGCGGCGAGGCCTAGACCCGCGAATTGCAGTGGCCGCATGCGTTCCTTCTCGACGAAGAGCGCGAGTAGCACGGTGCTGGCGGGGTACAGCGCAGCGATCGGAGCGATGACCGAGAGATCGCCACGTTGGACCGCGAGAAGGTAGAAGCCGTTCGCGAGTGTGTCGCCGAGGCCGGCCAGGGCCATGAGCAGGATCGTCGTCCGGCCGGTGACCCGCAGCCGGGCGCCCGCTCGCCACACGAGGAGCAGGCCGACGGCGAGCGACGAGGCCCGCACGCCGAGCATCGGCCACATTCCCGCGCCCTCGCCGGCGAACCCCAGGATGATGAAGAATCCGCCGAAACAGGCGCCTGCCAGCAGGGCGAGGCCGACGGTGGTGACACTCACCTTCGCGGGTTCGCCCGGACGGCTGGGAGCGAGGCTGACCAGTCCGATCGCCGCGACCGCGCACAACGCCCCGGCGAGCGCGGCCGGCCCCGGCCGTTCACCCTGGAGCAGTCCACCCAGGATCGGCACTATCGCCGAGGTCACCGCGGTCGTCGGCGCGACCACCGCCATCGCGCCTTGGGACAGCCCTCGATAGAGCAGGACGATCCCGAACAGCCCGAGTACGCCGGCCGCAGCGCCCCACAGCAGGTCAGACCCGCGTGGCGTGCCGGGGATGATGACCACCATCAGTGCGATCATCGGAAGACCGAGGATCTGCGAGATCACGGTCACGGAGAGCGGATGGGCGCGCTGCGATGCCTTTCCGCCGCAGAAGTCCGACGCGCCCCAGATCAGCGCGCAGGCGGCGGCGAAAACGATCGCATACACACCGGCAGTGGTATCACGATATTGACCGTGGAGGACAGTGTGGTTGTCGACACGTCGGGGCCGTCCGTGTCGTCTGCGGACGAGCTCAACGCTGCGGTGGCGCTGCACGTACGCGCGCTGCGTACCGGACGCGGGTGGTCCCTGGACGAGCTGTCCGGGCGCTCCGGCGTCAGCAAGGGCATGCTCGTCCAGATCGAAGGCGCCCGGACCAACCCGAGCATCGGAACGCTGTCCCGGGTCGCCGACGCGTTCGGGGTGACGGTCGCCCGGCTCCTGGAACCGGCGGTCGACCGCACTGTCCACGTCAGCGACTACGACGAGGCCCCCGTACTGTGGCGCGGCGGCCGAGGCGGCACCGCCCGTCTGCTCCGGGGACTGCAAGACACCGAGTTGTGGGACTGGCGGCTCGCCCCGCACGAGCACCACTCCCCCGACGACCATCGCCCCGGTACGCGCGAAGTCATCACCGTGCTCGCCGGAACCCTGGTCGTGACCGTCGGCGGGGAGGAGCACACCGTCTACGCCGGACAGACGATCGACCTGATCGCCGACCGTACGCACACCTACGGGAACCCGGCGGACGCGCCGGCCCGGTTCATGATGCTCGTGACCATGCCGCCTCGCGAGCACGACCGGCGGCTCATCCGCCAACGCTGACGCTCGCTCGCGCCTTACACGCGCTCGCCTGCTCGCCCCGTCCGGTCTTTCCGCGCGACCTGTCCGCTCTTTCCGCGCGACCTTTCCGCGCTTTCCGCGCGATCATGAACTATCGGGCATGTTCGGCCGGTGTGTCGCGTCCGGGGCTCCCTGATCGACTCCCTAAGCGGGTGATCGACTTCAGCCGTCAGGCGGGGACGGACTCCGGTTCGTGATCGCGTACGTGGCCGACGTCGGCGGAACGCAAAGCCGGTGCCGCCAAGGTCATGACCAGGATCAAGACCGTGACGACGACGAACGACACCGTCAACGAGGTGGCGTTCGCGATACCGCCGACGATGCCGGGTGCAGCGAGACCGGCTCCGTACGACACGGTTGCCACTCCGGCGATGGCATGGGCCCGACTGGCTGCGCTGTCGGCGGAGTGCCCGGCCGCGGCGAAGGCGAGCGGCACCACTACTGCGATGCCGATGCCGACCAAGGCGTAACCTGCGATCGCCGCTACCTTCGTCGCCAGCGATCCGCCCGCCGCGCCCGCCACGACGATCAACACTCCACCCAGGACACCGAGTACGCCCGCTGCGCGCACCGTCGGCACCGGGCCCCAACGGCGTACGACGCCATCGCCGGTGAGCCGTCCGAACGTCATCGCCCCGGCGAAGGTCGCGTACGCCACGGCCCCGGTCGCATCGCCCGCGCCGAGCTGGTTCACGAGGTAGACCGCACTCCAGTCCGCCGACGCCGACTCGGCGAAGATCGCGGCGAATCCGACCAGCCCGATGATCAGGATCGGTCCCTTGGGCAGGGCGAACTTCGGCGCGCCTTCGTCTTCCTCGGCTTCGGCCGGGGTCTGTGCCGGCAGGTTGGAACATGCCCAGAGGGCGACCAAAATCGCGACCACGGTGGCACCGATGAAGTTCGCCCGCCCGGAGACGTCGTTGTGGGCCAGCAGCCAGCCGACGCCGCCCGCGAGGAACCCGCCGATGCTCCAGCCACCGTGCAGACTGGACATGATCGATCGACCGAGTTGACGTTCCACCGCGATGCCCTCGGCGTTCATCGCCATGTCGGCGGTTCCCGCAAAGGTGCCCGCAACGAACATCGCCGCCGCCAGCGTGGGCAGCGTGGGCATGAAGGAGATCAAGGTCAGCGCCAGCGCCCAGCCGCTGACCAACAGCAGGGTGGCCCGGCGGCCGCCCAGCCGGTGCACGACACGACCGGCGAAGGGCATCGTCAGAATCGCGCCGATCGCCGGCATGACCAAGGCGTACCCGAGTTTGCCGACGCCACCGCCCGCGAGCCCGACGTGATCGGCGATCCACGGCATGCGCGCGGCGAGACTGCCGCTGATGGAGCCGTGGACGGCGAAGACGGTCGCTACCGACCAGCGCGGAGACATGCCGTCGAAGCTACACCTGAGAGCGCTCCCGGCCGCGAGTGATCTCCTGCGGATTGGGACGCCGGATCATGCGGTTCAGGCGGAGCGTTCCTCGCCGCGGTGCCGAGCCCGCCGGGCGACGAAGTCGCGCGGAACGATGGTCGGGTAGACCTTCTCCAGCACCGTTGCCCGGGTGATCTGGACCTTCTCGGCGTTGGGGTCGCTCGGCACTTCGTACATCACCGAGAGCAAGACCTCTTCGAGGATGGCGCGCAGACCGCGAGCACCGGTGCCCCGCAGCATGGCCTGATCGGCGATCGCCTCCAGCGCGGCCGGCTCGAACTCCAGCGCCACGTTGTCCAGCTCGAAAAGGCGCTGGTACTGCTTCACCAACGCGTTGCGCGGCTCGGAGAGGATCCGGACCAGCGCGGTGCGGTCCAGGCTGCGGACGTTGGTCAGGACGGGCAACCGGCCGATGAACTCGGGGATCATCCCGAACTTCAGCAGATCCTCCGGCATGACCTGGGCCAGGATGTCGTCGGTCTTGCGCTCGGAGACCGCCCGCAGGTGCGAGCCGAAGCCGAGGCCGCCGCTGCCGGTCCGGCTCTCGATGATCTCCTCTATGCCCGCGAACGCACCACCGCAGATGAACAGGATGTTCGTGGTGTCGATCGACACGAACTCCTGGTTCGGGTGCTTGCGGCCACCCTGCGGCGGCACGTTGGCGACGGTGCCCTCGAGGATCTTCAGCAACGCCTGCTGCACACCCTCACCGGAGACGTCGCGGGTGATCGACGGGCTGTCCGACTTACGGGAGATCTTGTCGATCTCATCGATGTAGACGATGCCGGTCTCGGCCCGCTTGATGTCCCAGTCGGCCGCCTGGATCAGCTTGAGGAGGATGTTCTCGACGTCTTCGCCGACGTATCCCGCCTCGGTCAGCGCGGTCGCGTCGGCGATCGCGAACGGGACGTTGAGCATCCGGGCGAGCGTCTGGGCCAGGTGCGTCTTCCCGCACCCGGTCGGGCCGATCATCATGATGTTCGACTTCTGCAGCTCGACGGCCTCACCGTCGCGGTGCCCGTGGCCGCCCGAGTCGGCCTGGATGCGCTTGTAGTGGTTGTAGACCGCCACGGAAAGCGCCTTCTTGGCCTGCTCCTGCCCGATCACGTACTGATCGAGGAACTGACAGATCTCCACCGGCTTCGGCAGCTCCTCGAAGCGGATCTGGTCCTCGCCGGCCAGCTCCTCTTCGATGATCTCGTTGCAGAGGTCGATGCACTCGTCGCAGATGTAGACGCCGGGTCCCGCGATGAGCTTCTTCACCTGACGCTGCGACTTGCCGCAGAAAGAGCACTTCAGCAGGTCGCCACCGTCGCCGATTCGTGCCACCTACGACTCTCCCTCGCCCGTTGGCCCTGCTGTCGCGACCCGCTCGGCCAAGCCGGTGACGGGGAGCGTTTCTACGCCGACTTGACGTTACCCTTTGTCGGCTTGTTTCACCGAGTCAGGGAGCGTCCTCGCGTGTCGCCACGGACGCTCCCTGACTCGCGTTGAGCTGTGGAGAAGATTTTACCGAACGGCCGCGAGCGGCGTCTTCTTGCGGCTGGCGAGAACCGTGTCGACCAGACCGTAGTCCTTGGCCTCGTCCGCCGTCAGAATCTTGTCCCGATCGATATCCTTCTTGACCTTGTCGAGATCCTGCCCCGAGTGACGGGCCAGCAGCTCTTCCAGGTTGTTGCGCATCCGCATGATCTCACGCGCCTGGATCTCGATGTCCGAGCCCTGCCCGTAACCGCCTTCGGTGGCGGGCTGGTGGATGATGATCCGCGAGTTCGTCAGCGCGAGGCGCTTGCCCGGCGTACCGGCGGCCAGCAGCACCGCCGCGGCGCTGGCGGCCTGGCCGAGACACACCGTCATGATGTCCGGGCGAATGTACTGCATGGTGTCGTAGATGGCGGTCATCGCCGTGAACGAGCCACCGGGCGAGTTGATGTACATCGTGATGTCCCGGTCCGGGTCCCGGGCCTCGAGGACGAGCAGCTGCGCCATGATGTCGTTGGCCGAGGCGTCGTCGACCTGAACGCCCAGGAAGATCACGCGCTCGTCGAAGAGCTTCGAGTACGGGTCCATCGCCCGCTCACCGAGCGCCGTCTTCTCGACGAACTGGGGCAGGACGTACCGGTTGGTCACCGGAGCGAAGTCAGACATTGATCCCTATCTCCTTCAGTTCCCCACCGGCACCGGGGACACGCCCTCGACGACGTGGTCGATGAAACCGTAGCCCTGCGCCTCCTCGGCGGTGAACCAGCGGTCCCGGTCGGAGTCGAGCTCGATCTGCTCGATCGACTGCCCGGTGTGCTGCGCGATCAGCTCGATCAGCAGCCGCTTCGTGTAGATCATCTGTTCGGCCTGGATGGCGATGTCGGCCGCGGTGCCGCCGATGCCGCCCGAAGCCTGGTGCATCATGATTCGCGCGTGCTTGAGCGCGTAGCGCTTGCCGCGGGTGCCCGCGCACAGCAGCATCTGGCCCATGCTCGCGGCCATGCCCAGGGCGACCGTCGAGACGTCGTTCGGGACGAACTGCATGGCGTCGTAGATCGCCATGCCGTCGTAGACCGAGCCGCCGGGCGAGTTGATGAAGATGGTGATGTCGCGCTCGGGGTCCTCAGCCGACAGCAGCAGAAGCTGAGCGCAGATCCGGTTCGCCACCTGCGTGTTGACCTCGCTGCCCAGGAAGATGATGCGTTCCTTGAGCAGACGGTTGTAGATCGAGTCGTCGAGACCGAGGCCGCTCGGCTCGGATCCCCGCATCTGCGGTGGGAGGTGAAGCTCGCTCATGCCAACCCTTCTGATGTTCAAGTGTCGTACGCCGACCCTAACTCCTCGCTACGACGAACCCTTCCCAGATTCCCTGGTGTTCGCTGTGGGCGCAGGCGTCTGGATCAACGCGACGAGGGCGGCCGAGACTCGCGTCCCTGCCGCCCTCGTTGGCGCGTACGCGGTCAGTCGTGGTCGTGACCCTCGTGGTCGTCACCGGCGCCCCGGAGATCATCCAGGGTCAGCACGTTCCCGTCGGTGTCCTTCATGATCACGCTCTCCATGATCTGGGCGAGCGCCTTGCCCCGGCGGACGTCGCCGAACACGGAGGCGGCCAGACCGGCCTGGACGAGCTGGTCGTAGTACGCCTGGGGAGCCATGCCGACACGCTGGGCCCGGTGCACGATCTCGTGGCCGAACTCGTCGTCGCTGACCTGGATGTCGTTGGTGTCGGCCAGGGCGTCGAGGACCAGCTGGATCTTCACGCCTTCGGTCGCCGCCTCAGCCAGCTCCTCGTCGATCTGCTCCTCGGTCTTCTCCTCGGCTTCGAGGTACTCCGTCAGCGAAGCGCCGACCCGCTCCAGCTCCTGCGCCATCGACTGCTTGCGCTGGGCCACCTCGTCGCGTACCACACCCTCGGGGGCCGGGACGCCACTGAGCTTGACGATCTCGGTGAGCGCCTTGTCCCGCGCGGCGTACAGCTGCTCGACCTTCTTGACCCGGGTCAGCCGCTCGCGCAGGTTGTCGCGCAGCTCCTCAAGGGTGTCGAACTCGCTGGCGAGACCGGCGAACTCGTCGTCGAGCTCGGGGAGCTCCTTCTCCTTGACCGTGCGGACGGTGACCTTGACGTCGGCGTCCTTGCCCGCGTGGTCGCCGCCCACCAGCTGGGTGACGAACGACTGCTCTTCGCCGGCGGACAGGCCGACCAGGACCTCGTCCAGGCCGGGCAGCAGCTGGCCGGAGCCGACCTCGTGCGAGACGTTGCTCGCCTGGCCGCCCTCGACCTCGGCGCCGTCGACCGTCGCCAGGAGGTCGATCTGGACGAAGTCACCGTCGGCGGCGGCGCGCTCGACCGTCTTCAGCGTGGCGAACCGCTGGCGGAGGGCGTCGACCTGGGTGTCGATCTCGGTGTCGTCGATCTGGATCGGGTCCACCTCGACGGCGATCGTGGACAGCTCGGGCAGCTCGACCTCGGGCCGGACGTCCACCTCGGCGGTGAACTTCAACGGCTGACCGTCGGCGAACTCCTGGATGTCGACCTCCGGGCGGCCGAGCAGCTTGACGTCGTGCTCCTTGACGGCGGCGACGATCTGCTGCGGAATGGCCTCCTCGACCGCCTCCTGCAGCACCGCGCCGCGGCCGACCCGCTGGTCGATGACCTGGGCCGGCACCTTGCCCTTGCGGAAGCCCGGGATGGTGACCTGCGCGCCGATCTCCCGGTACGCCTTCATGAGGCTCGGCTCGAGCTCGGCGAACGGCACCTCGATGGCGAGCCGCACCCGAGTCGGGCTCAGAGTCTCGACGGTGCTCTTCACAGACGTACTCCTTGAATCGTGCAGGCAAATTGGCGAGGGCTACTTGAAGCCCGGTCGAGTGTAGGCGAAGACATCGGCGTGTGCCCGCATCGGGCCGCACGTTCCCGGCAGATGTCACACCGCGTAGTTGTCGCGGACGCGTACCGGGGTCGCCGGAGAGCCCGTCAAACCGGACAAAAGCCCGGTGGAGCCCTGTCCGGCTGCTACGGACTGAACCCCACCGGGGATTGTGACGGCTCACACGAAGCGATGCCGTCGAGAAGACATCCAACGCCTGCCGAGACGAAGTCCGCCGCCCCGAAGGGTCGACGGTCGCCTATACGACAGAGTCGCGTCCGCCGAAAGTGGCGGGCACGGCGCGATCGGTCACGCGACCTCGCCCCGTCCGCCCCGGATCAGTCCGGTCGCCGGCTTCCACCCCGGCGGCGCGACGTGCCGGCCCGGGTACGGGCTGACGGCGGGCCGACGCCGATGCAGGGTCATGGTCGCCTGGCGTACCGCCGGAGCGGTCGCGCGTACCAGGAGGACCACGGCGACAAGACTGGCCAGGGCGACCAGGAGCGGGCCGTACCAGCCGCCCTCGAAAGCTCGGGCGACCTCACTCAGCCACGAAGAGTCACTGGTCACCTACTCATGGTCACGCCCGAGGCGGAGACGCGTAGGCGATTCGCGAAAATGATCCGGACTTCGGGAGACAACTGGGGATTCGCGCGAGGCCACGCGAGGGAACCGGTGCCGCGCGACTGCCGGGCTTATGCATAAACTGACGCGTACGCCGGGACCGGCGTATCGGGGTGTGGCGCAGTTTGGTAGCGCGTCCGCTTTGGGAGCGGAAGGCCGTCGGTTCAAATCCGGCCACCCCGACAACCCTTGCGCGCCGACCGACTGGAAGACTCAGCGCCATGCGCGTCTACCTGGGATCCGACCACGCCGGCTACGAGCTCAAGGTGCACCTCGTCAGCCACCTGGCCAGCCTCGGTTACGAGATCGTCGACGTCGGTCCGAGCACGTTCGACCCGGACGACGACTACCCCGCCTTCTGCCTCGCGACCGGTGCCGCCGTCGTGGCCGACCCGGGCAGCCTGGGGGTGGTCATCGGCGGCTCCGGCAACGGCGAGCAGATCGCGGCCAACAAGGTCGAGGGCGTACGCGCCGCGCTGGCCTGGAACGTGGAGACCGCCCGGCTCAGCCGTGAGCACAACGACGCGAACGTCGTCGGCATCGGCGCCCGGCAGCACACGCTCGACGAGGCGACGAGCATCGCCGAGACGTTCCTGGCGACGCCGTTCTCGCAGAATCCCCGGCACGCCCGGCGCATCGCCCAGATCGCCGACTACGAGAAGTCCCGGGTCGTCCCGGAACTGCCGTAGGACCCGGATTCACGGTCAGCGGCGCGGCAGCTCGTCCCGGGGCACCCAACCCCGGCGGACGATCTGCAGATTCTCGTCGGCGGCGGCCAGATCCTCGTCCGTGGGCCGGCTGGCGTCGCGCGCTCGCATCGCGGCCACCACACTGACCTGCGACGATCCGGCTCCGACCAGGCTACGGAGGCCCCGCTCGACGTCCTGTTCCATGGTCCGACCGTAGCCCGTGGCACTGTCGCAGGGAAGAACTACGCTGTTCGGGTCGCCGCACGGTCGGGCCAGGGGAGGGCACGTGAGCGAGCAGAAGCGCAATGGTCTGGACAAGACCATCGATCTCTCGGCGGAGGAGCCGACGCATCACATGCATCCTTCGCCGGGCAACGTGGGCTACTCCCCCGGCGTCGCGGCGGTCGGCCGATCGGCGTCGGTGGGTGAACCGACGCTGACCTTCGAGGAGTCGACCGAAGTCGGCGGGCCGGGGATCATCACGCGTGGCCCGCTGAAGCAGCCGACGGTCCCGATCCGTCAGCGGCTGCGCCAACTGCGCCGCGGCGGGCGCTGGAGCCTGATCGGCGCGGCGGTGCTCGTCGGCTGCTGGGGCCTGTTCGCCATCTCGGCGGTCTCGGGCGACCAGGCGGGCGCTGCGCTGGCGCTCGTCGTGATCCTCGTCGTCGGCGCGTTCCTCTTCGGCCTCAGCCGTCTGCTGGGACTCGTCGTGCTCGAGCGCACCCTCGGTCGCGTACGCCGCTCGGCCTGGCTGTCGCATGCCGTCGCCGGACTGTTCTGGGCGGCGGCCGGCGTCACTTACCTGACCCGTATCAGCTGGCTCGTCGAAGCCTGGAACTGGTTGCGCGGCGTCGGCTGACGGACGGCCCGAGTGGACGCTCGGCGACCCCAAGGTGCGCACCGGATCACGGATATCGGCCCTAAAACGGCCGGTATTCGACCCACATCCCTGATCTGCATCCAAAACACGCCGCCCAACCAAGACGCCACCTGAACAGGACTGTCCACAGTGACTTATCCACAGGCGGCGAATCGTGGGTCGACCCGGCCCATCGGCGTCGATACGCTCCAGAAGTGTCCAATGAAGTGCGCGCCGACCCCGTCGAGCTGACCAGGGTGGCCGACCAGATGCTGCGGTCGTCGCAGCACATCGACGACGCCTGGCGGGCGGCACAGGGCCCGCTGGCCGTGCCCCCGACCGCGTTCGGGGACAGCATCGGCGCGGTCGCCGTCGCCCAGGCTCAGGACCAGACCGTGGACGCCGCCGACGTCACCGTCGGGCGGCTCGTCGCCGTCCTGGAGGGCGACATGGATCGGCTCTACCGCATCGCGTTCGCGTACAAGAAGGCTGATGACGACGCCGCGGCCAAGGCCCGGCAGCAGCAGCGCAATCACCGCAACATCCCGATCTGACCGAGCACGGACCGGCCCGGAGGCAGGTGTACGCATGGTGAGGCCCGACCCCGACGGCCCGACGACGACCAAGCCCGCGCAGATTTCCACGAACGACGTGTGGGATCTGCACGCGCGCCCCGATCAGCTCGACAGTGCCGCGACGCAGTGGCGAGCAGTCACGACCGCCGTCAAGACGTCGGCCGACGACGTTGACCGGGCGGCCAAGGCGCTGGTCAACGGCGTGTGGGAGGGTCCGGCCGCCGATTCGTTCGACAACCATCGCAAGAAGCTCATCGCCGACCTCGACGCCGCCGAGGAGGCCTCGACCGCTGCGGCCGCCGCATTGGAGAAGGCGGCCAGCGCGCTGCGATCGAGTCAGTCGCACCTCACCGAGGAGTGGGGCAAGGTCGTCGCGGTCCAGTTCACCTATGACGGGACTTATCACCTGACGTTCAGCCCGGACGACGACGCTCAGGCGAAGGTGATCCACGATTCGATGACTCGGTGCGCGCAGATCCGTGGCGATCTGGACGATGTGCTGCAGGACTGCGTCAGCGACTTCTCGAAGGCCCGCACGAAGTTCCAGCAGGTCGCCGCGAACTGGCTGAACGTGGCCGACGGCTCCACGGACCCGTTCACCATGCCGCCCGAGGTCGCCGAGACCGGCGTGATCTATGACGGCAACAAGGTCATCGTGAACACCGGCACTGGTGACGACGACGTCCAGATCAGCGTCGACCCGAAGACGGGGCAGCAGATCGTCACGATCAACGGCACGAAGTACTACTTCCCCGCCGGTGCCGACATCGTCGTGCGCGGCGGCGACGGCAACGACACCATCAGCGTGGCCAAGGGCACCAACGTCCACGTGACCCTGCTCGGTGGTGAGGGCGACGACGTGATCAACGGCGGCGACGGCGACGAGACGATCCTGGGCCTGGACGGCCGGGACCGCATCTCGGCCGGCGGTGGCAACGACCGGGTGTCGGCCGGAGCTGATCGAGACTATGTGGACGGTGGATTCGGCGACAACATCCTCTCCGGTGGGATGGGCGACGACACCGTCTACGGACTCGACGGCCGCGACCAGATCAGCGGCGGCGAGGGGCAGGATTATCTCGAGGGCGGCAAGGGCGACGACACCGTCTACGGCGGCGCCGGAAACGACATCATCTCCGGCGGCCGCGGCAACGACACCCTGCGGGCCGGAGCTGGGGACGACGTCGTGTACGCCGGGCGCGACAACGACACGACGTACGGCGGAACCGGTCAGGACAAGGTGTTCGGCGAGAAGAACGACACCTCCGTCGGAGCCGAGCAGAACGTGACCGTCGAGATCAAGGACTTCCAGACCTTCATCAACGTCGAGGGCTCGCCCGAGTTCAAGGCGCGCATCGAGGCGGATCTCGACATGCTGGCGTCGTCGCCGCGCGGTCAGCAGATGCTCACCGAACTGCAGGCCGGGCACGACAAGACCGAGGGCGGCTGGTGGCTCTGGCACCACGACGGCGACTCCCTGACGATCAAGGAGTACAACAACCCCGCCGACCCGAACAACAGCACGGCCAGCCACTCCGGCGGCGACAACACCATCAACTACAACCCGCACCTCGACCAGCTGACCATGGGCACCGGCCAGACGGTCGACGGGCCGCCGGTCGCCGTGCTGTACCACGAGATGGCGCACGTCTACGACTACATGAACGACTCCCTCGCCCCCGGCGACTACTCCGGCCCGGACAATCCGGGTGTGCCCAACCGGGAGCGCGAAGCGGCGGGTCTGCCGATCGACGAGGACGGCGACCCGAACACGCCGACGAACATCTACTCGAAGCACCGTTTCGAGCTGACGGAGAACGGCCTTCGCGAGGAGATGGGAGCACCGCACCGTGACGCGTACTAGGCGGTGGTTCGCCGGTGGGCTCGCCGCGCTGCTGGGCGGCTGCTCGGCGGCTCCGGCCGAGCCCGCCGACCCGCCCGCGTCCGGTACGCCACCGGCCATCGCGTTCACCGCGAAGGTCGCCGTCGAGGGACAGACGATCCACATCTCGTATCAGCTGACCAACAAGTCTGCGGACGAGGTGCTCGTGCTCGATCGCGTACCGGGGACGGACGCCGTCTATGTGGTGGGCCGCAGTGGGACTCATCTGGTCGAGATCGGCCGCCGGGCGTACGCGATGCCCGACACCGACAAGGTGAGCTGGGCCCAGGCGGCGCGGGTCGGCGTCACGAAGCTCCCGCCCGGCGAGTCGGTCGACGAGCAGGTGACCCTCGCGCTGCCACTCCAGCGTCGCCATCCCTACGGCGATGACTATGGGGACGGCACGATCAAGCTGCCGGACCCGATCGAGCAGGTCGTGTTCTGCGTGGGCGTCGTCCGGGCGGCCGAGGCGAAGGGACTCGCCGCCGACGAGACGCTGCCACATTTGAGCTCGACGACCTCGGTCCAGCACCTCTTCTGCTCCGATCCCGTCAAGCTCTGACTACTCCCCAGGGAGTAGTCGCAGTGCCGCCCGTGGCAGGACGCGGCATCGCGCCACACCGGCGAGGATCGTCGGCATGAGCCTCCGCCGTGTCACCTTTGCCGTCGGTCTCGCCCTGCTCGCGAGTGGACTGTTCCACTTACTCGTCTTCGCGATCGACGGCGGCCCATGGGAAGGTCCGGTGTCGTGGCGCAAACCCACGACGTTCGGGCTGTCCTTCGGCTTGACGCTGCTCACCGTCGCCTGGTTGAGCGGCTATCTCCGCGCGCCTCGCTGGCTGCTCGCGGTGTTCGCGGCCGACTGTGTGGTCGAGGTCGCGGGCATCACGGTCCAGGCCTGGCGCGGCGTGCCCTCGCATTTCAACATGGAGACGCCGGTCAATCGGGCCATCGCCATGATGCTGGCCGCGGGCGGGTTCATCCTCGTGGTGGTCCTGCTTGCGATGACTTGGTACGCCTTCCGAGGCGACCCGGCTCAGTCACCGAGTATGCGATTGGCACTGCGAACGGGCTTCGCCACGATGGTGATCGCCCTCGCGTCGGGAGCGGTGATGATCGCCCGTGGCGTGACGCTGGTGAACACCGGGCATCAGCAGTCCGCGTACCAGTTGGGTGGCTTTTTGAAGCCGCTCCACGGCGTGAGCCTGCACGGCGTGCTGGTGTTGCCCGCGATCGCGTGGCTGGCGGCGCGGATGCCATGGAGCGAAACCACTCGGGTACGCGTCGTCGCCACGGCTGCAGCCGGCTACGGCCTGGCGATGGTCGTGGCGTTGGCGATCTCCCTGGCCCGTTGATCATCCCGGCGCCCTTCGGTCGATCATGCCCTCGCGGGATTGATCAGGGCGCCGGGGACACGACACACCGGTTGATCATGGCGGATAGTTCATGATCAACGCGAAAGCACGCGCTAGAAGAGGCGGTAGTAGGCCTGGTTCCAGCGGAGTTCCTTCGTGAACTGCCGCATCGTGGTGTCGGCGTCGATGACGAGCAGCTCGACCCCGGTCATCTCGGCGAGATCGGTGAGCAGGTCGACGCCGACCGCAGCGGAGAACACCGTGTGGTGCGGCGCGCCGGCCGTCAGCCACGCCTCGGCCGACGTACGCAGATCGGGCCGAGGACGCCAGACCGCCCGCGCGACCGGCAGCTTCGGCAGCGGCTGGGGCGGCGGCACGACGTCGATCTCGTTGGCCACCAGCCGGAAGCGGTCGCCCATGTCGGCGAGACCGGCGACGACGGCCGGGCCGGGCTGGGCGTCGAAGACCAGCCGGACCGGGTCTTCGCGACCGCCGATCGACAGCGGGTGGATCTCGCACGACGGTGTGGTGCCCGCGATGGTCGGGCAGACCTCCAGCATGTGCGCGCCCAGGACCAGCTCCTGGCCGGGCGTCAAGTGGTAGGTGTAGTCCTCCATGAACGACGTGCCACCGGGCAGCCCGGCCGCAGCCGCCTTCAGGGTGCGGACGAGCACGGACGTCTTCCAGTCGCCCTCGCCGCCGAAGCCGTACCCGTCGGCCATCAGGCGCTGGACGGCCAGGCCCGGCAGTTGCCGCAGCCCACCAAGGTCCTCGAAGTTCGTCGTGAACGCCCGGAAGCCGCCGGCCGTCAGGAAGTCGCGCAGACCCAGTTCGATGCGGGCGGCGTACCGGAGCGAGTCGTGGCGGTCGCCGCCGACGCGCAGCGCCTCGGCCACCCGGTAGGTGGCCTCATACTCCTTGACCAGCTCACTGATGCGGAAGTCCTCGATCGCGTCGACCACGGCGACGAGATCGTTGACGCCGTACGTGTTCACCGATACGCCGAATCGCAGCTGGGCCTCGACCTTGTCGCCTTCGGTCACCGCGACGTCGCGCATGTTGTCGCCGAACCGGGCCAGCTTCAGCGTCTTCATCTCGAAGGCGGCCGTGGCGGCCCGCGCCCAGGTCGCGATCCGGTCGGCGACCGCCGGATCGTCGACGTGCCCGGCGACCGTCTTGCGAGCCACGCCCAGCCGGGACTGGATGTAGCCGAACTCGCGGTCGCCGTGCGCGGCCTGGTTCAGGTTCATGAAGTCCATGTCGATGCTCGCCCAGGGCAGCTCCTGGTTGGCCTGCGTATGCAGGTGCAGCAGCGGCTTCTGCAGAGCGTCGAGCCCGGCGATCCACATCTTCGCCGGGGAGAACGTGTGCATCCAGGCGATCACGCCGACGCAGGTGTCGTCGGCGTTGGCCGCCAGCATCACGCGGCGGATCTCGGCGGCGTCGGTCAGCACCGGACGCCATTCGAGCGAGACCGGCAGCCGCCCGGCCAGCGTACCGGCGATCTGCTGGGACTGCTCGGCCACCTGCTGGAGGGTCTCCGGACCGTAGAGGCCCTGGCTGCCGGTCAGGAACCAGATTCGGTAGTCGGGTGTCGTCATCTCGCAATCGCTCCGTCCGTTGTGGATCGCTGGCCGTAGACGTTCTGGTACCGGTCGTACAAGGCATCGACGTCTTTGCCGTCGATGGGCACGGGTTCGCCGTACGCGCGACTGAGGTGAACCGTGCGGGCGACGTCCTCCGTCATCACCGCCGCCTTCACGGCGGCCTTCGCGGTACGCCCGATGGTGAACACCCCGTGGTTGCGCATGAGCACGGCCGGGGAGCGGTGCCCGGCGAGGGTCTCGACGATGCCGCGGCCGATGTCGTCCCCGCCGATCAGGGCGAACGGGCCGACCGGGATCTCCCCGCCGAACTCGTCCGCCATCGCGGTCAGTACGCAGGGCACCGGCTCGCCGCGGGCGGCCCAGGCACTGGCGTACGTGGAGTGGGTGTGCACGACACCGCCGACGTCCGGCCGATTCCGGTAGACGTACGCGTGGGCCGCCGTGTCGCTGGACGGCGCGTAGTCGCCTTCCACCAGGTTCCCGTCGAGGTCGCAGACGACCATGTTCTCCGGGGTCAGCTCGTCGTAACCGACTCCCGACGGCTTGATCACCATCAAGTCCTCGCCCGGTACGCGGGCCGACACGTTGCCCGCCGTCCACACGACGAGTCCATAGCGAACCAGTTCGGCGTGCAACTCACACACCTCTCGGCGTACCAGTTGAAGACTCATCGGAGCGTTCCTTCCGCGACCGGGACGGCCGAGTTCGAGCTGAGGGCGGTGTTGCGGATGTGCCGCAGGCGATGGAGCAGACCTTGACCCCCGAAGGTGTCGTGGAGCAGGCGGTATTCCGCGAAGAGCTGGTCGTAGACGTCGGCGGCGGCCGGATCGGGCAGGTACGCCGCGGTCTCGACGCCGCCCATCGCTTCGGCGGCCGTCCGCACGTCCGGGTACGCCCCCGCAGCGACCGCCGCGTGGATGGCCGACCCGAGGGCGGGGCCCTGGTCGGAGCGGGCGACCGAGACGGGACGGCGCAGCACGTCGGCGTAGATCTGCATGAGCAGGGCGTTCTGCTTGAGCCCACCGGCGACGATGAACTCGGTGACCGGAATGCCGTGGCGCTCGAAGTTCTCGACGATCACCCGCGTCCCGTACGCCGTCGCCTCCAGCAGCGCCCGATAGACCTCCTCGGGCCGGGTCGCCAGGGTGAGCCCGGCGATGACGCCGGAAAGATCGTGGTCGACCAGGATCGACCGGTTGCCGCCCATCCAGTCGAGAGCGACGAGCCCGTGCGAGCCGACCGGTTGTTCGGCGGACTTGCGGCCGAGCAGGTCGTGCAGCGACTCGCCGCGTGCGGTCGCCTCGTCCCGGTACGCCGAGGGCACGCCGGTCCGCAGCCACCAGGCGAAGATGTCGCCGACCGCGCTCTGCCCGGCTTCGTACCCGTACGAGCCTTCGGTGATCCCGCCGTCGACGACGCCGCAGATGCCGGGCACGTCGGCGAGGGCCGCGCCGTTGAGGACGTGGCAGGTGGAGGTGCCCATGATGGCGAGCAGCCGGCCGTTCTCGACCGCCTGCGCAGCCGGGGCGGTGACGTGGGCGTCGACGTTGCCGGTGGCGACCGCGATGCCGGTCGGCAGCCCGGTCCCGATGTCGACCAGCCCGCCCACCCGCGCGCCCAGCGGGCTGAGCATGTCGCTCAGCTTCGCGGTGAAGTCCACAAAGGAAGGATTGAGCGCCGCGAGATACTCCGCCGACGGATACTTGCCGTCCTGGAAGATGCCCTTGTATCCGGCTGTGCAGGCGTTGCGGGTCTCGACCCCGGTGAGCTGCCAGACGATCCAGTCGGCCGCCTCGATCCAGCGCTCGGCCCGCTCGTAGACCTCGGGATCCTCCTCCAGCATCTGGAGCGCCTTGGCGTACTGCCATTCCGAGGAGATCTTGCCGCCGTAGCGCGCGATCCACGGCTCGCCGCGCTCGTGGGCGAGCTGGTTGATCCGGTCCGCCTGCTTCTGGGCGGCGTGGTGCTTCCACAGCTTCGGCCAGGCGTGCGGGCGATCGGCCAGCTCCGGCAGCTCGCATAGCGGCGTACCGTCCACTGTGGTCGGCAGGACGGTGCACGCGGTGAAGTCGGTCGAGATGCCGATCACCTGCTCAGGGTCCACTCCGCTGTCGGCGAGCGCGGCGGGCACGGCGATCCGCAGCACGTCCAGCCAGTCCTGCGGGCTCTGCAACGCCCAGTCCGGTGGCAGCCGGCGCCCGCTTCCGGGCAGCTCGCGCTCGATCACGCCGTGGGCGTACTCGTGGACGCCGGTGCCCAGCTCCGCGCCGTCGGAGACCCGCACGACGACGGCCCGGCCGGACAGCGTGCCGAAGTCCACGCCGACAACAAAACGATCCTTGTAACTGTGAGCGCTAACATTCATGGCAGTCCTTCGGGGGTCAAGGGGCTCTCAGCGGGTGCTCTCGCGAATGATCAGCGTCGGCGGCAGCTCGACGTGCTCCGGTGGCCCCGAGCCGCCCTGGGTCAGGTGATCCACCAGCAGTCCCAGGGACAACCGGCCGAGCTCGCCGAAGTCCTGGCGTACCGTCGTCAGCGGCGGCTGGAAGAACGTCGTCTCGGGGATGTCGTCGAAGCCTACGACGCTCACCTCCCCCGGCACCGATCGCCCGGCCTCGTGAAACGCGCGCAACAGGCCCAGCGCCATGTGGTCGTTCGCGCAGAAGACCGCGGTCACGTCGGGGTCCGCCGCCAGTTTGCGGCCGGCCGCGTACCCGGACTCCGCGCTCCAGTCGCCCTGCTCGGGTTCCGGCACCGGCGCGCCGGCCCGCTTCAGCTCCGCGCGCCAGCCTTCGAGCCGGCCGACCGCGTCCAGCCAGCGCAACGGCCCGGCCACGTGGTGCACCGTGCGGTGCCCCAGCTCCAGCAGGTGGCGCGTCGCCAGCTCACCACCGCCGTGCTGGTCGATGCCGACGGTCGGCACGTTCTCCGTGACACCACATGCCACGCCCACAAGGGGTACGCCTGACGCAGCGACCTCCAACGCACCGGCCACGGGAGTCTGCGGGGCGATCACCACGATCCCCTCGACAGCCTGATCACGCAGCCGCCCGACGGCGTCCAGCAGCGACCCGCGATCGATCGAGCGAAGGCTGGCGATGCTGACGAAATAGTTGGCCGACCGGGCGGCCTGCTCGATCCCGTACAGCATCGAGGCGGGCCCGTAGAGGGTGGTGTCGAAGCTGACCACGCCGAGCGTCTGCGACTTGCGGGTGACCAGGGTGCGGGCGGCGGAATTGGGCCGGTAGCCCAGCTCCTCGATCGCCGCCAGCACCCGGTCCCGCGTTTCCGCGCGCACGTTGCGATGCTCGTTGAGCACGCGGGAGACGGTCTGATGGGAGACTCCGGCCAACTTGGCCACGTCGGCCATGACCGGCGGCTGTTGCTCTGCCATCGTCGTTCACCCTCCCCCGATGCTCCGTTGATCTTACGTCGGCCCGGTCCACCGCCCGCTCAGCGCGCGGCTCCGGCCCGCCGCTTGGTGAACACGTCGAACGCGACCGCCGCCAGCAGGACGAGACCCTTGAAGAGCATCACCTGCTCGGTCGGCGCGCCGATGAGCGACATGCCGTTGTTGATGACACCCATGATGAGGCCACCGGTGATCGCGCCGACCACCTTGCCGACGCCGCCCTGCACCGCTGCGCCACCGATGAAGGCGGCCGCGATCGCGTCCAGCTCGAAGCCGTCGCCGGCGGTCGGGCCGGCCTGGTTGAGCCGCCCGGCGAAGACGACGCCGGCCACCGCGGCCAGCACGCCCATGTTGACGAACAGCCAGAAGGTGACCGCCTTGACCTTGATCCCGGAGAGGGTGGCGGCGTTGAGGTTGCCGCCGATCGCGTAGATCTGGCGGCCGAAGACGGCCCGGTTCGTGAGCAGCGAATACCCCAGCACCAGCACCGCCAGCAGCACGAGCACCCAGGGCAGGTTCTTGAACCGCGCGAGCTGGACGATGACGAACATGACCACGAACGCGGCGATGACGATCTTCGTGATGAACAGCGCGAACGGCTCGACGGCCTGCCCGTAGCGAGCCCGCCCGGCCCGGCCGCGCCACTGCGTGGCGATGATTCCGCCGACGAGCGCGAGTCCGAGCAGGAGGGTGAACAGATCGGCCCCGTCCAACGGGCCCAGGCCGATGTTGCCCAGATAGGTCGGCATGAACCCGTTGGCGATCGTACGCACCTCGTCCGGGAACGGGCCGATGCCTTGGTTGCCGAGCACCGACATGGTCAGCGCCCGGAAGACGAGCATGCCGGCCAGTGTCACGATGAACGCCGGAATCCCGAAGTACGCCACCCAGTAGCCCTGCCAGGCCCCGATGGCCGCCCCGGCCAGCAGCGTGACGAGGATGGCGATCGGCCAGGGTACGTTGTTGTTGACCATGAGCACGGCCGAGACCGCGCCGGTCACGGCGACCACCGAACCGGCGGACAGGTCGATGTGCCCGGAGATGATGATCAGGATCATCCCGATCGCCAGGATCAGGATGTACGAGTTCTGCACCACGAGGTTCGACACGTTCTGCGGGGTCAGCAGATCGCCGTGCGTGAGGATCTCGAAGAGCGCGATGATCAACGCGAACGCGATGTAGATGCCGTTCTGGCGGAGGTTCGCCGTGAAGAGCCGGCCACCGAATCGGTCCGGTGCCGCGGCCTGAGGTTCCGGCGCCACCGGTACGGCAGTGCTCGGGCCGGTCGTAGGGCCGACGCTGGTCATGGTGACTATTGCTCCTTCACCTTGGTCATGTACTGCATGAGCCGCTCGGGGGTCGCCTCGGCGCGGGTCACCTGACCGGTGATCCGGCCGGCCGACATCGCGTAGATGCGATCGCAGATGCCGAGCAGCTCGGGCAGCTCGGAGGAGATCACCAACACCGCTTTGCCCTGATCGGCCATCTGGTTGATGATCGAATAGATCTCGTACTTGGCCCCGACGTCGATGCCGCGGGTGGGTTCGTCCAGGATCAGCACATCGGCGTCGGTGAACAGCCACTTCGACAGCACGACCTTCTGCTGGTTGCCGCCGCTGAGCTTGCCGGTGATAGCCGAGACGTTGGGGGCCTTGATGTTCATGCTCGCCTGGAATCCCGTGGCGACGCGGTACTCCTCGTTCTCGTGGATCCAGCCCCGGGTGGCCAGCTTCGTCAGCGCGGCCGCCGACACGTTGCGCTTGATGTCCTCGATCAGGTTCAGGCCATAGCGCTTACGGTCTTCCGTGGCGTACGCAATGCCGTGGCGGATGGCGTCCCGGACGGTCCTCAGGTGCACTTCGCGACCGTCTTTGAAGACGCGGCCGGTGATGCCGATGCCGTAACTGCGGCCGAAGACGCTCATCGCGAGCTCGGTGCGACCGGCGCCCATCAGCCCGGCCAGCCCGACGATCTCCCCGCGGCGCAGCGTCAGATTCGCCCCCGCCACGACGACCCGGCCGTGCTGCGTCGGGCTGTGCACCGTCCAGTCCTCGATCCGCAGTACTTCCTCGCCGATCTTCGGCTCATGCTCGGGAAACCGGTGCTCCAGGTCGCGGCCGACCATGCCCGAGATGATGCGGTCCTCGGTGACGTTGTCGCGCTTCATGTCCAGCGTCTCGATCGTGCGGCCGTCGCGCAGAATCGTCACGGAGTCGGCGATCGCCTCGATCTCGTTCAGCTTGTGCGAGATGATCACGCAGGTGATCCCCTCATCGCGCAGGCCCCGCAGCAGATCGAGCAGGTGAGCCGAGTCCTCGTCGTTCAACGCGGCGGTCGGCTCGTCGAGGATCAGGAGGCGTACCTCTTTGGACAATGCCTTGGCGATCTCGACCAGCTGCTGTTTGCCGACCCCGAGATCCATGGCGAGCGTCGCCGGATGCTCGGTCAGGCCCACCCGATCCAGCAACGCCGCCGCTTCCGCGTGCGTACGCATCCAGTCGATGACGCCGTTCTTGGCCCGCTCGTTGCCGAGGAAGATGTTCTCCTCGATCGACAGGTTCGGGCACAGCGCCAGTTCCTGGTGGATGATGACGATCCCGCGCCGCTCGCTGCTCCGGATGTCGGAGAACCGGCACGGCTCCCCGTCGAACTCGATGTCACCCGAGTAGGAGCCGTGCGGATACACCCCGGACAGCACCTTCATCAGCGTCGACTTGCCGGCGCCGTTCTCGCCGCAGATCGCGTGGATCTCGCCTCGGCGTACCGTCAGATTGACGTCGGAGAGGGCGGTGACGCCCGGGAACGTCTTGGTGATGTCCCGCATCTGCAGGATCACGTAGGCCTCCTTGCTCATACCCGGCCGGGCCGCGTCGCGCGGCCCGGCCCGGCCGGACGGTCGTACTACTTGAGCTGGTCGGCCGTGTAGTAGCCGGTGTCGATGAGCGCCTTCTGGTAGTTGTCCTTGTAGACCACCACCGGCTCGAGCAGGTAGGACGGGACGACCTTCACGCCGTTGTCGTAGTCCTTGGTGTTGTTGACCTCGGGCTTGCCGCCCTTGAGGACCGCGTCGGCCATCTTCACGGTGACCTTCGCCAGCTCCCGGGTGTCCTTGTAGATCGTCGCGTACTGCTCACCGGCGATGATCGACTTCACCGAGGCGACCTCGGCGTCCTGGCCGGTCACGATCGGGTACGCCTGACCGCCGGTGCCGTAGCCGTTGCTCTTCAGCGCCGACAGGATGCCGATCGACAGACCGTCGTAGGGCGACAGCACGCCCTGGACCTTGGCGCCCTTGGAGTACGTCTTGGTGAGCAGGTCCTCCATGCGCCGCTGCGCGGTCGCCGGGTCCCACCGCAGGATCGCGACCGTCTTGAAGTCGGTCTCACCGCTCTTGACGACCAGCGTGCCCTTGTCGATGTACGGCTTGAGGGTGTCCATCGCGCCGTTGAAGAAGAACGTCGCGTTGTTGTCGTCCGGCGAACCGGCGAACAGCTCGATGTTGAACGGGCCCTTCGCGGTGCCGTCCGTGCCGTCCTGCTTCTTCAGGCCCAGCCCGACGAGCAGCGAGGTCGCCTGCTGCACGCCGACCTTGTAGTTGTCGAAGGTGGCGTAGTAGTCCACGTTCGGCGACTTGCGGATGAGCCGGTCGTACGCGATGACGGGGATCTTCTTGTCCGCCGCCTCCTGCAGCTGCGTCGTGATCGCGGTGCCGTCGATCGACGCGATGATGAGCAGCTTCGCGCCCTTGGTGATCTGGTTCTCGATCTGGTTGACCTGCGTCGGGATGTCATTCTCGGCGTACTGGAGGTCCACCTTGTAGCCGAGCGCCTCGAGCTGGCTCTTGAGGTTCTCGCCGTCGTGGATCCACCGCTCCGAGGACTTGGTGGGCATCGTGACGCCGACCAAAGCCCCGGCGGCGCCGCCGCTCGACTGCTGGTCGACCGTCTTCGTAGTGTCGCCGCAGGCCGCCAGGCCCGCTGCGAGGACCAGGCCGGCCGCTGCCACGGCCAGCTTCGCGATCTTCATGGCACTCCTCAGGAACGGGGGATGTTAACGCTCACATTTGTTCGCGATCGGGAGGGGTTTCCAGAGGTAGAAGGGGGTTGTTAACGCTCACATCCTTTGCCGTGACCCGGGCCACGGTCAACGGGAATTCGGTAACGGTTGAGTTACGACGGAAACACGCACCAGATCGACAACGGCTAGTTTCCGCGCCAGGGCGTCATGACACCGCCCAACTTCCGCTGATCGTGGGCTCCGTCATGATCAGGGTCAAATCTCTGCTGTGATGGCGCCCCAGAAATGACCCTGATCATGGCAGCGCCCGCCTACCAGCCGCCGGGGCGCGAACCGGCAGCGCCCGCCGGATCTTCGAGTGGCGGCAACCGCTTACCTTGGTGCCGTGGACACCATCCGCGACCTCCGCACAATGTGGATGTATCGAGCGTCGCTTTGGGGACTTCGGCTGGCACCGCTGATCATCGTCGCCCTGCTCGGCACAGCGTTCTACCCGCCGCTCGGCTACGTCGTGGTGGGCTTGGTTGGGCTGTCAATGGCACTCATCATGCCGATGAACTACTACGCCAAGTACGAGTTGGACATGCCGTACGGTCAGTTCATCGACTACCAGATCGAGGACGCGGTCAACCTCAAGGTCTGGTAGATCGGCCTACCATGCCCGGATGCGGCTCACCGACCTCGCCCTAGTCGCGCTCTTCACGGTGCTTCTCCCGATCCTCTGCTGGGCGCTGATCGCCCGCACCCGATCAGTCGGATTCGCCGTCGGTATCGCGCTTCTTCTCGTGCCGATCGGGATCGTCCTCGGGCTGGCTCGGGGACTTCCCTTCCCTGGTGGCACGGACCTGCTGTTCGCGTACCCGGTCGTCGCTCTCGTGGTCATCCTCGCCGGCCGCGGCGTAGAGCGACGCTTTCTCCGAGCAACGAAGCCGGCCGCGACGGCGAAGGCGGTCTACATCCTCCTCAGCGTGCACATGGCGGGAATCCTGTGCCTCTGCGTACCAGCCATGCTTTTCATGGTCGACACGGAGGAACTTCACACCAGTACCGGAGTTCTACTGCCGTTGCCAGGCGGTTTACGGGTGGCCTCCGACAGCGGCGATGACTGCGGCATGGCGGTATGCCTGCGCAGGATCGTCATCAGCAGCACGTCAGGCGACTCCGACGACGAGGTCGAGCGACAGCTTCGCGACCATCTCGCTGGGCGTGGCTGGAATCTGGACAGCGACGGATCGGACTGCCGGAAGCTCGGCTGGTTCATCGATCAACGCGTTCTCTGCGTGAGCGTCCGGCGGTCTCCCACCAGCGGTGTGCTCGTCCAGCTCGAAGGATCCCAGGCCTGGGCGTGATCGCCAAGACCAGTCCGCTCAAGGACTGGAACAGATCATTCCGTTCTGCTATGCTGAAACGGAACGAAACATTCCGCTCCACGTGGAGGCTGTCATGACCGCGATCCGCCCCTTCCGCATCGACGTCCCGCAGGCGCAGCTGGACGACCTCGCCGCCCGCCTCGACCGGATCATCTGGCCGAACGAGCTGCCCGACGCCGACGGTTCCTACGGCATGACCGACAACCGCGTACGCACACTCGTGGAGCACTGGCAGGCGCAGTTCGACTGGCGGGCGCTGGAGGCTCGGCTCAACGCGTACCCGCAGTTCTTGACCGAGATCGACGGCGAGGACATCCACTTCCTCCACGTACGCTCACCGCGCGAGGACGCGACGCCGATGATCCTCACGCACGGCTGGCCGGGCTCGATCGTGGAGTTCCTGGACGTCATCGAGCCGCTGACGAACCCCGCCGACGACTCCGTGCCGGCGTTCCACCTGGTGGTCCCGTCGCTTCCTGGTTTCGGCTTCTCCGGACCGACCCGCTCCGCTGGATGGAACCGCTTCCGCACGGCCCGGGCCTGGGTCGAACTGATGGACCGCCTCGGATACGAGCGCTATGTCGCGGCGGGCAACGACGCCGGTTCGATGATCGCGCCGGAGATGGGCCGCGTTGCGCCGGAGAAGGTGATCGGAGTACACGTCACGCAGGCCTTCTCGTTCCCCTCCGGCGACTCGGCGGAGTTCGCGACCTTCGGCCCCGAGGACTACGCCGCTCTTCAGCACTTGCAGTGGTTCTACGAAAGCATGTTCTCCTTCAACACCCTGCATTCGCAGCAGCCGCAGACGCTCGCCTTCGCGCTCGCCGACTCGCCGGTCGGCCTGCTCGCCTGGAACGCACAGCTGATGGGCGAGTCGCTCGACCCGGACTTCGTCATCGCCAACACCGCGATCTACTGGCTGACCGGCACTTCCGGCTCCGCGATCCGCTTCTACTACGAAGACGCGCACACCGAGGAGAAGCCGGAAGGCCAGACCACCGCGCCCCTCGGCGTGGCCATCTTCGCCGGTGATTTCCAGTCGATTCGGCCACTGGTCGAGCGGGACCACGCGAACCTCGTCCACTGGCGCAAGTACGACGCCGGCCTCCCGAAGGGCGGTCCGCGCAACGCCGGTGGTCACTACGCGGCCCACGAAGCAACCGATCTCTACATCGGCGACGTACGCGAGTTCGTCGCCGCGCTGTAGCTCGCAAATGGCAAAGAGGCCCAGGTCAGTGACCTGGGCCTCATGCGTGGAGCGGGCGAGGAGAATCGAACTCCCGTAATCAGTTTGGAAGACTGAGGCTCTACCATTGAGCTACGCCCGCGTTGCGCACCCCGAGGGAAGCGCCCAGCGAATACTACACGAAGCGAAACGGGATCCCGCACGGATATCCCCGTCGCCGGTCATGATCCACAGCCCGATCCGTGTCGTTCGAGGGCCCGGATTTGACACAGCACGGGATGTGGATCATCAAACGAACGCAGCCGACCGGGGGCCTAGAGGGCGGCGGTGACGAGGCCGGCCCGGGCCTTGGGGGTGAACCAGGTCGACTTGCGGGGCAGCTTCTGCCGCGCGAGATTCACGGCGACGAAGTCGTCGACGGTGACGGGCGCGATGAGGATCGCCAGGTCGGCGCGGCCGGCATCGACTTCGCCGGCGAGCCAGGTGGCCGGGTAGTCGCCGCCGACGTAGGTGATCCGCTTGTCGCCGGGGTCGAGGGCCAGCGCTTCGTCGAAGACCAGCCGCTCGACCAGCGCGTGATCCAGGTTCTCCACGTCGGGCACGCCGGCTGAGGGCGGGAGTTGCACTGCCCACGCGCTGCTTTGTGCGTACAAGTGGATGGTGCCGCGAGTAGTGGGGACGGTGACCGGGCCGGTGAGCGCGGTGACCGTCGCACCGGTTTTCTCGAGCGTCGCGACCAGCTCGTTCGGCGCTAGCGGCAGCCCGGCGACCAGGCGATTATAGGGCTGGATGGCCACGGAGGCCGGGGTGGTCACGACCGCGAGGAACCGCGGCAGCTCGCCGACCTGGGCCGCGAGGGAGCGGTGGTTGCCGTCCGCGACCACCAGCTCGCCGCCGCCCGCTAGGTCCGCGAGGCTCGCGGCCAGGGGGTTGGTCGCGCTCACCGGCCAGATTTCGTGGATACGCCCAGCGGGGTCGACGTCGCTCGCGACGGACGGACCGAGCTCCGCGACGGCCGCGGCGAGCGCGGCGTGCAGTTCGTCGCCGCGAGCGGTCTGGAGGAGCAGCACCGGGCTGAGCAGGTGCCCGATGGCCTGGAAGAGGGCGACGCGCTCCTTGACCTTCGCGAGGAAGACGTCCTCGTTGCGGATGACGAGTCCGGGTTCGTCCGCGCTGGTGGAGATCTGGTCGGTGTCGACCATGGCCCAGAGGCCGTAGCCGATCGCGCCGTCGGGCGCGGTGATCCGGTAGACGACGACCACCTCGTCGGCGGCGGCGAGCGCGCCGGACTCTTGCAGCGCGGTCAGCCGGCTCTGCGCGGCGGGCAGCGAGTCGGTGAAGCTGCTGCCCAGAGAGTCGGGAGCGAGGTGCGGCATCTCGATCGCCAGCGCGCTGGCCGGGTCGGCCTCGATGATCGCGGTGATCTCGGCGTCGTCGGCGAACTCGTCGTAATTCTGCGCTCCGGTGCGGCCGGTGGGGGTGGCGAGCCAGGCGCGGGAGATCGGGTGCACAACCGTCATGGTGCTCGAAAATACCGCTGCCGGATCAGGCCGGGGCGAGCGCCCCGGCGAGGTCTCGCCACGTGGGCACGTAATGCGGGATGCGCTGGGGTTGGATCTCGACGGCCCGGTGCCGGCCGTTGGCGAACTGGGCGCGTACCACGATGGGTGGCGCGACGAGGTCGGCCAGGTCCGGATCGGCCCATTCGCCGGGGCGTACGTCGAATCGGATCGCGCCACGGCAGGCGGCGACCTCGGTCGGGTGGACCACCAGGGTCCACGGAGCGGCGTTGTTCTCTGCCATGTAGTGCTCAACGACAGAGGGTCACGTTTGCCACACAACCCGGTGTTAGGGTCCAGGAAACGCTTGGTACTTACCTGCGTTTCCATCATTTGCTGACAAGGAGTTGCCCCCGTGGCAGGAGTGCGCAACCTCACCCAGGCGGAGGCGGTCGAGCGAGCCCGTCTCCTGACGGTGGGCTCGTACGACATCACCATCGATCTCACCGACGGCTCCGGCAACCCCGGAGACGGCACCTTCCGCACCGTCACCGAGGTCGTCTTCGAGTGCGCCGAGCCCGGCGCGCAGACCTTCATCGAGATCGCCGCCCGGTCGGTCCGCAGCGCGACGCTCAACGGCGCGCCGGTCGACGTCTCCGGCTGGTCCGACACCACCGGCCTCGCGCTGCCCGGTCTGGCCGCCCAGAACCGGCTGGTCGTCGACGCCGACTTCGACTACTCGACCTCCGGCCAGGGTCTCCACCGCGCGGTGGACCCGGTCGACAAGGAGGTCTACCTCTACAGCCAGTTCGAGACGCAGGACGCCCAGAAGGCGTACGCGTGCTTCGACCAGCCCGATCTCAAGGCGACCTACACCTGGCACGTGACCGCGCCGTCGCACTGGAAGGTCGTCTCCAACTCGATCGTCGACCGGACCGAGAAGACCGACGCGGGCGCGCAGGTCGTCCACTTCGCCGAGTCGGCCAAGATGAGCACCTACGTGACCGCGCTCTGCGCCGGCCCCTACCACGAGGTACGCGACGAGCACGACGGGATCGACCTGGGCATCTTCTGCCGCCAGAGCATGGCGCAGTACCTCGACCCGGACGACATCTTCCTGATCACCAAGCAGGGCTTCGACTTCTTCCACCAGCAGTTCGGCGTACGCTATCCGCTACCCAAGTACGACCAGCTGATCGTCCCGGAGTTCAACGCCGGCGCGATGGAGAACTTCGGCTGCATCACCAACGCCGAGACCTGGTTCATCTTCCGGTCGGCCGTCACCGACTACGAGAAGGAGCAGCGCGCCAACACGATCCTCCACGAGATGGCCCACATGTGGTTCGGCGACCTCGTGACCATGCGCTGGTGGGACGACCTGTGGCTGAACGAGTCGTTCGCCGAGTGGGCCTCGCACTGGGCCAACACCGAGAGCACCCGGTTCGTGGACGCGTGGACGACCTTCCTGTCGATCCGCAAGAACTGGGGCTACCGCCAGGACCAGATGTCGTCGACGCACCCCGTCTACTGCGAGATGCCCGACGTCGCCGCGGTCGAGGTCAACTTCGACGGAATCACGTACGCCAAGGGCGCCTCCGTCATCAAGCAGCTCGTCGCGTACGTCGGGATCGACGCGTTCGTCACGGGGCTGCGGGCGTACTTCGCCAAGCACGCCTGGTCGAACGCCACGTTCACCGACCTGCTGACCGAGCTGGAGACGGCCTCGGGCCGGGAACTCACCGACTTCGCCGACCAGTGGCTGAAGACGGCCCAGGTCAACACCTTGACCCCGGTCGTCTCGGTGGCGGCGGACGGCACCTACGAGTCGGTCGTCGTGCAGCAGTCCGCGCCGGAGAGCCACCCCGTTCTGCGTACGCACCGGATCGGGGTCGGCCTGTACGACCTGGCCGACGGCGGCAAGCTCGTCCGCCGGGACCTGCTCGAAGTGGACGTCACCGGAGCGTCGACCACGATCTCCGCGTTGACCGGCGTACGCGCTGCCGACGTGCTCGTGCTCAACGAGGGCGACTACTCCTACCTGAAGCTGCGCCTGGACGATCGGTCCCTGGAGACGGTCGTGGCCCACATCGGCGGCTTCGAGTCGTCGCTGACCCGGGCACTGTGCTGGACGGCCACTTGGGACATGGTCCGCGACGCCGAACTGGCCACCCGCGACTATCTGATTCAGGTCGTGGCCGGTCTGCCGGTCGAGACCGACTCCTCGTTGATCACCGCGACGCTCAACCAGTTGCGGACGGCGCTGACGTTCTACGCCGACCCCGCGTGGGCTCCGGAGGGCTGGGCTCGCCTGGCCGCCACCGCTCGCGAGGTCATCGCGTCGGCCGAGCCGGGCAGCGGTACGCAGCTCATCTGGGCGCGTACGTTCATCGGCGCGGCCCGGCAGCCGCAGGAGATCGAGGTGCTGAGGGGCTGGCTCGCCGGCCAGGGCGTGCCGGCCGGGCTGACCATCGCCGGTGAGCTGCGCTGGCAGCTGGTGCAGGCGCTCTCGGCGCTCGGCGTGCTCACCGCCGACGACGTGCAGAACGAGCACGCCGCCGACCAGACCGCCAGCGGCGACAAGGAGTCGGCGACGGCGTACGCCCTCCTCCCGGACGCCGAGGTGAAGGCGGCCGTGTGGGCGGAGCTGACCGGCGACGCGGAACCGGCGAACTGGCGCTCCCGGGCGTTGCTGCTCGGCTTCCAGCACTCCACTCAGGTCGAACTGACCAAGCCTTACGCCCAGAAGTACCTGGACGTGGCGGCCGAGATCTGGGCCAAGCGCGACAGCGAGCCGGCTCAGGAGTTCCTCGTCCTCGGTTATCCGGCGATGCAGGTCAGCGCCGAGACGGTGAGGGCCACCGAGGCGTGGCTGGCGCAGGACGGGCACCCCGCTCCCCTGCGGCGGCTGATCGCCGAGGGCAAGGACTCCGTCGAACGGGCGCTGGCCGCCCGGGCGTGCGACTCCGCCGCCCTTTAGACCCCTGCAGATCAGGGTTCTGGGTCGAATCATGGAGCGTGATTCGACCCAGAACCCTGATCTGCCCTGGAGACAAGCTGATCCAGCGCAAAAAACGGGACCCCAAGCGGGGCCCCGTTTCGCGTAAGGAGGATCAGGAGCGACCGGCGAGGTTCACGAGCATCGCGAGCCCGCTGATGTAACCGCCGGCGAGGTCGCCCCCGTTGAACGCGGCGGCCATGGAGAACGCCGCGAGCTTGCAGTCCCGGTCGTGCAGCCGCCTGCGGGCGGTCTCGCCCGTCACGATCTCCAGCTGCCGCTGCTCCGGCGAGGCCGCCAGCAGGACCGAGCGGGCCGGGTCGTCGAGCTGGCTGTGCAGCTTCTCGGCCGCTTCGCGCACCGGCTCGTCAAGCCGTCCGCAGTAGATGCTGAACGACAGCCCGGTCGTCTCGTCCGCCTGCCGCAGGGCCTCGTCGAGGCGCAGCAGCTGCCGAGTCGTGAACGGACCCTCGCTCGGCTGGGTCTCGAGGTGCTCACCAGCGGTCACTTGCGCCTCCTGTCACGCCGGGGGCCGATGCCGTCGCCGCCACCGCCGGAACCGAAGCCGAGCTGCCGGCCGCAGGCAGCGCTGCCTGAGAGTGCTCGCCGGAGTCGCCCGTGGGGTGCGCACTCGTGGGGTGCGCACTCGTCGGGTGGGCCGAAGCGGTGAACCAGACCGGCGCCGAGTCGAAGGACCGGCCGGGCCGGTAGCGCTTGGCGCGGCTCTTCCCGCTGCCCGCGAACACGAGTACCGCGACCACTCCGATCACGGCGAGCGGCGCTACGACGAAAGTGAGAACCGTCTGCGCAATATCCAAGATCAACGCCTCCTGAAAGGCGACTCAGCGAAAAGCGTCCAGAAGGACGGTGGACCTTCTAAAGCTAAACCTACCGACGATCACCCAGCGTGGCGGGGTACGCCAAGAAATACCGCCAATCTCGGAAAGCGGGCACCAATCTCTGTAAGGATGATGATCAGGACATACGAGAGGAATCGCCATGAGGGCTGTTCTGTCCCGCCTTGCCGTCGGGAGCGCCGCGTTGCTCGCCGGAGCCGCGACCCTCCTATTGGGACCGGCGCTGCCGGCCCACGCCGACACCGTGTTCATCGAGGTGAACCCGTCGACCATCCTCGCGGGATATCAGGTGGCGTTACGCGGAAGCTGCGGCGCGAACCCGAACCCGGCGAAGGCGACGTCCAACGCGTTCGGCACGGTCACGCTGACGCCGGAGAAGGGCTTCCTCATCGGTTCCGCGACCATCCCGTCGGACAAGAAGCCGGCCGGCTACTCGGTCAAGCTGACCTGCGCGAGCGGTAGCACGGCGACCACGACAGTCTGGGTGATCAGCGCATCGTCTCGGCCCACCAAGGGCCCGAACACCGGTGGCGGTTATCTTGCTCACCGTGGTGGCGGCGGCACGGCGCTGCTCGCCGGTGGTCTCGCTGCCGTAGTGGCGGGTGGCGCGCTGGCCTTCTGGACGGCCCGCCGGCGGCGCGAAGTCCGGCTGTGACCCTCCGGACCGGCCGCTGGACGGGATGGCTGGCCGGTCTGCTCGTGCTCGCGGGGATCTTCTGCGCGGGCGTCGGGCTCGGCCAGGCCACCGGAGCGTTCTCGCTGCCCCACCTGTTCGGTTCGGGCACCAAGGCGCCACCGGGCAAGTTCCCGGTCCTCGGGCCCAGCCGCCCGATGCGGATCGTCATTCCGTCGATCGGCGTCCGGGCCACCGTGCACGGCGTCGGCCGGGATCGCGACGGCGCCATCGCGGTGCCGGCGCTCTCGCTCACGAACGAGGCCGGGTGGTTCACCGAGGGGCCCAGCCCTGGTCAGTACGGCCCGGCCATCCTGGTCGGCCACGTCGACACCCACGACCATCCAGCCGTCTTCCACAAGCTCGACGACCTCAAGGCCGGCGCGCGCATCGAGATCACCCGGCGGGATCGCAACGTCACGGTCTTCGAGGTCAATTCCGTCGAGACCTTCCGCAAGTCGGACCTCCCCGCGAAACGGGTCTACGACGATTACTCACGGCCCGCGCTGCGCCTCATCACTTGTGGCGGCTCGTGGGTCGGCGGCGACCTCGGCTACGCGAGCAACGTCATCGTCTTCGCCTCGCTCATCGAGGTCCACAAGGCCTAGCCGGGGATACGCACAACGGCGTACCCCCAGCTGGTGACTCAGTTCGTGGCTCAGAGGGCCGGGGCCAGCCACTCCTCCCACCTCGGGTCGGGCACTCGGTGACCGAGCACCCGCCACGCGGCCCCACGCGGGGCGGTGGGCTGGGACGGCAGCCGCCAGCCGAGCTCGGCCAGCGACTTGTCGCCCTTGGAGTGGTTGCACCTGGCGCAGGCTGCCACGACGTTCTCCCAGTGGTGGCCGCCGCCCTTGGACTTGGGCACCACGTGGTCGATGGTCTCGGCCGGGCCGAGGCAGTAGACGCAGCGGCCGCCGTCGCGGGCAAAGATCGCCCGGCGGGACAATCCCACATGCGTCCGGTAAGGGACGCGCACGTAGCGCTGAAGCCTTATCACCAAGGGGATCGGCAGGGCTCGGCGAGTGCTGTGGAGCACTCCTTCGCCGTCCGCCACACAGACGGCTTTGCCGGAGAGGATGAGAATCGCGGCGCGTCGGACAGTGACGACACACAAGGGCTCATAAGTCGCATTCAGGACCAGGGCTGCTGAGCTCTTCGTGTGTCGTATGTCAGGCATCGCCGTCACCCATCTCGCGCAGTCGTCGTTCCCCCGAACGGGGGGCCTGTGACCATCGTGACCGACGGATGTGCTAAACGCACGACCTTTTTCGACTTCCAGCGAAGAATTCACCGCCATGTAGCCCAACGCGTCGGAAATGCCGGAAATTACCGGCGGACTGGCCTTCCGAGCTGGCCGTGCTGTACTAACTTCTCGTGACCGCGCTTCTCCTCCAGTTCGTCGCCGATGCCGGCCCCAGCGTCTCGCCCACCCCTTCAGTCGACTGCGCTGGTGACGACGCATGCATGCAGCTTTACGACTGGCTCCACAACGCTCAAGTCGCTGAGGCGAGTCTTTGGGTGATCAAGCCGGCGCGCATCGTCCTCATCGTCATCCTCGCGCTCATCCTGCGGGCGGTCCTCCACCGGACGATCACCCGGATGACCGGCCGGGCCGGCGAGGGCAAGATCCCCACGATCCTGCGACCGCTGCGGGAGAAGCTGCCGAGCGCGCTGTCCGAGCCCACGTCGTTGTTCCCCGAACGGCGACGGCAGCGGGCGGCCGCGATCGGCTCGGTGCTGCGAAGCTTCGTCACGGTCACCGTCTTCTCCATCGCCGGGCTCATGGTCCTCGCCGAACTCGGCATCAACCTCACCCCGCTCGTCGCGGGCCTGGGCATCGTCGGCGCCGCGCTCGGCTTCGGCGCGCAGTCGCTGGTCAAAGACCTCATCGCCGGGCTGTTCATGTTGCTGGAGGACCAGTACGGCGTCGGCGACACGGTCGACGTGGGCGACGTCGTGGGCGTCGTCGAGGCGGTCGGGCTGCGTACCATCACGATCCGCGACGGTCAGGGCGTCGTCTGGTACGTCCGCAACGGAGAGATCATCCGGGTCGGCAACAAGAGCCAGGGACACGCCGTCGCCATCGTCGACCTGCCGATCGGCTTCGCCGGGGTCGACGAGGCGGTCAGCGTCCTGCGTACGGCGTTGCAACGGTTCGCCGACGACCCGGCGTACGCCGACGACTTCCTGGAGCCGCCGGAGGTGGCCGGGATCGAATCGGTGACCGTCGACGGCGCGACCGTCCGGGTGACCGCGAAGACGACGAACGACACCCATGCCCGGATTCTGCGCGAGCTTCGCCGCCGGATGACCGAGGCACTGGAAACCTCCGGCATCGCCGCCACCATCGCCGCGTCGCGTGGGCTGCGGCCGAGCACTCCGGGTGACGGGGAGAACGGCGTACGCGGTCCGGCACCCGTATAGCCCCCCGTCATCCGTGGGGACTAGCCAAGCCTCAGCTATTCGGGCAGAATCGGGACACGTAGCACCACAGGAACGTCGTTCGTCGCCCATATTGCGACGCGGTGACCGACCCAGATGCACCGCCGTTCGCGAAAACTGGAGGCTCCACGGTGTCCCGGACCACCCCCGAGGATGGCGCGCGGAACGCACCCGCACAGGATGAACGCTCAGCGACCTATCGCGAGGTGCTGGCCGGGGGCGAATATCGGACGGTCTTCACCGCGAACATGCTCTCCCTCGTCGGGGACTATTTCGCCAAGGCGGCGATCACTGCTCTCGTCTACAGCCAGACGCAGTCGGCCAGCCTTTCGGCGGTCGCCTTCGCGCTCAGCTACGCACCCTGGCTGATCGCCGGACCGGTGCTCGCCACCCTCGCCGAGCGGTATGCGTATCGCAACGTGATGATCGTGTGTGACGTGGCCCGGATGGCTCTCGTGGCGCTCGTCGCGGTCCCGGGTATGCCGTTGTGGGGCATGCTGGTCCTGTTGTTCCTCGCCTCGCTGGCCAGTCCACCGGCCCAAGCGGCCCGGTCGGCGCTGCTGCCCCAGATCCTGCCCGGCGATCAGCTGCCGGTGGGCACCGCGCTGAACCTCACCGCCGGGCAGATCGCCCAGGTCGGCGGTTATCTCGTCGGCGGCCTCCTCGCGGCGGTCAGCCCACGCGGCGCGCTGCTGTTCGACGCGGCCACCTTCGGCGCGTCCGCGATCCTGCTGACCCTCTGGGTGACCCGCCGCGACCCGATCGTCATCTCGGGGCAGCGGCACCTGATCCGGGAGACCGGCGCCGGCTTCCGGATGGTCTTCGGCTCCACCACGATGCGCTCGATCGCACTGCTGGTCTTCAGCGCCATGCTCTTCACCACCGTGCCCGAGGGACTCGGCGCGGCCTGGGCCAACCAGCTGGAGGGTGGCGAGACGGCGAATCGGGGCCTCTGGCAGGGCCTGATCATGATGTCCTCGCCGATCGGAGCCGCCCTCGGCGCGCTGATCCTGACCCGGGCGCTCACCCCGGCCCGTCGGCGACGCCTGCTGCTGCCGTTCTCACTGGCCATTCCGGCCGTGCTCATCCCGTCCCTGCTGGAACCAGGCCTGCTCGGCGTATGCGTGATGTCCGCGCTCTGCGGATTCTTCGCGGCGGGCATGCTGCCGACGGCGAACGCCTTGTTCGTCCGCGTACTCCCCGAGGGCTATCGGGCGCGGGCTTTCGGGGTCATGCAGATGGGCCTGCAGCTCTGCCAGGGTGGCGGCATCATCGCGGCCGGCCTGCTGTCGAGCTGGCGGCTGAGCGTACCGGTGGCGATCGGGCTCTGGAGTGTTCTCGGTCTCATCCTCATCATCACCGTCGCGGCCACTTGGCCGAGCCGCGACCTGTTCGACCGGGCCCTGGCCGAGGCGGCCCCGAAGCAGACCACCGCCCAGCCGGTCGCCGCCGCCTGATCTTGATGTGCCGTCCGGCGAACGGGCTGGCAGAATTGAGGCGTGACGGTCAGCCTGTACGAACAGTTCGGCGGCGAGCCGACCTTCCGGAAGCTGGTGGACGAGTTCTACGCCGGGGTCGCCGACGACCCGCTGCTGCGCCCGATGTACCCGGAAGAGGATCTCGGACCGGCTCGTGATCGGCTCACCAAGTTCCTCATGCAGTACTGGGGCGGGCCTACGACGTACTCCGACGAGCGGGGACATCCCCGGCTCCGGATTCGCCACGCGCCCTTCACGGTGGACGCCGAGGCCCGTGACGCCTGGCTCAAGCACATGCGGGTAGCGGTCGACTCGTTGGGCCTGGAACCCGAGCTGGAGCAGACGCTCTGGGACTATCTGGAACGGGCTGCGTTCTTCATGGTGAACGCCTGAGCCACGCTCTTCGGCTCAGGCGTTCACCATGAAGCGGCTAGCACAGCATGGTGAATGCGGACGGAACGTCCGCCGCCGCAGCACGGCCGCGCTGCTTTAGCCCGCTTCGCACGCTTCGCGACAGCATCCTGCATCGTTACGTATGTCATGAGTCGTCGGCTTTTCCTCGGTGTTACGGCAGCTCTCGTCCTGCTCACCGGTTCGAGCTTCTCGCCCGCTGAGGGCGCGGACTACCAGCCGGTCGTGTCGACGAATCCAGTCGACTGGACTCCGCACATCCGCGACGGCGCGGTCTACGCGATGACGATCGTCGGCGACGCCGTCGTGGTCGGGGGCGACTTCAGCGAGGTCAGCAGCGCCGACCGGGGCACGGACTACGAGCGCTGGAACATCATGGCGTTCAGCCTGAGCACCGGCCGGGTCCTGCCGATGCGGGCCGAGCTGGACGGGCCGGTGTGGGCGCTGGCCCCCGGCCCGGACAACAGCGTTCTCGTCGGCGGCGACTTCAACAAGGTGGACGGCGTCACCAACCCCGGCCTGGCTCGGCTCGACGTCGGCACCGGGCGGCCGTCGGCCGGGTTCGACGGCTGGGTCGACGGCGACGTACGCGCCATCGTGGTCCGCGGCGGCTGGGCGTACGTGGGCGGCTGGTTCGGCTTCGCCGATGACGTCTCCCGGAAGGCGCTGGCCCGCATCGACGTGCGTACCGGGGCACTCGACCGGTCCTTCGACGCGAAGTTGCAGGCTCCCGAGATCGGGCGGGCGAAGGTCGAGGGGCTGGCCATCAGTCCGGCCGGCGACCGGCTGGCCGTCATCGGCGCGCTCACCCAGGTGCTCGGGCAGAAGCGCGTACAGGTGGCGTTGCTGGACATCTCCCGACCCGGGGTACGGCTGGCCGGCTGGAGCACCGACGCGTACAACCCGCGGTGCCGCCGCCAGTTCGACACCTACATGCGTGACGTCGACTTCTCTCCCGACGGCGACTACTTCGTCATCGTGACGACGGGCCGGATGTCTGCGCCGGATCTGTTGTGCGACACGGCCGCCCGATTCGAGACGTACGCCGCCGGCAGCACCAAGCCGACCTGGGTCAACCACACCGGCGGCGATTCGCTGTACGCCGTCGCCGTCACCGGCACGGCGGTCTACGTCGGCGGGCATCAGCGCTGGCTGGACAACCCGAACGGGCATGAGGACGCCGGGTTCGGCGCGGTCAGCCGACCCGGCATCGCCGCGATCGATCCCCGGACGGGCAGGGCGATGGCGTGGAACCCGACGCGCAGCCGGGGCGAGGGACTCCGCGCCTTCGTCGTATGCCCCCAGGGTCTGCTCGTCGGTTCGGACACCGACCAGCTCGGCCACGAATACCACGGCCGCATCGGAATGTTTCCTCTGCGGTGACGTTTGATCATGGCCTTAGGGGCGGTGACACACCGACGGATGGAACCCTAGGTTCATGATCAACGGTTAGATGAGGGCGGCCTCGGAATGCAGCCAGTCGACGAACTCGGTCGCGACCGACGCTCCACATTCGACCAGTTCGACGAGCAACGCGTCGTGGGCCCCCGCACTGAGCGGGACCTGGGTCTCGGCGTAGATCGGCAGTTGCCCGCCGTCGGTCGGATCCCCCACGTACGCCTTGGCGAACCGGTTGACGTGGTTCCACTCGTTGACCGCCCGGTACGCCCGATCGGCGAAGTCGATCGGCACAGTGGCGTGCGGCCGAGCCCGGATCACCAGGATCTCGTCATCGGGTCCCTCCATTGTGTACAGCAGCGCGTGCCGCTCCCACATCGCGAGGAGGTTGCCGAACCCGTCGGAGAGATATCGGACATCGAGAAGGTTTAACGCGGTGGCGACTCGGGAAAGCGTCACCGGAGCGATCGCTCCCGGTGCCGGCCCGAGGTCGAGCGTGGAAAGGTCATCCGGGACGGCGAATGCGGTCCGGCCGAGATCCTCGCATGCGGCAGACCGCAGCGACGTCTCGTGATCCCCCGTGTGATGGCGCAACGAACGACTTGGCGTAAACCATGACGCAACTGACCACCACGGCATTGCTCGCGCTCCTCTATGGATCCGAACGGTTACCTTGCGTGTGATCCCGAGGCTGAACGTTACCTGGAAGTACGAGTTCTGGCAGCCCCCCAACCGCATCCACGATCCGTTCGGTTCAGCGATGATGGGCCGAATGGCCGATGGCGCAACGTAGTTGCGTAAGGGTTGGCAAGGAGCGCGAGGTTTCCGCGACAGCTTTCACAAGGGGCGCAGCGTCGGCGCAGACGGCCGATACCAAGCGATGCCCCCCGGAGCGGACAGCCCGATCCACGGTCCGGACACCACCACGTCGACCGCATCGGCAGTCACAGTCGCGTCACGGGCGGCCAGATCGACGTCTTCAGTGTCCAGCAGTCCCATCCTGGTGACGGCCTGAACGAGCCGTTGCGGCACCTCGATCGGCCGGCCGGACCAGTCGGCGGCGTCGACGGTGACCGTGATGGCCACGTGATCCAGCAACGCGTCCCGCAACCGCCGGGACCCCACGGCTTGGCCACCGACGCCACCGGTGGACGCCTGGCGCAGGGTCTCCGCCGCCGCTCGGGCGATATCGCGTACCACTTGGGCGGGCAGAAGCTCGACGGACTTCGCGGCCGCCGACGGCAGCGCCCACCGCCACTCGCTGTCGCGCGTTCGCGGATGCTCGGCGCCAGCCAGCAGATCGGCCACCGCGAACGTGCGGTCGGCCGACGTGAAGCCCTCGGCGGTACGCGTGACCAGGACCCCCCACGGCAGCCTGCCCCAGAGGGCGACCTGGTTCGGACCCGCCGGCCGCACGCGGACCAGGGCCTGTGGGTCGAACCGGGCGAGCCGGGCTAGGAAGCGGAGATCCACGGCTGCAGAAACTCCTGCTCGGCATCGGAAAGCCGGCGCGGACGGCCCTTGTCCAGGTCGAACGGGACCAGGATGGACCGCGCCCGGCTGGCCAGGACGTCGCCGTCGAAAAGCTCGTAGCAGACGGTGAACCGGGACGGCCGCAGCTCGTCGATCCACATCTCGATCCGGACCGGATCGCCGTAGTCCACCGGGCGCAGGTAGTCGACCTCGTGCCGGGAGACGACGATGCCTTCCTCGAACGTCGCCAAGCCGGCCGACCGGGCGCCCACGAACATCATCGCCACCCGCGCCTCCTCGTAAAGCGTGAGGAAGCGCGCGTTGTTGACATGGCCGTAGGCGTCCAGGTCGGACCAGCGGAGGCTGACGTGGTAGACGAACCGCTTACTCAAGGTCGGGTCAGTCCCGGGTGAGCTTGCGGTGCGTGACCCGGTGCGGGCGAGCCGCCTCCGCGCCGAGCCGGTCGACCTTGTTCTTCTCGTACGCGTCGAAGTTGCCCTCGAACCAGAACCACTGCGCCTCGTCCTCGTCGTCGCCCTCCCAGGCGAGGATGTGCGTGGCGACCCGGTCGAGGAACATCCGGTCGTGGGAGATGACGACGGCGCAGCCGGGGAAGTCCAGCAACGCGTTCTCCAGGCTGGAGAGGGTCTCGACGTCGAGGTCGTTGGTGGGCTCGTCGAGCAGCAGCACGTTGCCGCCGATCTTCAGAGTGAGCGCCAGGTTGAGCCGGTTCCGCTCGCCACCCGACAGCACGTTGACCGGCTTCTGCTGGTCCGGGCCCCGGAAGCCGAACGCCGCAACGTACGCCCGGGACGGCATCTCGACCTTGCCGACCATGAGGTGGTCGAGTCCGTCGGAGACGACCTCCCAAACCGTCTTGCTGCTCATGAGGCCGGCCCGGTTCTGGTCCACGTAGGACAATGACACCGTCTCGCCGACCTTCACCGTCCCGCTGTCCGGCTTCTCGATCCCGACGATCGTCTTGAAGAGCGTGGTCTTGCCGACGCCGTTCGGGCCGATGATGCCGACGATGCCGTTACGCGGCAGCGAGAACGACAAACCGTCGATGAGCACCCGGTCGCCGAACCCCTTGACCAGGTCCTTGGCCTCGATGACCGTGTTGCCCAGGCGCGGACCCGGCGGGATCTGGATCTCATCGAAGTCGAGCTTGCGGGTCTTCTCCGCTTCGGCCGCCATCTCCTCGTACCGGTCGAGCCGGGCGCGGGACTTGGTCTGGCGAGCCTTCGCGTTGGAGCGCACCCACTCCAGCTCCTCGGAGAGCCGCTTCTTCATCTTGGCGTCCTTGCGGCCCTCGACCGCGAGACGGGCCGCCTTCTTCTCCAGGTACGTGGAGTAGTTGCCCTCGTACGGGTACGCGCGGCCGCGGTCGAGCTCGAGGATCCACTGCGCGACGTTGTCCAGGAAGTACCGGTCGTGGGTGATCGCGATGACCGTGCCCGGGTACTTGGCGAGGTGCTGCTCCAGCCAGTTCACGCTCTCGGCGTCGAGGTGGTTGGTGGGCTCGTCGAGCAGCAGCAGATCCGGCGCCTCCAGCAGCAGCTTGCAGAGCGCGACCCGGCGCTTCTCGCCACCGGACAGCGGGCCGACCTGCGCGTCGGCGGGCGGGCAGCGCAGCGCGTCCATCGCCTGCTCGAGCTTGGAGTCCAGGTCCCAGGCGTCGGCGTGGTCGAGCTCCTCCTGGAGCCGGCCCATCTCGTCCATCAGCTCGTCGGAGTAGTCGGTCGCCATGAGCTCGGCGATCTCGTTGAATCGGGCGATCTTGGCCTTGGTGTCGGCCACCGCCAGCTCGATGTTCTCCAGGACGGTCTTGGACTCGTCCAGCCGGGGCTCCTGAGCCACCATGCCGACGGTGTAGCCGGGCATGAGGCGCGCCTCGCCGTTGCTCGGCATGTCGAGCCCGGCCATGATCTTGAGCAGGCTGGACTTACCCGCGCCGTTCGGGCCGACGACACCGATCTTGGCCCCGGGCAGGAAGTTCAGCGTGACGTTGTCGAGAACGACCTTGTCACCGTGCGCTTTGCGCGCCTTCTCCAGCACGTAGATGAACTGAGCCACGGTCGGGCCAACCCCCTGGGTATCGGATCGGATATCCCGTCAATCTTTCCACGCCCCGGTTTCTTCCTCACGGCCGCCCCTACGGCGCTGGATCAGGGATCACGGTCGAATCTTGCACCGTGATTCGACCGTGATCCGTGATCCAGCGCGCTAGCAGACCGCCGAGGTGGCTGTGAGATGTTGCACGAAGGTTAACCGGCCGGTTGCGCAAAGTGGGACGATCACCTCATCCGGGGACCGCACCTCGCGGCCTCGAGACACACCCATGGAGACGCCGATGTCCCAGTCAGAAGTCCCGTCCCTCTACGGCGGGCCCGCCACCAAGCGCGTACGCACCCGTGATCTGCTGCTGGCGAAGGAACGCGGGGAGAAGTGGGCGATGCTCACCTCCTATGACCAGTACACCGCCGCGCTTTTCGACTCCGCGGGAATCCCCGTGCTGCTGGTCGGCGATTCGGCCGCCAACAACGTCTTCGGCTACGAGACGACCTTGCCGGTGACGGTCGACGAACTACTCCCCCTGGTACGCGCGGTGACCCGGGCGACCAAGCGCGCTCTCGTCGTCGGGGACCTGCCGTTCGGCTCCTACGAGGAAGGCCCCACCCAGGCGCTGCGCACCGGCGTACGGTTCCTCAAGGAGGGCGGCTGTCACGCCGTGAAGCTCGAAGGCGGCCGGCGCAGTGCCGCTGCGATCGAGGCGCTCACGCAGGCCGGCGTACCGGTCATGGCGCACATCGGATTCACCCCGCAGAGTGAGCACGTGCTGGGCGGATACCGGGTGCAGGGCCGCGGCGACACAGCTGAGCAGATCCTCGCCGACGCCCGGGCGGTCGCCGAAGCCGGCGCGTTCTCCGTCGTCCTGGAGATGGTTCCGGGCGAGGTCGCCAAGCAGGTCACCCACGAGCTCGACATCCCCACCATCGGGATCGGCGCCGGCCCCGACTGCGACGCCCAGGTGCTGGTCTGGCAGGACATGGCCGGACTGCGTACCGGACCGGCGCCGCGCTTCGTGAAGCGGTACGCCGACCTGAACACCGTGCTGACCGACGCGGTCAAGCAGTACGCCGAAGAAGTCCGGGGCGGAGTGTTCCCCGCATCCGAACATACTTTCTAAATCGAAAGGGCCCCGGCTCCGGCCGGGGCTTTCTCATTGAGCCGTCAGACGTCGGTGACGCGAATACCGGCGTGCGACTTGTATCGCTTGTTGATGGCGATCAGATTGGCGGTGAACGCCTCGATCTGATGCGCATTCCGGAGACGGCCGGCATACACCCCGCGCATGCCGGGAATGCGATTCGCGAGGGCCTGCACGACGGCGACCTTTTCCCGTTCCTCCCCGAGCACGAGCACGTCCAGCTGCATCGCGGCGACCTCCGGGTCGGCCAGCAGAGCGGCGCTCACATGGTGGAAGGCGGCGCACACGGTCGAGTCCGGCAGCAGCGCCGCCGCCTGTTCGGCCGCACTCCCCTCCGGTACGCGCAACGCGTACGGCCCCTGCTTGTCGAAGCCGAGCGGATTCACGCAGTCGACGACGAGCTTGCCCGCGAGCGGCTCGCGCAGCGAAGTCAGCAGCTCTCCGTGGCCGTCCCACGGCACGGCGACGATCACGATGTCCGACCCGGCGGCGACGGCGGCGTTGTCAGCACCTGTGACGTCGGCCGTCTGCCCGGCCAGCGCGGCGATCTCCGCGGCGGCCGCACCGGCCCGCTCGGCCGACCGGGAGCCGATGACGATCCGCTGGCCCGCCCGGGCGAGCCGGTACGCCAGCCCTCGTCCCTGGTCACCGGTGCCGCCGAGGATGCCGACCGTCAGACCGGAGACGTCGGGCAGGGAGATCGCGTCGAGAGCCATGCGTCCGACCCTACCGGCGGGTATCCGGCCGGCTCCAGCGAGACCGCTGCAGATCACGGTTACGCATGCTTCCGAGCGGTCGGGAAGCATGGGTAACCGTGATCTGCAGCGAAAGAGAGAGCGCTATACAGCAGTGAAGCGCACCAGCCGCTTGACGGGGTCGGCGTCGGTGAGCCGAGCCCGCACCCGCTCACCGGGCTTGAGGTCGCCCGAGCAGCGGGCGCGTACCGGCGGCTCGTCGAGCGCGATCTGGTCGTCGTCGACCACGGCGGCGTCGAAGACCTCGCCCACCCGATCCTTCAGCAGCAGCGCCTCGGCGAGGTCGATCGCACCCCGGTCGGCGGCGGAGGCGATCCGCCCCGTCTCCGCCATCACCTCGGGCAGCTTCGGCAGCGCCGCCCGGATCTCGTCGGGCACCGGACGGCCTTCGTAGACGGCCAGGGCCGCTTCGGTGGCGTACCGGTCGGCCAGGCGGCGCAACGGGGCCGTCACGTGCGCGTACGCCCCGGCGACGCCGCCATGGTCGGTCTGCTCCGGGCGTACGCCGTCGAACGCGGTGTATCCGGCTCCACGCAGCGTCTCAGCGGTCTGGTCGATGAACGCGGCGGCCCGGGGGTTCTTCGGGTCGAGACCGGCGAGGACCCGGCCGACGCTCACTTCGGCGGGCCACTCGATCCCGAGCCCGGCCGCTGCCGTACGCAGCTTGCTCAGCGCCTCCGGCGTCGGATATGGCATCGTTCGGAGCAGTCCGACTCCGCCGCGCAGCATCAGCTGGGCCGCCGCCATGCCGGTGAGCAGCGAGATCTGCGCGTTCCACTCCTCCACCGGCAGCGGCGGGCGCAGTTCCAGCCGCCAGCCCGACTTACTGACCACGACGTCCTGCTCGGGCATCGGCAGGTTGATCGCCCCACGCTGGAGACCCTGCTCGACGAGGAGGCGGCCGATCTCGGGCAGTAGTGCGATCGACTCCGGCAGCTTGTCCTGATCCACCTCGCGCTGCACGTTCGCGTACGCGAGCTTCGCGCGGCTGCGTACGCGAGCCCGTTCGACGTGCACGCCCTCGGTGACACCGTTCGAGTCGAGGTCGATCGTCCACACGACGGCGGCCCGTTCCTGCTCCGGCAGGAGGCTGGCCGCGCCTTCGCTGAGCACGACGGGGTGCAACGGCACATTGCCGTCGGGCAGGTAGACGGTCTGCCCCCGTTTCCACGTCTCGGCTTCCAGGGCGCCCCCGCTGGGCACCGCGCTCAGGACGTCGGCGATGGCGTACCACACCTGAAAACCGGAACCGCGGCGCCGCAGGCAGACCGCTTGATCGAGGTCCCGCGAGCCGGGCGGGTCGATCGTGACGAACTCGACGTCGGTCCGGTCGAGCGCGGGCAGCTTGGGGGCGGCGGCACTGGCCTCAGCCTCGGCCTGGGCCGCGGACGGGAACGAGTCGGGCAGATGAAGCTCCGCGCGCAGGGGGCCGAAGTCGATGGCGGAGGCGAAAACGCGTCGGGTGACCACGGCACATTCCTACCAGTGCCGTGCACCCGACGCGGGTCGAGACATGCAGCGGGCCGCCGGCCGTGCATCCGGCGGCCCGTCGGACATCAGCGCATACGCGAGGTAGTCCGCTTCGCGGTGGTCTTCTTCGCGGCCGTCTTCTTGGCCGTGGTCTTCTTCGCGGCCGGGCGCGTCGTCTTCTTCGCCGCGGTGGTCTTCTTGGCGGCCGGACGCGTGGTCTTCTTCGCGGCCGTCTTCTTGGCCGTGGTCTTCTTCGCGGCCGTCGTCTTCTTCGCAGCCGCGGTGGTCTTCTTGACGGCCGTGGTCTTCTTCGCCGCCGCGGTGGTCTTCTTCGCCGCCGCGGTGGTCTTCTTAGCAGCGGTGGTCTTCTTGGCGGCCGGACGCGTGGTCTTCTTCGCCGCCGCCTTCTTCGCGGCGGTGGTCTTCTTCGCCGCGGGACGGGTCGACTTCTTCACCGCCGCAGTCACCCGCTTCGCGGTGGTCTTCTTGGCGGCCATCGTCTTCTTCGCCGTCGTCTTCTTGGCGGCGGTCTTCTTCGCGGCCGTCGTCTTCTTCGCAGCAGCGGTGGTCTTCTTCGCCGTCGTCTTCTTCGCCGCGGCGGACTTCTTGACCGCTGCGGCGCGGCCGGCCGGCGCCTTGGCCGCCGTCTTCTTGGCGGTGGTCTTCTTCGCCGCCGGTCGGGTGGCCTTCTTAGCTTCGGCCATCGTCTCCTCCTCACGGATGTGTCCGACAGGCCCTTCGCCCGCTGCGGACGTTTGTGCAACCTCGGCACTTTTGCCGCTGTTGCTCAACGTCACTATGCATCGCAATTCGGCCATGTGTGTGTATTTCAGCGAAAAATCGGAGAATTCTTTTCTCCGGCGATGTTGGACGGACGGCCGAATGGCGACTCGCACCATTCGGCGTACGCGGTGAAAAGCGCTGCGGCAGCGCGGAATCAGCGTTCGGCCGTCGACAAGGGAGGCCGGGCGCGCATCACCCGACGAGGGTGGCTTCGGCCGCGATCGGCTCGTCGCGACGCGCCGCCGGAACGTCACGCGGGCGGGTGAGCAGGGCCAGACTCAGCCCGGCGAGACCACAAAGTGCGACGACGCCGGCCCACAACTCCACTGTCCAGCCGATTCCGACGCTCACCTCGACGCCGATGAGCTGCCCACTCCAAATCGCGAGCGGAGCGAGCGCACCCAGCACGAGCCAGCGGTCCCAGGGCCATGGCACGAAGGCGAGCGCTGCGTCGGCCACCACCGCACCGGCGATCGCGCCCACGATCGGGGCCGGATAGGCGAATTCGGTGAACGCCGCGCCGCCGATCGACACTGTGGCGGTCACCGCGGTGAGCACGCCGAGCGGCGCGCGATCCAGGAATCGCCGCAGCAGCAGGATCGCCACGAGAATCGCCGCGGTATTCGCCAGATATCCGCCGAAGCCCAGCACCGCGCTGCCCTCGTTCGGCCCGTTGGGCACGTAGAGCTGCGACGCCCGCGGCCACTGGAAGACCTCCAGATAGCTCAGGAAGAACGCGCCGGCCCCGGCCACCGACGCCGTCGAAAGCGCAATCGCCACGACGCCCGGCCACCGTCCGGTGAAGTCGCGCGCCGCGGCCACCGCAGGCGAGGAGAACAACAGCATCCCGCCCACGAGCAACACCAGGTGCGTGGGGCTCAACAGCGCGTCCACGCCCGTCTCGACACCGAAAAGCGTGTGCCACAGCATGTCGCCCGCACCGCCGGCGGCGAAGACCGCCACCCCCACGATCCCCGACTTGTACGCCTTAGGCAGTGCACTCCACCAGGCGAGCGGGCCGGCGCTGCGGCCCCCGAGGCGTACGCCGAGCAGGACGAGCCACCCGGCGGTCAGAAGGAAACCGGAGTAGAGGACGGCGTGCCACGGCGTGAAGAAGGTCTCCAGCCCCGGCCGATTGGCGTGCGCCCACCCGTCGAGGTGCAACCCGCCGATGGCGACGAGGCTCAGCGCGGCCGCGATCAGATGGTCGCGATCGGAGACCGAAGTAGACATTGGCACCGCCCTTCTCCTTCGACGATGGTAGATCGCTTCGGCTGTGTTCAGAAGGCGCGGACGAACAGGATTCCCGCGATTACGACGGCGTACGCGACGATGCCGGCCCGCAGGATCCGCTGCGGAATCCGCCGGGCGATCCGCGCGCCCGCGTACCCGCCCGCAATCGTCGCCGGGGCGAGCAGTGCGACCGCAGACCACTGGACATCCGCGAAGACGGCGAAGTACGCGATCGTCACGAGCCCCTCGGCGGCGGAGACCACGTTCTTCATCGCGGTGATCTGCCTGAGCGAACCGTCGACGAGCAGCCCAAGCACCGCCACCAGCATCACACCGAGCGCGGCTCCGAAGTACCCGCCGTACACACAGCCCAGCCCGACCAGACCGTGCAGCGCGACCGCCCGTTTACGCGTACTCATCTGATGGGGATGACCCACCACTGCCTTGAGCCGATCCTGGAAGGCGAGCACCGCGGCGGCCGCGAGCACCAGGAACGGAACCACCCGCTCGAACGCCTCCGCCGACGTGACCAGCAGTAGCGCGCAGCCGGTGGCCGTGCCGAGCGCGATCGTGGGCAACAACCGCAGCAACGTACGCCGCTCGTCGCCGACGTCGCGCCAACTCCCCGCGACGCTCGCGAGATACCCCGGGCAGACCGCCACCGAATTCGTGACGTTCGCGATTTTCGGCGGCAAACCGGTCGCGATCAGCGCCGGAAAACTGATGAGCGAACCCCCGCCGGCGGCGGCGTTCACCGCACCCGCGCCGAACCCGGCCGCGAGCAACACCACCACATGCTGTGCCTGCACCTGCGCCTCCCCAGGCCCCGCCTTTCCGCGCGATCATGAACTTACCGTCGTGATCGACCGGTGTGTCGTGTCCATGGGTCCCTGATCGACTCCGGGCGAACCTGATCAGTATCCTTGTCACTACGACGGACGAGTCGGCCGGGCGGTCGCGTCATCACTGCGGGCCCGCGGTGATGCCGAGGAACGTCCGGACTCCAAAGGGCAGGGTGGTTGTTAACGGCAACCCGGGGCGACCCGCGGGAAAGTGCCACAGAAAACAGACCGCCCGACTCCATCGGAGATCGGGTAAGGGTGAAACGGTGGGGTAAGAGCCCACCAGCACCCCGGGTGACCGGGGTGGCTCGGTAAACCCCACCCGGAGCAAGGCCAAGAGGGACCCACGGGTCCTGCGCAGGCGTTCGAGGGCTGCCCGCCCAAGCCTGCGGGTAGGCCGCTGGAGCGCATCGGCAACGGTGCGCCGAGATGGATGGCCGCCGCGCCCTCTCCGGAGGGCGGCACAAAATCCGGCGTACAGGCCGACTCGTCCGTCGCCTTCCTGATCAAGCCGGTTCCCTGCGTTCTGAGATGGGCGTATTCACGGCGTTCTTGGTTCTCGTTGGTTGTCGTTGGTCGCCGTTTCGCGGCCCGATGACGGCCCAGACGGCCCAGAGACGGCCCGACACAGAGCCAAAGATTTGATGGTGCCCGGCATGAGGACCGCAAGGCGGACAAACTCCTCTACCCGCTACAGCCCAGGCGATCATCGGCCAGTTGTGGCATCTGGTGACAACGGAGGGCTGGTCGTCTGGGCCCAGGGATTGCGAAGCATGAAGGAAGAGACTAGTTTCGCGCGCGCGCACCGGGTATACGCTCCGTTGCCTTCGGTGCACAGCATGGCTTCGCCACAACGGAGCGTATACCCGGCGCGAAATCGACTTATATCGATAAATCGTAGAGCTGGGCTGTTAGGCGACGCGAGATAACTGGTCGTAGTTTTCGCAGGGTTGACGACGGGCGTTATGAGATCCGGACCGGTTTAAATCTCGTCGGCAGATTTAAACCGGCTCGCTTCCTAGTTTCATTTGCGAGCAGGCTTCTGCGTTCTGGTTTAGATCTGCGGACCAGATTTAAAGTTTACGGGATGATAGTTTAGAAGCCGTGGATATTGGTGCCTTCAGCAAGACGCCGGTCGGCAGGCTTGTCCGCATTACCGGTACGGACGGCAGGTTTGGCGAAGATTTCGACCATTTCGCGTTCATACCCGACCCGTTGCCAGACCTGCTCGACCTAAACCAGGAGACATACAAGCTGGTAGCTGAGGCTTCCGCCGCGATCGCTCGCCTTGATCAAGCGGCCTTCCGGCTGCCTAACCCGTACCTGCTGGTTCGCCCCGCGATCCGCCGCGAGGCAGTGAGCACGTCAGCGCTTGAAGGAACCTACGCGGCACTGGATGAAGTTCTAGAAGCGGACTTCGCCGGAACGAGCACCGTCGGCGCGGCAGTGGCAGAGGTTCGAAACTACGTCAGAACGGCCGAGACTGCATTTGAGTGGATCCAGACCTACCCGATCACCGTGGCCATGCTGGAGAGCCTTCAAAAGATTCTCATCGCTGGGACACCCGGTGATGGGCCGGATGCCGGCCACCTCCGGACCAAACAGGTCTTCATCGGCAGTAGCGGCCGAAGGGTTTCTGACGCGCGGTTCGTTCCCCCACCGCCCGGCGATCAACTACGCAGCGGGGTTGACGCCTGGATTGACTGGATCAACCGTGATAACTCCATCCCTCTTGTGGTCAAGATGGCACTTGGTCACTATCAGTTCGAATCCCTTCACCCGTTCAACGACGGTAACGGACGCCTCGGTCGCCTGGTCTGTGTGCTTCAGCTCGCACGGGCGGGAGAGATGCGGCTTCCGGTACTCAACTTGTCTCCGTGGCTAGAACGGGAACGTGAGGCGTACCAGAACCACCTACTCCAATGCAGCATCACGGGTCGCTTCGACGACTGGATCCAGTTCTTCTGCGAAGCCGTACGAGTCCAGGCCACCACAGCCGTGCAGAAGATTGATCGTCTTCATGACTGGCGAGACCAAGCCCTAGCCACATTGCGAGAGGCAAAGGTGCGGGGCGTAGCCGAAAAGATCACCGAAGACCTGATCGGTTATCCGATGCTGTCCGTTACGGACGCGGCGAAACGCTACGAAGTCACCTACGTCGCGGTCAACCAGGTGATTCCAAAACTTGTGAAGCTTGGCCTCATCGTGGAATGGACCGGAAAGAAGTACGGCCGCTTATTTGTCGCCCGCGAAGTCATGGAGATTTACCAGGCGTAAACCTCGCCTTGACAAGCGTAGCCATCCCGTCGCCGTCGACCCACACTCCGTGGTCCCGGGTTCTGCCCTCCTGGTCAAGGTGGAGCTCCACACTTGCAGAACGACCTTGACCAGGAGGGCAGGTTCCGGGTCGGCTCTGCCTGGGTCGGTGGTGACGGGATTGCCGCCCATCCTGTTGTCGGGGGATTCGCGCCGCAGGCCCTGCTCTTAGTCCGTCGCGCCGTCGCGGGGCTATCACCGCCGCCGGGCGGGCCAGGGCCCCCAGGCCCTGGTCCCGTCCCGGCGAAGCGGCGGGCCTTGGCCCGGCCCCTTTGGCGACGGCGCGTGCGGCCCGTCAGGGCCGCCTTGAAGACGTAAAGAAAGTTCTCACCAGGACTCTCCGCCCTATCTTGTGCCAGCTACCAGCAGATGCTTGAGGGGTGCGGAACTCCACGGCCCGACCTCCGAGCTCAGCTCGTGACGCGGCCCTCTGGCGTTTCTACGACGAAGCAGGCCGTAGACAGAATCTCCAGAAGGCTGGTCCGAACCAGATTGAGTTGGTCGCCAGACAAGGCGAGGTCCACACGGTAGTCACGCGGAAACCGCAGCTTCACCGCTGCCTCGCGGTTCAACTCCAGCGACAGTACTCGACCAATGAGGGTCCAGGCGTTCACCGCCCCAGTGGCTACGTCACCAGAGCTGTTAATCACCTCTTCCACGTCATTCCACCTGCCGTCGTAGCGGACACGGATCATCACGACGTGCAACCCACCTGCGGACAGGATCAGGGCAGAGCTGTCGTCAGTCTTGCGAACGTCGGCCCGGTCGACGCTGGGCAGGCTATGCATGGCGGCGACCGTAGCAACGCGTCCCGCGGGCTAGCGAGCAGATTCCCTTGCGGAAACCATCACCTGGGACGGGCACGTCAGGCGATTCCGTCCGCGTGACCGTTGGCGGGGGCCTAGTTGACTTGGCTATTCGTAGCCAGTCGCCGCGACAAGGGCTTCGGCGAACTGCTTCCAAGAGGGGATCGCCGGGTAGCTCTGTCCAAGGTTGCCGTAGAGCTGCGGCTGTGCATCGATGCAGCGGGCCAGAGCGCCGAGGAACGTTGCCAGGTCTGTGTTCTCCCAGGCATTCGGGTGCGCTCGGAGGTCAGCCTCCATGAGCGCGACGATCTTCGCTGCGTCGGCATTCGAGCCGACTTGTTGGAGTTGGTCTTCGGGAACATCGGCAAATCGGCTGTAGGCATCCACGCCGACATTGTCCCGGGTCGCCACGGAAGGACGACTTGGGACGACTTGGGCTCCGTAGCCGTCCGTAGCGGGAGTTCTGGCAGCGTGTATAGGCTCCCGCACGTGCCTGAACTGGTCGAATTGGCGTCGGGACATGCCGCGCAGGAGTTGGCGGCCTCCTTACCTAGGCGTTGGCAAGATGTACAGGGCGTAGCGGCAAAAGCCCGCGAGATCGCCCGGGTGGTCCCAGAGAAGGTCCGCGACTTGCTCATCGCCGCTGCCTGGCTACATGACATCGGGTACGCGCCGAACATCGCGCACACCGGCTTTCATTCCCTGGATGGTGCTCGGTGGCTCCTCCAACAGGGCCAGTCTCCCCGCCTCGCTGCGCTGGTTGCGTACCACTCCTGTGCCCTCTTCGAGGCGGAGGAGCGGGGGTTGGCTGGGGCTCTGGTCGCGGAGTTCGAGCAGGAGCACTCCATCACTGCCGATGCGCTGTGGTACGCCGATATGACCACTACGCCCGACGGCACCCCGATTGAGGTGACTACGCGGCTGGATGAGATCGGCGAGCGCTACGGCCCCGAACGCCTCGTTACCCGTTTCTGGGTGAGGGCTCGACCGACGCTGCTAGCCGCGATCGACCGCGTGGAGCGAGTCGCTCAGCCGATCGCGGGCGGGCAAGCATGGCGGGCATCCGCTTAGATGGTCACATGGCCGAGGAGACGATCTGGGTCGTGTGGCGGCAGGACGACAACGGGAATCGGTACGAGGTCGCCCGTCACGCTTCGCGCGAGGCAGCTGACGCGCAAGCGGCCGAACTGGAGTCACGGGGCCACAAGCAGGTCTACTGGGTGGCGAAGCAGTGACATAACCTATGGAGAACCTTTCGTTTCTTTCGAATTGGCGTACGCTAGCGGCGTGATGATCGCCGTACCTGATCTCACCGTCCTTCCGCCTACTGAACCGCTCGACGAGCTGCTCGACATGCTTCGCCGGCTCGGCTCCGGCCGGTCGGCGGAGCTCGTGGGACCGGACGGTGCGAGACTTCGGCTCCCAACCCCGGTGTACGAGGTCCTCCGCGAAGTGGTCCAGGCGATGGCTCGCGGTCAGGCTGTCACGATCGCACCCCACAATCAGCGCCTGACGACCCAGGAAGCGGCCGACTTGCTGGGGGTATCCCGCCCCACGCTCGTCAAGATGCTCGATGAGGGACTCATCCCGTTTGAACAGCCGGGGCGCCACCGTCGCGTCCGGCTCCGCGATGTCCTCGCCTTCCAAGAGAACCGACGTTCAGCTCGTGAGGCAGCACTGGACGAGCTGATCGAAGCTTCCGAGGAAGCTGACGGCTATCGCAAGTCCGCAGGCCCCACGCGGACCCGGTGATCGACGATGACACTCTCGGTCCTCCTCGACACGTGCGTCCTCTTTCCCATGTACCTACGCGACAGTCTGCTCAGACTCGCTGCCGCCGATTTGTATCGACCACATTGGTCTCCTCAGATCCTCGACGAGCTTCATCGCGTTCTTGTCCGCGAAGGTGCCACATCCGCACCGGTCACGAGCCACTCATCTCCTCGATGACCTGCGATGAAACGGATCGCCACGTACGCGCGGCAGCGGTCAAGGTAGGCGCGGCTGAGTCCTGACTGCGCAAGCTGAGCGCTACAAGCGCGAGCCTACGACTCTGCACGGCCTGCTCATTGCGCTAGAGAACGCCGGTACGACGAACTTTGCGGACGAAGTTCGACGGCTGGTCTCATGACGATGTTTCGCCCTGGTGGTGTCGTGAGGGGCCGCTGACGACATCAGGAGGGTGAAAGATAGCCCCATGGCCGTGGGGATGACGCCGGGCGAGGCGGTGGGAGCGTTGCGGCGCGGGGTTCCGATCCAGCAGGTGGTCGCGTCGGGTTCGTGGGTCGGGATCGAGGCCGTCGGCGAGATCTTCGAGATCCGCTTGTACGCCGAGAGCACGCCCGACGGCGTAGTCCTCGCCGAGAGCGCCGACGCGGTCGAGGCGTTGGTGAGCGCCGAGCGCCTCGGTGGAGCGTCCCGGACCGGCTGGTCGGCCGTAGAAGTGTGAGTTAGCCGGCGAGGGCGGTGCGGAGTTCGCGTACGACGTCGACGGCTTCGTCGCCGTTGCCGTCCCAGAGCTCGCGCCATTCCGACTCGTCGCCGACGATCCGGTCCAGGGCGCGTACGGCGAGGTCGCGGAGTGATTCGGGGAAGTCGAGCTCCTCGTCGTCGGCGAACATCTCCGGGGCGTACGCCTCCATGCCGGGCAGTTGGGAGGCGACGACGGCGGCGGCCGCCACTGCTTCGGCGGCTTCCGGGTATTCGAGGTAGTCGTCCCAGTCGACGACAGCCGTCAGGGTCTCGGCGATGATGTCCGACCATTCGGCGGGGTCGGCTTCGAAGAGGTCTTCCAGCCAGTCGGAGGCGTCGTCGTTGTCGTACGGTCCGGCGTCCCAGGTTCCCATGAGCGCGAGTATGGCACTGCTGTTCGCGTACCGGTCAAGGTAGGGAGCGGGCTCGCTCAAGCAGCAGGACGCGCTCGGACTCGTTGCGGGTCAGCGAAGCGGCGCGGTCGAACTCGGCGCGGGCTTCGGCGGTGCGGCCGAGTTTGGCCAGGAGGTCGCCGCGCACACTCGGCAGCAGGTGGTACGCCGAGAGCGCCGGGTCGTCGGCGAGCGCGTCGACCAGCTTGAGCGCGGCTTCCGGCCCGCTGGCCATGCCGACGGCGACCGCCCGGTTGAGCTCGATCACCGGGGAGGGGGTCAGTTCGCCGAGCAGTTCGTAGAGGCGCACCATCTGCGCCCAGTCGGTGTCTTCGGCGGTCACTGCGCGGGCGTGGCAGGCGGCGATGGCGGCTTGCAGCGTGTACGGGCCGACTGGCTCGCCGATCGAGAAGGCGCGGTCGAGGGCGGCGAGACCGCGGCGGATCAGGATGCGGTCCCAGAGGACCCGGTTCTGGTCGAGCAGCAGCACGGGACGGCCGTCGCGGCCGACGCGGGCGCGTAGCCGGGAGGCTTGGATCTCCATCAACGCGACCAGGCCGTGCACCTCAGGTTCGCGCGGGACGAGTTCGGCCAGGATGCGGCCGAGACGCAGCGCCTCCTCGCACAGTGTCGGGCGGATCCAGCTCTCCCCCGCAGTTGCGGCGTAGCCCTCGTTGAAGATGGCGTACACGACTTCGAGGACTGAGGGCAGGCGGTCGCTCAGCTCGGCGCCACCGGGCGTCTCGAACGGGATCTGCTTCTGCGCCAGCGTCTTCTTCGCCCGGGTGATGCGCTGCGCCACGGTCGTCTCCGGAACCAGGTACGCCCGCGCGATCTCCTCCGTGGTGAGCCCGCCCAGCAGTCGCAGGGTCAGGGCCACCCGAGCCTCCGGGGACAGCACCGGATGGCAGGCGGTGAAGACCAGGCTGAGCAGGTTGTCGCCGATGTCGTCGTCGAGCGCGGCGTCGACTTCGGCCTCGAACGACTCCTCGTGGTCGTCGAGATCGCGGCCCAACTCGGCGACCTTGCGGGTCAGCGTCTCCTGCCGCCGCAGATAGTCGACCGCGCGGCGCTTGGCGATGAGCATGAGCCAGGCGCCCGGGTTATCCGGTACGCCTGACTCAGGCCATTGTTCGAGCGCGGCGACCATCGCATCTTGAGCGAGTTCCTCGGCCAGCCCGACGTCGCGGACGACTCGGGCAAGCCCGGCGATGATCCGGGCGGACTCGATCCGCCAGACGGCGTCCACTGCCCGATGCGCTGCCGACACCGCCCTATCAGAGCAGCCGGGCCGCCGTCACTGCAAGCCGCTACGTTGCCGCGCGTCCTGAGCTTGGAGCTCCGGGTCGATCTGCCCCTCGAATTCCTCGTTCTCGAAGACCTGCCGGATCTCGATCTCCGCGACCTGATCGTCGGAGGTGCCCTGCGAGGCGGGCATCCGCTTGACCCATTCGATGGCCTCGTCCATCGACTTGACCTGCCACAGCCAGAAGCCCGCGATCAGCTCCTTGGCCTCGGCGAACGGGCCGTCGACGACGGTGGCCTTGCCGGCCTTGAAGGTCACCCGCGCACCTTTGACGCTGGGGTGCAATCCTTCGCCGGCGAGCATCACCCCAGCCTTGATCAGTTCCTCGTTGTACTTGACCATGGCGCCGACGACCTCGTCACCGGGCAGTACGCCTGCCTCGGCGTTCTCGTCGGACTTGATGATCACCATTACTCGCATCTCGAAACTCCTCACTTGAGAACGTCACCCATACGTCGAACGAGCGAAGCGGCAGACGACACCTGGCGGCAGAACGATCAGTCCCAGGTGCGGCCGATCCGCTCCAGGTCGGCGGCGTACTCGATGCGGCGGACCCAATCCGCAGGCCAGGCGGCCAGCCCGTACGCCGCTCCAGCGAACGCACCGGCGAGCGACGCGATCGAGTCGGAGTCTCCGGAGGTCATCGCCCCGCGACGGAGGGCCGCGACCGGGTCGTCGGCGTACAGGAGGAAGCAGAGCAGGCCGGTGGCGAGCGCTTCTTCGGCGATCCAGCCTTCCCCGGTCGCGAGGCACGGGTCGGAGACGCGATCGCCGATCGACAACGCGGCGTCCAACCGGTCGACGACGGCGGCGCATTCGTCCCAGCCGCGCGCGATGAACTCCTCGGGCGTCGTCTCACCGGGCCGCTGCCAGAGGTCGCCCAGCCAGTCGTGGTGGTAGACGCGGCGCTGGTCGGCGCAGCGCTGCCGCAACCTGGCCGGGAGGTCGGGCGGAGCGAGGCCGTCGCGCAGCCAATGCACGGCGAAAGCCGTCAGGTCGCTGGCCGCCAGCGCGGTCGGGTGTCCGTGCGTCAGGGCCGCCTGCAACTGCGCCATCCCGGCCCGGTCCGCGTCGGCCACGCCGGGCACCAGGCCGACCGGCGCAACCCGCATGTTCGCGCCACAGCCCTTGGAACCGGCCTCGGTCGCGGCGATCCACGGCCGTCCGTCGGCCAGCCGCTCGATCGCGCGCAGACAGGTCATGCCGGGGGCGCGGTTGTTCTCCGGGCTCACCGCCCAGTCCATGAAACGCTTGCGCCACAACGGTTCCAGGGTCGCAGCGTCGAGGACCTCGGCCTCCAGCAGTGCCTCGGCCACGGCCAGGGTCATCTGCGTATCGTCCGTGACCAGGGCCGGCTCGCCGTCCGGCTCGGCCGGACCCCCTGGCCCGAATCGCGCGCTGATCTCCGCGTACCGCATGAATTCCGTGGGCTTGCCCAGCGCATCGCCGAGGGCAAGCCCGAACATCGCGCCACTCGCTCTTCGCATTTTCAGGAGGGTACGCCGCGCGGACTGGGCGGGTCCGCGCGGCGCGTGGGAGCGGCCTCGTCAGGGGAAGCTGACGACGTTCACCGGGACGGTGGCCGTGCCCTGGGCGGGTCCGCCCGTGGAGTTGATTACGTGCGCGATCGTGCCGTTACCGCCGAGCGAGACGGTGAGCAGGTCGTGGAACTTCACATTGGCGTTCACGGGGACCTCGAAGCCGTGATCGGCGACGATGGTGGGGTCGACGTTGAAGTAGCAGTAACTGCCGAGTCCCCAGCCCTCGTGCGAGGTGACGGTGTCGGCCACCTTGTACGCCGCATAACCACCGGCTCGCCAGGCGGCCTGGTTCGGCGGGTCGTACGGCATCTCGTTCTGGAAGAAGATGGTCTTGCCGCCGTTGCCGTTCCAGATCACCTCGTACTTCTGGTAGTGCTCGACGAACAAGCCCAAGGCCGTGACGTTGTTGCCGTTCACGATGAGGCCGGTGTCGGCGGTGTTCACCGTCCAGCCGACGCCCGTGCCGTGGTCGGCGCGCCAGGCCCAGATGTGGTCGATGAGCGTGTTGTTGCTGTTGACGATGAGGCTGGTCGTCGCCTTCCCCGCGCCGGCGCCGCCGATCCGGAAGAACACGTCGTTGATCGAGGTCGGGTTCGCCGCGTGGCTCGCCGACGACCCGGCCGGTCCGATCTGGAGCAGGACCGGCGAGTTCACCGCGCCCGCGTCGAAGAGCAGACCGGCGATCTTCACGCCGTCCACGTCGGCCACGGTCATCGGGGTCACGCCGTTGTCGGGGATGAGGGTGGCGTACCCGAGACCGAGGACGACGGTGTCGGCCCGCGTGACGTTGATCGTCTGGTTGAGGTGGTAGACGCCGGGCGTGAAGAGCAGGTTGAGCCCCTGCGCCAGCGCCTGGTTCAAGGTGGCCGCCGAGTCGGTGGGCTGGGCGACGTAGAACTGGGTCAACGGGATCGAGGTGCCCGGCGTCGACCCGTTCGCCCAGGTCGTCCCGGACGCGTTGGTCCGCAGCGACGGCACGAACACCCGGTACGCCCCGGTCCCGTCGACGTAGAGGTACGGCTTCTCCCGGCTCACCGGAGTGGTGGCCAGCGTCGTGTAGGGCGGGTTCGGGAAGGCCTGGGCGGGCGCGCCCTGGACTCCGGAGAACACCATGTTCCATACGCCGTTGCCCCAGCTGCCGATCTGGCTGTCCCGGGTGTACCACTGCTGCTGCGAGTAGGGGCCGACCTGGCCGCTGACCCGCGAGTCGGCGATGTAGCCGCCGCTCGCCCAGCCGTAGCCGTTGGGCGCGAGGTTCAGGTCGCCGTGCACGTCGATCCGCCGGAACGGAGCGGCCTGCGAGACGGCCCACCGGGTGAACCCGGCCGACGGGTAGATCGAGAAGTTCTCGGCCGACCGCCAGAAGTTCTGGGTGGCGTTGCCGTTGAACCAGCCCGCGTCGACCGTGACGTCACCGTTGATGCGTACGTCACCTGGGTTCTGCCCCAGACCGGCGATCGAGGTGTAGAACCCGATCTGCGCGTTGAACCCGCTGTACGTGCCCGGCTTGAACAGCAGTGCGTACCGCTGGGAGCCGAACTGGTTGGACTCCATCTGCGCGAAGATCGCGTCGACCTGGCTCTGGATCGTCGCACCCGACATGCTCGGGTCGAAGACCTTGACGTTCGAGCCCAGCGGGCCGCCGCCGGGCAACTGCGGGCCGGTCGGCGACGGCGTCGGGCTCGTCGGAGTCGGGCTGGCCGTGGTGCGCGTACGGATGACGAACTCCCAGAATGAATACCCGTAGCCGGTGGCCCGGGCGGTGCCGTAGAGGCGTACGTAGCGGCCGGTTCCGTTGACCGTCAGCGTCTGCGTGCCACCGGTACCGGTCGTGGTGCTGTAGATGCTCGTCCAGGTCGATCCGGTGTCGGAAACCTGGATCTGGAAACCGGTCGCGTACGCCGCCTCCCACTGCAGGACGACCTGGCAGACCGTCTGAACGCTGCCGAGGTCCACCTGGATCCACTGCGGATCGCTGAACGCGCTCGACCAACGGGTCCCGGTGTTGCCGTCGACGGCGTAGGTGGCCGCCGTTCCGGCGCTCTCGGCCGACGATGCGGTCGCGGGCCGGTTGAGCCCGGCGTTCGCGGTGCCGCAACTGGTTCCGCCGGTGGAGCCGTAGACCTGGAACTCCCACAACGAATACCCGTACGCAGTCGCCCGTGCGGTGCCGTACATCCGGACGTAGCGGCCGGTGCCGTTCACCGTGAGCGTCTGAGTGCCGCCGGTGCTGGTGGTGGTGCTGTAAACGGTCGTCCACGTGGTGGCGTCGGCCGAAACCTGAAGCTGGAACGCGGTCGCGTACGCCGCCTCCCACTGCAGGACGACTTGGCTGACTGCGGCGGTGGCGCCCAGGTCCACCTGGATCCACTGCGGATCGCTGAACGCGCTGGACCATCGGGTCCCGGTGTTCCCGTCGACCGCGTTCGCGGCCGGAGTTCCGGCGTTCTCGGTGGACGAGGCGGTGACGGGCTTGCCTTGGGAGAGCAGCGGGTCGGCCGCCTTGGCCGATCCGGTGAGCACGACGGCGAAGCAGGTCGCGAGCAGAGCTGTCGCGACCGCCACCGCTGTGGCGTGCAGACGTCTCATGACATCTCCAGGGGGACGGAGTCGGGAACGGGGGTTGGAGAGCGCTCTCTGGAGAGAGGTTTCATCCCGACTACCGTCGATGTCAAGACCTTGTTTCCGGACGGTTTCCATGCGACAACGCCTGGCCAGCCATTTTGCTGTCGGCGGCAACGAATTCGCGATGTGCCAACGTTTCGCCGGCTGAGAAAACGCTCCCCCGGCGCGCTCCCTGCGCCCCGCCCGTTCCCCGCAGCGCGCCGGTTAGCTGCAGATCACGGTTACGCATGCTTCCGACCGCCCCGGAAGCATGCGTAACCGTGATCTGCAGCCCCAAGCGGGGCAGCCCCAAGGGGGCGCTAGAGGGCAGCGGCGAGCGCCCGCATCCGAGCGGAGGCGAGCTCGATGACGACCCGGCTGGCGGCGGACAGCTGAGCGTCCGGCCGGTGCACGATCGCGAAGGTCTCGTAGAGCCGCGGCCGCAGCGGCGTCCACCCCAGCCCGGGTGGCAGGCGATCCGCCAGCCGATGCAGTACGCCACGCCAGATCACGGTGTCGGCGAGCCCGGTCGCTGCCACTTCCAGCGCGGTCTCCACGTCCTCGACCTCGACCCGGGGCCGTAGCGTACGCCCAGCGGACTGCACGCTGTGGACGAGCGCGCGGCGAGTGGAGTCCTCGTCGCGCCAGCTGACGTCGGGCAGCACGAGCGGCGCAGCCGCGAGGGCGGCCGGAGTCACCGGGCGTACCAGGCGATCCGGGTGTGCACTGAGGTAGACGAGTTCGTCGCGCATCACGGGGTTGACGGCGAGCCCCTCCTCCTCGACGGGCAGTGCGATCAACCCCGCTTCCAGTGCGCCCTTGCGGAGCAGGTCACGCAGTTCGGCCGAGTTCTGCCCGACCAGCTCCAGGCGTACGCCCGGATGCCGGCGCAGCACGTCGCCGACCAGGTCCGCCCCGAGGTAGAAGCGGGAGGTCTTGAAGATGCCGAAGCGGACGGTGCCCGTGAGCACCTGGCGTACGTCGGCGACCGCCCGGCCCGCTTCTTCGACCGCGGCCAACGCCGCCGCCGCGTGCGGCACCAACGCCCGGGCCGCCTCGGTCGGCACCAGCCCGCGCCCGACCCGGCGGAACAACTGGGCGTCGACGTGCTGTTCCAGCAACCGGACCTGCTCCGAGACCGACGGCTGGGCGTACCCGAGCGCGGTCGCGGCGGCGGTGAACGAGCCGTGCTCGACCGCGGCGAGGAAGCACCGCAGCTGGTGCAGCGTCATCAAGGCGTTTCCTTGGGGTCCCGGAGGAAAAACAGGCTACCTCGATAGCTCGATCCGGCCTACCGTCTCCAGTCATGACCACGGAAGTGGCCCCAACCCGGGAGCTGGCCGATCGGCGCGCCTCGACTCCTCGCCATCGGCCGGCGCCCGGACTGGGCGCACTGTTGTGCCTGGTCTCGGCGACCGGCTTCGGGCTCTCCGCGGTCTTCGCCAAGCAGTCCTATGCCGCCGGGATCAGCGTCCCGGCGATGCTCGCTGGCCGTTTCGCCGTCGCCGCCGCCGTCTTGTGGGTCGTAGTGGCCTTCCGTCGGCCGGCCTTTCCGACTCTCCGCACGCTGCTCACGTGCATCGGCCTCGGGGGCATCGGGTACGCCTCCCAGGCGTTGCTCTACTTCGGCGCGCTCTCCTGGATCGACGCGTCGCTGACCGGACTGCTGCTGTACTTGTACCCGGCGTTGGTGACCGGGCTGGCCGTCCTGCTGCGCCGGGAGAGCCCGGATCGCCGCCGGTACGCCGCTCTCCTTTGCTCGGCCGTCGGCCTGGTGCTGATCCTGGGCTCCGGCGGAGCGATCGGTTCGGCTGCCGGGATCGGCGTCGCACTCGCGCTCGGCGCTGCCGCGGCGTACGCGTTGTATCTGACGGTGGCCGCCGGAGTGCCCACGGAGCTGGACGTCTTCCTGCTCTCCGCGATCGTCTGCACTTCGGCGTGCGTGACGATGACCATCGCCGGGTACGCGACGGGCTCGATGGCCGCACCGGGCGACGTGACCGGCTGGGGCTGGGTCGTGCTCCTCGCGATCTTCTCCACAGTGGTCCCGATCGCGACCCTTCTGGCGGGCATCCGGCTGGTGGGAGCCTCCACCGCGTCGATCCTGTCGTGTGCGGAACCCGCGGTCACCGTCGCGTCCACCGCCCTCGTCTACGGTGAGCGCCTTACGCCGGGGCAGCTCGTCGGCGGGGTGATCGTGCTGGCCGCGGTGCTGGTGTTGCAGGTGCCGATCCGACGGGGCGGATCCCGCAATCGCCACGCCGAATGAGGTCATAAGATTCGCCCATGGCCGGACCGTTTCTCGTGGACTGGCCGGTCTCGGGACGACTGGCGATGATGTCTCGTCCGGCCGGCGGCGACGCACTGGTACGCACGCTGCACGGGTTGCGCCGCAAGGGGGTCGACGCGCTGATCTGCGCGCTCACCGAGGGCGAGCGTGACCTGCTGGGGCTGGCCGCCGAACCCGAGGCCGCCCGGGACGCGGGGTTGGCGTACATCGACTTCCCGATCGCCGACTTCTCCGTGCCAGACCTCGACGACCTCGCCGAACTGGCTGCGAAACTGGCGGTGCGGCTGCGGTCGGGCGACTACGTCGTCGCGCATTGCCGGGGCGGGATCGGCCGCTCCGGGATGGTCGTGGCGGCCGCCCTGATCGCCCTGGGTGCGACGGCCGAGCAAGCCATGGAGCTCGTTTCGGAGGCGCGCGGCGTCCCCGCACCCGAGACCGAAGAGCAACGCGCTTTGCTACGCCGCCTCGCCGATCTTTTGGCACCAGATCAGGGTTCTGGGGCGAATCTTGGGTCAAGATTCGACCCACATCCGTGATCCGGCACGCAAGCCGTTAGGCGGCGACGGCGCGCAGCGTCAGCAGGTGCTCCAGCAATGTCACGAGGACTTCCTTCACCGAGTCGCGTTTCCGCGCGTCGCAGTGCCGCACCGGTACGCCGGGATCGAGGTTGAGCGCGGCTTTCACCTCGTCGGTGGCGTACACCCGGGTGCCGTCGAAGCAGTTGACCGCCACGATGAACGGCACACCCATGCGCTCGAAGTAGTCGATCGAGGTGAACGAGTCCTCCAGCCGCCGGGTGTCGGCGACGACGACCGCTCCGATCGCGCCTTCGACTAGTTCGTCCCAGATGAACAGAAAGCGGTCCTGGCCCGGCGTACCGAACAGGTAGAGCATCAGTTCCTGGCTGATGCGGATGCGGCCGAAGTCCAGCGCCACCGTCGTGGTGGTCTTCGCCTCCACCCCGGAGACGTCGTCCACCCCGAGGCTCGCGTCGGTGAGCACTTCTTCGGTGAAGAAGGGCTGGATCTCGCTGACCGAGCCGACCAGCGTGGTCTTGCCGACGCCGAACCCGCCCGCGACGACGATCTTGTACGCCGTCGGCAGTACGAGGTCAGAGTGCCCGTAATCCATGGATGACCGCCTTGAACGTCTCTTCACTGGGCCTGGCGACCGGGCCTGTCGGGCTCCGGCGGATCAAGTCTCGCGTGGCGAGCTGCGCGAGCAGCGCCCGCACCACGCCGACCGGCAGGTTCATCCGAGCAGACAAGTCCACAACGGACAATGGCTCCTGGCAGAGCTGGAGGATGCGGGCCGAGGCCGTGCCGAGCGCGGCGTCGCCGGGCGCCGGTGCCCGGCTGGCCATCACCACCGCGATGAGGTCGAACTCCTCGGTCGCGGCCACCGTCGTGCCCGCCGCGAGGGCGTACGGGCGGACGACCGGACCGGCGTCGTCGTCCAGCCAGTGCTGATGGTCCGGCTGGAGGGGGTCCGAGGCGGTCACTCGACGGCGGCCGGGGTACGGGGGTTCGTGGAGAGGTAGTCGCCGACGCGGGTCACGAGCATCGCCATCTCGTACGCCGTGAGCCCCATGTCGGCGGAGTCGTCGGTGATGACCGCCAGACAGGCCCCGGCGCCCCCGGAACTCACGAAGAGGAAGCCGGCCGCCATCTCCATCACCGCCTGGCGTACGACGCCTTTGCCGAACCGGCGGCTCGCGCCGCGGGCCAGCCCGAACATGCTCGCCGAGACGGCCGCCAGGTGTTCGGCGTCCTCCCGGGCGGTGCCGGACGCGGCTGCCATCACCAATCCGTCGGCGGACAGCACTACGGCCATCTCGGCTCCGGGCAGGCGACTGACCAGGTCGTCGACCAGCCAGCCGAGTTCAGCGGTCGGTCGCTGCGTCATTGAACTCCCCTTCCACGGGCTTTCCTTCGACGGGCTTCGCTTCCACAGGTGCTTCGACGGCTTCCGCCCGGCCGCGTTGCGTACCGCGCTGGAAGGCGCTCATGAGGTCCCGGATGTCGCGCGCTTGCGGCTCCGACGGCGGACTGGGCCGTTGCCGCACCGGCAGCCCCGACGGCGTACGCGCGGTGACCACCCGGACCGGTGGCTCGGTCCGCACCGCGAGCGCGACCGGGGACGACGAGTTCCGGGTGCGGATCTCCGGCACGGACGGGAGCGCGATCGCCGCTTCCAGCGCGGTCAACTCCGACGCGGGCGGACGGCCGGAGATGAGCTTCTCCGGGATCAGGACGATCGCCGTGATCCCGCCGTACGGCGAGCGCCGCAGCTGCACTTCGATCTCGTGACGGTGGGCCAACCGGCCGACCACGAACAGGCCCAGCCGGGCGGTGCTCGTCAGCTTGAACTCCGGCGGCTCGCGGAGCAGCTCGTTCGCCTCTTCGAGGGCGGCCTCGTTCATGCCGAGCCCGCGGTCCTCGACCTCCAGCACATGTCCGGTGCCGACCCGGGCGCCGCGGACGTGGACCGTGGTGTCCGGCGGCGAGAACGACAACGCGTTCTCGACCAGCTCGGCGAGCAGGTGGATGACGTCGCCGACGGCTCGACCGGCCAGTTCGGCGGCGTCACCGGGCTGGATGACCACCCGGTGATAGCCCTCGACCTCCGCGCACGAGGCCCGCAGGATGTCCGCGATCGGGACCGGCCGCCGCCAGCCTCGGCCGGCCGCCGAGCCCGACAGCACCAGGAGGTTCTCGGCGTTGCGCCGCATCCGGGTGGCGAGGTGGTCGACCCGGAACAGCTCCTCGAGGTCGGTCGGATCGGTGACCCGGCATTCCATCTCGTCCAGCAGCCGCAATTGGCTGTGGATGAGCGCCTGATTCCGCCGGGCCAGGCTCACGAACACATCGCGTACGCTCCGCCGCAGCTCGGCCTGTTCGACGGCGACCCGGACAGCGGTCTCCTGCGCCTGGGTGAACGCCTGGCCCACTTGCCCGATCTCGTCGGTGCCGAACGCCAACGGGGGCGCCTCCGCTGCAACGTCCACCTCCTCGCCAGCAGCCAGCCGCCGCACCAGGCTCGGGAGGCGTACCGTCGCCAGCTCGTCGGCGGCGTCGCGGAGCCGGCGGAGCTGGTGCACGATCGCCCGGGCCGTGGTGATGGAGAGGATGATCGAGGCGAGCACGGCGATGAGGCCGAGCCCGGCGGCGAGGATGAGCCGGACGACGATCATCACCGCCGGCCCGGTGGCCTGGTCGATCGTGGCATCGGCGAGGTCGAGGTCGAGCTGGGCGAGCGAGGCCAGCGCCGGGTCGAGCGCGCCTCGCCAAGCGGCCGCGGTGACCGGAGCGACACCGGGGCCTTGCAGGACGATCTGGTCCTCGAGCGCCTGGAACCGGCCGAGATCCTGGCCTTCCAGCACCGGCCGGTAGATGGCCGCGTCCTGGGGCAACCCGGCGACGCCGACCGACCGGGTATATCGCTGCGCGCCGACGATCCGGGCGAACTCCGCCGCCTCGGCCGGGCTGAACCGACCGGCCGCGACGACACCCGAGATCAGAGCGTCCTCTTGGGACAGTAGTTCGCGTCCCCGCGACAACGTCAGCAGGTACGACAGCCGACTGTTGATGTCGCGGTCGGAGAAGATCGCGATCGTCTCGAAGATCTCATACCCGGTACGCACGACGTCGGTGTAGTAGGCGGTCACGGCCGACCGATCCCGCCGTCCGGCGTCCACATCGGATCTCTCGGTGGCCAGCTCGGCCAGCTGCCCGTCGAGCTCGCCGACGCGGGCGGCGGTGGTGTCCGACTGCGCCCAGCGGGCGGCCGTCTCGCGTACGGAGGCCCGGAAGGTGGTCACCGCCTCGTCGGTGTGCTGTCGGGCGGTCTCGAGGGAGGCCCGGGCGGCTCCGGTCGCCGCGCCGTCACCGGCTTCCACCAGTGCCAGGTAGACGGCCGACTGCCGGCGTTCCTCCTGAACCGATTCGACCAGCGCGTTCGTCGGGCGGCCGACCTCGGAGTCCAGCGTACGGATCCAGAGGAGGGTGAGGCCGTCCCGGACCGTCACGAACGCCGCGAACGCCCAGAGGGCGGCGAGCGAGGCCAGCAGGAAGGCGATCTTCGCCCGCAGGCGCGAAGTGCGAGAGCTCATCCGTCGTGTTCCCACCATCGTCAGGGGTACGGGAGCCGCCACTATCTGTGACGGCCCGACGGGATGCCACTAGACATCGATATGCGGTTCGCCCATCGCACCCGTTGTGCGACATCCCGGACGACTACTCGCCGATAAGCCACCCCGGCGGTCGCCCGGATGTACGGAGGCCGGTACCTAGCCGACCGGATGCCCCAACTTCCGTACAGAACCTGAGGTCAGGAGCGCCCTCGGGGGCCTACCTTGAGATCACCGCGCGGAGCCAAGAGGTAAAAGCGGAGGTAAGGAGTCACGATGTCCCAGTTCGCCGACGCCATCGCCCGCCTGACCATCGACAAGGACTTCGCCCGGGCCACCCGTCTCCAGCCGGACCGGGTCGCGAGTCTCTACCGGTTGACCGCCGACGAGGCCGAGAAACTCCGCCAGCTGGCCGACGCCGCGATCGCCGACCGGGCTGCCGCCCTGCGCGCCTTGCTGGCCGCGGCACCCGACGACGAGCCGACTCTCACCGACGCTCCGGCCATCGGCGTACCGGCCGGCATGCCGACGCTCCTGACAACCAAGCTCTGACGTCTGGCCGCGGCCTTGTAGGGTCGCAACGTGGATCTCGACCTGCCGACGATCGCCCTCCTGCTGGGAGTGGCGATCGTCGCGTTCCTCCTCGGCCGGGCCTCGAAGTCCCGCCGCCCCGACGATCTCGTCTCGGGCCAGCTGGCGGCCCGGTCACCGAACGTCGTTTCGTCGCCGTCCGCGGGCCGGCCGCCGGCTCCCGAGGTGGTCGCGCAAGCGGCCCAGCTCAAGTCGCGGGGCCAGATCATTCACGCGGTCAAACTTGTACGCGAACAGACCGGACTGAGTCTGAAGGAAGCCAAGGACATCGTCGATCGGCTGTAGCCGCCTTGGTAAGGCGCTACGACCAGGCGAGCGCGAATCGGGCGGAACCGGCGGCGGCGTACCCCGCGACGGCCTGAGTCAGGCGTCCAGCCGACTGGTTCGCGCCCGTCTTCGTGGCGGCGTCGGCGGCGGAGAGCCCGAAGCGTGCCTCGTACGCACCACTGCCCGCCTGGAAGATGACGGAGATCCGGACGCTGCCTGCGTACTGGGTCGCGCTGAGGTAGCTCACCCGCATTCCCTTGGCCATCGCGGCGTCCCATTGGGTCTGGTACTCGGCCCGGGTCAGCCACGACTTCGCCAGCCAGGAGCCGGCGTCCTCCTTGACGTAGATCGCCGTCCACTGAGGAGTGTCGTTGGGCGCGACGACCGAGATGCTGACGGGGTGGTAGCCCTCCTTGGTGAGCGCGTCGAGCTTCGCCTGGTGCGTACTCTGTGAGACGCCGTGGTAGGCGATCCAGGCGGGGCCGGCCGCCTTGCGCCAGATCGCGGCGTACCGGAGTTGACCGCCCACGAGGTAGCTGTTCACGTCGGCCAGCCGATAGCCCTGCGCCTTGAACTGGTCGAACGCCGTCTGGTACGCCGACGCCGTGAGGTTGCTCCGCGACTGCCAGGCGACCCCGTCGCTCGGCCGGAAGAGCGCGTTGACGAAGGTCTGCGAGCCGACCTCGTAGCCGTCGAAGTGCACCAGCCGGTATTTGGCCGCGACGATGCGATCGAACTCCGCCTGCCACTTCGCCACCGGCACACCGAGGCGCACAAGCTGCGGCTGCCCGGCCGGAATCGGGGCCGAGGTCGCCCCGTTGACCACCGCGCCGGTGGTCGGCGGGATCGCGGACGCGCTCGCGGCCGGGGTGGATTGCGCGTCGCCCGCGCCGGACGGCTGGACGTCGGTCACCCCGGCGCCGCTGCCCACCAGGCCGGGCCGGCCGTCGGTGAACTCAGGCTCCTTCTTTGACCCGCACCCCGTCGTCAGTACCGACGTCGTCAGCACCAACGCCGTCATCGCCACCGGCAGCCATCGCCGCATCTGCGCCTCCCCAGGTCACTGGGGCGTCCGCCCCGTCGATGATCTTAGGGTGACCCAGTCGATGAACGATGATCGCCTCCGCGACCAGGAGAACGAGCCAGGCTCCGGCGACTGCGGCGACGGTCAGCACCGGCGACTCGGTGAACAGCCCCAGGCCCAAGGCAGTCACGCCGATCAGCGACTTCAGCCCGATCATGACGGCGTGCGTACGCCGGCTGACGCCGAAGTCGAGCCCGATGCCGGAGGAGATCAGCAGGAACCCGGCGATGATGGCGACCTGGGCGAAGGCGAACAGCGGCAGCGTGCCGTGGTGGTGGTGAGCCGCCATCTCGGCCGCCAGCTCCACGCCGATCCCGGTCGCCGCGATCGAGACGTAGATGATCAGGTGGCCGTACCCGTAGAGGAACGACCGCACCTGGGCGTTACGGCCACCGGCCAGGGCCCGGTCGATCGCCGCCTCGTCGAACGCTCCGAAGTAGACCCACCAGATGCCGCACGCGATGACGAATCCGCTGACGGCGACGGTCACCGCGCCGGGGCTCCATGCGCCCTCGGTGATCCCGGCGACCGTGCTCCACACCGCCTCACCCAGCACGACCAGGGTGAACAGCCCGAACCGCTCCGGCATGTGGGAGACCTGGACGGGCGGGTTCTTCATCCGCGCGTACGCCAACGGCCCGGAGACGGTCGCGTTGACGACGAGCGCCACGACCCAGAGGGCGTACCGCGCCGGCCCGCTGACCAGTAGCGAAGCACCCCAGAGGAGAGCACCCGAGGCGGAGCCGATCACATACCAGCGGCACAACTCCGCAGCTCGCGGAACCGACCGCCCCATGATCGCGTACAAGCCGGTCAAGAAGAGCAGGAGCAGCGCGAAGATGGCGGCGAACCGCGCGGAGTCGAACCCGGGCTGGATCGTGACCGCGAGTACGGCGGCCCCGAGCGCCGCGATCAGCTGAGCCGCGCGATGCCACGGGCCGTCGTCGTCGAAGAGATCGGCGAAGTACGAGAAGCTGATCCACAGCCACCAGACGGCGACGAAGAGCCCGGCGTAGGCGACCACCCCGCCGAGTGAGTGGTCGTGGTGCAGCAGCTGGCCGAGCCGCGCGACCGCGACCACGAACACGAGATCGCAGAAGAGTTCGAGCCAGGTGGCTCGGCGCAACGGCTCCCAGTCGTGGATTCCACTCATGCGCCGAGACTAGGCCACGCCGACGGCCGCCTTCACCTTGGCGATCATGGCGGTCTCGGTCTCCTGCACGCCACCCTTCGCCTGGGCGACCTGATCGCAGGCGGCGACCACGACATCCTGGTACGCCTGAACATCCTGCGGCGCCTTGGCCTGCAGAATCTGCACCGCCTGCTGCAACTGGCCGAGCACGGTGGACTCGACCTCGGCCGCGCCACCCTTGGGCACCGAGGGCATGCCCCCGCCCTTGAACAGATCCCGCAGCTCGGCCGGGGCCGCCGCCAGCGCCTTCGCACCCGCCATGCTCTCGGAGAACATCGCGAAGAAGCCCGGATCGGCCTGGGAGACGAGCATCATCGCCCCGAATCCGGCGTCTCGCAGCGTCTTGCGTTCCTCGTCGGTGTAGTCGGTCATGCCCCGATCCTGCCCGACATTCCGGCTTCCCGGCGGGTGTTCCTCCTTCCCGGCTGCTCGCGGCTTTCCAGCGAGCGCTTGCCGCGCATGCGAGCATGAAAGGCATGGAGAGCTCCGAACCGTGGTTCTACTGCCTGAAACACCGGCGGCCCGAGCACGGCCGGCAGGAGGCTGAGCAGTATCTGCTCGGCCCGTTCCCGGACGAGGCGACCGCCGCCCGCGCGCTGGACATCATCCGTGAACGCGAAGCTCACAAGGAGGCCGAGGATCGGGCCTGGTCCGGCGACGACTGACTGTCATACCTCGGCGGTATTTTCGGCGACGTGGAGTTCGCCTGGCTTTCCGTGCCCACACCGCTGGTCCCCCTGACCGTGGCGGCCACCGACGACGGGCTGGCCTGCGTCTCCTTCGACGGCAGCGGAGCCACCGTCCGGTCTCTTGCTCGGCATGGGGGCGTACGCCCCGCTTCGGCGTCTGACGTGCTCGCTTCGGCGTCTGACGTGCTCGTCGGCGCGGCCGGGCAACAGATCGCCGAATGGGCTTCCGGTCGGCGTCAGGTCTTCGACCTACCCATCGACTGGTCGCTGACCTCTGGGCCGCAGGAGCGCGTCCTGCGTACGCTCTATGAGACCGTTCCCTTCGGGACGACGATCACCTACGGCGAACTCGCCGCCCGGTCCGGCCTGCCGGACGGCAGTGCGCGGCTGGTCGGCCAGATCATGGGCAGCAATCCCATCCCGGTCGTCGTTCCCTGTCATCGCGTGCTCGCCTCTGACGGGCTCGGCGGGTATGGACCTGGGATCGAGCTCAAGCGGCGGATTCTGGTTCTGGAGGGTGTTCTGCAGCCTTCCCTTTTCGACTAACTCTCCGGGATACCCAAAATCGCACCGAAGAGGGTGGGGCTTGGGCTTCGTGCTTTGGCGAATTGTCCGACTTCCATGATCAACGGAGTTTTCGTAGGGTTATAGCACCGCGAAACTTCCGCTGATCATGGCGGCGCAAGATCATGGTCAATTCTGGGCTGTGATATAGCGACCCAGAATTGACCATGATCATGGAAGTCGGACAATTCGCCAACGAGCGAACCCCCACCCCACCCTCTTCGGTGCGATTTTGGCAGCGCGCCCCCTGCGAAGCCGCAGCCAATACGCAGCGCGCCCCGGCGAAGCCGCAGCCAATACAGAGCAACCCCGTAGGGCTAGCCGCGACCGCTCGACCGCCGCCCCCGACGTGAAACGGAGTCGAGGATGACCGCCGCGAGCAGGACCGCTGCCGTGATCATGTAGCGCACGGAGGAGTCGACGTCGATCAGCAGCATGCCGGAGCTGATCGAGCCGAGCACGACCGCACCGAGCAGGGCGCCCCAGGGGCTGCCCCGGCCGCCGAAGAGGCTGACGCCGCCGATGACTGCTCCGGCGATGGCGAGCAGCAGGACGTCGCTGGCGCCGGTCGTCTGGGTCGCCGAGAAGCCGCGGGAGACGAGCAGGATGCCGCCGAGTGCGGCGAACGTCGAGCACAGCGTGAAGACGGAGATCTGGATCGCCGCCACGTTGATGCCGGCTCGCCGGGCTGCTTCGATGTTGCCGCCGACGGCGAAGATGCTGCGCCCGTACCGGGTCTTGCGGAGCACGAGGTCCAGCAGGGCCACCAGGCCGACGAGGATCAGCAGGCCGAGCGGCACCCCCTGCCACGAGTTCAGCACGGCGACGGTCGCCACCACGATCGCGGCGAGGCCGATGACGCGTACTAGGTCGGTGCGCAGGGATGCCGCGGGGAGGCCGGCCGAGGCTCGCCGAGCCCGGCCGCTGAACGCCGCCAAGGCGTACAGGGCGACGACGATCAACCCGACGATCCAGCCCGCCGCCTGGCTGAGCTTGGTGTTCATCAGGTCGGTGATGGTGCCGGTCGGCACGTTGATGGTGCCCTCCGAGCCCAGCAGGTAGAGCTGGAGGCCCAGCCAGCCGAGGTTGCCGGCCAGCGTCACGACGAACGCCGGTACGCCCAGCTTGGCGAAGATGGTGCCTTGCAGGAGCCCGATCAACGCACCGAGGACCAGTGCCGCGATGATGGCGGCTACGTCGGACCAGCCCCTGCGTACGGAGAGGACGGCCAGCGCAGCGGCGCAGACGCCGGCCACCGAACCGACCGACAGGTCGATCTCGCCGAGCAGGAGCACCAATACGATGCCGACGCTGATCATGCCGACGGCGGTGATCTGCAGAGCCAAGTTGGACAGGTTCTGCGCCGTCAGGAAGCGGTCGTTGAGCGCCTGGAAGACCACCCAGATGACGATCAGCCCGATGACCACCGGCCAGGCGCCCAGCTCGCCACCGCGTACGCGGCGTTTGATGAGTTCCCACACCGAACGGGTCTCGGTCTCGGCGAGCGGGCCGGCCGCGGGCGGGGGAATCGTCGCGTTCGTCATCCCTCACCCCCGAGCTCCCGGTCCTCGTCCACGGACGAGTCCACGGAGGAGCCCGCGGCGGAGTCTCCCGGCGGCGCTTCGCTGCGGGCCCGGCGGCGGGTGACCGCATTGTCCAGGGCGCCCGTGATCGCCTGCACGATCTCCTCCTGACTGGTCTGGTCGGGGTCGAAGGCGCCGGCGTTGCGCCCCAGGCGCAGCACCACGACCCGGTCGGCGACCGCCTTGACGTCGGCCAGGTTGTGGCTGATCAGGATCACGCCGAGGCCCCGTTCCCGGAGCCGTTCGACGAGGTCGAGCACTTCGGCCGTCTGCGCGACGCCGAGCGCCGCCGTCGGCTCGTCCAGCAGGACCACCTTCGGCTCGCCGAGCAGGGAACGCGCGATCGCCACCGACTGCCGCTGACCACCGGACAGGCCCGCCACCGGCACGCGTACGCTCGGCAGCCGCACCGAGAGGCTGCCCAGCAGCTCGCGCGAGCGTTTCTCCATGCCGATCTCGTCGAGGACCCTGGTCCTCGTCAGTTCCCGGCCGAGGAACAGGTTGGCGACGACGTCGAGGTTGTCGCAGAGCGCGAGGTCCTGATAGACGGTCGCGATCCCGAGCCCGGTCGCGTCGGCCGGCTTGGTGATGTTGACCGGCCGGTCCTCCCACCGGATCTCGCCGGTGTCAGCGGGGCCGACACCGGCGATCACCTTGATGAGAGTGGACTTTCCGGCGCCGTTGTCGCCCACGAGCGCGACGACCTCGCCCGGGTACACCTCCAGGCTGACGTCGGTGAGCGCTTGCACCGCGCCGAATCGCTTCGAGATGCCCGACAGCGCGAGCACCGGAGAGTCCGCGGCGGTCACTTGATACCAGCCGCCGCGCAGGCCGAGGCGAACTGCGAGGTGCAGATCTGGTCGACCTTGTAGAAGCCGTCCTTCACCACCGTGTCCATGATGGTGTCCTTCTTGACCACGACCGGGGTCAGCAGCACCGAGGTGACGTCGGCGGTGCCGTTGTTGACCGTGGTGGTCGTCTCGCCGGAGTACGCCTGCCCGGTCGCCGCGGCGACGGCCATGGCGGCCGCGATCTCGGCCTCGGGCTTGATCGCCTTGTAGACGGTCATGTACTGCTCACCGGCGACGATCCGCTGGATCGCGGCCAGCTCGGCGTCCTGCCCGGTGACCGGCGGGAACGGGCTGGTGAAGCCGCCGCCCTTCATCGCCGCGATCGCGCCGCCGGCGGTGCCGTCGTTGGCGGCGTACACGCCGATGATCTTGTCCTTGCCCAGGGCGGTGATGGCCTGTTCCATTTCCTGCTGGGCCTTGTCCGGCGACCAGTCCGGGGTGTCGAACTCCTTGCCGATGTTCACCTGGCCGTCGAGTACCGAGTGCGCGCCGGCCTTGAAGTCGGCCGCGTTCGGGTCGGTCGGCGAACCGTTGATCATCACGATGTCGGCGCGCTTCGGGTCGCCCCCGGCCTTGAGCGCGTCCAGCAGGGACTGGCCCTGCAGCTGCCCGACCTTCTTGTTGTCGAACGAGACGTAGTACGCGATCGGACCCTTGGCGAGCCGGTCGTAGGAGACCACCGGGACGTTCTGCCCCTTGGCGCTGTTCACGATGGTCGCCGCCGCCGAGGCGTCGACGGGGTCCAGGATGAGCACCTTCGCGCCCTGCGTCAGCATGGCCTCGGCCTGCGACTGCTGCTTCGAGCTGTCCTGGTCGGCGTTCTGATAAAGGATCTCGCACTTGGCGCAGAGTTCCTTGATCTTCGCCTCCATGTACGGCTTGTCGAACGTCTCGTACCGGGTCGTCTTGGACTCCGGCAGGAGAATGCCGATCTTGAAGCCGTTGTCGGTGCTCTCCCCGCCGCCGGTGGAGCTGCCGCCGTTGTCGTCGTTCGAATTGCCACATGCCGTCGCGGCCAGCACGAGCGCCAATCCGCTCGCGGCCACCAGGCGGCGCCACTGTCCTCGCATCATAGTGGTTAGCTAACCACTTTCACCCCGGTAAAGGGCGATTTCGCCCGATTTGCTCAAGCCGATGCCGAGCGCCCTCGGTCCAGCGGAGTCGGCCGACAACGGGCGCGGAGGACAAGCCCGCCATATGATCGCCCGGTGGTGGAAAGCACGGCGGAAGACTGGCCGGTCCGCGTACAGCGCCTCGAACAAGAGGTCGCCGGACTGCGGCGGGCCATGCGGACGCGTGCCCTGATCGAGCAGGCCAAAGGCATCCTCGCCGAACGTCTCGGGTGCGACCCGGAGACGGCGTTCAGCCAGATCTCCCAGCAGTCGCAGGACACCAACACCCCGCTCGTCGACGTCGCCGCCGACATCGTCAACGGCATCGCCCCGCCGGACCGCCCGGCGTCGGAGGTGAGCCCGGCGGAGCCGCCGATTCCGGCCGCCGCCGCGAAGCCGAGTCCCCGCCGCGCCGAGGTGCTCTCGATCACCCCCGAACCGCGGCCGATCACCGTCATGACCGGCCTCGCACCCACCCAGCCGCCGAGCTGGCCGGCCGAGGCGAAGCGCCGGCTGCGCCGGGCGGTTTCGGCGTACGCCGCCGCCGAGGACATCACCGGAGTCACCTCCGCCGTTCACGCGAACGCGGGTGATCCGGCGCCGAGCGGGGTCGCCGTGTTCGCCGCCGAACCCAACGGCTCGTTGCGCCTGATCGGCGCGGAAGGCTGGACCGCTCAGCAGATCAGTGAAGCCCGCCGGATTCCCTCGCTGATCGCGACGCCGATGAGCGAAGTCGTGCGGCACGCGCATCCGGTGCTCTTCGACGGGCAGGCGGAGACCGATCTCGCCCTGGTCGGGCCGGGTCCGGCGATGGTGGGTTACCCGATCGCGATTCAGTCGCGGGTGACCGGCGTACTGCTGATCTCGTGGGGGCAGGCGCGGCCGTTCTCCGCGCTCGACCGCAGTTATCTCGACCGCCTCGCCGAGGAGTCGGGCCGGGCGCTCGGCCGCGTATGGGCGCAGGCCATCGCGGGCACCGCCGCCTCGCTCACCGGCGACCTCGGCTGGATCCAGCGCGTCATCGAGGGCACCTCGGGCATGACTCAGCTGCTCACGCCGATCCGCGACGCCGCCGGGGTGGTCATCGACTTCACCGTGGCGGCGATGAGCCCGCTGGCCCAGGCGGACGAACCGGACACCCTCGGCCGGCGGCTGCTCGACGCGTACCCGCGTCTGCTGACCAACGGCGTTTTCGACGCCTATGTGCGTACCCTCGCCGATGGAACGTCGTGGGAGCGCGGGCCGGAACCGGAGGACGCCTGGGTCGCCGGAAGCTGGCAGCGCGTCGTGAAGGCGCGCCGCGCGGCACCGATCGCCGGCGCGGTCATCGCGTCGTGGCGTCGCGTGGACGAGTTCGCCCGGCTGGAGGAACAGGTCAGCCAGATGGAGCAGCTCGGCCGGTTCGGCTGGTGCGAGTGGGATCCGATCGGCCGGCGCATGTGGTGTTCGCCGGGCATGTACGAGCTCCTCGGCGTCCCCGCGCGCAAGGGTCCGCTGTCGCGTACGGCCCTGGTCGAGCTGGCCGAGCCCGAGTCCCGGCCGGTCCTCACCGAGGCGTTGCGGCGCGCGGCGCACGGTGGTCAGGCCACAGTGGACATCAACCTGCGCCGCGGTGGCGAGGAGCTGGTCCGGCTGCGCGCCTTCGCGGCGGGCGACGGCCCCCGGCCCGAGGACACCGATCCCCGCGGCACGGTGCGGCTACTGGTCCAGGACATCTCGGAGCAGCTCCAGCTCGACGTCCAGTTGCGGCGCACGCAGGCTCAGGCTTCGGCCCAGCGAGTACGCCTCGCGGCCGAGCACGAACTCACCAGAGCCCTGATGGACCTGGTGTATCCGGCCCGATCCTTCGACCACAGCAGCGGCCCATTGCGGGTCGTCGGGCAGCACTTCGCCACCGATCGCACGGCTCCCCTGCGCGGGGACTTCTGCGACGCCCAGCTGCTGCCGAACGGCGACCTCATGCTGGTGGTCGGCGACATGTTCGGCTCGGGCCTGACCGCCGCCTCAGCGGTCGCCCGGTTGATGCCGCCGGTCGTCGCGCTCGGCATCGCCGGGCTGGCGCCCGAGGCGATCCTGTCCGTCCTGAACACCGAGCTGCATCGGCTGCCGGATCCGCCGCTGGCCAGCATGGCGCTGGCCCGGGTCGACCACGAGACGAAGGTCGCGACCTGGGCGCAGGCCGGTCACCTGCCCCCGATCCTGGTACGCGGGCGGACCGCCACCGCGACGGCGCTGAAGCCGCCCGAGGGTCCGGCGTTGGGCCTGCTCCCGGACGCCGTCTTCAGCAGTCGCTCGGCCCAGCTGGAGCCGGGCGACACCCTGGTCTTCTACACCGACGGCGTCCTCGACCGGCGGGCCCGGGATCCGCTGAAGAACCTGAGCAACAAGCTCGGCCGGGGCGTACGCGTGGGCGAGCCGGAGTCGGCGTTGACGGTGCCGACCCCGGCTCGCACCGACGAGGCATGTCTCGTCGCACTGTCCTATTCGGACGACTGACGGATCAGGCGTCTTCGAGCAGGACCAGGCGCAGCCGGTTGAGCGACTGCGTCAGAAGGCGGGAGACGTGCATCTGGGAGACGCCGACGATCTTGGCGATCTCCGCCTGGGTCATGTTTCCGAAGTACCGCAGCACCAGGATCTTCTGCTCCCGGGCCGGCAGTGCGGAGACCGCCTGCCAGAGAGCCTGCCGCTCCGGTACGAGTTCCAGTTCGTTGTCGACTCCCCCGACGAGGTCGCCGAGTTCGACGTCGACGTCCGCACCCCGCACCGGCGCGTTGAGCGAGTAGGCGCGGTAGGCCCGCGCGCACTCGAGGCCGGCGCTCACCTGATCGGTGCTCAGTTTCAGGTGTTCGGCGAGATCGGCCACGGTCGGCACCCGGCGCAGAGACTGGCTCAGCGTCGGAATCGTGCGGCTGATCTCCATGTGCAGTTCCTGAAGCTGGCGGCGCACGCGGATCATCCATCCACGGTCACGGAAGTGCCGCTTGAGCTCGCCCACCATGGTCGGGACCACGTAGTGCAGGAACGACTCGCCGCGATCGGTGTCATACCGGTCGACGGCCTTGATCGCGGCGACCAGAGCGACCTGTGTCAGGTCGTCCATCTCCTCACCGCGGTTGCCGAAACGCAGCGCGATACGCCGCGCGAGGGGTACGCACGCCTCGATGACCGACTCGCGAAGTCGCGCCCGCTCGGGGTCGTCAGCATCGAGTTTCTGCATCCGAGCCAGCGTCTCCGAGGTCATCTCCTCGAAGTCGCCTGATGCCACCGTGGTGTGCTCGGAGGTTTGCGTGCCGGACTGGAACCTGACCTTTTCCTGGGTCATGGACATGACTGCTGTCACCTGCGCCGGCCCCACACGATCAGCCCTTGGCCTCTCGCTGGAACCTTCGGTGTCCAGAAACGGTGGCACCCGACTGCTTGAGTGCCGCACAGCGCCCCGGCGAACCGCGCCGCTGTCGCGTCAGGCGTTTTGACGCGATCACAGTCTAGTCCCCTCAGCTGTCAGTGCAAGCTGACCAGCTGACGGGCGATAACCGATCGGTATACCGCCTCCACCTGTTCGGCCACTCGAGGCCAGGGATAGCGGGCCTGCGCCTGACTCATCCCGGCGACGGCGTACGCGTACCGGCGCGGCTCCACGGTCAGCAGCTCACGGATGGCCTTCGCCAGGCCGTCGACGTCGCCGGGCGCCACCAGCAGGCCGGAGACGCCGTGCGCCACCGAATCCGCGAGCCCGCCTACGGCGTACGCCACAACCGGTGTGCCACAAGCCATCGCCTCCAGCGGAGTCATCCCGAACGTCTCGTACGCCGGAGTGCAGGCAAGCAGATCGGCCGAGCGATAAAGCTCCGGCATCCGGTCGTTCGGTACGCCACCGAGCAGTTCCACGCGGTCGGCGACGCCGAGTTCCTCGGCCGCCTCCAGCAGCCGCCGGGCCACGGGGTCGTCGGGCAGCTGCCCCTTCGGCGGACCGCCCGCGATGACCAGGTACGCCCCCGGAACCCGACGAACCGCTTTGATCACGTCGAGAAAGCCCTTTCGCGGGACCATTCGCCCAACGGCCAGGATCCGGGGCGTCTCCCGGGGCGACCGCAGCCGGGGACCATGCGGGCCGGGCTGGAAGCGGTCGAGGTCGACGCCGGACGGGACGACCGCGATCTGGTCCCGGCCGATGCCGAGTTTCAGCAGCTCACCAACCTCGTCGGCGCACTGCGCGATGACCCGGTCGGCGCTGTGGGCGACCAGGGGCTCCAGTTCCTCCCGTTCGGCCGGGCTCGTGTCGGCCGCTCCCTGCACCCGCTTCTTGACCGCGCCGAGCGCGTGGAACGTACTGACAAGCGGGAGGCGACCCGCGTCCGGCGTACCCTCGGCGGCCCGGAGGGCGGCCACTCCGCTCATCCAGTAGTGCGAGTGCACCACGTCGGGCGGCGTACCGGTCCACCGAGCGGCAAGCCACGCGCCGAACTCCCCCATGTAGGGCAGGAGATCATCGCGCGCTATCGGTCCGGCCGGGCCGGCCGGAACGTGGACGACGCGGAAGCCGCCGGATTCGACCGTCTCCGGTGGGCCCGGATCATCCCGGCGAGTGAAGACCTCGACCTCGTGTCCGCGCCGGGCCAGAGCGGTCGCCAGCGCGGCCACGTGGACGTTCTGCCCGCCGGCGTCCACCCCGCCGAGCTGGGCGAGCGGGCTCGCGTGCTCCGAGACCAGGGCGATGCGCAGCGCGCGGGACCCCGATCGGGTCGATGTCGGCATGTTCGGCGGCGTACCCCCGGCTACGGGGCATAAACCCCGACACGCCCGGGTACGCCCGGATCTGTGACCGAAGGCCTGGCTGCCCCCGATCCGTTCGACGCGCCCGAACCGCCCGTGCTCAGCGGCGTACGCGGAGTGGTGACTCTCGTGGAGGGCACCACGTTCTGCATCAGTGAGGCCTCCGGCGACATCGTCGGCAACGGCCTCCAAGGGCTGTATTTCCGAGATGCCCGGATCTTGTCGCGCTGGCAGTTGCGGCTGGACGGGCAGACTCCGCAACCGTTGTCGGTGGTCGACAGCGACGCGTTCACCGCCCGGTTCATCGGCCGTCGTCCGGCGGTCCCCGGCCGGCACGACAGCACGATGCTGGTCGACCGCCAGCGCTGGCTCGGGCGCGGGATGCGAGAAGTGATCACCCTGCGCAACGTCGCCCGCGAGGCCACTGCCGTCGCCGTGGAGCTGCTCGTCGACACCGACTTCGCCGATCTGTTCGCCGTCAAGGAGGGGCGCCCCGGCGCGCCCTCTCCGCGTACCACTAGATCTGGCATGGAGCTGTTCTTCAGCCGGGAAGACGGGTCCCGCGGTCTGTTGGTCCACGCGGCCGGCGAGCCGACGGTGAGCACCGCGGGGCTGGTGTGGCAGGTGGTGATCCCGCCGCGCGAGAGCTGGACGGTCGAGCTGATCGCGCAGCCGGTGGTGGCCAACTGCCGGATCGAGCCGCGGTTCCGCGATCTGCCCGCCGAGCAGCAGGAACCCGCGTGGCGCGATCGGGTGACCGGGGTGACGGTCGATCACCCGGGGCTGGCCCGCATCCTCCGGCGGACCGTGCACGATCTGGAAGCGCTGCGCATGATCGACTCCGACGAGCCACAGCGGATCTACGTCGCCGCCGGCGCGCCTTGGTTCATGACCCTCTTCGGTCGCGACAGCCTGCTGTCCAGCTGGATGACGCTGCCGCTGGACCCCAGCCTCGCGGTCGGCACGCTGCAGACGCTCGCCGCGCTGCAAGGCACCCAGCACGACCCGCGCACCGAGGAGCAGCCTGGGCGCATCCTGCACGAGATGCGGCTCGGCCCGCAGAACGTCGAGGCGCTCGGCGGCATGAACTACTACGGCACGGTCGACGCGACACCGCTGTTCGTCGCGCTGCTCGGCGAGGTCTGGCGGTGGGGCGCGGCCGAAAGCACCGTCCGCGCGCTACTCCCCGCCGCCGACGCCGCATTGTCCTGGATGGAGCGACACGGCGACCGCGACGGCGACGGCTTCCTCGAATATCAGCGCGCGACCGATCGCGGCCTGGACAACCAGGGGTGGAAGGACAGCTGGGACGGCATCAACGACGCCAGCGGCCGGCTCGCCGAGCCGCCGGTCGCCCTCGCCGAGGTGCAGGGGTACGCGTACGCGGCGTGGCGGGCGCGCGCCGAGCTGGCCGAAGCGGTGGGCGAACGGGCGACCGCGTCGGCCTGCCGCGCCAAGGCGGAGAAGCTGCAGCAGTTGTTCGCCGAACGGTTCTGGCTGCCCGAGGAGGGGTTCTACGCGATCGCGCTGGACGGGCACAAACGGCCGGTGGACTCGGTCACGAGCAATCCGGCGCACTGCCTGTGGAGCGGCATCGTCCCCGACGAGCACGCCGAACGCATCGTCGCCGGGCTCGCCGAGCTGGACTCCGGCTTCGGGCTGCGGACGCTGTCCGACCGCATGGGGGCGTATAACCCGATGAGTTATCACAACGGGTCGGTCTGGCCGCACGACACCGCGATCGCGATCGCCGGGCTCATGCGGTACGCGCACGTCCCCGGCGCGGTCACCTTGGCGCACCGGCTGGCCGACGGACTCATCCGGGCCGGTCAGGCGTTCAGCGGCCGGCTGCCCGAGCTGTACTGCGGGTTCTCCGCCGACGCGTTCACCCCGCCGATCCCCTATCCGACGTCGTGCTCACCACAGGCATGGGCCAGCGCGGCTCCGCTGCTGATGGTGCGCTCGTTCCTCGGGCTGGACCCGGACGTGCCCGGCCGGCGCCTGCGCCTGGCTCCGGCGTTGCCGCCGTCCTGGGGCCGGATCAACCTGAGCCGGCTCCGGCTGGGCGACTACGACCTGCGCATCGGCGCGTCGACGAACGGCGCGCACATCAGCGGCCTTCCTCCCGAGTGGACAGTCGTCCTGTCCTGAGCGGCTCCAGCTTTCGGGCCGCTTGACCGCGACCGGGCGCGCTCACCGAGCGTTTCAGCGCGGCCGGCGTTCAGCGTGACTGGGCGGAGAGCATCGTCGCGACGCCGGTGACCTCCAGCACCCGGGCGACCCAGTGCCGGGCGCCCCGGACCGACAGCTGGAGCCCGGCCTGCCGCGCCGACCGGTACGCCTCGACCAGTGCGCGTACGCCGGTCGAGTCGATGAAGGTGACGCCGGCGAGATCGATGACGACGTCCTGTTCGCCCTGGGTCGCCGATTGCAGTTCCTCGGTGAGCTGGGCGACCGTCGTCAAGTCGACGTCGCCCCGGACGATCACCGCGGTGGCGTCCGGCTCAGACTTTCGTTCTACCGCGAAATCCTGGTCATCCATACGCATCGCCGCAATCGGCGCACATCCGTTTCTTCTAGAGGCGCATAGTCTCGACCGAACTTACCCTCTTGCGCCGGGCAGCGGGAGCCGGAACCGCCGGAACCGCACGAACCGCCGTGCCGTACGCGCAGATCTCGTTCCAGACCTCGGTGACCTGCCGGTGATCCATCCGCATCGCGATGACCGCGTTCGCACCCACCTGCCGGGCGTTGTACGCCATCATCTCGATCGCCTCCTCACGGCACCGCCGCATGAGGTCCATGCGTTCGGTGTTGGACACGCCCTGGCCGTCGGCCAGCGACCGCATGCCCTCCAAGTACGGGCTGATCGAATGGGGTGATACCCCGATGACCGCCCCCAGAATCGTCTCGACCTCGTATCCGGCGATCCATTCGGTCGTCACGACGACGATCCCGGACCGCATGCCAGCCATCTCCATCGTCAAACCCGCCCATCGCAGCGCGACCCGGTCCCACCTGGCTCTGGTCCTTGGAGCGCTGGATCAGGGTTCCGGGTCGGATCTTGAGCCAAGATTCGACCCGGAACCCTGATCCAGCGCCGGACGGCTTTGGCCACTAAACGGCGCTTCCGGGCGCATTAGGGAAAACCACGCTCTTGGGAAGAACGGCCAATACCCCCAGGCGGTGGACCCAAAACGCCCGACCGGGTGACGTCCGGCGTACGCCGTCTCACCCCGTTCGGATGACCGCCGCCCGGCGCGTCCTGTCCGACACGCCGTGACAGACATGGGCCCTACTCACAAACGGGGCAATTTGCATATCGGCGTTTTACCTGGGTATGGACGCGGTCGTGGAATCGCTCAGCATAGTGATGGTCGCGCCGCCCTATTTCGATCTACCGCCCGCCGGTTACGGCGGGATCGAGGCGGTCGTGGCCGATCTGACGGACGGCCTGATGGCCGCCGGACACAAGGTGACACTGGTCGGCGCAGGGCGCAACGGCACGCTGGGAGAACTCGTCCCGGTATGGCCGGGGACGCTCGGCGACCGGCTCGGCGACCCGGCGGTCGAGGTGGAGATCGCCCTGATGACCCGGCGAGCGGTACAGAAGCTGATCGCCCGGCGGGCGGTCGACGTGGTGCACGACCACACCTTCTCGGGCCCGCTCAACGGCGCGATCTACGCCGATCTCGGCATACCGGCGCTGACCACGGTGCACGGCCCGGCGCACGAGCAGAACCGCCGGTTCTACCGGGCGCTCGGCACTGACGTGGGGCTGATCTCGATCAGCAATCAGCAGCGGCGGCTCGCGCCCGAACTCAACTGGGTCGGCACCGTCTACAACGGATTACGCCCGAACGATTGGCCGTACGCCGAGCGCAAGCAAGACTATGCGCTCTTCCTCGGCCGATATCACCCGACGAAGGGGGCGCACCTCGCGATCGAGGCGGCGCATCGGGCCGGACTCCCGCTGATCATGGCGGGAAAGAAGATGGAGGCCGTCGAGAAGGAGTACTTCGAAGAGGTCATCGAGCCGATGCTCGGGCCGGACGACGTCGCGATGGGCGTCGCCGATGCCGGCCAGAAGCGGGAACTGCTGGTCAACGCCCGTTGTCTGTTGTTCCCCATCACCTGGCAGGAACCGTTCGGCATGGTGATGATCGAGTCGATGGTCTGCGGTACGCCGGTCGTCGCCCTGCGCTCCGGGTCGGTTCCCGAAGTGGTGGAGCACGGAGTCACCGGTCTGATCTGCGAGGATCCCGAAGAACTGCCGCAGGCGCTGCACGACGTGACCCGGATCGACCCGGCCGCGTGCCGGCGCCGGGTGGCTGAGTTGTTCAGCGCCAAGGCGATGGCCCGGGGGTACGCCCAGGTCTATCAGCAGGCGGTCGAGTCGGCCGGTCGGCTCGCACTCGTCTGACCTGATGATGCACGTGGCCCGCGGGAGTGCACCCCGCGGGCCACGTTCCTGCCTGGGCAGTTCAGCAGGTCTGGTCGATGACGAAGACGCTGTACGCCTGCCGGATCACCGGATGCGCGACGTTCCGGACGCGTACGCCGCCCGGGGTGACACCTCGTTCGACGCCGGCGTGGGCGTGCCCGTGGATGGCCAACTGAGTGGGTACCGCGTCGATGGCCTCCGCCAACAGGTAGGAGCCCAGGAACGGGTAGATCTCCAGCGGTTCGCCCTGCAGGGTGTCCGGCACCGGCGAATAGTGCGTCAGGGCTACGCGTACGTCGCACTCGAGCGACTCCAGCGCCTTGGTGAGCAGGCTCGCGCTGAACTCCGTATGCCGGACGAAGTCCTTCATCTCGGGTTCGCCGAACGCCGTCGCACATCGGCCGGCGAAGCCGCCGCCGAAGCCCTTGGCCCCGGCGACGCCGAGGTTGCCGTTCTGCGTCTCGACGACGGTCCCCTCGCCCTCCAGCACGGTCAGCCCGGCGGCTTGCAGAATGCCGGTGACTTCGGTGACCCGGTCGCCGTGGTAGTCGTGGTTGCCCAGGACGGCCACCACCGGTACGTCCAGCCCGCCGAACTCCGCCGCCACGCATTCCGCCTCTTCCGGCGTACCGTGCCGGGTCAGGTCACCCGCAAGAAGCAGAATGTCGGCGTGCTCGGCGACGTCGTCCAGGGCCGGCCGGAACCGCCCCACCACGTCCCGATCGAGGTGCACATCGCCGACCGCTCCGACTCGTACGCGTCCCATCAGTGCCGATCCTCACTCGTCGCGCCGGCGGCCGCCGGGCGGCCGGTCAGTTCCTCGGATTCCTGAGGTTTGTGCACCCTGGGCACGGTGAGCTCGTTCAGAATGGTCAGCTCCGGGAAGGCGTCGGCCACCCGGCGCTCCACCTCCCGGCAGCGGTCGGCGCTTTCGACCTCGCCCCGCAGGACGAGCGTGTCGTCCCGGCGGAGCGCGTCGATGCCCAGTTCGCCGCCGTCCTCGGCGAGCAGCCGCTGCACCTGGGCCAGCAGATATTCGTCCTTCATCAGGCGTCCCCTGTCTCCAACTGCGGCGGCGTGATCTCCAGCAGCTCGGCCAGCCGGAGGAAGGCCGTCGCGTACGGTGACTCCTTGGTCTCCCGGCGTACGCGGCTCCAGTCGATCCGCTCGCGGAGCGACCGCGCCAGCGGCAGGCCCTTGGAGTAGTCGCAGTAGTGCTCGTTGAAGGTCAGCAACTTGTGCACCATCAGCGTGGTCGGCGAGAGCACCGGCATGCTGAGGGCGGCGACCTTCATGACGGTGGAGTCGGCCAGCGTGTCGTCGTCGACCTCCCGGTCCACCGGCCGGTGGATGAGGTCCACCAGCGTGCCCCGGTGGTACGCCTTGACCAGCCAGTCCTCCGGTGGACGCTCGGTCTTGAGACCGGCGGCGGCCATCGCCTCCAGGGACCGGTCGACGTCGTCGGCTTTGATCAGGAAGTCGACGTCGTGGTCGCTGGATGCGCCACCATGTGCGTACACGGCGTACCCACCCGCCAGTACGAACGGGATCTCCGCGCCCTTGAGGACGCTCGCCCCGACCTTCAGCGCCTCGATCAGCGCCTCGTCATCGGCTCTGGTCACATCGGCTCGCATACCCTGATCATCGGCGGGGTACACGCGCGGTCCCCCTCAAGGCGCTGGATCAGGGTTCTGGGTCGAATCTTGCGTCAAGATTCGACCCAGAACCCTGATCCAGCGCGGTCGACCTCCCCAGGTCGAGCCTCAGGCCACGGCGGCCTCGGTCGGCGTGGCCGTCCCCCGCGGCGTGTCCTCGTCGACGAAGTAGTCCGGCTGAGCCGTCTTGTCCGCCCCGTCGGCGACGCTGAAGGCCCGCAGAACCACCGTGCCGAGGGCAGCGACCAGGAGGTTCGCCACCACGGCGACGAGCCCCGCGTAGATCGTCATCTTGGTGTCGAAGCCGAGCTTCGACAACGGGAAGTTCGACCCCGCCCAGTGATCACGAACGGCGTTGCTGACGTTGTACAACATCCACATGCCGAAGCCCATTCCGGCGACCCAGCCCGCGATCAACGCTCCCTTGTGGAACCACCGGGTGAAAAGTCCGATCGCGACGGACGGCAGCGTCTGCAGGATGATCACGCCGCCGATGAGCTGGAGGTCGATGGAGAACTGCGGGTCCAGCAGGATGATGCAGAGCAGCGCGCCGACCTTGACCACCAGCGAGGCGATCTTGCTGACCTTCGCCTCCTGCGCCGGGGAGGCCTCCTTGTTGAGGTACTCCTTGTAGATGTTGCGGGTGAACAGGTTCGCCGCGGCGATGGACATGATGGCGGCCGGGACGAGCGCGCCGATGCCGATCGCGGCGAACGCGATGCCCGCGAACCATGCCGGGAACTCGCTCTGGAAGAGCAGCGGGACGACCGTGTTGGTGTCCGGCGTCTTGGTGCCGGGGAGCGGGACGATCTTGGCCGCGATGGCGGCGTACCCGAGCAGCGCCAGCAGACCCAGCAACAGCGAGTACGCCGGCAGCGCCGACATGTTCCGCTTGAGCACGTTGCGGTTCTTGGAGGCCAGCACGCCGGTGACGGAGTGCGGGTACAAGAAGAGAGCCAGCGCCGAGCCGAACGCCAGCGTGATGTATTGCAGCTGGTTGTTGGCGTTCAGGAGCAATCCGTCGTTGGGATTGGCCTTCGTCGCGTCGAACTTCGCCTGGGCCGCGCCGAAGATCGCGTCCCAGCCGCCCAGCTTCGCCGGGAGGATGAAGATCGCCGCGAGGATCACGATGTAGATCAGCGAGTCCTTGACGAAGGCGATCAACGCCGGCGCACGCAGGCCCGACTGGTACGTGTACGCCGCGAGGATGGCGAACGCGATGATGATCGGCAGGTGCCGGGCGACCGTCGAGGTCCCGGTGAGGCCGATCGTCTTGAGCACCGCCTCGATGCCGACGAGCTGGAGCGCGATGTACGGCATGGTCGCGACGATGCCGGTGATCGCCACCAGCAGGGCCAGCGTCGGCGAGCCGAACCGGGCCCGGACGAAGTCGGCGGGCGTCACGAGGCCGTGCTTGTGCGACACCGACCAGAGCCGGACCAGCACCAGGAAGACCATCGGATAGATGATCACGGTGTACGGGACCGCGAAGAAGCCCATCGCGCCGGCCCCGAAGATGAGCGCCGGAACCGCGACGAACGTGTACGCCGTGTAGAGGTCACCGCCGATGAGGAACCAGGTGATCCACGAGCCGAAGTTGCGCCCGCCCAGGCCCCATTCGTCGAGGTGTTCCATGGTGGCCGGGCGACGCCAGCGAGCGGCGACGAAGCCCATCGCGCTGACCGCCAGGAAGAGCACCACGAAGACCACGAGCTCGACGACGTGCACTTTCTCCCACATCAGCGATCACCTCCGCCGCGCTTCTTGGTCATCTGGTAGACGACGGTGGTGGTGGCCACGCCGAGGGCGATGAAGGCCAGCTGCAGCCAGTAGAAGAGCGGGAAGCTGATGAACGTCGGCTCGATGGCGTTGAACAGAGCCGGAATGAGCGGCACCACGATCGGGATGATCAGCAGCCAGTTCCACGGGCTGCGATCGCCGGCCGGATCGGGAGCGGGCTGGGCGGGTTCACCCATGGAACGCCTCCTTGGATTCGCGGGTCGCGCGAAGGAGACCAGATCTTGGGACGCCGCGACAGTCGCGGGTGCGCGGCCGAGCGCCGAACGGTCACACCGCTGCGCCGAACGGTCCTACTCGCAGGAATTCAGCCGGGACTTCGATCAGCGGTGTGCGTACGCCACGTAACCGTGCGTCGTCAGCGTCCAGTCCTTGGGGACGATCTTTCGGCATACGACCAGGTCACCGGTGCAGACGATGGCGTCGACCTCGTCCGGGCGAGCCGGCGGGCGCTGCGGCACGACCGACTGCATCGCCACGAACTCACGCCCCGGCAGCAGCACCCACCACGGATATTCCCAATTGTCGTTCTGCTGGACGAGCCCGATCCGCCGCGCGCCGGACGCCTCGATCTGGTCACGGGCCCAGCGGAAATCGCCGGTCCATTGTGGACGTCGAAGGAACCGCGTGTCGACCGGGCTCGTCGTGAACACCGAACCCTTGCCGACCAGGCGGCGCGGAAAGCCGTACCCCACGGCCAGGGTGGCCGACAGCGCGGCCACGACGATGGTCACCACCGTCAGGCGCATCGGCCACCTACGCGCCATGGCTTTGTCAAGCCACAGGCCCGCGACCGGCGCGGCCAGGACCAGTGCGAAGACGATCAGGCGGTTGCCCCAGGGCTGCCATTTGACGGTCGCGGCATAGAGCAACCCGGCCATCGCGATCATTGAAATGTACGCCTGAAGCAGCCGGCGGGATTGGGTGAAGCGGTTCGGGCGAATCAGGCCGAAGAGCATCCCGAGCAGCGCCAGTACGCCTTGGATGGGCAGCGAGACGCGATCCTCGTCGGGGTACCAGGCGACGACGGGGAAGGTAGTCACACCGAAGGTGATGTCGCGATCCTGCGGGTCGACGCCGACCGCCCGGGAGACGCCCTCGATCGCCGCCGCGACCGCGTCGCTGAGCGGTGCGACCGGAGTGTCGAGCGCGGTCTGTCCGATGCGCAGCCCGTTGACCAGGATCGCCGCCGGGTCGTGCCGCTGCATCGGGACCGAGTCGGTCAGCCGGGAAGAACCGAGCGGGCTGCCGAACACCTGGTAGTTCCGGTAGTAGAACGGTGCACAGAGGACAGCCGCGATCGCCAGGATCGCCACCGACGTCCCGGCCACTCGGGCGAGATCGCGTACGCGACCGAGGCGGAGTTGGGCGATCCCCCAGAGCAGCAGCATCGGGGCCGTCCCGAGCAGGCCGGTCGCCTTGGTGACGGCGGCCAGCCCGAAACCGAGCCCGATCCACGCCACCGTACGCAGAGTGGCCTTCCGGCGCGTGTCGTCCAGCACCAGGGTGGCGACCGAGGCGACCCAACCCGCGACGATCAGGTCGACCTGCGTACTGCTCGCCTGGAGGGTCACCATCGGCGTGGTCGCCACGACGAAGGCGGCCAGCAGCTGAGCCCGGCGACCGCCGCCGAACTGGGCCACGATGCGGGAGGCGGCGAAGACGCACAGTACGCCGGCACTCCACTGCACAAGGTTGTAGAGGGCGTCTCCGCCGGTCAGCAGGCGAAGGTGCGCCAGCAGGTATTCCGCGCCCGGGGCGAGACTGATCTGCCGCTGGATCGCCGTCGGGTACGCCTCGAGATTGCCGTCGGCGACCCAGTGCTCGATCCGCGAGAGGTGATACGTCTGGGAGTCGTAGTTGTTGGGCTCGGCCAGGATCGCCATGACCAACTCGGTCAGCAAGAGCCCGCCGATGACGCTGACGAGGAAGCGCTCGATCTTCGAGGCGGCCACCCACCAGGCTCGGGCATCGGCCCACCGGCGGGCGGGGTTCGGCCGGGGGCGCCCACGGCGTACCCACCACCCGGCGAACGCCGCGGCGAAGACCAGCCACACGACCGCGATCGACCACCGGTTGAGGGCGTCGAACGCGCTCAACGCCTCGATCGTGACCACGGCGTACGCCCCCAGCAGCAGGGCGGCGTGGACGGCGCGCAGGCGCAGAGGGGCGGTGGACTCCCGAATCACGGAGGGAAGTGAATCACGCTTTCCTGGGCGGCAGATGACCGGTCTCGTTCACCGACCGCACCGCCACTCCACCGTCGGGATATAGGTCGATGACACTGATTCCGGCCGGGTCCAGGTACAGGCGATACAGGAATGCGTCGCCCGCCGCGAGGGCGTCCCGGAGGATCAGTTTGATCGGCGAGACGTGCGAGACCACGGCCACCGTCTGGCCGGTGTGCTTCTGGCGCAGCTCCCCGATCGCCCGGCGAACTCGCTGCGCCACTCGCTGGAAGGACTCCCCGCCAGGCGGCGCGACTGCGGTCGACTTGAGCCAGGCCTGCATCGCCGCCGGGTCTCGTTCGCGAGCCTCGGCGAAGGTCAGGGCCTCCCACTGCCCGAAATCGACCTCGATCAGGTCCGGCATCACCTGGACCGGGAGATCCGCGTCAGCCATCTCCGCGATGTATCCGGCGGTCTGCGTACACCTGGTGAGGGGAGAGGAAACCACGGCCGCGAGCGGACCGAGAGCCTGGAGCCGGACGGCGGCCGCCTGGGCCTGAGCCTCACCCACCGGCGCGAGCGGGACGTCACCGCGGCCGCTGTAGCGCTTCTCGGCCGTGAGCGGCGTCTCGCCGTGCCGGACGAGGATGAGGCGGGTCGGCGGATCCTCGCGCGGCTCCCAGCTCTGCTCGGAGGCCGCCTCGGCGATCTCGTCCTGGGTCGCGGCGTCCATGGCCTGGTTGGCGAGCCGGTCGGCGTGCTGATTGCGCTCACGCGGCACCCATTGGTAGCGGACGGCCTGGAACCCGCGGACCAGATCGGCGGCCTGCGCCGCGAGCGGGCGCAGCCCCGGATGCTTGATCTGCCAGCGCCCGGCCATCTGCTCGATGACGAGCTTGCTGTCCATCCGGACGTCGACCTCGGTCGCACCCACCTCGGCCGCCGCCTTCAGCCCGGCGATGAGCCCCGAGTACTCGGCCGCGTTGTTGGTCGCGATCCCGAGTGACTCCGACCGTTCCGCGAGCACTGCTCCGGTCCCCGCGTCGCGGACGACCGCGCCGAACCCGGCCGGCCCGGGATTGCCCCGCGAGCCGCCGTCGGCCTCGACGATGACCTTCACAGCCCGCTCTCGGCCGTACGCACCATGATCCGGCGGCACTCCTCGCAGCGGACCACTTCGTCCGCCGGAGCCGACTTCACCCGTACGCGGTCCGCCCCGGCCAGCTCGATCCGGCAGCCACCGCAGCGACCGTGCTGGACGAGTGCCGCACCCAGCCCGCCGGACACCTCGCGGATCTTGTCGTAGAGCGTCACCAGGTCGGTGGGCAGATCGGCGGCGAGCGGCTTACGTGCGGCCGCCTTCCACTCCTCCTCCTTGGCGATCTCGGCGAGCGCTTCGTCCCGCTTCGTCTCGGTCGCCTCGCGGTCCTGCCGCGCCTGGCTCAACCGCTGCTCGACCGCGTCCAACGCGGCCTGGGCCCGCTCCCGGCGTTCCATGATCTCGATCTCGACGTCCTCGAGGTCGGACTGGCGACGCTTGAGCGCGGTGATCTCGTGCTCGATCGCCGTCAGTTCGCGCGCGGGCAACCGGCCGTCGTCGAGCCGCTGCTGATCCCGGGCCAGCCGCTGGCGTACGGTGTCGACCTCGCGCTCCTGCTTGGCGATGTCCCGATCGAGATCGTCGACGTCGACCTGGGCCCGCACCCGCTCGTCCGACGACGACGAGATCTCCCGGGCTAGCCGGTCCAGCTCGGCGAGCTCCGGCAGCGTCTTGCGCCGGTGCGCGAGCTGAGCCAGGGTCGTGTCGATGGCCTGCAGGTCGAGCAGGCGGCGCTGATCCTCCGGTGCGGCCTTCATACGTTCCCTCTCCCTGCCCTGTCCCGCCGGGCGCTTTCCCGCCGGGGCGCTTTCCCGCCGATCATGAACTTGTGGTCGTGATCGACCGGTGTGTCGTGTGCCCAGCGCCCTGATCGACTCCGTTGCTCACTGATCATTCTCCGCCAGGGACGGCCAAGTTCCACGGGTCGGTCCGGAGCTCGGAGACGAACGTCTCCATCCCGAACCGATTCCGCAGCAGCCCGGCCACCCGGGGCAGCCACGGCCACTCGGTCGCCCAATGGGCGGCCTCGACGATCGCGGGACCACCGGCGGCGATGTGCTCGCTCGCGTAATGATGCTTCACGTCGGAGGTGACGACGGCGTCCGCCCCCATCTCGGCCGCCTGGGCGAGGTGCTCCGAGCCCGACCCCGAGCTCACGGCCAATCGGGTGATCCGCCGATCGGGGTCGCCGGCTGCGCGTACGCCCCACGAGGTGGCGGGCAGAACCCGCGCCGCCAACGTCGTCAGCTCGCGAAGGGTCAGCGGTTCCGAGAGCGTGCCGACCCGGCCGATGCCCTCCGGCGTCAGCAGTACGCGGTCGGTCAGCCCGAAGAGGTCGGCCAGCGCTTCGTTCACCCCGTCCGGGGCCACGTCGGCGTTGGTATGCGCGACGTGCAACGCCACGCCGCCGCGGATCAGATCGTGCACGATGCGACCGGCGTACGTGGTCGGCGCGACCGACGACACCCCGCGGAACAGCAGCGGGTGGTGCGAAACGATCAGCTGTACGCCCAGGTCCAGCGCCTGCCGAGCGGTCTCTGGGACGACGTCCACGACGCAGAGGACCCGCTCGACCGGAGCCGTCGGCTCACCGAGGACGAGCCCGACTCGGTCCCAGCTGGCGGCGGTCGCCGGGGGGTACCACTCGTCCAGCGCGGCCACCACGTCGGCGACCGTCGGCACGCCCGCCGTCGGCACCGGATCAGGGTTCTCGGTCGAATCTTGGGGCAAGATTCGACCCGGAACCGTGATCCGGTCCGCAGACGCCGGGCCGGCGGACTGCGCGGGGGCCGGCGAGCCGGGTTCGGGACTCATCCGGCTGACGCTACCCGAGCAACCCGGTGACGTCGGCGAGGCGGTGGGCGAAACCCCACTCGTTGTCGTACCAGGCCACGACCTTCACCGTGTCGCCGACGACCGTGGTGAACTGCCCGTCGACGATGCTCGACTCGGCGGTGCCGACGATGTCGGAGGAGACCACCGGCTCCTCGGTGTAGCCGAGCACCCCCTTGAAGTGGCCGGCCGCCGCAGCGGCGAGCGCGACGTTGACCGCCTCCGCCGAGGGCGCGTTCGGCATGCGTACGACGAGGTCGGCGAGGCAGCCGATGATGGTGGGCACCCGGACGTGCAGCCCGTCGACCCGTCCGGCGATCTCCGGGACGGCCAGCCCCATCGCGTGCAGGCTGCCCGGCTTCAGCTGCACCGGGATCAGGTTGGCCGCCGCCGCCCGGCCCATCCGCGGGTTCCAGTGCGGCGAGTCCAGCAGCGCGCTCTTCGTCGCGTCGTACGCGTGGACGGTAGTGAGCGTGCCTTCCTTGAGCTCGCCCAGCTGCCGGAGTACGGCGAGGACGGGGACGACGGCGCTACTGGTGCAACAGCCGGGCGACACGATCCGGTGCCGATCGCGGTCGAAGGCGTCCTCGTTGACTCCCATGAGGACGGTCGCGTCGGCGTCCACAGTGGCCGTCGACACCAGCACCCGGCCGGCTCCGGCGCGCAGATGACCGGCGGCCCGGTCGGCGGTGAAGAACCGGCCGGTCGCCTCCAGGACGACGTCGACGCCGAGATCACCCCACGGCAGCCGGTCCGGCTCCGCCTCCTGGTACGCCGCGATCGGCACTCCGTCGACGACGATCGCGTCCGGCGTACTCGTGATCTCGGCTGGGAACCGGCCTCGCACGGAGTCGTATTTCATGAGGTATGCCAGGTTGGCGGCGGGGGCGAGGTCGTTGATCGCGACGACGTCGAGCTCGGGCCGGGAGCGGCTCACCCGCCAGAAGGTTCGGCCGATCCGGCCCATGCCGTTGATGCCGACTCTGACCGCCAACAGAGCGTCCCCCTTGGAATTGTGGACCGAGCGTTAACGCTCAGCGACCCCACAGTATCCGAGAGGGATCGTCGCAGACTAGGCCATGTCCACCTAGGCCACATCCAAACGCTTGCGGATCTCACCGAGCGCGAGATCCCAAGGCATCGCGGCGAAATGCGCCTCGCCCTCGCCGGGCCGGAAGGTGGGCATGATGTCCTGTCCCCAAAGGACGGTCACCCCCCAGCCCCGCAGCCGGTCGAGCGCCTCGCCGAAGGCCGGATGACCGGCCATCCCCGAATTGGTGAACGGAACGGCGACGATCGGCAGTCCCCGGCCGAGCCCTTCGCAGAGCAGCCCGAGCGCGAGGGTGTCGGCGATCCCGGCGGCCCATTTCGCCACGGTGTTGGCGGTCGCGGGCGCGACGATCATCGCATCGGCGGCCGGCAGCAGATCGGGCTCGCCCGGGTTCTTGAAGGTGCTGCGGACGGCGTACCCGGTCTGCTCGGCGAGCGCGGGGACGTCGATGAACTTGCGGCCGTCCGGCGTCGCCACGACGCAGACCTGCCAACCGATCTCCTGCGCACCCGTGACGAGGCGCGCGACGTCACGCGCGGCCGGCGAGCCGCAGGTGACTACATATAGGACGGTCAAACGCCGACTCCCATGTGCTCGGCCAGTTCCGCGATGGGCGCCGACGGGGTGCCCTTGGTGCGGCGGAGGACGTCCGAGAGTACCTCGTGGGCGATCGGACGGCAGCGGATCTCCGCCGCCGCGAGACGATCGCCCTCCAGCAGCATCTCCCCCGCCCGGTCGACGTCACCGACCTGGGCGAAGCCCCGAGCCATGTCGAGGTAGTGATGCGCGCGGCGTTCCGGCATCAGCGTAGTGAACGACGACGTCGGGATGCTCTGCTCGTGGACGTTGACGGCCAGGCCGCCCTCGCCGAGTTCGACACTCGCCGCCGCGCGGTGCAGCAGCACGTTCGTCGGCCCGAAGCAGCTCCAGTAATGGTTCTGGTCCTCGCCGACCGCGTGCCCCGCCTCGGCCGCGCCGTCGAGCAGGTCGCGCATGGTGGCGCTGTCGCCGATCCGGGCGGCGGCCATCGCGCCTTGCAGCAGCAGCATTCCGTAGACGGACAGCTGTTCGGGTGACGTGTCACCGGATCCCGGAGCCAGCCGGTTGGCCACGTTGACGTTGATCTCCAACGCCGGTCGCGCACGTCCCAGCGCGAGCAAGGCCGAGCCCACCCGATAGGTGGCCGTGCCGGCCAGCAACGGATCACCGGATCGCTGCGAGACGGCGATCGACCGGTCGGCCGCCAGCCACGCCAATTCCAGCTCACCGAGCTTGCGGAGCACCGACGACGAGAGCTGGTACACCTGGCCGAGGAGGTTCGCCACGTCGCGCGCCTGATCGGTTGTCGCGTACGCCGTGTCGGCGGCCTGCGCATCCCGCAACAGTTTCGGCAGACTCCGTGCCAGTACGCCGTAGCGCGCGTGCTGGAAGGTCAGCCAGGCGTGGTTCACCGCCTTGCGCATCTCCACGACGGGCGGCGGTTCGGTGGCCGGGGCGAAGAACGCGCTGAACGCGTCATAGCGCTCCAACGCGGCGCGGATCTCGGCGACCTCGACGGCGTCGACACAGTTCACCGATTCGGGCCGGCGCTCAGGTTCCTTGCCCAGCAACAGTTGCACGTCGACCGAGAGCACATCGGCGATCTCGTAGACCACGGAGAACTTGTCCAGCCGGCGTACGCCTCGCTCGACCTTGTCGACCCAGCTCTTCGACTTGCCGAGACGGTCGGCGAAAACCTGCTGAGACATCTTCCGGCGGTTGCGCCAGTAGGCGACCCGTCTTCCTATCGGCAGCTCGTCCACGTGCTCGACCTCCCCGGGGCTTAGTCGCACACCATGTGCGCTGAGGTTACCGCTCTCGCTCGTAATTTTCGATGCAAGTTGCACAAGCTGTTGCCTGGTCCAACGAGATGTACGCCGTACCGGTGACGCCGTACCGCACAGTGATGCTCGACAATGCGGCAATTCCGGAAACACCAGGTGGATGCCAGCAGGTCAACGGACAGGGGGTACAACGAGATGCACTGGGCCATCGACAGATGGGTGTCCCACTTCCGACTCCGGCGAGCCGCTCTGCGCTTCGCCGAGGAGAGCTGGACCGTCACTCCGGGGGCCTGGCTCGAACCCGCGGGAGACGAAGCGCCGTCGCGATTCGAATGTGGACGGCCGGGGTGCGTCACCAGTTCGTGCCACCCGGCGCTCGCCCACTGGGACGCCGACGCCACCACCGATCCGGCACAGATCGAGGAGTGGTGGCAGGACGCGCCGTACTCCCTGCTCCTGGCCACCGGCCACGGCATCGAGGTCATCGAGGTTCCGGCCCTGCTCGGCGCGCGCGCCGTCTGCGGCCCGGTCACCGGTCCGGGCCGGCCTTCGGTCACCGGCTCCCTCCGGGGTCCCGTCGCCGTCACTCCCCAGGACCGCTGGATGTTCTTCGTGCGTACCGGTCGGGGGGAGGCGGCCCAGCTCGGCCCGGAGTTGTCCGGCCGGGAGGACGTCTTGTGCCACTCCACCGACTCCTGGGTTCCGCTGCCGCCGACCCGGCTGCGCAGTGGCCCGGTGCGTTGGGAGGTCTCGCCGGACGACGTCGGCTGGCGGCTGCCCACCAGTGACCAGGCCCAGCAGGCGCTCGTCGCCGCGATGGTGGCGCTCGACGCCTCGCTGCTGGACGCCCGGCACAGCCGGACGATCACCCCCGCGCCGCCTGCCCCCGCGGCCACGGTGTACCCGATGACGCTCCGGCGATCGACACGGTCTACTACGGACAGTCCGGTGGAAGTTCTACGGCGGGCTGCCTGAACGTCCGCGATGCCCTGCAGAATGTCCGAATGCTGGGGGTGTGCCAGTGTCCGGCCACGTCTGGTGTCGTTGGTCGGGGTATCGAAGGAGTTTGACATGGCACACCACAGCACTCCCGCAAACCTAGGACTCACCCGCCCCGACGTCGACACCCTGACGGGGGTCACCCGTTCGATGAGCTGGGCCGGAACCCGTCCCGCCGGGTCCCGTCCGGTCGGTTCGCGCCCCGCGGGCGCCCGGCCCACGTCGTCACGTCCGCCGCGTCGCTGACTCCCCGCGCGCTGTCACGCCTGTCCACATTCCACAAAAAATCCAGGGGTACGCGGGCTTTCTGCGTACCCCTGGATTTGGATCTGGATCTAGAGAATGCGCGTCGACCAGCCGTAGGGATCGGCGGATCGGCCCCACTGGATGTCGAGGATGCGCTTGCGCAGTTCGGCGGTGATCGGCCCGGTGCCGCCGTCGGCGATGGTGAAGTCGCCCTCCTCGGACCGGATGGTGCCGATCGGCGTGACCACGGCGGCCGTGCCGCACGCGAACGACTCCACCACGCGGCCGCTGAGCGCGCCCTCGCGCCACTCGTCCATGCTGATCGGGCGCTCCTCGATGACCCGGCCGTCGGCCTTGGCCAGCGTCACCAGCGAGTCACGGGTGATGCCGGGCAGGATCGTGCCGGTCAGCGGCGGCGTCACCAGCGTGCCGTCGTCGAGGACGAGGAAGACGTTCATGCCGCCCAGCTCGTCGACGTACTTGCGCTCGACTGCGTCCAGGAAGACGACCTGGTCGCAGCCCTTCTCCGCCGCCTCGACCATGGGCGCGAGCGAGGCCGCGTAGTTGCCGCCGCACTTGGCCGCGCCGGTGCCGCCAGGCGCGGCCCGGGTGTACTCGCTGGAGACCCACAGCGAGACCGGCTTCACGCCGCCCGTGAAGTACGCGCCGACCGGCGAGGCGATGACGCAGAAGATGTACTCCTTCGCCGGCCGCACGCCGAGGAAGACCTCACTGGCGATCTGGAACGGCCGCAGGTAGAGGCTGGCCTCCTCGGTGCCCGGAATCCAGTCGCGGTCGATCGTGACGAGCTCGCGGATCGCGCCGAGGAACAGCTCCGGCGGCAGCGGCGCCATCGCCATCCGCTGAGCCGAGTCGACGAACCGCGCGGCGTTGGCGTCCGCCCGGAACAGGCTCACGCCGCCGTCGGCGAGCTGATACGCCTTCAACCCCTCGAAGATCTCCTGTGCGTAATGGAGCACCGCCGTCGCGGGATCGAGCGGGAGCGGCCCGCGTGCCTCGACGCGCGCGTCGTACCAGCCCTTGCCCTCCGCGTACTTGATCATCACCATGTGGTCGGTGAATACCCGGCCGAAACCGGGATTGGCCAGAAGCGCCTCGCGCTCCGCCCGCGCGACCGGGTGGGGGTTGGGGTGGATCTCGAACAGGTCTCCCATGGCGGCGTGCCCTCCATCTGATGCCACTGGGGTGACGCGGCAGCGCTGCGCGGCGTCACCGTGGTCTGGCTGAAACTTACCTCTAACGGTCGTTCAACTGCAGACCCGGGCTGTGCCGGACATCGGGAGAAGTGCTCGTGCCCGGCCACGGCCGGGCCGTGGTTGCTACTGCGCGCCTACTACGGCGGCGGCTACTCGGTCCCCTACCTCGGCGGTCACGATCGCGGAACTGCCGCGCTGCGTGAGCTCCGCCGTCACCGCGTCGTTGATCTTCTGCGCCGCCTCGGGGTGACCGAGGTGGTCCAGGCACAAGGCCACCGACAAGATCGCGGCCACCGGGTCCGCGATCCCCTTGCCCGCGATGTCCGGCGCCGAGCCGTGGACCGGTTCGAACATCGACGGGTACGCCGAAGGCGGGTTGATGCAGCCGCTGGCCGCGAGACCGATGCCACCCGTCACCGCGGCGGCGATGTCGGTCAGGATGTCGCCGAACAGGTTGTCCGTCACGATCACGTCATAGCGCTGCGGGTTCGTCACCATGAACATCGAAGCGGCGTCGACGTGCTGGTACTCGGTGGCGACGTCCGGATACTCCGCCTTGACCGCGTCGAACGTACGCGCCCAGAGCCCACCCGCATGCGTCAGCACATTGGTCTTGTGAACCATGGTCACCTTGCGGCGCTCGCGTCGGGTGGCCCGGTCGAACGCGTCGCGGATGACGCGCTCGACGCCGTGCCGGGTGTTCAGGCTCTCCTCGGTCGCCACCTCGGCCGGCGTACCACGATGCATCGCACCGCCCGCGCCGGTGTAGAGCCCCTCGGTGCCCTCCCGGACGACGACGAAGTCGATCTCGCCCGGCTTCACCCCGGCCAGCGGACCGGCAGTGCCCGGCCACAGCCGGCTCGGCCGCAGGTTCACATACTGGTCGAAGTCGAACCGGAGCTTCAGCAGCAGTCCGCGCTCCAGTACGCCCGGCGGCACACTCGGATCGCCGACCGCGCCGAGCAGGATCGCGTCGTGCTGGGCCAGCTCGTCCTGGACGGTGGCCGGAAGCACCTCGCCGGTCCGGTGGTAACGTGCCGCGCCGAGGTCGTACTCAGTGGTCTCGACCGAAGGCACCAAGGCGCGCAGCACCTTGAGTCCCTCCGCGACCACCTCGGTCCCGATGCCGTCACCAGCCACGACTGCGATGCGCACGACGTCTCCACTCCGTTGGGTACGCTCGACTGTACGGGCCTTGTCCTATAGGGCGGTACTCGCGTCTCACTCTTTGATACTTGGTGCGCTGGGTTGCCTTCGTGATCGTCGGCTTCCGACATTCTTGGCCGTCCGCGCCGCCATGATCGTCGGCTTCCGACAATCGTGGGCGTATTCGTGCATTGATCGTCGGGAGCCGACGATCTTGCACCGGGCTGTTGTCGCGTACCCGACCGCACGATCACCCGGGTCACCGCTTCATGGCGAACATCTCTCACAATGTCGCCATGCCATCCCTCGATGCCCTCGATGAAGCGGTGCGGGCGTACCGGACGCTGGAACGTCGCCTTTCCATCGTCGCCGCGCTCGTCGTCGCGGGCTTCGTCCTGATGTGGTGGCTGGAGGCATCGCTTTACGTTGTGGTGCCCCTGCTGCTCGTGATCTTCGGGGCCGCCGTCGTGCACACCAAACGGCAGTCTGCCTTTCCCCGCGCGGTCGGGGCGCTGCATGAGCTCAGCTCGGACGGCCTCGCGGCGGCCGAACCGCGCGAGGTGCGTACTCGCTGGTGGCACATCGACAGTGCGTTTCCACTGATCTGGCTCACCTACGCTCTGGCGTACGCGTACCTCGACGGGCGCCGTCTGCACGTCGTGATCAGTGCGATCACGGTCGTGGTGATCGCCGTAATCGTCGGGGTCGAGGCGTACTACAACCCGTTCATGCCCCGCCGACCCGGAGTGGCGCTGCGGCTCACTCCGGACGGCGTCGAACTGCCCCACGCCCGGCTCACCCTCCGGTGGGCGGAGATCGACGCCGTCTGGCCGATTCCCGACTCGACCACGCCTCATCTGGGGCTCGCCTTCCACCTCGCCAAACCGGAAGTTACTCTGGTCAGCCGCAGGATGCGCCGCGCCGCCGCACGTAACGGAGGCTGCGTCTTCTTGCGGGCGAACTGGCTTCGGGCTCCCCTGGTGGATCTGCTCCAGACGGCACACGCTTTCAAGAGAGCATCGACTTCAGTGGGGGACAGATGACGCTGCGCTGGCGGGACCTTCCGCGTACCACCCGGGACGAGGTGCGGCGGCTGGCCGAGAACGGCTATCCGCATCCGGATCCGGCGATCCAGCGGGCTGCCGTGGACTGGGCCACCCGCGTACGCACGGTCACCCAGTGGTTCTCGGCAGCCATCGCGGTGTCGCTGATCTTGACTCTGTCGTACAGCCTGCTGACCCTGCTGGGACTCGTTCTGATCTTGTCAATGCTCTATTGGCAGCTCGCCGCCGTGCGGAACGCTGAGGGGGTCGAGCGGGCGAATCTCGAAGTGATGATCAACTCAGTGCCCCTTCCGGCAGCTGAGCCGTTCGCGGCGCGGCGGCGGTTCTTCTATCCCAGCCCCGACCTGACCGCACTCTTATGGGCCGGTGCATCCGTCGTCCTCACCATCTCGATCCAAGACATGATCAACCGGTTGCCGCTGGACGCCTTACCCGGCCGTCTCCTCGAAGCCATCCGCGTGACGGCCGTGGTGATCTGCCTTGTCCCGGGCCTGATCTGGCTCCTCGTCGCACTCTTGACCCACCGCGGGCGAGGCACCCTGGTCGGAATGGATGCCGATGGAGTGACTATTCCGCATCTCGGGCTTACCTTCGGCTGGGCCGACGTCGAACGGGTGGACTTCGGCTACGGAATGTCGCTGGCCTTCCGCCTTCGTGATGCCGACGGCGTACTCCGGCGGGCTCACCCGAAGCCGTGGCGTCGAATTCAGGCTCGTCACGTTCAGGGTGCGCTGGTCATCCCTGCGGTCCTGTTGCGGGAACCGATCGACAAGGTCGTGGCCCAGGCTCGGGCGCTGCACTCGGCATCCTTGGCGGGCACCGCGGCGCACTAGCGATTGTCCGCAGCGTTTGCTTGATCAAGTACCCGTCACCTGCGCTGAGTCGTTGATTTTCAAGATCAAGTTCCGCAGGTATGCGCCCAGAGTCCCGTTGGCGCATATGTCGGGAACATGATCGCCGTTTCGAGCTGAGAATCGCAGACCTAGGGCACTTGATCTTGCAGCGACAGCCGCTCCGGTAAGAGCCTGGGCCGCTACCCGACGACGATGTCGATCAGGCTCGCGCGGAGTCGATCAAGGCGCTGCGGACACGACACGCCGGACGACAACGACCGAAGGTTCATGATCGCGCGGAAAGGGCGGGCCAGCCGGGACGCCGCGGACAACGCGAGCCGACAGGGCGCCCGGGACCATAGGTTCATGATCAATGGGTGGATGCACCGATGGCCGGGACGCGGCAATCGTCCCGGCCATCGGTTCTGAGCTGAATGCGGGTCGCGTCACCCGAAGACGGACCCGAAGTCCACTGGGGACTTCAGCAGGTTAACGGGCCTCGCAACGCAAAGCAAGCATCCGGTCACTCTTCGGTGAGGTCGACGGCTGCCGCCGCGGTCGCACCGATGGACGCGGCGGCCTGCTGGAGCAGCTCCGCACCGACTCCACTGTCGACCGTCAGGGTCATCAGCGCCTCGCCACCGGCAGCCCGCCGGGCCACCTGCATCGAGGCGATGTTGACCCCCGCCTGGCCGAGGAAGGTGCCGATCGTGCCGACGATGCCCGGGCGGTCGGCGTACCGGAAGAACAGGAGCACGCCCTCGGCGTCGAGCTCGAGGTCGAAGTCGTCGACCGCGGTCAGCTTGACCTGATCGCGGAGACCGTTCGACACGACTGTGCCCGAGACGGTGACGACGCGACCGTTCGGCTTCGCTCCGCGTACCGTCACAAGATTCTTGTGACCCACGACCTCGGCCGAGGTGACCAGCTCGACCTCAACGCCGCGGTCGGCCGCCAGCAGCGGCGCGTTCACGTACGTGACCTGCTCTTCCACGACGGCGCCGAAGAGGCCCTTGGTCGCGGCGAGCTTGAGGACCGAGACGTCGTGGGCGACGATCTCGCCGTGGACCTCGACCGTGACGCTGGCGGCGACCCCACCCGCGACCGCGGTGAAGACCTTGCCGAGCTTCTCGGCGAGCGGCAGCAGCGGGCGCACCTCCTGGTCCACGACACCGCCGGCCTGCACGTTGACCGCGTCCGGGACGAACTCGCCCTGGAGCGCGAGCTTCACGCTCTTGGCGACCGCGAGGCCCGCCTTGTCCTGCGCCTCGACGGTCGATGCACCCAGGTGCGGCACCGCCACGACGTTGTCGAAGGCGAACAGCGGCGAGTCGGTGCACGGCTCCTTGGCGTAGACGTCGAGTCCCACGCCCGCAACCCGGCCGTCGGCGACCGCGTCGGCCAGGGCGGCCTCGTCGATCAGCCCGCCCCGTGCGGCGTTGACGATGCGTACGCCGGGCTTGACCAGCTTGAGCTCGTTGACGCCGATGAGACCCACCGTCTCCGGGGTCTTCACCGCGTGGATCGAGATGAAGTCGCTCTCCTGAAGCAGCTCCTCCAGCCCGACGAGCCGGATGCCGAGCTGAGCGGCGCGGGCCGGCTGGACATAGGGGTCGTACGCGATGAGCCGGGTGCCGAAGGCCGCCATCCGCTGAGCGAAGAGCACCCCGACGCGACCGAGCCCGACGACGCCGACGGTCTTGCCCTGCACCTCGACACCGGTGTACTTCGAACGCTTCCACTCGCCTTTCCGCAGGGACGCGTGCGCGGCGGCGGTGTGCCGGGCGACAGCGAGCAGCAGCGCTACGGCCTGCTCAGCGGTGGAGACGATGTTGGAGGTCGGCGCGTTGACGACCATGACGCCACGAGCGGTGGCGGCGGCGGTGTCGACGTTGTCGAGACCGACGCCGGCGCGGGCGACGACCTTGAGCCGGGATCCGGCGGCGATCGCCTCGGCGTCGATCTGGGTGGCGCTTCGGACGATCACGGCGTCGGCTTCGGCGAGCGCGGCCAGCAGGGCCGGGCGGTCGGTGCCATCGACGTGCCGGACGTCGAAGTCGTTGGCGAGAACGTCGAGGGCCGCGGGAGCGAGCTCTTCGGCGATGAGAACGACGGGAGTCACTGTTGCCTCACGGGATTCTTGTGATCCAGGCCGGACCGGCCAGGGCAGAAAAGAGAGAACCGGCCCGCGACATGACGTGTGATGGTGGCACGCCGCAGACGGCCGCTCCGGGTGGGGAGGACCGCCGGAACGCAACGCCGCGCTCGGGCTCTACCAGGCGAATCGTACGGCTTGCGAGGCATCCGCCGCTGGGCTGGCGCGGCGTGACGGTCATCACGTCACCCCCGACCCGGGACGCTATCGGGCGCGTCCCGGGCGGGCAACGGCCTATGCCAGCACCGTTGTCTCCCGAACCGTGTCTTGCATGACACTCCGCTCGATCGGCACGACCGTGCGCGGAGTCACAGCGGTCACCTTGTGACCGAACTGACGGAAAGACGTCGCTTCACCGGCGAGGACGTCGTAGAGGCGATCGAGGGCCAGCGTGCCCACCGGGGGGTAGACGCGCTCGCGCGGCGGCTCCTGGCCCGGCTCCAGCGCTCCCTGGAGGATCAGGAAGTCGAGGATCTCCGTACGCAGGGAGGGCGGGCAGACCGGGGAGTGGTAGAGCACGTTGAGCGCCTGGAAGCGCATCGACTGGACGTGCTCGTCGCCCTTGTTGTCGTGGAAGTGAGGGTTGCAGGTGCCGATCTGGAGCATCGGCACGCCGACGTCGTGCGGGACCGGGGAGGCGTCTGGCAGCACGCCGCCGAACTGCTCGAACAGCTCCACGAATTGGAACGGTTCGACGGCGAAGCCGCCGGCCATCCGCATCCGCAGGCCGAGTTCCAGGCTGAGCGCGTGTTCCCCGGCGTTGCCGGTGACGATCGCGTCGGTGCCGAACCCGGAGTACTCGGCGAGCAGCCGGTTGAGGAAGTCGTTGGTGACCTCCGACGTCCGGCCGCGCTTGCTGAAGAACAGCCGCCCGTCGCGTACCTTGGGCTTGGAGTCCCAGGCGATGCGGACCATCGAGTAAGGACTGTCGGCCAACGCGAGACCGGCCGCGTAGACCTTGCAGTACTCGTGGACCGATCCGGGGACGTAGTTGTCGGCGTCCACGTAGCCGATGTAGCGGCGGCCGCTCATCGCGGCCAGGGCCATGGCCAGGATCATCGCCTCGCCCTTGCCACCGCGTACGCCGCCGGTGGTCTCGTCGACGATCTCGGGCATGCCCGCCGCCTTCATGGCGGCGCCCACCCCGGGATCGCTCTGGTGCACTGCCAACGCCGGCCGATTGGCCAACCGGCAGTACTCCTCCAGCGAGCGCAGCTCGATGTCGTACCGGTCCACGGGGGTCCGGTCACTGTTCGAGACGAGGACGATCAGGCAGTCGTGCGGGATGCCCGCCAGAACTCCCTCGATCACCCGGCGCGGCTCGTTCATGCAGGGGACGACGATGACCATGTCGCGTTCGATCCCCCGGAGCGTGTCCCGGCCGACGACCCTGGTCGAGCCGTCCCCTTGGACCCGCTCGACCTCGTCGTCGGCCGCGGAGCCGTCGATCTCGACGACTCGCTGCAACGGGCTGATTCGGACGGCGCCGAACCGCTCCGTTCGGTACGAATACTCCAACCGCATGGCCGGACGATACCTGAACGGACGATAAAGCACCCACCCTTGAGGTTTCGCTTGACGCCAAGTGGATGAACACTCCGTGACGCAGACCGACAAAACGGGCCACGCCTGAGGGATCGCCCCGGCGTGGCCCGCTTCTTACCTGAAGGTTCCGGTGGTGCCGAAAAACTCAGGCGGTCTCGGTGATCGGCCGGTCGACCCAGCTCATCATTCCGCGCAGCTTCTTGCCGACCTCCTCGATCGGGTGGTCCGCGCCCTGCTGCTGCAGCTTGGTGAAGTTCGGGCGACCGGCGTCGTCCTCGGCGATCCACTCGCGGGCGAACTCGCCCGACTGGATCTCGCTCAGGATCTTGCGCATCTCGTCCTTGACGGCCGAGTTGATGACGCGCGGGCCCCGGGTGACGTCGCCGTACTCGGCGGTGTCGGAGACGCTGTAACGCATCCGGGCGATGCCGCCCTCGTACATCAGGTCCACGATGAGCTTCAGCTCGTGCAGGCACTCGAAGTACGCGATCTCGGGCGCGTAGCCAGCCTCGGTGAGCACCTCGAAGCCGGTCTGGACCAGGGCGGCCGTGCCGCCGCAGAGAACCGCCTGCTCGCCGAAGAGGTCGGTCTCGGTCTCCTCGGTGAAGGTGGTCTGGATGACGCCGGCGCGGGTGCCGCCGATGCCCTTGGCGTACGACAGGGCCAGCGCGAGCGCACCGCCCGTGGCGTCCTGCTCGACGGCGACCAGACACGGCACGCCCTTGCCGTCGACGTACTGCCGCCGGACCAGGTGCCCCGGGCCCTTCGGCGCGACCATCGCAACGTCGACGTCGGCGGGCGGCTTGATGAGGCCATAGCGGATGTTGAGGCCGTGACCGAAGAAGAGCGCCTTGCCGGCGGTCAGGTTCGGCTCGATGGCCTCGGCGTAGATCTTCCGCTGGGCGGTGTCCGGCGCGAGGATCATGATGACGTCGGCCTCGGCCGCCGCCTCGAACGGAGTGACGACCCGCAGACCCTGCTCCTCGGCCTTGGTCCGGCTCTTCGAGCCCTCAGGCAGGCCCACCCGGACGTCGACGCCCGAGTCCCGCAGCGACAGCGCGTGCGCGTGCCCCTGGCTGCCGTAGCCGATCACCGCGACCTTGCGGCCGGCGATCACCGAGAGGTCGGCGTCGTCGTCGTAGAAAACCTCGGTCACTTGAACTCTTCCTTCCTGGGCAAACCTTGCTCATCCTGCCGCCGGACCGTCACTGGCCCGTACGGTGGGACGGGACGTCTCAGTATTCAAGAACGGTTGACCATGAGGTCGGGGGTGCCGACACGCCGTCGACTGAGACCCTAGGTTCATGATCAACGGGGGGTTACGCGGCGGAGCGGAGGGCGGGGGCCGCGGTGATGGAACGCGAGCCGCGGCCGATGGCGACCCGGCCCGACTGCACCATCTCCTTGATCCCGAACGGCTCCAGGTCGCGCAGCAGCGCGTCGAGCTTCTCCGAGGTCCCGGTCGCCTCGATGGTCAGCGCGTCGGCCGCCACGTCCACGACGCGGGCCCGGAACAGCTGCACCGTCTCCAGCACCTGCGACCGGATCGGCCGATCCGCGCGCACCTTCACCAGCAGCAGTTCGCGCTGCACCGAGGCGGCCGGTTCGAGCTCCACGATCTTCAGCACGTTGATCAGCTTGTTGAGCTGCTTGGTGACCTGCTCCAACGGCTGCGTCTCGGCGTCCACCACGATGGTGATGCGGGAGATCTCCGGATGCTCGGTCTCCCCCACCGCCAGCGAGTCGATGTTGAATCCGCGCCGGGAGAACAGCCCCGAGACGCGGGCGAGCACGCCGGGCTTGTTCTCCACCAGAACCGACAGCGTGTGCTTCGTGGCCATCACAGGTCGTCCTCGTCGAAGATGGGGCGCACGCCCCGGGCGAACATGATCTCGTCGTTGCTGGTGCCGGCGGCCACCATCGGCCACACCATGGCGTCCTTGCCGACCACGAACTCCACCACGACGGGCGCGTCGTCGATCGCCATCGCGGCCTCGATCGTCTTGTCGACGTCGGCGGCTGTCTCGCAACGCATCCCGATGCAGCCCAGCGCCTCGGCGAGCTTCACGAAATCGGGGATGCGGTGCTTGTGCGTACCGAGGTCGGTGTTGGAGTAGCGCTCCCCGTAGAACAGCGTCTGCCACTGCCGGACCATGCCCAGGTTGCCGTTGTTGATCACGGCGATCTTGACCGGGATGCCTTCCAGGGCACAGGTCGCGAGCTCCTGGTTGGTCATCTGGAAGCAGCCGTCGCCGTCGATCGCCCAGACAACCGTCCCCGGCTGGCCGACCTTCGCGCCCATGGCGGCGGGGACGGCGTACCCCATCGTGCCGAGGCCGCCGGAGTTCAGCCAGGTGCCCGGCTTCTCGTACTTGATGAACTGGCTGGCCCACATCTGGTGCTGGCCGACGCCCGCGACGTAGATCGCGTCGGGTCCGGCGATCTCGCCGATGCGCTGGATGACGTACTGCGGGGCGAGGGTTCCGTCGGAGGGCTCCTCGTAGCCGAGTGGATACGTGGTGCGCATCTGGTCGAGCTGGCTCCACCACTCGGTCAACCGCTTGCGGCTCTGCTCGTCCTGCCCGGCCAGCGCCGTCAGCAGTTCCTCGATGACGTGCTTGGCGTCGCCGACGATCGGCACGTCCACCTGGCGGTTCTTGCCGATCTCGGCGGGGTCGATGTCGGCGTGGATGATCTGCGCGTCCGGCGCGAACGTCTCCAGCTTGCCGGTCACCCGGTCGTCGAACCGCGCGCCCAGGCAGATCAGCAGGTCCGACCGCTGCAAGGCGTACACCGCGCCGACGGTGCCGTGCATGCCGGGCATGCCCAGGTGCTGCGGGTGCGAGTCGGGGAACGCCCCGCGCGCCATCAGCGTGGTCACCACCGGCGCCCCGGTCAGCTCGGCCAACTCCTTCAGCGCATCGGTCGCCTGCGCCTTCAGCACGCCGCCGCCGACGTAGAGCACCGGGCGCTTGGCCTGGCTGATCAGCCGGGCCGCCTCGCGGATCTGCTTGCCGTGCGGGTGCAGGGTCGGCCGGTACCCCGGCAGGTCCAGGGTCGGCGGCCAGCTGAAGGTCGTCTGGTTGGTCAGGACGTCCTTGGGGATGTCGACCAGCACCGGGCCCGGTCGGCCGGTCGCGGCCAGGTGGAACGCCTCGGCCAGGATCCGCGGGATGTCCTCGCCCTCCTGGACCAGGAAGTTGTGCTTGGTGATCGGCAGCGTGATGCCCTGGATGTCGGCCTCCTGGAAGGCGTCCGACCCGATCGAGGGCCGCGCCACCTGGCCGGTGATCGCGACGATGGGCACCGAGTCCATGTACGCGTCGGCGATCGGCGTGACGAGGTTGGTCGCGCCGGGGCCGGAGGTCGCGATGCAGACGCCCACCTTGCCGGTGGCTTGTGCGTACCCGGTCGCCGCGTGACCCGCGCCCTGCTCGTGGCGGACGAGGATGTGCCGGACGGAGGAGTCGAAGATCGGGTCGTACGCCGGGAGGATGGCTCCGCCCGGAATCCCGAACATCACCTCTACCCCGAGCGCCTCCAGCGACTTGACCAGGCTCTGCGCGCCGGTCACCTGGATGGGTGCGGGCGGCGGCGGGGTGGCCGCCGTCCGATGGGCGGCGGCCCGCTGAGCGAGCGCCTCCGGTGTGGGTCTGGTCATCTTCTGCCTCTCGGTAACCCCAACGGCCGTCTGAACCCAACAAAAAAGCCCTCGTGCTGTATGCACGGGGCTAGCGCACTCTCGGTCTTGCTGAGAGTGCGCTCAGGTAAGTACTCGGGCGACGAGCCGGGTCGACATGGCGTCAACTCTTGCGCATCTCAGCGGCTGAGTCAACTTCTCCCAGCTTCTGGGACAACGGTGTCGGCTGTGCCGGCAGGATGGACGGCTGGGACGAGGCCAGCAGCGCTTCCATGTGCTCCGCCGGTACGCCCCAGCCGAAGAGGCTGCCCTGGCCGAATCGGCAACCGGCCCGTTCGACCGTGGCGCGCTGACCCTTGTCGGTGATCCCCTCGGCGATCACTTCCAAACCGAGCCGGTGCCCCATGCGTACCACCACATCCACCATCGGAGCGGGCTGCGACTCGCGGACGCCGGTGTCCCACACCAGGCTGTGGTCGATCTTGAGAATGTCGACTGGCAGGTGGCGCAGCTGCCCGAGCGACGAATAGCCGGAGCCGAAGTCGTCGAGCGCGATCCGCGCGCCCATGTCCCGCAGGGCCGCGAGCCGGGCCTTGAGCTCGTCGAGGTCGGTCGCGACGGCCTGCTCGGTGACCTCGAAGACGAGCCGCGACGCCGGTACGCGATGAGCCCGCAACACCTCGGTGACGCGCGTGACGTACTCCGCGGGATGCAGCTCACGCGGGGAGACGTTGACCGAGACCCAGACGTCGTGACCGTCGGCGAGCCAGCGGGACAGCTGCCGGCAGGCCTCGTTGAGGACCCAGGTGCCGAGCTGGACGATCTGCCCGGAGTCCTCGGCGATCGGGATGAACTCGTCGGGCCGGACCGTGCCGAGCTCGGGATGATGCCACCGCATCAACGCCTCGGCCCCGGTCGGGCGCATCGACGGCAACGCCACCACCGGCTGGAACACCACGCGCAGCTCGTCGCGCTCGATCGCACCCCGCAGCTCGTGCTCGACCGTCGTACGCCGCCGCAGCCATTCGTCGTACTCCTGCGAGTACTCCTCGACCCGGTTCTTGCCGCGCTGCTTGGCGAACCGCAGCGCGAGATCGGCGTTCCGCATGAGCATCGGTACGCTGTCGGCTTCCTTGCAGCCCGCGAGCCCGATGCTGGCCGACAGGTACACCATCCCCTGACGGGCCTGATACGGCCGGCACAGTACGCCGAGCAGCCGTTCGGCGACGAGCATCGCCTCGGCCGGACGGGCCCACATGAGCACCGCGAACTCGTCGCCGCCGAGCCGGGCCGCCACGTCGCCGGGCCGCAGGTTGAGCCGCAGCCGCTGGCCGACCTCGACCAGCACGTCGTCGCCGACGTCGTGACCGCGCATGTCGTTGACGTTCTTGAAGCCGTCCAGGTCGATAGCCAACAGCGTGCACGGCGGGCCGCCGACGGCGTCCTCGAACAGCGTCCGCAGCAGACCGCGGCGGTTGCTCAGCCCGGTCAGCGGATCGGTGTGGGCCAGCTCGCGGAAGTGGCGCTCGCTGTCGGCCAGACGGGTGGCGTACCGCTTGACGTCGAGGTAGCCGAGTTGCTGCCGGGCCACCAGCAGAAGCCCGACGATCATGCCCGCGACGATGGTCGGGAGGTCGAGCGTCCCCTCGTTCCGGGAGGCCTGATAGGTGGTGGCCACGAGAATGGCGAACACCGGCGTCAGCGCGGTGAGCAGCCCGGAGGTCGGGGCTGGGAGCTCCAACTCGGCCCGCACCTCACGCCAGCGCGGCCGGTACGCCATCAGCCCGACGCCGAGCGGCAGCAGACCGCCGCCGACGAGGATCATCCAGCTCAAGCCGTAGCAGATCCCGGTGCCGAGTGCGGTCTCGGCGACGACGGCGAGCGCGGCGCCGACGGCTGCCCGCGCGATCGGCCGGCGGGGCGGCTGGACCCGGGTGGACAGCGTCAGGGCCAGTCCGGCCGTCAACGGCGTCAGCACGGCGGCGACCGCGATCGGTACGCAGCCACCCCGGCTGGGCAGCGGGAACAGGGCCGAGTGCGGATTGACCACGAGCACCCAGCCGCAGATGAACAAGGCAGCGCCGATGGTCAGCCCGTCGAGCAGGTGCCTCGTGCGTACGCCCGGGGTGTCGCCGATGCCCGGCAGCCGGAGCAGGCCCCAGCCGAGAATGGGCGCGCCCAGGATGGCGCCGAGCGCGATCAACCCGCCGAGCATCATGCGTCCGTGCCGATCGTCCTGCCAGCCGTCGGCCAGGAAGGCGAGCGCGGCGACGGTTGCGAGGAGCGGCCCGGCCAGGACCACCACGACCCCGACGGCGAGTAGCCGGGGGCCGCGGGAGGACCGGCCGCTGGCGCGGGCCGCCCGCCACAGGGACCAGGCACCCGGCAGCGCTACGAAGGCGCTCACCGTGGCCGCGAGCGCCAGCGGCCGCTCCAGCGGAGCGGCTGTCGGCAGTCCCGAGGGGAGGAGCACCATTCCACTCTGCCGTACCGAAAAGATCCTTTCCGCACCCGCTGTGCGATTCGGCGCTAACAATTCGGCGTTCGAGGGACGGGTTCCCGACAGATGGACCGGGGTGGGTACGCGACGAGCCGTTCCGGATCTGCGGTGGCAGACTTTGCGGCATGGTTGAGCTGCGGTCGAGGACCTCCACGCACGGCCGGACTATGGCGGGCGCCCGGGCGCTGTGGCGCGCCACCGGCATGACCGACGACGATTTCGGCAAGCCGATCGTCGCCATCGCCAACAGCTACACCCAGTTCGTACCGGGTCACGTCCACCTCAAGGACCTCGGCGGCCTCGTCGCCGACGCCGTGGCCGCGGCCGGTGGCGTGGGCCGCGAGTTCAACACCATCGCGGTCGACGACGGCATCGCGATGGGCCACGCCGGCATGCTCTACTCGCTGCCCAGCCGCGAGTTGATCGCCGACGCCGTCGAGTACATGGTGCAGGCGCACTGCGCCGACGCGCTGGTCTGCATCTCCAACTGCGACAAGATCACGCCGGGCATGCTGCTCGCCGCGCTGCGGCTGAACATCCCGACCGTCTTCGTCTCCGGCGGCCCGATGGAGGCCGGCAAGACGGTGGCGATCGAGGGGGTCGTCCACGAGAAGCTCGACCTGATCGACGCGATGGTGGCCGCCTCCAACGACTCCGTCAGCCAGGCCGATCTCGACCGGATCGAGCGGTCGGCCTGCCCGACCTGCGGATCCTGCTCCGGCATGTTCACCGCGAACTCGATGAACTGCCTGACCGAGGCGATCGGCCTGGCCCTGCCGGGCAACGGGTCCACCCTGGCCACCCACGCCGCCCGTAAGGAGCTGTTCGAGCGGGCGGGTTCGCTGATCGTCGACCTGTGCAAGCGCTACTACGACGGCGACGACGCCTCGGTGCTCCCGCGGGCGATCGCCACCCGTGAGGCGTTCGAGAACGCGGTGGCGCTCGACGTCGCGATGGGCGGCTCGACCAACACCGTGCTGCACCTGCTGGCCGCGGCCCGGGAGGCCGAGCTGGACTTCGGCGTCGCCGACATCGACGCCGTCTCGCGCCGGGTCCCGTGCGTGGCCAAGGTCGCGCCGAACTCGCCGAAGTACCACATGGAAGACGTCCACCGCGCGGGCGGCATCCCCGCCATCCTCGGTGAACTCGACCGTGGCGGGATGCTGCACCGCGACGTCCACTCCGTGCACTCCCCCGACCTGACGTCGTGGCTGACCGAATGGGACATCCGCAGCGGCTCGCCGTCCGACGCGGCCGTCGAACTGTTCCACGCCGCCCCCGGCGGTGTGCGGACGACCGAGCCGTTCTCGACGCAGAACCGGTGGGCCACACTGGACACCGACGCGGCGGGCGGCTGCATCCGCTCGGTCGAGCACGCGTACACCGCCGACGGCGGGCTCGCGGTGCTCCACGGCAACCTCGCCGAGGACGGCTGCGTGGTCAAGACCGCGGGCGTGCCCGAGGAGGTCTGGCGGTTCAGCGGACCGGCCAAGGTGTTCGAATCCCAGGACGACGCCGTCACCGGCATCCTCGCCGGTGACATCGTCGCGGGCGACGTCGTGGTGATCCGCTACGAAGGCCCCAAGGGCGGCCCGGGCATGCAGGAGATGCTCTACCCGACCTCGTTCCTCAAGGGCCGGGGCCTGGGCAAGAGCTGCGCGCTGATCACCGACGGCCGGTTCTCCGGCGGCACCAGCGGGCTGTCCATCGGGCACATCTCCCCCGAGGCGGCCGGGGGCGGGCTCATCGCCCTGGTCGAGCCCGGCGACATCATCAGCATCGACATCCCGGCGCGCAGCCTCGTCCTGGAGGTGCCGCAGGACGTCCTCGACGCCCGGCGGGTCGCCCAGGACAAGCGCGACAAGCCCTACACCCCGGCCGATCGGGTCCGCCCGATCAGTGCGGCGCTGCGGGCGTACGCGTCGATGACCACCAGTGCGAGCGACGGGGCTTATCGCCGCGTCCCCGACTAAGGCCCTTTCCACGCAGATCAGGGATATGCAGCCTTCCCCGCCTCGGGAACCATGCATATCCCTGATCTGCATGGACGGAGCGGGCGGGATACGTTGGGGCACATGGCCGTCAACTCCTTCATGGTGGAGCTGGGCACCCCCGCGCCCGCCTTCACCCTGCCCTCCGCTGCGACCGGCGTACCGGTCTCCCTCGACGACTATCGGGAGTCCCCGGCGCTGCTCGTGGCGTTCCTGTCCAACCACTGCCCGTACGTGCGGCACATCGAGGCGGCGCTCGGCGAGCTGACCACCCGGTACGCCAAGCTCGGCCTGGCGACCGTGGCGATCAGCGCCAACGACGTCGAGAACTATCCCGACGACGCCCCGGCCAAGCTCGTCGAGCAGACCGAACGGGCCGCCTTCGGGTTCGCGTACCTGCATGACGAGAGCCAGCAGGTGGCGAGCGCTTATCGGGCGGCGTGCACGCCGGATCTGTTCCTCTACGGCCCGGCCGACGCCGACGGGAACCGGCCGTTGGCGTACCGGGGGCAGTTCGACGACTCGCGGCCCAAGAACGGTTCGGTCGCGACCGGGGAGTCGCTGGCCGCCGCGGTCGACGCCGTGCTCGCGGGCGAATCGGTGCCTGAGCCGCACTGGCCGAGCACGGGCTGCTCGATCAAGTGGAAGCCGGGCAACGAGCCCGTCTAGGTTCACAGGTGGCGTCCAGGCCAGGCCGATCCGGCGCTGATCGGGCCCGGCCAGCCTGGACGTCATGACAGCCCCGACCCTTGCCACCGGCCTCGCGCGCCCCGCCGACCAGCGGGACCTCGTCCTCGACGTGGTCATTCCGGTCTACAACGAGGAGACCGACCTCGGGCCGAGCGTCCGGCGGCTGCACGCGTACCTCACTCAGCACCTGCCCTACAGCTTCCGGATCACGATCGCCGACAACGCGTCCGTCGACGCCACGCCGCAGGTCGCCGCCGGGCTCGCGGCCAGTCTCTCGCATACCCGAGTGGTACGCCTGGAGCAGAAGGGCCGGGGCCGTGCCCTGCGTCAGGTCTGGTCCACCTCGGACGCCGCGGTGCTGGCGTACATGGACGTGGATCTGTCCACCGATCTGGCGGCGTTGCTGCCGCTGATCGCGCCGTTGATCACGGGTCACTCCGACGTGGCGATCGGCAGCCGGCTGGCCCGGCAGTCCCGGGTGGTCCGCGGAGCCAAGCGGGAAGTGATCTCCCGGGGTTACAACCTGCTGTTGCGCGGAACCCTGGCCGCGTCGTTCTCCGATGCCCAATGCGGGTTCAAGGCGATCCGGGCCGACGTCGCCCGAGAGCTGTTGCCGCTGGTCGAGGACACCGGCTGGTTCTTCGACACCGAGCTGCTCGTCCTCGCGCAGAACGCCGGGATGCGCATCCACGAGGTGCCGGTCGACTGGGTGGACGATCCGGACAGCCGGGTCGACATCGTCGCGACGATCAAGGCAGACCTGCGCGGCATCGCCCGCGTTGGACGCAACCTGCTCACCGGCGCGCTTCCGTTGGCGCACCTGCGCGAACGACTCGGCCGCGGTCGGCGGGACGCCGAGACCACCCTGCTCGGGCAGCTCATCCGGTTCGGCGGCGTCGGCGTCGCCAGCACCTTGGCGTACCTGCTGCTCTATGCAGCGTTCGCACCGGGGTTGGGCGCTCAGGGGGCGAATCTGCTCGCACTGCTCCTCACGGCGGTGGCGAACACCGCGGCGAACCGGCGGCTGACTTTCGGCGTACGCGGATCGGCGGACGCCTTGCGCCACCAGGCTCAAGGGCTGCTGATCTTCGGGCTGGGACTGGTCCTCACGAGCGGGTCGCTGGCAGTGCTCCACGCCGTCACCAGTACGCCGGCCCGCCCGGTCGAGATGGCCGCGCTCGTCGTGGCGAACCTGCTGGCGACGCTGCTCCGCTTCGTGCTGATGCGCGCCTGGGTCTTCCGTCCCGCCACGGCCCACTGACGCCTACGCCGCCTCGCGGACGCCCACGCCGAATCGCGCCGGATCAGGGTTCCGCGTCGAATCTTGCGCCAAGATTCGACCGAGAACCCTGATCCAGCGCGGCCTGACGAAGCGCCGGCCGGGCGGCTCCCACTCCTACGCCGGCCGGCGCCGCTGCGGAGCCCGGCTACTCGGCCCGAACGTCGTCCAGGTCGAAGTCGCCCGAGCTGAGGTAGATCAGGACGCCGTGCACCTCGCCCAGCGCGGTCTGATCGCACGACACTCCGTTGAACAGGTCGATCTCGATCGTGGCCGAGCTGCCCTGCGGCACCCAGATCCAGGAGCCCTGGCACCACGCCCAGCCGGAGCCGACCTGCAACGCCACCGTCGTCGAGGTACCGGCCGACGCCCCGGCGCGGACGTCGTACTTCAGAGTGGCTTTGCCCGCGAGGTTCAGCGGCTGGGCCGGGGTGAACCCGAACCACCCGCCGTCGGCGGCCGCCACGTGCAACCCGTACGCACCGTCGGTGTGGAAGTCGGCGGTCTGTGCAACGGTTCCGGCGTTCGCCTGCCAGCTTCCCGGCGCCCATCCGTCCACTCCGGACTCCCACGACTCGATCAGGATCGCTGCCGTCGGATCGGGTTTGACGGTCACCACCAGGTCGGCCACGTTCGAGCGGCGACCGGCCGCATCGCGTACCACATAGTGCGCAGTCGCCTTGCCCACGAACCCAGACGTCGGCACGAAGCTCACGTCGCCGGAGGCCGCGGTGAAGACGCCACCGGCGATCGTGACCGAGCCCTGGACCCCGGCCACGTCGGGCTGGAGATCGAGCGACGCGGGCCGCAGATACGTCCGGTACGCCACATCGTTGGCCAGCGGGTGCAGCCCGATCGGGGTGTCGAACTCGGTGACGGCGGTGTCGTGGTCGGCCACCGGCGGACGGCTGCTCTGCCCGTGGACGAGTTCGTCGCCGCCGTTGGCGATGGTGGTGCAGACGGGGCTCGGGCAGTAGACGGTGAACCCGTCGTAGTCGGGGTAGAGCGCCCCGTCGTCCTGCGAGCCGGACAGTATCCAGTAGAGGAAGCCGTTGCCGCCGTTGGCGCGGATCGTGTCCGTCCACTCGCGATAGACGGGGTTGCGGGTGGCCTTGTCCTTGTAGCCGAACTCGCCGAGCATCACCGCCTTGCCGAGGCTGTGCGCGGTGGTGATGTGGTCTTCGATCCACTGCGTGCCCCACGACGCCGTCTTGCCCCAGCCGTCCGGATAGAGGTGGAAGGACATCACGTCGACGGCGGGTAGCGCGGTGAGGGCGGCGCTGTCGGTGCCCGGCCCGCAGTTGGTGGTCCAGTCGTCGGTGCCGAGGTTGTCGCAGGTAAAGCCCTCTTCGCCGACGCTGACGAGGTGCTTGCGGTCGATCGACTTCACGTGCCGGGTCATCTCGTCGGCCCACGCGGTGATCGTCTCGGGGTGCTGCATCCCGCAGGCGTCGGAAGCCGGGTACCCGCCCGAGCCCTGACACCGGGGCTCGTTCGCCAGCTCCCAGGTCATGACGGTCGGGTCGTCCTTGTACGCCACCCCGGTCAGCGGGTTGACGCGGTTCAGCACGTGGCTGATCCAGTCCTTGAACCAGCCTTTGATCCGGGCGTCGGTGTAGAAGTCGTCGTGGTGTGACAAGCCGGCCCAGCGGACGTACTGATCCATCCCGCCGAAGTCGCTCCAGTTGTTCGTGAAGGCGAGGACGAGCTTGATCCCGCTCTGTCGCGCGCGATAGAGCACGTAGTCGAGGCGCTGCAAGCCGTCCGCCCCGTCGTTGTACGCGGGCGCGCCGGTCGCCGGATCCCAGTACTGGAGGTACACGCCGTTGGCCTTGCCGGCGACCGAATCGCTGCCGTCGGCGTTGCCGATGTCCAGCCACGCCCACGTACGCAGCACGGTGAACCCGGCGGCGTGCGCGTCGGCGAAGACGTCGTCGGCCATCGCCGGAGATTGGTACATGAGGTAGTAGTTGTTGCTGCCGTAGAACTTGAACGGCTTGCCGTTCAGCTTCAGCTGAGTCCCCTGACGGGTGACATAACCGGAGTCTGCGGCGGCCGCCGGAGTGACCGGCAGTACGACGGCGAGGCAGGCCGCGAGCAGCAGGCAGAAGCGCCGGAGCATGGGCGTACTCCTAGAGGCGATGGATGTCCGTGTGAGAGCGCCATCACATCACTGAACCGGTTAAGTGTCAACACTCCGATAGCCCCCGGACCGAGGTGGCCTAAACTTCGACAGGTCGCGACTGGCGCCGAACTTCGGGTGGAGAACCACCGGGGAGCGATCCGATCGGCCACATGCACCGTGCGCCTGGGTGCCGGCCGGGTTACGTCTGCCAGGAGGTTGACCCCATGCACGAGCCGAAGATCTCCCACCTCGCGGCCGAGGATCCCGCTCTCGCCGACTTGATCGAGGCCGAAGCCCAGCGCCAGCACGACAAGTTGCGGATGATCGCGTCCGAGAACTACGTCTCCTCCGCCGTGCTCGAGGCGACCGGCACGGTGCTGACCAACAAGTACTCCGAGGGCTACGCCGGGAAGCGGTACTACGAGGGCCAGCAGCTCATCGACCCGATCGAGAGCCTCGCCGTCGAGCGCGCCAAGGCCGTCTTCGGCGCCGAGCACGCCAACGTGCAGCCGTACTCCGGCTCCCCGGCCAACCTCGCGATCTACCTCGCCTTCCTGCAGCCCGGCGACACCGTGATGAGCATGTCGCTGGCCCACGGCGGCCACCTCACCCACGGCTCGCCCGTCTCGATCACGGGCAAGTGGTTCCGCCCGGTCCACTACGGCGTGGAGCCCGAGACCGGTCGCGTCGACATGACCAAGGTCCGCGAGCTGGCCCTGGCCGAGCGGCCGAAGCTGATCATCGCGGGCGGCACCGCCATTCCGCGTACCATCGACTTCCCGGCGTTCGCCGAGATCGCCCGCGAGGTCGGCGCGATCCTGATGGCCGACATCGCGCACATCGCCGGCCTGGTCGCGGGCGGGGCGCACCCGTCGCCGATCGGCCTCGCCGACGTCGTCACCACCACCACGCACAAGACCCTGCGGGGCCCGCGCGGCGCGATGATCATGGCCAAGGCCGAGCACGCCACCGTCGTGGACAAGGCCGTCTTCCCCGGTCTGCAGGGCGGCCCGCACAACCACACCACCGCGGGCATCGCCGTCGCGCTCAACGAGGCGGCCCAGCCGTCCTTCAAGGAGTACGCCCACCAGATCGTCGCGAACGCGTCGGCCCTGGCGGCAGCGCTCAACGAGCGTGGCTTCGACCTGGTCTCCGGCGGCACCGACAACCACCTGATCCTGATCGACCTGACCAGCAAGGGCATCCCCGGCAAGCCGGCCGCCAAGGCGCTGGACGCGGCCGGGATCGAGCTGAACTTCAACGGCGTACCGTTCGACACCCGCCGCCCGTTCGACCCGTCCGGCATCCGGCTGGGCACCGCCGCGCTCACTACCCGCGGCCTCACCGAGGCGCAGATGCCGCAGGTCGCCGAGTGGATGGACCAGACGGTCACGGCCGCCGTCAAGGAGGACACCGCCGCCCTCGACCGGATCGCCGGCGAGGTACGCGACCTGCTCGCGGCGCACCCGATGCCGGGCTTCACCGCTTAGACCGTTCCTGCAGATCACGGTTACGCATGCCTCCCGCAGCCGGTTTGGCCTGCGTAACCGTGATCTGCAGCGGAAAGGCAGCTAAGCGCGGAGGTACGCGAGCACGGCGAGCACCCGCCGATGGTCCTCGGTGTCCTGAGGCAGGTCGAGCTTGGCGAAGATGCTGCGTACGTGCTTGTTCACGGCTGCTTCGGTGACGAACAGCTGCTTCGCGACGGCCGCGTTCGACCGGCCCTCCGCCATCAACGCCAGCACTTCCCGTTCCCGGGCGCTGAGCCGTTCCAGCGGATCCCGGCGTCGGCGGAGCAATTGGCGTACGACCTCGGGGTCGACGACCGTGCCGCCCTCGGCCACCCGCTCGACCGCCTGCACGAAGTCGGCGATCGCTCCCACTCGGTCCTTGAGCAGGTAACCGACGGCCAGCCCACCGCCCGAGTCGAGCAGGCGCACCGCGTAGGACTGCTCGACGTACTGGCTCAAGACGAGCACCGGCAGCTCCGGCCGCTCCTGACGCAGCTCGACTGCAGCGCGCAGGCCGTCGTCGGTGTTGCTGGGCGGCATGCGTACGTCGGTGATGAGCAGGTCGGGCTCGGCCGCCCGAACCGCCGCCGCGATCGCGCCCGCCTCCCCCACCGCGTCGACGACCTCGTGACCGAACCGGCTCAGGAGCCCGATCAGTCCCTCGCGGAGCAGCAGCGAATCCTCGGCCAGGACTACACGGAGTGGCATGGGATCTCCACGTGGAGCAGGGTCGGGCCGCCGGGCGGGCTCGACAGGCGTACGCGGCCGTCCACGACGGCGACTCGATCGGCCAGCCCGGTCAAGCCGCTGCCGGCGGACGGGTCCGCCCCGCCGACGCCGTCGTCGCGTACCTCGATGACGAGGAGGTCGGGTTCGAGGCGGCCCCGGACGGACGCATGCGACGCACTGGCGTGCTTGGCGACGTTGACGAGCGCTTCGGCGATCACGAAGTACGCCGTCAGCTCGACCACCCCGGCCACCCGGCCGGGCAGGCGGATGTCGACGGTGACCGGAATCGGCGCACGGTCGGCGATCTCCTCGATCGCGGCGGCCAGCCCGTGATCGGTCAGCACCTGCGGGTGCACTCCGCGTACGAGGTCGCGCAGTTCGCTCAGCACCAACGTGACCTGCTCTTGTGCTGCCGCCAGCTGGTTCGCGACGGCCGAGTCGGGCGCGACGTCGAGCCGGGCCAGGCCCAGCTGAACGCTGAGCGAGACCAACCGCTGCTGTGCGCCGTCGTGGAGGTCCCGTTCGATCCGCCGCCGCTCCGACTCGAACGCGTCGACCAGGCGCGCCCGCGACCGGGTCACCTCGTCGAGGCGTACGCCGAGCTCGTCGTCCCGCGGCGCGAGGAGTGCCCGCGTCAGGGCGGCGCGGGCGCCGGCCCAAGCCGTGATCGTGTACGGCGCGGGGAGCAGCATGGCGATCCCGATGACCATCCAGGGCCAGGTATTCGGGTCGGCGATCGGCACGCTCATGAAGTAGAACGGCAGCCACAGCGTCAGGGCCAGGACGCCGAGGTCGACGAACCACAGCCCGCCCAGCCAGATGACGACGAAGCTGAACTCCCGCCAGGTCGCCTGCTCGCGTAACCGGGTCGTCAGCCAGGCCCGCAGACCGGGCGCGGACGGCTTCCGGTGCGGGTCGGCAGCGCGGTCGAGATCGACGAGCCGCAGCCGCCAGCGCTCGAACCGGGCGACGTAGATCCCGGCCAGCGCGGTGACGACGAGGACGCCGATCCCGACGACGACGATCAGCAACAGCACCCCGGCCGCCGCGAGCCCGATCATCAGCAGGCCGGTGACGACGCCGACGGCCACCCCGGTCACGAGGTACGCCAACGAGCGCCACGGCCAGGACGAGGTCAGGAACCGCAGCGGCCGCTGGGCGATGGCCTGCCAGGCGGTTCGGGTCTGCACGCCTCGACGATAACGAGATCGACTTCAAAAAAGCGGTAGTGCTGGCACTACCCGTGAAGTCACGCCTGTGGCAATGATCTCCACGCCGAATCGGACTGGAATCGAAGGCATGTCAACCACAGTCCGCCTCGACGGTCTCCGCAAGACTTACCAGCAGGTCACCGCGCTCGACGGCGTCGACCTCGACTTCGACCGGGGCACCTTTACGGCGATCATGGGCCCGTCCGGTTCGGGCAAGTCCACGCTTCTGCAGTGCGCCGCCGGCCTCGACGACCCCACGTCGGGCAGCGTGACGCTGGCCGGAGTCGAGCTGGCCGGGCTGTCCGAGCACCGGCGTACGCTGCTGCGCCGCGAGCACGTCGGCTTCGTGTTCCAGGCGTTCAACCTGGTCGCGTCGCTGACCGCCGCGCAGAACGTCGAACTGCCGCTGCGGCTGGCCGGCCGCCGACCCAAGGCCGACCGCGTCCTCGCAGTCCTCACCGAGGTCGGGCTGTCGGACCGCGCCCAGCACCGGCCGGCCGAGCTCTCCGGTGGCCAGCAGCAGCGCGTGGCGATCGCTCGTGCCCTGATCACCCGGCCCGACGTCCTGTTCGCCGACGAGCCGACGGGCGCCCTCGACACGGTCACCTCACGGGAGGTGCTCGGCCTGCTGCGGCGCTCGGTCGACGCGTACGGGCAGACGATCATCATGGTCACGCACGATCCCGTCGCGGCCGCGTACGCCGATCGCGTCGTCTTCCTGGCCGACGGTCGCGTCGTCGGGGAGCTCAGCGGGGCCGACGCCGAGCAGATCGCCACCCGGATGGCTCGGCTCGAAGCAGGTGTCCGATGATCGCCACCGCCACCATTCGCGGCCGCATCAGCGGGTTCGTGGGCAGCTTCGCCGCGCTCGCGCTCGGCGTGACGCTGCTCGCCACCTCCCTGCTCGTGTACGCCTCCGCCGCGCCGAAGACCCCAGAGCGGTTCGCCGCTGCCCCGCTCGTCGTGCACGCGCCTGTCGCCGAGAACGCCGACGGAGTCGTCCGGGCGATGCGGCCCTGGTCGGTCGCCGAGACCGAGCAGCTGACGGCCGATCTCACCGCCCAGCCCGGGGTCAGTCAGGTCGTCGTGGACCGCGGCTTCTACGCCCAGGCGGTGGTCGACGGCCGGCCCCTGTCGGCCACGGACGGTCATAACTGGTCCAGCGCGCTGCTGGGTGCGTACAAGTTGATCGAAGGAAGCGCGCCGGACGCGGACGGCGAGCTGGTCGTGGACGCCGCGCTGGGTCTGCGGCCCGGCACGCGCGTGCCGCTGCTGACCGGTGCCGGGCCGACCGAGATGACCGTCGTCGGCACCGTGAGCGGCCCCGGCTATTACGTGTCTGACCGGCTGGCGACGCGTCTCGCGCCGGGTGTCGTCACGCTCGGCGTCTGGTCCACATCGGACATTGTGCCGACCGTGGGCGATCGCGGCGTCGTGGTCAGCGGCGACGAGCGCAAGATCCTCGAACCCGAGCAGGAGTCGCGCATCCGCTGGCTCGGCACGCAGCTGCTCATCGCCATGGCCACGCTGGGGGGATTCGTCACCGTCTTCGTCGTGTCCGGCACGTTCGCGCTCCAGGCCGCGCATCGCCGCCGCGAACTGGCCCTGTTGCGGCTCGTCGGGGCCACGCCCCGGCAGATCCGGCGGCTGATCGCGGGCGAGGCGCTGCTGGTGGGTGTCGCGGCGGCGGCTGCGGGGGCGCTGCTCAGCCTGGTCACCGCGCCTCTCCTGGGCCGGTTCCTGGTCCATTCGGGGCTGGAGAACGAAGATCTAGTGGTACGCCCAACGCTGGGGCCGATTCTGGTAGCCGTCGTGGTAGGCGTGGTCGTGGGGCTGGCCGGGTCCTGGTCGGCCGCCCGCCGATCGGCGCGCGTACGCCCGATGGAGGCGCTGCTCGACGCGTCGGTGGAGGCTCGGGCGATGACGCCTATGCGCTGGATCTGCGCCCTCTTGGCCACTCTTCTGACCGGCGCTATGGCGATCTTGACGGCCTCAGCCGATGCCGCCCACCGAGTCGACAACGCCCTGTTCACAGCGATGGCGGCGATCGTCGCCGCGACCGCTTGGGCACCACTCGTGCTCGGACCGCTGGCCCGACTCGTGACTTGGCCACTGCTGCGGCTCCGGGGTGCGACCGGGATGCTCGTGCGCGGCGAGATCCAGACCGCGACCCGGCGTACGGCGGCCACGGCCGCGCCGATCATCGCCACGGTCGGACTCGCCGTCCTGCTCAGCAGCATGGTCGCGACCATGCGGGAGGCGTACCCGGCGGGCAAGGCTCGTGAGCTGCACGGGATCTCCGTGGCGCTGCCCGACGAGACACCCGGTCTGACCGACGCGGCAGTACGCGCCTCGGGCGGCTCCGGCGACCTCACCACCCGGGTGTTCGCCGATTCGCAGGCCTTCTCCGCGTTCGGCCGGGCGTCGTTTGCGGCTTCGGGGACGCGGGTCGTGACCTTCGCGGACGGTGTATCGCTGTCCGTGCCGTTTGCCCGGTCCGGGGCGGATCTCGTCCTTCCCCGGGACGTCGTCCGGGCACACGATCCTTCGGCGCTGACTCCGTACGCCATGGGCGCTTCCGCTTCCGGCGGCTCCTCCTTCGGTCTTCGCGTCGTCGACGCGCAGACCTACGCCGAGGGCGAGTACGCCGAAGACACCCGGCTGTTGTGGCTGTTCGCGCTCGTCCTCATCGGACTGTCGGTCGGCTACACCGGAATCGCGGTGGCGACGACGATGGCGATGTCGGCCCAGGCCCGCCGAACCGATCGGCTCGTCCTGTCCCGCAGTGGCGCTCTGCAACGGCAGGTACGCCGTACGGTGGCCGTCGAGACGGTGTTCGTCGTCGGGGTCGGCGCCCTGCTCGGCCTGGCCGTCGTGGTACCCGGCCTGGCCGGGATGGCCCACGGGCTCGCCGAGGAGACCCAAACCGCCGTACGCCTCCACCTGCACTGGGCCACCGTCGGCTGGGTCACCGGGGCGTGCCTGCTGCTCGCCGTCAGCTCCGCCCTGCTGTCGGCCCGCTCTTCGGCCCGTTCCCGGGCTTGATCCGCATATCCTGACGGCATGCCGTTGACCCAGGCAGTGGCCCACCAGCTGCTGCGTGCACTACCGTCCCCGATCGGGCCCGGCCTGACCGGGGACGAACTGCGCGCCCTCGAAACCCGGTTCGGCTTCCGGTTCAATCCCGATCACCGCACCCTGCTGGCGGCCGGCGTACCGGGCGGGTCACGGCGCTGGCCCGACTGGCGCGGCTCCCCCGCCCTCCTCGGCGAAACCCTGGCCGCCCCGATCGAAGGAGTGCTCTTCGACGTCGAGGAGAACGGCTTCTGGCTCCCGACCTGGGGCATCAAACCCAGCACCCCCGACAAGGCGGTCGGCGTGGCCCGGCGCGCCCTGGCGCAGGCCCCGACACTGGTCCCCGTCTACGGCCACCGGTACGCCCCCGCGCTGGACGTCGCCGACCTGCCGATCTTCTCCGTCATGCAGACCGACGTCACCGTGTACGGCGACACCCTCGCCGACTACCTCTTCCGCGAGTTCGGCGTCGGGGGCTCGGACGCTCGCTCGTCCCTCGCTCGCGTCCCCTTCTGGTCCGCCCTCCTCTGACCTCCTCTCCCGCGCTTTTCTCCGTTGTTTCCGCGCGATCATGAACTTTCGGGCGTGATCGACCGGCGTGTCGTGTCCCCGCTGCCCTGATCGTTTCCTCGCAACCATGATCGCGCGAGCGGGCTTAGAGCAGGGCGTACACGGTGGTGGCCTGGGCGGCGAGAACTCCGCCGGCCACCATGTCGACCTGCGCGAACGCCATCGACCGGCCGAGCTTGGTCAGGCGCGCGGTCACCAGCACGTCGACTCCGACGACGGGACGCTGGAAGGTGGCGTTGAGCTGCACGGTCGTCATCGGGCCGAAGCCGCCCCTGGCCGAGCTGATCGCGATCACCGTCGCGGTGTCGGCCGCCGCCATCAGGGCCTGCCCCGACAACGCGCCGCCTTCCCGGGCGAGCCGTGCCGACCAGGGCAGGCGCAACGTCGCGTAGTCCGCGCCGACCTCTTCGACGGTGAGGCTGAGGTCGCGTACCCAGTCGGCGAAGTTGGCGGCGAGCACCTTGTCTCCGTCGGCCGCCGTGAACTCCGAGCCACCGGCGACCGACGGCAGCACCTGGATCTCCGCGCCGTCCGCGACCGGGGTGGCCAGTCCGGCCAGGCCCCGGCAGTCCTCACCGTCGACGTAGACGTTGACGTAGCGCCGCAGCTGTCCCTGCTCGTCTCGCAGCCGGCGACCCAGCCGCGGCCACTGCCGTTCCACCTCGGCCAGGACTGCAGCGAGGTCGCCGGTGGCGTCGACCGAGACGGACTTCTCCCCCGCGATCTCCGTACGCAGAGCGGAGGGCACCAGAACCGTGACGCTCACAGCGCGACCGCCCGGAGGCAGAGGATGCCCGGGAGTTGCGTGGCGACGCGTTCCCACGACTCGCCTTCATCGGGGCTGGCGTATACCTCGCCGCTGCGCCCGCCGAAGTAGACCCCGGCCGGATCGGCGGTGTCGGTGCACATCGCGTCACGCAGCACGGTCGAGTAGAACGGCTCGGTCGGCAGCCCGGCCGACTGTGGCTGCCAGGACTTCCCGGCGTCGGTACTCCGGAAGACCTGACACTTGAAGTCCGGGGCGAACCGGCTGCCGTCGGCGGTGAGCGGGAAGTTCCACAGCGTGTCGCCGCGGCCGGGGTGCGCGACCACCGGAAAGCCGAAGTCACTCGGCAGGCCGTCGGCGATCGAGGTCCAGGTCACGCCGTCATCGTCGGACCGGTAGACGCCGTGGTGGTTCTGCAGGTAGAGCCGCTCCGGATTGGCCTGGTCGCGGGCTACCTTGTGCACGCATTGACCGAATTCGGGGAACTGGTCGGGCAGGAAGTACGCCTTGATCCCGGTGTTGGTGGCGGACCACGTCCGGCCGCCGTCGGTGGTGCGATAGACGCCACCGGTCGACATCGCGACGAGTACGCGATCAGGGTCGGCCGGGTGCGGGGTGATCGTGTGGATGGCCTGCCCGCCGAATCCCTCGCCCCACTGCGGCCGATGCGGGTGGTCCCACAGACTCTGCACGAGCTCGTAACTCACCCCGCCGTCGACCGACTTGAACAGCGCCGACGGTTCGGTGCCGGCCCACACCACGGACGGGTCACCCGCAGCGGAACCGGGCGCGAAGGCCCAAACCCGCCGCAGCGAGGTCTCGGTCCCGGCCGGGAAGGCGATCGGCGCTTCCTCCGGCTCCCGCCAGGAGGCGCCGAGGTCGTCGCTGACCGCCACGCTCGGCCCGAAATGAGAGCTGTCGATCGCGGCGAGCAGCCGCGGAGTAGCCGGGCGGGGGTCGATGCCCACCGCGTAGATCGCCGTCATCGGGAAGTGCGGGACACCGACCTGCCACGCTTGCCCCGGCTGCTCCCGCCGGGCCAGGAACAGGCCCTTGCCGGTCCCGATCATCAGCAGTACGGACATCGCAACCTCCCGATTGGTCCAGCGACGCTGCCTTCACCAACCCCGACAGTATTCCCGTGATGTCCGACACTTAGCAGGACATGCGAGAATCCGCAGGTGACCAGCTTCCGTCAGCCGACCGCCGTGCCGGTCGCCGGCCTCATCGCGGCCATCGGCGCATTGCCCCTGCTCCGGGCCTCGGGATGGTTCGTCTTCGTTCCGCTGGCGATCGCCGCGTTCGCCGTCTGGGCGTGGCGCTCCGGCACCGACGCCGACTCGAACGGGGTACGCGTACGCGCGCTCTTCGCGAGCCGGAAGATCGCGTGGTCCCGGATCGACGCTTTCGTCCCGGCCGACCGCAACAGGGTGGAGGCCGCCCTCACCGACGGCAGCCGCATTACGCTGACCGCCGTACGCCCGGAGGACCTCCCCCGGCTCGTGCAGGCGAGTGGAAAGGCACTTGAACAGGCTCAGTAGCCGTCGCGTACGACGTTGACGAGTTCCTGGCCGGCGGCGTACCGGCGCATTTGCGCTCCGGCGAGTTGGTAGCCCCGCCGGAGCACACCTCGCACCGACCCCGCCACATGCGGCGTGATCAGGACGTTCGACATCGTCCACAGCGGACTGTCGGCGGGCAGCGGCTCCGGATCGGTCACGTCGAGCGCCGCCCACAGACGGCCGGTGCCGAACTCGGCGACCAGCGCCTCGGTCGACGCGACCGGGCCTCGGGCGGCGTTGACCAGCAGCGCCCCATCCGGCATCGCGGCCAGGAACGCCTTGTCGATCAGGCCGGTCGTCGCCGGGGTCAGCGGCACCAGCACCACCACGATGTCGGCCTCGGGCAGCAGGTGGGGAAGCTCGTCGACACCGCGTACGCCGTCGGCCGGGCGAGCGGTGCGAGCCACGAAAGTCAGGGAGACCTCGAACGGCTCCAGTCGCCGGGCGACCGCCGAGCCGATCGATCCCGCCCCGACGATGAGCACCCGCTTGCCGGCCAGCTCATCCGTCGGCGTGACCTCCGCGTACGCCCACCGGCGGTCGGCCTGCGCCCGGGCGAAGTGGTCGAACCGTCGCAGCGAACTGAGGATGGCCGTGAGCACCCACTCCGAGGTGCTCGAATCGTGGACTCCACGAGCGTCGCAGAGCGTGACGCCGGGTGGCACCTTCGGCGCCCAGGCGTCCGCCCCGGCCGAGAGCAGCTGCACCACTCGCAGCGACGTCATCCGGGGCAGCAGGACGGTCGTGCTTCCGCCGGACAGGAACGGCGGCACCCAGAACTCCACCTCGGCGGGGTCGCCCGGCAGCGGCGAGTCGGGGGTGGGCAGGAACGCGAGGTCCGCCCCATCCGGCAGCGGGCCCAGGAAGTCGACGGCGTCGGGGTGCGAGATCCAGATCTTCACCCGTTCAGCCTAGGCTCGACGGCGCTCCTCTTCGCTCCGCAATACGCAGAACTCGTTGCCTTCGGGGTCCGCCAGCACGGCCCAGCCGAGTCCGTCGGGCCGCCGATGGTCGGCGACGAGGGTCGCGCCCAGCCCCAGAACGCGATCGACCTCCTGGTCGCGGGGAATCTCCGGGGTGAGGCAGATGTGCACCCGGTTCTTGACCGTCTTCGGCTCCGGTACGCGCTGGAAGTACAGCGCGGGACCTTCGGGCGGCTGGATCCCGGTCTCCGGATCGTCCGGCTCGTGGTCGTCATCGAGCCGGACGTGCATCACCTTGGCCCAGAACTGGGCGAGCGTGTACGGGTCGGCGCAGTCGAACGCCACGTTGCGAATCATCGGCACGTCCCCGATTCCACTCCCCGACCAGGACAGCCGCAACCTAGTTGCCGGCGGCGACCGCTGCGTTGTGCGTACACGTTGAAGGAACCGATCGACCGGGTGCGGTGTCGTCGTCTTGTGACGACACCTAGCACACGACACTGTGTCGTCGTCTTCATGACGACACCCTGGACGAGCGTGCGTAGGGTTGGTGCCATGCGCCGTGCCCTCGCCGTGGCGATCGCGACCGTGACCTTGACAGCCGGCTTGACCGGCTGTTCCGAAAGCCGCAACCCGGACGTGGTCGCGCCGTCCGCGCCGACCGTGCCCGCTTCGACCGCGACGGCCGGCCCGCCCACGGTGGTGAGCACGACGGTGCTGGTGGAAAAGCTCGAGGTGCCGTGGGGGGTGGCGTTCCTGCCGGACGGCTCCGCGCTGGTGACCGAGCGCGAGAGTGGCCGCGTGCTTGCCGTCACGACCGATGGGACCAGCAAAGAGGTCGGCAAGATCACCGAGGCGGACTCGAACGGCGAGGGCGGGCTGATGGGCATCGCCGCGTCCCCGCAGTACGCCCAGGACCAGACGTTGTTTCTGTACTACACCACGAAGTCGGACAACCGGATCGCCCGCTGGAAGATCGGCGAACAGCCGCAGCCGATCGTCACGGGCATCCCGATCTCGGGGATTCACAACGGCGGGCGGCTCGGGTTCGGACCGGACGGCTTCCTGTACGCCGGGACCGGCGACGCCTCACACCGGGGGAACTCGCAGGACCTCAAGAGCCTCGGCGGGAAGATCTTGCGGATGACCACCGACGGCAAGCCCGCGCCGGGCAACCCGTTCGGCGACTCGCTGGTCTGGTCCTACGGCCACCGCAACGTCCAGGGGTTCGCCTGGGACTCGGGCGGTCACCTGTGGGCGACGGAATTCGGCCAGAACAACTGGGACGAGATCAACCGGATCGAGCCGGGCAAGAACTACGGCTGGCCGGAGGTCGAGGGAGCCGCCCACGACGCCCGATTCGTCGACCCGGTCGTCGCCTGGCAGCCCGACGAGGCGTCCTGCTCGGGCGCGACGATCAGCCATGATCGCCTGGTCGTGGCCTGTCTGCGCGGGCGTCGGCTGTGGGTGATACCCCTCAACGGCGCGGCCGGGACGATGGCGGCCCCGCCGGTCGCGGCGCTGCTCGACGAGTACGGGCGGCTGCGGCACGCCGCGCTGGCCCCGGATGGTTCCGTCTGGGTGCTGACCAGCAATAAGGACGGACGCGGCCAGCCTGAGAGTAGCGATGACCGGATTCTTCGGGTAAGTCTTGGTTGATGCGGCGGTTACGGGTTAGGACGATCCTCGACGCCAGCGGGCTGCGCGCTGCGGTGCGTACCCTCGGTGTCCTGATCGTGACCCTGGCGGGAGTGTGGATCGGCGTCGCGCTCGGCGCCCACACCTCCACCCCGGTCGGCCCGTTCCAGGCCACCCTGTCGATCGAGCCCACGCTCTACGGTGACAGCGAAGTCGACATCCCGCCGCTCGGTTCGCTCAGCTTCGACACCCACGACGGCCCGGCTCACGTCTCCGTCCAGATGGACTCGCTCGACCGTGGGCGTACCGAACAGCTCATCTCGGATCGCACCGCCATCAGCCGGGCCAGCGAGCACGCCGTCGACGACGTGCTGAGCGGCCTCGTGCGGCTCGTTCTGCGTACGCTGTCGGTCGCGATCCTGGCCACGATGGCGCTCGCCGCGTTGGTGTTCCGGCGGATGAGCCGGGTGGCGTTGTGCGGTGGGCTGGCGTTGGTCGTCACCGGGGGTTCGCTGGGCTTGGCGCTCGCCACCTTCCGGGCCGACGCCTTGTCCGAGCCCCGGTACGACGGGTTGCTCGCCAACGCCCCCGCCGTCGTCGGCGACGCCCGGAAGATCGCGCAGAACTACACGGCGTACGCCGATCAGCTGCAGAAGCTGGTCAACAACGTCTCGACGCTGTACAGCACGCTGTCCTCGTTGCCCACCTACGATCCCGCGCCTGGGACGGTACGCGTACTGCACATCTCGGATATGCACCTCAACCCGGCGGCGTGGACCGTCGTCCGATCCGTCGTCGAGCAGTTCAAGATCGACGTGGTGGTCGACACGGGCGACATCAACGACTGGGGCAGCGAAATGGAAAGCTCGTACGCCGACTCGATCGCCCTGCTCAAGGTTCCCTACATCTACATCCGTGGCAATCACGACTCGGCACTGACCTCGTCGGAGGTCGCGAGCCAGCCGAACGCGATCGTCCTGGAGAACGGCATCACCACCGTCAAAGGCATCACCTTCGCCGGCATCGGCGACCCCCGCTTCACGCCGGACAAGCAGGAACGCGCCAGCGATTCGCTGCTCACCGACAAGACCGTCGACCTCGTCCGCTCATCGGGCACGAAACTCGCGGCCACCATCGACGCCCAGCACGGCAAGGTCGACGTGGCGCTGATCCACGACCCGATCGCGGCCGGCCCGATCGCGGGTCACTGCCCGATCATCCTCGCCGGGCACACCCACGCCCGCTCCGTGTCGACCATGCCCGCGGAGCCCGGCACCGGCGCCACGGAGGACGCCAGCCTGCTCTTGATTCAAGGCTCGACCGGCGGTGCGGGCCTTCGCGGACTTGAATCTGGTACGCCGTTGCCGCTGGCGATGTCGGTGTTGTATTTCTCCGCACCCACCGGGACGGCATCGGCCGACCTTCAGGCGTACGACGACATCCACGTGGGCGGGACGGGCTTGGCTCAAGTGTCGCTGACCCGGAAGGTCGCACCCTTCACGTCCGTTGCGCCGACGCCGACTCCCACCGGCTAGTTCTTTCGCTGCAGATCACGGTAATGCAGGCCTCACCGCGCGGTTTTGGCCTGCGTAATCGTGATCTGCAGGGTTCCGGTCAGGAAAGGCGGCTCAGGACGAGCTCGCGGACGGTCTTCGCGTCCGCCTGCCCCTTGGTCGCCTTCATCACCGCGCCGATGAGCACCCCGGCCGCCGCGACGTTGCCACCACGGATCTTGTCGGCGACGTCGGGGTTGGCGGCGATCGCGTCGTCGACGGCGGCCGTCAGCGCGCCCGAGTCGGAGACCACCTCGATGCCCCGGGCCTGCATGATCTGCTCCGGGTCGCCTTCACCGGCCACGACGCCCTCGAGCACCTGGCGGGCCAGCTTGTCGGTGAGCTTGCCGTCGTCCACGAGCTTCTGCAGCTGCGCGACCTGCTTCGGAGTCGCCCCGATGGCGGCCAGCTCGACGCCGGTCTCGTTCGCCTTACGCGACAGCTCGCCGAGCCACCACTTGCGAGCGGCTTCGGCGACGGCGCCTTCGGCGATGGTGGCCTCGATCAGCTCGACCGCGCCGGCGTTCACGACCGACTGCATGTCCAGATCGGACAGCCCCCACTCGCGCTGCAGCCGCTGACGGTGTACGCGGGGCAACTCCGGCAGCGCGGCCTGCAGTTCGCGTACCCACGCGGTGTCCGGTGCGAGCGGCACGAGGTCCGGCTCCGGGAAGTACCGGTAGTCGGTCGCCGTCTCCTTCGAGCGGCCGGAGGTGGTCTCGCCGGTGTCCTCGTGGAAGTGGCGGGTCTCCTGGGTGATCGTGCCGCCCGCGCTCAGCACGGCCGCCTGGCGGATCATCTCCGACCGCACCGCACGCTCCACGCTGCGCAAGCTGTTCACGTTCTTCGTCTCGGTACGCGTACCCCACTCCTCGCCCGGCCGGTTGAGGGAGGTGTTCACATCACAGCGGAGCGAACCCTGCTCCATGCGTACGTCGGAGACGCCGAGCGAGCGGATGACGTCCCGGAGTTCGCTGACGTACGCCCGCGCGACGATCGGCGCCTTCGCACCCGTGCCCGGGATCGGCTTCGTCACGATCTCGACGAGCGGGATGCCGGCCCGGTTGTAGTCCACCAGCGACTCCGACGCGCCGTGAATGCGGCCCGTCGCCCCGCCGACGTGCAGCGTCTTGCCGGTGTCCTCCTCGAGGTGCACCCGCTCGATGCCGATCCGCACCATCTCGCCGTCGACCTCGACGTCCAGCCACCCGTCGCTGCACAGCGGCTCGTCGTACTGGCTGATCTGGTAGTTCTTCGGCATGTCCGGGTAGAAGTAGTTCTTGCGGGCGAACCGGCACCACTCGGCGATCGAGCAGTTGAGCGCCAGGCCGATCCGGATGGTCGCCTCGATCGCGGCCTTGTTCGCCACCGGAAGGCTGCCCGGCAGTCCGAGGCACACCGGGCAGACCTGCGTATTGGGCGCGCCCCCGAAGACGGTCGGGCAGCCGCAGAACATCTTGGTCCGCGTACCCAGCTCGACGTGCGTCTCCAGCCCGACGACCGGCTCGAACGTCGCGGTCACTTCGTCGTACGCGGGCGGCGCAACCGTCGTCATGCTGGACTCCTCGGCACATGCTCTCGGCGAGCTACGAAACGCGGCAAACTACCCGACCAGGGTAGTCGGCCGACCCCTCGGTCCCGCGACCGGGTTTCCGCCGTCGCATGCCGATCCATCAGGCGGGGCAGAATGACGCTCTGGGGAATCTGTCGGTGGAGGTGGGCATGACGATCGTGCTGAGCAGACACCTGCTGCCCTGGACCGAGCAGGAGTACTTCGCCCTGGGCGAGACTTCTGTGCCGATTGAGCTCCTCGATGGGAGCCTCTACGTGAGTCCAGCGCCGACAAGGCGACACCAGATGATCTCCGGCCATCTCTCCACCGAGCTTCTCGGCTCCGCCGACGCGGCCGGCCTGGTTGTCCTCAGGGCGATCAATCTTCGACTGCGACCCGGCCGGGTCGTCATCCCCGATCTCGTGATCGCCGAGGCGGGAGACCTGGAGGCGCTGAGTCTCAGCCCGGACGAGATCCGCCTCGTCTGCGAGATCACCTCGCCCAGCAACGCCGCGCATGACCGAGTAACGAAGATGTACTACTACGCGCAAGCCGGTATCGAGTGGTATCTCCTCGTCGAGCCGGAGGGTCCTGTCCTCCAGCTCTACCATCTAGAGGGCGATACCTATCGAGAAGCTGCGACGGCTGCGCCTGGAACACCGCTGGTCCTGACCGAGCCGGTCAACGTCACGATCGACCCGCGCGACCTACTGCCGGGCTGACGCGAACCGCCGCTGGGCTGACCGGTAGCGTAGTCGTGTGGCTGATGATCAGTTCCGTGCCGGTTTCGCCTGCTTTGTCGGGCGGCCGAATGCCGGCAAGTCGACCCTCACCAACGCGATCATCGGGCAGAAGATCGCGATCACGTCGAACAAGCCACAGACCACCCGGCACGTGATCCGGGCCGTGTTGCACCGGCCTGACTCGCAGCTCGTCCTGGTCGACACCCCCGGGCTGCACCGCCCGAAGACGTTGCTCGGCGAGCGCCTCAACGATCTGGTCCGGACCACATGGTCCGAGGTGGACGTGATCGGGCTGTGCATACCGGCCGACGAACCGGTGGGCAAGGGCGACAAGTTCATCGCCACCGAGATCGCCGAGCTCAAGGCCAAGGTGGTCGCGGTCGTCACGAAGACCGACCTCGTGAGCAAGCAGGCTCTCGCCGAACAGTTGCTCGCCGTCAGCCAGCTCGGCGACTTCGCCGACGTCGTGCCGGTCAGCGCGGTCGCCGGGAAACAGCTGGACGTGCTGGTCGACGTCATGGTCGGGCACCTGCCGAAATCGCCCCGGCTCTACCCGGACGACATGCTCACCGACGAGCCGGAGCACGTGCTGATCGCCGAGATGATCCGCGAGGCCGCGCTGGAGGGCGTACGCGACGAGCTGCCCCACTCGATCGCGGTTCTCGTCGAGGAGATCCTGCCGGAGGACCGGCTGACCCGGGTCTTCGCCGACATCTACGTCGAGCGGCCCAGCCAGAAGGCGATCGTCATCGGGGCGGGCGGTTCCCGGCTGAAGAACATCGGTGCGACCGCCCGGGTCGAGATCGAGGACCTCATCGGCACGAAGGTCTACCTCGACCTCCATGTACGCGTCGCCAAGGAGTGGCAGCGCGACCCGAAGCTGCTCCGGCGGCTCGGTTTCTAGCCGCGACGTAACCGGGGGTCGGTCGTACGCCGCATCAGCTGCGAGCCGCCGACCTGATCGGTGAAGCCCCACCGCTCGTAAAAGCCGACGAGGTCGGGCTGACAGACCAGTTCCAGGCTGCGTACGGCCGACAGTTCCGGGCGCGCCACGATATCGGCCATGAGCCGATCACCGAGCCCTCTGCCGCGGACATCTCCGGCGACGACGACGTCGAAGATCAACGCCACGTACGCCCAATCGGTCAGCACTCGGCAGAACCCCACGAGACGGTCGTCCGACCGCCGGACGAGGCCGACGACGAGATCCGAGCCACGGACGAGCGCCGCGATCTCCGCCTCGGTACGCTCACTGGCCCACCACGCCTCGGCGAACAGGGCCGTCAGCTGTGCGAGGCGGTGCTCGTCCAGCTCGTGACAGACGACGAAGTCATCGCCGCTCGTCATTCGCCGGGCAGCACGGCGAACGCTTTGCCGGTGGCGTCGGCGAGGTAGACCGGCGCAACTCCCGACAAGTCGCGTACGGCATCGGCGTTCTGCGAGTCGAGCGTGCTCGCCTCGGTCACCAGCGCCGCCGCTTCCAGCGTCGTGGCACCCGCGGCCACCGCCGCCGCCACCGCCAGTTGCAGAGCGCCCAAGCCGAACGAGGGCAGGGCCACCGTCACTCCGGTATAGGTGCGGCCGTCCTGGTCGCGTACCGCCGCCCCTTCGAGAGCGGCGACGCGAGCCCGCGCCGACCGGGCGAGAGTGACCAGCTTCGCGTCCTCGGCCGTGAGTTCGGCCGGAGCGGGCGCGAGGGCGGGGGTGTCAGGCATCCTGCAGCTCCTTCTGCGGCGTGACCAGCACGGTGTCGATGCGGTTGCGACGGCCGGTCGCGCCCTCCGCGGTGAGGGTGAGACCGCCCACCTGGGCGCTCGCGCCCGGAATCGGTACGCGGCCGAGGGCCTGGGCGAGCAGACCGGCCACCGTCTCCACCTCGTTGGTCGGCAGTTCGACGTCGAAGATCTCGCCGAGGTCTTCGACGGGCAGCCGGGCCGAGACGCGGACCGCGCCCTCGGGAAGGTGCTCGATCGGCGGACGCTCCACGTCGTACTCGTCGGTGATCTCGCCGACGATCTCCTCCAGGATGTCCTCGATCGCGATCAGGCCGGCGGTGCCGCCGTACTCGTCGATGACCACGGCCATGTGCGTCCGGGCCGCCTGCATCTCGGCGAGCAGGTCGTCGATCGGCTTGGACTCCGGGATGAAGACGGCCTCGCGCATCACCCGGCCGACCGTGGTGACCTCGTCGTATCCGCCGGTCAGCGAGCGCGCCAGGTCCTTGAGGTAGACGACGCCGAGCACGTCGTCGACGGACTCGCCGATGACGGGGATACGCGAGAAGCCGGACCGCAAAGCTAGCTGGAGCGCCTGGCGCAGAGTCTTGTCGCTCTCGATCCACACCATCTCGGTACGCGGAACCATCACCTCGCGGGCGATCGTGTCGCCGAGCGCGAAGACGGAGTGGATCATCTGGCGTTCGCCGTGCTCCACGACGCCGCGCTGTTCGGCGAGGTCGACCAGTTCGCGCAGCTCGACCTGGGTGGCGAAGGGGCCCTCGCGGAAGCCCTTGCCGGGAGTGAGCACATTGCCCAGCACGATCAGCAGGCGCGTCAACGGGCCGAGGACCCGGCTGAGCCAGAACACGATCGGGGCGGCATATCGCCCGACCCGGTACGCGTGCTGCCGGCCGAGGGTCCGCGGCGCGACACCGATGACCACGAAGAGGATCACGGTCATCACAGCGGCGGTGAAGGTGGCCCCCCAGGCGGTGCCGAAGGTGTCGACGGCGACGAGGGTGACCATGACGGTGGCGACGAGTTCGCACGCCATCCGGAGCAGAAGCAGCAGGTTGAGGTGGCGTACCACGTCACCGGCGATGATTTGGAGAGTCGCGGCGCCCCGCTGACCCTCCTTGGCCATCTCACCGGCTCGGGCCGGAGACACCACGCCGAGCGCGGCCTCCGTCATGGCCACCAACCCGGCGACGACAACCAGCGCGGCCGCCGTCCAGATCAACGGACCATCGGACATCAGCGCCCGCGCCCCCGCCAACTGTTGAGCAGCTTGGCCTGCAGGCCGAACATCTCGCGCTCCTCCTCGGGCTCACCGTGGTCGAATCCGAGCAGGTGCAAGACGCCGTGGACGGTCAGCATCTGGAGCTCGTCGGCCATGGTGTAGTCGGGCGACGGGGTGGGCGCGGGCGCGTCGGGCTGCCGCATCCGCGGGTCGTCCGAGCCGAACTGCGCGGCCTGGCGGGTCGCCACCTCCGGGCACAGCACGATGTCGCCCAGCAGCGCGGGCTCGGCCCGGCCCTCGGCCGGACCGTGGTCGATCGTCTCCTCGTCCATCGGGAACGCCAGGACGTCGGTCGGCCCGTCACCGCCCATCCAGCGGTGGTTCAGCTCGGTCATGTAGTCGACGTCGACCAGCAGCACGGACAGCTCGGCGAGCGGGTTCACGCCCATCTCGTCGAGGGCGTGCCGGGCGACGGCGACGATCTCGTCGGCGTCGACCTCGAAGCCGGACTCGTTGGCGATCTCGATGGACATCTCGTCATTTTCCTTCATCGGCCCGGCTGCGTTTCCCGCGGCCCGGCTTTCGCCAGGCCGCCGGATCCGTGTCAGCGTCGCCGGCCGGCGCGCCGGGGCTGCAGGTTGTGCGGCATCTGCGTGGCGTTCTGCTCCGCGTCCCACTTCGCGTACGCGTCGACGATCTCGCCCACCAGCCGATGGCGGACCACGTCGGCGCTGGTCAGCTTCGAGAAGTGGACGTCTTCGAGGCCATCGAGGATGTCCTGGACGACCCGCAGGCCACTGCTCGTGCCACCGGGCAGGTCGACCTGTGTGACGTCACCGGTGACCACGACCTTGGAGCCGAAGCCGAGCCGGGTCAGGAACATCTTCATCTGCTCGGGCGTGGTGTTCTGAGCCTCGTCCAAGATGATGAAGGCGTCGTTGAGCGTCCGGCCGCGCATGTAAGCCAGCGGCGCGACCTCGATCGTGCCCTGAGTCATCAGCCGCGGGATGGACTCGGGGTCGATCATGTCGTGCAACGCGTCGTAGAGCGGCCGCAGGTACGGGTCGATCTTCTCGTTGAGCGTGCCGGGCAGGAAGCCCAGTCGCTCGCCGGCCTCGACCGCCGGGCGGGTCAGGATGATCCGGGTGATCTCCTTGGCCTGGAGCGCCTGGACCGCCTTCGCCATGGCCAGGTAGGTCTTGCCGGTACCGGCCGGGCCGATGCCGAACACGATCGTGTGCTGGTCGATGGCGTCGACGTAGCGCTTCTGGCCGACCGTCTTCGGCCGGATGGTCCGGCCGCGCCGGGACAGGATGTTGAGGGTCAGCACCTCCGCCGGACGCTCGGCCTCACCCGAGGTGAGCATGCCGATGCTGCGGCGGACCACGTCTTCGGTCAGCGTCTCGCCCTTCTCGATCAGTTCCAGGAGTTCGGTGAAGACCCGCTCGGCCAAGGCGTTCTCGGCCGCCGGGCCGGAGATCGTGATCTCGTTGCCCCGCACGAGGACGTCACTGACGAGGGACTTCTCCAGAAGCCGGAGGATGCCGTCGCCCGCGCCCAAGAGCTTGACCATCGCGTGCGGGTCGTTGACGGTCAACTTCGTCTGAACCCGCTCAGGGGTCTGCTGGTTGCTCGAAACGGTCTCTGTCATGGGCTGGCGCTACGGCCTTCTCGCACCTGCTCTCCGTGCTCTGCGGCGTCCGGTGGAGTCCATGGTACCGGGCTTCGCCACCGGAATTCCCACCTTGATCTGTGGGAAAACGCCACCTCATCCGGCTCTGATCGGCACGCTTTCCGCCGCAGATCACGGTTATGCATGTGATCATGGGCGGTTTTGGCCGCGATATCCGTGATCCGTCGGGTTTCGCGCCGCTCACACCGCGGCGGCTCCGCCGCGTTCGCGGGACTAGAGCTGGCCGTCGAAGGTCTCTTGAGACCGGGTGAAGCGGTAGGTCGCCCAATGCATCCGGGTGACCACGCCCTCGCTGTCTCGATGCAGTCGGAGCAGCTCGCCGACCTCCCGGCCGGACACCGTACGCAGAACGTCGCCCTCCAGCGGCTCGAACACCGACGGCGGCAGCCCGGCAGGGTCGTCCGCACCCCGGGCGGTGAGGCGACCGTCAGACCACCGGAACACGTACTCGTACCCTTCGCCCCACCAGCGACCCAACACCGACCGGTACGCCGCCGGAGCGGGCTCGCCGGCCCGCCAGGGCGCGATGGCGGGCGGGTCGGCGCCGAGCACTTCATCGACTAGGTTGTGTGCGAACGGGAAGATCTCGTCGGCGGTCCCCGACGAGGCCAGCACCGCGACGCCGACGCCACCGGGGTTGCCCGCTCCACCGACCCGCCCGTAGACGGAGGCGAGGAAGCCGGGCATCGCCCCGTTGTGCCCGACATACAGCACGCGCTGCGGTCGCGGGTAGACCATGAGGCCGAGCCCGAGCCCGGAGACCCACTGCTCGTCGTCGCGTACGGTGTGCGGCCAGCGCATCTCCAGCAGCGTCGAGGCGGCCAGCACCTTGCCGTCAGGGTCGGCCGAGGCCGGGTCGGCGAGGAAGGCACCCCAGGTGGCCATGTCGGCCGCGGTCGCCCAGAGCTGAGCGGCCGGGCCGAAGACGCCGAAGTCGGTCGATGGTTCCGGCCGAGCGTGATCGGAGTACGGGTCCACCAGGAAGCCCTGGGCGCACAACTCGTCGACGTCGGGCCCGATGCTCTCCAGTCCGAGCGGGGCGGCGATCCGGTCGGCGACCAGGGACGCCCACGACGCGCCGAACTTCTCCGCCGCGACCGCCCCGAGCAGCGCGTACGCGAGGTTGGAGTAGTGGAAGCGACGCGACTGGGGGTAGAGCGCCTCGGCGCGGTCGAGATCGGCGAGGAACTGCTCCGCCCCCGGTACGCGCAGCGTGTCCCACACGTCCCCGAACGGCTCCCGCTGCAACCCGGCGGTGTGGCTGAGCAGCCGCCGCAGGGTGAGCTCACCGTGCTTCGGGATCGGCAGATGCGTACCGATGGCGTCGTCCAGATCGAGCAGCCCGGCATCGCGCGCCTGCATGATCAGCACGGCGGTGAACGTCTTCGTCACCGAGCCGATGCGCAGACGCGTACGCGAATCCAGCGGCCGGCTCGTCCCCGACTCGCCGACCTCCATCGTCCACAGCGGACGGTCGTTGCGGCGTACGGCGACGGTGAGGGCGGGAATCCGGGCGTCGGCCTGTAGACGCTGGACGGAGCGGGTGACGGAGTCGATCACCCAGCGACCATAGCTCCCAGCGGACCACCGCCCAAGATGTGGGCATGCACGTGCGGGACCTCCATGCCGCTGTCCGGGCCGGTGTTGAAGATCGTCCGGAAGCCGGGCTCGACGACGCCCTCCGCTCGCGCGACCTCGCCGACCGCCGCGATCAGCGCACCCGCCGCAGCGGGATCGGCGCCCAGCTCGACCACGCTGTCGAAATGCTGCTTCGGGATCACGAGCACGTGGACGCCGGCCTTCGGCCGGATGTCCCGGAAGGCCAGCACGGCGTCGGTCTCGTACACCACGGTCGCGGGGATCTCGCCCGCCACGATCCGGCAGAACAGGCAATCGGTCACGTCGCTCACCTTAACGGTTGTCGCTACCGAGCCGGTGGCTCACACTCTGCACCGAACGACTGGGCGCTATTCGGTCAACTCTCCAGGAAATTGCACTAAGTTCATGAGCGAGCGAACCATCGCTTTCCATCAAGGTTTCACGGTATCGTTTGGACATGTCGGAACCGCTGACCGATGATCAACTCGCCGAGCGTTATGGTGACATTGAGTTCCGACGCGCACTCAATGAATTGCTAGATCTTCGGACTCTTGTCGAACGCTGCATCATCGGGCGCGAATATAAGATAACCCAGCCGTTATACGATCCACTCGTGCTTACGGGAGACGGCGAGCGTGTCGTCGAGAAAATGATGAAGCGGGGCGTCCCATATCCCTGCGCACGCTTCATCTGCTACCTCGATTTGCTACAGGTGGATTCGCTTATCGATCCAACTGCAACAGACATTCAACGACTAGCCTCGGCGGTTTCCAAGCAGGTTCGCGACGCCGAAATAAGGTACCCATACACATATGGTCGGCTGTTGTACGACAAGGCTCATGACCTAGGTCTCAACAGGAAAAGTCGAGTAACTCACCGTGACACCCTCGAGCTCATGGATGGCACGCCGCAAGGAGTCTTCCAAGTCGGCAATCTCGTTGTCGGCCCGTACGGATTGCTGCGATCTAAAGAACGTCGTAGTTTGAGCCCAAGCCTTCGCTTTGCATACCATTGCGCGGACGACACGTGCACGCGCCTTCACTACCATCAACTGGAGACAGCACGAGAAGCAGACATTAACGAGAGCCGAGAGAAGTCCGACAAGATTCTCGCACGAGAATTCCCGAGCTCTAGCGACTGGTCGGGCTATTTCCGGCGGTTCTCCATCTATCCAGCGGACCCCTACGATGACTTCGCCGGCGACTCGATAGCCAGCCTAATTGGTGATGCTCTTACGTTGGGCGAACTACAAACCCTAGCAGGTCGCTTGCTCGACGATACACGTGGCGAGCTTCGGACTATCCTTCGCGAGTTGGGAGGGCCTGGCGGGCCGGCGTCGAGCATAGCGGCTCGCCTTAATTCCGCAGAGCTAATTCAACTAGTACTTCTTACGGCTAATCGAGAAATATTCGCAGCGATAGATGCCTTGATATCATCCGGCGACATCGAGATCCCGCCGACCGAGGTGAGGCGACCCCGATTGTCGCAACGTCCCATGGGTAATGCATTTGGGTTACGTCCGGAGCTGAGCGTTAATGGTCTTCGCCTGCGACCCAACGAGAAGTCGTTGGCCGTCTTGCGACTGCGCCGCCTAGTCCGACAAATGTATCGATTCGACAGCGAGGAAGATCGACTAGAACTTGCCTGGCATCTGCAACTTCGAGATGATGGCACGGAAAATATTGAGGCCGTAGTTGAGCAGTATCTTAGATCACGGACGCCGCGCGAAGCTGTGAATGCTCTTCTTTTGGCACGACGGAGCAACTTTATAGTCGCAGCCGAGAAACTCATGCTGAACGAACGCACGCTAACAACTGATCACGAGCGAGTCGACGCAGTTCTATGGAAACTCGGCTTTTCTGTGGAAGATTCTTTCGACCCTCATGAGATGTTCTGGCAGCAGCATGAGAAGATGGTTAGCCTGACTCGACAAGGAGATTTGAAAGCGTTCGATGTCGACGAAGAGCAGCTCCGCGGTCAAATTGTAAACTATTTCGTTCAGGTCGAGGCCATTTTGCAGGATTCTCTACTGTACACGACGTGGTGTCTTGCTAATGATCATTTCTCGAGCGAGCAGCCGTTCACGTACCGCCCTCACAAAGATAGCGTGGCCGCGCTTGAAATCCTTAAGACACAAGCAGCACACGACGTAGACGAGTCAGGAAATCCGCGACTGAATCTTGACGGCAAACTAACGCTCTACCCGTTGGCCCGTGGCTTCGGCCTGATTGCCGAATACCTTAAGAGCACAATCAGCCGCGAAGATGAGTATCTTCGATCAGAGAATCGTATTCCGATCTGGTTTAAGTCGCAGAGTTTGGAGCAATTTCCGTTCTCACATATTGTTCCATTCCTAGACTTACTTAGCGACAGTCGGACGGAGATCCTGGACGCGCTGCAAGGTTTGACGAGAGGGTTAATAGGCGCAGATATCAATGAAGCGAGGAACGAATGGTTGCACCCACGGAGAAGAACGACAAATCCAGGTGATCGCCTACGAATCGCTCTTACCGCGATCAGAGAGGCGATTGAAACGATAGAGGTCAATGGTTTTGCCCGAATGCACTACCGCCGAACTCGCACGGAACGTGATGAGGCTAGCCGGTCGATCGTCACCTTGACGGCCACCAGAGGACACCAGCTGATCCTGTACCGCCCGTCGGGGCTCGCCTGGTTGGGATTGCCCGAGCTAGATGTGCCACAGCATGCCATGCCGTCGGCGCGGTTCTCCGATCGAGGTGAGGTGCTGCGTTTCATCAGTCTAGACGACTCACCTTATACGCGGATGTGGTCGAACTATCCAAAGCGACCACAAAGCGCCGACGACATCAGTGCATCAGTGATGTACAGCGATGCCACGCAGAACCTTGATCGCGAGGTATAGAGGTAATTTCGGCGCTCATAGGCACCCAGGGGTCCAGTCGCCCAGGTAGGCGGCGACGGTGACCAAACCGGGGTCAGCGACCTGGGGCCGGTCGGCTGGGTCGCCGACGGAGCCGGGCCCGGTGTTGGCGTACTCGCCGAACCGGGCGTCCCGCCAGGAGAAGCCGGACATGTCGGTCCACGGGGTGCTCTTGATCGCGGCGGGCAGGCTGCTCTCCCGGATCACGACCTGGGCCTGCGCGTTCGGGTCGTTGCTCGGGTGCCAGGGCCGCCCGAGGTAGTACGACTGCGCCGGGGCGTCGCTGGTCAGCGTCGAGTGCGTGATCAGGAAACCCCGCGGGTTGAACAGCTGCGTACTGGCCGCCGTGAAGTAGCCCGCCGGGTTCAGCCCTCGGTCGAGGCCGTGGATGCGTACGTGGTCGAAGACGGCGGTCGCCCGGCCGAAGATGAAGTCGACATCTCCCTCCACATAGGAGTCATGAACGTAGACCCGGGCGGTGGCGGTGACGACCGGGGTGTCCACGTAAAGCGTGTCCTGATTGCCGAGGAATCGCACGCCGTCGAAGAGGATGCGGTCGCCTGTCGTCTTCACTGCGACCGCCTGCTTGCTGCTGATCTCGGGGTGGCCGGCCTCGTCGAAGTCATTGGCGAAAGTGACGTCGCGCGCGAGGAAGTCGTTGCCCTTCAAGGTGACCGTCGCGCTGCCGGTGGTGCCGTACGTCGTGCCGTCCGGCTTGAGGCAGCCGTTGCAGTGATTCTCGACGATGACCACGTCCTCGGCCCGGCCGGTGGTTCCAACGATCGCCAGATTCGGCTTGTCCGAGGGGACGGTCACGGTGCCGCGGTACACGCCGGGGCGTACCCGGATGGTCACCCGCGCCGGGCTGCCGGTCGGTGCGGCGTCCACTGCGGACTGCACGGTCGGGAAGTCACCGAGCGGGTCGACCGTGATGGTCTCCGCGCGGCCCGCGCGGCCCGCTCCGGCCAGCTCGCGCAACACTCGCGCCAGCTGGGCCGGAGCATGGACTGTGGCGCGCAGGGTCGGGGTCCAGCCGGCGTCCGCGCCGAGTTGCTCCACATTCGCCGAGTTGTACGCCGAAAGCAGATCCACGACAGCGCCGTTCACGAGGTTGTCCGACGCCGTTATCGCGGTGCCCTTCCAGTACTTGATGATCTTCGCAGGATCGACGCCGTCGGCCAGTTCGAAGGCGTTGTGCTGGGCGACGATGGCCGAGTTGACGCCGACACCCCAGCTGTACGAGTACGCGTCCGGGTCGGTGACCTGATACAGGTTGTCGTAGACGTCGACCTGGCCGAAGCGTACCCGTGGCACCCGCTGGCCGGAGTTGCGATAGATGTTGTGGTGAATGGTGACGTGCAGCTTGCCCTCGTCGCCGTTGGTGGTCTTGTCGGTGTTGCCGATGAGGTGGGTCTTGTCGTGGTCGGCGAAGACGTTCCACGACATCGTCACGAAGTCGCTGCCTCGGATCAGGTCGACGAGCCCGTCGTGCCACTGATAGGGCCGTCCGAAGTAGAGCGGCTGGGTCGAGTCGGGGTAGCGGCCGTCGCTGAAGCTGTTGTGGTCGATCCAGACGTGCGTCGACGCGTAGGTCAGCGTGATCGCGTCGTACTCGGAGTTCCAGTTGCCCTCCGCGCCGTCGGTCGGGTCCCAGCTCGGGAAGCAGTCGACCGGGGCTTCGACGTCGAGGTTGCGGATCACCACGTTGTCGGCCGCGCTGAGCATCAGGTTCATCCCGGACAGGCGTGCGCCGCCGCCGAGGCCGAAGATCGTGGTGTTGCCGTAGACGCGGATCTTCGTCTCGGCGGACTGCCTCGCTTGCGACGCCGCACGGGCCGTCTCGAGCGGTCCGCTCGGCTTCGTCGTCCGCCCCCAAACCGCCGGGTCGTACGCCGCGAGGTAAGCCTCTCGCGTGTAGCCGGGGTCGGCGTACTTCGCGCAGTTGTCCGGGGCGGCGTCGCCGTCGATCTTGCCGGCGACGTAGACCATCCGGGGCGTGGTGTCGGTGCCGTCGCCGAGCGCGGCCACGAGCCCAGCTCGATCGCGTACGACGAAGGTGTGCGCGGGATCGGCCGCGCCCCCACCGGACGTGCCGGTCGTCGCCGAGGCCCAGCCGTCGTTGGCGGCGAGGGCGTCGCGGCCGGGGCCGTTCTGCGGGCCCTGCGCGGTTGCGGGCGCCGGTCCGGCGGTCAGCCCGAGGGCGACGAGGGAGACGGCGAGCACCAGACGTGTCGTACGCATGCCGAGCACGTTACGAAAACCGGCGCGGCCTACCAATATTTCTGCACATGCAAATGTATCGAAGAGCTAGATCGGCCATGTCTGAGCAGATCCGAGTGGGTCAATTGACTACGTCAGACAGGTTTGCAACCGTTTGCAGTTGCAGTCACCACCGGCCGAGCCGGGTGTTCAGCAGGCTGATCGCCGCCACCCCCGCCGTCGACGTACGCAGAACGTTGTCGCCCAGCCGCACGGCAATCGCCCCGGCCTCGGTGAACGTGGCAAGCTCGTCCGGCGCGACGCCGCCTTCCGGACCCACGACCAGGATCAGGTCACCGGTGTCCGGCAGATCGACGGCCGCCAGGCGTACAAGTGCCTCCTCATGAAGGACGAACGCGGAGCCGGCACTGATCCGCGCGGCGAGCTGCTTGGTCGAGACGTCGGGCGAGCCGCCCACGGACGGGACCCACGCGCGGCGGGCCTGCTTGGCCGCTTCGCGGGCAGTGGCCGCCCACTTGTCGCGTGACTTGGCGCCGCGATCGCCGCGCCACTGGGTGACGCTGCGCGCGGCCGCCCAGGGCAGGATCTCGTCCACGCCGACCTCGGTCATCGCCTGGACCGCGAGCTCGCCACGGTCGCCCTTGGCCAGGCCCTGCGCGACCACGATCCGCGGCTGCGCGACCTCGGCCACCGCCGCCGCGCCGACGTCGAGCAGCAGCGTGCCCTTACCGACGGAGCTGACGACGGCCGGGGCGACACCGCCGTGACCGTCGCCGAGCAGCAGCTCCTCGCCCGGACGCAGGCGCTGGACGTCGGCGGCATGCCGACCTTCCGCACCTTCCAGGACGAACCGCCCGGCAGCGGGCAGCGCGTCGACCAGAAACAGCGGTTTGCTCACGGATCAGTGGCCGTTGAACGCGTTGCGCAGCGAGTTGAAGAAACCGCCGGTCTGCTTGGCAAGCTCGGCCATCTCCTCGCCCCGCGACTTGGCGAAGTCGCGCAGCATCCGCTCCTGATCCGGCGTGATCTTGGTCGGCGTACGCACATCGAGGTGCACGAACAGGTCGCCCCGAGCGCTGCCGCGCAACTGCGGAACCCCCCGGCCCTTGATGCGTACCGTGGCGCCGGGCTGCGTGCCGGCCTTCACGTCGACCTGCTCCTCCGAGTCGAGGGTCTTGATGGTGAGCCGGGTGCCCAGCGCCGCCGCCGTCATCGGCACCGTCACCTTGCAGTGCAGGTCGTTGCCCTTGCGGGCGAAGACGTCGTGCGGCCGTTCGTGGATCTCGACGTAGAGGTCGCCGGGCTGGCCACCGCCGGGACCGACCTCGCCCTGCTGAGCCAGCCGGATGCGCATGCCGTCCTCGACCCCGGCCGGGATCTTCACGGTCAGCGTCCGCCGCGTACGCACCCGGCCCTCCCCGCCACAGGTGGCGCACGGGTTCGGGATGGTCGTGCCGAAGCCCTGGCAGGCGGCGCACGGACGAGTCGAGACGACCTGGCCGAGGAACGTACGCTGAACCGACTGCACCTCGCCCTTGCCGTGACAGATGTCGCAGGTCACGGGGTGGGTGCCGGCTGCCGTCCCGGCGCCCGAACAGGTCGAGCAGAGGACGGCGGTGTCCACGGTGAGCGGCGCTTCCACGCCGAACGCCGTCTCCTGAAGCTCCAGATCGAGCCGGATGATCGCATCCGCCCCGGCGCGTACGCGTGGCCGCGGTCCCCGGGCGGTCGCGCCACCGAAGAACGCGTCCATGATGTCCTGGAACCCGACGAACGGGCCGCCCGCGCCGGGACCGCCGCCCATGCCGCCGCCACCGGGGGCGAGCGGGTCGCCGCCGAGGTCGACGATCTGCCGCTTGTGGTCGTCGGAGAGCACTTCGTAGGCGGCGTTGATCTCCTTGAAGCGGTCCTGCGCCTCGGGGTCCGGGTTGACATCGGGGTGGTATTGCCGCGCGAGCTTGCGATAAGCGCGCTTGATGTCGTCCGCGGTGGCGTCCTTGGGCACGCCCAAGATGCCGTAGTAGTCCTTGGCCACGTGATCCTCTTCAGTTCTGTGCGAGTAGGTCGCCCACGTACCGGGCCACCGCCCGGACGGTCGCGATCGTGCCGGGATAGTCCATCCGGGTCGGGCCGAGCACGCCCAGTCCGCCGACGATCTGCCCACCCGGCCCGTATCCGGTGCTCACGATGGAGGTCGCCCGCAGATCGGCGTATTCATTCTCGTCACCGATGCTGACCCGCGTCGACCCGGACTGCTCGCCGATCAGCTTGAGGAGGATGACCTCCTCCTCAAGGGCCTCGAGCACCGGCCGGATCGAGCCGGCGAAGTCCAGCATGCCCCCGCGGGTCAAATTGGCCGTGCCGGCCAGTGCGATCCGCTCCTCGTGCCGCTCGACCAGGGTCTCCAGCAGCACGGTGGCGAGCGTGGTCATGGCCGGGCGCAGGTCGTCGCTGACCTCCTCGACCAGGCTCTGCACCAACGGCGGGGTCTGCGTCAGCGGCTGACCGCCGAGCTTGGCGTTGATGATGCGGCGCAGCTCCAGCACGTCGTCGGCGGGCAGCGTGCCCGGGATGTCGACCTGGCGCTGCTCGACCCGGCCGGTGTCGGTGATCACCACCAACATCATCCGCGTAGTCGACAACGGCACCAACTCCAGGTGCCGGACCTTGGACCGGGACAGCGACGGGTACTGCACCACCGCGACCTGCCGGGTCAGCTGCGCCAGCAGCCGGACGGTGCGGTGCACCACATCGTCGAGATCGACCGCGCCGAGCAGGAAGCGCTCGATCGCCCGGCGCTCGGCCGGCGAGAGCGGCTTGATCTTCGACAGCCGGTCGACGAAAAGGCGGTAACCGGCGTCGGTCGGGACCCGGCCCGCGCTCGTATGCGGCTGCCGGATGTAGCCCTCCTCCTCGAGGACGGCCATGTCGTTGCGTACGGTCGCCGGGGAGACGCCGAGGGAGTGCCGCTCGACCAGGGACTTGCTGCCGACGGGCTCTTGCGTCGACACGTAGTCCTCGATGATGGCGCGCAAGACGTCGAGCTTGCGATCGTCGAGACCCACCGGCGCACCTCCCTGCCTCTGCCCTGTCCTGTGCGGTCGGGGCCCCGGCCCTGGCGAGGGTCGGGCTGCGGCTCGATTCTGGCACTCGTACGCCGCGAGTGCCAGTTTACCGGCTGTTCGGATACGCGGCTCGCTGGCGCATCGGCCACCGAGGGCGTACGCCGTGTCGACATAGACGTCCATCGGCGACGAATGACTGGACATTTGGCCGTCTTAGTGTCGCCAACCGGTCGAATGCGAGCTCTGGCGCATATTGATCTGTGGGCTTACCGTGTCGCGCATGAGTGAAACCCCCACCCCTCCGGGGACGCCGGACCCCGAGCCGCCGGCCGCCCCTCAGTACGACGCGCCGCCGCCTCCGCCGGTGACGGGCTCCACGCCGCCGGTTGCCGACAGCACGCCGGTCACCGGCCAGGTCGCGCCGACCGGCTTCGCCAACCAGGACGAGAAGATGTGGGCGCTCATCGCCCACTTCGGCGGCGCCGGTGCCGCCGTCGTCAGTGGCGGCTGGCTCGGCTGGGTGCCGCCGCTGATCGCCATGCTCGTCAAAGGCAACGAATCGCCCACCGTGCGGGCGCACGCGCTCGCCGCGCTGAACTTCCAGGGCCTCTGGGCCATCATCTCCGTGCTGAGCTACGTGCTGTTCTGCGCGATCATCGGCTTCATCACGCTGCCCATCGCCATCATCATCGCGGCGGTCTTCGGGGTGATCGCGGGTCTCAAGGCGAACGAGGGCGCCTTCTACTCGTATCCGTTGTCCGTCAACGTGATCAAGTAAGCAGGTCGCGGATGACCGCATCCGCCAGCAGACGGCCGCGCAGGGTCAACACCGCGCGGCCGTCCGCGTACTCGGCGTCGTCCAGGAGGCCGTCGGCCCGGGCTCGCTCGGCAGCGAGCGGTCCGTCGTCACGAAGTTGGGCGAGTGGATAGCCGTCGCGTAGACGCAGACGCAACATCACGTCCTCGACGTAGCGATCCTCGTCGCTCAGCCGTTCCCGGCCCGCGCCCGGCGAATGGCCGTCGGCCAGCAGCTTCGCGTAGTGCGCCGGGCGTTTGACGTTCCACCAGCGGACCCCGCCGACGTGCGAGTGCGCGCCCGGCCCGATCCCCCACCAGTCGCCGCCGGTCCAGTACAGGAGGTTGTGCGCGCATCGCGCTCCCTCCGAAGCCGCCCAGTTCGAGACCTCGTACCAGCCCAGACCGGCTCCGCTCAACACGGCCTCCGCGGCCAGGTACCGATCCGCGGCCACGTCGTCGCTCGGCATCGGGACCTCACCCCGCCGGATCCGCGCAGCCAGGCGCGTCCCGTCCTCGACGATCAACGAGTACGCGCTGACGTGGTCGACCCCCGCGGTTACGGCCGCTTGGAGCGACGCCTCGAAGTCCGCCGCGGTCTCGCCGGGCGTGCCGTAGATGAGGTCGAGGTTGACGTGCTCCAAGCCGGCTTCGCGAGCCTCAGCCGCCGCCGCGGTGGCCCGTCCCGGCGTGTGGCGGCGATCCAGCACCCGCAGCACATGCGCGGCGGCGGACTGCATGCCCAGGGAGATCCGGGTGAACCCGGCCTTGCGCAGCCGGGCCAGCGACGCCGGGTCGACCGACTCGGGGTTGGCCTCGGTGGTGACCTCGGCTCCGGGGGCCAGCCCCCACGCCTGATCGACGGCATCGAGCAGCCGGGCGAGGTCGTCCGGTGGGAGCAGGGTCGGTGTTCCACCGCCGACGAAGACGGTCCGGACCGGTCCCGCCTCGGGCAGTACGCGTCGCGCCAGCTCGATCTCGGCGAGCGCCGCGCTCACGTAGTCGCCTTGCGCCAGCCCGCTCTCGGTCGGGGTGTACGTGTTGAAGTCGCAGTACCCGCATCGGCTGGCGCAGAACGGGACGTGCAGATAGACGCCGAAGTCACGCTCGCCGACGCCGTCGAGTGCCGACGCGGGCAGCTCGCCGGAGGTCGGGACGGGCTCACCGTCGGGCAACGTGGCTGGCATGGCTACCAGTCTGCCCCAGCGCTGTTGTTGAACGACCGTTAACCTGACGGGCATGGCTCTGATTCAGGCGGCGCACTCCGGCGGGGTGGCCACGATCACGCTCGACAGCCCGGCCAACCGCAACGCGTTGTCCCTCGCACTGATGGCGGAGCTCCTCGCCGCCCTCGAAGCAGCCGCGACCGACGACGGCGTACGCCTCGTCGAGCTGCGCCACACCGGCACGGTGTTCTGCTCCGGGGCGGACCTGAAAGAGACGCAGGCCGGTTCCGGCGAAGCACTGCCGGTCGCCCGGCTCGGCGAAGTCCTGGAAGCCCTGGCCGAGCACGCCAAACCGGTGTTGGCGGTGGTCGCCGGACCGGCCCGGGCGGGCGGGCTCGGGCTGATGGCGGCGGCCGACATCACGGTCTGCGCCGACACCGCCCACTTCGCCTTCACCGAGGTACGCCTCGGCGTCGTCCCGTCGGTGATATCGGCCGTCGTGCTGCCCCGGCTGACCTCCCGGGCGGCGTCGGAGCTGTTCCTCACCGGCGACGTCTTCGACGGACCCCGGGCGGAGCAGATCGGCCTGGTCAGCCGCAGTGTGCCCGCCGACGCTCTCGAGCCGGCCGCGGCGGCGTACCGCGAGTCACTGCTGCGCGGCGGACCGGGTGCGCTGCGAGCCACGAAGCGACTGCTGCGCGAAGGCCCGACCGGGATGGACCAGCTGACCGCCTTGTCCGTCAAGCACTTCAGCTCGGCCGAAGGCCGGGAAGGCGTCGCCGCCGCCCGGGAGAAGCGCTCCCCCTCCTGGCTCGCCTCGTAGTCGCTTTCGCGCTGGATCAGGGATCCGGGTCGAATCAGGCTCCAAGATTCGGCCGAGATCCCTGATCCAGCGCGGTCGGGAAGGCAGCGGGACGGGGTTAGAGTGGTCTGCGTGACGAGGGCGGCACGCGGGACGCTGGTAGGGCTGGTGGTCGTCGCCGTGCTGGGCGGGATCGCGCTCTACTTCGTCGCGAAGAACGGCTCGCACCCGTTCCACCTCCCGCGCTCGGCCGGCTGCACGGTCAGCAACGCGGACACCAACGTCGGGCTGGACCTGACGCAGATGAGCAACGCCGCGACGATCACGGCGGTCGGCATCGGGCGGAAGGTCCCCGATCGCGCGGTGGTCGTCGCACTGGCGACCGCGTTGCAGGAGTCGAAGCTGGAGAACCTCGACGGCGGCGACCGGGACTCGGTCGGCCTCTTCCAGCAGCGGCCCAGCCAGGGCTGGGGGACGCCGGAGCAGATCGCCGATCCGCGGTACGCCGCGAAGAAGTTCTACACCGCCCTCCTCAAGGTCAAGGGCTGGCAGAAGATGCGGGTCACCGAGGCCGCCCAGAAGGTGCAGCGGTCGGCGTACCCGGAGGCGTATCAGAAGTGGGCCGATGAGGCCGAGGTGATCGCGAACGCCCTCCTCGGCAAGGACCCCGCCGCGGTGCGCTGCACGCTGCCGGACGCCGACGGCGAGGTGACCGACCTCGGCGCGCTGAGCGAGGTGGCCGAGGCGATGAAGCTGGACTACGGGTCGGTCAGCGCCACCGCCGACACCGGGGCGAAGGCGGTGCTAGTCAGCGCGACCGACGCGACCAAGGGCTGGGCGTACGCCCACTGGCTGGTGGCCCGGGCCGCCGATCACGGAGTGGCCAGCGTGACCTTCGCCGGGCGGGTCTGGACCGCCGACTCCGGCGAATGGAAGCCGGCCGCGGTCAACGACGCCTCCCGAGTCATCGCGGCACTCTGAAAGTCGTGTCCCACGAGGTGGGAAACCGGGCGGACGGCATCGCCGAGCCAGGATTCCAGCACATCGGACATTTGCCCCGAACCTGGTGGACTCCATGTAACGGCTGATCAGCTCTACGTGAGCGCCTTGCGGTGGTGCAGATCTCGGTCTGAACAACGCAAGGAACGCGAGTTACCATCGCGCTTTGTGTCCGGCCGAGCCCGAGCAGCGGTCCCGACCGGTCCCTCCCAGACCGCTCACCACCCAAGGGGAGACATGGCGAAGAAGGACTACGGCTACGGCCTCACCGGCTACGAGCCGATCAGCGAGGTGGACCGCAAGGAGTTCCACGAGCAGGGCTTCCTGCTGCTGCGCAACGTGCTGACCGAAGAGCATCGGGCCGACCTGGAATCGGCGGTCGACCGGGTCTACGCCGAGGAGCTCGAGGCCGGGCGGCACAAGGACGGCACCGTGCACCTCCTGGGCTTCCTCAACCGGGACGAGCTGTTCGGCGACCTGCTGACGCACCCGAAGGTCCTGCCCTACATGTGGGGCCTCGCCGGCTGGAACATCTACTCGCACCACAACCACCTCGACGTGACCCCGCCGGCCAAGGAGCCGGAGAAGCCCTACTGGGGCTGGCACCAGGACGGGTACCGGCAGAACTCCGACCCGGAGACGATGGACCCCAACCTCCCGCGGCCGATGTTCTCGCTGAAGATCGCGTACGTGCTCTCCGACCTGTCGGAGACCGGGCGCGGTGCGACCAAGGTCATCCCGGGCAGCCACCTGAAGAACTCGCTGCCCCGGCCGGCCGACCTCTCGGTGCACAACCCGGACCCCGAGGGCACCGTCGAGATCACCGCGAACCCCGGTGACGCGTTCATCTTCGACCGCCGCCAGTGGCACTCCCGGTCGACGAACCTCTCCACGATCACGCGGAAGATGCTGTTCATCGGCTACACGTACCGCTGGATCCGGCACCTCGACGCGATCGACTTCGACCCCAACGGCGAGTGGTACGCCAACCGCACCCCGGTCCAGCGTCAGCTGCTCGGCGAGGCGCCGCACTCGGCGAACTACTGGGGCATCAACTGGGACGGCTACATCGACGACGAGATCCCGCTGCGCAAGGAGCTGAAGGAGCGGGGCCAGCTCGACCGCAACATCCCCTGGCTGCGCTGATCGATCGTCAATAAATCGACCGTCGCGAAAGCTGAACGAGAACGGGGGCCCCGGCGGGGCCCCCGTTTCGCGTGTAACCGGCTTACTGGTAGATCGTGTGCGGCGGTACGCAGCCGCCGAGCACGTTGGCCGGGCTGTTGATCGCGGGCGAGAGGCCGACGAGCGAGATGAGCGAGTCCTGCTCGCAGACCTGCAGCGGCAGCACGTCCAGCACGACGTTGCTCAGCACGGGGATGGCCGCCTGCGGCTCGCGTACGCTGATCGAGTTGTTGCTGTCGCGGCAGGTTCCCGTGACGGTGGTCGGCGAGTCGAAGCCGGCCGAGACGCCCAGGCCCATGACGGCGGTGGAACCGCAGACCTGCCAGGCGGCCGCGTTCACGATAGAGCCGGAGAGCACCGAGACCAGGCTGCTCGGGCCGGCCACGTTCTTGCCGTCGGTGATCTGCGTGTTGGCGTTGTCACAGTCGCCGACGACGGTCGCCGGGGAGTTGATGGCGGCCTGGAGACCCACGCCGGCCACCACGTTCGAGCCGCAGACCTGCCACGGGACGGCGTTGACCGAGGTGTCGTCCAAAATGGAGATCAGACCCGGCACGGTGTCCTGCTTCAACTTGACGTTCGAGTTGGTGCAGTCGCCGAGCTGTGTGTGCGGCGTACCCGAGGTGATCACGGCACCCGGGCCGGCGACCGCGTTCGAGCCGCAGATCTGCCAGGCGGCGGCGTTGATCGAGGAGCCCGTGCCGATCGTGATGAGCGGCTGGAAGAACGGCTCGCCCACCTTGTCCAGCGCCTTGGCGGCGCCAGTGGCGGTCGCGGTGGTGGTCGTGGCGGCGTTCTGCTGCGTCGTCAAGCCGGGCGCCGCGGCGGCTGGTCCGCCGATAGCGGCCACGGTCGCGAGCGCGCCGACGGCGACCGCCCCCACCTTTCTCACCTGCATGGTCACTCCTCGTACTGGAGATTGGTCCAAATAAAGTGGACAAATGCTTCTAAATGCTGCAAACACTGCACATTGGGTAACGACCCGAAGCTGATCTCGTTACCGCGTACCAGTCCGGACATGAGAGTGGGGCGGATCCGAAGACCCGCCCCACGCGTACCTGACTCGCTTACCCGATCAGTCGTCAGTCGATGATCGTGTCGGCGTTGTGGCAGGCGCCGAAGACCGTGGTGCTGGACTGCAGCGCGATCGTGCCACCGACACCGGCGACCGAGTTGGAGCCGCAGATCTGCCACGGCGCCGCGTTGATCGAGGTGTTGTCCAGGACGGAGATGACCGAGGTCGGGTCGTCCTGGGTGATCTTCACCGTCGCGTTGCGGCAGTCGCCGAAGACCGCGTCGGGCGTGCTGCTGACGACGGTGCCACCGACGCCGGCCACCACGTTGGAGGCGCAG
>NZ_JABFVK010000112.1 GCF_013362815.1 Hamadaea sp. | reverse complement strand
GCGCAACCGGACCGGTGGGTCGGCCGACAACATCGACCAGACCTTCACCGTGAACCTGTCCAGCGAGGTACGCAACGGCACCTGGAACCTGCGCGTCCAGGACGCCGCCAGCGCCGACACGGGTTACATCAACAGCTGGACGCTGACCCTCTAAACCATTGCTGCAGATCACGGTTATGCATGCTTCCCGTGCCACTTTTGACATGCGTAACCGTGATCTGCAGCTAGAAGCGGGCGTCAGAGCCAACCGCGACGTGCCGCGATGACGCCGGCCTGGAAGCGGTTCGCCGCACCGAGCAACTCGTGCAGGCGGCTGATCCGGCGGCGCATCGTGCGTACGGACCAGCCGAGCTGACGGGCGATCGCCTCGTCCTTCAGACCACTGACCAGGAGGGTCAGCAGGGCGCGGTCGTCTTCGGCGAGCGGGTCCTCGGCCGGGGCGTCGAGCGGCACCGCCTGCCGCCAGGCCAACTCCCAGTAGTCGACCAATGCGTCGAGCAGGGTGGACGGCCGGATCACCGCGGCGCGTACGCGGGTGAGGTCGAGCGACAGCGGCATCAGCGCCAGGCGGCGGTCGGCGATGGCGACCTTCACCCGCAGTCCGGGGAGCACCCGGGCCTGCTCCCCATGCCGGACGAGCTCGCGGATGTCGCCCAGTACGCCGGGCCACTCCAACGCCTCGGGGGCGTAGATCGCGCGGTACTGCACGCCCCGGGCCATCGCTGTCTTCTCTACCGGATTGGAGGTGGTCAGGGCGTACGGGGGGCGGTCGAGCGTGATGATCTCCTCCCGCGCCTCCTGCTGGAGCTGCACGAACCAGCGGCCCAACGCCTCACTGCCGTCCGCGATCTCGATCTCCTCGCCGCGTCCGCTGTGGGCCGAGGCGAACAGAGCCGAGAGCCGGGCGGCCGCCGCCTGCACCTGATCGAGCTCCGCCGCCCGCGTACGCACCAACGCCGTCACCGCGGCCTGTGGTTCGATCGCGGCGTACCGACGGCGGGCGCCGGCGAGCCGGCCGACGAGTCCCTGCTCCCGCAGCCGATCGAGGGCGCGCGCGATCCGGTCGGCCGAATGCCCCAGATCGGCCGCGAGGTCGGCCGGGGAAGCCTGATGCCGAGCGAGGATCGCCCGATAGACCTCCTCGTCGAAGGGGTCGACACCGGCCGCGGTCAGCTCTCCAGACATGGGCAAGATCTTGGCCCACGTGTGCCACCGGCAGCAATGGGCCAGAGCAAGATCTTGCCCGGCCACCCCGCTCGTCGGTAGGCACAACACCCATGAGGTCCACCCCACCCCGATCCCTCGCCGTCGCCGTGAGCGCGGTCCTGGCGTTCGGCGGCCTGTCGGCGTACGCGCCGACCGGTTCCGCCGCCGCGCCCGACCCCCTGCGACGGGTCATCGTCACGCTGGACGGAGCAGCCGCCGCGACTGCGGCCCCGGCCGGCTCCCTCCGCAACGCCCGGGGCACTGGTGCCGACCAGGTCGGCCAGGCTCGCCGGGCGCTGTCCGACCGGCAGCACTCGTTCCTCGACGCCGCCCGGGGCAAGGGCGTGCATCCCAAGGCGGAGCACCAGTTCACCCTGCTCGTCAACGCGGTCGCGATGACAGTGCCGGCGTCGGAGGTCGCGACGCTGGCCAAGCTGCCGGGCGTCACCGGCGTCTACGACAACCTGCCTGTCCGTGCGTACACCGACGTCAGCGTGCCGCTCATCGGCGCGACCGACGTCTGGCAGCAGCCGGACCCGAGCGGTACGCCGGCCACCGGCACCGGCGTCACCGTCGCCGTGATCGACAGTGGCGTGGACTACTCGCACCCCGACCTCGGCGGTGGCTTCGGCCCCGGGCACAAGGTCGTCGGCGGCTACGACTACGTCAACGACGACGCCGATCCCATGGACGACAACGGCCACGGCACGCACGTGGCGGGGATCATCGCGGGCAAAGCCGCAGCGCCCGGTGGGATCACGGGTGTCGCACCCGGTGCACGGCTTCTGGCGTACAAGGTGATGAATGACCAGGGCTTCGGCGAGACCGAGGACATCGTCGCGGCGATCGAGGCCGCGAGCGACCCCGCGAACCCGAACCGCGCGGACGTGATCAACATGAGCCTGGGCGGGTACGCGGACGGCTTGGACCCGCTGGGCCTCGCTGCCTCGGCGGCCAGCGCGGCCGGGATCGTCGTGGTGGCCGCGGCCGGCAACGACGGACCCGGCGCGATGTCGGTCGGCAGCCCAGCCGCGGCGGACGGCGTGATCGCGGTCGGCGCGTCGGTGAGCAACCTGCGCCAGCCGGTGGTCTACCGCGACGGCGCGAAGGTGCAGACCTACCGCGGGCAGATCTCGGCGAACCCGGCGGCGAGCCCGGTGAGCGCGCCGGTCGTCAGTATCGGCTACGGAACGCCGGAGGAGATCGACGCAGCCGGCGACCTGCACGGCAAGATCGCCCTGCTCAACGGGCACGTCGCGCACGACTTCAACGACCTCTGGCAGGAGCAGATCGACCTCGCCAAGGACCTGGAGAAGCGCGGCGCGATCGCGCTGCTCGGCGGCCAGGACGCGGGGGGCGGACCGGTCTTCGCCGCGACCTCGGGCGTCCCCGCGACCGCGTCCACCGGCAAGATCGCCGCGCGTCTGGGCGTGACGGAGTCCGGTGACCTCTACCGGATGGACTCCATCGTCGTGCTGGGCATGGACGAGACGCAGTATCCCGAGCTGGCCGCGTTGCTGGCGCAGGGACCGTTGACGCTGCAAATCCGCAGCGAGGACGCGACCGACCAGATCGCGTCGTTCTCCTCGCGGGGCCCGTCGTTGCGGTGGGGGCTCAAGCCGGACATCGTCGCGCCTGGCTACGAGATCCGCTCGACCGTCCCGACCAGCATGTTCGGGCCGGGCCAGTACCGCCTGTCCGGCACTTCGATGGCCGCTCCGCACGTGGCGGGCGCGGCGGCGCTGTTGCGCCAGCTGCACCCGGACGAGTCAGCCTCGCAGCTCTCGGCATCGCTGATCGGCTCGGCGAAGCCCCTGGCGGAGTCACCGACGACTGTGGGGGCGGGCCGGTTGGACGTAGCGGCGGCAGCTCGGTCGGTGCTCTCGGCGACCCCGTCGACCCTCTCGTACGGGCTGGCTGACCTGTCTGCCGGCACCGTCGGTGGGACTCGTTCGGTGGCGCTCCACAACGAGTCGGCGAAGGCGGTGTCGGTCCGCTTGACGGCGAGCAGCCGGGACGTCTCGGTCAAGCCGGATCAGGTCACCGTTCCGGCCGGCGGCACGGCCACCGTGACCGTGACGCTGAAGGCGAAGCGGCCGACGGCCGACACCGAGATCTCCGGCTACGTCACGGCGACCTCCTCGGCCAGCCGGGTCACCATCCCGTACCTGCTGGTCGTGCACCCGTTGGTGGTGCAGGCATCGCCCGACCCCAGCGATGGGCATACGACCGTCTGGGTGCAGTCGTGGACCGGGTTGACCGCACCGCCGGTGATCACAGTGGACCGTCCGCGGGGCCGGTCGTACACCGTGAGCACTCGGCAGAATCCGTCCGGTGGCTACCTCGCCACCCTGGACGAGTCCGCTGACGGGGCGTACGCCGTCACGGCACAGGCCACGGCGGTGTCCGGCCAGCGGCTCATCGGCTGGGGCGGCTTCGAGGTGACGCCCGAATCCACCCGGGGTGCCGCCTGGAAGCCGATCGGGCCCTACAGCGGTGGTGGCTTCCTCGCCACCGGGCCGTCCGGCTCGGGCATCCTGGCCACGGAGAACACCACGTCACCGTGGGTGACCGGCGACCAGGGCGCGACCTGGACGCAGTCCGCGCGGCTGCCGATCAGCGGAGCCGGGGGCCTGCTGGAGCCGGTCGCGGATGCGAACAATCCCGACCGCATGTGGTACGCCGTCAACGATCCCATGTCCGGTGGGCGGATTCTGCGTACCGATGATCGCGGCAAGACCTGGGAAGCGCTGCCGCTGCCGCCCAACGGCTGGATCGGGCAGCTTACCGCCGACCCGCAGACCAAAGTGCTGGTCGCCCTCGTCGGGGACAGCCAGCTGCAGGTGAGCTGGGACGGTGGCGACAGCTGGACGGCGTACGACACCGGGGTGGCCGAGCCGGTTACCAAGATCGGCCTCAGCCAGGGCGATCTCTACCTGGGCACGACGGGCGGCGTCTGGAAGCGGCCCGGCATCGCCGGTGCGGCGGTCAACGTCTACGCCAACACCCGGTACGTCTCGCAGCTCGTCGCCGACGACGGCATGGTGGCGGTTCTGGTCGGGCAGACCGGCGTGGTGGGCTCGCACGACGGCGGCCAGACCTGGACCACCCTGTACGCCAAGTCGTTCGGCCCGTACGAGCTGCGCCAATCCGGCGGTGACCTCTACGTCATCACCTTCACCGGCGACGGCCTGATCGGGCACGATCACGGGCGTACCTGGGAGCGGATCGCACCGCCGTCGCGGGCGTCGATCGACCGCGACTACGACCGCTGGGGGCAGTCGACGGTGGTCACCAACACCGCCGGGGTCTACACCCTCGGTTCGGACGGCTACCGAAGGCTGGGCGTGCAGTCGGCCAGTGTGACCGATCTGGCCGTCGCCGGGTCGGACCTCATCGCCGGGACCGGCAGCGGGATCTACCGGACGGCGATCCCGGCGGCCAGTCCCGAATGGGGCGCGGCCGACGGCGAGGGCTACGTCGGGGCGGAAGTCCCACTGGTGGCGGTCTCGCCGCAGGACCCCAAGATCGTGTGGAAGGTCCGGACCAACGCCTTCGGCGGCTTCGACGTGGACCGCAGCGGCGACGGCGGCGTCACCTGGGAGACCAAGGGACATCAGGAGGGCATCCCGCTCGCCCTGCTCGTGCACCCGGCCGACCCGGACCGTGTGTCGGTCAGCTGGGGCCGCATCGACGCGGTGGCCACGTTCAGCACCGTCGACGGCGGCCAGACCTGGAAGAACCTCTACCAGGACCGGTACGCCACGGCGCTCGCCGGCGACCCGGCCAAGCCGAACCGCATGTGGTACGGCACCCCCGAAGGGCTCTACCGGTCCGACGACGGGGGTGTGACCTCGACGAAGGTCCTCGACGGGCAGGTCAACGCGATCTCGTTCGACGGTCGCCGGATGGTCGTCGGCGGCGACACGCTCCGGGTCAGCACCGACGGCGGCACCACGTTCCGCGCCGGCGACGCCGGGCCGCTCGACCTGTGGGTCTCCGACATCGTGCAGGTCAACGGCGTGTACTACGCGGCGACGACCAGCTACTCGGCGTACGGGGTGCTCAAGGGTGGCCGGGGCGTGTTGCGCAGCACCGACGGTGGGCGTACGTGGCACAACGTGTCGAACGCGCTCCAGAACCTCGACGTGCTGTCGCTGGCGGCCAGCGCCGACGGGCAGTGGCTGTTCGCCGGTACGCGCAACGGCGGCGTCCACCGGCTCGCACTGCGCTGATCGGGGTTGGGCGCTGGATCAGGGTTCACGGTCGAATCTTGCGCCAAGATTCGACCCAGAACCCTGATCCAGCGCCCAAAAAGCGCAGCGTCAGAGGAGGGCGGCGTACGCACCGGCCGACCCGACGAGGGAGTCGTGCGTACCGATCTCGGCGATCCGGCCGTCCCGCATGACGACGATGCGATCGGCGGTGCGGATCGTCGACAGCCGGTGCGCGACGACGAACACGGTACGCCCGTGGACCAGCCGTTCCAGGGCCTGCTGGATGAGCCGTTCGCTCTGGGTGTCCAGGGCGGACGTCGCCTCGTCCAGGATCAGGATGCGGGGGTCGCGGATCAGCGCGCGGGCGATCGCCAGCCGCTGCCGTTGCCCGCCGGACAGCCGGGCCCCGCGTTCGCCGACGACGGTGTCGACCCCGTCGGGCAGGGCGTCGATGAAGTCCAGCGCGTTGGCGTCGGCCAGCGCCTCGCGTACGCGCTCCAGGGGCACTTCGGGCAGCCCGTAGGCGACGTTGTCCCGGACGGTGCCCTCGAAGAGGATCGGCTCCTGGGGTACCACCGAGACGAAGGTCCGGTACGACCGCAGGTCCAGCTCCTGCATGTCCCGCCCGTCGAGCAGGATGCGGCCGGAGGTGGGCCGCAGGAAGCCGATGACCAGGTTGAGCACAGTGGACTTGCCGGCCCCCGATGCGCCGACGAAGGCGATCCGTTCACCCGGCGAAACCGTGAGGGTGAAATCCCGGACCGCCGCACCCGATCCGCCTGTGTATGCGTACCCGACGGATTCGAACGAGACCTCGCCACGCACCTGGGTGACCTTGACCTTGGCTTCGTTGGTCTCCAGGTCCGGCTCTTGCAGCACCTCGCCGACGGACCGGACCGATTCGAGGCCCCGGACGAAGACCGGGCCGAGACTCATGAGCCCGGTGGTGGCCGCGGTGAGGGTGCCGAAGAACGCGCTGAGCATCACGACGTCGCCGGGCGTGATCCAGCCCGAGTACGCCGCGAGCGCCGCGCCGGTGAGGCAGCCCGCGCCGAGAACGTTGAGCGTCGTCCAGGCGAGCGCGCCGAACCGGCCGTTCAGCACGTCGACCCGCAACCCCGCCTCGAAGACCCGCCACAGCGTGCCGTCGACCCGGCGCAACGCGGCCCGTTCGAGACCGTGTGCGCGAGTGATCGGGATGAGGGTGGTCATCTCGGAGACGCGCGTCGACAGCTGCTCGACCTCGCGGCGGAACCGTTCGTTGTCGGTACGCATCCGCCCGCGCAACTTCATCGCGAGGAATGCGGCGCACGGGACGATGACCAGGAAGACCGGCAGGAACGCGGGCGCCCGGAAACCGATGACGATCAGGCCGCCGAGCAGCATCATCGCGGCGCTGAGCCCGGTGTCGCCGGTCTGCTGGACCATCTGCTCGACGTTCTCGACGTCGCGGATGACCTTGTTCTGCAACGCCCCGGCACTCATCCGGGAGTAGTAGCCGATCGAAAGCTGCTGCATGCGGTGGCACAACGCGGATCGCAACCGGGTGCCCATGCGGCGTACGCTGCCCGCCCAGCAGCGGACATAGAGGACGTGGAACGGATAGTTCAAGCTCAGTGAGGCGATGAGCAGACCGGCCGACAGCCACAGCTCGCGGACCGGGCGGTGCTGGACGACGACGTCGATGAGATTGGCGGTCACGAGCGGCAGCAGCCAGGTCGGGCTGTGCTTGAGGGCGAAGGCGAGGACGCCGAGCACGAGCCGGCGGCGGTCCTCCCTCAGCAGGTACGCCACACTGCGTACGGGGTGTTCGCCGGAGTAACGGTGATCAAGGGGGTCGGCGTGTGCGGACACGACGTCGATCTTCACCCGCGACCGACCCGGCCCGGCAAGGGCCGCCCCGTGTTTCCGCACACCCGTCCCGTGTTTCCGCACACAAGGACCAGCTCGCGCCGCCCGAAGGGTGGACCGGACTACAGCGCGTCGGCCAACTGGTCGAGCAGAGCCACGAGCTGGTCGCCGGTCGCGGTGTCGAGCTGGCCGTCGTCGACCAGATCGGTCACCTTCTTGCGGAAGTCGTCGATCTTCCCGCCCGCGTCGTCCGGCTCCTCGTCGACCTTCTCCCGCAGATCCGACAGCTTCCGTTGCAGGTCACGTGCCCGATTTGCGGGGAGATCGGCGGCCGAGACCACCGCCGCGATCTCGTCCAGCAGCTCGTCCGGCGACTTGGACTCCGCAGTGGACGGTGATGGGCTCGGTTCCGCCGAGGGCGAGGTGGCCGACGCACTGGAGTTCGAGCCGGAGCCCTGCGGTGGAGTGGTCGGAGACCGATCCAGGAAGCTGTAGACCAGCATCGCGACGAGCAGGACGACCAACGCGCCGCCGGTGACGAGGAAGGCCGGGAGCAGCCACGAGCGCCGGGCCGGAGCCGGTGGCAACGACGCGACCATCGTCGGCGGGGTCTGCGTTGCTGGGACCGCTCTTGCGACGCCCGCGGCGAACGGCCGGGACGTGCTCGACAGGTCGGCGGCCAGCTCGGCGGCGCTCGGTCGCCGAGCCGGATCGGTGGACAGGCACGCCATCGTCAGGGCGGCGAGCTTGGCCGGAACCCCGGGCCGGTCGATCGGGCGTACCTCGGCGGGCGGGGCGGCGAGCGCTTGCTGCCAATCGGCGTACGCCCGCGGCGGGTGGCCGGTGAGCAGCTCGTAGAGCACGACTCCGAGGGCGTACACGTCGGCGGCCGGGGTGGCCGTCCCGGGCTGCATCCGTTCCGGCGCGGTGTAGGTGGGCGTGCCGATGAGCCGCCCGCCGTCCGCGTCGGGACCATGCGCGAGCGTCGCGATGCCGAAGTCCAGGATCTTCACTCCGGCCGTGGTCAGCATGATGTTGCCCGGCTTGACGTCGCGGTGCACCACACCCAGCCGGTGCGCCTCGGCCAGACCCGCCGCGACCTGCGCTGCGATCGAGGCGGCCTCAGCAGGTGGCAGGTGACCGGAGCGCAGCCGGTCGGCCAGCGTCGGACCCTCGACGTACTCCATGACCAGGTACGGAATGTGCCCGTTCGCGGTGGGCACCTCGCCGTAGTCGTGCACCTGCGCCACGTTCGGATGGGCGATCCGGGCGATCGCGCGGGCTTCTCGCAGCGTCGCCTGCCACAGCGTCGGATCGGCGGCCAGCGAGGCGTCGAGCGCCTTCACCGCGACGGGGCGGCCGAGCACGGTGTCGGTCGCGCGCCAGACCTCCGACATCCCGCCGCGTCCGATCAGTTCCCGCAGGATGAACCGCTCGTGAATCCGTTGGCCTGGGGTGAACGCGGACATGGCGGACAGTCTGCCCGGCGGATCAACGTCCGCGCCACTCGGGCGGTCCCGCCGCCGTTTCGCCCGGCTTTGGCGCTGGCGGCTTGGCGCTGTCGGCTTGGCGCTGTCGGCTCTGGCGCTGGATCACGGATCTGGGTCGTATTCGGCCCAAGATTCGACCCGGATCCGTGATCCAGAGCTAGCGACCAAGGGTCAGTGCGGTTTCCACGGCCCAGTCGACCGCGGCCGCGATGTCGCCCGCCGGGTACCGGACCGCCCGAATAGTCCGATCAGCGGCGATCACGAGGATCAGCCGCTTCAGCCGATGCCGCTCGCCCGCGCGGAACACGGGCAGGCGCAAGGCCGCGGTCAAGCGCAGGTCGACGTCGCTGAGCAGGGTGAAGGGCAGGCTCTCGGCCGTCGCGAAGACCAGCTGCTCGTCCGGCCGCTGCGTGCTCACCCCCCGCACCGCGATCCCCGCTGTCTCCAGGCGGGGATACGCCGTGCGGAAGAGCCGGTTCTCGAGAGTGCAGCCGACCGCCCCGGGTATCTCTCCCCACCCGGACGGCAGGGGAGTGGGCGTACCGGTCGCGGGATAGGTGAAGACGACGGCGGGTCCGGCGAGGGCGTCCGTCTCGATGCCGTCGGTCCCCGGCAGCCGGACCACCGGTGCCACCACCCCGACCAGATCGCGTACGCGTTGAGCGGTAGCGGAATCCTCGTCGTCGGTGGCGGTGAGGGAGCCGTCCCCGAGGAGCCACCGGTCGCCCCAGTCCTGCAGCGCGACGACCACCCCCAGGAGATCACGGCCGGCCGCCGTCAGTTCGTACGCATACCGCACCGGCGCGGTCTGATACGGTTCCCGCCGCAGTACGCCGTCGGCGATGAGCCCGGTCAGGCGTTCGGTGAGGACTTTGCGAGAGATGCGCAGCTCGGTCACGAGGTCGTCGAAACGCTGGTGGCCACGGGCGATGTCGCGCAGAATGAGCAGGCTCCAGCCGTCGCCGAGGACATTGACCGTTTGGGCGACCCCGCACGAGGCGTCGGGCGACCAACTGTTCCGCGGCATGTCATCTCCGAGCCGACGAGTGGGTTCCTGCGGGGAACCTACAGCATCGGCGAGGGGCATCGACAGTAGCCGGTCGGTCTGACGCCAGCTGACCCGCGCGGACGGCAAGTGTAACGTTCCTGTGACGATGCCGCGGGCTTGACAACTGACCCGAGATTCAGCCGCTTTCCACTGTAGGCCCCCATCTGTCCTGCGCAGACGATGAGTAGACCTAGTCAGTCAGGCGGCGGGTCGGCGAATGGGCCAGTGATGATCACGAGATCATTATTCGACTGATTCGTGATTGATCCGTTACTCAAAACCTCGAAGCTGAGCGTTAGCTTTGCGCAAAGGCGCGGGGGACGTGGCTGTCAACGGAATTCCCGTCGGCCGCTCTATGTACGTCGGCTGGAGGTGCTCCGTGGAACCGGTGATCACTGGGACCGAAACACTGACCGAACCGCCACAGGTCGGGGTGACGTCGGGCCCCGCCAAACCGGGACCGTCCGTGAGCCGGTCGCCCACGCGGATCGCGTTGGAGCGGCTGCGCAAGGACAAGGTCGCCATGACCTGCCTGGGTATCTTCGTGTTCTTCGTGCTGGTGGCCATCTTCGCGCCGTTGCTCGCCAAGCTGGAGGGTCAGGACCCGACCAGCTACAACTTCGACCTGATCGACAAGCGCACGACCTTCCCGTACTCGGGAGCGAGCAGCGACCACTGGTTCGGCGTCGAGCCGCGCCTCGGCCGCGACCTGTTCGCCCGCTGGGTCTACGGCGCCCGGCCGTCGCTGCTGGTCGCCGGCATCGTCACGGTCGTCACGACCATCCTCGGCGTGGTGCTGGGACTGATCGCCGGCTTCTTCAGCGGCTGGATCGACCGGGTCCTCTCCTGGGTCATCGACTTCATCCTGAGCCTGCCCTACCTGATCTTCGCGATCGCGACCCCGGCCGTCATCATCTCCGTGATCTACGGCGGTTCCGAGGGAACCTCACCCGAGCAGGTCGCCCGGGTCCGGTTCATCTCGCTGATCCTGGTCCTGTCCTTCTTCGGCTGGGCCGGCCTGGCCCGGCTCATCCGGGGTCAGGTCCTCTCCCTGCGGGAACGGGAGTTCATCGCGGCCGCGCGCGTCCTGGGCGTACCCACGCGCCGGGTCCTTTTCCGGGAACTGCTCCCGAACCTCATCGCGCCGATCGTCGTCTCCGCCTCACTCGCCCTGCCCGGTTACATCGTGGCCGAAGCGGGTCTCACCTTCCTCGGCGTCGGGTTGATGGACCCCACGCCGTCCTGGGGCGTCACCATCGCCTCCGCGCAGAACTACTACGACACCTACCCCTTGTGGCTGTGGGTGCCCGTGCTAGGCATCACGATCCTCGTCCTCGCCCTGAGCCTGCTCGGCGATGCCGTCCGTGATGCGTTCGACCCCAAGACCCGCCGCTAGTCCGGGTCTGGCCATCAAAGAGATAAGAGGTGACAACTCGTGAGGCGACTGAGAACAACCGTCGTCGTGGGCGCGGTCATCGCGCTCGCCGCGGTGGGCTGTAGCCCGTCGAAGAGTGGGCCCAGTGGCACCGACCCGACCAGCAAGATCGGTGCGGCGGAGACCGCGATGGACCCGGACGCCAAGGGTCCGGCGCCGGAGGTCGCGGGGGCCAAGAAGGGTGGGACCCTGACGGTCTACTCCCAGTCGACGCCCAACACGTTCGACCCCACCGACGTCTACTACGTCGACTCGAACGAAATCGGCAAGCTGATGTGGCGTACGCCGACCCAGATCGCGCTGCGCAACGGCAAGGCCGTCCTGGTCCCCGACATGATGGACCTGGGCACCAAGTCGGCCGACGGCCTGACGTGGACCTTCAAGACGAAGGGCACGTTCAAGTACGAGGACGGCAGCGAGGTCAAGATCGAGGACTTCGCGTACGCGATCAAGCGGTCGTTCGCGCACGACCTGTTCTCCAACGGCCCGACGTACCAGCTGACCTACTTCAAGGACGGCGACAAGTACAAGGGCCCGTGGGCGAGCGGTGACGCGTACTCCGGCGTGGAGACCCAGGGCACCGACACCCTGATCATCCACCTGGCCAAGCAGTTCAACGACCTGCCCTGGTACATGACCTTCCCGATGTTCACCCCCATCCCGAAGGCCAAGGACACCAAGGACAACTACAAGAACAAGTGGATCTCGACCGGCCCGTACATGCTCGACTCGTACACCCCCGGTACGCAGCTGAAGCTGAAGAAGAACCCGAACTGGGACGCCGGCACGGACGCCGTTCGGCACCAGTACGTCGACGGCTGGGACTTCAAGTGGGGCGTGGACGACGTCGCGAACCAGAAGCAGGTTCTGGCCAGCGCCGGCGCTGACGCCGCTTCGCTGAACTACGCGAACATCGACGCTTCGCTCATCCCCGACATCGAGGGTGGCAAGAAGAACCAGCTCGTTCAGGGCGACAGCCCCTGCAACATCGTCTTCCAGATGGACACCCGGAAGATCCCGCTGGAGGTTCGCAAGGCGATCGCCAAGGCGTACCCGTACGACCAGATCTGGCAGGCCGCCGGTCTCAACCCGTACATCGCCGAGCCGTCGACGACGATCCTGCCGCCCAGCGTGGCCGGCTACAAGAAGTACCAGCCGATCGCGGACCTGACCGGTGAGGGCAAGGGTGACCCTGAGGGCGCGAAGAAGCTGCTGGAGGCCGCCGGCAAGCTCGGCTTCGAGGTGAGCTGGTACTACGACAACACCAAGCCGATCCCGCAGCAGACCACCCAGATCCGTAAGGAGGCCCTCGAGAAGGCCGGCTTCACGGTCAAGCCCGTCGGTGTCACCACCGCCGAGCTGCGCAGCAAGCTGTCCGACTACGACGCTCCGGTCAACACGGGCCAGTCGCCCGCCGGCTGGTGCTCGGACTGGCCGACCGGTGGTAGCTGGTTCCCGGTGCTGTTCCAGTCGCACAGCATCTCGGACGGCTCCAGCTGGGGCATGCTGAGCGACAAGCAGCTCGACTCGGAGATCGACTCGGTGGCGAACCTGCCGGGCGACGAGTCCACCAAGAAGTGGGCCGAGCTCGACGAGAAGATCATGGGGATGTACATCGCCATCCCGCGGTACTACGACAAGCTCGCCTTCGTCGTCGGTACCAGCGTCGGCGGCGCTGAGGGTGACGGCACCATGGGTATGCCGTTCTTCTGCAACATGTACGTCAAGTAAGTAGTTCCACGCCCGGCCGGCGTCCTTCGGCGCCGGCCGGGTTCATCCCCCGAAAACCCACTGAAATCCCCTGCTCAACGCCAACCTGGAGGCAGCGGTGCTCCTCTACATCCTGCGGCGGCTCGCCAGCGCCGTCTCGGTCATATTCGTGACCCTGGTGGCCACCTTCGGGCTGTTCTATCTGGCGCCTACCGATCCCGCCGGCGTCATCTGCGGTCCGAAGTGCACTCCCGCGCGCTACGAGGAGATCTACAAGAGCCTGCATCTGAACGAGCCGTTCTATCAGCAGATGCTCGGCTACTTCCAGGGCCTGTTCGTCGGCCGGACGTTCACCTCCGGCGGCGTCACCATCGAGTGCTCGGCCCCGTGCCTGGGTTACTCGTACGCGCTCGGCCAGCCGGTCACGAAGCTGCTCGGCCAGGCCTTGCCGATCACCATCTCCATCGTCTTCGGCTCCGCCATCGCGTACCTGATCATCGGGGTCGCCGCGGGCACCTTCGCCGCGCGCCGCCGGGGCACCTCCCTCGACCGGTTCATGGTCGGTGGCACGCTGGTCGTCGGCTCGGTCCCGTACTTCGTCGTCGCCCTGGTCGCGGCGCTTTACGTCCCGCAGTTCCTGCCCTTCATCCCGAAGGCCCACTGGACGCCGCTCACCGAGAACCCCCTGAGTTGGTTCGCCGGACTCCTCCTCCCATGGCTCGTGCTGGGCATCGTGAACAGCGCCTCCTATACGCGATATTCGCGAGGGTCGATGATCGAGTCGCTCGGCGAGGACTATGTGCGGACGGCGCGGTCCAAGGGCATCACCGAGCGCCGTGTCGTGTACCGGCACGCCCTGCGGTCGGCCATGACGCCGATCGCCACGATCTTCGGTTTGGACGTCGCCTTCGCATTGACGGGTGCCCTGTTCACCGAGACGATCTTCGGTCTTCCCGGACTGGGTCTCCTCACCCTCCGGGCGTTCAACCAGTACGACCTGCCGGTCCTGATGGGTGGAGCCCTGATCGGCGTCGTCGTCCTCGTACTGATCAACCTGCTGGTCGACCTTCTCTACACGGTCCTCGATCCCCGGGTGAGGCTCGCATGAGCGAAATGTGGGGTGACGCGGTCGACGCGTCCACCATCTCCGGCGGCGGCGCCACACCGCAACCGCGTGGACCCCAGACCGTCGTCCGAGGCCCGCGGGCCGAACGCGCGGCCGTTCAGGGTGAGGGCGAGCCCTACCTGAATCTGCGGGATCTGACGGTGGCGTTCCCGACCGCCGACGGCGTGGTCAAGGCGGTGCAGGGCCTGACGTACTCGCTCGAGCTCGGCAAGACGCTGGCGGTCGTCGGCGAGTCCGGTTCGGGCAAGAGCGTGTCCAGCATGGCGATCATGGGTCTGCACGATCCGAAGAGCACCCGGATGACGGGTTCGATCCGGCTCGGCGGACGCGAGATCGTCGGGCTGCCGCCCGAAGAGCTGCGGCACGTGCGGGGCAAGGCGTCGGCGATGATCTTCCAGGATCCGCAGTCGTCACTGCACCCGTTCTACAAGGTCGGCGATCAGATCGTCGAGGCGTACCAGGCGCACAACAACGTCTCCAAGCGGGTGGCCCGCAAGCGGGCCGCGGACATGCTGGGCCGGGTCGGCATCCCGAATCCGTCGCGTCGGCTGGACGACTTCCCGCACCAGTTCTCGGGCGGTATGCGCCAGCGCGTGATGATCGCGATGGCGCTGGTCAACGACCCGAAGCTGCTCATCGCGGACGAGCCGACCACGGCCCTGGACGTGACCGTGCAGGCGCAGATCCTGGACCTGATCTCGGACCTGCAGCAGGACTTCGGCTCGGCCGTCCTGTTCATCACCCACGACCTCGGCGTCGTGGCCGAGATCGCCGACGACGTGCTGGTCATGTACGGCGGTCGGGCGGTCGAGCACGGCACGGTCAAGGACATCCTGGGCTCGCCGCTGCACCCGTACACGTGGGGTCTGCTGGAGAGCATCCCGGCGGTGTCGGGCGAGTCGACGCGGCTGCACCCCATCCCGGGTACGCCGCCGAGCCTGCTGAACCTGCCGACCGGTTGCTCCTTCCACCCGCGGTGCGAGTTCCGCAAGCGGGTGCCGGACGACCTGTGCACGAAAGAGCTGCCCGATCTGGTGGCCCGGACGGATCAGGCGGGCCGGGTGTCGCGGTGTCACCTGCTGCACCCCGATCTGATCTTCGCCGACGAGATCCTGCCCCGGCTGCCGTGAGAGGAACCCGATGACCACGACTGTCGAACCCCAGGCGGAGCCGGCCGAGGTCGCCCCGGTCAAGGGTGCGCCGCTGCTGGAGCTGCGGGATGTCGTCATGCACTTCAGCGTGCGCGGCGAGGGCCTGCTGGGGGCCAAGGAGAAGGTGCGCGCCGTCGACGGCGTCTCGCTCACCCTGCATGAGGGCGAGACGCTGGGCCTGGTCGGCGAGTCCGGGTGTGGCAAGTCCACCACCGGCCGGCTGATCACCCGGCTGCTGACGCCGACCTCGGGGCAGATCCTCTACAAGGGACACGACATCGCCCGGCTGAAGGAGAAGGAGCTGCGCCCGTTCCGCCGGGAACTGCAGCTGATCTTTCAGGACCCGTACTCGTCGCTGAATCCGCGGCACACGGTGGGCGCGATCGTGGGTACGCCGTTGCGCGTACACAACATCGTCCCCAAGGGCCGGGAACTGAGCCGGGTTCAGGAACTGCTCGAGGTCGTCGGCCTCAACCCGGAGCACTACAACCGGTACCCGCACGAGTTCTCGGGTGGTCAGCGGCAGCGCATCGGCATCGCCCGGGCGTTGGCCATGCAGCCCAAGGTGATCGTGGCCGACGAGCCGGTGTCCGCGCTCGACGTGTCGATCCAGGCGCAGGTCATGAACCTGCTGGAGGATCTGCGCAAGGAGTTCGGCATCGCGTTCGTCTTCATCGCGCACGACCTCGGCGTGGTACGCCACTTCTGCGACCGGGTCGCCGTCATGTACCTCGGCCGCATCGCCGAGCAGGGGCCGCGCGACGACGTTTACGGCACGCCGCATCACCCGTACACCCAGGCGCTGCTCTCGGCCGTGCCGGATCTCGGTGTCGTCCGTGGTACGCCGCCGAAGGCGCGCATCCGGCTCACCGGCGACGTCCCGAGCCCGATCAACCCGCCGTCCGGCTGCCGATTCCGTACGCGGTGCTGGAAGGCCGAGGAGATCTGCGCGACCGTCGAGCCGCCGTTGGAGGAGAAGGTGCCTGGGCTGGCTGCGGCCTGCCACTTCGCCGCTCCGCCGGAGCGATCGATCGTCGCCGAGATCCAGGCGGACTGACCTCGCGAGACGTCCTCCCACGCGCCCGTCCCTTTTGCCGCTGATCCGCCATTTTGCGGGATAAAAGCCCCGCAGATTGGTTCAATGGGGCTGAGGGAAGGGAGCGGGGGATGTCCCACGAAGTCACGATCGGCGACCTGCGGGCCAGCCGCTGGAACGTACCCGATTTCGACACGGTCTGGCGCGGACTCGATCCCGCCCAGGTCGGCCGGTTCATCCGGGCGATTCATGCCGACGTCGCTCAGGCGATCTCCGGCTACGAGACGGCGCTGGCCGTCGCGGAGGAGGAACGCCTGCGGCTGGAGACCGAAGTGCTCCGGTTGCGTGGCCCGGTCGCCCCGGCGATCGAGCCGAGTATGGCTGAGGCGGATGTGGCTGAGGCGACTGTGGCCGAGATACCTGACGTGACGGCAGAGGTTGCCACCGAACCGGAGTCTGCGGAGCCTTCATCGGCACCAAGTCGTCGCCGGCGGCGCGAGGCGGCTCCGGCCGCGGCTTGAGCCGAGTTCGATGTTCCGTTCGGCCTGAGTGACCAGGGTCGGTTGCAGAAATCTGCAACCGACCCTATTTGGTCTTGCCCGGTTCTCCGGCGCTTGACACGATGCCACCCACATCCGCCGCCGAGTGTGGGAGGTCTTTGGTGCCGCAGTCCGTTGTCGCCCCGCCGGTACCGTCCTTGACCCGGCTGGGTCTGTCGGTCCACGCCGATCTGGTTTTCCGAACCCTCGCCAGGTTCGGCGTCCTGACGGCGACCGAGGTGGCCGGCTCGCTCGACCTGCACGTCCCGCGCGTCACGGCGGCGCTCGACGAACTCGTCGCGGCGGGCGCGGTCGAGCCCGGCAGCGGCGGACCGGTGGATCGAACGTGGCGAGCCAGGCCGATCGATCAGGCGATCGCGGCCGTCATCTCCTACCGCGCCCGGTCCCGGATGAAGGCCCGGCGGCTGGGTGTCCAGCTGGCGCGCCTCGAAGACCTGGTCACGCTGCCCCGACGGGTCTCGCAGGAGACGTATACGGAGATACCCGGGATCGATCCGGTACGCGCTCGGATCGCCGCACTCAGCGCGTCGCAGAACCACGAATTCCTCTCCATGAACCCCGGTACGCGACACGACGAGGCGGCGGTCCGGGCTGCCCGGCCCGTAAGTCACATGCAGTTCGTCCGGGGAGTCTCGGCTCGATCGCTTGAGGTGCCCCTCCCACCGTCGGCCGACGATCCGACCGTGGAGCACGAACGCGAGGCCAGGGCCTACGGCCGACGGTTCCGAGAGCTCGACGCCTTACCCGTACGCATGCTCGTCTTCGATCGCCGTACCGCGATCCTGCTGATCGATCCCGCCCATCCGGGCGTCGGAGCTTGGGAGATCCGCGATGAACCGGTCGTGGCCAAGCTGGTGGAGATCTTCGAGGCGCACTGGGAGCGAGGGTACGACCGCACGCGAGATTGGATTCCCCCGATGACGATGAGTCCCCGCGAACGCGATGTCGTCGCGCTGATGGCGGCCGGCCATACCGATGCGACGATCGCCGTCACACTCCGGGTCAGCGTCCGGACCGTCGCCTACACGCTGAGCGGCCTGATGGAGCGCTATCAGGCCAAGAACCGCTTCCAGCTCGGCCTGCTCCTCGGCGCGCAGGCCCAGGTACCGCCCGCCGACCCCGACGGGACCGAGGAAGGAACCCCTTGATCGCATCCGTTGTCCGGCGGCTCGGCATACTGCTCGCGCTGTTGGCCGCCGCAATGATCGGCCCGGTGGGAACGGCTGAAGCCGGTATCGTCGTGCCACCCAAGCCCGACTACTACAGCTGGATGAGCTGCCTGGACGGCACCGTCACCGGGAGCTTCACGACGATTTCCGCCTTCGATGAGGACGGGCGCGTTCGCCTGAACTTCATCGGCGACGTCCACGGCTGCCAGGCACCTCGGGAGTACGACGTCTACGGACTGGCGTACTACCGTGCCGACGGCGCCGCTGGTGTGTGGCTCCGGCAGTACTTCAGCGCCGAGAGCCACTTCGACTCCGGGACCGCGATCTTCGGCGTACCGGCGGACACGGTGGGCTTCTGCCTGATCGCCTCCCCAGACCAGCGTCTGGACTGCTATTCGATCGAGGAGAGCGTCGTCGGGAACCTGACGTTGCACGAGATCGGCGGACGCATCCCGGTGACCGATCCGCGAGTCGCCGTCGAGTTCTCGGTGGACATGACGGTGTATCCGTCGGGGGAACCCGGCTGCGACACCTGCTGGCCTTAGGGATTGCACGTTCCTGCAATCCGACGCCGATTCCGCGACCGAGGCCGGCCATCTGTGTGAACCTTCGCCTAGACGCCGGTGGGGGTCGCGGTCACGGGGGCTGGCGAACCACATCGGGCGCTACGACACCTGCGCCGGACCTCGACCTCGAGATCCGGCGCAGGCCGTTGTACTGCTCTACGGAGCGCAGGCGGTTACGAGTTGCCACCCATCTTGTCGAGGCCGGATTTCACGGCGTCCGAGCCGCTGTCGATCTTGTCGGAGAACTTGCCGCCGGACGCGCTGTCGGCCGCGTCCGCAGCCTTGTCGACACCGGCCTTGGCCTTGTCGGCCATGCCGCCTGCGGCGTCCTTCGCCTTGTCCATCATGCCGCCGCCGGCGTCGCTCGCTTTGTCCTTGGCGCCGTCGGCCGCGTTCTGCGCGTCATCGCCGTCCATACCGAGCATTTCCTTGGCCTTGTCGAGAATGCCCATCTCTGCTGCCCCCTCCAGTGGCGTCGCCGCTCACTCGGCGCTCGCTATTGGTGACAGTACGTGATAGGGAATCCGTCTCACGTTGCGTCTCGGGAAAATCCGGCGGGACGATGATGCCCGAATAGGGACGATCGTCGCAGGTCACCGTGCCGGCCACTGCCACGGCGGCTCATCCAGCCGGCCCTGCCCGGCCACAACGGTCCGGCCGTCCTCCTTGATCAGCTCGACCGCCCGCAGGTCGATGACGTACTGCTCGGCGGCCAGCCCAAGCGCGGCCGCGAACGGGCGCGAGTGCGTCACGACGACGGTCTGCGTACGGCCCGCGGTGGTCAGTACGAGATCGGCGAGGGGCCGGAGCAGATCAGGATGGAGGCTGGTCTCCGGCTCGTTGAGCACCATCAGCGCCGGGGGCCGAGGAGTCAGCAGGGCGGCCACCCAGAGCAGGAAGCGCAGCGTGCCGTCGGAGAGCTCGGCGGCGGTCAACGGGCGCAGAAGGCCCCGTTGACGCAACAACAGCTCGAAGCGGCCGTTCTCGACGCGTACCTCGATCCGGCTACCCGGAAAAGCCTGGTCCACCGCTTCGGCCAAGGCGTCTCGGTCACCGGTCTCGCGGATGGTCTCCAAGGCGGCGGCCAGATCGCTGCCGTCGGCCGACAACACCGGCGTACGCGTGCCGACTCCGGCCGCCCGGGCAGGCGCGCCCGAGTCCGTCCGGACGTGGTCGTAGAACCGCCACGAGCGCATCTGTTCGCGTACGCGCAGGACGTCGGGCGCTCGCTGTGGATCGGCCACCTCGCTGAGCATGCTGTCGAACGGCTGCACGTGCGCCACCGCGTCGTCCCATCGGCCTTCGGCGTCGCGGACGCGCACGACCGGTCCGTTTCGCTCGGTCAACGTCGTCGCCGGACGCAGGACCGGACCGGTGAAGACGGCCTCCCGCTTGATCTCGGGGTCGAGGGCGAATGCCGAGTCCTCACCCTTGGGCAGGCCCAGGTCCATCGCGTAGCCGAACTCATCGCCGGCATACCCCAGCAGAAGGCGTACCGGCCCGGTGCGGACGGTGCCTTGCAAGGGATGGCGTCCCGCGCGTACCGATCGGCTGACCTGTTCCGGTCCGGCCCACAGCGTCGAGGGCAGACCGCCCTCGCGGGCCAGCGCCGCGACCGCGCCGTTGCGGGCGGAATCGGCGAGTAGCCGTAGCGCCCGGTACAGGCTGGATTTCCCGCTGCCGTTGGCTCCGGTGACCACGTTCACGGTGCCCAGCGGAAGCACGAGGCGGCGTAGAGATCGATAGTTCTCGACGGCCAAAGTGGTGATCACCGATCCAGGGTATCGGGCGGTCATATCGGTCTCCATCAAAACCACAGCTCACGTGCCGTTAGCCTGGCTACGCTCCAAACATGACGCGGCAGACCGAACCCGGCGACGGGTACGAGGACGACGGACTGTTCCGGACGGTGATGTTCGGTTACGACACCGCTCAAGTGGACGATTACGTGAACGCCATCTGCGATGAGCTGAACGTCCTGGCGGTCGCGGTGAAGCGGCTGACTCCGGTCGAGGAGGAGCTGGCGGCGGCGCATACGGAGATCCGGCGTCTGCAGGGCCAGGTCTCGTCGGCCACCCCGAGTGCGGCGGCCAGCGCACGGATCACCCACATGCTGCGGATGGCCGAGGACGAGGCAGCGGTGATCCGGGCGGAGGCCGACCGGATACTCGCGCAGGCCCGGCAGGACGCCGACGCCATCCGGCGAGACGCCGAAGTGGACTGCGAACACGTCGCCGCCGCCCGGCGGCGCGAGAATCAGCAGGCTCGTGAGGACATCATCGCTGGAGCGCGTACCGAGGCGGCCCGGATCCTCTCCGACGCCAATCTGCGGAGCGGCAATCTCGCCGTCAGCGCGATCGTCTCCGTCAACGGGCACAACGGTTCTGCCAACGGCAGTGCCAACGGGTCGGTCAACGGGTCGGTCAACGGGTCGGTCAACGGCAGCGCCAAGAAGAGCAGCCCCGCCAAGGCCGGTTCGCCCAATGCCGGACCGGTCAACGGGAGCGGCCCGATTACGACTGGTCCGGCGGCCGGTGGACCGGCGAACGGGCCGGTGAAGGGCGTGGCCAAGGTGCCGGCCAGGAAGAACCCGCCGAAGAAGCGTACGCAGTCGCCTTAGAGCGCTTCGGCGGCGACGCGCAGATCGGCGACGAGGCCACGGAACATCGCCTCGCGATCGTCGGACCGGAGAACGGCCGACGGATGGATGGTCGCGACCAGCGAACTCGGCTCGGCGGGGAAGTCCTCCGGCCGGTCGGCGGCGTCGGGCCAGGGGAGCAGCTGACCCCGCGACTCCGTCACCTTGAACTTCGCGCCCAGCAACGCCTTGGCGGCCGAGGCGCCCAGCACCACCAGTACGCTCGGCCGCAGTACGGCGAGCTCCTGCACGAGCCAGGGACGGCAGGCCACGATCTCGGCCCGATTCGGTGTCTTGTGGATACGCCGTTTGCCGCGTTCCGGCGGCACGAACTTGAAGTGCTTGACCGCGTTGGTGACGTAGATGTCGGATCGCTGGAGACCGGCCTCGGTGATCGCCCGGTCCAGCAACCGCCCGGCCGGGCCGACGAACGGCTCACCGGCCCGGTCCTCGACGTCGCCCGGCTGCTCGCCGATCATGACGATCCGTGCGTCCGGCGGGCCCTCACCGAAGACGGTCTGCGTCGCCGCCCGATAGAGGTCGCAGCCGTGGCATCCCTCGGCCGCCGTCCGCAAGGCAGCCAGCGAACCCGGGTCGTCGGGCAGATAGTCCTCAGCCCCCATCAGATCCGCATTCCCGCCCCACCCGGCAGGCAAACCCGTAGATTCGCAGCATGAGCACCACGCTGCTGGATCTCAAGCTCGACCGGGCGTTCGGGCACCTGGACGTCAACGCCAACGGCCACATCGAACACGACGACGTAGTCGCCTTGGTGGCCCGGCTCGTGGCCGGATTCCGGGAGACACCGGCGAGCCCGAAGGCCAAGGCCCTGGCCGACGGGTTCGAGGAGTTCTGGCAGTCGCTGCTCATCGCGGTGGACGCCGACGGAGACCGGAAGCTGACGCCCGAGGAGTGGAACCTCGGCATGGTCCGGGCGTTCATCGACGCCGATAGCGGTTTCGACCGTCATTTCCGACCCGCCGTCGAGGCGGTCCTGCGGCTGGCCGACGCCGACGAGGACGGCCGGCTCGGCTTCGAGGAGTTCCAGACCATGCAGAAGGCGTTCGGCACCCGGCCGAAGGAGGCTCGGGAGGCCTTCGACCACCTCGACGCCGACGGCGACGGAGCTCTGACAGTCGAGGAATTGATTACCGCCGCCCGTCGTTACTACACCGGTCAGGGCGGGGCAGCCGGAGACTGGCTCTTCGGAAAGATCGGCTGACTTGAGTAGTGACAAGTTTCCGGCAAAGGCGCCGGGGGTACGATGCCGCGCATGTCCGAGCCGCGCAACGCCAGAAGTGCGCTGAACCTGCGGCTGGTCCTGGCGAGCTTCGGGTTGATCTTCACGCTCCCACTGGCCGTGTGGGCGGCCGTGGCGGGGTATCCGGTGCCGGCGCTCCTGCTGGGCGCGCTGGCCGTGATCGCCTTCATCGACCTGCTCGTGATCCAGGCTCGCCGGCGTCGACGGCACCGTGACGAACCGCCCGGTACGCATCACTCGCTGTTCGAATAGCGGGTCCGGCGTGGCGCGACGGGGATCACAGAAAACAAAGGACGCGTACGCCAAGATCGGGGAACATACCCGTCGGCGACTTTGTTCGTTAAGCCACCCAGACCATGTGGGGAGGAGGACAAGCAATGGCCACCATGACTGACTACGACGCCCCGCGGCGTTCCCTCGGCGACCTCGAGGAGGACAGCCTGGAGGAACTCAAGTCGCGTCGCACGTCGGCCCAGTCGCCGTCGGTGGATGTCGACGAGACGGAGGCGGCGGAGGGCTTCGAGCTTCCGGGGGCGGACCTCTCGGACGAGGAGCTCACCGTGACGGTCGTCCCGATGCGGGCCGACGAGTTCCGCTGCTCGCGATGCTTCTTGGTGCATCACCGCAGCCAGCTCGCCAAGCAGAAGGGCGACGAGCTCATCTGCTCCGAATGCGCCTGATCACACAGGCGTGACGGCCCCCGGCCGATGACGACCACGCGGCGGCGATCGGGGCGCAGACGATCAGGCGTGGAGGACCGCGACACCGTCGACGCGATCCTCAGCCAGATCCGTCAGCGCCCGATCCGCTTGGCTCAAGGCGTACCCGATGGTGTGGACGCGGAGCCGGTGCCGCGCCGCGAGGGAGAGGAACTCGCGGCCGTCGTCCCGGGTGTTGGCCGTGACGCTGCGCAGCGTGCGCTCATAGAAGAGGTGCTGCTCGTAGCGCAACGGCGGAATGTCGGAGAGATGGATGCCGGCGACGGCGAGGGTGCCACCGCGGTCGAGCGCCGCCAACGCGACGGGGACGAGATCCCCGACCGGCGCGAAGAGGATCGCGGAGTCCAGCCGTTCCGGCGGCCGCTCGCCTGCGCCCGTCGCGGACGCCGCGCCGAGCGAGAGCGCGAGTTCCTGCGCGGCCTTGGACCGGGTCATCACGTGTACGCGCGCCCCGAGCGCGATGGCGAGTTGCGCGGTCAGATGAGCCGATCCGCCGAACCCGTAGACGCCTAGTACGCCGCCTGGCGGAAGCGAACTCAGCCGCAACGCGCGATAGCCGATGATCCCGGCGCACAGCAGGGGTGCGACCTCCTCGTCCGGATAGTTCTCCGGCAGGTGGTACGCGTAGTCGGCGGGAGCGACGGCGTACTGCGCGTACCCGCCGTCGGCGTCCCAGCCGGTGTAGCGGGAGTTCGGGCACAGGTTCTCCGCACCGCGCTCGCAGTACGCACACTCGCCACAGGTGTGGCGTAACCACGCGACTCCGGCCCGATCCCCGAGTTCGAAGCCGTGGGTGTCCGGTCCGAGTCCGACGACTTCGCCTACGATCTCGTGCCCCGGTACGACGTGGGCCCGATGCGGTGGCAGATCGCCCTCCGTCACATGCAGATCGGTGCGGCACACCGCGCAGACGCTGACCCGGATGAGCAGCTCACCCGGGCCGGGCTCGGGCACCGGCCGTTCGACCAGCCGCAGTGGACCCGTACGCATCGGCCCCGGGTGGGCGACCTCCCAGGCCGTCATCTCCATGAGCCCATCCTGCGCCCCCGAGCGCCGTCAGCGCGTCAGACCCGGCGACGGCCGGCGAATCCACATTCCACCCGGTGGTACCACTCGATGTCGGCGTCGCCTTCAAGCCAGCACCAGAGCACCGCCCGGCCGTCGCGTACGCCGGGGAAGTCCAGGAGGACCGGTGCGTAACCCTTGATCTGGATCTCGTGCTCGGCCAGCTCTTCCAGCAGCGCGTGCAGCCGAGCCTCCAGCGCCTTGGCCTCGGGCAACCCGCCGAGCGGGCTACTGCCGTCGGTCGCGAGGTCGGCTTGCAACTCGGCCAGATCGGCCCGGGCTGCGATCAGCTCGTCGACGCGCGGGCGGACTTCGGCGTACCGGCGTCGGGCCTCCTCCAGCGTGAACACGCCCTCATTATGGGTCACAGCGGCGCGTACAGACCCCGGGCATGGTCGGTCCACGGCCGGTCGCCACCGCCTCCAGCCGCTCCGCGCCGGTCAGTGAGATGTGCGGGCGATGCTTGCCGTGGGTCAGGTCGCTCAGCGTGGGGACACCGGCAGCTTCCAGAGCATTCCACACATTTCGTACGCGTTGTGTAGGGACCGGGTCGAGGTAAAGCTCCAGCGCAGCGACCACGACACGCACAGTACTACTCCGTTCGAGTGATGACGGCGTGGCGCTGCGTCGGTCCTGGAAACCCCCCTATACGGACCTTAGCCTCCAAAGCTTAGAAGTCATATCAAGCAGGGTGGTAACGGTGCGTACTTCATGGTTGGCCCGGGCGGCGGCGATCGCCGCGACCGGCCTCATATTCCTTCTCGTCGGCGCGCGGCCCGCGCTCGCCGCTGACGTCATCCCGATCAACCCCGGTAACGTGCCGACGACCGCCTCCGGCTTCGGTACTCATCAGTGCGGCGACTTCGGCGATGGGCCCCTGCCCGACCAGGACATCTGGGTCTTCGTGCTGCCGAACCCACCGGCTCAGGGTGACTTCGTCACGGTCACGGTGACCTTCAAGGACCAGTCGAACGTCCTGCACGAGGTGAACGCGACGGTCGTGATGGTGAACGGGACGAGCAAGGCCTGGGCCGCCACGCCGGCCGGCTGGACGTTGACCGGCGGCACCGCGAGCATCACGGGCACCGGCACGCCGGCCGAGAACGCGCACTTCAACCTGACGCACACGTGCCCGGCGAGCGGCTCGCCGAGTCCCAGCCCGAGTTCGAGCAGCCCGAGCCCGAGTCCGAGCGTCAGCATCTCCCCGCTCGGCGGCTCCGAGTCGCCGTCGACCAGCGCGTCCACTTCGCCCATGGGCTCGCCTGGTCCCTCGGAGTCGACCACTCCGGGCCAGTCCACCAGCGCCGCGCCCGTGCCGAGCGGCTCGGTCAACACCGGTGGCGGTGGCAGCGCGGTCGGCATGAGCAGCGTCTTCCTCGGCGGAGGTGCGCTGCTCGGCGCGATCGCCGGCATCGGTTTCCTCCTGCTGGCCCGCCAGCGCCGTGACCTGGCGTAACGGTTCGCCTGACCGGGGGACCGGGCATCGGCCCGGCCCCCGGCCCGCCACGCCCATGGCAGCGTCCCGTCGTGCCGACCGCCGCGGCACGATGTTCCGGGTCGGCTGGTGGCTGGCCTGCGTGGCGCTGATGGTGACGGGTGGCTGGGGCATCGGCCAGCTCGTCACGGCCGCCCACAAACCGGGTACGCCGCCGCCGCTCCCGGCCCAGGTACTGGCCCTGCCGTCGGGCGGTCTCGCCCAGGCCGGAACCGGGATCTCCCCGATGGGCCGCTCGATCCCACGGAAGATCATCATCCCGAAGATCGGGCTGCGGGCGTGGATCGAGCAGATCGGGCTGCGTCCCGATGGCGCGATCGCGACCCCGTCCTTCGAGCGGGCCAACCACGCGTCCTGGTACAAGCTCGGGCCGACGCCGGGCGAGGCCGGTGCCTCCGTGATCATCGGTCACGTCGACACCAAGAAGAGCGTGGGCGTCTTCTACTACCTGACGCGACTGCGGCCCGGCGACGAGATCGAGGTCGAACGGGAGGACCGGACCACCGCCGTCTTCACGATCGAGTCGATGCAGTCGTTCCCGAAGGCGGCCTTCCCGGCCGACCGCGTGTACGCCGGTGGCTCGACGCCGGAGCTGCGGCTGATCACCTGCGGAGGGCGCTACAACCCGGCCGCCCACTCGTACTCCGACAACATCGTCGTCTTCGCGCGGCTGACCGGCGTACGCCCGCCGCCGCCTCCGCAAGTTTAGATCGACTTCTCTGAATGATAACTCGACTTTTAAAAAGTCGAGTTATCAATCATGTCGAGGCTCTACACCGGAGAGTGATTCGGGCTTGACCCGGCGAGGCTGATCACCAACCATCGGCACAACGGGTCAATACGGACAATTCTTTCGAGGTGATCGGGCATGACGAAGGTGTCCCGGCGAGCCGCCCTCGGCGGTGGGCTCGCGCTCGCAGCCGCGCCGTTTTTGCTGGCCGGGTCGCCGGTCGCGGCCGCCCGTCCCCGAGCGGAGTCGGGTATGCAGGGCCCGGTACGCCTCGGCGTCCTCACGCATACGACCGGTCCGCTGGCCGCGTACGCCCAACGGCAGCTGCTCGGTGTGCGTACGCGGGCCGATCAGGTCAACTCCGCCGGTGGGCACGGATCGGCACCCGAGATCGAGTTGCTCGTACGCGACGCGGGTGCGGACGAGAAATCGGCGGCTTCGGCGGCTTCGGCGTTGCTGGACGAAGGAGTGCACGCCGTTGTCGCGGCGACCGCGCCGTGGCTGGCCGACGCGGTTTCCGGCCAGTGCACGCTCGGCTGCGTACCGGTGATCTCTCCGGCGACGGGGATCGTCCCGACCAATCCGTACGCCTTCCAGTCTGCTCCGTCGGCGGCCCAAGTTCTGCGTACGCTGATGAAGGCGGCGCAGGCGGCCGGATTGACCAAGCTGGCCCATCTGGCGACGGACAAGCTGGCGTCACCGGCGATCGTCGAGCTCGTCCAGACCGAGGCGGCCAACCGAGGGTTGAGCATCGCCGGCTTCGAACCCGTCGCCGTGGACGCCACCGACCTGAAGGACGCCGCCGGAAAGCTCGTCGCCGCCAAGCCGGACGCGCTGGTGATCAGCGCATTGCCACCCCAGAGCGGGGCGGCGGTCCGAGACGCCCGGGCGGCCGGCTGGACGGGGCCGATCCTGCTCACTCCGGAAGGCGTGCACCCCGCTTTCCACTCGACCGCGGGGGACGCTGCTGAAGGCGTACAAGTGGTGAGTCCATGGCTGCCTGCGGCGGACTCGGCACCGGACAGCGTGCCCAACATCGCCACGGTCCGGCGCTTCGCGGGGGCCTTCGCGCCGAACGGACCCGCGAACCCGGCGGCCGGATTCGGCGCGGACGCCGTGGCGCTGACGCACCAGGCGTTCCTCGGGCACCGCGACCGGAAGATGGCCCGTGAGCAGCTGGAAAACGCTTGCTGCGTGGGGGTTTGCGGGGTCTACAACCTGACCGCCGCCGATCACAGTGGGCTGGCCGACGATGCGCTCACGGTGCTCACGTCGAAAGCCGGGAAATGGGGTATGGCGTAGTTGCAACAAACGCGTTAGAGTCTGCGGCAACGCTCGTCCGGACGGTTTCCCCCGTGATCGCCCGGACGAGCGTTCTTCATTCCGGCCGGGCCTGGCTAGAACAGTCCGGACGAGCGTTCCATGTATGTCAGAGCTCGTTGCGGACGGCCCAGAGCTCGGGGAACGGCCGTTCGTGCACGGTCTTCGCCAGCCAGCTCGCGCCGGCCGATCCGCCGCTGCCGGGCTTGTCGCCCATGACCCGCCAGACCGCGGTGAGATGCAACTGGCGCCAGCGGATGAAGCGTTCGGCGATCTCCATCAGCACCTCGCCCAGCTCGTACAGGTCGGGGTGCTCGTGTCCACTGTAGATGTCGAGCCAGGTCGTGCCGCGCCGCGTGAGGGCGGCCTTGGCCGCGTCGTCCAGGCTCGGCTCGGCGAGCTGTTTTTCCAGGTCGGCGACGACCGACGGCATCTCGGCGTGCGGGCAGACCATGCCCGGCCGCTTGTTGCCGAGCAGGAACTCGAGGTGGCGGTAGCCGTACGACTGGAAGCCCGACGCCTCGCCGAAGGCATCCCGGAACGCCCCGAACTCGTTCGGCGTCAGCGTCGCGAGGAGCTGCCACGAGCTGATCAGCACGTCCTGGGCCCCGACCGAGCGGCGCAGCGTGCGGGTCGCCGCCCGGACGTCGTCCGCGTCGAGCTGCGTGCGCGCCGTCTCCCACTCGCGGCGGAGCAGCGTGAACAACAGCTCCATCACCTGGGTGGCGACGATGAAGGAGTACTCGGCGGGGGCCTGCGTCCGCGGCGTCTGCAGGGACAGCAGCGTCTCCATATGGGTGTAGTCCGCGTAAGGGGTCGTTCCCGCGAACTCTACTTTTGGACCGCTGCCTCGTCTGCCGTAGACCATGACCCCATCAAACCGCTGTTCCGGGTGGTCTTTGAAGGGCCGTCGAAGCTCGTTACGGCGATTTGATCTTGTATTCGGCGGGCATTCGCCCGGTCGCGGTTTACGATCGTTAAGTGGACCCGGTGGACTGGCACATTCTGGACGAACTACAACGGGACGCCCGGCTCTCGTTCAACGAACTCTCGCGGCGGGTGAACCTCTCCGCGCCTGCTGTCGCCGAGCGCGTACGCCGTCTCCAGGAGACCGGTGTGATCACCGGCTACCACGCTCACGTCGACCTCGCGAAGGCCGGACGGCAGGCCACCGCGCTCATCCGGATGCACTGCTACGGGCCGACCTGCCTGCTGCGGGAACCCGCCGTGGCGGATTGGCCCGAGGTCCTGCAGATGCATCGAGTCAGCGGCGACGCCTGCTGCGCGCTCAAGGTCTCGGTGTCTTCGATGGCGGAGCTGGAACGCTTCATCGACCGGCTGGCCGGGTACGGGCGGCCGTCCACCGCCATGATCTTGTCCAGCCCCATCACGTGGCGTCCGGTCACGCCCCTCTGACCGGCCTTTGCGCTTTGGGGCGCTGGATCAGGGATCTCGGTCGAATCATGGGCCAAGATTCGACCCGGAACCCTGATCCAGCGCCCGGAAAGTCAGGTGATGCGGGAGCGAGTAAGCGGGAAGTCGCGGTAGGACGAGGAGTCGACGATCGTCCGCAGCCGGACGAAGGCGTCGTAGACCTCGGCGAAGGTCGTGTAGAGCGGAGCGAAACCGATCCGGAGCCGGTCCGGCGTACGGAAGTCGGGGATGACGCCCGCATGCTTCCAGGCCTGGCAGATCTGCCAAGCCGCCTCGTGATGCAGCGTCACGTGCGCCCCGCGCTTCGCCGGATCGCGGGGGCTGGCCAGCCGCAGGCCCAACGGAGCCAGCCACTCGTCGAAGAGCTCGATCGCGTACTGCCCGAGCTGCGCGCCCTTGGCCGCGATCCGGTCGACGCCCGCCTCCGCGGTCAGCTTGGCGCCTTCCCAGGCGGCGTACCCGCCCATGACCGGGGTGGAGCTGATCAGGAAGCGCTCCACTGTGGGCACCGGGTCGTAGTCGAAGCCCATGTCGAACTGGTTGGCCTGGCCGAACCAGCCCCAGATCGGCTGGCGCAGCGACTCCTGGAGGTCACGCCGCACGTAGAGGAAGCCGGGCGCGCCCGGTCCGCCGTTCAAATGCTTGTAGGTGCAGCCGATCGCCAGGTCCGCGCCCGACTCGCGCAGCGGCGTCGGTACCGCGCCCGCCGCGTGGCACAGGTCCCAGAGCATGATCGCGCCCGCGTCGTGCGCGGCCTGCGTGATCGCCACCATGTCCGCGATCGCTCCCGACCGGTACGCCACATGCTGCAGGCTGATCACCGCGACTTCGCCGGCGGGGCAGGCGGCGATCGCCGCGCGTACCTGGTCGGCGGTGACGCCGAGGTCCAGATCGGTCTTGATGACTTCCAGCCGCATACCGCGGGCGTCGGCGACGCCTTGGAGGACGTACTGGTCGGACGGGAAATTGTCGTCGTCGGTGATGATCACCGATCGGCCCGGCCGGGCGTCGCAGGCGGCGACGGCGAGTTTGTAGAGGTTGACGCTGGCGGTGTCGCACAGCAGCACCTCGCCCGGGTCCACCCCGAGTACGCCGGTGGCCAGCACGTCACCGGCATCGCGGGCCAGCGTGATCCAGCGGTCCCAGCCGCGGACGAGGTCGGTGCCCCACTCCTCGTCGAGCAGCTTGCGCAGCCGGTCCCGGGTGGCCAGCGGCGGGCGGCCGAGCGAGTTGCCGTCGAGGTAGATCAGGTCGGGCTCGGCGTCGGGGTAGAAGAAGCGCGCGCGGTACTCGGCCAGCGGGTCGGCGGCGTCGAGCGTTCGGGCGCGGGTCAGGAGGTCATCCACGCCGCCGACTCTACTTTCACCCTGCGGATCACGGTTGTGCATGCTGCCCGCGCGCGGGACGCTTGCACAACCGTGATCCGCAGCTGACGGGGTCAGCGGACGAACGAGTTGGTGAGGTTGGGCCGCCCACTGGTGGGGCTCAGGAACACGCCGCCCAGCCCCGGCCCGTGCAACAGGTACGCACTAGCGGACACGGTCGGGATCAGGGGGGCGTACCGGGACATGACGTCGTGATCGAGCTGGCCGTAGAGTGGCGCGGCCGCCGAGCGGTCGGTCATCGCGGCCAGCTCGTCGAGCCGGGTGTTGACGCACGGTTCGTCGAACTTCGAGAAGTTCACGCTCCATCCGGCGGCGAGGCTGCCCCCGTGCAGCAATGTTCCGAGGGTGGCGTTGCCGTCTGGGAAGTCGGCGACCCAAGCGCTGTACATCAGGTCGCAGGTCGAGTCGGTCGCGCCGATGATGCCCCAGTAATCGGCCGCGTTCAGCGGAGTCGGCGTGATCCGGAAGCCCGCCCGTTGCAGACCCGTACGCACGACGGCCGCCCCCGTGGCGTCGTCAGGCGTGTCGGGATAGCAGTACGTGAGGGTGGGCTTTCGTCCGCGCAGCAACTGCTTGGCCTTGGTCACGTCGCCGTGCCCGCCACTCGCGTACGCGTCATAGTCCAGCCAGCCCGGCATGGTGGGCGAGAGGACGGTGGTCAACGGTGCTCCGACGGCCGGACCGCCTTGGGCGTCGAGGAGCGCACCGCGGTCGAACGCCCAGTTCAGCGCCTTGCGTACGGAGACGTCGGTGACTCGGCGAGTGTTGATGTTGATGTACTTCGCGAGCCCGGTCGGGCCGGCGAGCGTACGGGTGGACAAGGCGGGATCGCCCTGGACGACGGGGATCTGGTCGGCCGCGACGTTCGCCGTCATGACGGCCGCCATGTCTGCGCCCGACGCGGTCAGCAGGCGCTGGGTCTGCGTCGCCCGGTCGACCGTCCATTCGATCTGAACGGTGTCGGCGTACTGGTGACGGAGGGGGTCGGAGGCCGGATTCCAGGCGGGATTGCGGCCGAGGGTCAGCGACACCCCGGGCACCTCGGCGATCCGCCGGTACGGGCCGGTGGCCAGGAAGGTCCGGTCGTAGTCGGCTTGGGTGTCCGCCGCCTGCGGAACCGGCGTCGTCGTCGGGAACGCCACCAGGAACGGCAGTTCGGGGTGCGGTTGGGCGAAGGTGAAGACCAGCGTCCGGTCGTCGGGGAGGCTGATTCCGGGCGGGATCGGTGATCCGGCGTACGGGCCGGTGTAGGCGCCTGAGGGATCCAGCGCGGGCTGGAGGTAGTGCGCGCCGAACGCGCCCTGGTCGCTGAAGGACCGCGCGATCCCGTACGCGATGTCGCGCGAAGTGATCGGGCTGCCGTTCTCGAACGTGATCCCGGGCCGGAGGTGATAGGTCCAGACTCGCCCGCCGTCGGTGCTCTCCCCGGCGTTCGTCGCGAGGTCCCCGACGAGTCGAGTCGGCCCGCCGTTCGGATCTTCCAGGTACGCCGTCAGCGTCCGATGGAACAGTTGCGACGACAGCTCGACGATGTCATAGATCTGCTGTGGATCGAGGTGGGCCGGAGGAGCGTCCTGCAGCCAGGTGACTTGACCGCCCGTACGCGCCCCCGGCACGGCTGGGGCGGGCGCAGGCGTCGTCCCGGCGAAGTCGAGCACGACCTCCGACGGGGTTGCCGCAGCAACGGCCGTCGCCGGTACGCCGACCAGCCCGGTCGCCACCAGCGCAAGAGCAAGAATGCGTCTCATGCGCGGACGGTAGAGCGATCGGCCGCCGATCCCGGCGTCGCTTAAGCCAGGAGTGAAGCGACCTATTGTGTGCACGGTCGCGGGCCGCTACCGTGTCGGCATCCAGAAATCGGTTACTACCGAACTGTGGGAGCCCTCATGACGTGGTCCCGACGCGACTTCCTCCGCATCTCCGGCGTGACAGCGACGACCTCCCTGGTCACTGCGACGACTCTCGGCACACCCGCCTGGGCCGCCGACGAGTACGACGCTCTCCGGCAACGCCGAGTGGACATGATCCTTGGAACCGGTTACAGCCCCACGGCCGAGCCGTACGCGACCAAGCTCGCTCAAGCGGGGCAAGTCGCGGCGGACTACCAGGCCGCGATGGCGCCCACGACCGGATCTCTCTGGCCGGACCTGCCCATCGGCACGGTCAGCGCCAACGTCACGGGGACCCTGGGCCGGCTCGGCGCGCTCGCGCGGGCGTACGCGTTGCCGGGAACCGGCCTCACCGGCGACTCCGGCGTTCTCGCCGACGTGGTGAGCGGGCTGGACTGGGTGGCCGCGCACGCGTACACCGCGACGGCGGCGACCTATGACAACTGGTGGGACTGGCAGATCGGCTCGCCGCAGTCGCTGCTCGACACGATATGCCTGGTGTACTCGGCGTTGTCCAGTACGCAGATCTCGACCTACCTCGCCGCGGTGGATCACTATCTGCCGGACTCGCTAGTCTCGGCGTACGCGGGGACGAGCACCGGGGCGAACCGGGTGGACCTGTGCCGGGGCCTGGCCCTCCGGGGTGTAGTCGGCAAGAACTCCGCCAAGATCGCCCTGGCCCGGGATGCGCTGTCGCCGGTGTTCCCGCTGGTAGTCGTGGGCGACGGGTACTACGCCGACGGCTCGTTCCTCCAGCACACCCGAGTCCCGTACGCCGGAACCTACGGCGCGGTCCTGCTCGGCGGGCTGGGGATGCTCTTCAAACTCCTGGCCGGCTCGACCTGGGCGGTCACCGATCCGAACCGGCAGCTCGTCTTCGACTCCGTCGAGAAGTCGTACGCCCCGTTCCTGTTCAACGGGCTGATGATGGACGGCGTCTCGGGCCGGGCGATCAGCCGGGGCCTGACCGCCGCCGATCCACTGCAGATCCCGCAGGACGACCACACCCGCGGGCACGGCCTCGTCGGCGGCATCCTCATGCTGGCCGACGCGGCGAGCGCGACCGAACGCGCACGCTGGCGCGGCCTGGTCAAGGGCTGGCTGCAACGCGACTACTGGAAGCCCTTCACCGGCGACCTGTCGCTGGGCATCCCGACGCTCGCCGCCGGACAGGCCGTACTCGCCGACAGCAGCGTGACGGCCATCGCGGAACCGGTGAACAGCAAGGTGTTCGGCGCGATGGATCGGGCGACGCATCGCCGGGCGAAGTGGGCGCTCGCCGTGAGCATGTGCTCTTCGCGGACGACCTACTACGAGACCGGCAACGGGGAGAACCTGCACGGCTGGCACACCGGCAACGGCATGACGTATTGGTGGGGCGACACCTTCGGCAACGGTCAGTACTCCGACTCCTATTGGCCGACTGTGGACCCGTATCGGCTGCCGGGCGTGACCGCCTCGCGCAAGGCGCTCGCCGACGCCGCCGGTGGCGCGTGGGGCGCGTCCTATCCGGCCACGACCTGGGTCGGCGGCGCGACCGACGGCACCTACTCCGCGCTGGGGCAGGACACTCGCGGCCTCCAGTCCACCCTGACCGGCAAGAAGTCCTGGTTCTGCCTCGACGACTCGGTGGTCTGCCTCGGGGCCGGCATCACCTGCACCGACGGCGTCGCGGTCGAGACCACTGTGGACAATCGGAATCTGGGTCCGGGCACGGGAAACCAGGCCTTCACGGTGGACGGCGTCGCGCAGTCCACCGCGATGGGCTGGTCGGCGACCTTCACCGGCGCGGACTGGGCCTGCCTGTCCGGCTTCGGCGGCTACCTCTTCCCTGGTGGGGCCACGGTCAAGGCGCTGCGCGAGGCGCGTACCGGGGCGTGGAGTTCGATCAACACCGGCGGGTCTACCACCGCGCTCACCCGCAAGTACCTCACGCTTTGGGTTGATCACGGGACAGATCCGGTCGGTTCGGCGTACAACTATGTCCTGATGCCGGGCGCCGACGCGACGATGACCGCCGCGCGAGCCGCGAATCCCACCGTGACCACAGTTTCGAACACCACGAGCGTGCAGGCGATCGCGGACGGTGCCTCCGGCGTGACCGCCGCGAACTTCTTCACCGCCGGCACCGCGGGTCCGATCACCGTGTCCGGGCCGTGCTCGGTCCTGGTCCGCGAGTCCGGCGGCACGCTGCGCGTCAGCGTGGCCGACCCCACCAGGTCCGCGACGACGCTCACGGTCACGATCAACATCAACGGGTACGCGACCGCGACCGGAGATCCGCAGGTGACGGTCCTGGGGCTCGCACCGATCAAGCTGCTGGTCGAGACGGGTGGCGCGCTCGGCGCGAGCCGGACGATCACGTTCGGGACCGGTTCGGCGGTGACCCCGGCGACTCCGTCCACAGTGGTCCCGATGGCCGACGCCTACGTGCGCGACGGCTCCTACGCGAGCACGAACTACGGCAGCGACTCGGCGTTGGTGGTGAAGAACGACGCGACCGGGTACGCCCGAAGGTCTTTCCTCAAGTTCGACCTCTCCGGACTGCCCGCCGCGCCGCGCCGGGCGATCCTCTGGGTCTACGGCGAGACGGCCGATTCCGCCGGTACGCACACCGCGTTCTCCGCCTACGGCGTCTCCGTCGACAGCTGGACCGAGACGGGGGTCACCTGGAGTACGCAGCCCGCGCTGGGAACGGTGCTCGACACCCGCACGATCGGCGACGTGAAGGACTGGATTCCATTGGACGTGACGGCGTTCGCCCAAGCCCAGTACGCCGGCGACCGAATCCTCACCGTGGGGCTCGCCGCGGCGGCGAAGAGTCTCGCGGTCACCCTGAACAGCCGCAGTAACACGGTCAATCCGCCGTTCCTCGAAGTGCTCTCCTAGCCCGCTTTTTGGCGCTGGCGCTTTTTGGCGCTGGCGCTTTTCGCGCTGGATCAGGGTTCTCGGTCGAATCTTGGAGCGAGATTCGACCCGGAACCCTGATCCAGCGCATTGCTAGGGGCGGGCGAGCCCGGCGACGTAGATGTCGCCGTCGTAGTACGTGTCGACGTCGCGCCCGCTACTCGCCCCGGTGGCGAGGATGCGAGCCGGATCCCGGTAGCCGCCGATCACTTCGATCCGTTGCACCGCATCGGGAATGTCGATCCGGGACTCGTAGCTCCACAGTTCGTCGGCGTCGGGCGTACCGGCGCGAAGCAGGTAGGTGTCGATCCCGGTCGCGGGGGTGGCGTACACCCGCCACGTCTGCGGACCGGCCGGCTCCATGTCGCGTACGCGGACGCCGGTCGCGAATTCGCGCGCCACCCAGCCGTCCGGCGTCCAGGTCGCGGTGTGATCGTGCAGGTCACCGGTGACGTCGATCTCCATCCAGACCACGAACGGACGGCCGTTCCGGGTCGATCCGACGAGCGAGATGTAGTCCGGCGTACGCGGATTGGTGGCCTGCAGCTCGGTCTGCGCCACCTTGAGGTACGCCTCCTGGTCGGCGTCGTCGACGGTGAAGCCGAGATCCACTCCGGTCGCGGAGTGGAAACGCAGGTCGCCGGGGGTGAACGTGGCGTAGTAGACGTTGCGGTGGTATCGGTCGTGCAGGTGACCCTCGGAACCGCCACCGGCCAGCGTGTAGACGATGTGTACCCGTTCCGGCCGTCCGGAGCCGGCCGGCTCCAGGCGTAGCTGTCCGATGTAGATCTCGTTCAGGTTGTCGGCTCGGCCGACCGGTGCGATCGCATACTTGGTCCCGGTCAGCTGGAGCGTGTTCTGCCAGGTGAGACCGTTGTCCGTCGAGCGGACGTACTTCATCGGCCGAGTGTCGGTGGGCGTGGTGTGGTCGAGGTCGCGGGTGGTCTCACGGACGAAGACGAAGATCGAGCCGTCCCCCGTCACGAACGGCATCGGATAGGTCGCCCCGTCTCCCTCCGCGATGACCTGTTCGGTCCACATCCCGTCGATCGAGTGCGGCGCGGGGGAGCGGGCGACGACCAGCTCGCGGTTGTGCATACCGCGGAAGACGAGGAGGTGGCCGTCGGGCGCCTGGACGATCGTCGGGTAGTTGTGCGAGTCCGCATCGCCGTCGCCGACCTTCACCGGGGCCGACCACGTGCCCGTCGAGTGTGCGTACGCCTGAATGTAGTTGTCCTCGTTCTGGCCGCCCCACGTGATGAAAGTGGTCTGGGCGACCGGGTCGTAGACGCCCCCGGCGACCGGCCGGCGATCCGTGCGGGCGGCGACCGAGGTCGCGGGCGTCATGACCGACATCGCTGCCCCCGATGACTGCGCGGTCGCCGTGGCGGGCGGCACGGCGGCCAGAACCACGGTGGCGGCGAGAAGTAGCCGGATGCTGTTCATAGATCGCCATCTTGCCCAGTTGTCCGTATGTCGTCAAGCATTCACATATGTGAACGGCCCCCGCACTTCCGCGCGGGGGCCGTTCGTGGAGCTGATGACCGGGCTACCTCAGGGGCGAGCCCAGTCCTCCGAGGGCACGTCGGCGAACCCGTTCTTCTGAGCCGGCGGCTCCAGCAGGTTCGGGCCGCTCTCCGACTCCGACTCCGGTGCGGGTGGCGGTTCGGTCGGGATACCGGCTTTGCGGGCCCGCTTGGCCGCCTTCCGCTCCTTGCGGCCCTCCACCATGGTGTAGAGGGTCGGTACGAGGATCAGGGTCAGCACCGTCGAGCTGATCAAGCCGCCGATCACGACGACCGCCAGCGGCTGCGAGATGAACCCGCCCTCGCCGGTGATGCCGAGCGCCATCGGCAGCAGCGCGAAGATCGTCGCGACCGCCGTCATGAGGATCGGGCGCAACCGGCGACGGCCACCCTCGACCACCGCGTCGACCACGCTGGCGCCTTGGGCCCGGTACTGGTTGACGAGATCCAGGAGCACGATCGCGTTGGTCACCACGATGCCGATCAGCATCAGCATGCCGATCAGCGCCGGTACGCCGAGCGCGGTGTCCGTCACGAGGAGGGCCAGGATCGCCCCGGTGGCCGCGAACGGCACCGAGACCAGCAGGATCAGCGGTTGCACCAGGCTCTTGAAGGTGGCCGCCATGATCAGGAAGACGATCGCGATCGCGGCGAGCAGGGCCAGCCCGAGGTTGCCGAACGCGTCCGCCTGGTCGGCGCTCGCACCTCCCACCGTGTAGGTCGCACCCGCGGGGAGCTGGAGCGTCTTGAGCTTGGTGTCCAAGTCCTGCGTCGTCTTGCCCAGGTTGCTGCCCGTCGCCGTGCCGCTCACCGTGACGCTGCGGTCGCCGTCGATCCGGGTGATCTGGGTCGGGCCGTCCACGGTGGCGACCGTGGCGACCTGGTCCAACGTCAGCGGACCGGCGATCGGCAGCTTCTTGAGCTGGTCCACCGAGGTCGGCGAGCCGCCGCCGAAGGTCAGCACGACCTGCTGCCGGCGTCCGTCCAAGGTGTACTGGCCGAGCGGAGCGCCGCGGAACACCGCGCCGACCGCCTGCGCCACCTGAGCCTCGGTCAATCCGACCGCGGCCGCCTTCTGCCGGTCGACGGTCACCTGTACGCGCGGCGCACTCGTCGAGAGGTCGCTGGCGACGTCGGTGACGTCCGGCACCTCCGACATCGCCTGGCGTACCTGGTCGCTGGCGGTCTTCAGCGCGGCCTCGTCGTCGGCCTGCACGACGACCTGCAACGTGCTCGCCGAGAAGCCGCCACCGCCGTTGCCGGCGTCGACCTTCACCTCACCGACGCCGCTCAACTTGGCGACGTCGTCGCGCAGCTTCGACTGCACGTCGTACGCCTTGGCGTCCTCCTTCAGCGTGATGCTGAAGGTCGCGGTGTTGCCGCCGCCGCCACCGAAGCCGAAGGCCCCGCCGGAGCCCACCGTCACCTGGTAGGTGTCGACGCCGTCGGTGCTCGCCACCACGGACTCGATCTTCTTCGAGGCCGCGTCGGTGACCGCGAGGCTGGTGCCGTTCGGCATCTTCTGCGAGATCGTCAGGGTGGTCTCGCCCGACTGATCGAGGAAGTTCGTCTTCAGCAGGCTCGCCATACCCATGGTGAGGAAGAAGACGAGGATCGCCGCGGTCGCCGTGATCCAGCGGCGCTTGGTGGCGAACCGGATGATCGGCACGTAGATCCGCTGCAGGATGCTGCGGCGCTCCTTCGCCTCCGCGGCTTCCCGGATCGCCTCGGCATCAGCCGAACCGTTGGCGGGCTTGAGGAACCAGTACGCCAGCACCGGGATGATCGTCAGCGACACCGCCAGCGAGGCCAGCAGTGCCACCGTGACCGTGATCGCGAAGCTGGAGAACAGCTGCCCGACCAGGCCGCCGACCAGGGCGATCGGGGAGAAGACGGCGACCGTCGTCAGGGTCGACGCCGTCACCGCGCCCGCGACCTCCTTGACCGCGCCGAGGATGGCGTGCTGCTTGTCCTCCCCGTACGCCAAGTGCCGCTTGATGTTCTCGAGGACCACGATCGAGTCGTCGACCACCCGGCCGATCGCGATGGTCAGCGCGCCCAGCGTCAGGATGTTGAGCGAGTAGTCGCCGACCTTGAGCGCGATCAACGCGATGATGACCGACAGCGGAATGGACACCGCGGTCACGATGGTCGAACGGATCGACAGCAGGAAGACCAGGATCACGATGACGGCCATGGCCAGGCCGAGGGCACCCTCGGTGGTCAGCCCTTCGATCGACTTCTCGACGTACGGAGCCTGGTCGAACACGGCGGTCAGCTGCGCGTCGCCGCCCAGCTTCACCTTCAGGTCGGGCAGCATGTCGGCGATCTCGTGGGAGATGCCCACAGCGTTGCCGTCCGGCGCGGCGAGCACCATGATGCCCAGGCTCTCCTTGCCGTTCGTCCGGGTGATGGACGTGGCCGGGGCGAGCTGCTCGGAGACGGTCGCGACGTCGCCCAGCTTCACGGGGTTGACGACGGTGCCGGGGGCGGCCGAACCCGGCCGCAGGTAGAGGTTCTTGAGGTCGTCGATCTTGGCCAACGGCGTACCGACCGAGACGGTCAGCGTCTTGTCGCCGTCGGGCAGGGTGCCGGCCGGCATCGCGATCCCGTTGACCTTCAGCACGTTCATCAGGTCGGCGACGGTCAGCCCCGCTCCGGCCAGCTTCGCCGGGTCGGGCGCGATCACGAGTTGCGCCTGGCGCTCACCGGTGAGCTGCGCCTCGCGTACGCCGTCGATGCCCTGGATGGCGGGGATGACGTCCTTGGTGATCTTCTCGGCGAGCTGGCGTTCGTCGCCGCCGTTGCTCGCGCCGAGGATGACGACCGGGAAGTTGTCCGTGCGGAATGCGAAGACCTGCGGGTCCACGCCGTCCGGCAGGGTGGCCGAGATCCGGCTCAGCGACGACTGCATCTTGGTCGTCGCGTCGTCGAGGTCGGTGCCGAAGTCGAACTCGATCTGCACGGTCGAGACGCCCTCGGAGGAGGTGGAGGTGACCTTCTTGAGGCCCGGCGTGCCTTGCAGGGCGTTCTCGATCGGTTCGGTCACCTGGGTGGCGACCACCTCGGGGGCGGCGCCGGGGTAGGCCGCCGAGACGAAGGCGGCCGGGAAGTCGAGGGAGGGGAAGAGCTGCTGCTTCAGCTGAGGAATCACCATGAGGCCGAACGCGGTGACGATCACCGCGATCAGCGCGGTGAGCCCGCGGTTGGCGAGGCTGAGCCTCGAGAAGAACGACATTGTCAACTCCGGGGGTCCGGTGGGCCCGACCCGTTTAGTTTGCCTGAAGCTAATATTTAGCGTTTCACCGGGTTACTGTTACGCTTCTCCTGCGCGGGGGCCGACCAGCACAGGAGTAGCGGTGACCAGCAAAGACGCGGCAATCGCGCGGATCATGGCCGGTCAGCGGCAGTTCCAGTTGGCGATGGCGCGAGATCGATCCAACCCGTTCTTCGCCGTCAACCTGACGATGTCGCAGCTCAAGATCCTCTTCGCTTTGCGGCTGCACGGCGGCCAGGGCGGGCACGAGCTCGCGGTGAAGATGGGGGTCAGCCCGGCCACCATGACCGGCATCGTCGACCGCCTCGTCGCCGGGCGCTACGTCAGCCGCCGGGAGGACCTGCAGGACCGGCGCGTACGCCGAGTGGAGCTGACCGAGCGCGGCACCCAGGTGGTGGACGACATCATGACCGTCGGCGAGGAGCACTCCCGCCGTTTGCTCGCCCGCCTCAGCGTCGACGAGCTAGGGGTCGTCGCGGACGCGATGGACATCCTCGGCCGGGCCCTCGCCGAAGACGCCCGGTTGGAAGACGCTCTCAGCGGTGGGTCCGACGCTGCGGAATCGGCTGCGGAATAGCTCGCAGAATGGGCCGAACGGAGGGCCCATCAGCGCCGGACCCTGGCATATTCTGTGCCATAGCCCATGACCTTGTATGGGTTCTCATAACGCCGCTGACCTGCTGGTTCTCACCGACGGATCTCGTCGAGGCGGCAGTGGAAGGCACCCATTCGCGAGTGCTTCCGCACACTTTCGCGCCCGAATCCCGGGTGGCAATACCGCATGCCGTTCCACGTCTTTTCTGGAGGCATCATCATGCGCCGGTTCATCGTCGTACTTGGCGCTCTCGTCGCGGCCGTCGTCCTCGCAGCCCCGCCGGCGTCGGCCGGCAGCCCGCACTTCGTCACCGTGTCGGCGTCGAGTTCGGGCAGCTCCCTGACCGTCAGCGGGAAGGAGGCCGGCCTCGGCAACGAGTCCCAGGTCCACATCGTCGTCAGCGCCACCGCGCTGTGCGTCAACAAGGGTGGCCACCACCCGAGCGCCGAGAACAAGGGAAGCTTCTCCGCCGACGGCACCTTCCCGGTGCAGAACGGCCGGGCGAACTTCTCCCTGACGATCGTCGCGAACATCTCGCCGCCGTGCTCGCCGCCGATGACGCTCACGTGGACGAACGTCACCGTCACCGACACCACGAACGGAATCTCGACCACAGCCTGAGTTCCCGCGACTCCGTGACCGACCCGCGGCTCGGTCCCGGCACCCAAGATCGTCGGGTGCCGACGATCAATGCACTAAACCGTTCACGATTGTCGGCATCCGACGATCAAGGGCGTGTGGCGCGCCAAGAATGTCGGGTGCCGACGATCATGAGGACGAGCGGAGGTCGGCGATTCGGCCCGGGATCTCCATCGCGGGTGTGAGCATGATCCCGTGACCTCGTCTACGCTGCTCACCCTGCTGTTGATCACGATCGCGGCGGTGGCTTCGCCGATCGTGGTGGACCGGCTGTCGCGCTGGATCGTGATCCCGACCATCGTCGTCGAACTGATCCTCGGCGTACTGGTCGGACCGTTCGTGCTGGGGTGGGCGAAGGTCGACGACATCATCAGTGCGCTGTCCAGCCTCGGTCTCGCCGTGCTCATGTTCATGGCCGGCTACGAGATCGACTTCGGGCGGCTCCGGGGGCGGCCGTTGACGCTGGCGGTCACCGGGTGGTTGTGCTCGCTGGCGGTCGGGCTCGGGATCGTCGCGCTGCGTACGGGGTTCTCGCTGAAGACGATGGTCATCGGGCTGGCCCTGACCACCACCGCCTTGGGCACGCTGCTGCCGATTCTCCGCGACCGGGGAATGCTCGGTACGCCGTTCGGCAACCGGGTCATGGCGGTGGGCGCGATCGGGGAGTTCGCGCCGATCGTGGCCATCTCGGTGGTGTTGACGACGGACAACCCGGTGCACTCGATGGTGCTGCTCGGGGTCTTCGCCACGATCGCCATCGGCGCCGCCCACCTCGCCCGGCAGCCTCCGTCGCCGCGGATGTCCCGGCTGGTCATCCGGACTCTGCATACCTCGGCTCAGCTGGCGATCCGGCTCATTCTGCTGGTGCTGGTCACGATGGTGTGGCTGGCGTACCGGTTCGAACTGGACACCCTGCTCGGCTCGTTCGCGGCCGGCATCGTCGTACGCCTCGCGATGCGCCCGGCGTCGGAGCAGCTGACCCATCAAGTCGAGGCCAAGCTGGACGCGATCGGATTCGGCTTCCTCATCCCCATCTTCTTCGTGGTGAGCGGGATCAACCTGAATCTCGGGGCGCTCTCCTCGATCGAGGGACTGCTGGCCACTGCGCTGTTCGTGCTGGCGCTGTTCGTCGTCCGGGGGGGCCCGATCTTCCTGATCCACTGGCGGGACCTGCCCGGCGTACGCGATCGGCTGTCGCTGGCGCTGTTCGGTGCGTCGGCACTGCCGCTGATCGTGGTCATCACCACCATCGGCACGCAGGACGGCGTACTGACGACTCCACTGGACGCGTCGCTGGTGGCGGCGGGCGCGCTGTCCATCCTGATCTTCCCGCAGGTCGCCATGCGCCTACAGCGCGGCAGTACGCAGGAGACCGGCGCGTCCACACGGGACGCACCGGTCTCCCTGCCCGCTGAGCCCGAGGCTCTGTAGGGCGTGGTGTTACCGGGTCAGGTCGTAGACGGTGACGCCGCCGACCGTCTCGGCGGTGAAGTTCTGCGTGACCCAGCTCGCGATCTGCGACGCCGAGTTGCTGCCGCCGTTGGACATCCCGCCGAATCCGCTGCCGCCGAGGAAGTAGTGGATCTTCTTCTGCTCGACGAGTTTCTGGAAGTCGGCCAGCGAGATCGACGGGTCGCTGCCGTTGAAGCCGCCCAGGCTCATCACCGGCTCACCGCTGCCGAGCTGGTAGCCCGCCGCGTTCTGCGAGCCCACCGCCGCGCCGGCCCAGGCGTACTGATCGGCATCGGTCTGCAGCAGCTTGACCAGCTCGCTGTCCGGCGTCGACGCGGCGAGCAGGCCGCCCGCGCCGCCGCCCATCCGGAAGCCGCCGTCGGTGCGCGTGCCCGTTCCCGGGAACCCCATCTGGCCGTTGCCGGGCTGGACCGCGCCATTCTGCGTACCCATATTGGGCGGCTGCAGGCCCCCGTTGCCGAAGCCGCCGCGCTGACCGCCACCACCCATCCGGCCGCCGAAGCCTGAGCCTTGCACCGACGGGCCCGCGGTGGGGATCGAGCCGGTATGCGCGGTCGCGGCGGTGTCCAGCGCGTAGGCTGCGGGGCCCGCCAGGCCGACCGCGATGCCCACGGCCGCGACCACTACGGCCACGCGACGCCAGCGCAACCAGGGCAACGCGAGGAGCGCCGCGGCCGCGAGCAATCCCACTACGACCACACTGGTACGCAGCCAGGGCACGAAGTCGGCGCTCCGACCGAGCAGCACGCTGGACCAGACTGCAGTGACCGAGAGCGCGGCCGCGAGGATCGAGCGAGCCATGACATGCGCCCGGTGTTGCCAGAGCGAGACCGCGCCGATGCCGATGAGCGCGCCGATCGCGGGCGCGAGCGCGACGGTGTAGTACGCGTGGAAGATGCCGGCCATGAAGCTGAACGTCCCGGCGGTGACCAGCAGCCAGCCACCCCAGAGGAGCAGACCGGCCCGCATCCGGGAGGTACGCGCAGCTCGCAGGCTCAGCAGCAGGCCGCCGATCAGGAAGATCACTGCGGCCGGGAGCAGCCAGGCGACCTGGCCGCCGATCTCGCCGTCGAACAGCCGGGTGAGGCCGGTCGAGCCCCACATGCCGCCGTTGCCGCCGCCACCGCCGCCGACGCTGCCGACCTCTTCACCGGTCAGCCGGCCGAAGCCGTTGTAGCCGAGGGTCAGCTCGAGGATGCTGTTGGACTGCGAGCCGCCGATGTACGGGCGGGACGACGCGGGCCACAGCGACACGATCGCGATCCACCATCCGGCACCGGCGATCATCGCGCCGAGCGCGGCCAGCAGCTGCCATACCCGTTTCCAGAAGCCGACCGGCGCCGCGATCAGGTAGACCAGGCCGAACGCCGGGACGACCAGCAGCGCCTGCAGCATCTTGGCGAGGAAGGCGAAGCCGACGAGCCCACCGGCCAGCAACAGCCACCTCGTCTTGCCCTGCTCCACCGCCCGGGTGACGGCGTACGCCCCCGCGACGAGCAGCAGAACCAGCAGCGCGTCGGGATTGTTGAACCGGAACATGAGCACTGCGACCGGCGTCAACGCCATGACACCGCCCGCGAGGAGGCCCGCTGCCGGACCGAACCAACGGCGTACGGCTGCGTAAAGCACGCCGACTGCGGCGACTCCTTCCAGCGCCTGCGGAACGAGGATGCTCCACGAGTTCACGCCGAAGATCCGGGCGGAGATCGACATCACCCACAACGACGCGGGCGTCTTGTCGACGGTGATGAAGTTCGAGGAGTCGAACGAGCCGAAGAACATCGCCTTCCAGCTCTGCGAACCGGCTTGGACCGCGGCCGAGTAGTACGCGTTGGCCCAGCCGGACTTGCCGAGTCCCCAGATGTAGAGGACGCCGGTCGCCATCAGCAGGGCCAGCAGCGCCGTCCGCTCCCATCTCGGCTTTCTCCGCTCCGCCCGCCCGTTCGTCGGCTCGGGCACCACGGTCGGCGTCTCTTGCACGCGGTCTTCTGCGATGGTCATGCACCCAGGCTGGGCTTTCTCCGTGGGCGGCTGGTCGGACCGGCCTGTGCGCCACCTGAGAACTTCCCTTAGCGCTGCGCTTTGGCTTGGCGCTGCGCTTTCGCGCTGCGGTTTGGCTTGGCGCTGCGCTTTCGCGCTGGATCAGGGTTCTTGGTCGAATCTTGGGCGGGATACGACCCAGATCCGTGATCCAGCGCTCGAAATGAGCGGGCTACTTGTTGAAGGCGCGCAGGAAGGCCTCCGCGAGCGGAACAGCGGAAGCGGTCGAGTCGCCGCCGTTCTCGACGAACACGGCGAAGGCGATGTCGCCCTGCCAGCCGACGAACCAGGCGTGCGTGTGGGCCGGGTTCGCGTCGAACTCCGCCGTCCCAGTCTTGCCGCTGACTGGGCCGCCGGGCACATCCGCCAGCGCCTTTCCGGTGCCGCTGGTGACGACCTCACGCAGGGCCGGGCGCAGTTGGTTGAGCGTACTGGTCTTCAGGGTGGGGCCGTCCTCGGCGACCGCCGCCGGAGCCGGGTCGAGCAGGAGGATCGGCTGCTTCCACTTGCCCCGGGCGACGGCTGCGATCGCGCCCGCCATGGCGAGTGGGGAGACGATCGTCGTGCCCTGACCGAACGCGGCCGCAGCGCGCTCTGCGGCCGAACCACCCGAGGACACCGCCCCGGTGAAGCAGTCGACGCCCATGTCCCACTTGGTGCCGAGGCCGAGCGCGGTGCCGGCGGCGGCCAGCCCGTCCGGGCCGAGCTTCGGGGCGAGCGACGCGAACGCGGTGTTGCAGGACTTCGCGATGTCGGTGTGGAACGGGACCGCGCCGAGCTCGAAGTCGTGCGCGTTCTTGAAGACGCGCCCGTCGACCGTGAACGTCTTGGGGCAGTTGACCACGGTGTTCGAGGTGACCGAACCGTTGTCGAGGACCCCGTACGCCGTGACGACCTTGAACGTGGAGCCCGGTGGGACCTGGGCGAGGAACGCCAGGTTGTCGCCACCGCCGTCGGGTCCGTTGGCGACCGCCACGACGTGCCCGTCACTGATCCGGATCGCGACGATCGCCGTACGCCGATCGGTCTTGGTGGCGAGGGCGGCGTCGGCGGCGTTCTGCGCCTTGGTGTCCAGCGTGACCTTCAACGGCTGGCCGTTGACCGCGTCGGTGTCGTAGACCTGCTGTTCCCGGGTCGTCCCGGTGGACGTCTTGCTAGTGATGACGACCTGGAAGCCGTCGGTTCCGCGCAGCCGCTCGTCGTACTTCTTCTCCAGCCCGAACAACCCGACTTGGTCGCCCACCTGGTACTTGCCCGGGTTGGCGTCCATGATCTCCTTGGTCACCTCGCCGACCGAGCCGAGCAGAGCCCGTCCGAAGACTCGGGTCGGGGCGAGTTCACGGGTCTCTTCCCGGAACACCGTGCCGTCCAGGTTGCGGATGTCGTTCCGGATCTGGTCGTACGCCTCCCGCCGCAACGTCACGAGTTCGACGAAAGAGTCCGGCTTGGCGGCTTTGACGCGCTCGGCCAGGTCGCCGAGGTCCACCGCCACCTTGATCGACTTGAACGCGGCGTCGAGCAGGGCGGTCAGCGCGGGCAGGTTGGTGATCTTCCGCGGTTCGACGCCGACCACGACCACCGGCCGGGACGAGATCATCGCCTCGCCCTTCTCGTCGACGATGCCGCCGCGCTGGGCCTTGATCTGCTTGGTCGCCAGCGATGCCCCCGGCTGGAGATCCGGGTGCACGATCTGTGGCTGCCACACCACGTTCCAGGCGTCCTCGCCGTTGACCTTGCCCTTGGTGAGCTTCACTTCCGTGGAGTACTCCCAGTGAGCGCCGTCCGGCAGCGTCCAGTTGAGGTGCAGTTTCCCGGTCGCAGAATCCTTGGTGGTCGCGGGTTTGCCCTCGGACTTCACCGTGGGCGGGGTCAGCGTCCCGGCGTACGCCTTGAGTTGAGTGGCGACGTCTGTGCCCGAAACGGTCTTGTTATCCGGATCGACGAACGTGACCTTGTCGCCCCAAGAGCCCGGCCAGCCGGCGGCGAACGCGTCCAGCGCCGAGCCCGGCTCGGGTTCCTTCGTGCAAGCGGCGAGCGTGGTGGCCGCGAGGACCGCGGCGAGCGTGACGGCGAGCAGGCGGCGCGAGGGGGCTGACATGACGACCATTCTGCGCGAAGACCGCCAACTAGCGCAGCCGCGTATCCCCGGTGTGCGGGTGTCGCCCGCGTTGTGCGATCCGGCACGGCCCGTAGGCGGTTGATTGAGTGGTCCCGGCTAGGGTGGAAGGGACAGACGAGCCCACAGCGTGGTGGGTGAGGGGAGCGGTTGTGATGTCACCAGAAGGTGGCCTGCTGAGCGGCGAAAGCGTCGACCTCGACGCCGAATCCATGGAAGAGGTCGCGGACGACTCCGCTGATCTCGACGACGATCTGCCCAACGCCGAACGCCTCGTGGCCACCGCGGTCGCGCTGGCCGGCGAGGATCTCGACACCGCCCAGCTGGTGGGCCGCTATTGGCGGTTCGCCCCGGACGAGGAGCTCGTGGGCCAGACTCCCAGCGCGATGCTCGCCGCGGTGCGCGCGCACCGCGAGCTGGCGGCCAGCCGCGTCGCCGGGGAGCTCAAGCTGCGCATCGCGCTCACTCCCGACGGCCATCACACGGCCATCGAGATCGTCACCGACGACATGCCCTTCCTCGTGGACTCCATCACCGCGGCCTTGTCGGCCCGCAATCTCGACGTGCACATGCTGGTCCATCCACTTCTAGTGGTACGCCGAGAGCAGCTGGGCGAGCTGGTGGAGGTCTGTGCCGACGTCGAGCCCGACGACGCGATCGCCGGCGACCAGATCGAGAGCTGGATGCGGATCGAGACCGACCCGATCCGGGACGCGGTCGAGACCGAGCAGGTCGGCGAGGAGCTGCGCCGGGTGCTGACCGACGTGCGGGAAGCCGTCGAGGACTGGCCCAAGATGCGCGCCCGTGCCCTGGCCTTGGCCGACGATCTGTCCACCGCCGAGTTGCCGGTGCCGGACAAGGACATCACCGACTCGGTCGAGCTGCTGCGCTGGCTGGCCGACAATCACTTCACGTTCCTCGGGTTCCGTGAGTACAAGCTGGTCGAGGGGCATCTGCTGACCGCTGTCCCGGGCACGGGGCTGGGCATACTGCGCAACGATCAGGCGCACCCGCGCGAGCTCGCCTCGATGACGCCGGAGGCGTACCGCAAGGCGCTGGAGAAGCGGCTGCTCATCATCACCAAGGCGAACTCCCGGGCGACGGTCCACCGCTCGGCGTACTTGGACTACATCGGCTTCAAGACGTTCGACGCCGCCGGCCAGGTCGACGGCGAGATCCGGTTCCTCGGACTGTTCAGCTCGGCCGCGTACCGGGGCAGTGTCCGGGATCTGCCGGTGGTCCGCCGCAAGGTCGCCGAGGTGCTCGACCGGTCCGGGCTCAGCCCGCGCAGCCACTCCGGCAAGGATCTGCTGGAGATCCTGGAGAGCTATCCACGCGACGAGCTGTTCCAGATCAGCACCGAGGACCTCTACCAGGCGTCGGTGGGCGTACTGCGGATGGCGGGGCGGCGGCAGTTGCGCGCGTTCCTGCGGCGCGACGCGTACGGCCGGTTCATCTCGTGCCTGGTCTACCTGCCGCGCGACCGGTTCACCACCCAGCACCGGCTCGCCATGCAGGAGATCCTGCTGCAGGAGCTGCACGGCGTCGGGCTCGACTACACCACCAAGGTCACCGAAGGTCCGCTGGCCCGAGTGCATTTCATCGTCCGGGTCGATCCGACGGCTCCGCCCGGGGCGATCGACGCCGACGCGCTAGCGGAGAAGCTCGCCGAGGCCACCCGGGCCTGGGACGACGACTTCAAGCTCGTCCTCGCCCGCAAACTCGGCGACGAGCAGGCCAAGTTCCTGTTCGGCCGGTACGCCGACGCGCTGCCCGAGACGTACAAGGACGGGTACAACGCGTACGAGGCGATGCAGGACCTCGCCAAGCTGGAGTTGCTGGAAGAACCCGGTCAGCTCGAGCTGCACCTGTTCCGCCGTCGCAAGGACGACCGGGACGTCCGGTTCAAGATCTTCCGATTCGGCGAGCCGATGGTGCTTTCGGCGGTCCTGCCGGTGCTGCACTCGCTCGGCGTCAGCGTGACCGACGAGCGGCCCTACGAGATCCACCGCGAAGACGGCCGGGTCTTCGTCTACGACTTCGGCCTGCAGCTGCCCGAGAACTCCCGGGAGATGGCCGAGGTACGCGCCCACGTCGAGAACGCCTTCGCCGCCGCCTGGCGGGGTGAGGCCGAGATCGACGGGTTCAACGAACTCGTGCTGCGAGCCGGGCTCACCTGGCGGCAGGTCGTCGTGCTGCGTGCGTACGCGAAGTATCTGCGGCAGACCGGGACGGTCTACACGCAGGAGTCGATGGAGCAGACCTTCATCGCGTACCCGCAATTGGCGGCCGCGCTGGTCGCGTTGTTCGAGACGCGCTGCGACCCGCAGCTGAAGCTGTCCGACGAGGACCGGTCGACTCAGGGCAAGGAGCTGATCGCCTCGATCAACCGGCAGCTGGACGCGGTCACGAGCCTGGACCAGGACCGGATTCTGCGGCACTACCTGACGCTGATCCAGGCCACTCTGCGGACGTCGTTCTTCCAGAAAGGCGCCGACAGCCGCCCGAAGTCCTACGTGGCCTTCAAGCTCGACCCGCGCGCGATCCCCGAGCTGCCCGCACCCCGCCCGAAATACGAGATCTTCGTGTACTCGCCGCGGTTCGAGGGCGTGCACCTGCGGTTCGGTGCCGTCGCCCGGGGCGGTCTGCGCTGGTCCGACCGGCGCGACGACTTCCGCACCGAGATCCTCGGCCTGGTCAAGGCGCAGATGGTGAAGAACGCCGTCATCGTGCCGGTCGGCGCGAAGGGCGGCTTCGTGTTGAAGCAGGCCCCGGCGGCGACCGACCGCGATGCCTTCATGGCCGAAGGCGTGGCCTGCTATCGGTTGTTCATCTCGGCGCTGCTGGACGTCACGGACAATCTCGACGCCGGCAAGGTCGTGCCCCCGATCGACGTCGTACGCCACGACGGCGACGACACGTACCTCGTGGTCGCGGCGGACAAGGGAACGGCCACGTTCTCCGACATCGCCAACGAGATCTCGCTGAGCTACGGATTCTGGCTCGGCGACGCCTTCGCCTCCGGCGGTTCGGCCGGATACGACCACAAGAAGATGGGCATCACCGCCCGCGGCGCGTGGGAGTCGGTGAAGCGCCACTTCAGGGACTTGGGCAAGGACATCCAGAACGAGGATTTCACCGTCGTCGGCGTCGGGGACATGTCCGGCGACGTGTTCGGCAACGGAATGCTGCTGTCGCAGCACATCCGGCTGGTCGGCGCGTTCGACCACCGGCACATCTTCGTCGACCCCGATCCCGACTCGGCCAGCTCGTGGGCCGAGCGGAAGCGGCTGTTCGACCTGCCTCGATCGTCCTGGGCGGACTACGACGCGTCGCTCATCTCCGCCGGTGGCGGCATCTTCCCGCGTACGGCGAAGTCGATCGAGGTGTCCCCGCAGATGCGGGCGGTCCTGGGCCTGCCCGACACGGCGACCTCGATGAGCCCGACCGAACTGATGAAGGCGATCCTGCTCGCCCCGGTCGAGCTGTTCTGGAACGGCGGCATCGGCACCTACGTCAAGGCGACCACCGAGTCGCATGCGGAGGTAGGCGACAAGGCGAACGATTCGATCCGGGTCAACGGCGCTCATCTGCGCGCGACGGTGGTCGGCGAGGGCGGCAACCTCGGCTGTACGCAGCGCGGGCGGATCGAGTTCGCCCAGACCGGCGGGCACGTCTACACCGACTTCATCGACAACTCGGCCGGCGTGGACTGCTCCGACCACGAGGTCAACATCAAGATCCTGCTGTCGGCCCAGCCGGAGCTGAGCCTGGAAGACCGCAACCTGCTGCTCGCCGAGATGACCGACGAGGTCGGCGAGCTGGTCCTGCGCGACAACTATCAGCAGGCGACCGCCCTGGGGACGGCTCGTTCGCAGGCGCATTCACTGCTGCCCGTGCACCGGCGGCTGATCACCACGCTGGAGCAGTCCGGCCGGCTCGACCGGGCGTTGGAGGGGCTGCCGACCGACGACGAGCTCGCCACCCGCTTCACGGCCGGTCAGGGGTTGGCCACGCCGGAGTTCGCGGTGCTCATGGCGTACGTGAAGATCGGGTTGGAGGAGGACATCCTCCACTCCGATCTGCCCGACGAGGAGTGGACTCACCAGCTGCTGTCGGACTACTTCCCGACGCCACTGCGAGACCGGTGCACCGACGCGATGGCGCAACACCCACTGCGGCGGGAGATCGTCACCACGGCGATCGTCAACGAGGTGGTCAACCGCGGCGGGATCTCGTTCGTCTTCCGCGCCATGGAGGAGAGCGGCGCCCACGCGGCGGACGTGCTGCGGGCGTACGTGATCGTCCGGGACGTCTTCGACCTGCCCCGGTTGTGGGCGGCGGTCGAAGAGCAGGACAACCGCATCCCGACCGATGCGCAGACGATCATCTACCTCCAGGCGCGGCGGCTGCTCGACCGGGCGGTGCGCTGGCTCGTCCAGTCGCGTCGTCAGCTGGACGTCCCGGCCGAGATCGCGCGACTCCAGCCCGGCGTCGCAGCGCTGCTGCCCCGGCTCAAGCGCCTGTTCCTGGGGGTCGAGCGGGACGCCCTGGCCAAGCACTCGCAGAAGCTGGTGGAGCTGGAGGTCCCGACCGAGCTGGCCGAGTGGGGCACCCAGATCCTGCACAGCTTCGGCCTGCTGGACGTGGTCGAGGTCGCCCATCTGACCGGCCGCGACCTCGACGAGGTGGCCGGGGTCTACTTCGTCTTGTCCGAGCGGTTCCGCGCGGACGACCTGCTGACGAAGATCTCCCTGCTGCCCCGCGAGGACCGGTGGCAGACGCTGGCCCGGATGGCGCTGCGCTACGACCTGTACGCCGCCCTCGCCGCCCTCACCTCCGAGGTGCTCGCCGCGTCCCCGGACGCGTCCGACCTCACCCCGGAGGAGCGAGTCAACCAGTGGGAGCAGGTCAACGAGGCGTCCATCACCCGGGCGTTCAACGCGATCGGGGAGTTCGACAGCTCGCGGGCCGACCTCGCCGCGTTGTCGGTGCTCCTGCGGCAGATCCGCACGCTCGTCATGCGCTGACCCCTTCCTCCAACGCTTTCGGCCGCGGTCGCCCACTCGCGTTGATCATGAACCTAGGGTTCCCTTCGGGCCCAGAACCGGACCATAGGTTCATGATCAACGCGACGGGGTGGGGTGGGCTACCCTGAGCGAATGGTGGCTCGATATCTCGCGGTCGGCGCGATGGCGGTGGCGTTCCTCGCCGGGTGCTCCTCGGGAGAACCGTCCGCCTCCCCATCGCCGTCTGCGTCGGCGTCTCCTTCCTCGTCTTCAGGTGGCAGCCCGACTCCGGGGGCGGGGTCGCCGACCCCGAGCCGGCTGTTGCCCTCGACGAAGACGCCCGCGTCACCGAAGGCGGGCACAGTGCTGACCGGGACCGTCGTCAAGTCCGAGGTGGAAGGCGGCTGCCTCGGGCTGAACGCCGACAACGGCAAGACTTACCAGCTCATCGGCACCGCCGACCTCGACGTGCTGACTCCGGGCGCGCGCGTACGCGTCACCGGCCGGGTTCGCGACGACATCGCGACGATCTGCCAGATCGGAACTCCGTTCGAGGTCGCGTCGGCAGAACGTCTCTGACCATCACCCAGGTTGATCGGCTACCGTTCGCTGCATGACGATCGCTCTGGTCACCGACTCGACGGCGGGCCTGCCCGCGGAGTTCGCCGACCGGATCCGGGTCGTTCCGCTGGCGGTGGTCATCGACGGCGTCGCCCGGGCCGAAGGCGTCGAGGTCTCCTCGTCCGAGGTCGCCGCCGCGCTGCGCAATCCCAAGCTCACCGTCACGACGTCCCGGCCGGCCCCGGCGGAGTTCGCCGAGGCGTACCAGGCGTTGCTGGACGGCGGCGCGTCCGGAGTGGTCTCCGTGCACCTGTCGGCCGCCCTCTCCGGTACGCACGAATCCGCCGAACTGGCCGCCCGTGAGTTCGCCGGCCGCGTACGCGTCGTGGACTCCCGGTCGACCGCGATGGGCCTGGGATTCCCCGTTCTCGCGGCGTTCCAGGCGGCGGGTTCCGGCGGCGATCTCGCTGCGGTCGCCGAGGCGGCCGCGACGGCGGTGACCCGGACGGAGACCTACTTCGTCGTGGACACCCTCGAACACCTGCGTCGGGGCGGCCGGATCGGAGCGGCATCCGCCCTGGTCGGCACGGCGTTTGCGGTCAAGCCGATCCTGCACGTCGTCGACGGCTCGATCGTCTCCCGAGATCGCGTACGCACGACTTCCCGGGCGCTGGACCGGATGGTGGAGTTGGCCGTCGCCGCGGCCGGTGATCAGTCCGAGGTGGACGTCGCCGTCCAGCACCTCGACACCCCGGAACGTGCCGAGCAGATCGCCGCGACCGTACGCGACCGGCTGGGCAGTCGCCTCCGGGCGCTTTACACGACCGAGGTCAGCGCCGTGATCGGCGCACACGTCGGGCCCGGCGTCGTCGGAGTCATCGTCCACCGCTGAGCCGCCACTCCCGCCCGCATCGCCGCGCGCCCGCTGGACCGCCGCGCGCCCGCCGGACCGCCGCGCGCCCGCTGGACCGCCGCGGATCGTGAGCGCTGACTACGCGGGTGGTACGCCATCGACGTGATCATGGCGGCGATACGT
>NZ_JABFVK010000039.1 GCF_013362815.1 Hamadaea sp. | reverse complement strand
TGCGACGCCGATCGCTAGCGGCAGGCCCGCGCACAGCGTGACCAGCGCCGCGGCGGCCTCGGGCTCGGCCGCGACCCGGGCGGCCCCGAGCCGGCGCGCGAGCAGTTCCACCCCGTCGGCCGAATCGAGCACCTCGAGCGGCACCGAAACCGCGCCATCTCGCACGACCAGGCCCGTCAGCCGCACGCGGCTGGTGACCAGGACCAGGCACCCCGCGCCGCCGGGCAACAGCGGCCGCACCTGCTCCGCGTCGCGCGCGTTGTCCAGGACGATGAGGGTACGCGTGCCCGCGAGCCGGCTGCGGTAGAGCGCGAGACGGGCGTCGAGCTCGGCGGGAATCTGAGTGGGCGGTACGCCCAGAGCGACCAGGAACCCGTGCACGACTGTCGCGACGTCGGCCGGCTCGCCGGAGGAATCGAAGCCCCGCAGGTTGGCGAAGAGCTGCCCATCGGGGTAGCGATCGGCGATCGAATGCCCGAAATGGACCGCCAGGGTGGTCTTGCCTACTCCGGCGGTACCGCCGATCGCGGAGATCGCGATGACACCGGCGTCGTCGGCCGCCAGGGTGGCGAGATCGACGAGTTCCTGCGAGCGCCCGACGAACGTCCGCAGCCCCGCGGGCAGCTGCCGCGGCACGATCTGCGGCTTCTCCCCCAAGTTGAGCGTCGGATCGCCGGTCAGGATGCGCCGGTGCAACTCCTGCAGCGCCGCGCCGGGATCGAGCCCTAGCTCGTCGGCGAGCTCGCGGCGCAGGTCGCCGAAGGCTTGCAGCGCCTCGCTCTGGCGGCCACTACGGAAGAGAGCCAGCATCCAGGAACCGCGCAAGTTCTCATCGAGCGGATGCCGTTCGGCCAACGCGGCGATGTCGGGCAGCAGTTCGGTGTGACGACCCAGTCTCAGCCCGATGTCGATCAGGTCGCGCTGCGCCGCGAGCCGCCGACTGCCGAGTTTGGCGATCTCGCTTGCGACGACGCCGCCCGCGGGCAGGGTCGCCAGTGGCTCGCCGCGCCACAATCCCAGCGCGGCGGTCAGGCTCGCGTGGGCCGCGGGGAGGTCACCGCGTACGGCCTGCTCGCGCCCTTCGTCCCACAGCCGCTGGAATCGCAGGACGTCCAGCTCGTCCGGGCCGAGCTCGACACGGTAGCCGCCCGGTCGGGTCACGATCCGGGCCGCGGCTTGCGCGCCCAGCGCCCGGCGTAGCCGCATGACGTAGGTCGGCAACGCCGCCTGCCGCCGCTCGTACGGGTCGTCGTCCCACATCGCCTGCGCGAGTACGCCCGACGGCACAGTCAGATTCGCATGTAGGAGCAGCATCGCCAGCAGCAGTTGCAAGCGGGTGCCGAGGGGGGTGTCATCGCGCCCGCTGACCTTGACCTTGACGGGACCCAGCACCCCGAACTCCACAGTCGACGACGTTATCACCGTGTCAGGTGAATGTGAGGTCGTCCACAGCAGACTGGGGCTGAACGGGCAGAAGGCCAGGTCGGCAAGAGCCGATGGCGCGACGAACGGGGGGCTCGCATGGGCGACGGCAGTTTCGGCACGGATCTTTCGAGGCTGTGGGACGTGGGAAAGAAGACCATGCCCGGCATCGCGTCGCAGTTGGATTACGCGCGCCAGGATCTCGCCTACACCGTGCAGTGGGCTGAGCCTGCCTTCAAACGACATCCGAAGTTCGGCGGCGACCACGGCCCCGCGTACGCCGGATGGTGCGAACTGCGGGACGACATCGCGAAGATGCTCGGCGACACGGCGCGCAACCTCTACCTGACCGCCGAAGCGCTGGTCACGGCGGCGGATTCCTATGCCGAGAGCGATGAGAACGCCAAAGCGCTGCTGCAACGCCACGAAGCCGACATTCGCGATCAGGAGCGCGCCGGCCACACCCGCAACCACATCCGATTGGACCTGTAGATGGCTACCACCGACGACATCCGGCAGGCCGTCGTCGAAATTCAGAAGAAGGCCGTCGAGGCCGATCGCCCGGTGTACGCCGCACGCGCCGGCAAGGTGGGCGGGGGCACGGCCGCAGATCTGATTCCGACCATTCCCGCGATGTTCGAGCCGTTCTACGAGATCCCCCCGGACGAGGCGTTCCAGTTGCCGATCCAGGACCTCGACGCGGCGCTGGCCCGGCTGAGCCCCGGTGAGCTGCCCAGCGACCTGATGACCGGCGCAGGACTGATGCCGGCCAGCCCGATCTACGGCGACATGGCCACCGTCCACGACCAGCTGGTGGATTGGCAGGGCGACGCCGCCTACAACTTCGTCAGGAACTTCGTCAATCCGTTCCGGGACGTGACCAAGAACCAGTACTTAGCGGTGTCTGTAATCCGGGCCCTGCTGGCCGCCGAACGGGAGATGTGGAACAAGACCCGCAACGACGTGCTGAAGATGGCCAAGGACACGGCGACCGTGCTCGACTCCGTCAATGACTGCGATCCGGCGAAACTCGCTCTCCAGTTCACCATCGCGGGAGCGATCATCGCCACCGCCACGGCCGACTTCAGCGGAATGGCGATCATCGTCTGGACCGGGGTATCCAGCGGCGCCGGAGTCGTTTCCGGCGCCTTGGGCCTCGTCAAGAACGACAAGCCGGACCTGAGCGTCAAAGGAGGGAATGTGCGCGCCATCCTGCAGTCGTTGCAGAAGGGGCTCGACCAGAGCGTCGAACTGGCGAATCAGACGGAAGCCCTGATCGCCCAGGCGGTCAGGATCAACAGCGGGATCATCAGCCGTGATCCCGGCAGTTTCGTGACGAACCAGCCGGCCATCACGGGGATCACCAAGCAAAACGTCGGGGACCAGGATCACTTCGGCGCCCACCGGCGGGGCACCTCGTGACGTTCGGCGAGCGGCTGGCCGCGATGCGCGTACGCGTGACTCTGCCCAGTGGTCTCCTGCACGCCGAGTTGCGCGGCCGCTCCGAGATCACGATCGTCTTCGAGCCGCCCACCTACCAGCGCTTCAATGAGGAGGCGCTCGAGGATTCCCTGGCGAACTTGGCCCGCATGCTATGGGCGGCCCGCACTCGGGAGTACTACGCGCTGCTGAGCGCGGCGGCCGAGCGCGACATCAACAGCGAGGTCGAATCGGATGATCAGGCGGATACGGACTATCGGGAGGCGCGGGCCCGGTTGGTCGTCACCGGAAAGAGTCCCGACGGCCGGATCACGATCACCGCGCGCGGCATGCACGACTGGAAGGTCACCATCGCGCCTGGCACCCTGGCCGCCTTGAGCGAGGAGGAGTTCTGCGATCAGACGGCGGCGGCCGCTGCGGAGCTGATCTCCGACCAGTACGCACAGGTCGCCGCCTTGAAAGCGGACATTTACCAATAAGGGTGATACCAGCCTCTTGATGGATGGGTGGCGTTGCGGTCCGGCTCCGTGGCGGCTTCCGTGGTCACCACGGATGTGGGTGTGCTGTCGGGGAGGCGAAGCTTTGATCAGACAACAGCGACCCACTCGCCTCTCGAAGGAGCACGAAATGACCTCCATCAACCACCTCGTCCTCGAAGTCACCGACCTGGCCGCCGCCGACTCCTTCTACACTGCAGCCTTCGGGCTGGGCGAACGCATCCGCCTGCGGGCCGGCGACGAACCGTCGGCCGGCTTCCGCGGCTACGCGATCTCGTTGGTCGTGCCCCAGCCCTGCGACGTGGACAGCTTCTTCGCCACGGCCACGGCCGCCGGAGCGACGACGCTCAAGCCGGCGACCAAGAGCTTCTGGGGATATGGCGGGACGCTCCAGGACCCGTTCGGCACCATCTGGAAGCTCGCGTCGGCGGAGAAGAAGAACTCCGGCCCTGCCACCCGCCAGGTCAACGATGTCGTGCTGCTGCTCGGCGTCGACAACGTCAAGGCCACCAAGCAGTTCTACGCCGACCGCGGCCTGCCCGTGACCAAGAGCTTCGGCAGCAAGTACGTCGAATTCGGCACCTCGACCATCAAGATGGCGCTCTACAGCCGCAAGTTCGCCGCCAAGGACTCCGGCGTGTCACCCGAGGGCTCCGGCTCGCACCGGATCGCCGTCGGCAGCGACGCCGGAGGCTTCGTCGACCTCGACGGCTTCCGATGGGAAGGCGTGTCGGCCTAGATTCTGGAAGGACCGTGAACGGCTAGCGAAGCACGCGGTACGTCACATGGGTGACGAGGCTGGCCGGTCTCGCCGTCACCTGCTCGAACTTCAGTCCTGGTACGCCGTCGAACAGCCGCGTACCCGTGCCGAGCGTGAGCGGCGAGATGTGCAGCCGGAGTTCGTCGATCAGTCCGGCAGCCAGGTACTGGTTCACCGTGGTCGCGCCGCCGATGACTGCGATGTCGCCGTCACCAGCGGCAGCGCGGGCCCGGTCGAGCGCCGACTCGATGCCGTCGGTGACGAAGTGGAACGTCGTCCCACCGTCCATCGGCTGCGGGTCGCGGACATGATGGGTGAGCACGAAGACGGGGGCGTGGTACGGCGGATCGTCGCCCCACCAGCCGTTCCACGGCCGGTCCCACTCCCCGCGAACAGGACCGAACATGTTGCGCCCCATGATGAACGCCTTCGCCGTGAGCATGTTTTCGATCTCGGCTTTGTTCTCCTCCGGGGTGTCGGCGTACCAGGCGTGCAGCTTGTCGCCCCAGCCGTCACCGCCGTCGTCGCCGAAGGGACGCTCCTCGGACTGGTTGTGACCGGCTGTGTATCCGTCGACCGACATCGTCATCGCGGTGTACACCGTGCCCATGCGCCACTCCTCCTCAGGTGTCCGTCGCCGCCCCACGACGGCTCATCGCTCCAGCATTCCAGTTCAGTGCGCCTCGCGCGCGCGTTCGGCGTCGGCCAGTGCGGGGATGACGAAGTCGGGCACTGCGTCCCCAGCGGCGATGTGCGCGCGTACGTGCTCGATCATCTGGCCGGGGTTGGCCGCCACATGACTCGGGTGATCACCGATCGCGTCGGCCGGAAGCAGGATGCAGGAACAACACACGACTCCGTCATCGGTGTCGTAGATGTACACGGCCGAGTCGTAATCGTGGGGTCGGCCGGGACTGCTCCAGCGCACGTAGCTCACCCCGGCAGAATAGACCGACGGCGCCTGCGTGAGCGAAATGTCTAATTCCGTGGTCGGCCCGGACCGTTCGGGGCTCAGCGCCGCCAGAACTCGGCGGGCAGCTGCTCGACTTCCTTCGCCGCCTCTGCCAAGTCCGCGGCAAATGGGAGTAGCGCCACGCCTGCGGAATCACCAGTCGCCGCCATCTGCTCGATCCCGGCGGCGTTGAGGCGTGCGCGTCTGGCGACTGTCTGGCCGAACGCGAGGCGCTCTCCGATGAAGCCGTACGCGTCTAGCAGCAGGTGTAGCCGTCTGTGACGATCGTCGAAGTCGGTGAAGCCGAGCGCGACGACGGCCCGCCGGGCGTGCAGCGGCACCCACGACAAGGCGGCGAAAGCAAGGTCGAGCTCGCCGGTGGAGGGTCCGGCGGTGTCCCAGTCGATGAATCCCGCCAGCTTCCCATCGCGCCAGACGGCGTTGTGGGGTCCCGCGTCGTTGTGCGCGATCACCATTCCTGGACGCCATGGCGGACCGGCGAACCAGATCGCGTCCGGCGGCGGCACGAATGACTTGGTGGCCTCGTGCAGCGATCGCAACCATGCGCCGACTTGCGTGAGGGCGTCGTCGGAGAAGACCCACGCCGGCCACGGCACGGCCGTGCCAACGGTCTCGCCCTCTAGGTAGCTCAACACTTGCCGGCCTTCGTCGTCGATGCCCAGTACGCGCGGAGCCGACGCGAATCCCACTTCCTCCAGATGTCTCAATAGGGCGTGCACTGCGGGAGTACACGGGTTGACCGGTTTGTGCACTCCCATTCGCGTACGCCGTGCGCCGGTGATTCGCCCACCCGGCAGCCCTTGTTCCCGCATGACGTCGTTATACCGCGTCGAAGTCCGGCAGAATGAGCGCGCCGTCCGGGGCGAGCGTGAAGCCCGGATTGTGCGCGATCTCCCACAGGTGGCCGTCCGGGTCGGTGAAGTAACCGGCGTAACCCCCGTATGCCGTCTCATGCGCGGGCTGGGTGATCTCGGCCCCGGCCTTCGTGGCCGCGTTCAACACCTCGTCGACCTCGGCTCGCGACCGTACGTTGTGGGCAAGGGCGACACCCCGGAAGCCGTCCGCGCCGGCAGCTGAGACGCCCGCGTCGTCGGCAAGCATGTCGCGCCCCCACAACACCAGCGCCATGCCCCCGGCCTGGAAGAACACAGTCTGCTCGACTTCTTGGCCCCGCCACCCCAGCCGCTCGTAGAACGCCCGGGACCGCGCGACGTCAGCCACCCCGAGGGTGATCAGACTGATCCGATGCTCCATTACAGCAACCTAACAAAGTCTGCGGCCGGTACCAGTGGATCGCCCGCCTCGGTGCCGAGCTTGCGCCGGGCACCGAGGCGTGCAGGCGATCAGACCGACGTACGCGACCACTGCTGGTTGGTGCCGGTGTTACAGGTGTACTGAATGAGAGTCACACCGTCAGCGGTCGACGCGCCTGGCACGTCGACGCATTTACCGCTGTGACGCGCTCGGAGCTGGAAGTAGCTGCCGTTGGCGACCATCTGGAACTGCTGGTTCGTGCCAGTGCCGCAGGTGTACTGGATCAACTCCGCGCCGTCGGCCGTGGAAGCGCTCACCACGTCGAGACACTTTCCGCTGTTACGGCTGACGATGCGCCAATAGCCGCTGCCCGCGTCCTGGAACTGCCATTGCTGCCAGGCACTGCCGCTGTAGGCGTACTGGCTGATGCGTGCGCCGTTGTCCGTGTTGGGCGACTGGACGTTCATGGTCTTGCCACTGTGGCGGACGTCGATCCGGTAGTAGGTCGACGGCGGCGGAGTCGTCGGGTCGCCGACGGTGTCTCCCCACGCGTAGCGGATCCGGTCGGCGCCGGAGGTGTTGCGGATGGTCAGGTTGAGGTCGGTACCACTGCCGCTGAAGGCGTACATCGAGTACCAGTCGTAGCCGATCGAGCCCGGCTTGCCGCCGAGGGCCGGCCAGTAGGTGCCGCCCATCTGGTTGTCACGCATGACCTGAGCCATGGCGCGGATGTAGCGCACGAAGTTCTCGGTGCTGTTGGCGTCGGCGTAGTTGAGGCCGGTGGACATGGGCGCGCCGAACTCGGTGGCGACCGCCCGGGACGCACAGTTGCCCAGAAGCGATTGGATGTGGCTGCGGAACCCGTCGTAGGTCATCGCGCCGTAGAAGAACGCGTAATAGTGGAACGACAGCAGGGTCGCGTTGAAGCGGCTGTCGTTGCAGATGTCGCGCAGGTCTTGGCTGAAGCCCGTGCCGCCGATGAGCACCCGGCCCGGCGTCGCGTTGGGGTGCGCGCTGAGCCAGTTCGCCGCGACGTTGCGCCAGTCCGCCGACGAGTAGCCGTGCGGCTCGTTCATCGGCTCGAAGTAGACGTTGCCGTTGGAGCCATAGGTGCCGATCACGCTGGACCACATGGAGTTCCATGCGCCCAGGTTCGTGATCTTGCCACCGGAAGCGGCACCGTCCTCCCAGTACGCGAGGATGACCTTGAACCCGCGCTCGGTGGCGGCGTCGATCGCGCCGCGGTACGCGTTCCACCAGGTCGTGTCGGCCACGGTGGGTGTGTTGATCGGCAGCCGGACGGTGTTGACACCCAGGCTGGCGGCCATGTCGTCGTAGAGGGCGTTGGCCTTGGCCCGCACCGTGGCGTTGCTGTCGGACTTACTCAGACCCTGCACGACCAGCGCGCTGGTGCTGAAGTTGTCCCCCAGTACCGCCCAGTTCATCCCGCGGAACGGTCGGGTGGCCGCGTTCGCCGGCGACGCGACCACGACGAGGCCCGCCAGCGCCGCCAGCGCCACGGCGACCAAGCCTGGGATCAACCGGCGTACCAGCCGAGTACGCCGCGGCCACGCGGAAGCGGTGCCGCCGGAAGAGACATTTGTTGCCATGGGGTTTCCCATCGTTAAATTTAGCTTCCCAACTTAAACAGGATGCAACACATTCACCCACTTGTAAACACCAATGGACCAGCAAACCGTCGAGTGGATGTTTCGCGCGGGAGGCACCTTGACGGTGGAGAGCCTGATTGGCCACACTCTCAGAGGTAATACGACATATGTTTCTGCCCGTCTTCCAAGATCCTTACAGGTCAGCCGGCGGCCAAGAAATGTTAACGTTCACATTGGAGGGTGGCGATCGACTTAGTCTCCGTTCGCACGATCTCCTGACCATCTCGCCGGCTCGGACGCCGTGGGACAGGCGCGAAAGCCCGACGCGCCGCAGCGTGAACCTCCTCCACGGACGCGCTCTCCCCGTCCACCGCGAGGTCGCCCGACCGCTTCCAAGGGAGGCGATGATGCACGCCCGACGTCATCCCCTCAGGTCCGTAACCGCCGACGATCTGGCCACAGTCGATCAGGTCATTACCGAGCGACATACCCGGCTCGTCGCCGCTGCGCAGGCGGGTGACGTCTCGGCCCTGGAGGCCGTCGTCGCCGAGCACCTGCCCATGCTGTACGGCGTCATCGGCCGGGCATTGAACGGCCACTGCGACGTCGACGACGTCGTACAGGAAACCTTGCTACGGGTGGTACTAGGGCTGGACGGGCTTCGTGAGCCGGCCAGTTTCCGGCCGTGGTTGCTTTCCATCGCAATTCGTCAGCTCAGTGCGTGCCGGCAGCGCCGGCGCGCCGTCGAGCAAAGGCAAGTCTCGGATGACGAGGAGGAGGTGGCCGATCCGGCTGCCGAGGTTCAGGACCTGACCGTGCTGCGACTACAACTGGCCGAACAGCTTCGCCAGCTCGATCAGGCAAGCCGCTGGTTGGACCCGGACGATCGCCGGCTGTTGCGATTCTGGCGCCAGGAGGTCACGGGCACGCTCGGCCGCCGAGCACTGGCCGCCCGCGTGGGCATCAGCGTTGCCCACGCGGGCGTACGTCTGCAGCGTCTGCAGCAACACCTGGCATTGTGCCGGGCCATCACTGCGGCGCTGAGCAACCAGCCGCGCTGTCGTCTGCTGGCCGAAGCCGTCACCGGCTGGAACGGCGAGACCACTTCGGTCTGGCGCAAGCGTATCGGCCGCCACGTGCGCGGCTGCGCGGAATGCTCCAGCTGCGCGGCCGACCTCATCCCGGCCGATCGATTGCTGCCGGCCTGCGCTGACAGCTCTGATCAGGAACACACACTTGTACGCCGGTCGCCACCGACCATGCGGCGCATCTGGCCTCCTGTGGTACGCGGACCTCACGTCGCGAGGACGGTCCACTGATTGTTGGTATGGGTGTTCGGGGCCCACAGGGCGCACACCGATCCGGCCGTGGTGTTGCCCATGCCGTCGAGCGCGGTGTTCGTGCCCCGGTTGATGATCTGATAGCGGCCGCCACCCACCGCGGCGAGGCGCCACTGCTGGTTGACTCCACCGTTCCAGGTCGTCTGCCGGCACGGTGCGCCGTTGGCGGTGTTGCCCCAGCTGTCGGCGACCATTCCGTTGGTGCGGTTGACGATGCGGTACCAGCCGCCGCCGAGGTCGACGAACTGCCATTGGAGGTTCGTGGAGCCGTCCCAGGTCCACTGCTTGAGATTGGACCCGGAGGCGACGTTTCCACCGCTGTCGATCACCAGACCGGTGGTGACGTTGGCTATCCGCACGTATCCGGTCGGGATGGGACTGACGGAGGTCACCTTCACGGTGTAGACGTGGCCCGATTGCGCCGGCAGCGCCAGGACATCAGGTTCTGGCCGGGTCACGGCGACGACCGTGCCGGTGGTGCTGTCGGTGACCTCGACGGTTCCGCCGAAGGCGAGGCTGCGCACGTTCACGGTGCCGGTGCGGTCGGCCCGGATCACCACCGTGCCGGCCTGGCCGGCGTTCCAGGCGGCGTCGACGGTGTATCCACCGCGTCCACGAAGGCCGGTCACTTTCCCGGAGAGCCAGGCCGGCGGCAGCGCGGGCAGCACGTGCAGTTCTCCGTTGTGGCTCTGGAGAAGCATCTCGGCGATGCCGGAGGTGGCCCCGAAGTTGCCGTCGATCTGGAACGGCGGGTGCAAGTCGAACATGTTCGGCGCGAGCCGGTCGGTCCGCACGAGCAGACGGATCAAGTCGTACGCCCGGCTGCCTTCCTCCATCCGCGCCCAGTAATTGATCTTCCAAGCGAGCGACCAGCCGGTTCCGTCGTCACCGCGCAGTTCGAGCGTACGCCGGGCCGCGCTGTACAGCGTCGGCGTGCCGCGTTTGGTGATCTGATTGCTGGGATGCAGCCCGTACAGATGGGAGATGTGCCGGTGGTTCTGCTCGGTCTCCACCCAGTCGTACAGCCACTCCATGATGTTGCCTCGTGAGCCGATCCGCGTCGGCGCCAGTCGGTCCCGGGCGGCAGTCACCCGCGTCTGGAAGTCGCTGTCCACGCCGAGCGCCTGGCCGGCTTGAGCGACCCCGGTGAACAGATCGCGCAGGATCTGATTGTCCATCGTGGGACCGGCGCACACGCTGACGCCGGAATGATGTGTCAGCTCGGGCGAGTTCGACGGGTTGGTGACCAGGTAGCCGAGGGTGGGTTCCGGGACGAGGCTGTCGAGGAAGAACTGGGCGGCGCCCTTCATCGCCGGGTAGTACTGCCGCAAGAAGTTCACGTCACCGCTGAATCGGTAGTGGTCCCAGATCATCGTGGCCAGCCAGGCGCCGCCCGTCTGCCACATGCCGGCGGCGGCGAAGTCCACCACCGATGCGCCGCGCCAGCCATCGGTGTTGTGGTGTGTCACCCAGCCGCCGGCGGCGTACTGCACCTGCGCCACGCGCGCTCCGGTCACGGTGAGGTCGCTGATCATCCGGAAGACCGGTTCGAAGCACTCCGCCAGATTGGTGGTGTCGGCGGGCCAGTAGTTCATCGGCAGGTTGGCGTTGAGCGTGTACTTCGAGTCCCACGACGGCGTCAACGAGTCGTTCCAGATGCCCTGCAGGTTGGCCGGCTGACTGCCCGGCCGCGACGACGAGATCAGCAGGTATCTGCCGTATTGGAACAGCAGAGCGGAGAACTGCGGATCGCTGACCGAGTTGTGCTGCGCGATGCGGACATCGGTGGTCTGATCGGCCGCCGAAGTACGCCCCAGATCCAAGGTCACCCGTCCGAACAGGGCCTGGTAGTCGGCCACGTGCCGGCTGCGTACCATGTCGTAGGCAATGCCCTGTGCGGCCGTGAGACGGGCGCGGGCGATGGACTGATAGTCGCCGTTGACGTTGCCGAAATCGACGTAGCTGGTGCCGACCGAGATCAGCAGTGTCACGGAGTCGGCGTTGGTGACCCGGAGCGTGCCCCCGGAGCTGCTGGTGCTGCCGCCGGTCGCGATGGCCTTGGCCAGGGCGAGGAACCGAACCGACCCGGCGATGCCGCGCTGGTCGCCGGAGCGGCCGTCCACCGCGATCGTGGCGCCGTCGGGGCTCGACGCGGTCACACGCTGTGGACTCGTGAACGACGCGGTGAACGAGATCGATCCCGGCCGGTCAGCGGTCAGACGCATGGCGATGACCTGATCGGGCGCACTGGCGAATGCCTCGCGGCGATATCGCACGCCGTTCTGCAGGTACGACACGGTGGTAACGGCAGTCGTGAGGTCCAAGTACCGCACGTATTCCGAGACGCCGGACCCGGTGGGAAAGGTCAGCCTCAGGTCACCGACCGGCTGGTAGGCCAGCTGACCGGCGGGCCTGCCGAGCATGTACTGGTCGATCTGGCTCTGCGCCTGGCTCCATTGGTTGGCGAACACCAGGCGACGGATCTCGGCCAGGGCACCCGCGCCGAGGGGGTTGCTGTAGTCGTGCGGGCCGCCGGCCCAGACGGTGTCTTCGTTGAGTTGCAGGCGTTCGGTGTCGGTATTGCCGAACACCATGGCCCCCAACCGTCCGTTTCCGATGGGAAGTGCGCGTAGCCAATCGGTTCCGGCGCTTTCGTCGTACCAGAGGGTGAGGTCGTTGCCGGGCAGGGGCGGCGCGGCCGAGGCGGTCGAGGGCCAGGCAGTGGTGAGCATCGCTCCGGCTCCGGCCGCCGCAGCGGCGGCGAGTACCTGCCGTCGTGACAGATCGGGCATGGGGTCTCCAGACGTTCAGGGGTCGTCAGTTGCGGACGGTCCATTGCTGGTTGGCGCCGCCCCAGCACGCGTACAGCTGGATCTTGGTGCCGTTGGTGGTGGCCGCCCCGGCTGCGTCCAGGCAGAGGCCGGATTGGACGCCGGTGATAGTGCCGTTGGCGTTCAGGTTCCATTGCTGGTTCGCCTGGCCGCTGCAGTCCCAGATGATCACGGGAGTGCCGTTGACGGTCCCCCGGCCGCTCGCGTCCAGGCACTTGCCCAGAACAGTCAGCTGGCGGCTTGCGGTGTAGGTCCAGCGTTGCGGGCTGCCGCCCCAGCAGTCCCAGAGCTGCATCTGCGTGCCGTTGGCGGTGGTCCCGTTGGGATCGTCCAGGCACCGGCCCGAGGCTGCGCCCACGAGCATCACATTGGAGCGGGTCGGCGGCGGGCTGCTCGGCGGCGGACTGCTGGTGGGCGGAGTGCCGCCGTCCAGGCCGAGGAATGAGATGGCGTACGCGAGCATGCCCGGTTGCGGGAGCGTGTGTCCGGTGCCGGAGATGCTCACTGCCTCGACGGTGGCCGTCGTCCCGGTGCCGCCGTAGCGCGTACGGGTCCAACTGGACTGCGGCGAATCAGTCGCGGCCGGCGTCTGGCTCAGCCCGTTCAAGTTGGTCCACTGCTTGATCTCTTCACCGAAGTTCGGGTACGCCAACGTCGTATCCGTGGTCCCGTGCCACAGCTGCATGCGGGGATAGCGACCGGTGTAGCCGGGATACATCGCGCGCGCGACGTCGCCCCACTGTTGCGCGGTCTTGATGACGTTGCCGCCGGAACATTGGCTGTTCCACAGCGAACCGTCCGTGGTGGCGAAACATCCGGCCGGCACTCCGGAGAAGGCCGAACCGGCCGCGAACACGTCGGGATACTCGGCGGCCAGAACGTTGGCCATCATCGCACCGGAGGAGAACCCGCTGACCACGATCCGGGCGGGATCGACGTTGTACCGGTTTCGGGCCCAATCCACCATCGACTTGATCCCGGTGGAGTCGCTGCCGCCGTCGCGCCGCAACGCCTGCTGGGTGGAAACGTCGAAGCAGTGCCCGCTGCGGGTCGCTTCCGGCAAAACGATCACGTACCCGTATCGGTCTGCCGCGGTGACGTAGTCATGCCCGTTGCCGCCGAAGATCCCCGACGCCGACCCGCCGCAGTAGTGCACCAGGACGAGCATCGCCGGTCGGGACGCGAGGGAATCCGGCGCGTACACATACATGCCTAGATTGGTGGGGTTGGTTCCGAAGTTGGTCACCTGCGTCAGCGTCGCTGCCGAGGCTGATTCGCTCGCGGCCAGGGCGACGCCGAACGACACGAGGACGGCCGCCGTGACCGCAGCGAGAAGTCGTTTCATCTAGAGCTCCTTTCCGTGCTTGGCGATCGGACGCGGGTCTGTACGCAGCACGCATCGCGCGATGTCCGGCACGACAGCGCGTCAAGCGTCTATCTATTGAGGGCTTTCCGGAGGCGGCGGCGTAACGCAAACCCGGGCAGCGGACATCACGTTTCCACGTGTGGTGAGTCACCCCAGAAAAGTGTTACGAGCGCTCGGCCGGCTCGGTCCCGATTCCGAGGCACGGTTCGTGGGGCCTACTCGGCGCTACAGCTCACTTGCGACTCTTCAAGAGCGCGTACGCGTCGTGCCTTCTTGCCGGGCGTCGACGAGTCGCGACATCAGGGCGATGAACTGGCTTCGCTGGGCGGCCGTCAGCGGCGCGAGGAACTCGTCCTGGACACCGTCAATGACCTTGTCGAGCTCGAGAAGCCGTTCGAGGCCCGCCGGTGTGATCGTGACGATGTTCCGGCGTTTGTGGTCGGGGTCGACGGAGCGTCCGATCAGGTTGCGCGACTCGAGCTCGCTCAAGGCAGCTGTCACGTCGCTGCGGTCGATCCCGGTCGCCCGGCCGAGTTCGGCCTGACTCGCAGGCCCCCATTGCTCCAGCGCGGCGAGAAGCCTGTAATGGTAGCTCCGCAGTCCGTCGCCGTGCGCCTCGAACGCGGCGCCGAGCAGCCCAGAAGAGCGCATGTATGCGCGGCTGACCAGCCAGGTTGCGCGTCCGTCAAGCCGGGTCGGCGTACGGCCGTCGTCATGGTGCATGGGCACCGCATCAGCATAACCCTTGTTGGTGAGGCCAACAGTTGATATGTTGGCAATGCCAACATAGGTACGACCAACATTGGAGCCAGCCGTGACGTCCTCCCCCACCTCATCCACGATCCGACCCACCCGGGTTCTAGTCGTCGGCCGCAGCCCGAGCGTGCTCGGCGAGACCGTCGGCATCCTCCGAGCCAAGGGCTACTCCGCGGACGCGACGAACCAGTTCGACCAGGTCCTCGACGACTACGACGTCACCGATCTCGACGTACTGGTCTTCGGCGGCATGGTCCCCGCCGACACGAAACAACGACTGCGCGAGGACATCTCCGAACGCAACCCGCACGTGACTTTCGTCCAGGGGCTCGCCGGGATCGCCGGCCTCATCGCCGCCCAAGTACAGGCCGCAATCTCGGCCCAAGCAGTCGATATCGCCGACATCACCTACGACGAAGCGCAGCGCTCGGTCGCACTCACGCTCCACGAGCCCGCGCTCGTCGCCATCGAGGCATGGTGGGGCACATCCTTCGCGCCCCCGGAGCCGAAGAGCGCGTCGACGCAGGTGTTCGAAGCCAGCCTCGGCCCGGGATCGCACTCCATCCCGCTGCCCGATCAGGTGCCGACCGTAGCGTCCTTCGTCGGCGTCACCATCGGCTCGTTCACCCGCGTGTTCACCGTCGGCCCGATGCCCGATGCCGTCCGGCGAATGACGCCGGCCACGGCCGCCGACAACCGCCTTCCCGAGGTCAACGCGGTCAGGACGAGCAGCGATGACCGGTGACAGAATGCTCTCCCCGCGAACGTCCTTGCTCTCGGTTCTCGTCCTGCTCCTCGCCATCGCCGTCCCGGCAGAGGCTTCGGCGGCGTACTCGACCGCGAGCGGTCAGCTCTCGCCGGTCAACCAGGCTGCCCACTCAGGGCACAAATATCTTGGTCGGTGGAACTATGTTCAGCCCGATCGCGCCACCGGAAACAACGTCGCAGTACTGGCCTGTTCGGACGGCGGGACCTCCTGCAGCCACAACCCGGCACTTCCGCTGCCGCTGAAGATTCCACAAGTCGGCTGGATCGACTTCAGCCCCGGGCCGGACGGAACCCTCTACGGGCGTACCGATCAGGGATGCGTGTGGAACTTCGCCGTCACCGCGGGCGGGCTGGAGCTGTCGTCCAAGACCCAGTTGTGTTTCAACGCCACCATCGGGCAGTACTACAGCATCCGACAATGGTCGGTCCAGGTGGACGGCGACGTCGAACGCGAGCAGATCATCTCCGAGAGCTTCCAACCCAACGGAGACGTCCTCTTCACCGAGATGAACTTCAGCGCCAAGGACCAGCCTTCTCGACGCCGGGTCGTCGACAACGGCGGTGACTCTGTAGCAGAAAAGCTCGTCGGCTCGTTCCGCTACGATCCGTTCAGCCTCGAGACGCTGGACAACATCACCGTCACCGACCGGGGCAGTGCCTCCCCCGACATCGGCGAGGTGCGGATCGACCGCCTCGACGGCAACAGAATCGCCGTCCATACGCCGGACGGCTGCAGCTGGATCCTCGGCGTGCAAGGCAACACCGCCGAGCTGCTGGACCCTGGCACACAGATGTGCCGAATCGGCTCTACCACACTTTCGCTGCGCTACTGGGCGATCGTGACCGACGACGGCGGGCACCTCAGCGCGTTCCGATCTGGATACACCTTCGAAAACAATCTGACCAACGCCTACACGTTCATCGGCTCACTGACACGAAAATGATGGCAGCCGCAGGCAGCCGGGCCAACGCCGCGCGGAACGTTCGAGCACGGTGTTGGTCCGGCGCGCAGGCCCACGCTAGGGATTGGTGTCCTGGATGACCTTGCTCGCGCAGTTGATGGGCGTGGTGTCGCCCGCCCCGCTGACAAGGCACACCCTGATGATGTATTCCTTGCTCTTGGCCAGATCGTAGATCCAGCTCTTGGAGGTGCCGTTCCCGCCGACGTAATTCCAGGACAGCAGCGTTCCTCCGCCGCTACGGATCTCGCCGCGGACACCGTATCCGTCGGCCGAGATGTCCTTGACCACGAAGAAGTCGACATCGGCCGCCGAATCGGTGTACTCCAGCAGGCCGTCCCAGTATCGGGTGTACACGGTGTCGCTCGCGGCCTGGGCCGGCCCCGCGAGACCGAACACGGCCAACGCGGTCACCCCGGCAGCCACGACCGCCAGCTTGGATTTCTTCCTCATACCCTCTGGTCCTTCCGAGCACTGTGGCGTTTGCGGGCCCAATGCTATGGACGAGACCAGCGCTCTTCCTTGCAGAAGACTTGACCGTTCCTTGAATCGCCCGGTCAACGGCCGCACCGGTCAGACGTCGTACACGACTCCTGCCGCCCGAGCGCCGTCCCGGCCTCGGCTGAATCCGGTCCGCCGATCACCAGGGCACTGGGCCGGCATCGTCGAAGAAACCGCCGGTCGGCCCGTCGTCGGGCAGGGTCGCGAGGCGAATCGCGATGGCCGCACCCTCTTGCGGCGTACGCACACCGCTGAAGCCGTTGAGGTCGGTGGCGGTGAAGCCCGGGCAGCCGGAGTTGATCAGAATCTTGGTGCCACCCAGTTCCTTGGCGTATTGGACGGTGAGGGCGTTGAGGAAGGTCTTCGACGCCAAGTAGGCGGCGGGTACCGGGCCCATGTCGATGCCCGGTGTGGTTTGCAGGGCGAGCGAGCCGACGCTGCTGGACATGTTGACGATCCGCGGCGCGGACGAGGCGCGCAGCATCGGCAGCATCGCGTTGGTGACCCGGACGACCCCGATCACGTTGGTTTCCACGACAGCGCGCACGGTTGCCGGAGCAAGGGTGGTCGGCGTCTGCGGCATTCCGCCGGTGATCGCGGAGTTGTTCACCAGGACGTCGAGCCCTCCGGCATGGTCGGCGATCAGCTCGGCGGCTGCGGCCGCACTTGCATCGTCGGTCACGTCGAGCGGCACACCGAACGCATCGACCCCGTTCGCGCGCAGCTTCTCGACCGCGGTGTCGCGTCGTTGCCGATCGCGCGCGCCCACACCGATTCGCCAGCCGAGCGCGCCCAGGCCGGCGGCGATCTCGTATCCGATTCCCTTGTTCGCGCCGGTCACCAGCGCGGTCGTCTGTTCACTCACACCGCTGATCCTGCTGTCACGCGTGGTCGGGCGTCCAAGACCGATCGGGTGGCCGGTGATACCGCGCGGGTATTGGTCGAGGTCATCGCCGGATACCATGGCGCGGTGGAGACGCGGGAGATGCGATATTTCGTTGCCGTCGCCGAGGAGTTGCACTTCGGGCGAGCGGCGCAACGACTCGCGATCGCGCAACCACCACTGTCGCGAGCCATCCAGCAGCTCGAACGGCGGCTCGGCGTCGTCCTGCTCCACCGCACCACTCGGGCCATCGCGCTGACCGAGGCGGGGGCTGTGCTGCTGCGGGAGGCCCGCGCCGCGCTCGACGCGCTCGAAGCCGCCGAGCGGCGTACGCGTCGTGCTGCAAGCGGCCAGCCCGGCTTGGTGCTGGCCGCCAAGGCCGGAGCGTCCAGCGAACTGTTGTCGAAACTGCTGCACGCGTACGCCGCCGAGCCGGGCGCCGTGGCCGTCGAGGTGATGCTCTGCGGACCGGGCCAGCCGGAGAGTCTGCTGCGTAACGGGCGCGCTGACGTTGCTCTGCTTCACCGGCCCTACGACACGACGGCCGGATTCGACACCGAGGATCTGCATACCGAACAGCAGGTCGTGGTCCTGCCGGCGGGTCATCCTCTCGCCAACCGGGCGCAGCTGTCATTGGCCGAGGTCGACACGCTGACGAACTTGCCCCTGCCGCGCTGGCCCGGACGGGATGGCAGCTATCCGGACGGCCCCGGCCCGCAAGTTCGCGACCATACCCAATTGTTCCAGTTGATCGCGCTCGGACTGGCCTGTGCGCTCGTGCCCGAGTCGCTGCGAATCCAACTGCGCGACCATCATGCCGTCGTGCCAGTCCCAGACGCACCGGCCGTCACGACCGTCGTCGCGTGGCCACCACACAGCAGGTCCAGAGCCGTTGCCGACCTCGTGCGTACGGCGACACGTCTCTGAACGTTGCGCAGGTCAGGATCTGTCCTCAGCGAATACCCTGTGGCATCGGCTGTGTCCTGAAGATAGCGTTTGCGGGGGGCCGCGGGACTTCGGTGCGACTTCCGGAACCCCCACCACCTAATGCGCCTGGATGTCATCGACGCCGCCCATGCCCGAGCCCGAGCAGTGTCCCGTTCCGGGAGATAGTCCCAGTGCCGTCGAGCCGCTGCTCGAACTCGACGATCGCGATGGGCGTCATTGCGCTTTCAGGATCCTCTACCGCCCGAGATCAGCTGGTCGCTCGGCCGTGTCGGCTCGTGGGGCCAAGAGGGCGGAAGCCAACAGCAGGAAGGCGACCGGGTACAAGACTCCCGAGGCCATCTCCAGGAGGTTCTGCGCGAAGGTCCAAGACGCCGGAACATGCTCGCCCAGCGCCGTCCAGTCGTCCACCATGTCATTCACGAAGCCGCGCAGGCTCCCGATCACAAGGGCGTTGAACAGCGCCAGCCCGGCGGCCCAACTCACGCGCCTGCTAGCGACCCGGCCGATCACCTCACGCTTGCCGTACGCGAGTCCGAGGATCAACCCCGATGTCGCAGCTGCGAAGAAGTTGCCGAACCACTCCACGCCTCACCCCGTCTGCCCGACGCGAAAGCTGTCTCGGCATCGGACAGTACTGGAGTAATCGATTGTGGTCTGTCCACCGAGAGGTCGGGCAGGGACCGCCGAGAGTTGAGGGACTCAGCGACGACCCGCTGAGTCCCCGAATCGCATTACGTCCCGTTGGTAAGGGCTCGGGCCGCGCGCCAAGATCACGTGCCCGTGGTCTGCGATTTCGGGCCAGAATCGATGATCAAGTACCCGTGGTCTGCGGAAATCAGCCTTCTGGCGCATACCACGGGCACATGTCAGCCGATGCGAGCCGGAAATCGCAGACCCGGGGAACATGATCATGACCAGGTCCTAGGCGGCGCTTTGCTGAAACCGGATCGGAGCATGCTTTGCCAACACGCTCTAGGCCCGGTTCCGGAGCGTCGCAACGCCGACGGCGGCGAGCCAGATGGCGGCGATGCCGTTGAACATCGCGACCGCGCCCCAGCCGTTGGCGGCGTAGAACTGCGAAGAGTTGAAGCCGAAGAACATCGACGGCACCGCGGCGAGATGGAGAGCGGCGATGCCGAAGGACGACCAGCCGACCCAGGGAGCGAGCGCCCGCGAGCGCAGCACTGCGTACCCGAAGGCGACGCCGAAGATCACCAGCATCAGGTGGCTGATGGTCCCGTAGAGTAGGTAGGTCGGCACGGTTCGGGTGGGGTCGATCAACTCGGCGGTCTTGATCGCCGTACCGCCCTCGATCCCTTTGGCCGTCATGTCGAGGATCGTCCAGGCCACGCCGGCGGTCCCGGCGACCGCGCCGAACCATTCGTATCTCGCGTCGGCTCGCGTGATCAGGAACCGGACGCCGGTCATGAAGATCAAGAACATGGCGAGGGCGAGGAAGTTGAACAGGGTGCGGGTGAGGATCAGGTCGTCCGACATGAGACTGCCGGTCTCGACGCTGCATGCCGGGGGATCACAGGCAGGCACCACGAAGTACAGCGGAAGCTCGGCCATCGCGAAAACGGCGCCGAGGACCGCGGCCAGCCCGATCCATCTGCGGGCCGCGCCCGGCAGGTGAATATGTGTAAGGGATGAAGTGTTCATGGCTTGCACAGTACCAATAACTGTGCAAGCCGTCTACAATTTCTTTGACACCCAGGAGAGGACGCGACGTGCCAGCAGATCTCGATGCCCTGCCACCTGGACTTGCCGCGGCTTGGGGAGTCGTCGACGTCGGTGGCCGTCGCGGTCCCAAGCCGGCGCACAGCGTCGACGAGATCGTCGCGGTCGCGCTGGAACTGGCCGACGAGGAAGGCATCGCCGCGGCATCGCTGCCGAAGGTCGCCGCCCGCATCGGGGTGACCGCCAACGCGCTCTACCGCTACGTCAGCTCCAAAGAAGAACTCGTCGTCCTCCTCGCCGACCGCGCCTGGGGCGACCCGCCCAAGCTGCCCGACACCGATTGGCGTGCGGCGGCGGAGCTGTGGGCGCATACGTTGTTCGACCATTTCCTGTCGCGTCCGTGGCTCCTGGACGTCCCGGCCACGGTTCCGTTGACACCACACAACGCCGCCTGGCTGGACGCACTGATCACCGTTCTGCGGCCGACCGGCCTGCCCGGGCCGGAGATGCTGAACTGTGCGTACCTGCTCGACAGCCACGCCCGGTATGGCGCCGGCCTGCGACGCAACATGCCGACACCGGCATCGCTACGCCGGACCAATCCCGACCATCAACGGGCCACGGATGCCGTACGCACCTTCCTGAACAGCCAGCTGCGTACGCGGAATCTGAACGCCGTCGCGGATGTCGTGCAGGATCCGATGTTCCTCGCCGACGAACCTTCGCTCGACGGCTTCGACTTCGGCCTCGCCCGGATCCTCGACGGCATCGAGGCGCACATCCGGAAACGGTCTGCTTAGCCGGGGTTCACGAGGTGGCGCAGAACTTCACAGTGGCGCGTACGCTCACAGCCCGGCCCGATGCCTCGACCACCCGGCGAGTGCATTCGCGTGGCCGCAACGGCTCGGGTGCGGCGATCGAGAGCCGCGTGCTGATGCCGCCCGACAGTCGCAGTCCCCGCTCCCGCAGGGCCACTTCGATCGTCATGGGCTCGTCGACGTCGGCACTGCCGACGGCGAGCATCTGCACCCCGGCCGACTTGAGCGGGACGTCGATGTCACGGGCACAGCCGTAGGCAGTAGTGCCGTCGAAGACCCGCGCGGATTGGTCCCCGACGATGACGTCGACGTGGCCGTCGAGCGAGTTGCAGGCGTACCACGGCTGTTCGATGGCGAGTTCTTCGACGGTCGCCGTGTACACGACGAGCGCATGTTCCGGTGCCGGATGCGTCCAGGTCGACACGGAACCGAGGGCTGCGGCGGCGATGGCGGTGATCGCGCTGATGAGATCCACGGCGGCAGGCTAGTTCGGCGCTTCGGCGCAGTTGACCTTCACGCGCCGCGTCGCTGCGCCGATGCCACACCGATGCCACATCTCTGCGACCCCACTAGGGCGGAACCCCGGTGCAGGATCCAGGTTACTTCCCGATGTCCGCCCGTCCGGTTTCGATCATGCTGGTTAGGTGGCATTGGATCTTGGTGGAGCAGTACGCCGGCGAGCAGTACGCGTCGGAAACGCGGCAAGGTACCTGCGCGCCTTCGCACTCGCCGGCATCGGCACCGTCCTGCTCATCCGCGTCTACCTGGGCATGACCGGCTATCCGAAGCTCGGCTCGGGCAACCTGCACATCGCGCACGTGCTGTGGGGCGGCCTGCTGATGGCCGTGGCGATCGGCGCCGCCACCATCTTCTATGGGCGTACGGCTCGATTCGCGGCTGCGGTGATCGGCGGGGTGGGCTTCGGCCTCTTCGTCGACGAGGTCGGCAAGTTCCTCACTCAGGACAACGACTACTTCTACCGACCGGCGGCCAGCATCATCTACCTGGTGTTCGCGGTTCTGCTCCTGCTGGACCGCCGATGGCGGCGCAAGGCCGTCCCGACCCGGGACCAGCTTCGTGCGGACGCGGTGGACATGGCGCTCGGCGGGATGGCCGTCGGGGTCACTGCGCACCAACGTGCGGACGCGATTCGGGCGATCGGCGTACCAGTTGATGATCTGGACCGTGCGGTAGTGCGCTTGCTGGAGGCGCTGCCCGCGGGCGAGGAGGCACCGCGCGGGCCGTGGCATCGAGTCGCGGACTGGGCCCGCGCGACGCGGGACCGGCTCGCGGAGCAGCGGTGGTCTCTGTACGCGGTGGCGGGTTGGATCGTGGCCCAGCCGCTGTTGTTCCTGGTGATCGGCGCGGTGATCGACGGCGGCAGACGCCGCGAGGGCGGCCCGGCGGTGGTGGCGGTCCTCGTGACGATCGCGATGACCGTGCTGGGGATCATGGGCAGCCTGCAGCTGCGCCGGGACCGCGCGGCGGCCTTGCGGTGGTTCGGCCTGGCGTTGAGCATCGACCTGGTCGTGGGTCAGGTCTTCAAGTTCACGCTCAACCAGTTCGGCGCGGTACCGGCGCTCGCGGCCGACCTCCTGCTGCTGTCGATCGTCCACGCCGCGCAGCTCGAAGCTCAGCGCGCCCGGAACTGAACCGTCAGCTCCAGGCCGCCGCCGGGATTGGGCAACCCGGTGAGCTCGGCGTCATGCGCGTTGGCGATCGCGGCCACTATGGACAGTCCTAATCCGACACCGTCGGCCGAGCCGGTCCGCGGCGTGTCCAGCCTGCGGAACGGCTCGAACATCTCCCCCAACCGGCTCTCGGGCACCTGCAGGCCGCTGTTGCGCACCGTCAGGCGCGCGGTCCGCGTGAGACGGACGTCCACGAAGCCGTCGGCCGTGTTGTAGCGGATCGCGTTGTCCAGCAGATTCGCGACAAGCCGATGCAGGAGAACCGGATCTCCGTCGATCGCGGCCGGCTGGAGGTCAGGCCGAACCCGGACATTGCCGGCCGGCGTCTCCGCGACCGTCTGACGCACCAGGTCCGCGAGATCCACTCGCTCCGTGCTCTCCAGCCCGTTCTCCCCCTGCGCGAGGACGAGCAAGCTGCCGACCAGACGCTCGCTCCGCCGATTTATTTCCAGCAGTTGTACGCGCACCTGGGCGAGCCGCGCTGGTGACGGATCGGCCAGGCCGACCTCGAGCGCGGTCCGCTGGATCGCCAGCGGCGTACGCAGTTCATGGGACGCGTTTGCGATGAACCTGCGTTGGCTGTCCACCGAACGTTCCAGCCGTTCCAGCATGCTGTCGAACGTGTCGGCGAGTTCGGTGAGCTCATCTCGCGGCCCGGCAAGCGCGATGCGTTCGTTGAGGTTCGACAGCGAAAGCCTGCGGGCGGTCTCGGTGATGCGATGCACCGGCCGCAGTACGCGACCAGCCAGCCACCATCCCACTACGACCGTCACAATCGTCAGGACGATGATCGTGACACCCGCGATATTCCATTGGTAGCCGAGCACCGTGTCGGGCAGATAGCCGATGTCGCCGCCGCCCGAAGGCACCGCCGAGCCCTGACCTCCCGTCGGTACGCCCGACGGGGCCCCAGCGCCGCCGGACAGGTCCAGCCGATAGTTCGTGAAGCGCTTCTCCAGCTTGAGTTTGAGCAGCAGATTGGTGACGACGAGGACGGCCACCGAGGTGAGCAGCGACAGGCCACTGTAGAGCGCGGTGAGCCGCACCCGCACGGTGCGGCGCTTCACAGGTGGTACCCGACGCCCGGGACGGTGTGGATGCAGGGCGGGTCGCCGAGCTTCGCTCGCAGCCGGGAGACGATCACCCGCACCACTGTGGTGAACGGATCGACGTTCTCGTCCCACGCCGACTCCAGCAGGGTCTCCGCGCTGACGATCGCGCCGTCGGCCCGCATGAGCACTTCGAGGACGGCGTACTCCTTGATCGAGAGCGGCACGGGCCGGCCGTCGCGGACGACCTGGCGCGTCGAGGGGTCCAGGACGATCCCCGCACGCTGCAACACGGGCGGGACAAGCGGCTGACTTCGCCGTCCCAGCGCCTGGACCCTTGCCACGAGCTCGCTGAAGTCGAACGGCTTGGGCAGATAGTCGTCTGCGCCGATGTTGAGACCGGCGACCCGTTCGGCCACCGAGGCGGCGGCGGTCAGCAACAGGATCCGCGTACGCGCACCGCTGCGCACGACTTCGCCGCACAACTCGTCGCCGTGCACTCCCGGCAGATCGCGGTCGAGAACGACGACGTCGTAGTCGTTGACGCCGATCCGCTGGGACGCCGCCCAGCCGTCGTACGCGACGTCCACCGCCATCGCCTGCTTGCGCAGCCCCTCCGCCACCAGATCGGCGAGCATCGGCTCGTCCTCGACCACCAGGATTCTCATACCGCCCTCTCTACCAAGGGCGATGCTTCGTCGGCGTTAACGATCACGTTCACACCGCTGTAACGGTCCGGCCGCGAGGGTGAGCGCCATGAAGAAGTCACTCCGTATCACGCTCGGTGTGGTGGCCACGACGGCCCTCGCCGCCGGTCTCGCGACGGTGATCCACGGTCCGGCGAGTTCGGCCGAGCCGGCCGCCCGGCCGAACGCCTGTCAGGCACCGACCGGCCCGATCGGGCAACCCGGAACATCGGGTCCGGCCGTGCCGACCACCGTCACCACCATCGGTCAGGCGTACAACTGCATCCTCGACAATTACTACCGCGGGCCGATACTGGACGACCGGAGCCTGCTCGTGCCCGCCTTCGCCGCGCTCACCCAGGAGCTCCAGCGCCGCGGCCTCGACACGGCCCAGGCCACGATGCCGGCGCTGACCGGCAAGCGGGACGCGGACTGGACCCGGTTCCGCCGCGCCTACGACAAGATCGTCGCGAAGCTGCCCGACGACATCGTCCGGCAGGCGGTCGCCGGAGCGACGCTCCAAGGCATGGTGTCCGCGCTCGACGACAACCACGCCAAGTGGACCCGCGGGCAGCAGCGCAACCTGCTCGGCCTGAAGTTCTCCGGACTGCGCCCCGACGGGCCCGACCCGGCCATCACCTCGCCGGTCTTCGTCACCTCGATCGCGCCGGGCAGCGCCGCCGCCGGCTCCGGGATCAAGCCCGGCGACGAGGTGATCTCCGTCAACGGCGTGCCATTGATCCTCAATGGAACCGTCACCTACGGCGTCGTCGCATGGCTCACCGCGCCGACGCCCGGACAGTCGCTGGAGTTCACGCTGCGGCGCCCGGCCACGGGCAAGACCTTCACCGCGACGGTGACGCCGGTCGACTACCCGCAGCAGGCTCCCAAGGTCGGTGTTCAGCTGCTCTCCGGCGACATCGCGAAGCTCACGATCCCCGGCTTCTATACCGGTGTGGCCGACGAGGCGCTCGCCGCCATCGCCGAACTGCGCAAGACGACGACGCTGCGCGGCCTCATCCTCGACCTGCGCGGCAACGGCGGCGGCGTCGGCGCGGAACTGGCCCGGCTGCTGGGAGCGTTCGTCCACGACAAGACCGTCAGCTACTGGTGCGACGTGCGCGATCACTGCACTGCCAACAAGGCCGACGTGACCGTGCCGCTGCTGAACCTTCCCCTGGCCGTGCTCACCGACCGCACCTGCGCCTCGGCCTGCGACTCGTTCGCCGGCACCGTCAAGGACCTCCACCTCGGCACCCTCATCGGTACGCGTACCGCCGGTCTCGTCTCCGGGCCGACGCTGCCGTACCTGCTGGACGACGGCAGCCAGCTCGCCCTGCCGAGCCAGCGCGAGGTGGGAGCCAACCACGAAATCATCGACACGATCGGCGTCGCACCGGATCACCTGGCCCCGATGACGTCAGCCGACCTCTCCGCCGGCCGGGACCCGGCCGTGGCGAAGGCGCTCTCGCTGCTGAAATAGCTGCCGCCGAATCGGTCACGCCTGCGCACTGGGCGTGACCGATTCGCCGCGTCACCGCCCGGTCGTCAGGCCCTTCTACCCTGGCGGCATGCTGCTGTCCTCCAGCGACCCGTACGCGAAATGGTCGATGATCGCCTCGTTGATCAGCGCCGCCGCCACCGTCGCAGGCGTCGTCTTGGCAGCCGTCGCGGGCTTGGTGGCGTACCGGTTGTTCGTGCTGGAATCGGCTCGGGATCGCCGGGATCGAGACGCCGCCCGACGAGAGCAAGCGGCGAAGATCTGGGTCTGGGAAGACGAGTCCGGCTTGGTCTCGATCATCAATCAGTCCACGCTGCCGGTCTTCGACGTACGCTTCGCCGTGGATGGCCGGAAACAGAATGTGTTCGCCCACTGGGTGCACCACCTCGGCCACGATGTCGGCGTACCGGTCCAGACCTCCAGGAAGGAAACCCGTCCGAGGCCCGTCCGGTGGAACCACCTGGAAGCCATGCTTCTGCCCGGAACCACGGTCACGTGCCAGCCGGCCGACGAAGGCGACTGCATGGTCACCTTCGCCGACAACGCCGGTATCCAATGGATGCGGCCGGCCGGGCGATCGGCGCTGTGGGAGCTCGGCCCGAAGCACCAGATCGACCAGGCGTCGGCCGAGCTCGCCGGAGGGAACCGGCTGCTGCCCATGCACCTGCTCCGTGAGCGGCGATCGCGTACGCGGCAGATTTTCCTCGAGCACAAACGGCTCTCCCACCAGTGAGCCCCTCGTTTGCGCGTACGCGGCGGCCAACTACCGCGCCAGCGGCGGCTCCTTCCGGCTGCTGCGGGCGTACGCTCGAAGTAGGGCCGGTGAGGCGTCTTGAGCACCGGCCCGCTGCGTAATCGGCCTACCGCCAAGCCGGCTGGCGTTGCTCGTAATGCTCGTAGGCAGTGGCAAGTCCTGCGCGAACCTCCGCTGTCCCTGCGCGGCGCTGAATCGGCCACGCTGACCTGGCGGCGCGTCTAGGCTGGTGGTAGGACGCCTGGGGGCGATCATGCGCGTAGTTCACCGGCACGACGCGGCCCGCGCCGATCATGGTGTGGCCCTGCCGGCGCGCGATCTGGTCATCGGATGGTCGCTGCTGATCGCGCTGGCCGCGCTGGCGTGGGTGCTGACGGTACGCCAAGCGCGCGGCATGGGCGTCGAGCCGGGCACGATGGGTTTGACGCTGCCGTTGTTCCTGGTGTTCTGGGTCGTGATGATGGCCGCGATGATGCTGCCGTCGGTCGCGCCGGTCGCGGTGACCTGGGCGCGGGCGATCGGGCGGCAATCGGCTGGGTGGACCCGAATGTGGCGCACCGGCCAGTTCGTCGCGGGCTACCTGCTGTCGTGGTCAGTGCTCGGCGTGGTCGCCTACGGCGGGCTGCTGCTGACCGGGAATCTGGTCACCCGTTATCCCGGGTCCGGGCGGTGGCTCGGCGCGGCCGCGTTCGTGCTGGCTGGGCTGTATGAACTGGGTCCGCTCAAGCGGGTGTGTCTACGGCACTGCCGCGACCCGATGACGCACCTGATGCAGTATGCGAACTTCCGGCCGTTCGCTCGCGATCTCCGCGTCGGGGCGCATCACGGCACGTATTGCGTCGGCTGCTGCTGGGCGCTGATGGTCGTGCTGATCCCACTCGGCGTCATGAACATCGCCGTCATGGCGGGACTGGCCGCGGTCATCTTCGTGGAGAAGCTGTGGCGCCTGGGGCCGGCGTTCTCCCGAGTGGTCGGCGTGGTACTGATCTGCCTGGGAGTGCTGGCGCTGGTCACCGGATGGCCGCTGCCGGGTCTGCACCCGACGATGACCCAGATGTGATCGCCCCACGCACTCACCGCACACGTCGAAGCGCGCCACCCTTTGTGGCGCGCTTCGGTGTAGTGGATTGTCACGCACGCCCCCGCACTGGTTCGCCTCCCTCACTCGCGTACGCGAACTGGGCTGCCTCGCCGTAGGCCGGTTCGAAGGTCAGCCCGAAGGCTTCCGAACGGCCGGTTGTGCGGCCGATCGTGTACTGCGGCGCGAAGGCGAACATGGCGTTCGACACCACGGTGGGCGATCCGTCCATGCCGAGCGCGGGCTCGAACTGGACCTCGCTGCGGCCGTCCACACTCAGGCTGGGTTTGTCACCGTCGTCCAGCCGGACCGTGGCCCGTTCCATGCCGCGATACGTTCCGATGAACTGAGCCAGCTCACCGAACGGCCCGCCTTCCTGTCCGGACAGGATGCGTTCCAGGGCCTGTGCCTGCTCGTCGCTCGCTGCCGTGTCCACGATCAGGCCGACCGTCCAGCCGCCCGATGTCAGATTGGCTGGGAAGAGGTTGTAGAAGGCGAAATCGGTCCCGGAGAGATCGACGTCGTCCATCCTTCCCTCGTCCACATGGAACACCGCGACGCCCCGGCATTCGCCGCCACCGCGGGCGTCCCTGGGCGGGGCGTCGACCGGGCAGCCGCAGACCACGGCGCACGAGCAACTGGCCACATAATTGCCGGAAATCGTATAGCTCATGTCCACCCCCGAAGGTGCTATGAACCCGGCTTCCTTTCAGGCTAAGACCGCCGCGTCACCGCTGTACATCGTCAAATCGCATGATTGCCGAGAATCCGGCAAAGACGACTAAACAGCGCGCTTGGGGCCGCTTGGCGCACCCCGAGCCGGGCTATGCAGCGGGTGCGCGCGTACCTCCCGGACGAACGCCGACAGCCCGACGGCGAGCGCCTGGCGCTCATCGGAGGTCATGGCGTCGACCCAGCGCACGTAGCTGTCGTGGAAGGTGGCAGCCAGGCGGGCATGCAGCGCTCGGCCGGCCTCGGTGATCTGCAGCCGATAGTTCCTGCCGTTGGCCGGGTCCCGTCGCCGTTCGACCAGGCCTTGCCGCTCCAGCTCGGTGACCAACCGGCTGACCGAACTCTTCTCCAGGTTGAGCCGGTCGGCGAGTTCTTGCTGGGACAAGGGTTCCCCCGAGTCCAGTTGATGCAGCGCGAAGGCCTGCGACATGGGCACCTGACGGCCCGGCAGATAGCCCCCGGGCTGAAGCAGCCCGGTCACGAGCATGAGATCCATGAACAGCTCGTGCAGGTGGTGCGGGTCCATCTCGGGCTTCATCGGCATCCCCACGTGAATGGTTGCGTCATACAACTGTCGAGTGTACCGTCGAGGTGACAGTTGTATCTTGCAACTTTAGGAGCTTCGATGTTCGGTCACGGCAACTCCCCGGACGGCGCATTCACCGGGCACGGCACCGGCTTCTACGACGTCATGGCCCGCTTCGTACTACGACGCGTCTATCGCCGGCTCGCTCGCGACATCGCCGCCGAGGCGCCACAGGGCGTCACGATCCTCGACGTCGGCACCGGTCCCGGCGTACTGCTCGTCGAGCTCGCACGCCAGCGCCCGGATCTGAAGCTGAAAGGCGTGGACCTGTCCGCCGACATGATCGCCGCTGCCCGGCGCAACCTGGCTCCGTTCGCCGATCGCGCCGAGGCGATCACGGGCGATGTGACAGACCTTCCCTTGCCGGATGCGAGCGTCGACGTGATCGTTTCCTCGTTCAGCCTGCATCACTGGGCCGATCCGGAGGCAGCGGTGCCCGAGCTGGCCCGGGTGTTGCGACCCGGCGGCCGGGTCATCGTCTACGACTTCACGCGCGGACCGTTCGACAAGCTCATCGACACCGCGCGAGCCCAGTCCGTGCTGCACGCGCAGTCGCCGCAGCGAGGTCCAATCCGGACTGGCATTCCGTTCGGCCATCAGGGCGTCAAGCTCGTGCTGTCCGCTTAGGAATCGCGTCGTGACGCGGCCGCGTCCAGGCCGCGTCACGCGATGCTGACCGGCTCCGCGGATGAGTTTGCGGCCGCCGGGCTTGCATCCGGTACCCGGGTACAGGTTTACCGTGGGACCATGACCGATCAAAGCCCCGCTGACCTGGGGTGGGTGCCGGAGGCCTGCACACTGCCGACCGCCGAGAAGCCGCTACGCCTGGCCGAGTTCGACGCGCTGTTCGCAGTATCCGTCCGCGCCGCGGAACGCCTCGGCCCACAACACCTGCGCCTCACCCTCGCGGGCGAGCTCGGCCTGGTCGATAGCGTCCGCGATCTAACCGACCGCGAGACGCAATGCTGTTCGTTCTTCGCCTTCACCGTCGATACGATGCAGCCAGGACTTGTACGCCTGGACGTCGAAGTCCCAGCCGGGCAGGCGGAGGTCCTCGACGCTATCCAAGACCGGGCCGCTCAAATGCGGAGCGAGTCATGACCACCGGCCTCCGTAGTGGCGAACTCGCCGAGGCCGCCGGAGTCAATCCGCAGACGTTGCGGTATTACGAACGTCGAGGCCTGCTAGCCGAACCGCGACGCAGTACCGGCGGGCATCGCCTGTATCCCCGCGAAGCGCTGACCAACCTGCGCGTGATCAAGACCGCGCAGCGTCTCGGGTTCACCCTCGACGAAGTGGCTGAGTTGGTGGACCTCGGTACGCATCGGCACAGCCGCCGACGCGACACGAGCCTGCAACGCCGAGCCGCAACGAAGCTGTCGGAGATCGAGGCGAAGATCGCCGACTTGCAAGTCATCGCCACGAGCTTGCGCGCCGCGCTCGACGCCGGCTGTGACGACCTGGCCGCTTGCGCGACGACCGACTGTTGTCCGCTTCCGTTCGCCGACCTCGCCTCAGGAGACCATTGACGAGTCCGGCTCGCCCTGCGCCATGACATTGCGGCATTGGGTCGCGAAGCGGTTGTGCTCTCGACGGGCAGGAGTAAACGGGGCGGCGGGATGAGCCCGGCCGCCCCGTCGTTGGACTAGAGCAATTGCAGCCGGTACGCACCCCGGCCGTGAGTGGCCGCGAGCAGTTGCCGGTTCTTCGGATCGATGGTGATGCCGCTGACCTCGACGTTGGGCAGTCCCAGCCCGGCGACGAACCAGGTGCCCGGCAGCAGGACGCTCTGCCGCAGCACGCCGAAGTCGGTCGAGACGAACAGGTCGCGCGTCTGCGGGTCGTACGCGACGTCGTTGACGGGCAGGTTGCCCAGGCCGAACAGCGCCGGGTTCCCGTCGAGCGAGGTCCATGTGGCCGTGCCGGCGGCCGGGTCGTAGGTGACGGAGAAGACGTGACCCGGTGTGGTCGGCGTGGTTTGGTCGTAGCCGGAGTAGGAGATCCAGGCGTGCAGCGGGTTGGCCGGGTCGACGGCGATGCCGGTGACGAACCGGTTGGGGTCGTTGCCCGCGAGGGTGTCGATACGAGTGAAGGCCACGTCGGCCGGGTTCGCGGCATCGGCGTTGCGGGAGACGAACACCCGGCCGGTGCCGGTGGCCGCCCACAGCGTGTTCCGGTCGCCGGTGGCGCGTTCGGTCGCGGCGACGGTTCCGCCGGCCCGGTCGCCCCACGCCGCGTTGATGAGCTGACCGGAGGCGTCGGCCGCGCCGAGCGGCTGCCAGTCACCGCAGGTCACTGTGTAGTCGCCGGTGAACTCGTTGCAGTGGCTCTGGAACTCGGCCTGCGACATCGAACCCATGCCGAAGGTCGTCGTGCGCCACACGTGCCCGGTGCCGACGAACATCGTGCCGCTGACCACCGGATCGGTGATGATCGGCACGTAGAACGCCTGCGGCTCGGTGCCGTAGATCGGGTCGCCGATCCAAGCCCAGTCGGCTGGATTGCCGCTGTTGAAATTGATGTCCGGGCTCGCGTTGTAATAGGTGTGCACCCGGAACGCCGGATTGCTCGCGTCGAAGCCGGACTGGCCGCCGTCGCCGAAGATCGTCTGCGGCCACACCACCGACGATCCGGTGGTCTCGAACGTACCGTTGTCCTGCGTACCGCCCTGGATGTTCTTGCCGTCCGCCGGGTTCACGGTCAGGCTCTGGAACTGCAGCGTGGTCAAACCGGTGTTGAGACTGGTCCAGCTCGTGGGCACGGCCGCGAGCAACCACTTGCACTGCTTGAGGGCCGCGCCGCTCAAGCCTCGCGAGTCACACCGGGCCGATGTGTCGCTCAAAGTTCCATCGGTACGCATGACGCCGCCGTCTGAGCCCTCCCACACTTGCAGGGGGTTGGCCGGGTTGGCGATGAGCGTGTGCTGGTCGGGATGCAATCCGTTGGGAGCGGTCGGGCTCGTGGCGTCCTCGGTGAGATCCGACCAGGTGGCCCCGGCGTCTTGGGAGAGCACGACGGCGCGGGCGTTGGAGATCTGGTGGTCTTCGCCGTAGACGTAGGACCCTCCGACGTAGACGATGTCGGGGTGTCCGGGCGGGCTGACGACGAAGTTGTCGTACCAGCATTGTCCGGTGCAGTAGTCGGTGGTGGCGTACCCGCGATCGGCGGGGTCGGTGCTCGTCAGCGAGGTGAACGCCGGCGTGCCGGTGCGTACGCTGTCGCTGCGCCACACCTGCGCCTTCGGGGTTCCGGCGCTGCCTTCGCCGAGGTACATGCGCGTGTCGCCGTTGGGCAGGGCGGTCACGGCGAACATCGGCCGGCTGGTGGTGTTGGCTCCGGCGACCAGGGGCGTCTTGATCTGCGTCCACGTAGCGCCGGCGTCACTGGACCGCCAGACGCCCCGACTGAAAGATCCGGCGTAGAGCGTGTTGTGATCCGTCGGGTCGATTGCGAAGCTGCGTACGCCTCGCGGCGAGCACGGCCCCGCACCGGATGCTTCGACGGCGTCACCGGTGCAGCCCGAGACGTCGGCCGCTCCGTTGTGGATGAAGGTGAACGTCGCGCCGCCGTCGGTCGACTTGTAAAGTCCCCACTTCGGTGCGCCGGGGATGATCGACACTGCACCGCCGGTCACCGAGGACACGCCACGGACCGATCGAGTGGTCGAGACGTAGATCGTGGATGCATTGGTCGGGTCGACGGAGACGTTGGCAACTGCGCGCCCGACGAACAGCGCGTTGCCGCCGAGGGCGGTCCAGTGGGCGCCGCGGTCGGTGGACTTCCACACGCCCTGACCGGCACCGGAGTCGCCGGACGCGTTGGCCTCGCCGGTTCCGACGTACAGCGTCTTGCGGGCGGCGTCGTAGTACAGCGAACCTACGGTGTTGGTGGGTAGCGAGTCGGAGACCTGAACCCAGCCGGCGTTGCCGGACAGGGCTTTGTCCGTACGCCAAACTCCACCACCGGCCGCGCCGAGCCACAGCGTGCACCGCAGCTGGGTGCAGTCGGGGTCGAGGGCGAGTGCGGTGACCCGGCCGGAGGTGACGTATTCGCTGCTGTGCCGGTTGAGGAAGGCAGGATAGACGGCCTTGGACGGGCCTAGCGAGGTCCACACACCGGGGATCTTCGGACCCTTCGCGGTACCGCGACCGAAGAGTCGCCCGAAGGCCTGGCGGGCCGAGGCGCTCTTGGTCAGGCTGACGTCCGTGTCCGGGTACGCCAACGCCTGGAAGTGTTCCTCAGCGGCACTGGTCGGCCCTTCCATGCCTTCGATCTTGTTCTCGGGGATGGTGTCGGCCAGATGCTTGGCCAGCGCCGGCGGTATGCCTTCGCCGGCGAGTTCCGCGGCGAGTTCGGCGCGTTCTTCGGCTTCGTGCGCCTCGATCAGTCGCCAGGTGAGGCCGCCACCGGCGAGGGCGACGGCCAGGACCGCGGCCGTGACGATGTACCACCGGCGTCTGCGGCCGGCGGGCAGGAGCGACATGGGGTTCCTCCCGATGATGCCGTTAAGGGGTGCCCGTCGGCAGCGACGACGGGTGGCGACATCGACACCGACAGCGGTAAATAGGGACACTTCCAGATCTCGCGGCATCGAGCAATGGCACTACTGTCGAGGGAAGGTGCCATAACGTTCCCGTAGAACGAGATGATCGTTGACAGATCGGAGGCCGAGATGATCGCTCACCGTGTCGCGTTGTCGGCCGTCGCCGCCCTACTGGCCGTGGCCGCTTGCTCAGCCGCGAAGCCGTCTTCGCAGCCGACACAGAGTTCGGCGCCAGCCGTCACGAGTTCACCGGTGGCCAGCCCTTCGACCAGCCCCGATACGGCTGAATCACCCGCGAGCGGATGCCGGTCCCGTTCAGTGGCGGTGTCGAGAGCATCGAAGCCGACACCTGTCTGCCTGCATCCCGGGCAGGTGCTGCATCTCGCCGCCCCGCCGTCGGTACAAGCCTGGTCGATCGCCGAAAGCTCCAGCCCCAGCGTCTTGTCGTGCACCGGGACGAACCAGCTCGACGGCTCGATGGCCGCCGACTGCACGGCCCACGCGGCTGGCACCGCGAAAGTCACCATGCACACCGCCCCGCATGCGGGCGACCCACAGGGCCCGCCGCAGTACCAGTGGAGCTTGACCGTCACGGTCGAGTGAAATCGGTGAATGACAATATTGTCATCAGGAGGCGGCGCTCGGCGTGAAATCGGAGCGCAGTGCCGTCCTGGCCGCCCCATGAACGCGGTCGGGATTACATCGTGCCATGCACATCAATTGAGTTGATGCTCATCTTTGTCTGAGGATGACGCCGACACGGGCACGACCCGTCCGCTCTCGTGAAGGGCACTGTCATGGCGTCAACCCCCAGGCGCATCCTGTCGGCGGTCGCCGGCATGGTGCTGGCTGCCGCCGGTCTGGCCGCTACCGCGGCCTCCGCTCAGGCGGCACCCGCGCCGCACAGCACGATCCGTTACGAGGACCACCACGATCACTCGATCCCGCTGGCACAGATGGCCGCGCAGCCGCTGCGTGACGAGCAGGCCGAGAACGAGCCGATCCACACGATGCCCAACCGCGGGCACGGCGTACACGCCGATCCGGTCGTGCAGACTGCGATCGGTCCGGCCGCTCCCACCGTCGGCACCGGTTTCGACGGTCTCGGGCAAGGGTTCTCCGGACCGCAGGGCAGCTTCTCCGTGACCGGCATCCCGCCGGACACCAACGCCGCCGTCGGCTCGACGCAGATCGTCGAGATCGTCAACACCGGCTTCGCCGTGTTCTCCAAGACCGGCACCGTGCAGTACGGACCGGCCGCCACCAACACCCTGTTCTCCGGGTTCGGCGGCGCTTGTCAGTCCACCAACGACGGTGACGGCGTCGTACGCTGGGATGCGCTGGCGAACCGCTGGGTGATCACCCAGTTCGCGAACGTGCAGACCTCCGGCCCGTTCTACGAGTGCGTCGCTGTGTCGCAGACCGCCGACGCCACCGGAGCGTGGAACCGCTATTCGTTCCAGTACGCCTCCTTCCCCGACTACCCGAAGTTGTCGGTCTGGCCGGACGCGTACTACATCACCTACAACCTGTTCAACGCCGCCGGAACCGCGTTCCTCGGCGCGGAAGACTGCGCGATGAACCGGTCGGCGATGCTGGCCGGGACGACCGCGACCCAGCAGTGCTTCACAACCTCCACCAGCTACGGCGGACTGCTCGGCGCGGACTTCGAGGGCGGCACCGCTCCCCCGTCGGGCGAGCCGAACACCGTCGTCGCGCTCGGCACCACGTCGACCTCCCTGGTCTTCTGGAAGTTCCACGTCGACTGGTCGAACACCGCCAACACCACGTTCACCGGTCCGACCAGCCTGACGGTCGCCTCCTACACCGCAGCCTGCGGCTCGTCGGGCACATGCATTGCGCAGTCCGGCACGAGCCAGCAGTTGGACTCCTTGTCGGACCGGCTGATGTTCAGCCTGTCCTACCGCAACTTCGGCGACCACGAGGCGGTCGTCGTCAACCACGCCGTGGTCGCCGGGTCCTCGGTCGGCGTGCGGTGGTACGAGTTGCGCGGTCTTTCCGGCACGCCGTCGGTCTACCAGCAGGGCACATTCGCCCCGGACAGCACCTATCGGTGGATGGGTTCGATCGCGCTCGACAAGGTCGGCAACATCGGCTTGGGCTACTCCGCGTCCTCGTCATCGCTCAACCCCGGAATCCGGGTCACCGGCCGGCTCGCCGGCGACGCGCTGGGGACGATGACACAGGGCGAGACCACGCTCAAGGCGGGCACCGGCTCGCAGACCTCCTACTCTCGCTGGGGCGACTACTCGTCCATGGGCGTCGATCCCGCTGACGGCTGCACCTTCTGGTACGCGCAGGAGTACCTGGCCGCGACGGGCAACTTCAACTGGAAGACCCACCTGCACTCGTTCACGCTCCCCGGTTGCAGTACGCCGGTCGGCAACGACTTCTCGGTCGGCGTCTCGCCCACCTCGGGCAGCGCCGCACCGGGCGGATCCACGACGGCGACCGTGAGCACGGCAGTCGTCTCGGGCTCGGCCGAAACTGTCACGCTGTCCGCCAGCGGCGCCCCGGCCGGGGTGACCGTGTCGTTCAGCCCCAGTTCGGTGACCGCGGGCGGTTCGGCGACCGCGACGTTCACCGTGTCGTCGTCCGCAGCGGCGGGCACCTATCCGATCACGATCACCGGCACCTCAGCGTCGGCCTCACATTCGGTCACCTACAGCCTGACGGTGACCGGACCGGCGGGCTGCTCCGGGACGAACCCGAACGACGTGACGATCCCGGACAACACCACGGTGAACAGCCCCATCACCATCTCCGGCTGCGCCGGCAACGCGTCGGCGGGTTCGACGGTGGAGGTGCACATCGTGCACACCTACATCGGCGACCTCGTGGTCTCCCTCGTCGCGCCGGACGGATCGGTCTACACCCTGCAGAACCGCACCGGTGGCAGCGCCGACAACATCGACACCACGTACACCGTCAACCTGTCCAGCGAGGTGGCCAACGGCACCTGGAACCTGCGCGTACAAGACGCCGCCAGCGCCGACACCGGCTACATCAACTCCTGGACGCTCAACCTCGCCGCTGCTCCGCCGGTGACCTGCACCGGCTCCAACGGCACCGACGTCACCATCCCCGACAACACCACCGTCAACAGCCCCATCACCATTTCGGGCTGCTCGGGCAACGCGTCTTCGACCTCGACGGTGGAGGTGCACATCGTGCACACCTACATCGGCGACCTCGTCGTCTCCCTCGTCGCGCCGGACGGATCGGTCTACACCCTGCAGAACCGCACCGGTGGCAGCGCCGACAACATCGACACCACCTACACAGTCAATCTGTCTAGCGAAGTCCGCAACGGCACCTGGAACCTGCGCGTACAAGACGCCGCCAGCGCCGACACCGGCTACATCAACAGCTGGACCCTCACCTTGTAGGTCACAGCTGTAGTGGCAAGGGTCGTCCACTCGCCTTTGCGGGTGGGCGACCCTCACCATGCCACGACATCGATGGCCCGACCCGGCTGCGGACAACGAGCCGAGCAGAGGCTTCCGGCTGCCGTCCACAGTGGTTACCGTTCGGTACGGTCGCGGGCGGCGCAGGCCGTGATGCGTACCGGCTTGAGCGAGCCGGCGACTTGTGACTGTCGCGGCTCGCTCCTCTCCTGCCGACAGCCTGGCCGGGCGCAGGCGAGAGGGTACCCCTCCCCCGACGTGCTTCCCAGCGTAGGCGGGCCACGGTTCGCGGCTCTCGGGATGACAGAACCGTCACGTCACCCACCCAACCGATCCCGACTCCGAGAGGACATTCATACGCCTGATTGGATGTCCCTTGCCGTGACAAATTGATGACCATCTGCCTACTGATGTCTGCCGGGTCAGGTCCGCTTACATGACCGGTACTTACGGTGCGATCTCGGTCGCGCCGCGTGCACCCCCGGACAGGGCCGAACCCCCGGCCCGGAAAGCAGTGACAGTGGACAAGATCCGCATCAGGTGGCTGGCGGCCGTCGCGATCGCGCTGGCTCTGAGCACCGGCGGCGTCGTGTACGCCGCCCATGACAAGGACTCCCGCGAGGCTACCGAAGCCGAGTACGAGGCCGACCACCCCGAGAAGGCGAACCCAGCGGGCGAAGAGGCCGAAGAGGAAGGCGAAGAGGACGCCGTCGCCGACCCCGACGCCAAGGGCTCGGGACCGGTGGCGTTCACCGTCGCCGGGCACTCCGCGTACATCGACACTCGCAAGCTACCCGCCGCTCCGCCGACGCGCCGCCCGCCGCGGCAGGAGACCGAACTGCGCGAGACCGGCCCGCAGGGCACCGGACCGGCCGCACCGGTGCAGACCGCAGTGACTGCGTTGGCCGCGCCGAGCCCGACGGTCAACGTCGCCGGACTCGATTTCCAGAACTGGGGCGCGGGCTGGCCGCCGGACACGAACGGTGTCGTCGGCCCGAACCACTTCGTGCAGACGGTGAACACGTCGATCGGCATCTTCGCCAAGTCGACCGGCGCGCGGGTGGCGGCGTTCACGTTCGACGACTTCTTCGCCAACAGCGGCACCAGTGAGTGCGACGCCGACAACGGCGGCGACCCGACCGTCGCGTACGACGGGCCGTCGGGCAAGTGGGTGATCGCCGACTTCGCCTGGATCAACTCCACCAAGGGCCCGTTCTACGAATGCGTTGCGGTGTCCTCCGGTTCCGATCCGGTCGCGTCGACGTGGACCTTCTACTCCGTGCCCGCCGGTGACGGCCAGTTCCCGGACTATCCGAAATTCGGCTCCGGCCCGGACGCGGTCTACTTCACCACGAACAACTTCCGGCACAACAGCTATGTCGGTTCGGGCGTGTACGCGTTGCGTCGCAGCACGCTCGGCTCGGCATCGCTGCAAGTCCTGCACGTGACGACCGGCTCGTCGTTCTTCAGCCTGCTGCCGGCCAACAGCACCACCGCCGGGACCGGGCCGGAGGTCATCGCCTCGATCTGGAGCGGCAGGATCAGCGTCTGGAACATGACGCCGAACTGGACGACCCCGGCGTCGACGACGTTCGTCAACACCGCCAACCTGGCCGTGTCCTACAGCAGCGTGGGACGCATACCGACCCCCGGCGAGCAGGTCGACAGCCTCAGCCCGCGAGTGATGAACAAGGCGCAGCTGCAGGGCACATCGCTGTGGTTGTCGCACACGGTCGTCGCTGGTTCGACCGCAGGCGTGCGCTGGTACGAGGTGTCCAACGCGGCCACCAGCCCCGCCATCCGCCAGCAGGGCACGTACGCCCCGGCCGACGGCCTGTACCGGTGGATGCCGTCGCTGGCGGTCGACAAGCAGGGCAACATGGCGGTCGGATACAACACCGCGAACTCGTCGAACAACCCCGCCATCCGATACGCCGGACGCCTGGCCACCGACCCGCTCGGCACCCTCGGCCAGACCGAGACCACGCTGATCGCCGGCACCGGCGCACCCTCGACCGGCAACTACAACCGGTGGGGCGACTATGCCGAGATGAGCGTCGACCCGGTCGACGGCTGCACGTTCTGGTTCACCACCGAGTACTACGCAGCCACCGGCAGCAACTGGCAGACCCGCATCGGATCGTTCAAGTACCCCGGCTGCGCGTGACGCTTCGGGTGCCGGGGCGAACCCTAGGGCTTATCCCGGCACCCACCCCTGATGACAATTCGGTCATCCCGTCGGTACGGCAGCGATGACGGTTCTACCGTGAGACGCACGCTGGCGTAGGTAGGTACGCCAGCGTGGGACCACCGCCCTGGCGCCATACCGGTAGGGCGCTGCGAGCGCAGGTCGTTCGCGACTCGGCGGAGGTCCTTCGATCGGCCGGGGCGCGTCGGTTTCCTCCCGCGCTCCGGCCGGACACCCGGCGTACCCCCGACGAGGGATTGAGTCGATCGCCATCGATTGATAGGCAGGTTTCGATAGCATTTTCTCCCTCGGAGAGGGGGCGCCACATGCGCCTGTCCATCCGCTCCGCGCGCCTCGGCGCGCTCAGCGTGCCGATCGCCACCGCGATCGTACTGCTCTTCAGCACCCCAGCCGCGGCGAACGTGCCCGTGGCTCAGGTCAGCAACGACCCGTTCACCGACGCGCAGGCCCAACATCAGACGGAAGTCGAACCGGACACCTTCCAGTTCGGCAACACCATCATTTCGGCGTTCCAGACCGGCCGGGTCTTCGGCGGCGGCTCGTCGAACATCGGCTGGGCGACCTCCACCAACGGCGGTGTCAGCTGGACCAACGGATTCCTGCCCGGGATCACCCCCAACGGCGTACCCGCCGGATCGTACGGCCAGGTCAGCGACCCAGCCGTGGCGTACGACGCGCAGGACAACGTCTGGCTCATCTCGTCCCTGGGCATCACCGCCAGCGGCGCCGACGTGCTCACGAGCCGGTCCACCGACGGCGGGTTGACCTGGAGCAATCCGATCGTCACCGCGACGGGCGATCTCGACAAGAACTGGATCGTCTGCGACAACACTGCCGCCAGCCCGTTCTACGGCAACTGCTACACGCAGTACGACATCGTCAGCGGTAACTCGATCCGGATGAAGACCTCCACGAACGGCGGCCTCGCCTGGGGCGCGGCGCTCGCACCCAGTGGCGGCGCAACCGGTCTCGGCGGGCAGCCAGTCGTACGCCCCAACGGCACCGTACTCGTCCCCTACCGGTCCACGTCGTCGTCGGCGATCCGCTCGTTCCGCTCGACCGACGGCGGAGTCAGCTGGCGATCGACGGTGCAGATCTCCACGGTCAGCCACCATACGGTCGCCGGGAGCCTCCGCGAATCGCCGCTTCCGTCGGCCGAGATCGACGGAGCCGGCACCGCCTATGTCGTGTGGGCCGACTGCCGGTTCCGTTCCGGCTGTCCCAGCAACGACATAGTGCTTTCCAAGTCCACCAGCGAAACGACGTGGGCCGCACCGATCCGCCTCCCGATCGACGCCACGACCAGCACGGTCGACCACTTCGCTCCGGGCATCGCCGTGGACAAGTCGACCTCGGGATCGACGGCACGAGTCGGAGTGACGTACTACTTCTACCCAACTGCCTCGTGCACGGCGGCGACCTGCCAGCTGTCGGTCGGCTTCATCTCCTCGACGAACGGCGGCAGCACCTGGAGTGCGCCGACCCAGATCGCCGGGCCGATGACGCTCGCCTGGCTGCCGAACACCTCCCAGGGACGCATGTTCGGCGACTACATCTCGACGTCGATCCTGGCCGGTGGAAACGCGTACCCGGTCATCCCGGTCGCCACCGCACCGAGCGGCACGACCTTCCACGTGCCCATGGTCACCCCGACCGGCGGCCTGCCCGTCTCCGGCGGCGCGCTGGCCGCTGCGAAGTAGACCGGCCCCGAACCGCCGGGAACCGCAGTCGAACCGCCGCAACCGCACCGCTGACGTCCCTCGAAAGAGCACCTTCGGAGGGCCGGGGTGCTGATGCGCCTCGGCCCACTGAATTAGCTGCACCATGTGCGGGGAGTACGCTCCCGCAGCGTGGCAGACCTCCCGACCACCGAGCAGTTGTCCCGGCTAGTGCAGCGCGGACATGGGGCAAGTTACGTCCTCGACGAGGGCACCGACCCCTCCACCGCCTCCGACATCGCTCGCCGCCTGAAGATGTCGCTCCCAGCAGACGTTCTCGTGATCATGTCGCCTTTCCAGCCGCCTCGACTCCGCGTACTGCGGCTGATCAGCGACGACGAAGCGGCGAGCCTCCTGCCGACAGTGCACCGGCTGGTCGCCGACTTCCGAGCGATAGCGGGACGCCTTGTCGGTGTGCTGCGCCACCAAGTCCTCGCCGACTACGACGCGGGCAGGGCGTACGCGGAGGAGATCGAAGTCGACGGAGTCATGTGGAGCCTCCACATGCACGGCGAACACTGCCGACTCGAGTCGGCCGAGAGCGGCCAGGTCGTCGAGGCTCACCTGGACGATCCGGATGCGCTCGACCCGTACTTCCTGCTCGAGTACGCACGCACCAGCCCGGGCGGCTACCCGGATTTGCTAACCGCCTGCATAGAGGGATTCCACGACACGGTCCGGCTGATGGAGCTGGCCGGATATCGCTGACTCAGGAGGTCGTCGGGCAGTAGGCGCAACTAACCAAGACGACGATTCCAGACGGCGCTTGCGTAGAACGTCTGCTTCAGCGCCGGATCATGGATCTGTGGCGAATCTTCGCCCAAGATTCGACCCGGAACCCTGATCCGGCGCAACGGTGCAGCACCCGGCGAGTCGCCGTTTTTCGGTGCATGGCAGCGGACGGGCGGGGGTAGAGGTTGGCATGACTTCTGCCATTGCACCGATCACCCGGGACTATGTCGAGTACCTTCAGGACAAGCTCATCCAGGCCGAGCGAGCCCTGCTCCACATGAGCCAGAATTACGACGCCGCGAAAGCCCACTTCGATGACCTGTGCCTCCGCCAGGGCATCACGCCCGAAGCCGACATGATCTCCTACCAGGACCGGAAGAAGCTGCATCCGGAACTCGCCTTCTGGAACAGCAAGGTCGAGCATTTCCAGCGGGAGGTCGCCGCCTACGGAGCGGCGCTCACCGGGATCGAGGCGGCCGGGCGCATGCTGGCCCGTTCCAGAGGAGCCGGCTCGCAGGCATAGATCTACTTGGTGCGCTTGCGCGCGGCGAACGACTCCCGTCTCACGACGAGCTTCTTACCCTTGACAGTGCTGTCGCGAAGGGCCCTGATCACGTCGTCGGCTGCCCCGGCAGGCACCTCGACCAGCGAAAAGCGGTCCGTGATCTCGATCGCCCCGATGTCGCGCCCCTTCAGTCCCGCCTCGTTGGCGATCGCGCCGACGATGTCCTGCGGACGGATGTTCGCCCGGCGTCCGAGGCCGAAGAACAGCTTGACGGTGCCTCCGGCCGAGCGGTTGACGCCCTTGCCGCCACGTCGTTCCGGTTCGTCGCGACGTGCCTTGCGGCCGATGTCGTCGGAGTACTCGGGGATCTCCTCCTCGTCGATCTCGTTCCCGGTGGACTCATGCGCGAGTTGCACCGCGGCGAGAGCGATGTCGACGATGTCGAACTCGTCGCCGAGCGACTCGACGACGACGCGGAACCGCTCGAGCCGGTCACCGGCCACCAGGATCTCCTGCAGGGCGGCGCGCGTCATCTCCAGCCGCCGGGTTCGCAGGTCCGCGACAGTGGGCAGCTTCTCGATCGTGAAGCGGTGCTTGGTGGCCTGTTCGATCGTCTTGAGCATGCGGTGCTCACGCGGCTCGGCCAGGGTGATCGCCACGCCTTCGCGGCCGGCGCGCCCGACGCGACCGATGCGATGCACGTACGCCTCGGCCGCCGAGGGCACGTTGTAGTTGATCACGTGGGTAAGAAGGTCGATGTCGAGACCCCGCGCCGCGACGTCGGTGGCGATGAGCAGATCGGCGGTGCCCGCCCGCAGCCGGGCCATCACCCGGTCGCGCTGATCCTGGCTCATCCCGCCGTGCAGCGGCTCCGCGCGATACCCGCGACCGTTTAGCGTCTCCGTGAGCTGGTCGACCTCCTCACGCGTACGGCAGAAGACGATCGCCGCCGCCGGGGACTCGGTGTCCAGAATCCGGCCCAACGCGGCTGCCTTGTGCGCCCGGCTCACCATGTACGCGCTCTGGCGGACCTTCGGGGCCTCGCCCCGGGTGGTTTCGTGCCGACCCATCTCTATGCGTACCGGGTCGCGCAGGTAGCGCCGGGCGAGCGTGCCGATCCGCGCCGGCATGGTGGCGGAGAAGAGGACGGTCTGGCGCTGGTCGCTGGTCTCGTCGAGGATCGCCTCGATGTCCTCGACGAAGCCCATGTCCAGCATCTCGTCGGCCTCGTCCAGCACTACCGTCGAGACCTCGCTCAGGTCCAGCGTTCCGCGGTTGATGTGGTCGATGGCCCGGCCCGGCGTGGCGATGACGACGTCGACGCCCTGCCGCAGCGTCTGGAGTTGCCGCCCGATCGGCTGACCGCCGTAGATCGGCAGCACCCGGACGCCCAGGTCTCGACCGTAGCGGTGGAACGCCTGGGAGACCTGGACGGCGAGTTCCCGAGTGGGCACCAGCACCAGCGCCGCCGGTTTGACGCCCCGTTCGCCGTCGGCGAGGCCCTGCAGGATCGGTAGCGCAAACGCGGCAGTCTTGCCCGTGCCGGTGGCTGCCTGGCCCAGCACATCGTTACCGGCCATCATCGGCGGAATCGACGCGCGCTGGATCGGCGTCGGTTCCTCGTAGCCGAGATCCGCCAGCGCCTTGAGCAGCTCCGAACGCAAGGCCAGGCCGGTGAAGGACGCCGCCTCCTCCGACGGGCTCATCGCCATCAACTCCCACCCTGTAGACGTCAACAGGGATTATCCCAGGCCATCATCGCAGCCGAACCACCACGTCACCGCCTAATCGTCAAGACGGAGCATCGCGTGGCGGAGGTCCGACACCCGGCGGGCACTGTCCGCGGCGAGGATCAGATAGACACTGGCGGTCCACGTGTACGCACGATCGCGGAGCCCTTCACCGCTCAGAGCATCGAAGTTCTCGGCGAATCCGGAGCTCTCGCACAGCTGCCGGAATCGGGTGCTGACCTCGTCGGCGAGCTCGACGAAGCCGGCTCGGCGCAGGCCGTCCTCGATCAGCAGGGTGGCCGGGGCCCAGATGGGTCCGCGCCAGTATCCGTCGGGCTGGTATGCGTCGGACTGTGGCAGCTCGGTGGCCAGCCCGTACCGGGTGAGGTGGGCCTTGACGCGGTCGGCGAGCGCCTCCGCGACCGGCGGCGGCAGGTCTTCGCCCAGCACGATCGGCAGCTGATCGAGCAAGCTCGCCGTCGTCCGGGTGGTGCCGGAGGCGACCGCGCGGGTGACGAACTCGGTTCCGTTCCACAGTTCCCGGAGCATCGCATCGCGGAGGTCCGACGCTCGGCGGGCCCAATCCGAGGCCGCTTCGTGGTCGCCGAGTTCTCCGGCGAGGCCGGCGAGCGTACGCAGTTGGAGGGTAAGGAAGGCGGCCAGGTCGGCGGTTTCCACCACCCGATCGGCGTCGAAGGTGGTGGCGTTGTCCCAGCCGGAGTCGTTGCCGTGCTGGTAATGGGGAAGCTCCGCTGCCGGGGCGCAGCGGGCGTCGAGCCAGAACGAGGTCCACGCCGACAGTTCGTGGTAGACCTCGATCAGCTGCTCCCGGGGCAGCTCGGCGCCCAGCCGGTCACGCACCAGCCGCAGGGCCCAGCCGTGGACGGGTGGTTTGACGAAGTTGTAGAGGACCTCCGAGTGGGCGACCGAATCCGGGATCGCGCCGGCGGGGTCCTGATGGTCGAACGGCAGGCGGAACTGGTGCCACGCCAACTCCGGTACGCCAGCAGCGAGCGCGATGGCGTTGAAGCAGTGATCCCAGCTCCACACCTTGTCCATCCAATGCTTGGACATGAGGACGGCGGGGCGCTTCAGGAAGCCGGCCGGGCGTACGGTCGCCGACCAGAGCACGTAGGCGGCCAGTTCGGCGGCGGGCGTACCGGGCCCACGCCAGGGCGCGATCGCATCGGCGAACGCGGTGAACGCCTCAGCTGCCGCGGCCGCGACGTCATCGAAGTCGCGGGCATATGAATAAGGAGAGCGCGCGTTGTCCAGTTCCTCGATCGCGATCTCCCAAGGCGTGTCGGCGGGGAACGTGAGTTCTCGTTCGGCCGTGCCGAGCGCCTCCGCGCCGCTGACCGTCACCTGCCCCGACAGCACCGTGACCCGATACCGCCGCCCGGTCTCATAACTGGTGAACACGTACGCGCCGGCGACTGGGTCCCGATACAGGTAGATCCCGCTGAACGGGGTCAGCTGCGCGTCAGCCGATCGCAGAATCAGGCCCAGCCCCTTTCCGCGTACTCGTATGGTGTCGGCAGACTCGAACGCGGCCTCGACGCGCCCACGCTGATGGACCCAGCCGAGCCTCGCGGGGTTTGCGCTGACCGCGGCCTCGACCCGGCGGTGGCCGTCGGTGGGCACGAGCCGGAGGACCGCGTGCAGGCCGGTCTGGTGCGAGACCAGATGAAGGTCGTCGGCGTAGGTGTGTTTCGCGATCACTGGCGAGATGTCGAGCCAGGACCCGTGGTAGCTGAAGGGGATCTCCTGGACGGTGAACGTCGGGGAGGCGATTGTCATCAAAGTTCCGTTCCTAGTCCTTGATCGCGCCCGAGGTGACCCCGGCGGCGACGTATCGCTGGGCGAGGACGAGCAGGATCGTGGCCGGAATCGAGGCGACCACCGCAGTCGCCATGATCGCGTTCCACTCCTGATTGTTGTTGCCTATGTAGTGGTAGATGCCCAGAGTGATGGGACGCTGATTGCCACCACTGTCCAAAGTGCTGGCATAAACGAAATCCGACCACGCCCAAAGGAAGGCGAATAGCGACACGGTGATGGTCGCGTTACGGCTGACCGGCAGCACGACGGACCGGAAAGTGCGCCAGGGCCCCGCGCCGTCGACCTTCGCGGCCTGCATGATCTCGTCCGGGATGCCGGTCATGAACGTGGTGAAGATCAGGACCGCGAACGGCACGGCGAGGGTGGAGTCGGCCACGATCAGGCCACCCACGGTATTGAGCAGCCCGAGGTTGAGATAGATCGCATAGAAGCCCATCGCCATGATGATGCCGGGAATCATCTGGGCCACCAGCAGAACAAAACTCAAGGCTCGGCCTCCGCGCGGGTTCAGCTTGGCCAACGAGTACGCCGCGGGTGCCGAAACGACGACGGTGAGGACGACAGTGCCGATCCCGACGAACAGACTCGTGCCCAGATAAGGCAGTTGGTCGTGCAGAACCGTTCGATAACCGTCGAGCGTACCGTCGACGGGGAACCAATCGGGCGGACTCTTGCGCATGTGTTCGGGCCGGGTGAACGAGACGTTGATCATCCAGTAGACCGGGAAAAGCATGATCGCGGTGAGGAGCAGCCCGAGCGTGGTTTTGAGCCAATGACGGTGTCGTGTCATGGTTCGTATTGCCTTTTCTGCGCGCGGATGTAGACCAGACCGGCGATCAGCGCCATCACGATGAGTAGGTTGCCGACCGCTGCACCCGGCCCGAAGGCAGGCAGCAGATTGCCGAAGCTGAGCCGATAGGACCAGGTCGCGAAGGTGGTGGACGAGTCGCTCGGGCCACCCCGGGTCATGATCCAGATGAGGTCGAAGACCTTCAGCGTGTAGACCAGACCGAGCAGCAGAGTGATCGCGGACACCGGCCGCAGCAACGGGAAGGTGACCCGCCAGAACTGCTGCCAGCCGTTCGCGCCGTCGAGCTGAGCCGCCTCGTACAACTGCGCCGGAATCGATCGCAGGCCGCTGTATAGAACGACCAGGTTGAAGGGCACGCCGATCCAGATGTTGGCGATGATCACGGAGACGAGCGACCACTGTGGAGACGTCAGCCAGTTCACCGGATCGACGCCGAGCATACGCAGAGCGGCGTTGACCACGCCCGAGTCGCTGTTGAGCAGCCACGACCAGGTCGACGCCGACACGATCAACGGCAGCAACCACGGGACGAGGAACAAAGCCCGCAAGGTGGCCGACAGCCGGAACGACTTGGCGAAGAACACCGCCAACGCCAGACCGATGACGAACTGGAAGGTGAGCGACACCACCGTGAACACCACGGTATGCGTCAGCGCCGGCCCGAACGCCGGATCGCCTAGCACCTTGGCGTAATTGGCCCACCCGGTGAACGGCGCTCCACCTTGGACGAACGAGCGTACGGTGTAATCGCGCAGGCTGAGGTCCAGGTTCCGATAGAGCGGGTACGCGAAGAACGCCAGCAGGTACGCGGTCACCGGGGTGAGGAACGCCCACGCCGCCCACTGTTCCGCTTGGCGTCCCCTGTTGCGCTGGCGCTGGGGGCGCTGGCGCTGGGGGCGCTGGCGCGTTACCCGGGATATTGCGGTCTCGCACACTGTGCGAGGGGACGTTATCCCGGATAACGCGCGAGTGCGGGCTGTCATGTGGCTACTTCGTGGCCGCAGCCGCGGCGGTCTGCGCGGTGGCGAGAGCGGCCTGGGGACTGGCCGAGCCGGACAGCGCCGCTTGCACCGCAGTCCACATCGGCTGGGAGATCTTCGGATACTTCGTCCCGAGGTTGTCTCCCGTACGCCCCTTGGCCGCCTTGACCGCGTCGACCCAGACCTTCAGCTCGGGATTGGCCGCCACCTGTTTCGCCTGTACGGCAGCAGTCGGCGCAATGTAGGACAACGTGGTCGTGGTAGCCAACGAGTTGTCGGTGTCGGTGAGGCAGGCGACGAGCTTCTGGGAGACGGCGTACCGGGCGGTGCTCTTCTGCACCGGCACGGAGACGAACTCCCCACCCGTCGGTGCGGCAGCGGTTCCGCCACTGATGCCGGGAACGGCGATGATGCCGTACTCGAATCCGGTCTTCTTCGCGTTGGCCAGCTGCCACGTGCCGTTCTCGGCGAACGCGTACTGGCCGGTGGCGAACTCCTGCCAGCTGGTGGTCTGCGTGTTGTTGATGACCGAGTTCGGGGCGTACCCCTTCTTCAGCCAGTCGGTCCACAGCGACAGCGCGGAGACCGCCTCGGGCGAGTCGAGCTTCGTCAGGTTCGCACCCGAACCCCAGAACCAGGGCAGGAACTGGAAACTGCCCTCCTCGGTGCCGATCGCCGAGAACGTGATGCCCTTCTTCCCAGCCGCGGTCACCTTGGCCAACGCCGCCGTGAGCGATGCCCAGTCCTTCACCGAGGCGATGTCCACGCCGGCCGCTGTCAGCACTGTCTTGTTGTAGTACAGCGCCAGGGTGTTGGCGCCGATCGGGATGCCGAAGGTCTTGCCGCCGCTCTGCCCGGCCCCCAGCAGGTTGGGGTCGATCGCCGACGTGTCGAGCTTGATGTCGTCACTGGTCGTCAGCACACCCGCCTCGGCCAGGGTCGAGATCACCGGGTTGTCGACGATCAGCACGTCCGGCGCGTTGCCCTGCTGGGCGGCCAGCAGCGTCTTGCTGGTCAGATCACTGGTGTCGAATGCGGTCCGCTTGACCGTGACACCGGCTTTGCTCCCGCAGTCGTTCAGCAGCTTGACCCAGTTCGAGGAGTCGTCGAACTGCGGATACGGGTCCCAGATGGTGTACGTGCCGCCGTCGCCGGACGCGCCGGTCTTGTCCTCCGACGAGCAGGCGACCAGGGCGCCCGCCGCCACGAGGGCGACCAGGGCGACGCCTACCGCGCGCCGCCGCGATGCCGTTTGCTTCACAGCCCATCCCTTCACCAGGTTGCGCTTGCGCTTCATCCGTGTGCCGTTCGCTGTTCTGCGTTCGCGCTCGCAGTTCCGCGTGCGTGCTCGTTCCGCGTGCGTTGCGAGCGTGTGTCGAATCGGTTCGCCGAATCGGTTCGACAGAACATAGGCTCGTTTCGCCGGTCCGTCAATGGGCTGGCTAGATGTCCAGCTCGCGTGCGGTTATCGTTGACGAATCGGTTCGATGATCCAGTCGGCTGGGCCGGTGTGGCATGCTCAGGCGCGGACGTGAGGGAGCGGGATGAACATCGGCGAGATCGCCCGGCGGGCAGGCGTGTCACGCAGCACGGTGTCCTACGCGTTGAGCGGCAAACGGACCGTCTCCGAGGCGACCCGCCGCCGCATCCTCGACGTCATCGAAGAACTCGACTACCGGCCCAACGCCAACGCCCGCGCGCTCAAAGAGGGGCGTACGCGCACCATCGGCCTGGTGATCCCGCCCGCGAGCCGCCGGTTGACCGACATGCAGCTCGACTTCGTCGCCAGCGTCGTGGACGCCGCGGCCCGGGCCGATCTCGACGTACTCCTCTCGCCCTCGGGCGGCGACCACGACCGCTCGTTCGAACGGGTCGTGACCGGCCGCCGCGTCGACGGCGTGATCCTCATGGAGATCCGGCTCGAAGACGCCCGCGTCGCCCGGCTCCAGCAGGCCGGCCTGCCATTCGTCGGCATCGGCCGCACGTCCCGGCCCGACGACATGTGGTGGGTCGACGTGGACTATGCCGCGTTGATGGCCAAATGCGTACACCACCTGGCCGACCTCGGTCACCGCGACATCGCGCTGGTCAACCGGTCCGCCGAACTCGTGGCCGCAGGCTACGGTCCAGGTCATCGAGCCCTGGCCGGATTCACCCAAGGGGTACGCGAACGCGGGCTGACCGGCGTCGATTACTGCTGCGCCGACGACACCGCCGCCGGTGAAGCGTGCCTGAATCAGATCCTGCGGGAGCATCCCGAAGTCACCGCCGTGGCGACGATCAACGAAGCAGCATTGCCGGGCATCCAGCACGCCCTGGAGAACGCCGGACTGAGCGTACCGACAGACTTCTCCGTCACCGGCGTCGCCGCTCCACATTGGGCGGAGAACTTCCGGCCGCAGCTCACTGCCGCTGACGTGCCCGCCCTGGAGATGGGCGCTCGCGCCGTCGAACTGCTCGCTGAATGCATCGCCGATCCCTCGGCGGCTGCTCAGCACCTGCTGCTCACGCCGCCGATCTCCCTTCGGGGGAGCACTGGGCCTGCTCGACGCTGACGCTTCGCTTCCGCTTCGCGGGTTTGCCGCGCTGCTGCGCCCGCTTCCGCTTCCTTTCGCGCCGGGTCCGCTGCGCTGGCGCGGCTGCTTGCGCGACATCCCGGGATAACGCGGCTTTGCGCGCTCGAATAGCGACGTTATCCCCGGATACGGCGCGGCCCTGCTGGCCCGGGCGGGGCGCTCTGCTGCGCTGGCGGGGCACCCTGCGTAGCGGAGGGCGCCGCGGGCGAACCGTTGACACACCGGCGCGAGATATTTACGCTCGTCTGCGAATCGATTCGACAACCGTCCTCGCCACCTCGCCCAAAACGCCTGTAGTGCTGGAGAAATCGCGTACCCGCTTGTGTCGAATCGATTCAGAATCCGTGCTCGCGCCTCGGCGACCGTCCGCTCCCAGCGGTCGCCGACCCGCCGAAGGAGCCGCCCGTGCACACCACATCGCCACCCGCCTACACCGTCCGAACCAGACGCGGCAGAGTCGCCGCGCGCCTGCTCGCCGGAGTCCTCATGACCTCCTCCATCGCGCTCACCGGCGTACCTGCCGTCGCGGCCGACGAGTCGATCTCCGTCAACTTCAGTGTCGCCGGCGGATCACCCACTTACCGGGCCTCGGGCTGGATCTACGGCATGACTGAGAATGCCGCAGGCCCGCCCGATCATTTCTTCACCGACGTGAAGTTCCGTTACATGCGAGCCGGCGGCGCTCAGCTCGACTCGCCTGGTGGCTGGGTCTCCGGCCGCTACCAGCGCCGTTGGGACGCCACCCTCGCTCAGGCTCGGCGTACGCTCGCCCTCGGCGGTCAGTTCGTCATCCTCAACCACGATCTGTGGGGTGCCGACGGCTATCCGATCTCCCGGTTCCCCGGCGACAACGGGGACTGGAGCGACTACGACGCCTTCCTCACCCGCCTGATCGGCGACGTACGCGCGGCCGGGATCACGGTGGAGTGGGACATCTGGAACGAGCCGAACCTGTCGTTGTTCTGGAACCGGCCGCAGTCGCAGTATTTCGAGCTGTGGCGGCGTACGTATCAGCGGCTGCGTACCGAATTTCCCGGTCAGCTGATCGTCGGCCCGAGTCTGGCGGGCGTACCCACCACCGCGACCGGCTGGTGGACGCAGTATCTCGACTTCGTCAAGGCCAACAACGTCGTGCCCGACATCGTCAGCTGGCACAGCCTGCCGAGCGATCCGGTCGCCAACGTCGCCAACGCCAACTCCAGCCTCAACGCCCGGGGCATCGCCCACCCACGTCCCTATCAGATCAACGAGTACGGGGCGAGCAACGAGCAGAACCCCGGCGACGGTTCGTGGTACATCGCCCGGCTCGAACGCGCCGGCGCGGACGGCCTGCGCGCGAACTGGGCAAGCGGCGGGAACCTGCACAACGACTTGGCGAACCTGCTCACCCACGACGCCAACGGGGTCTACTCCCCCAAGGGCGAATGGTGGGTCTACAAGTTCTACGGTTCACAGACCGGCCTGATCGCGCAGACCACCCCGAGCACGGCGTACGACGCTTTCGCCACCAAGGACTCCGGAGTCGCCAAGATCCTGGTCGGCGGGGGTGGCACCACTGGCAACATCGCCGTCAACATCCAACGTCTCGACGCCACTAGTGGCATCGTTCAGAACAACCAGGTACGCGTACTCACGCAACGCATTCCCTACAACAACGGCGGCGCAGTCACCGGGCCGATCACGGTTCAGGACGCGACCGTGACCTTGTCCAACAACGCGACCACGGTGAACCTGGCGCACACCAACGCCGACGAGACATTCACCATCACCCTGCTTCCGCCGTCCGGCGGGGGCGGTGGGGCGTTCCAGTCCGCCGCTGTAGCCCAGCATTCGCAGCTGTGCCTGGAGAACCCCAACGCGAGCACCGCCAACGGTACGCAGCAACAGCAGAACACCTGCACCAGCAGCGCCCAGCAGCGGTGGAACTTCCAGCCCGTCGCGGGAGTCGCGGACACCTACACCGTCGTCAACCAGCAGAGCGGCAAATGCCTGGATGTCAACGGGGTGTCCACTGCCGACGGTGCGGCGGTCATCCAGTGGACCTGCAACAGCAGTTCCCTGAATCAGCAGTTCGCCCTGCGCAAGGTCACCTATGCGGGCAACGACCCGCGCGACTACCAACTGGTGGCCCGGCACAGCGGCAAGTGCGTCGACGTCAGCAACATCTCGACCGCACCCGGAGCATTGATCCACCAATGGACCTGCAACCCGGTGGGCCAAGGCAGCCCGCTCAACCAGACCTGGCGACTGCCGGGTCGCTAGGAATCGCGGCCGGGCTATGCGTCCGTGGCCCGGCCGCCTTCTCCCCCCGTTGATGATCTGTACGCCCTGCGCGTAACTCGCACTGGCTGCGTAGCTCACCCGGGTTATGCTCGGCTCGGGCAGTGCGCCTGCCCGAGCCCGACGGAATGCTCACGCCGTCCGTCACCCGAGGCCAAGAGGCTCCGACTCAGCGCGCCGAATGGATGCTGCCCGCGTCGCTGTTCGGCGGGGAGCGTGAGGCCTCGCCGGAGGTTCCCATGGACGACAGCCAGCCCCCGAACGACCGGCACCGTCGACAGTCCGTCCCCGGGCGGGCCCGCAAACGCGCCATCCGGCTGCACGCGGCGTGCACCGGAGTCTCCTACACCATCGCCGCGCGCCGGCTGGCCGCCGGGACGATCAACGCCGACCAGGGCCGGACGCTCTACCCGGCCGACGCGACGCGCTCGCGGCGTACGCTCGCCGAACGGATCGCCGACGCGAGGCTGGCCGCCGATCTCCCCCACGGCCGGGCCGCTCACCTGATCGAGCGGTTTCCGCCCCGCGACGGCGGCCCCGGCGTCGGAACCCTCTACGGCGGTTCCGCCCGGCAAGACGTCCTCGGTCAGGCGTACACGTTGGTCGTCGACGAGCGGCCCGACCTCGAACCGAGCGCGATCGACCTGGCCTGGCAGGCGGAGTCCGGGGAGGAGACGGTGCTCGACACCGCTTGCGCGCAGCTGGACCGGGCGGTACGCCTGTTGCTGGACGAGGGCTGGGAGCGGATCGCGTCCGCCTTGCCGTTGTCGCCGCAGCTTCTGGACGTCCGGATCGACGGCGCCCGGCAGATCATGGATGCCCTGCTCGTGGTGAGCGAGGACGGTCACGTCCCCGGGACGCGGGTCGTGATGCTGTCCGGCCGGCCCGCGACGATCGTCGGCGCGAAGTGGGCTCTCACCGGACCGCCGATCGCGTACGCCGTCCGCCCGCACGGCCTGGCGGGCGAGGCTCCGGCTGTGGACGTCCTCGTCCCGCCGCACGAGTTGCTCGTGCTGGCCGGTCAGGGCACCGAGTAACGCGATAAGCAGACCTCGGGCAGAGCGCCTGCCCGTGCCCCGTTCACCGGGGCCAAGAGGCTCCGACTCAGCGCCGGTCCGATCAGCCGTCAGAAAGGCGTTGATGAGCATGTTCGAGAGGTTCACCGACGGATCGCGTCGGGTGATGGTGCTGGCCCAGGAAGAAGCCAGGATGCTCAACCACAGCAATGTCGGGACCGAGCACGTCCTGCTCGGTGTGCTGCGGGAAGGGGAGAGCGTCGGCGCCCGGGCGCTGGAGAAGCTGGGCGTCACGCTGGAGAGTCTCCGGCTGCAGGTGGAGGAGATCATCGGCCTCGGCCGGGAGGCGGTCGGCGGGCAGATCCCCTTCAGTCCCCGCGCCAAGAAGGTGCTCGAGCTGAGCCTGCGGGAGGCGTTGCAGCTCGGCCACAACTACATCGGCCCCGAGCACATCCTGCTGGGACTGGTACGCGAAACCGAAGGCGTCGCAGCACGCATCCTCGGGCACATGGGCGCCGACCTCAATCGCGTACGCCAGCAGGTGATCCAGCTGTTGTCCGGCTACGAAGAGGGGACGCATCCGGCGGGCACGGCTGAGGCCGGTCCGGCGAGCAGCCTCGTGCTGGATCAGTTCGGCCGGAGTCTCACGCAGTCGGCCCGGGAGGGCAAGCTCGACCCCGTGATCGGCCGGGAGAAGGAGATCGAGCGCGTCTTGCAGGTGCTGTCCCGCAGGACGAAGAACAACCCCGTGCTCATCGGCGAACCGGGCGTGGGTAAGACGACGGTGGTCGAGGGTCTGGCGCAGAAGATCGTCAAGGGCGAGGTTCCGGAGACGCTCAAGGACAAGCAGCTCTACACGCTGGACCTGGGC
>NZ_JABFVK010000041.1 GCF_013362815.1 Hamadaea sp. | reverse complement strand
ACCTCGGCCTGCTGGTCGGCGAGCCAGCGGGCCTCGGCCTCCTCGGCGCGGCGGCGGCGCTGCATCTGGAGGGCTCGGCTGCGGAGATGGCCGACGTACGCGACGAGCAGGGTGACGCTGGCGGCGACGCCGATCCAGAAGCCGGGGCCGACCGCGAAGACGCCGACGAGTTCGACGGCGTTGAAGAGCACGAGGGCGGAGAGGACCCGGCGACGGCGGTAGACGGCGGGACGGAGGCGGCTGCGACCGCCGGTTGCGTCACGCAGTGTGTACGGGACCGCCGACCGCGGCACGACGGTCAACGTTGGGCGGCGAGAGGAGGCGCGCGGGCCCGAGCGCGCGGGGGCCGAGACCGGAATGCCGCTGACCACGGGTACGGCCGAGACCGGCAGGTAGTCGAACGGGATGGACGGAATGTAGGTCCGCGGCGGGTTGACCGGGAGGCGTCCTGGCACGGTGCGCTGGCGCCGGTTCCTCGACAGGACCCGCGCCGTCGACAGCGCCCGCTCCGCCACCAGCCGCTCGGTGGCGTCGTACCGGCGCACGAGCGCCGGAGCCAGGGCGAGCAGCCCGGCAGCGGTGAGGACGGCGAGGAGCACCGAGGTCGGCACCCTCACCCCTCCCGTCACTCTCGGATCGGGACCTGGCGGCGGTCCCGCGATCAGATAGATCGTTTACCGAGGGTAAGCGGGAGATGCCGGAGTGGGCGGCAGGCTCGCCGACACGCGCGAGATCACAGCGCCGGTTGGCGTGTCGATCAGGGCGTTCAGGGATCGATCATGGCGCTGCGGACACGACACGCCGGTCGAGAGCCTCCATAGGTTCATGATCGGCAAACAATCACTGGGAGCGAAGGCGGTGCCAACGCCGCAGCAGTCCCCCGTCGCCGATGACGTCCTCGACGGTGACGGCGTACCCGATGTGGTCGCGCCAAGCGCCGTCGATGAACATGTAATGCGGGTGGTACGCCTCTTCGCGGATCTCCAGTTTCTCGACGACGCGACGGCTGGCCTTGTTCTCCGGGCGGATGTTGATCTCCACTCGGTGCAGCCCGGCGGCGTTGAAGGCGTGGTCGACGACTAGGGCCAGCGCGGTCGGCATGATGCCTTGGCCGGCCGCTCGGGAATCGATCCAATAACCGCAGTACGCGGAAGCGAACGCCCGGCGCACGATGTTACCGAGGTTGATGTGGCCGACGAAGCGCTCGGGACCGCCTTCGGGTGGGCGGAGGCAGATGGCGAAGGGCATCGCCTCGCCCTCTTTGGCCGCCGCGCGCAGACCTTTGTAGACCTGCTTGAAGGCGGCGGTCGAGTTCATCTGCGCCCACGGCCCGATCGGCGTGGCCTCCCAGGGGGCCAGCCACCGCTGGTTGAGTTGGCGTACCTCGGACCAGGCTTGCGCGTCGGAGCGCAGGTAGGGGCGCAACATCACCGGCCCGTCGCTGAGCACGGCCGGATACCCGAAGGCTTTGTTCATCGTCGCCTGTCCAGCAGCAGTACATCCACGGTGGACCCGGCCGGTGCGGTCGTCACCCGCTCGCCGAGGACCAGCAGGCCGTTCGCCTCGGCCAACCCCGCCAGCGTACGCGTTCCGCCCGTCAAAGGCTGCACTGTGTATCCACCGCCTCGACGCTCAGCGACAAGCGCAGGCCGGAACTCCCGGAGCCCCGGCGGGGACGTCACCGTCTCGAGCAGGTGAGCCCGGACGGACGGCCGGAACACCGGCTCCGCCCCGGCCAGCAGCTGGATCGCCGGCCGGGCGAGGACTTCGAAGCCGATCAGCGCCGAACCGGGGTCGCCCGGGAGGCAGATGATCGGGACTTCCTCGGCCGACCCGTAGGTGCCGAATCCGAGCACGGAGCTGGGATAAAGGGAGACCTCCGTGAAGGTGACGCTCCCGGTACGCCCGCCGTCGCGGCGCGACAGGATGCGCCGGACCATGTCGCCCGGTCCGGTGCCCGTACCGCCGGTGGTGATGATCAGGTCGGCTCGGAGGGTCTGATCCTCCAGCAGACCGCGCAGGCCCTCCGGATCGTCGTCGCAGATCCCCACCCGGTACGCGTGAGCGCCCGCTTCGGCGGCGGCAGCTGTGAGGGCGTGCGAATTGACGTCGACGACCTGACCGGGCTGGCTGACCCGACCGGCTTCGACGAGTTCGTCGCCGGTCGCCACGATCACCACCCGCGGCGTCGGGCGTACGACGACGTGGCCCATGCCGCTGGCAGCCAGGACCGCCACCAACGCCGGAGTGACGACAGCGCCCGAACGGGCGAGCACATCCCCGGCCGCGATCTCCTCGCCCGTCCGGCGTACGCCGAACCCGCGCTTGGGCAGCCGTTGGATCTCCACCGCCGCCATGCCCTGGTCGGTCCAGTCCACCGGAACGACGACGTCAGCCCCGATCGGCAGCGGTGCGCCGGCGGCTACGGAGAAGCAGCTTTGCGGCGTCAGGCGTACGGGACGCCAGCTGGAGGCGGAGAGGTCGCCGATGACGTTGAGCCGCACGGGACGCCCCGGCCCCGGCGGGACGAGATCGTCCGCCCGCGCGGCGTACCCGTCGATCCCGGCCGTGTCGAAGGCCGGATACGGGTGTGGCGCGAGGACGTTCTCGGCCAGCACGTTGCCGTGGGCCTGGGTCAGGTCGAGGTCGAGCGCCGGCAGCGCCCTGAGCCTGCGCAGCACGCTGCCCAGGTAGTCGGCGAGCGGCGTCAGCTCGGCTGCTGACGCCGACTCGAACTCGGCCGTTGCGGTCATAACGTCATCCAGTCGATCCCCGCCGGTCAGGCGCCCCCACCGGAGGCGCCCGCGGCGCTCGTTCCCGCCGAAGAGCCGGAGGCACCCGCGGCGCTCGTTCCCGCCGAAGAGCCGAGGAACTCCACGAGCCACTGCCGGAAGGCCGGCCCGAGATCCTCACGCTCGCACGCGAGCTGCACCGTCGCCTGCAGGTAACCCAGCGGAATGCCGGTGTCGTAGCGGTGGCCGCGGTAGACGATCCCGTGAACGGGAGTGCCCTCTTCGAGGAGGATCGCCATCGCGTCGGTCAGCTGGATCTCGCCGCCGCTGCCGGGCTTGGTCCGGCGGATGGCGTCGAAGACGCTGAACGGCAGCACGTACCGGCCGACCACGGCGAGGTTGCTTGGCGCCTCGTCGAGTTTCGGCTTCTCGACCAGCCCGGTCACCTTCACCACGGGTCCAGCGTCGCTGATCGCGTCGAGGTCGGCTGTCACCTGCTCGACGGAGGCGATGCCATATCGGTCCACCTGGTCGTCCGGCACCTCGATGAAGGCCAGCACGATGCCGCCGGTCTTGGCCTGAAGGTCCAGCATGGACGGCAGCAGCGGCCGGTCCTCCTCGCAGAACTCGTCGGCGAGCAGGACGGCGAAGGGCTCCCCGCCGACGTGCGACTCGGCGTACGAGACGGCATGGCCGAGGCCCAGCGGTTCGCCCTGGCGGCAGGTGTAGATCTCGGCGAGCTCCGACGTACGCCGGACGGCGTCGAGATGCTTGACGTCGCCCTTGGCCTCCAGCCGCTGTTCGAGGTAGGGGTTGCGGTCGAAGTGGTCGACCATGCTCGTCTTGCCGCGCCCGGTGACGAGCAGGATGTCGTTGATCTCGGCGTGCGCCGCCTCCTCCACGATGTACTGCAGAACCGGCCGGTCGACGACCGGCAGCAGCTCCTTCGGCACGGCCTTCGTCGCGGGCAGAAATCGGGTTGCCAGCCCAGCGGCGGGGATGACAGCCTTGGTGGCGCGCCGCGCGCCACCCCCGGCGGCGCCTGCCGCCGAAGTCGCGGTCACCGCGTCGTCTGCTGGGTTGGGGGTGTGTCCGAGCATGTGGCGAGACTATCGGCCGTTGACCTGTCGAGGGGGATGCGGAGTGCTCGACGCGCCGCGTGTGGTCAATTCCGTCACGGTGCTGCCCTCGGCCTGATCGCCCGGTTCACCGGTCGCCGCCGAAGCGCCGCCCGCACCCGAGACCCCGCCCGAAGCCGCAGGTGAAGGCCCTCCGGACGGCCCAGCGGAGGCGGAGCTGGACGGCCCAGCGGAGCCGGGCGGATCCAATAGCGAGGACGCCGGAACCGACGCGACCCCCGGTGAGAATGCGGTCCGGTGCCGATCCCGTCCGGCCGCCTTGGCGGCGTACAGGGCGTCGTCGGCCGCCTGCAGAACCGCTGATCCGCTCGCACCGTGCTCGGGGAAGACGGCGATGCCGATGGAGACTGTCACGTCCACTCGCCCGCGCGGCAACAGGACCGGCTGCGTACGCATGGCGGTGCACAACCGGTCGGCGACGGCCACTCCACCGGCGAGGTCGGTCTCCGGCAGCAGGACGACGAACTCCTCGCCACCGTGCCGGAACGCCAGGTCGACCTCGCGGATCTCGGCGCGTACGCGACGGGCGAACTCGGCGAGCACGACGTCCCCGGCGGCATGCCCGAAGGAGTCGTTGATCTCCTTGAACCGGTCGAGATCCAGGGCGAGTACGCACAGTCGCCGCCCGAAGCGGTGCGCCCGTTCGGCCTCCCGCCGCAGGCAGTCCAGCATGGACCGGTAGTTGAGCAGCCCGGTCAGTGAGTCGGTGACCGACAGCCGCTGAGCCTCCTCGTGCACCCGGACGTTGTCGACGGCGACCGAGGCCTGCCCGGCGAAGGTGCGCAGAGTGTCCAGGTCACCGTCGTCGAACTCGTCCCGGCCGACCCGGTCGTAGACGGCGAGGACCCCGTGCGCGGCCGGTAAGCCGGCGGGCCACAAACCGCCCGCCGGACCGACAGGTCCAGCCGCGGAGCCGTCGGCGGCAGCTCCGCCGGAAGCCGGAAGCGGCCCGCCGAGCGTGAAAGGCACGACGACGTACGACTTGCAGCGCGGTTCGGCGGCAAGCAACACCGGCCCGTCGCGGTCGGTACGCCCCCGCACCGGTACGCCGGTGGCGGCGACCGAGCCGAGCAGCCCCTCCCCGATCGGCACCCGGATCGGGACGGCCGGGTCGAGTCCTTCCGCGCATTGGCCGGTGAGCAGCCCAGTCGCGGGGTCGATCAGGAGCACCACCCCGGCGCGGGCTCCGGCGGCGTGCCGGGCGGTCTGGAGGATCACCTGCAGAATGCGGTGGAGGTCGTGCGTACTGGAGAGGGTGTCGCCGAGCACGCCGAGCTGACCGCGCAACTGGTCGCGGCTGGCCGTGAGCGCATCCACATAGGACTCAAGCTCGCCGGTCATCCGGTTGAAGGCCGACGCGACCTGTCCTATCTCGTCGTTGCCCCGCACCGGTACGCGAGCCTGCAAGTCCCCGTCGGCCACCCGGTCGACCGCCTCGGCCAGGTTCGCCAGCGGGGCGGTCGTCGTCCGGGCCAGCCACCAGGCCACGAGGACGGCCGCAGCGGCGGTGATGAGCACGATCGCGGCGAGCATCGCATAGCGGGCGTACGCGTCAGGCTCGGGTACGGACAGGGTCAGCGGCAACGGAATCCCGTCGCCCGTTCCGAGTACGCGAGTGAAGTCGTCGGCGGCCGGAGCGGCGGTGGTCTGCGCCCGGGGCAGCGCGTCGAAGTCGTCGGCGGGATCGGTGATCTCGGTCGAGTCCTCGAACGCGTGGAAGAAGGAACCCGGGCGGAGTTGGACGTCCACGCCGACGGCGTCGCTGAGTCGATTGAGGAACGCGCGGTCGACGGTTTGCGCGGCGTACACCGCGCCGACGGTCTGGCCGCCGTCCACGAGGTCGACGCGCGCGGCCAGGCCCTCGTAGGAGGCCGTGCCGATGTCGGTCGCCGCCGCGGGCGGACAGTCCGCCCAGGGCGGCGGAGGCGCGCCCGGCGTCGTGATCCCCGCGAAGTCGTCGCCGCCGCTCAGTCCGCCGGTTTCGATGTGGACGCCCGTGGCCAGGCCGCGTACGACATATCCCTGCGCCACCGTCGCGCGATCGGGCGCCGGGGCGGCCGCGACCGCCTGCGCCACCGCGCTCAGCTGGCCGCACAGCGCGGACACGCTGGTGCGTACGGCGGTGGCCGCCACCGACAGCCGCTGGGCGGCCTGGTCACGCGCGACCGAGGTCAGCACACTGCCCGCGACCAGCGCGCCGACCAGCACCGGTGCCAGCACCGTGGCAAGGAAAGCGCTGGTCAGACGGGTACGCAGGGTCACCGCTCACTCCGTGGTCCGTAGAATTGGCAGCTGTCGCGGGTGCGATGCTTGCACGGTTCGCCCCCTACGGTCGGGTTGTTACGGAAGTGTCGCGTGTCGGATTTTTCGGAACATTCGCCGCTAGTGCCGGTCGATCTTCCGGCGGAGCTCGCCGCGAGCAAGGCGGCGGTCAGGTCCGCGCTGCTCACGGCCCGTCGTGAGCGCACGGCGGATCAGTTGGCCGACGCGTCGCGGCGCATCGTGGTCCATCTGTCAGATCTTGTACGCACAACGCAGCCGGCGGTCATCGCCGCGTACGAACCGTTCGGCACCGAGCCGGGAGTGCACCTCGACGGCTCCCTGCCAGCGGTGCTCGCCACGACGGGCGGTGCTCCCCGCGTACTGCTGCCTGTGCTGATGAGCGACAACGACCTGGACTGGCGCGACTGGACCGACCCCGGCGGCCGGCTGGGCCCGGCGGCGATCGCGGAGGCCGACCTGATCGTCGTGCCGGCCGTGGCGGTCGACCGGACCGGTACGCGACTGGGCCGGGGCGGCGGCAGCTACGACCGGGCGCTCGCCCGAGTTCCCGCCGGTACGCCGATCGTCGCGCTGCTCCACGACGGTGAGCTTGTTCACAGCCTGCCCGCTCAACCGCACGATCGCCGCGTGACGGCGGTCGTCACACCGTTGGGCGGAATGATCCCGCTACCGCGCTGAGTTGAGACTGACGAGGTTCGCGTGCCACTATCGGCACTCGAAGAAGGAGGAATCGTGCCCACGTATCAGTACGCGTGCACGGCCTGTGGTCACCAGCTCGAGGCCGTGCAGTCGTTCACCGACGCGCCGTTGACACAGTGCCCGGAGTGCGACGGTACGCTGCGCAAGCTCTTCTCCGGCGTAGGCGTGGTGTTCAAGGGCTCGGGCTTCTACCGGACCGACTCCCGCAAGGCGCAGTCGTCCTCGCCGTCGAGCTCATCGAGTTCGTCGAGCTCCAGCTCGTCTGGTTCGTCGGGGTCATCCAGTTCGTCCTCTTCGTCCGGCTCCTCCAGCGCGTCTTCCTGAGCTCAGCGCCCGGACGGGCGAGAATGAGCCGCGTGTTCAAGGGGTTCAGAGAGTTCATCGCGCGCGGCAACGTCGTCGATCTAGCCGTCGGCATCGTGATCGGCGCGGCCTTCGGCGCGATGATCACGCAGTTCACGAAGTCTTTCCTGGAACCGCTGATCGCCGTGATCACCGGTGGCCACGGCACCGGCGGTGTCTGGCGAATCCGCGGGGAGACGTTCGACTACGGCGCCTTCATCGGAGCGGTGATCACGTTCCTGCTCACGGCGGCGGCCGTCTACTACTTCGTAGTGGTTCCCATGAACGCCTGGGCGAAGCGGCGCGGCAAGCTCGCCGAGGAAGAAATGTCCGACGAGGTACGCCTGCTCACCGAGATCCGGGACAAGCTCGGCCGGTGATCACGGCTCACCAGTGCGGCGGGCGGTCCTCGAGCAGCCGCGAGTCGTTGGAGTCCCAGCCGTCGTTCCAGCCCGTCGGGGTCTCGTCCACCGTCCGGTCCGGCAGGATCGGCGCCTCCTCGGGCTCCAGCTGCACCTCCCGGTCGTCGTCGGGTGAGTGCGACTCGAAGGTCAGGTCGTCACGGGCCACGCATCCAGCTTAGGAGGTCCACGGGTGTCCGAGTACTCGGGTCCGCCGGTCACGCCGCACGACCCCAGCTATCAACCGGAGATCGTCGAGGGCGAGTCCCGGCCCCGGGTGCTGCCCCGACAGGACGACGCCGAGCTCGATCGGGAGGACGCCGCCGCCCGGCAGTTCACCTTCCTCATCGGCGGCATCGCAGCGCTCACGTTGTGCGCGCTCGTGCTCATCCTCTGGCTCTTCTGACGCCGCCCGCCTTCCCCTGCGCCGCGCCCCGTTCGCGCTGGATCAGGGTTCCGGGTCGAATCTTGGGCCAAGATTCGACCGCGAACCCTGATCCAGCGCGAACAAGCGCCGGTCAGCTGCGGGCGTACCGGAGAATCCGGTCGTAGGCCGCCTGATAGGTGCGCCGCCGGGCGGCGTCGAGCCCGGCGTCGCCGAGCGCCGAAGTCAGGTTCACGATGCGTACGCTCGGACTCAGGTCCACCCAGGTCGGCAGCGGTTCCACCGTCTTGACGGCCCAACGCGTACCGGTCTGGGCGAAGGTCACCCGCACCATCAGCCCCTCACGGTTCGCGTCTTCCGGGGCGGCGTGCCGGGCCAGTTCGTTGCCCATCCCGAAGACCACCGTCGTGCCCTTGATCCGGCGGATCGGCTGCACGACATGCGCGTGATGGCCGAGGATCAGGTCGATGTCCGGCGATCCCGCCAGCCGGTTGGCCCAGGCCAGCTGGTCGGCGTTGGGATCGTGCCGGTACTCGGTGCCCCAGTGCAGGCTGACGATCACGATCGCCGCTCCCGCCAGCTTGGCCCGATGGGCCTCGGCCAGGATGCGGTCCGGGTCGATCCGCTCGGCCAGCCAGGTGTTGCCGCCCGGCGCGGCCAGCCCGTTGAAGCCGAAGGTCGCGGCCAGGTGCGCGATGCGTACGCCGTGGACCGTGTAGACGGTCGCATGCCCGGCGTCCTCCGGCCGGCTCGCCGTCCCCGAGTGCCCGAGCCCGGCCGCGTCCAGCGCCGCGATCGTCCGCACAACGCCGTCCTGCCCCTGGTCGAACGTGTGGTTCGAGGCCGTCGAACAGCCGTCGAAGCCGGTCGCCTTGATCCCCTCGACGACTTCGGGCGGCGCGTTGAAGCGCGGAAACCCCCGGTAGGGTTCGCCCACCGGGGTCTCCAGATGACAGATCGCCAGGTCGGCCCCCGCGATCTGGTCGCGCACCCCGGCGAACATCGCCGCGAAACCCTTGTCCCGCTGGGCTTGGGCCCAGACCTGCGGGTGGACCAAGATGTCCCCGGCTCCCACAACCGTGATCTCACTGGTACGCGGAGAGCTGCGGACCGGCTGGGGAGACTCGGTCGCGGCTTTCGGCGTATCAGTCGATGTGCACGCGGAGAGTAGTCCGACGGTGAGCGCCAAGACCGCGAACCTGGGGACGAACGGCATCATTCCTCCCCTTCTACCGGTTCGTCACTTCTTGGCGAAGTCGACCCACCGCAGATGGGCGCCGGTGTCGCCGGTCTTGAAGAGGTAGTAGCCGGTGAATCCGGCCAGGACCAGGACGATCACGCCGAGTCCGATGGTCGCGAGCAGCGAGCCGCGGCGGGTCTCGCCCTCGGCGGCCGGGCGCTTGCCGATGGCGGTCGAGACGAAGACGAGCAGCAGCGTTGCGACGCCGAGGCCCGCGCTGAAGTACCAGGTGCGGTCGCCGTAGGTCACGTGCTGGTTGATCTTCGTGAGGAATTCCTGCGGGTAACCCTGGGCGACGACCATCTTCTGCAGCTGTTCACCGGACTCCGTGGCCACCCAGGCGGCGATCGGGCCGACCACGGCCAGCAGCCCCACAGCCCAGCCGGTACGCCGTCGCAGCGGCGGGACCAGCGCGTATACCGCGGAACCGGCGACGAGCAAGACGACGAAGACGATCGCGAAGTGCACGATCAAGGGGTGGGCCGGAATGCCCAGAATGTACTGGAACACGCGCTTCTCCTCGATGCCTCACCGAGCGGCCCCCGTGGGTCGTGCGACCCTTCCGCGGCACAGCGTAGCCGGTGATCCAGGCGACCTCATCGACCGTTTTCTTGGACCGTTCCAGAGACCGTGCTTTGATATGACCATGTCGGGTGAGGAGCAGCTCCGCTCGGCCGGGTTGCGGGTCACCCGGCCGCGGCTGGCCGTCCTCGAAGTCCTCGACGCCGGTGGTCACCTCGAAGTCGACGAGATCACCCGCCGCGTACGCGAACGCATCGACTCCGTGTCCACGCAGGCCGTGTACGACGTTCTCGGGGCACTCTCCCGAGCCGGGCTCGCCCGGCGCATCGAACCCGCCGGGTCGCCCGCGCGCTACGAAGCCCGAGCCGGCGACAACCACCACCACGTGGTGTGCCGTGGCTGCGGGCTCGTCGCCGACGTCGACTGCGCCGTCGGGTCCGCTCCCTGCCTGGACCCGAACACCGCGCACGGGTTCGAAGTGGACGAGGCCGAAGTGACGTTCTGGGGCCTGTGCCCGGACTGCCAATCCCGCCGCCACCTCGACTAACCCCTCCCGCGCCCCGCGCTTTCCGCGCGCCGTCCTTTCCGCGCGCCGTCCCTTCCGCGCGCCGTCCTTTCCGCGCGCCGTCCTTTCCGCGCGCCGTCCTTTCCGCGCGCCGTCCTTTCCGCGCGCCGTCCTTTCCGCGCGATCATGAACTTGTGGGCGTGATCGCCCGGCGTGTCGTGTCCAGAGGACCCTGATCGTTCCCCGGAGTCGATGATCGACTTGGCTGCGTTCGCCCGCCGCGAACGGGGACTGCGGAGCGGAGCGACGCGGCTTAGCGTGAGTGCATGCCGGTGGCCGCGTACGACGAAATCGCAGATTGGTATGCCGACTGGGTCGGCGGACTCAACGAATACTCGGAACGTGTCGCCAAGGTTCTCAGGCGACTGATCCCGGCCGGCGAGGGGCGTACGTGCCTCGACGTCGGCTGTGGCACCGGCGCTCGCGCCGGCGTCCTGCGCGGCCTGGGTTGGCGGCCGATCGGCGTCGACCTGTCGACCGGACAGCTTCGGCACGCCCGGCAGCTGCTCCCGGTCGCTGCGGCCGACGCCGTCGCGCTACCGGTCGCGACCGGCTCGCTCGATCTCATCGTGAGCGTGCTGACGCATACCGACCTGCCCGACTATCCCGGGGTCATCGCCGAGGCGGCTCGGGTGCTGCGTACCGGGGGCCGGTTCGTCCACGTCGGAATCCACCCCTGCTTCACCGGAGCCTTCGCCGATCGCAGCGACCCCGCCCGGATCGTCGTCGACAGCGGCTATCACCGGCGGGAACGCCGCTGGGACTCGTTCACCACCCAGGGCGTACGCAATCGGGTCGGCGCCTGGCATCTCCCGCTGGCCGAACTCCTCAACGCCTTCGGACGGGCGGGGTTGGAGATCGTCGACACCGTCGAGGCCGGTCCGGACGACGGGGTGCCCGACCTCTTCGCCGTCGCCGCCGTCAGCTCTCGTCGCCCGTCGACAGCGTGACCGCCGTCCAGGGTTCCCGCACCGGGGCGGTGGCTCCGGCCGGACAGGTCTTCCGGTAGTCGCACCACGAACACAGTGCGCCCGGCTGCGGTGGGAACACGTCGTCGGCGTCGCGGCCCTGAGCCAGCTGCTTCTCCGCCGCGATGATGTCCTTGGCCGTCCCCTCGGCCCGATTGACCTGCCGTTGGAGGGACTCCTCGGTGTGCTCGTGCGCCGCCACCGTCCCCGACGGCAGGTGGTGCAGCTCGACCCGGGTGCAGCGACGGCGGAACTGCCGCGTCGTCGCGTACGCGTAAAGGGCGAGCGCCAGCGAGCCGCGCGCGTCATCCGGCGTACTCGTCGAACGTCCCGTCTTGTAGTCCACGATGACCAGTTCGTCGCCCCGGCGGTCGATCCGGTCGGCCCGCCCCGACAGGGCCAGCACCGACGTCTTCGCGGCGACGACGCGCTCGACGCCGACCGGCTCGTCGACCGGGTCCAGGGTCGCGATGTAGCTCTCCAGCCAGGCGAGCGCCCGGGCGAAGACCTCCCGCTGCTGGTCGGCGTCGCGGTAGCCCTCCGTCACCCAGGTGGCCCGGAGCAGCGGCGCCAACGCGACCGACGAACGACGGGCGGGCTCCACGGCGTACCAGTTCTTGAGCGCGGTATGCACGCTCGCGCCGAGTGAGTTGTGCGCCCAGGGTGGGCCCTTGGGGGGCGCCGGCCGGTCGATGTACGCGTAGCGGTAGCGCCGCGGGCAGTCGAGATAGGACGTCAGCTTGCTGGGCGTGCAGGTGAACAGCCGATCGGGCAGCTCGCCGAGGTCGAAGCCCAGCTGCTCCGGGATGCTGCCCGTGCGTTCCGACGTCATGCGACCATCCTGCCGCACCGGTGTGACAACCCCCGCTCACATCCCCCGCGAAGACCGGTACGCGTCGACGAACTGTCCGATCGCACCGGCCATCAGCTGCACAGCGATCGCCGCTAGCAACAGACCGGCGATCCGGGTGAGCACTTCGATCCCACCCGGCCGCAGTATGCGTACCAGCGTGCCGGAGAAGCGAAGTACCAGCCAGACGGCGACCATCACGGCGATGATCGCCAACGAGATCGCGACGTAGTCGACGACTTCGTCGGCCTTGCGTACCTCGAGCATGGTGGCGACGATCGCACCCGGCCCGGCGAGCAGGGGCGTACCCAGTGGAACCAGCGCGATGTTGGAGGTGGCCTGCTGGTGCGGGTCGTCAGCCTTCCCCGTCAGCAGCTCCAACGCGACGAGGATGAGCAGCAGACCGCCCGCGCCCTGCAGGGCGGGCAGGTCGATCTGCAGGTAGTCCAGGATCTTCTGACCGGCCACCGCGAAGATCACGATCACCACGAAGGCGAGCGCGACGGCCTGCCACGCGGCCCGGTTTCGTTCCCGCGCCGGCAGGGCGCCCGTGAGCGCCAAGAAGATCGGGACCATGCCCGGCGGGTCCGTGATGACGAGCAGGGTTACGAACATCTCGCCGAACAGTTGCATGTTCACACTCGTCACCATAGGGCGTGACGGGCGTCAACCCACCGGATACTCCCCCGGGGCGGGCTCGACTCGCCTGCTAGCTCGCGCTCGCCGCGCCCCGAGACCGCTCGCGGCCGGCGGCGGCCGGCGGCGCCCGTTCGCGGCGGCCGCGCGCCGGGACCGCACGCGTTATCCGGGGATAACGCGGCTATGAAGCGCCGGAAGGCCGCGTTATCCCCGGATCGCGCGCGACGCGACACCGAGCGCAGAACCCGCGACGCGACACCGAGCGCAGAACCCGCGACGCGACACCGAGCGCAGAACCCGCGACACAAAAGCGCGACGCGACACCGAGCGCAGAACCCGCGACACAAAAGCGCGACGCGACACCGAGCGCAGGACCGCGACGCGAGAAAGGGGCAAGCGGAAGAAGGAGGGCCTACCGCTCGATCCGAACGAGCCGCCGCCCAGCGGGAACGCTGTCGGGAACCGCCACAGTCCGCTGCGTACCGTCGACGCCACAAGCCACAAGTTCACCGTGGAAGGTGGTGACCACAGTCGCGTCGTCCTGCCAGACCGGAGTGGCGTCGGCGTCCGAGGCACACGCGGCGATCCAGACCGGGGCCGCCGCACCGTTGGCGTTCACGGCGCTGATCGACCGGGCCAGGTTGATCACCCAGAGCCCACCGTCGAACGGGGTGGCCAGGTTCTGCCCGTTCGGCGAGACGACTGCGTGCGCGGCCCCCTGCTCCAGGAACTCGTGGCAGCCAGCCGCGTCCTGCCGTTGCAGGCGGCCGCTGCTCACCGACACTCGGACCAGGCACGGGCGACCCACGGAACCGTTGACCACGGCGAACGTGTCGGACTGGTAGCTCGGGTACACCTGAAGCAGCCCCGCGACCTCGTCGAACGTGCCGTCGCGGTACCAGATCGCGTACCGGCTGCGGTCCGCCTTGGCCAGCAGGACCGCGGTGGCGAGGAAGCCGATCGGCCGCCAGCCCGCAGCTATCGCGCCGGTCGCGACCGGCTGCAGACCGTCGCGCGTCAGCTTGTCCAGCTGCAGCGTCTCGCCCCGGACGACCGCGACCTCCGACCCGTCCGCGCTCGAGGCCCAGCCGTCGACCGCGTCGAGCAGCTTCAGCCGAGTCCCGTCGGCTCGCTGCAGGCCCAGGGTGGTCGATCCACCGACCAACCAGCCGGCCGGCGTACGCACGATGCTGCCCGGGTCGACGCCGCTCCCGAGATCCCGCCAGGTGCCACTGGTCGCGTCGTAGAGCTTGGAGCCGACGACGAGGTCGACCATCAGTGGCGCGGTGCCGGTCGTGATCGGGACCTGGTGGTCGTCGGCCCCGAATTCCACCCGTCCCGACAAGGCCGCCTGGGTTTCGTCGACGGGAGCGTTCCACTGCTGCCAGATGCCGATGCCGACGACGCTCAGCACGAAGGCCACCGTCGCGGCGAGGGTCCCGATGGCGGTCCGTCGCCGGGCGAGTTTGCGGGCACGGCGTACGGTCACGCCGGACAAGTCCTGGACGAGCGAGACCTCTTGCGCCTGTGCGGCGAACATCGCGCGCAGAGCTTGAGTCGCCTCGGTCTCGGCGGAGGTCTTCGTCATCGCCCCTCCACCGTGGCCGGGATGCCCGTCCGCGTGGGGTTGCTCCGCGGAGCCGCTACGCGTGGCGCTTTCGCCGTCGCCGCCGAGGTACGCCGCTCGGGAGCCGGGCGATTCTCGATAACCGGGGCGGGCCGGTGCGCCGGCTGAGGCTCCGGCGTGGTCAGCCCCGGAATCTGGACGCCCTCGGCCGCGAGCCGCTGCCGGAGGGTGCCGAGCGCCCGGGATGTCTGGCTCTTGACGGTTCCCGGGGAGATTTCGAGGAGTTCGGCGGTCTGCGCTTCGGACATGTCCTCGTAGAAACGCAGAACGAGCACGGCGCGTTGTCGTGCCGGGAGTGCTTTCACATGTTTCCAGAGGAGGTCCCGGTCGAGCTGCTCCTCGGTGGCGTCCGCGACGGCCCGCTCGGGCAGGAACTCCGTCGGGCGCTCACCGTGCCATCGCCGCCGCCACCAGGACGTCGCCGTGTTGACCAGCACCCGGCGGGCGTACGGCTCGACGGCTTCGATCTCGCCGAGCCGCCGCCAGGCCAGATAGGTCTTCGTGAGGGCGGTCTGCAGCAGGTCCTCGGCGGTCGCCCAGTCCCCGGCCAGCAGGTACGCGCTGCGTAAAAGCGCAGCGGAACGAGCCGCGACGAACTCGCGGAACTCGTCCTCGATCGCGGACCTTCCAGCCAACGCGCGCCACCGCCTCCCCGCCCGGCACCCTGTGTCGTGTCCCACAGAGTGGCACATCCGACAGGAGCAGGACCAGGGTCCGAATGGTCAGCCCTCGTCTTCGGCCTCTCGGCCGAGGCGCGCCTCGACGGCGGCCGGCTCGTACATCTCCTCGACGACGCGCAGGTAGAGCTCGTTCGGATTGGGCAGGTGCTTGACCTCGCGCAGGGCCTGATCTTGACCGGCCGACTCGAGGACGAACGTGCCGTAGTTGAGCATGCGGCCCAACGGCGACTGCTCGTACTTCATGTCGGTGACGCGCAGCAGCGGCATCATGGCCACGTTGCGGGTGATCAAGCCGCGGACGACCATGACCCGCTTGTTGGTCAGGATGAACCGGTCGTAGTACCAGTCCGCGACACTCCAGGCGACCCAGCCCATGACCAGGGCGTAGACCACCACGGCGATGACGCTGAGGCTCGGCATGTCCTGCTTGGCGAGGAACCCGGTCAGGTAGCCGAGGGCCAGCGTGGCCACGGCACCCACCAGGATGTGGTTGATCAAGTGGATCCAGTGCTTACGCCACTCGCCCCGGTACCGCTCGGTCGGGAAGAGGTAGCGGGCCACCAGAGCGCTCGGCTCGTCCTCCAGCGGCAGGACCCGCCGAGGACTTATCGGTACGCCGCCTCCGCCGCCGAGGCCGGAGATCTCTTCCTCGCTGATCTCTGGGAAATCGTCGGGACCGCCCGCGTACGGCGGTGGCGGCGCGCCACCGGCGGAAGCGGCACCGGCCGCGGCACCTACGTGCGCGCGGCCGATGAAATGAGTGTCGTCATCGGACTGAGGAGTGGATTCCCCACGAGCCTGGGGAATCGGTTCGTTGTCGCGGTCGTGCCGCGATTCGTCGTCGGAGCCGTCGGGCTCAAAGGGTCCGGTCGTCATTGGGGGTGAACCGGCCGATCAGGCCACGAGGCTGGAGACGAAGTCACCGACGCCTTGCGCGATGTCCATCACGGTGCCGCCCATCGACTTCACGACGTTGGCCGCCGAGTCAGGTCGGAACGCCACGAAGAAGATCAGGAAGGCTAGCCCGCCCCAGACGAGGATCTTCTTGACCATGCGGTCCACTCCCCCTCCACGCGGCGCCCATTCGCCGCATTCGGGCATAAGCCTAGCAGTCGCGAGGGTCCTCAGTGAATGATTCGAGCACTTCGGGGTGACCGTGCCGTACGCGCGTACTGCCTGGTCAGGGCCGCCCTGGGAGGTAAGGGGACGCCGCGCCGAACACCAGTCCACCCGGGACCCAGTCGGCTAGGTCGTGCAAGGACAGATCCTCCGCCAGCAGGTAACCAGCGGGAGCCGGCCAGGCCACCGTCCACAACCACCGGCCGCGGGCCTCACCGACGTACGCGCTGCGATCCTCGGGCGCGTCGAGTGCCCACATCGGAGCTGGGTGACCGGCCACTTTGACCTTCGCGTGCGCGAGCGTGCCGACCGCCAGCTCGGCGAGGATGGGGCCGGGGTCGGGGCCGGGCAGGCCGGCGAAGCGTACGCCGAGACCGACGCCCGGTTCCTCCGCGATGAACAGCATGTCGGCCGGGCCGTCGATGAGCGAAGCCGGTCCACTGCAAGCCACGACGGTCGCCGAGACCCCCGTACGCTCATCGCCCGCCCAGCCGAGGCCGGTCACCATCCAGCCGGTGGGCAGTGGCCACGGGCACCAGACGGGGAACTCCGCCTTGGCGGCGAGAGTGGCTGCCGTGCCGAGCGTCTCGGCTCCGGCGTGTTCGGCGATGTGGAAGGGAGGGACGGGACCGCATCGATCGCACCGCCACACGGACCGCATGAGATCCGGCGGCCGCACGGGACCACCGCAACGCGGGCACGTGATGACCATCCCCACAGAGTTCACCCTGCTCTCGTGGGCTCCCCACGTCAAGCGGGAGGGGCGGTCCAGTGGAACAGGGCCATCGCCACGCTCGTCGCCAGATTGAAGCTGGAGACGCCGGCCCGCATCGGGATCGCCACGAG
>NZ_JABFVK010000002.1 GCF_013362815.1 Hamadaea sp. | reverse complement strand
CTGCTCGGAGCAGGTCAACCGGCCCAGGAGCGCCGGTTCGGCGATGGCGATCGCTTCGGCGTACCGCTCTCGCCAGGTCAGGTGATGAGACTTGGAGGTCGGATCGCAGCCCGCGCAGTCGGAGTTCTCGTCGCGCGGGGCGGCGTCCCACAACCCGTAGTAATGGTCGGCCTGCTCGGCATCGCCCACGTGAGAAGCGACCACATACCGGTACGCGTACACGGCGTGCAGGCTGTGGCCGCCCGATCGGAAACGACGTTCCATGTCGTCGAGGACGGCGTGCGTACGCACCAGCGGCACCTCGGGGAACTTGGCCATCGAGGACACGATGTACTTGAAGAACCAGAGGAGCAGGTGTTCGTCCTGCGCGCTGCGGCGATCCGGGTTGTCGTCGTACTCCTTGAGACACCGTGCGAAGGTGACGAACGCCTTCGCCGGTTCGCCGCCACGATGGAACGCGTTGGTCGCCACCATCCGGGCGTCGAACGCCAGGTCGGCGTCGCCACTCGCCTCGGCGTGCAGCATCGCCTCCTCGACCAGCGCGATCTGCCCCGCACCCTCCGGCGCGTCCCAGGCCGCGGCGATCATCTCGCGGATCTCGTCCTCGCTCGCCATCCTCAGTCCTCCCCCTCCGGCTGCCCGTACTCCGCCGCGGGCACTGCCTGTTGCAGCAGTCCGAGGAAGGACCGGTTCAACAACGCCGAATCGGCCGGGCGCAAGGGGTGGTGACCGAGCAGCAACGCCTGCCCGTACAGCGATTCCACGGCCAGCCCGACCAGTTCCGGCGACGGCAACGCCGTCACTCGGCGTACCAGTGGATTGCGATGATTGAGCACCAGCTGGGGCCGCGTCGCGGCCTCGGCCCGCTCGAAGGCCGCGAGGACCCCGGCCCAGACCTCGTCGACGACCTCCTGGGTCTCGCGAAGCTGGCGCTGGAAGGTCGACTCGCGGTCGACCAGATAGAGGGCCGCGAGGCCGGGCGGATCGAAGGCGCGCACGACGACCTCGCAGCCCAGCGGGTCCATGCGCCGCTGAGCGATCGCTAGGAACGGGCGCAGTGCCAGCTCGGTCGCCGGATCGAGGGTGTCGAAGCGAGTGGCCAGATCGCTCGGATCGAGCCGGTCGACCAGCACCTCCGGGTCGAGCAGCGGCAACCGCTCGATGATGTCGGGCTCGTAGACGTAACCCGCGTTCACGACGGCGAGATCCTGCGCGGCCGCGACCGCCGCGAGCTGCCGGAATTCGTCCACAGTGGTGCAATAGCGCACGGTCGAGTAGCGCCGCCGGAACTCCGCCAGCGGCATGCGGCCCATGTTGGTCTCCATCGGCCACCACTCGTCGACCAGGCGCAACATCTCCAAGTCGTGCAGCGCAAGGGTCTTGACGCCGACATTGTGCACCGACAGGAAGTGCTGCAAGCGTTGCGGCTCCCGGCGAGCGAGCGCCAGCATCCAGCCGCGCAGCTGGTCACCGAGCTGCTCGCGGACCGATTCCAGCAGCCCGTCCTCAAACAGCGCCTCGCGGCTGGCAGTCGGGCGCAGCTCGCTGGTGTCGATCACGCAGCGGACGAAGAACGCCCAATCCGGCAGCAGACCTTCGGTCCCCTCGCCGAGGAGCATGCGCTTGAGGTAGACCCGGTGTCCCGCCTTGGCCGCCGGATTCGCCGGGTGCGGCAGCACGAAGGCGAGACCGCGCAATCCCGCCTCGGGCACCTTGACGTCGATCACGTCGAACGGCATGAAGCCGAAGGTGCGCTGGGCGTACGCGAAAAGCTCGACTCGACCGAGGTCCCACGGCGGAGTCTCCACAGTGATCAGTTCACCGTCGACGCGTACGCCGACCGGCAGCATCTCGCCGAACGTGCGGGCCAGCTCGACGACGCGTTCGGCGGCGAGCCAGTCGGTGGCGTCCGGCCGGGGCACCAGCGTCACCGTCGTGCCGACCTCGGCCCGCTCCGGCCCCGGCTCGACCGAGTACCGCCCGTCGGAGTACCCCGTCCAGTAGACGGTCGGCGTTCCCTCGTGCCGGGTCTGCACCCGAATCTCGTCGGCGACCAGGAACGCCGAGAGGAGGCCGATCCCGAACTGCCCCAGGAACTCCTGCCGGGAAAAGCCCAGTTCATCCCGCTTACCACTACGGCCGATCGTGGCCAGCAGTTCGTGCACCTGATCTTCGGTCAGCCCGACTCCGGTGTCGTGTACGCGCAGCGTCCCGTCCGGCGTCTGCTTCGGCGTCTCGATCCACACGGATGCCGGCGCGCCGGGATGGGCCACTCGACGTGCGGTAATCGCGTCCACCGCGTTCTGCAGCAACTCCCGGACGTAGACCCGTGGGCTGCCGTAAAGGTGATGGCTCAACAGGTCGACGATGCCCCGGAGGTCCACCTGGAACGAGTGACTCACGCGCCAGAGGGTACCGGCGTTGCCGGACAAATGCCGACCCGAGATGCCCTACGGGGGATGAGTGAAGGGCGGCCACCCTATGGGTGACCGCCCTTTCACAGCGTTGTCGGGTCAGCTGACCTTGAGGTCGATCCTCGCCTGGTTGTCGGCAGGATTCTTGTCGCGGATTCCGACAACTCCCTGCTCCCACAGCGAGACGACGAAGACCTGGTCGTATCGAACATCGAACTCGATCTTCAGGATGACGTTCACCGATTCACCGGCTGCCAACCCCGGGTGGACCGTGTTGAATCCCTCCACCAGGTTGCCCCCGCCCGAGTTGGAAAAGAGCATGAACGAGTTGGAGGCAGAGGGCCCGTTGTTCGTCACCTTCGCCGTGATCGTCGCGGTCCGTCGGTGATCCTTGATCTCACCCCAGACGGTCTTGGTCACGGTCACCTTCATGTCGATCGGCTTCGAGTGCGACGTGAAGGTAGTAGGCCCGGCGAGCTGGGCAATCTTGGTTCCGTCCCAGCCGAAGGTCCGGGTCTGGTGCAGTTCCATGATCTTCGGTGTGTCACAGCAAGCCTGAAAGTCGGAGACGTCGACATCGATCCCGCCAGTCGCATTCGCCGTAACGCTCCAGGCATTGCCACTGAAGACCGTGCCTACGGTGGCGATCTTCCCGGTAGCGTCTCGATCGAACGCGACTACCTGGCGCAGCTCCGCCTCGCCGGGTGCGCACATGATCAGCGCTGCGGTCTCCAGTGCCGCATCGGCGTCGAGGTTCGCATAGGCGACTTCCTGCACGTACGACGTCAGCATCGGGTTATGTTCGACGGCCTTGACCAGCTTGGTCCGCCCGTCGTTGCAGGACCCGTCCATCGTCGTCCCGGCCTTGCCCCATTTGGGCAGGTCGACCTTGCCCGCCGTGAGCTGCGCGATCGTGATCCGGCCGTCCGGCGCCGGGCTGGCCGGCGTACTCGGACTCGGGCTGGGCGACTCGCTCACCGACGGAGTCGGCACAACGCTGGTCCCCGGCGTCGGCGGTCCCTGGGACTCTCGTCCGAAGGCTGCGTACCCGGCCACCGGAAGCGCGACGACTAGTGCGGCCACAACGCTCAACGCGACGGCTCGCACCTTGCGCCGGTGCGCCACTTCACCGCGTACGGCCTGTGCGCCGAGCGGGCGCACGGTGGGGGCAGCCGCCGAGGAGAATTCCGAGAAAGCGCCCGTGAGCAGGGCGTCCTGGTCGAACTCGTTCATGATCAGATTCCCTTCTGGGCGGGGTCGGACAGGCGACCGGCGAGCGCGGTACGCCCTCGGCTGAGCCAGGACTTGACGGTTCCTTCGGCGACGCCTTCCTGGTGGGCGATCTCCGCCACGGAAAGCTGCGCCATGTAGTGCAAGACGACGGCCCGCCGCTGCTGGGCCGGGATCTCGGCCAACGCCCTGACGAGCGCGACCCGATCGGGCGACGGCTCGGCCGTCCGTTCCTCCCGTTGGCGGCGCAGGAAGTTCAGCGCCGTCTTCTGCTTGCGGAACCGGCTCGTCGCCAGATTCCAGGCCACTCGGCGTACCCAGGCGACCGGGTCGTCGTAGCGACGGATCTGCTTCCATTTGCCGAATGCCCGGCAGAACGCTTCCTGCACGACGTCCTGCGCCTCGGCCAGATCACCGAGGTACGCGTAAAGCTGCAGCGTGAGCCCTTGAAAACTGGCGGCGTACAGCTCGTCGAAGTCGGCACCCGTCTCGACTCCCACCCCGACGGGTGGTGAGTCGGCCCCGTACATGGTCACTGCGACCATGGCCCCTTTCCTCCCCTGTGCCAACCGGGTCCGTCCCGGTTGTGCCGACATCACGCGCGACGCCGGCCGGCGGTTGCAGGGGAATTCTGAGGCCTACATCGGCATTAGCGTGGGCCGCTTGGCGGTGATGTTGTCGCCGGAGGACCGGCCGGTGAGCCGTCGTTTGACCCACGGCGCGAGGTGTGTGCCCGCCCAGCGGACGTCCTGAGCTCGGGCGATGGGCCACGACCGCTTCCGCGGGTACGCCGGCGGCTCCCACCATTCCGCGGGCGGTTGAACGTCGAGCGCGGTCAGGACATGCGCCGCCACCCGTTGGTGGCCCCGGGGCGCGAGGTGCAGCCGGTCGACGCTCCACATCGCCGGGTTGTCGAACTCCCGGTCGTTCCACAGGTCGACGAGCCGAGCGCCGTGGTTCGCGCCGACCTCGCCGACGGCGTCGTTCAGGTAGCGGACGCGAGGACCGATGAGCTTCGCGCCCGGCAGCCGGTCGACGACGTTCGCGAATCGGAAGATCAGGACGTCGGCACCGGAAGCGCGCAGCTTCTCGATGGTGCCGTCGAACCGCCGCATCAACGCGACCGGATCACACGAACGCCGCAACACGTCGTTTCCACCGGCGGCGAAGCTGACGAGATCGGGGCCCATGGCCAGCGCCGGCTCCACCTGCTCGGTGACGATCGCGTCGTAGAGGCGGCCGCGGATGGCGAGATTCGCGTACCGGAAGTCCGGGGAGCTGCGAGCCAGCTCACTCGCGGTCAGATCGGCCCACCCCCGGAAGACGTCGCGCGCCACCGGATCGGGATCGTCGAGCCCCTCGGTGAAACTGTCGCCGAGTGCCACGTATCGCTGCCACGCCACCGTCCCGGCCTCCTTCCGTACCCGGTAGTAGTTTGTCCCACATCCGGGAATCGCGATGACCGGCGGGTCGTTGGTCTGTGGCGTGGATATCGAGATCTTTTCCGACGTCGTGTGCCCGTGGTGCTGGATCGGCGAGCAGAAAGTGCTGACGGCTGTGTCCGGCTTCACATCGGAGACCGGCGAACCGGTGAAGCTTCGGTGGCGGGCGTTCCAGCTCGACCCGAGCGCCACCTCGGAAGGAATCCCGCTGGTCCAGTGGCTCGGCCGTCGCTACGGCGGCGAGGCCAACGCCCAGCGCATGTTCACCCAGGTCACCTCGGTCGCCGCCGAGGTCGGGCTCACCATGAACTTCGACCGGGCGATCAGCGCGAACACCCTCGACGCCCACCGCCTGATCTGGTGGGCCGGTCGCGACGGCGCCGATCAGCGTCCGATGGTCGAAGCGCTGCACGAGGCTCACTTCACCCACGGCCAGGACGTGGGCTCGCTCGACACGCTGGTCGCGGTCGCCGCGGGTCTCGGTCATGATGCCCGACTGGTACGCGAATTCCTGGAGTCGCCGGGCGGTCTCGAAGAGGTCGAGACTGACCTGGAAATGGGCCGGGAGCTGGGCATCACCGGCGTTCCCACGTTCGTCTTCGCGGGCAAGTACGCCATCAGCGGCGCGCAGGACCCCACGGCTTTGCGCGAAGTCCTGGACGAGGTGTTGCGCCGCGAAGGCCGGTCGCCGCTGACCGTGCTGGCACCGCAGGGTGCCACATGCGACGACGACAGCTGCGCGGTCTGAGTCTCAGTTCTTGCCGAACAAGGCCCTCAAGGCCCCGAGAATTCCGGCCCGCTTCTTCGGTAGCCGCCGTCCTCGGCGGATCGTCGGGCGGGCCGATTCCTTGGCGAGATCGCGGAGCAAGATGCGTAACGTGTCGTCGACTTGACTGACTTCACTCACTTCGACGATCCGCCGATCATCAGACCTTCCAACTCGGGCGCGATCTCCCGCAACCGCGCCAGCGCCTTGGAGGTCTGCGACTTCACGGTGCCGACGCTCACCCCGAGGGCGTCGGCCGCCTCCACCTCGCTGCGGTCCTCGAAGAACCGCAGGACGAGCACGGCCCGCTGCTTCGCGGTCAGCCGCAGCAACGCTGCCCGCAGCGTGATCCGGAGCGTGATCTGCCCGGAGTCTTCCGCGATCTTGCTGCGCTGCCGATCCGGCAACTCCCCGGGCAGCACCTCGGCCACCCGGCGTCGGCGCCACCAGCTCACCTGCAGGTGATACATCACCTTCCGGGTGTACGCCTCGGCGTTGCCGCTGTCGTTCAGCCGGTTCCAGGAGCCGTGCGTCCGCGCGAGAGCGGTCTGCACGAGGTCTTCGGCCAGGTGCTGATCCCCGGTGAGCAAGTACGCCGCCCGCAGCAGCGCAGGCTTGCGCGCGCGGACGAAGGCGTCGAACTCGTCTACGTGCTCGCCCTGATCGGGCCGGACGGCGGTCAGCTGTCCCACGGCGATCAACCCCCTTCAAGGGTGCCTGATGTCTCCATGGTGGGAGACGTTCCAGACGCTGTCGAGGTTGCCGACCCGGGGGAATTCCTTTCCCTTAAGGGTGGGGTTAGCCCGACAGAGAACTCTCCAGGTCGCCGGATTCGGAAAAAGGTCGCAATCTTCGAGCCTTGATCCATGGCGAATTACGCGACGTATCCCGAGGTCTACCGGCGCCCGACGAGCAGTTTTGCCGACGTCATCGGCAACGGCAAGGCCGCTCTGTTCACCCTGGCCGTCTCGGCCGCCTCGATGCTGGTGCTCATCTTCGCGTACGCCGACCAGGTGAATCCTTTCGCGACACCGGCCAGCCTCTACGTGTACGCCGGAGCCAAAGCGGCCACGCTGTTCACCGGAGCGGTGTTCGCGCTGGCGTTCGCCGGTGCCGCCGTCACAACCGGCATCCGCCGCCTCGGCGTACGCCTGGCCGGAATGCCCACCGTTCTGATGAGCGCCTGGATCACCTCGGTGGTCCTCGTCGCCCTCTTCCCCACCGATCCCGGCGCTGGAGTCACCTCCACCTCGGGCTGGATCCATCGGGTGGCGGCAGTCGGCGTACTGGGCATCCTCCCGATCGCCGGCCTGTTCCTGGCGCGCCGCATCCGACCCGAATCCGCCCGCGCGGCGACGGCCGTACGCTGGCTGTCAGCGGTCGGCTGCGCCCTGATGCTCGGCTGCCTCGCGAGTCGGCTGCCCGACATGGCACCGGGCTGGTCCGTGGCGCAGTTCCTGCAGCAGTACCCGGTCGACGGCCTGCTCCAGCGGATGCTGTTCGGTGTGGAGATCGCCGTACTCGCCATCCCCGCCGGAATGGTGGCGCTGGCCCGCCGCAGTTGAGCAGAGGTGCACCGAGTGCATCATGGTCGCGTGGACGCTGTGGCGACGCTAAAAGGACTGCACTCGCCCGCCGAGTACCAGGACCTCGCTCATGATCCGGAGACCGGCGACGAGGTTCTGCGCGCCCTAGCCGACTCCCCGTACTCGTTCGTCTGGACAGCGCTGGCCGCCAACCCGAATACCCCTCGTGACGTGCTAGCTCGGTTGTGCGGCCAGCGAAGCGGCATCTGGAACGACAATCAGCTGCTGTTGCTCATTGCCCTTCATCCCCACGCGGACAGAGCGGTTCTTCTGGAGGTGCTCGACCAATTGCGAGCCAAGCTCGCCAAAAGAGAGAGCCGTCCGTACGCGGCGGTGCTGGCGATGGCCGACCGGGTGGAGATCGACCCAGCAGAGATCTGGGATCTTGGTCGTACTCCGGGCGCATCCGCTCGTATGCGCCGCGGGCTGCGGAGGCGGATCGCGGACCGCTCCGCCAGAGGATCGTGAGGAGTGGAGCCTAGGAGAATCGAACTCCTAACCCCCGCCTTGCAAAGGCGGTGCTCTGCCAATTGAGCTAAGGCCCCGACGCTGTGAACATTTCTACCACAGCGGATTCGGCGACCGGCGAGGCTAGCGAGCGTCTGTGGCGGTGATCGCCTCGTGCCAGACTTCCCGGTCGTGGTTCGCGTCCTTGACCTTCTTCGCGATGAGCGCGGCAGCGCCGACGACACCAGCGATGATCAGAAGCTTCTTCCACATGATGCACACCTTTGTGCTCGTAGAGACGACGCTCGTGCATGGGGTGAAGAGTGGGGCTAGCTGGAATCGAACCAGCGACCTCAGAGTTATCAGCTCTGCGCTCTAACCGACTGAGCTATAGCCCCTCAGCGACAACGAACCTTACCGCACGATCTGGGTCCGACCCAAATCGGTATCGGGTGTGGCGCGGCCGGGTGGTCATGGATACCACCCGGCCGCGTCCGTCGTCGTCAGTCGCGCTCGGCGAGCGTCACCTCGATGCCACCGACCAGGTCGGAGCAGACGTTGTAGATGAACGCGCCAAGCGTGGCCAGCGCGGTGAACAGCACCACGTTGACCGCTCCGATCAGGGCCGCAGTGCCGATGACGCCGCCTGCCGTGATCTTGAAGTCGGCCGCGCCGGTGCCACCGCCGCTGGAGCTCGCCAGCTCACCGATGCTGCTGTTGATGGAGTCGAAGACGCCCATCGCGTTCAGCGCCAGGTAGAGCACCGAGGTCGCGACGATCACGACCAGGAAGAGGACGAGCGACACGGCGAAGGAGAACTTCATCACCGACCACGGATCGATCCGCTTGATCGCCAGACGCGCGCGCCGCGGGCCGCGGGAGGCGGCGGCGCTCACGTTGGATCTGGCGGCGCGGACGGCCTCGGTCACCCGGGCCGCGCCCAGCTGACCGGCCGCCTGGACCGATTTCAGCGGGGTACGCCCGACGGTGGCCGCGCCCCGGGGCGGAGCCCCGGCCGGCGGTCGCTCCGTCGGCGGGTTCATCCCCGGCGGGCGGGTGAAACTCGTCGTACTGCTGCCGGTGGTCTCAGCCTTGGGAGCCTCGGCCGAAGCGGACCGCCCGGAGGCGGTGTCTCCGGAGTCCGCAGCGGCTTCCTCCCCGGTGGACGTGATGCTGTCTGCGGGGACTGTCGCGCGACCGACGGCCGTCCGGGCGGCGGCGGTTGCCTCCGCGTCGCCCTCATCGACCGGATTCGCCGAGGCCCCCGCGGCTCCCGACATCGCCTGTGTCTCCGTCATCCATTAGTCCTGTTCGTCCGGTTCGTCGGCATTGCGAGCAATAGCGACGATGGTTACGCCCTCTGGGAGGTCCATGAGCTTCACACCCATTGTGTTCCGATCGCGCGTCCGCCGTACAGGCTTCACCGGAGTTCGTATAACTCCGCCGTTGCTTGTGATGGCGAAGAGTTCATCGTCCGGGCTGATAACGACCGCGCCGACCAGTCCGCCACGGCGCTCGGTGATCTTAGCGGTGAGAACTCCCTTTCCGCCGCGACCTTGTACAGGATATTCGTCTATCGGCGTCCGTTTGGCGTAACCGCCATTCGTGGCGACCAGAACGTCGAATTCCATGCCCTCCCGGACGACCTCCATGGCCAGCAGCTCGTCTCCGTCGCCGAACCGCATGCCGATGACGCCGGAGGTGGCCCGGCCCATCGGGCGCAGCGCCTCGTCGGTCGCCTTGAACCGGATCGCCTGCGCCTGCTTGCTCACGAGCAGCAGGTCGTCCTCGGAGCCGGCCAGCGCGGCCCCGACCAGTTCGTCGTCGTCCTTGAGGTTGATCGCGATGATGCCGCCGGACCGGTTCGAGTCGAACTCGGTCAGCGCCGTCTTCTTGACCAGGCCGTTCTTCGTCGCGAGCACCAGGTAGGGCGCCACGCCGTAGTTCTGGATCTCGATGACCTGGGCGATCTGCTCCTCCGGCTGGAAGGCCAGCAGGTTGGCGACGTGCTGGCCCTTGGCCACCCGCGACGCCTCCGGCAGCTCGTACGCCTTGGCCCGGTAGACCCGGCCCTTGTTCGTGAAGAACAGGATCCAGTCGTGGGTGGAGCAGACGAAGAAGTGGCTGACGATGTCGTCCTGCCGCAGCGTCGCCCCGGACACGCCCTTGCCGCCGCGCTTCTGCGACCGGTAGAGGTCGACCTTCGTGCGCTTGGCGTACCCGGTGCGGGTGATGGTGACGACGACGTCCTCACGGGCGATGAGGTCCTCCATCGAGACCTCGCCGTCGAACGGCACGATCTTGGTACGCCGCTCGTCGCCCCACTTGTTGACGATCTCGGTGAGCTCGTCGGAGACGATCTTCCGCTGCCGCTCGGGCTTGGCCAAGATGTCCTTGAGGTCGGCGATCTCGATCTCGATCTTGGCCAACTCGTCGATGATCTTCTGACGCTCGAGTGCGGCCAGCCGGCGCAGCTGCATGTCCAGGATCGCGGTGGCCTGGATCTCGTCGATGTCCAGGAGCTGGATGAGGCCGTTGCGGGCCTCCTCGACCGTGGGCGAGCGCCGGATCAGGGCGATGACCTCGTCCAGGGCGTCCAGCGCCTTGACCAGACCGCGCAAGATGTGCGCGCGCTCTTCGGCCTTGCGCAGCCGGTACGCCGTCCGCCGCTGGATGACCTCGATCTGGTGCGCCACGTAGTACCGCACGAACTGGGCGAGGTTGAGCGTCCGCGGTACGCCGTCCACCAGCGCCAGCATGTTGGCGCCGAACGTCTCTTGCAGCTGTGTGTGCTTGTAGAGATTGTTCAGGACGACCTTGGCGACCGCGTCCCGCTTGAGCACGATCACCAGCCGCAGACCGGTACGCCCGGAGGACTCGTCGCGGATGTCGGAGATGCCGGCGAGCTTGCCCTCCTTGATCAGGTCGGCCATGCGCTCGGCGAGGTTGTCCGGGTTGACCTGGTAGGGCAGCTCGGTGACGACGAGGCAGGTACGCCCGCGCTTGTCCTCCTCGACCTCGACCACCGCGCGCATCCGGATGGAACCCCGGCCCGTCCGGTACGCCTCCTCGATGGTGGAGACGCCGACGATGAGGCCGTGGGTCGGGAAGTCCGGCCCCTTGACGATCTTGATCAGCTCGTCGAGCGTGGTGGCCTCGTCGACCTCGGGATTGGCGAGGCACCACTGCACCGCCTCGGCGATCTCCCGCAGGTTGTGCGGCGGGATCTTGGTCGCCATGCCGACCGCGATGCCCTCGGAGCCGTTCACCAGCAGGTTCGGGAACCGGGCCGGCAGGATCGTCGGCTCAGTGGTGCGGTTGTCGTAATTCGGGACCATGTCGACGGTGTCCTCGTCGATGTCCCGGAGCAGTTCCATGGCGAGTGGGAAGAGGCGGGCCTCGGTGTACCGCATGGCGGCGGCCGGGTCGTTACCCGGCGAGCCGAAGTTGCCGTTGCCGTCGATCAGCGGGTAGCGCAGCGACCAGGGCTGCCCCATCCGGACCAGGGTGTCGTAGATCGCGGTGTCGCCGTGCGGGTGGAACTGACCCATCACGTCACCGACGACCCGCGAACACTTCACGTATCCGCGGTCGGGCCGGTAGCCCGAGTCGTACATGGCGTATAGGATCTTGCGGTGCACCGGCTTGAGGCCGTCCCGGACGTCCGGGAGCGCCCGGCTCATGATCACGCTCATGGCGTAGTCGAGGAACGAGCGCTGCATCTCCACTTCGAGCCCGACGGGCTCGATGCGGTTCCGTTCCGTCGCGTCTGCGAGGTTCTCTTCGGCGTTCTCGTCGAACGGAGTCTCAGTCACTTCTGTGATGTCCTTGCGTAGTCAGCCTGCGAGGTCGGGGTGGGGGTCAGATGTCCAGGAACCGCACGTCCTTGGCGTTGCGCTGGATGAACGAGCGCCGCGCCTCCACGTCCTCGCCCATCAGGACGCTGAAAAGCTCGTCCGCTGTTGCCGCGTCGTCGAGAGTGACATGGCGGAGCGTACGCGTGGCGGGGTTCATGGTGGTTTCCCACAGCTCCGGGTAGTTCATCTCACCCAGACCCTTGAACCGCTGGATGTCGTCGGGCTTGGCGTTGGCCCGCTTCTCCTGACGCAGCGCGATGAGTCCGTCGCGCTCCCGGTCGGAGTACGCGTACTGCGCGTCGTCGCCCTTCTTGTTCCACTTGATCTTGTAGAGCGGCGGGGACGCCAGGTAGACGTGGCCCAGCTCGACCAGCGGCCGCATGAACCGGAACAGCAGGGTCAGCAGCAGCGTCTGGATGTGCTGGCCGTCGACGTCGGCGTCGGCCATCAGCACGATCTTGTGGTAGCGCAGCTTCTCGATGTCGAAGTCATCGTGGATGCCCGTGCCCAACGCAGTGATCAGCGCCTGGACCTCGTTGTTCTTCAGCACCCGGTCGATTCGCGCCTTCTCGACGTTCAGGATCTTGCCGCGGATCGGCAGGATGGCCTGGATCTTCGGGTCACGGCCCTGCTTGGCCGAGCCGCCGGCCGAGTCGCCCTCGACGATGAACACCTCGCACTCACGAGGGTCGGTGGACTGGCAGTCGGCCAGCTTGCCCGGCATCGAGCCGGACTCCAGCAGCGACTTGCGCCGGGCCAGCTTGCGCGCCTGAGCGGCGGCGATCCGCGCCCGGGCGGCCTGCGAGGCCTTGGTGATGACGGTCTTCGCCTCGGCCGGGTTGCGCTCCAGCCAGTCGGCCAGCCGGTCGTTGCAGACCTTCTGGACGAAGCTCTTGATCTCGGTGTTGCCCAGCTTGGTCTTCGTCTGACCTTCGAACTGCGGGTTGGCGACCTTCACCGAGATGATGGCGGTCAGGCCTTCCCGGATGTCCTCACCGGAGAGCTTGTCGTCACCCTTGAGCAGCTTCTTGTCGATGCCGTACTTGTTGATGACGGTCGTCAGCGCGGCTCGGAAGCCCTCTTCGTGCGTACCGCCCTCGTGGGTGTTGATCATGTTGGCGAAGGTGTAGACCGACTCGCCGTAGGACTCGTTCCACTGCATCGCGACCTCGAGCGCGTGACCGTCGCCGTCGGCGTTGAACTCGACGACCGTCTTGTGGATCGGCGTCTTGGTCGCGTTGAGGTGCCGGACGAAGTCGGCGATGCCACCCTTGTAGAGGAAGGTGACCTCGGTCGGCTCGGCGTCTTCCTTGCGCTCGTCGCGCAGGCTGATCTTGAGCCCCCGGTTGAGGAACGCCCGCTCCTGGAGCCGCCGGTAGATCGTCTCGAACGCGAACTCGGTGGTCTCGAAGATGTCGCCGTCCGGCCAGAACGTGACGGCCGAGCCCGTCGTGGACGACTTCTCGCCCTTCTCGAGCGGACCCGCCTTGGCCCGCACGAACTCCTGTCGCCAGACGAATCCCTGCTGGCGGATCTCCAGCGTCACCCGGGTCGACAGCGCGTTCACGACGGCCGCACCCACACCGTGCAGACCACCGGAGACCGCGTACGCCTTCCCGTCGAACTTGCCACCCGCGTGCAGCTGGGTGAACGCGACCTCGGTGCCGGGGATCTTCATCTTGGGGTGGATGTCCACCGGAAGACCACGCCCGTTGTCGGTGACCCGCACGCCCCCATCCGCGAGGAGCACCACGTCGATGGTGTCGGCGTATCCCGCCAGCGCCTCATCGACCGCGTTGTCGACGATCTCCCAGACCAAGTGGTGCAGACCCCGCTCACCGGTGGAACCGATGTACATACCGGGCCGTTTGCGCACCGCTTCGAGACCCTCGAGAACAGTGAGTGATGCGGCGTTGTAATCCTGCTTGTTAGACGCGGCCACGCTCGTCCTTCCGTCAGTGCCTGTCGGCAGCCGCGCCCATGCGAGCGCGAGCGACTGCCCCGGCAATCCTACTGGGTGACACCGACATCCTGCTTGCGCGGCACCCGCCGAGTCGCAACTGAATGGCTCCGGCGGGGTATCTGACAGCTCCGTAGCGGCCCGAACACGCCCGTCCGCAACTCCCCCCACGCGGGTACGGTCAGACCGACCGCGTCCGGTCGCCCTGTCCGGCACCGGACAGCCGCCCGAATCACAGACCCCGCGCGGGATAGCGGAGTGTCGGCGGGATGCCGTAGGTTCCCCCCAGCGCACACACCGAAGGGGACTGACGATGGGGCTGGACAACGTCGCCGTGCAGTGGCCGGCGACCGGCCGCTTCTACGACCCGGTCGCCCCGGCCGAGTTCGTCGACTTCGCCGGCATCGCGGAGAAGCCTTCGACCGAGGCGCCGACCGCTGCCCTGGCCGGGCACATCGCCCGCACCGGCACCGTCCGGGCGACGGCGTACACCGAGCTCATCGACCTCCTGCTCGGGCTGGAGGGCGTGCTCTACGCCACCGACGCAGCAGCCGAGGACGAAGATCCGGTCATCGATCCGGACACCTGCGCGTGGATCGCAGGCGGCCTGGAGAAGTTCGTCGCCGGGCATGCCGGTCTGGGGCCGACTGTCACCTTCGACACGGTCGCGGACGTTCTGAGAACAGCGCTCTCGGAAGGTCGGCTGGCCGAGCAGCAGCTCAAATGGCTGGAAGGGCGGCTCGACGCGCTGCGCGACGACGACGGTGGTGCACCGCAGTGGAGCTTCCCGCTCTCCGAGCTTGCCGTGCTCGCCAGCTTCTACCGGCGCTGCGCCGACCGCGGCTTCGCCGTCTACGCCGAGTTCTGAGCCGGCGGCGGATCAGCCGTAGGTATCGCCCGGCCCCTGTCCGCGTACCCGTCGAGGGCCCTTGGACCAAGACGGCGCGGCCGGACCGTGGATGCGGACCCGGACCACGACGTTGTTGCCCACCTCGGCGGCGATCCGCCGGATGATCGTCGGTGCGATCGCCCGCAGCTGCGTCGCCCAAGCCGTGGACTCGGCCTCGACCGTGAGCTCTTTCTCCTCGAGCTTGACCGGGCGGCAGCGAGCGGCGATCTCCGGGCCGACCACCTTCTCCCACGCGCCGAAAACCGTGCCCTCGGCCGCCGGCTTCTGCCAGCCGCGGGCCTTGATCAGGCGGGCCAGCACATCGCCGAACTTCGCCGGGTCGCGCGGGTCGGGGCCGGCTCCGCTGTAACCGCGCGGCCGATATTCCTCCGGCGACTTGCGCGGCTGGGACGCGCGCGCGACCCGCTTGGCCTTCGCCGCGTCGAGCACGGCTCGCGCCAGCTCGGGGCCCTTGAGGTCGTCGTCACTCACGGTTCACCTCTCCAGGGGTGACGGTGAAGCGAGCGCCCGCCAGCTCGGCGGGCACGTCGGCCGCGACGGCGCACGTCACGATGACCTGGGCCGCGTCGCCCACCAGCGCCGCGAGCCGCTCACGCCGCCCGGTGTCCAGCTCGGCGAAGACGTCGTCCAGCGCCAGAACCGGTTCCAGGCCGTCCGCTCTCAACAACTCGTACGCCGCCAGTCGCAACGCCAATGCGAAGGACCACGATTCACCGTGACTCGCATAGCCCTTCACGGGGAGCTGCCCCAGCGACAGGGCGAGTTCGTCACGATGCGGGCCGACCAGCGTCATCCCCCGGTCGACCTCGGACGAACGTGCCTCCAGCAACGCCGAGAGCACTGCTTCCGGAGTCGGTTCGGGGACGGTGCTCTGATACACCGCGCTCGCGGCGGCGCCCGGCATCGCTCCCCCACCCGACACCGCGTCGTACGCCTTGGCCAGGTGCGGCGCCAGCGCGTCGACCAGCGCCAGCCGGGCGGCGAGCAGGGTCGCGCCGTGCTGAGCGAGATGCTGATCCCAGACGTCGAGGGTGGAAAGATCGCCCGCCGTCCGGGTGACCCGCCGGGTCAGATAGGAACTGCGCAGCAGAGCGTTGCGCTGTTTGAGCACGCGTTCGTAGTCCGAGCGTACGGCCGCCATCCGGGGCTGCCGCAGCACCAGCAGCTCGTCCAGGTACTTGCGGCGTTCGGCGGGATCGCCACGAACCAGCGAGAGATCCTCCGGGGCGAACAAGACGAGGCGCAGTGCGCCGAGGACGTCCCGCGCCCGGCGTACGGGAGACCGGCCCAGCCGGGCACGATTGGCCTTGCCCGGCACGATCTCCAACTCGACGAGCAGCTCGCGACCCTCGTGCACGATCGCGCAGCGGATCACGCCACTTCCAGCACCCGCCCGGACCAGTGGAGCGTCGGTGGCGACTCGGTGGCTGGACAGCGTCGCGACGTATCCCATCGCCTCGACGAGGTTCGTCTTGCCGACGCCGTTCGGGCCGACCAGCACGTTCGGACCCGGCTGGAGGTCGACGGCCACCCGCGCGTACGAGCGGATGTCGACGAGCTCCAGCCGGCGGACGTACATGGCTAGCTCTTGGTGACGGCGTGCCCGCCGAACTGGTTACGCAGCGCCGCGATCGCCTTCATCGCCGGGGAGTCGTCCTGGCGGGAGGCGAACCGGGCGAACAGCGAGGCGGCGATGACGTGCATCGGCACCGCGAGGCGAATGGCCTCCTCGACCGTCCAGCGACCTTCGCCGGTGTCCTCGGCGTAGCCCTTGAGCTGGTCCAGGTGCGGGTCGGCGGTCAGCGCGTTGTCCATCAGGTCCAGCAGCCAGGAGCGGATGACGGTGCCCTCCCGCCACGACCGGAAGACCCCGGGCACGTTCTGCACCAGCTCGGACTTCTCCAACAGCTCGAAGCCCTCGGCGTACGCGTGCATGAGGCCGTATTCGATGCCGTTGTGGACCATCTTGGCGTAGTGCCCCGCACCCACCGGACCGGCGTGGACGAAGCCGAACTCACCGGCCGGCTTCAGCGACTCGAAGATCGGCATCAACCGGGCCACGTCGTCGTCGGAGCCGCCGACCATCAGCGCGTAGCCGTTCTGCTTGCCCCACACACCACCGGAGACGCCCGCGTCGATGTAGCCGATGCCCGACTCGGCGAGCTTCTCGGCCCGGGGTCCGTCGTCGGAGAATCGGGAGTTGCCGCCGTCGATGACGATGTCGCCCGCGCTCAGCAGCGGAGCGAGCGCTTCGATCGTGGCCGTCGTGACACCGGCGGGCACCATCACCCAGATCGCCCGCGGTGCCTGCAGCTTGCCGACCAGCTCTTCCAGGCTCGCGGCGTCCGACAGGTCGGGGTTGCGGTCGAAGCCGACGACCTCGTGACCGGCGTCGCGCAGGCGGTCACGCATGTTGCCGCCCATCTTGCCGAGGCCGATGAGTCCGAGTTGCATGGTCACTCCACTCAGGTGTGCTTGCCGTGATCGAGACGGACGCCGGACGCGGCGATCTTCGGCGCGCGGCCCGCCCCCCTGAAGGTTCAGGCTAGCGCCCTACCCGAATCGGCATGATCAGATAGCGGTATCCCGGCACAACCTCGCCGTCGTCGCCGGCCGGCATGAGGACGGCGGGCTTGAACGCGTCGGTGAAACCGAAGACGGCGGTCGCGGAGCCGAGCGCGCCGAGGCCGTCGATGAGATACTGCGGATTGAACGCGATCGTGAACGGCTCACCGGTGAAGGTGGCCTCCATCGCCTCGCTCGCCCGCGCCTCCTCGGTGCCACCCGCCTCGACGACGAGGCCTTCCTCGGTGAACGACAGCCGGATCGGGGTGGCCTTCTCGGCGACCAGCGACACGCGCTTGACGACCTCGACCAGCGCGCTCACCGGCACGCGGGCTTCGGCGTTGAAGGACGCCGGGAACAGCGATCGCACCGGCGGGTAGGACTGGCCGTCGAGCAGGCGGCTGGTGGTCTTGCGGGCTCCGCCGGCGAAACCGATCATGCCCTCGCCCGCACCGGCAGTGGCGAGCGCGACGGTGACGCTGCCGCCCAGCGGGCCGAGAGTCTTGGCGGTGTCGGCCAACGTGCGGGCCGGAACGAGGGCGGTCGTCTCGACGTCGTCGGCGGCCGGCTCCCAGGTGATCTCGCGGACGGCCAGCCGATACCGGTCGGTGGCGAGCAGCGCGATCGTGGAACCGGACAGCTCCAGGCGTACGCCGGTCATCATGGGCAGCGTCTCGTCGCGACCGGCTGCGATCGCGACCTGAGCAACGGCGGAGGCGAACGTGGCCGCGTCGACCGTCCCGGCGCTCTGCGGCAACTCGGGCAGGGTCGGGTAGTCCTCGACCGGCATCGTCGGCAGGGTGAACCGGGCGCTGCCGCAGACGAGCTCGAGGTGCGAGCCGACGGCGGCGATCTCCACCGGCTTGGCCGGCAGCGCCTTGGTGATCTCGGCGAGCAGCCGGCCGGAGACGAGCGCGGCTCCGTCGGCGTCGGCCTGGACCTCTACGTCGACTTGGCTGGACACCTCGTAGTCGAAGCCGGAGACGTGCAGGCGGCCGTCGGCGACGCGCAGCATCACACCCGCGAGTACCGGCACCGACGGCCGGCTGGGCAGGCTCTTTGCGGTCCACGCAACGGCGTCGGCAAGCGCGTCGCGCTCAACACGGAACTTCATGCGAGGCCTCCGGAGATCTCAAGTCAGGGCGTCGGGTCTGGGTCGGCTCGGTGAGAGCTTCTTACGGACTATCGACCCTAACGGCGAGGTGTGACGGTGAACCACCCTATGGCTTCTCGGTGCGGGTGCTCTCGGAGGGTCGGCCCGACGGCAGCCCACCAACATCCACACAGCGAAGATTGGTTTTTCTTCTTCTTAGAAATCTCTACCGTCGTAATAGTAGGGGCTGTGGAAACTGGGGATAACTGCCGTTTCCGCTGCTCATCAGGGTTTAGGGCCGGTGGATAACCGGTGGACGGAGCCGTGGAAAAACCGCTCCTTCATCCACAGGACATTCGGTGTACACAGAGTGTCCCGGCTTACCCACACGTTCCCCACAAGCCTTCCACAGGTTATCCACCGGGTTATCCACCGATCGGGCGGACCGCCGGAAGGCCGTTGTACACAGGGATATCCACGGATCATGGAAACCTGTCCACGGATCTTGGTCGGTTGTCCACACTGAATCCACAGGGACAATTTTTCATCCACACATATCCACAGCCAATCCACAACCTTCATCCACCGTCTGGGGATAACTCGACGAGACTCGTCGATATAAAGCTGCGGGCGGCGCGACCGACTGGTCACACCGCCCGCAGGAATGTCCTTTGTGCAGGTCAGGGCGTTTGCTTGATGCGGTTGGTGAGTTCCGCTATCTGGTTGTAGAGCGACCGTCGCTCCGCCATCTGCTGCCGGATCTTCCGCTCGGCGTGCATCACGGTGGTGTGATCGCGGCCGCCGAACGCCGATCCGATCCGGGGTAGCGACATCGCCGTCAGCTCCCGGCACAGGTACATGGCGACCTGCCGGGCGTTGACGAGCACCCGGGACCGGGAGTGGCCGCGCAGGTCTTCCAGGCTCACCCCGAAGTAGTCCGCTGTGGACACCATGATCTGGTCGGCCGTGATCTCCGGGGCGGTGCCGTCCGGGATGAAGTCGCGGAGCACCTCCTCGGCGATCTGGAGACTGACGGGCGATCGCGACAGCGACGCGTACGCCGTCACCCGGATCAACGCGCCCTCGAGTTCCCGGATCGAGTTGGAGATGCGCGAAGCGACGAACTCCAGCACCTCGGGCGGGGCGAACAGCCGATCCTGAGCCGCTTTCTTCTGCAAGATCGCGATACGCGTCTCCAGATCCGGCGGCTGGATGTCGGCGAGCAGGCCCCACTCGAACCGCGTACGCAGCCGGTCCTCCAAAGTGGCCAGTTGCTTCGGCGACCGGTCGGAGGTGATCACGATCTGCTTGTTGGCGTTGTGGAGGGTGTTGAAGGTGTGGAAGAACTCCTCTTGCGTCCGCTCCCGGTTCTCGAGGAACTGGATGTCGTCGATCAGCAGGATGTCGACGTCGCGATAGCGGCGCTGGAAGGCGCTCTGCTTGTCGTCGCGCAGCGAGTTGATGAAGTCGTTGGTGAACTCTTCGGTCGAGACGTACCGCACCCCTCGGGCGTTGCCGAGCTGTTGCGCGTAATGGCCGATCGCGTGCAGCAGGTGCGTCTTGCCCAGCCCCGAACCGCCGTAGATGAACAGCGGGTTGTACGCCTTCGCCGGCGACTCGGCGACCGCCACCGCCGCGGCGTGCGCGAACCGGTTGGACGAGCCGATGACGAAGGTCTCGAACATGTACTTCGGATTGAGCTTGTTACCGCCCGTCTCCTGAGCCGGCTGCCTTCCGCCGAGCGGGCCGCGTCCTTCGTTGGGCGACACCGAGGGTGCCGGGGCGACAGGCGAACCGATCCGGCCCGGCCCACTCTCGGGCGCGCCGTCTGACACGGGCTCCCGGGGCGTCGGCTGGGTCGGCACGGCGAACAGCGCGTCTTCCCCGTCGGGCGGCGGAGTGATCGCCACCGGGGGGTACGCCCCACTTGGATACGACAGCGCCTGCTGAAGATCCTTCCGAGGTTCCTCCGCCGGGATGACGCGGGTCACGGGCGGGCTCGCCGGAGCCGGAGTGCCGTAACCGCCGCCCATATATAGCGGAGCGCGCTGAGTGTCGTCCTCCGGCGGGCGGACCGTGACGGCCACCTGGATCGGCCGGCCGAGGTTCCGGGAGAGCGCATCGGTGATCTGCGGGCGCATCCGGCTTTCGATGAAGTCCCGGGTGTACGGGTCGGGTACCGACAGCAAAGCGGTGTCCTCGACGATCGCCCGCAGCCGAGTGAGCTGAAGGTACGCCCGCTGCTGCGGCGAGATGATCTGGTCGGCGAGATCGTTGACGGCATTCACCCAGACCGCGTCGAGGTCTCCCACTCTTCTCGCCCCCCAACCTTCTCCCCGGACGCCCGCGGCGTCGACGATGCGCACAACGGCATCGAGCTAAGTTATCCACAACCCCCGCGCCGCGTGGCCCCGGGGCAGCCTCGTGGCACTGACTGCAGTTCGCGTACCGGGCCCCCACCCGGGTCCCAGCAGGATAACGAGGCAGCGACCACAAGACCACCGTGCTTTGGCCGCAGATCGACGCAGCGTGTACCCTGGACAGGTTGCTCCGCTGCTTAGCGCTCCTGACAAGGATGCTAGGGTGGCGGCCGAAGAGACCTCCCCCGCCGCCGTCCAGGGGCGGGGATGACCGCAGGAGAGCCTGACGTGAGCAAGCGCACGTACCAGCCGAACAACCGTCGGCGCGCCAAGACCCACGGCTTCCGGCTGCGCATGCGCACCCGGGCCGGCCGTGCCGTCCTGTCCGCCCGCCGGGGCAAGGGTCGCGCCCGCCTGGCCGTCTGAGCCGAGCGGGGCGGTGCCGCATGCTGCCGGCCGCGAATCGACTGCGGAGCAGCCGCGAATTCGCTGACGCCGTCCGTACCGGCCGACGCGTCGGCCGTGGCACCGTGGTTGTCCACTTGAAGATCAGCATTGACCAGCCCGGGACCGTAGAGGCCCCGGGCTGTGTCATGTCCGCTCCCCGTGCCGGTTTTGTGGTATCGAAGGCCGTCGGCGGCGCGGTTGTCCGGAACAAGGTCAAGCGCCGACTCCGTCACCTTGTGGCGTCTCGGCTCTCTGCGTACCCGATGGGCACGACTTTGGTAGTGCGCGCGTTGCCGGCGGCGGCCCGCGCACCGTTCGACCAGCTGAGCACGGACCTGGACGCCGCGCTCGCGGCCGCCGCCCGACCACGCCGGCCGAGGGAGGGCTCGTGAAGACCCTGCCTGGGGTGGCGCGACCTGCGACACTCCCCAGTCGCGTGCTGGCGCTGGGAGTTATCGCGTACCGTCGTTGGATAAGTCCGGGCCTGCCGGCCCGCTGCCGGTTCTATCCGTCCTGCAGTGCTTACGCATTGGAGGCGCTGAGCGTCCATGGCGCGCTGCGTGGGAGCTGGCTCGCGATCCGGCGGATCGGGCGGTGTCACCCCTTCCACCCTGGTGGGTTCGATCCGGTTCCGCCGGCCGCCCACCGTCGTAACGAGGCGACTGGAGCGCAACCCTAATGCTTGATCCGATCTACTACGCGGTGTCGTGGGTCATGCTCGCCTGGCACTGGGTCTTCGATGAGATCGGCGTCGGCGAATGGCTGTCGACCAACTGGGACTGGGTCCTCTCGATCGTCTTCCTGGTGCTCACCGTCCGAGGCATCCTCTTCCCCCTCTTCGTCAAGCAGATCCGCTCGCAGCGGGCGATGCAGGCGATCCAGCCCAAGATGAAGGCGCTGCAGGAGAAGCACAAGGGTGACCGGGAGACGCTCCAGAAAGAGATGATGGAGCTCTACCGCACCGAGAAGGCGAACCCGCTGATGGGCTGCCTTCCGCTGCTGATCCAGATGCCCATCTTCCTCGGCGTCTTCCACGTCATCCGGCGGCTCGACGGTGGTGCGCACAACCCCACGCTCTACGGGTGGACCGACGCGCAGTTCCACAGCGCGACCGACGCCGAGCTCTTCGGAGTCTCGATCGGAGCCACTCTCCGCAACGGTGGCCTGGCGACCGTCCTGTGCGTGATCTTCGGCATCATCATGATCGCGACCACCTACCTCACCAGCCGCCAGATGATCCTGAAGACCGGCTGGAGCGAGGACCCGCAGCAGCGGATGGTTCAGAAGCTGATGCTCTACGGCATCCCACTGACCATGATCATCTCGGTGTCGGCCTTCCCCCTCGGCCTGATCCTGTACTGGACGACGACCAACATCTTCTCGCTGGGCCAGCAGTTCTGGGTGCTGAAGAAGTACCCGCCGCTGGTGAACGGCAAGCCGGTCGAGCCGAAGCCCAAGGCGAAGAAGGGCGACGACCTCGATCTGATCGAGGCGCAGCGCAAGGCGCTGGCGCCCAAGGTCGGAGCGAAGCCGACGAACCCGAAGAAGGGCGGCTCGAAGCCGAAGGTCGGCTGACCCGCCCCCTAAGCCATCGCAACAACCAACGGAGACAGCAGCGTGACCGAGACGAAGACCGAGGCGTTGGCCGCCGAAGATCAGGCGGACGTGGCGGCGACCGAGGCGGAGCAGAGTTCGGAACCGGCCGGCGACGAGGAGCTCTTCCGCCAGAGCGAGATCGCGGCTGACTATGTCGAGGGTCTGCTGGACATCCTCGACTTCGACGGCGACATCGACGAGCTGGTCTCGGGCGGACGCCCGATGGTCGAGGTGGTCGGTGAGCGCCTGGGCGCGCTCGTCGGGCCGCGTGGCGCGACCCTCGAGGCCCTGCAGGAGCTGACTCGGCTCGCGATCTACCGCGAGACCGGCTCGCCGAGTCGGCTGCTGCTCGACGTCGGCGGCTACCGGGCGAACCGCAAGAAGGAGCTCGTCGCGGTCGCCAAGAACGCGATCGAGAAGGTCCGCGAGCACGGCGAGCCGGTGCGTCTGGACCCCATGTCGGCGTTCGAGCGCAAGTGCGTCCACGACGTAGTCAACGCGGCGGAGGGCGTCGAGAGCGAGTCCGAGGGCGTCGAGCCGAACCGCCGGATCGTCGTCCACCCGGTGTGACGACCGCGATAATGGATCACATGACCCATGACCCCGCCGCGCCGGACGCTCCGGCCGGCGGGGTTCCTGCTTCCCTGGAAAGCGCGGCCACGCGCTTGTTCGGGTCCCGGCTCGACCTCGCCGCCCGCTACGCGCATCTCCTTGCCACCGAGGGTGTGGTACGCGGACTGATCGGTCCGCGCGAAGCACCTCGGATCTGGGATCGGCACCTGCTCAACTGTGCGGTGGTGGCCGAGTTGATTTCCTCCGGGGAAACGGTGGTTGATGTCGGCTCCGGAGCCGGTCTGCCGGGTATCGTGCTCGCAGTGGCTCGGTCCGACATTTCGGTCACCCTTATCGAGCCGCTGGCGCGACGCACCGCTTTCCTCACCGAGGTGGTGGAGGCTCTCGACCTCGGCAACGTGACCGTCCATCGAGGACGGGCTGAAGAGGCGGCCGGCGCGGAGGCGGATGTGGTGACGGCCCGTGCGGTCGCACCGCTCGATCGCCTGGCCGCGTGGTGCTTGCCGCTGGCCCGGATCGGTGGCCGGATGCTGGCGCTTAAGGGCTCCTCCGCGGCAGAGGAGATCGCCGAGCATCAGGCGGCGGTCACTCGTCTCGGCGGTGGCCCCGCCGTGGTCCTTCGCTGCGGCGAAGGGCTTCTCGAGCCCCCGACCACCGTGGTCGAGGTGGAGTGCGTCGGGCGGACGAAGTCGAAGCCGTCTCGGAAGGCGGCTCGCTCGGGGACGCGGTCGCGGCGGTGATCTGACCCCGGGCGTGAAGCGCGATGGGGGTCGAAAGTGGGGGTACGCGGGGGTCGGCGCCCGACGAGTCTGGCCGACGTCGAACGTCTTTCACGTCCGGCCCTCGCGCGCCCGCCTCGGTCTCAGGGTGTGGGATGGCCCACAGGCGCCGCACCCCGGGTTGCCGGTCGCCTGCTGCTGGTAAAGGGATTGGCGGTGTTCACCCCGCCGGTTCGTCCCGTTGCCGATGCCCGACCGGTGGACTCAACTGGAATCACAAGCGCGAGCGCCGTAGGCTGGCCGCGCGTCGTTTGTGTGGACCCCCATGTGGCGCGGGTCAACGACGCGGTCGAGCCGTCATCCACCAGGGGCAGGGATGTGACCGTGCAGAACGATGTTTCACGTGAAACATCGGTGCCGCAGCCGCGGACACCGACCTTTCTAGCACCCGAGTACGCCGAGCCAGTGCCGCCGGCGGCCGTGAGTGCGGAGGCTGAACCGCCGCGAACCGTCACCGGTTACGCCCCCGCTCCCCCGAATCCGCCCGGCACCCGGCCGAGCCCGTCCCCCCGTCCTGTCAGCGCGGTCCCCGGCGCGACCGCATCCAACGCTGCGCATGTCGAAACCGAGGTCCCCGTGGCGAACACTTACGGTGCAGAGGAAGTCGCGGCCGCCGAGCCGCGGGAGGACGACCCGCCGCTGGCGATGGAGGCTATGCGAGCCGTGCAGATTCTGAACCCGAGCGGTGAGATCACCATGCCTCGTCCGGCTCGGCCCCGCGTGATGTGCGTGGCGAACCAGAAGGGGGGCGTCGGCAAGACTACGACGACCGTGAACCTGGCGGTTGCGCTCGCCCTCCACGGCAACCGCGTACTGGTCGTCGACCTCGACCCACAGGGCAACGCCTCCACCGGTCTGAATGTGCCGCACCACGCCGGGATCCCGGACGTCTACGACTGCTTGATCGAGAACGTGCCGCTGGCCGACGTGGCGCAGCCGGTCGAGGGCATCCCGAACCTGCACTGCGTACCGGCGACGATCGACCTGGCCGGTGCGGAGATCGAACTCGTCTCGGTGGTGGCGCGGGAGTCTCGCCTCGGGCGGGCCATCCAGGCGTACCCGAACGAATTCGACTACGTCTTCATCGACTGCCCGCCCTCGCTCGGCCTGCTGACGGTCAACGCGCTCGTGGCGGCGCAGGAGGTGCTGATCCCGATCCAGTGTGAGTACTACGCGCTCGAGGGTCTGAACCAGCTCCTCAACAACATCAACCTCGTGAAGGCTCACCTGAACCCGACGCTGGACGTGTCGACGATCCTGCTGACCATGTACGACCGCCGCACTCGGCTGGCCGACGCGGTGGAGCAGGACGTGCGCAACCACTTCGGGGACAAGGTGCTCACCTCGGTGATCCCCCGGAACGTACGGGTGTCCGAGGCGCCCAGCTACGGCCAGTCCGTCATGACGTACGACCCGGGCTCCCGAGGGGCGACGAGCTACTTCGAGGCAGCCCAGGAGATCGCCGAACGCGGCGCGAAGATCGGAGTCACCGCATGAGTGCCGCTGCACGGCCGAAGGGCGGGCTGGGGCGTGGCCTCGGCGCGCTGATCCCGACCGGGCCGGCGCCGGCCCCTGTCGCCGAGGAGCCGGCTGCCGCCGCGCCCCGGCAGAGCACGCCGGCTGCCGACGCCGCACCACCCGCTCCCCCAGTGGCGGCGCCCGATTCTCGTGAGCTGGCTCCTGTCCCGGGCGCTCGGTTCGCCGAGATCTCGGTGGATTCGATCGTCCCCAACCCGAAGCAGCCCCGGACGGTCTTCGACGAGGAGGCGCTGGAGGAGCTGAAGATCTCCATCCAGGAGGTCGGCTTCCTGCAGCCGATCGTCGTACGCGACCTCGGTGCGGACAAGTACGAACTCGTCATGGGCGAGCGCCGTTGGCGGGCCGCCCAGGCCGTCGGCAAGGACCTCATCCCGGCGATCATCCGCGACACCCGAGACGACGACATGCTCCGGGATGCCCTCCTGGAGAACATCCATCGGGCGCAGCTGAATCCGCTCGAAGAGGCTGCGGCGTACCAGCAGTTGCTGGAGGAGTTCGGGGCGACGCACGAGGAACTCGCCCGCCGGATCGGACGGAGCCGCCCGCAGATCTCGAACACGATCCGTCTGCTGAACCTGCCCGCGCAGGTTCAGCGGCGAGTTGCGGCGGGAGTACTGAGTGCCGGGCACGCCCGCGCGCTGCTGGGTCTCGACGATTCCGCGAAACAGGAAGAGCTCGCAACCCGAATCGTCGCGGAGGGGCTTTCCGTTCGTGCGGTCGAGGAACTGGTGACGCTCGCGATCTCCGACGGTACGCCCGCCGAGAAGGCCGCCCCGAGCCGGCGAGCCAAGCCGCATGCCCCGGCCCTGAGTGATCTGGCCGACCGCCTCTCCAACCGGTTCGACACCCGGGTGAAGGTGGACATCGGCCGGTCCAAGGGGAAGATCACCATCGAGTTCGCGACGGTGGACGACCTGGAGCGCATCGTTGGCATCATCGGCGTGGATCGCCAGGAGTAGCCACCCTGCTCGGTTTGACGGCCCGGTCGCTCCCGCGATCGGGCCGTTCTCGTTGTGGATCTTCTTGTTTCACGTGAAACAGCGCCTTCGAGGGGCGTCGGTTGTTTCGGCTTGGGGCTGGGCTCCCTCACTCGGGCTCGACCTCGCATGCCGGATTCCGCATTCTCGGTTCGACCTTTCGAGCATGGCTGCTTGGGCTTCGGCTTGGTGTTTCTGGGCTCGGTCCGCTTGAGCTCGGTCCGCTCGGGCTCGGTCCGCTCGGGCTCGGTTCGCTCGGCTGTTTGGCTTCGGGGTCGGTGAGGTGTCGCCCCATCGCTCTGCTGTCGGGCCGACTGGCGCTGCCGCTCCTCCATCGGGTTGCCCATCGTGGTGCCGACCAGTACCGGTCGCTTCAGATCGCCGGGCTGGCCCCTGTTGGAATCTGCCCTGAAGCGCGTTGTGGGTCGGCGTGGGGGTGCTCCCCCGCCGTAGCCGTGGTGGCACGTCGCCGTCGCCATCCTCTGGGTCCGCCCCCGCTGCTTCAGTGCGGCTCGCGGTAGGCCTCTAGGCGGCAGCGCGCTCGTCATGGGCGCGAGGTAGTTCGTAGCTGCGAGGCCAGGCTCGGCAGGCCGTCGAGATCGGTGGCGGTCGGCGGCGGATACTTTGAGCACCCGAACATCTGCAGCATCCCGCCGCGCGGCGGTTCGTTCGATGCCGCGCTTCGGTGCCATTCGGTTGGTGCTGTTCGGTCGGTGCCGTTCGGATGGCGCGCGAGCCAACAGGGGCCAGGCGGATCGCGCCTCGCGTACTCCGCACTAGAGCTTCGGCGCGGCGGGGCCGCACTTCGATGGGCGCACCAGTTCGAGGCGCCGATCGGATGTTGGGCGGATCGCAGTAACTGCCACCGAGGACGGGCGAACGTCGACCTAGCCACGGTCGGAGTTGGCCGCGGCCGCAAGTAGTTGGCACTGCGCGGCGCTCTGCTGTTCTACGGTGCGGCTCAGTTCTCCCGTGCCGAATCCCCGTCCTCGGCAGTGCCGTGCTCCCTGCGGACTGACTTGCACTGTGGAGATCCAGCCCTTTGCGGTTCCGTTGAGGGCTGTCCCTCCAGCCAGCTCGGTGGTCGAATCGTGGTCGCCGGCGTACGCCGGGCGAGTTGCCGCTAATGCCATGGCCGCTCACCGCCAGGACTACGGCGGCCGCTCCCCCGAGTTCCATGCCGGCGACGTCGACAACCACGGCTGATCGCTCCCGCCGACGAACCGAACCGTCGTGCGAGGGGTCGAACGGGGAGAGACTCGCCTGTGAGGCCGCAAGATTCCCGTGCGTTCCCGCGCCCGCTGTGAGTGAGTCGCGGCGGTCGACAAGGTGACGCTATTCCGTGCGGCTGGGCACCGCGATGCACGGTGCCCGTCACTCCGCTGGCGGGCCGGGTCGGTCCGCGGGTCCTGTTCTAACCGCGTCACTCTTCATCCGCAGCCGTGCTACTCGCGGCAGCCTTGTTCGGGATTCCGTGCGACCGACCTGACCTTCAGGCCTCTGCACCTTCGAGTACTGACTCTGGTGGTGCGCAGCCACGAGGCAGCGCTGAGGCAAGTGGATCTCCGTGTTTCACGTGAAACATGACCGGTGGCCGTCGTTTCACAGCGGCGGATCGGGATCTCTTCGGTAGAAGTGGCCGTCGGGGCTCTCCCAGACGAAATGGCCCGGCTGGGGCTGGTGCAATCGGTAGCCGCCCTCGTGCTTCAGCCGATGGTGATGCCGACACAGCAGGCCCAGGTTCTCCTCCGACGTTGGGCCGCCCAGCGCGTAGTCGACCGTGTGGTCCGTGTCGCAAGTCCGGGCTGGATTCGTGCATCCGGGCGCCCGGCAGGTGTCGTCGCGGGCGGCTATCCACCGCCGCGTTGCGGCGTCGGGGAAGCGGGCCTCGGCATGGTTCGCGGGCGGCGGGCACGGGTCGAGCGGGCGGAGGCGCAGTACGCCGGGCGCCACAGGTTCTCCGCGGCACGCTGCAACACGCGGCGAACGGCGAGTGCTTCGCCCGTGTGTGCGCCGATCGGTGTCGCGGAACGCGGGATCTGGCGGTTCGTCGTGCGCCGGTTTCGGTGCATCGCCAAGAGCAGGATCCGAAGGCTCGCCGGGCACCGGCTTCGGTGGTCTGTCATGCGTCGGATCTGATGCGCTGTCGGGCGCGGGCGACTGGTCTACCGCCGAAGTCTCGGACGGAGACGTGCGATCGTCGGCTACCTCTGCCGTGGCTTCGTCGGGCTGGTGACTCATCGGTTCTGCGATGAATTCCGTCGGCGAGAAGAGTGGCGGCTGCTCGGCGGCGGTCGGCGAGAGGTCATCGTCCGGCGCGGTCGGGCGAGCGCGGGTGGTGCCGGCGTACAGGAGTTGGCCGTCGCTGTCGTAGACCCGGTAACGCCATCGGCTGGCGAGCGACTCCCCCAACTTCTGCCCACGCGCAACGGCCCGTGCGTCGGCTCTGCGTTGCGTGGCCTCTTGGTCGGCCTGCCGTGCTGCGACCTGACGCGCGATGTCGGCGATCACGGGCCCGTATCCCGCGAGGTGCGCCGGAGCGTCGGACTGTCGAATCAAGGTTTCCAGCGGAACGAGCAGTTCGACGACTCCGGCCCGAGCGATGGCGGTCGCACCGCAATCCACTCCGGCGAGGAGATCACAGAACACGTCGGCGCGCAGCTGGTCGAGCGTACGGGTGTCACCGTCACGCTTCAGGCCGCGGGCAAGGGCGTCGACGCGCTCGAAGGCGGTGACAGCTTTAGCTGAGGGTAGGAAGATGCCGGACAGGCAAGCCGTGGTGTCGTCGTTCGGCGAGAGGCATACTCGACGCTCCGACACCGAGCGTTCGTAGCGCTCCCGGGCGGCATCGGGATCCGCCGTGAGCAACTCCTTCTGCAACCGTGCGCGGAGTTGGCCCGCCGTCATGTCGCCGGCGGACGGCAAGACGCGGGTGGCCACGTCGCGGGCGACTTCGTCGGAGGCCACGATGAGCACATCGGAGAAGACACGGGCCCGCGCCAGGCACAGCTCGCCCCGATCAAGCGCGACCCACACCATCGGCAGTCGGGTGAGAAGATCCTGAGCGAGAGCGACTTGGTTCTGTGCACCGCGCCGAGTCAGATGCAAAGCGAAGGCGACCTCATCGGAGTCGAACCCCACCCCGGTAGATCTGGCGGCTACGGCGGCCATCCCCTGTAGCAGCCGGGCTTGGGCGTGAGCGGTCTGCCGAGCCAGCGCGGCGAGCATGTCGACATGCTCGCCGCGGCCGAGCTCCTCGGGGTCGATGGGTTCGAGCGCGGCCGCGAGCTCAGCCCCGGTCGGCAGCGTGGCCAGCCCGGAGACCACCGAAGTGCGGCGCGACTCGAACACATGTTTGATCCTAGGCCTTCGCCAACCCGATCACCAGGCCTGTGGAACAAGCAGGGATTACCTGTGGATGAACGACTGCCTCGGATGCCCTGGACCTGGGAAATCCCCAGGGTTGGGTGAAGTTATCCACAAGATTGATGGAGTTATCCTCAGGCACTGTTTCACGTGAAACGGCGCGTGAATCGCGCTCACGGTTACCCTCCGAAGCCGATCGTGAGCGCGGAAAACCTGTGTTGACGGGCCATTTCTCGGGACGCCGTGCGGTACGCCCATCGCCGACTGTCGGTCGCGTGACGCAGGGTGCGTCGCGTTCTCCACAGAGTTATCCACAGGGCGGCGTGCGTACCGGTGGATAACTCTGTGGATTGTGGACGACCGGGGCTGGTTTCACGTGAAACCGGGTCGTCGGGAGGGTGAGGGCACTCCCGAAGGGGAGACAGCCGATGACCCGCTCCGATAGTGTTCCCTCGTGGCTGAAACACCCCTCCCCCTCCCTGCCTTCACCTCCTGGGACACGTTCCCGTTCGAAGGCGATCTGAAGGTCAAGGCGCTGGATGCGCCGGTCGACGTCGAGCCCGCCCGCAAGGGTGAGGAGATCGCCGACTGCAAGGCTTGCCAGTCCGGCGACGACTCGTACATCTGGGTGAACGAGCGCTGGCGGGTTCGCTCGATGGACCGCCCCACCGGACTGCCGATGATCCTGATCCTCGAGCCGCGATCGCATCTGGACATCGGTGATCTGCCCAACCTGCTCGCCGCCGAACTGGGCGTGATGACGGTACGCGTAGAGCGAGCGATCAGGTCACTCGACGACGTGGCAAGGGTGCACGTGAACCGCTGGGGAGACGGCGCCGCGCACCTGCATCTGTGGTTCATGGCGCGGCCGAAGGGCCAGCTGCAACTGAGGGGATCGTTCCTCCCGATGTGGGACGACATTCTGCCGCCGGTCGAAGAGCGCAAGTGGCGGGAGGACCTCGCGCTCGTCGCCGCCTGGCTCGCCGACTTCGGCGGTACGGCACACGCCCAGCCGCCGCGGATCGAATGGCAGGCGCCGTCGAGCTTCGTCGAGGGCCTCGGGGCGTTGTCCATCGATCCGGCGCAGCCGGCTGACGAAGCTGTCGTCATCCCGCCCGCAGCCACAAGTGCTCCCGAGACTCCGGCGGTGCCCGCAACCGGCGGCGCGGCGGTCGGCGGCTCGACGATCAGTAGTTCGGCGATGGGTGTTGCGGCGACCACCGCCAGCGAGGCAGCTGCCGATGACGGAACGGGGCAAGCTGCGTCTACCGGCGAGCGAGTCGAGCTACCGACCGCGACGTCGGAGAGCACCTCGCACGCGAGCGCATCGGAGGTGAGCGCGCCGCAGCCGAGCGCAGGACAGAGGGAGAGCCAACCGACTGATCAGCCGGCAGTAAGCCAGCCGCCGGTGGGCCAGCAGCCAGCCGAGCACCCGCAGACGGGCGTACAGGCGGGCGAGTACACAGGCCCGAGGACTCCCGGCAGTCAGACGGAAGTCCGGCCAACCGGTGCAGCGGTGGGAGTGGCGTCAGTCCCCCGCCCCAACCAGATCCCCGGTCAGGCGCTTCCCAGCCAAGCCCCCGCACCTGCGGACCCGGCCCCTGTGGTCCCCAGCCAGCCGGTTCCCGGCCAGGCGATACCCGGCCAGGCAATACCCGGCCAGGCAATACCCGGACAGGCAGTCTAGAGACGGGCAGTCTAGAGGCGGGCAGTACCCGCCTTGCAGTCCAGAGAAGGCCGACGAGCGCGCCGGGACAGCGCAAGCGCGCCGGAACGGGCAAATACCCGGGACAAGGCAAGCGATCAGCAAGAGCGGGCGACCCGACCGAATAGCAGGCAAGCTCAAGACCACCGAACAAGCGAACGGCGGCCGGTTTCACGTGAAACCAGCCGCCGTTCGTCAGTCAGGGCCCACCGTTTCACGTGAAACGTGAGCGTGGACAGCCGGGCAAGCGGGGATAGCGGGACAGCCATGCCAGCGGGACAGCGAAGCCACCGGGACACCAAACCCAGCGGGACGGGAGAAAGAAGGCCCACTACCAGGGCAGCGGCCCAGCCTCGTTGAAGAACTGAGCCGTCGGCCCGTCCGCCCCGATCTGGGCGAGGCGTACGGCCACACGGGCTCCCTCCTCCGGCGTCTTGAAGCCGGACATCCCGTTGAGGTCGGTCGCGGTGTAGCCGGGGCATACCGAGTTCACCTTGATGGGAGTGTCCCAGAGCTCTTTGGCGTACTGGGCGGTGATCATGTTGACCGCCGTCTTGGAGACCGGGTATCCCAGGCTTACGAGCGACCAGTACGGGCTGGACTGATCCAGCGTCAGGGCGAACGAGCCGACCTCGCTTGCCACATTGACGATGCGCCCGGCGGGCGCGCGGCGGATCAGGGGCAGCATCGCGTTGGTGACGGAGATGAGACCGAAGACGTTCACCTCGAAAACGGCCCGGATCGAGTCGAGCGATTGGCCGCTCGGGGCCCAGGCGGCGGGGTCGAGTGCTCGGTCGTCGCCGTCGGGGCGGGCGATGCCGGCGTTGTTGACGAGGACGTCGAGGTGGGCGTACGCGTGCTCGATGTGCTTGGCGGCGGCGGCCACCGAGGCTGGATCGGTCACGTCCAGCTGAACCAGGTGCGCGTCGAAACCGGCGGAGGTCAACGAGTCCACAGCGGACGCGCCACGAGCACCGTCTCGTGCGCCGACCAGGACGGTGTATCCGGCCGCGCCGAGTCCTCGGGCGATCTCGTAGCCGATTCCCTTGTTGGCACCGGTGATGAGGGCGATCGAAGTCATGAGATCCACTTTCGTCGGCGAGCATGCGGACGGGGAGGCCCGGCCGATGGTGGTATCGGCGGTACCTGGTTCGCCCGGGCTGAACGAGAGAAGCTGGAGGCATGAACCGTGCGGAGCTCGCCGAGTACCTGAGGGCCAGAAGGGCGCGGCTGCGGCCGATCGACGTGGGTCTACCGGACAACGGCCGCCGGCGTACGCCGGGACTGCGGCGTCAGGAGGTGGCCCAGCTCGCCGGGATGTCGGTCGAGTACTACACGCGTCTCGAGCAGGCCCGGGGTCCCCGGCCGTCCCGGCAGATCCTGAACGCCTTGGGCCGGGCGCTGATGCTGAGCATCGACGAGCGGGCGTACCTGTTCCACCTGGCCGGTGAGACGGTCTCCCCCGCCAGCCGGCCCGGCGACGACGTCCCGCGCGGCATTCTCAACCTGATCGGCGCGATGACGGACCAGCCCGCGTACGTGATCGACGCCAAGTACGACATCCTCGCTTGGAACGAACTGGCGACGGAGTTCATCGGCGACCTCAGCGCGCCCGGGGTGGAGCGGAACATGCTGCGCTGGATCTTCCGGGCGCCGCATCTCGCGGAGTACCTCTGCGACCTCGACCATTCGGTCTTCGTCCGGTCCGCCGTCGCCGATCTGCGGGCCGCCTCGGCGCGCTACCCCGACGACGCGAGCATCAACGGTCTGGTCGACGAGCTGCTGCGGACCAGCCCGGAGTTCGGCGAGCTATGGGCCAACCATGAAGTCCAAGTACGCCGGGGCATGCGCAAAAGCTTCGAGCACCCCGTGGTCGGCACCGTCGACTTCCATTGCGAGGTGCTGCTGATCCCCGATCGGGATCAACGGCTCATCGTCTACACGACCGAGCCGGGTTCGCCGTCGTGGCGGGCCATGCGGGAGCTGCGGGAGCGGCAAACCAAGATCGTGAATTGAGTACGCTGGCCGGGTGGGCGCGCGAAGCAGGGTTCTGATCGGCTCGCTCGCCGTCACGTCACTGGTGGGCTACGGCTGCCTCTTCTACGCGTACTCGGTGCTGTTGACGCCGATGTCACGCGACCTCGATGCCAGCCCGACCAGGGTGACCTTCGCCATGACCTTGTGCACCCTGGCGTCGGCGGGTACCGCGGTGCTGGCGGGGCGATGGATCGATCGGCGGGGCGGGCGCGGGCTGATGACCGCGGGGTCGATCGGCGCGACCCTGCTGCTCGCGGCAGCGTCCCAAGTGGACGATCTCATGACGCTCTATCTCGTCTGGGCTGGAGTGGGCGTGACCTGGGCATTGGTCCTCTACGAACCGGCCTTCGCGGTGATCGTTCCGCGACTGCCGGCCGAGCGGCGGGCGTTGGCGCTGCTCACGGTGACTGTCGTCGGCGGCTTCGCGAGCACGATCTTCCTGCCGCTGACCGGCGCGCTGGTGGACAATCTGGGCTGGCGCGCGACGCTGCTCTGGCTGGCCGCGATCCTCGGCGCGACCACGATCCCCCTCCACTTTGTCGCGGTGCCGAAGGGTCCGGCGACAAGTCGCACCCACGCGCACGCGAGCCGGGCGGTGATCGCGCAGACCATGCGGCGGCCGCGTTTCTGGCTCTACGCCGTGGCGTTCACCGCGAACAGCGCCGTCGTCACCACGTTGGGCATCCAGCTCGTCAGCATTCTGCGCGACCTCGGCCACTCCACGACGGTCGCCGCGGGCATCGCCGGGCTCATCGGCCTGCTTTCGGTGACCGGCCGCATCGCGATCACCGCGTTGCAGCGCTGGATGCAGCCGGTCGGCGTCGTGTGCGGGCTCTTCGGCGTACAGGCGTGCGCGCTCGCGCTGCTGCCGTTCGTCGGCCGCGACACGATGGGCGCGGTGCTCTGTGTGGTCACGGTCGGTCTCGGGTTCGGCGTTGCGACGGTCACCCGGCCCGCGCTGGTCGCCCAGCACTTCGGCACCACCCATTTCGGCACGGTCGCGGGCATGCTCAACACCTCCGGCGCGATCGGCGCGACCACCGTCCCGCTCGCGTTCGCGGCGCTCCGGGGCGCGGCCGGATCGGTGGTGCCAGTCGAGGTCTGCGCGTCACTCTTCGCGCTGGCCGGCCTTCTTCTCTTCACGAGTACGCGGACAGCAGCGACCGCCGTAGGTGACTAACGGAGCGCAGCGCGCTGCACGAGCGTTGCGAGCACCTGGCCGAAGTCCAGGCCGGCGGCCTGAACCGCCATCGGCAGGAGCGACGTCTCGGTCATCCCGGGCGCGACGTTCACCTCGAGAACAGTGCACTCGCCGTCCGGGGCGACGATGAGGTCGACCCGGGAGAGGTCGCGGAGCCCGAGTGCCTGGTGGGCGGCGAGCGCCGCCTTGGCGACCTGCTCGGCGACCTCCGGACTGAGCCGGGCCGGGGTGTGCCACGTCGTGACGCCCGCCGTGTACCGGGCAGCGTAGTCGTAGACGCCGCTGTTCGGCACGATCTCGACTGCCGGGAGCGCCAGCGGCCCCTCCCCCAGATCGATGACCGAGACGGCCACGTCCACCCCGGCGACATAGCGCTCCACCAGGGCGGTCTGGTCGTACGCGAAGCAGCCCACCATCGCGGCGGGCAGGGCGTCCGCCGTACGCACGACGGAGGCGCCGAGGCCGGAACCGCCCTGCGCGGGCTTCACCATGAGCGGCAGGCCGAGGCGATCCACGATCCGCTCCAGCACCGCTACCGCGCCGAGCTCGGAGAAGCGCTCGTGCGGCAACGCGACCCACTCCGGAGTCGGGATGCCGGCCTCCGAGAGCACTGCTTTCGCCGAGGGCTTGTCCCAGGCCAGCCGGGCCGCCCGAGCATCACAGCCGACGTAAGGCACCCCGCAGAGATCCAGTACGCCACGCAGCGAGCCGTCCTCGCCGATCCCGCCGTGCAGGGCGATGACGACCGCGTCCGGCGGGTCCTCCCGCAGCAGCGGCAGCAACGCGACGTCGGGGTCGTGGAGCTCGGCCTCGACGCCGACCGCCTTGAGCGCGTCGATGACCCGCTGGCCTGAGCGCAGCGAGACGTCCCGTTCGTAGGACAGTCCCCCGGCGAGGACGAGGACCCGGTCGACTTGGGCGGAGCGCGGCATGGACTCGATCATGCCAGGCCGGGGTTGTCGGCCCCCGGCCAACTGCTGCCCGGCGTCGCACCGCCGCCCAGCCCGCTGGTCGAGCCGAAGACGGCCCGCATCGCCATCTCCTGCTCGATGACCCCGGCGAGACGGCGTACGCCCTCACGGATGCGCTCAGCGGGCGGGAAGGAGAAGTTCAGCCGCAGGTGCCGCTGGCCGGTGCCGTCGGCGTAGAACCCCGTTCCGGGCACGTACGCCACGCGGGCGGCGATCGAGCGTGGGACCATCGCCTTCGCGTCCATGCCTTCGGGCAACGTCGCCCACACGAACAGCCCGCCGTCCGGCCGGGTCCAGGTCATCCCGGCCGGCATCAGGTCGGCCAGCGACTCCAGCAACGCGTCCCGGCGCTCCGAGTAGAGCTGGGCGAACGTCTTGATCTGCTCTCGCCAGGGCATCGTCGCGAGATAGGTGCTCACGGCGTACTGCGAGAAGTGCGGTGGGCAGAGGATCTGCGCCTCGGTCGCGATCACGAGCTTGTCGCGTACCGCATGGGGAGCCAGAATCCAGCCGACCCGCAGCCCGGCCGCGATGGTCTTGGAGAACGTGGAGAGGTAGAAGACCCCTTCGCGGCGGCGGGCCCGCAGTGGGCGCGGGGCCTGACCGCCGAAGCTGAGCTTGCCGTACGGGTCGTCCTCGATGACCAACAGCCCAGCGCGCTCGCAGATGTCCAGGACCTGCTCGCGGCGCTCCTCGGTGAGGGTGACGCCGGCCGGGTTCTGGTAGGTCGGGATCGTGTAGAGGAACTTCGCCCGGCGACCGGCCGCGGTGGTGGCCTTGATGGCCTCTTCGAGCGCGGCGGGGATCAGGCCGTCGTCGTCCATGGCCACGTGCACCACGCGCGCCTGGGCCGCCTGGAACGCGCCGAGCGCGCCCACGTAGGTCGGCCCCTCGGCCAGCACGACGTCGCCGGGGTCGAGGAAGAGCCGGGCGACCAGGTCGAGTGCCTGCTGCCCGCCGATGGTGACGACGACGTCGTCCGGTGACGCGCCCATGGCGGCGTCGATCCCGCTGTCGGCCATCACCTCGCAGATCTGTTCCCGCAGCTCGGGCACGCCCTGACCGATGCCGTACTGAAGCGCCTGCGCGCCCTGGTTCGCGATCAAGTCGCGCAGCATCTCGCCGATGGCGTCCAGCGGGAGGGCTGAGGTGTACGGGGCGCCTCCGGCGAGGGAGACGACTTCGGGACGGTTGGCGACGGCGAAGAGAGCTCGGATCTCGCTGGCGGTCATCCCGGCGACGCGCTGGGCGTACACCCCGGTGTAGTCGTCCAGCGTCGTTCCGCTGCTGTCACCCCAGCCGCTCATGCCAGCCTCGCCTCCTAGCGCCCCTGGCGAGGCGCGCATACAAGCTTCGATAGTAACGGCGCGTGGGGGCCTCGGTAGCGGCCACTTCGGGGAAGCTGGCTCTTCGTCCCGGTAGATGGACGCGAACGGCGGATCGCGCCCGGATCTGCTCGCCTTTGGTCATTACAGCGCGTATTTTCGAGAGGTCGGCATATTCCAGCATCACTACCCAGAGCGGGCACGCCATGTCGCGACGCGTGGTCAATCTGACCCTGGACACCCTGGAAGACCTGCCCCGCAACTGCCGGGGCTGCGTCTATTGGGAGCTGGACCCGGTCTCGGCCGAGCGGGCCTGCGCCAACGGCGACCCGGGGCTGGAGAAGGAGGCCTGGGTCTCCCAGACACTGCTGGAATGGGGCTCCTGCGGCAAGATCGTCTATGTCGACGGCATGCCGGCTGGTTTCGTCATGTACGCCCCGCCGGCGAACGTCCCGCGTAGCCACGCCTTCCCGACCTCACCGGTCTCCCCCGACGCGGTGCTGTTCATGGCGGCCAACGTGGTCGCGCCCTTCGCCGGAGGCGGTCTGGGCCGCATGCTCGTCCAGGCGATGGCGCGTGACCTGGTCAAGCGTGGGATCAAGGCGATCGAGGCGTTCGGCGACGCCAAGTTCGGCGAGCTCGATGCCGAGTCGGGCCAGGTGGGCTGCGTGACCCCGGCCGACTTCTTCACCGCCGTCGGCTTCAAGACCGTACGGCCGCATCCGCGCTTCCCCCGGCTCCGCATGGAGCTGAGAACAGCGCTCTCGTGGAAGTCCGACGTCGAGTACGCCCTGGAGAAGCTGCTGGGCTCGATGAGCCCGGAGGGACTGCTCCGCCCCGTACGCCCGGCGACCCGGTCGCTATCGAGCTAGCTCGGCCCGCAGCGCACTGACGTCGATCGAGCCCGTGAGCACGTCCGCGTCGACGGGGTAGTACATCCGCTGAACCGCCGCCACGATCGCCTCCACGACCCGGTCCCGGAACCGGGGATCCGTCAGCCGCTCGCGGTCCGACGGTGAGGTCAGGTAGCCGATGTCCACGCGTACGGCGGGCATCCGGGTCAGTTTGAGGACGTCCCAGCTCTTGGCGTGCACCTGGCAGTTGCGCAGGCCGGTCCGGGCCACGATCTCGCGCAGGACCAGCCCGGCCAGGCGCTCCCCCATCGTCGAGGTGACGCCGTTGTCGGTGCCGTAGTGGAAGGCGGCCACTCCGTCGGCCTCGGGGTTCGCGTGGCCGTCGAGGTGCAGCGAGATGAGCAGATCCGCGCCGAGGTCGTTGGCCAGCTGAGCGCGCTGGAGACTGGAGACCTCCGCAGGCGGGTTGGGCCCGCGCGTCAGGTGGACCCGCATGCCGCAGGCGGCCAGCCGGCCCTCCAGCCGGGCGGCGAGGTCGTACGCGAGATCGGCCTCGGACCAGCGCAGCGGTCCCTCCGGAACCACTACTCCGGGGTCCTCGGCGCTGCCGTGCCCGGGGTCGATGACGATCTGCCGTCCGACCAGCACCGGCCCGTACGCCCGGAAGACCTGCTCCTCCCGGAGACGCAGCGGAGCGCCTCCGGTCACCTTCCGGCCGAGCCGGCGCAGCGCGTGCAGCGTCTGCGGGCCACAAGCGCCGTCCGGCGTCAGGCCGACCTCCCGCTGGAACTGCGCCACCGCCCGGGCGGTACGCGGACCGTAGACCCCGTCGGCCCGGCCGACGTCGTAGCCCATCTCCAGCAGACGTTCCTGCAGTTGGCGTACGTCGTCGCCGGTCAGCGCGTCGGGCACGGCGTGGTAGAGCGTGCGCGCGCCCAGATGCCACTGCGCGGCGAGCAACGCCCGCCACGTCTCGTCGCCGACCTCGCCGTCGACGGACAGCCCTCGGCTCTGCTGGAAGGCCCGGACCCCGCGTTCCATCTCCTCGGTGAAGAAGGACGCGTCGTCACCTTTGTCGTCGGTCAGGTTCAGGCCCACGAGGATGCCGCGGATCTCGAGCACCGCCGCTCCCCGGTCGCCCCGCCGGATCGGACGCACAGACCACCTCCTGCCGAAACCCTTCCCCGGACCATCCCCCGCCTCGCCACCGACCTAACCAGGGGTACGGTGTCCGGCTTGGCCGGATGTGCGAGGAGAAGGCCCACGGGAGCGTACCGTGCGCATCGCCGAAATCGTCACACGAAACGGCTTCGGCCCCACCGGCGAGCGCCGACGGGGCCGAAGAACGACTGCGATGCGGGGATTACAGGGCCGACTCGATGAGCCGGACCAACTCGCCCTTGGGCTTCGCACCGGCCACCGACTGCACCGGCTGGCCGCCCTTGAAGACGGTCAGCGTCGGCACCGACATGACCCGGTACGCCCGGGTGGTCTCCGGGTTCTCGTCGATGTTGACCTTCACGATGCGTACCCGGTCGCCCATCTCGTTGGCGATCTCCTCCAGCACCGGCGACACCTTGCGGCACGGCTGGCACCATTCGGCCCAGAAGTCCACCAGAACCGGCGTGTCCGACTGGAGCACGTCGCTGACGAAAGTGTCGTCGGTGACGACCTTGGCACCCATGGGGGTCTCCTTTGCGGTTGCTGCTGATCAGTGGTGGTGGGCCAGCCAGCGCTCGGCGTCGAGCGCGGCGGCGCAGCCGGAGCCGGCCGCGGTGATGGCCTGGCGGTAGGTGTGGTCTACCAGGTCGCCGGCGGCGAAGACGCCGGGCAGGTTCGTGTAGGTCGAGCGGCCCTGGGTCACGACGTAGCCGTCGTCGTCCAAGTCCACCTGGCCCCGGAACAGCTCGCTGCGCGGGTCGTGGCCGATCGCCACGAAGACGCCGGTCACGTCGAGCTTGCGCTGCTCACCGGTGACGGTGTCGTGCAGCGTGATGCCGGTGACCTTGCCGTCGGAGCCGAAGATCTCGTCGATCGCGGAGTTCCAGGCGACCTTGATCTTCGGATTCGCCAGCGCCCGCTCCGCCATGATCTTGCTGGCGCGGAACTCGTCGCGACGGTGGACGATCGTCACGGTCTCGGCGAACTTGGTCAGGAAGGTCGCCTCCTCCATCGCGGAGTCGCCGCCGCCCACGACCACGATGTGGTGGCCGCGGAAGAAGAAGCCGTCGCAGGTCGCGCAGGACGAGACACCGTGGCCGAGGAACTCCTGCTCCCCCGGTACGCCGAGCGGCCGCCAGGCGGAGCCGGTGGACAGGATGACCGCGCGACCGGCGTACTCGGTCTCGCCGACCCACACCTTCTTGACCTCGCCGCTCAGGTCGACCCGGGTGGCGTTGTCGGTGAGGAACTCGGCGCCGAAACGCTCGGCCTGCTTACGCATCTGGTCCATCAGCTCGGGACCCATGACCGCGTCCGGGAAGCCGGGGAAGTTCTCGACCTCGGTGGTGGTCATGAGCGCGCCGCCGGACTCGAAACCCTCGATCACGAGCGGGTTCAGGTTCGCCCGCGCGGCATAGATCGCCGCCGTGTATCCGGCGGGACCGGATCCGATGATGATCAAGTTCCTGACGTCGCTCACAGTTGCTCCTCGGGCATCTGCCATGGGGACGGACCGCGTCACCGACCCTAGAAACGCCATCGTACGGATGCGGAATTCCCGGACCGCGCAGGCGTGCGCGAGGTCACCCGACGCGCTTGCTCAGCACGAGGTCGGCGTCGGCTCCGGTGCCGCAGTCCGGCCCGGCCACCGCCACCCAGCGGGCGTCGTCGACGGTACGCGTCACGACGATCAGCGCGGGCGAGCCGGCGTACCGGGCGTAGTCGACGCCGACCACGTCGCCCGGCAGGCCGGTCTGCCTGAGCAGGTAGAGGCAACGGCTCAGGGTCGGCTCGTCGAGCAGGCGGGACAACGCGTCGGGCACCGGTGAGGCGAACGAGGAGAAGGGCGCGGGCGCGCTGGCCGCCTTCTCCGAGTTTCCCCCGCTAGTGGTCGGCTGACGGCTGGCGAGAGTGTTCGCGTTGCCGAAGTCGGTGGCGAGCACGAGCGTCGTGGCTGAGTAATCGCGACCGGTGGCGAACCGGGCCGCGGCCAAGCCGGCCGCGTCGGGCGCTGACGCGGTCAGGCCGGTGCCAGCGGTGTCGCTCCCCGAATCGGTCAACGGGCGCAACGCCGAGATGCCGATCCCCAGCGCCGCCAGGACGGCGAGGCCGACCAGCACTGGCGCCCAGATGCGACGCCGTCTGCTCGCGCGCCCGGCGGGACGATTGTCGGCCGGGCGGTTGTCGATCGGCCGGACCGGGGCATCCGGATCGGGCGCGCCGATCGGGGGCTCGGCCAGCAGCGCGGCTTCCAGCCGGCCCCACACGTCCTCCGGCATCGCTTCCGGCACGGCACCCAGGTCCTGGAGCCGACCCTGGACGTCGTCGGTGGCGGCGACCAGTTCGGCGTGCGCCGCGGCCCAGGCGATGTCGGTGCGGATACGCTCGCCGACCTCGGCGGCCTCCGGCGTACCGTCCAGCGCCCCGCCGACGTAATCGGCGAGCAGATCGAGGTCGGACTGGTTGATGAGGCTCATGCCGACCGACCTCCCGCCTGATCTAGCCCTGCCCGTGATATGCCTGAGACGTCGTCGTGACCTGGTGGGTTCCCGCCGTTGCGTAGGTCACTCAGCATCGTCGCGAGCCGGGCTCTCCCGCGTGAGCAGCGACTCTTCACCGTACCTTCGGCGACGCCCAAGATCGTGGCGACTTCCGCGACGGGATACCCCTGCACGTCGACCAGGATCAGGGCGGCGCGCTGCTCCTCCGGGAGCTGGGCCAGCGCTTGGCGTACGACGAGATGCATGTCGTGGTCGATCGCCGGGGAGGCGGGCTCCGGCCGGCGGCGGCCCTCGTCTTCCATCGACTCACCGGGCAACGGGACGGTCGGCCGCGCTTGGCGACGGCGTACCCGGTCGAGGCAGGAGTTCACGACGATGCGGTGCAGCCAGGTCGTCACCGCCGCTTCGCCACGATACCCACCCGCCGACCGGTACGCCTTGAGCAGGGCGTCCTGCAGCGCGTCGGCGGCTTCCTCCCGGTCGTGCAGCGTACGCAGAGCGACCGCCCACAGCCGGTCGCGGTGCCGCCGGACGAGTTCGGCGAAGGCCTCCCGATCTCCGGCGACGTGCGCGGCCAGCAGATCGGAGTCCGACAGCGGCAGCTGCATCACTTCACCCGGACCGTGATCTCCTGAATGCCGATCTGGTACCGGTTGGCGCCGTCCTCGGAGTCCCTGGGGATGCCGCTGATCCAGAGCACCAGGTACCGCACCTGGGCGGCGTCCTCGGTGCTGAAGATCATGTTGGTCCCGTTGAACTCCTCGAGCGCACCGCCGATCTGGGCGAACGAGGTCAGCGAGCCCTGGTTGGGCGGGGTGGTGCCGCCGAGCACCTTCACCGAGGCGCCGTTGTCGGACAGGACCACGGTGACGTCCGCGACGGCCTTGGCCTCGCCGAGGTCGATGACCAGCCCCATGCCGGGCTTGATCCCGCCCGGGCCGAAGTTCTGGTTGTAGTGGTCGGTCTTCCAGCCGGTGCTGTTCTTGCCGTCGACCGCGTTCGCCAGGCCGTCGGTCTCATCCTTGCCGCCGTACGGGTCGAACAGGGCGACCTGCGAACCGGAAAGGGTGAAGACGACCGGATCCACCACTGGGGTGGCGGCGGACGACGGGCGGTTGCTCGCGGTCGGTCCCCCACCGTTTGGCTCGTCCTTGCTGGTCAGGGCCTTGGCGCTGATCGTCAGACCGACGACGGCGAGGACGACCGCGGCCGCGACGCCATAGAGGAGCTTGCGAGGGGCCTGACGAGGCGGCTCCGGCAGCGAGTCGCTGAACCGCAGGGTGCCGTACGCACGCTCCTCGGGACCGACGTCGAGCCGGCCGAGTTCGGCAGCCAGCACGTCGGAGCTGGGCAACGTCACCTTCGGGTCGAGCAGGTCGTAGACGAGGTCGTCGACATGCGTGGCAATCCCCGCCCGCACCTGCCGCGGGGCAGCCAGTACGCCGTATTCGTCGCGGACGGCGTCGGGCAGCGCGGTCGGCCCGGCCTCCTTCTGCGGCCACTGCTCGGTCAGCGCGTAGTAGAGCAGCCCGCCGATGGCGCGGACGTCGCCGTCGTTGGTGGCCGCACCCGCCCGGGCGTCGGTCAGCACCACCCGGCCGTCGTCGGCCAGGAGCACCGTGCCGGGGTGGACGTTGCCGTGGGCCATGCCGCTGGCGTGCAGCGCCGACACCGCGTCGGCCACGGCATGGCACATGCTGATCGCGCGATCCGAATCCAGGGCGCCGTCGCCTTCGACCAGCTGTCGCAGTGAGGAGCCCTCGATCCACTCCCGGACGACGTACGCCCGATCGACCTCGTCGATGGCGTCGTAGACCCCGATGAGGTTCGGATGCACCACGCGGCTCGCCGTCACGGCAGCGGCCAGCATCTCCTGGGCGGCGTCGCCGCCCGGCGACCGCAGCACGACCGCGATGGGGCGCAGGAGCATGATGTCCACGCCGCGCCAGACCTGCCGGCCCGCGGCGTCGTCGTTGATGTGCTCCTCGAGGCGGTAGCGCTCGGCCAGGACCTCACCGATCTCGGCGGGTCGCCCGACTACGGGCGGACTGTCGGAATCCGCATCCGCGTCCGCACTGAGCTCGGCTTCCGCAGGCGGCTGGTCGGCTGGGCGGCGTTCCCGCTCCGCCACCGGCTGACCTTCGTCGACCTGGGTCACCCCGTCCTCCCTCGGTGCTGGGCCATCTGCGGACTGGCGGTCTCGCTCATCTCGTAGCCTAAGCGCTCTGAGCGCACACTGGGTGCGACCTTACCGGTCTGAAACAAACTCGCGACACCTCGCTGTCCTCGCGCGGGTACGTCATGCGGAAGATGTCGTATTTGGACATGCAAAGCCCCTAGATCCGGAAAACTTGGGATGTAACCGGATGAGAGGGGGCAGCGTGAGCGCTGAGCAGGTGGAGGTCGTCAAAACCGGGTACGCGTTCGACGGCCCGGCGCTGGACCTCGGCGCACTCGTGGTGGACGGCTCCGCGGTCGACGCGTCCGCCCCGATCCGCGTACCGCTGGCGATGTTGAACCGGCACGGGCTGGTCGCCGGGGCGACGGGCACCGGCAAGACGAAGACGCTGCAGGTCATGGCCGAGCAGCTCAGTGCAGCAGGCGTACCGGTGTTTCTGGCCGACATCAAGGGCGACGTCAGCGGCATGGCGGTCGCCGGCGAGGCCAACGACAAGATCACTGCTCGCATGAAGGAGATGGGCCAGGACTGGACGCCTACGGCGTACCCGGTCGAGTTCTTCACACTCGGCGGGCGTGGTACCGGTACACCCATTCGGGCGACGGTCACCAGCTTCGGCCCGATCCTGCTCAGCAAGGTGCTCGGGCTGACCGACGTCCAGTCGTCCTCGCTCAACCTCGTCTTCCACTACGCGGACAAGAAGGGCTTGCCGCTGCTGGACCTGAAAGACCTCCGCTCGGTGATCCAGTTCCTCGGCTCGGACGAGGGCGCCGAAGAGCTCAAGAGCCTGGGCGGCCTGGCCAAGCAGACCGCGGGTGTGCTGCTCCGCGAGCTGATCGCCTTCTCCGACGCCGGCGCGGAGGACTTCTTCGGCGAGCCCGAGTTCACCTCGGCCGATCTGCTCCGGACGACGCCGGACGGCAAGGGCGTGGTCTCGGTCCTGGAATTGCCCGGCGTCGTGCAGCAACCCGCGTTGTTCTCCTCGTTCCTGATGTGGCTGCTCGCCGACCTGTTCCAGGACCTGCCCGAGGTCGGCGACCCCGACAAGCCCAAGCTCTGCTTCTTCTTCGACGAGGCACATCTGCTGTTCAAGGACGCCTCGAAGGCGTTCCTCGAGTCGATCACCCAGACCGTCCGGTTGATCCGGTCCAAGGGCGTCGGGGTCTTCTTCGTCACCCAGACCCCGAAGGACGTCCACCCTGACGTGCTGGCTCAGCTCGGCAACCGGGTCCAGCACGCGCTGCGGGCGTACACGCCGGACGACGCGAAGGCGCTCAAGGCGACCGCCTCCACCTTCCCGAAGTCGGCGTACGACCTGGAAGAGGTGCTCACCCAGCTCGGCACCGGCGAGGCGATCATCACCGTCCTCGGCGAGAAGGGCGCTCCGACTCCGGTCGCGTGGACCCGGCTCCGCGCGCCGCAGTCGCTCATGGCCGAGGCGCCGGCCGAGCTGCTGGCGGAGAGCACGAAGAACTCGCCGCTCTACGCCAAGTATGCCCAGCCGGTGGATCGGGAATCGGCGTACGAGATGCTGCTGTCCCGGCTGAATCCACAGGTGAACACGCCTGAGCAAGGTAGTTATCCACAGGACGGTCCACAGGCTGCGACCCCGAAGCCGACGAAGGCCGCCAAGCCGGAGCCGGGCATGGTCGAGCAAGTGCTGAAGTCCCGGACGACGCAGAACCTGATCAAGGGCGCCGCCGCTGCGGCGGGCGCGGCGATCGTCCGCTCCATCTTCGGGACGGCTCGACGAGCCAAGAAGTGAGCAGTGCTCTTTGTCGCTAGCGGCGGATCAGCTTTCGGCGTACTCGCTGAAGGAGGTCGAAGACCTCGTCGATCTCCCGGACCCGCAGCGCCTTCGCGGCAGCGAGATAGGTGACGACGATCAGCGTGCCGCCGAGAATGAGCTGGACCCAGGCGTTGTCGATCCCGACGGCCCGCAGGCCGAGCGTGGAGCCGTAGCCGACGAGCCCGGCGGCGACCATGGCCGCGGCGACCCGGGCGAGAACCATCGCCGTGCCGCCGAGCCCGAGCGATCCGAGGCGGTTACGCAGCTGCCACGCGCTGAGGCCGATCGCCAGGACGTACGAGATGCCGTTGCCTAGCATCACACCGCCGGCCGCGAGCGAGCCGAACAGCGCGACCTGCGCGATGATCCGCAGCAACACGACCGGGATGTTGAGGATCGCGGGCATCCTCGTGTCGGGCAGCGCGTAGAACGCGAACGTGAAGAGCTGGCTCAAGGAGAACGGAATCAGCGAGATTCCAGCCATGACCAGCACGGACGCGCCGTCCTGCGCATTGGCCGCGGTGAACGCGCCGCGGACGAACAGGGCGGTCATCGTGGGACCGGCCAGGAAGATGAAGACCACTGCGATCGGCGCGAGCACGGCGGACGTGGTGCGGACGCCCTTGGCCAAGTCGTCGACGACGTCACCGAGCCGACCGGCCGCCGACGCCGCCGACATGCGTGGCATGAGCGCCGTGACGATCGAGACTGCGACGATGCCGTGCGCCATCATCATCAACAGGAACACGTTGTTGTAGATGAGCAGGCTGTTACCGCTGAGCAGGCGGAGCAGCACCAGGACGCCGACCTGGCTGACCGCGACATAGCAGAACATCCAGCCGCCGAGGTGGGCCAGGTGCCGCAGACCCAGCGCCCGGAAGTCGAAGCGTGCCCGCCACCGGAATCCCGCCCGGCGCAGCGCCGGGAGCAGGCCCGCGGTCTGGACGATGATGCCGAGCAGGGTGCCGCCGCCCAGCAGGACCACCATGCCGGGGCTGACGTCGCCGGCCGTCCGGGCGACTGCGCCGAAGAACGCGATGAACAGCGCGCATGTCGTGATCACGACGACGTTGTTCAGGATCGGCGTCCACATCGGCGGGCCGAAGCTGCCGCGCGTGTTCAAGTACGCCGCCAGAATCGCCGAGACGCCGAAGAAGAAGATCGCCGGGAGTGTGAAGTAGGACAGTGCGGTGACGAGCTCGCGATAGTCCTGCCCCGTGTCGGCGGACGTGAAGATGAGCGTCAGGATCGGCGCGCACAATGTCGCGATGACCGCTGCGCCGCCGAGCACAAGGGTGGCCAGCGTGAGCAGACGCTGGGCGTACGCCTCTCCCCCGTCGGGATCGCGATCGCGTGCCCGGACGAGAACGGGGACGACGACGCTCGACAGCACACCGCCGATGAGGAACTCGTACACCATGCCCGGGAAGAACTGCGCCGCCGTGTACGCGTCGCCGAGCCCGAGCGCGGCACCGCCCAGCGTCGCTGCGATCATCGCCGTACGCAGGAAGCCCGTACCCCGGCTGACCAGCGAACCGATCGCCATCACGGCGGAGTGGCCGGCGGCGGTGGTCTCTTCCTTTTCCGGGGCGTTCTTGGGACCTGACTGGGGTGGCGGCACGATCATCGTGCGTTCGGCGGCCGACTCGGTCTCCCCCGCCGGTGACGGATCGCTGATCCGGGGCAGCAACACGGTCGAATCCGGGTCGAACCGGGGAATGGTCCCCGTCTCGTCCCACGGGAACCAGTCGTGCTCGGGATCTCTGCTCACCGCGCCACCCTAACGGGCCTCGGCGCCCTTTGCGTTGCGCGCTGTGCCCGGGGTGCGCGCGTTGTGCCCTCGCGGAGCGGGCGCTCGGCGCTTGCACTTGCACTTGCACTTGCTCGCTCGGGCAGACGCCGGCGCGCGGCGCTCGCGCGCGGGGCACACGGGCGGGTGCTCGGCGTTATCCCGGGATAACGTCCCTTCGCGGGCGCGGATAAGCGCGTTATCCGGCGTACGGCGATGATCATGGCCCGCGCCTCAGACCTGGCGGCCCGTGCCCGGTAGGCTGGCTGACCGATGTCGAACACGAACGCCCTGACGACCGCCCAGCGTGACGCCGTGCATGCGCTGCTGGCGCGCTTTCCCGTCGCCGACGAACTTGGCCGCCGGTTCGCCCGGGCCGGACACGACATCCACCTCGTCGGCGGCTCGGTACGCGACGCGCTGCTCGGCCGGCTCGGCGACGACCTCGATTTCTGCACGGACGCGCATCCGGACGAGACATTGCGCCTCGTCAAGGGCTGGGCCGAGGCCACCTGGGAGACCGGGCGGGAGTTCGGCACTATCGGGGCGTTCCGCGACGGGCTGCGGCTGGAGATCACCACTTATCGGGCGGAGTCCTACGACGGGGTGAGCCGGAATCCGGCGGTCCAGTACGGCACCTCGCTCGAGGACGACCTCAGCCGCCGCGATTTCAGCATCAACGCGATGGCAGTCAGCCTGCACGATCACCGCTTCACCGACCTCTACGGCGGACTTCGGGACCTGCGGGAGCGGATGATCCGTACGCCGGCCGCGCCGGAGCAGAGTTTCGGCGACGACCCGCTGCGGATGCTGCGCGCCGCCCGGTTCGCGTCCCAGCTGCGCTTCGTGGTCGACGAGCCGGTCATCCGCGCCATGTCCGACATGTCGGGGCAGCTCACTCGGATCACGGCGGAACGCGTACGGGAGGAGTTCAGCAAGCTGCTGCTGGGCGAGGACCCCGTCACCGGACTGCGACTGCTGGTCGAGACCGGGCTGGCCGAGATCTTCCTGCCGGAGCTCATCGACCTCAAGATGGAGATCGACGAGCACGCGCAGCACAAGGACGTCTACGAGCACACCCTGACGGTGGTGCAGAACGCGGTGGATCTGGACACCGCCGACACCGGGCCCGACCTGGTCCTGCGTCTGTCCGCACTGCTGCACGACATCGGCAAGCCCGCGACCAAGGCGGTCGGCGCGGACGGCCGCGTCAGCTTCCATCACCACGAGCTGGTCGGCGCGCGCATGGCCAAGCACCGCCTCAAGCTGCTCAAGTACCCCAAGGACGTGATCAGCCCGGTGGTCGGCCTGATCTCGCTCCACCTGCGCTTCTACGGTTACGGTCGGGGCGAGTGGACCGACTCCGCCGTGCGGCGCTACGTCCACGACGCCGACGACCTGCTCCTCCGCCTGCACAAACTCACCCGGTCGGACTGCACGACCCGGAATCGGCGCAAGGCCGCGCAACTCGCCGCCGACTACGACGCGCTCGAGGACCGCATCGCCCGGCTCGCCGCGGAGGAGGACCTCGCCAAGGTCCGGCCCGATCTCGACGGCAACGCCATCATGGAGCTGCTCGGTCTGCCGCCGGGTCCGTTGGTGGGCAAGGCCTGGAAGCATCTCAAAGAGGTACGCCTAGAGCAGGGGCCGCTCAGCCGGGAAGAGGCCGAGCACGAACTGCGCGCGTGGGCTGAAGAGAACCTCTAGGTCGTCTCCTCGGTCGGGGCCGGTTCGGCGCGCCGCCGCCGCAGTGCCCCGGCGAACCAGGCTGCGAGGAGGGCGTACCCGATGGCGATGCCGATTAGAGCGACCGCCGAGCGGCCGTCGGGCGGGAGGGTCAGCGCGGCCAGGAACAGGCCGAGCACCATGACCCCGTTGAAGACCGTGTCGTTCAGGCTGAAGATGCGGCCGCGATAGTCGTCCTCGCACTCGTGCTGGAGCGTGGCGTCGACGATGATCTTCATGCTCTGCGACGCGACGTTCATGAGCGCCGCCGCGATCAGCAGCAAAGGCGCGATGAATGGCAGCCCGAGGGCGACGATGGCGACGGCGATCCCGGCGAGGAGCAACGTGATCCAGCGCTGCGGCCCGAATCGTCGGCTGGCGGCCGGGGTGATCAGCGCGGCGATGCCGGCGCCCGCCGCGCCCGCGATCACCACCTGGCCCAGCGACCACAACGATTGTTCGGTGTGGTTCGCGGTTCCGTGGCCGAAGTAGCGGCTGTAGAGCAGCAGTACGGCGAGGGTCAGATAGCCGTAGAGGAACCGGTGCCCGCCGGTCAGCACCATCGCCCGGGCCGCGGGCGGCCGCTCGGCGAGGTGACGCAGGCCGCGTACCATGCCGCGGGCCACGTCGACGACGGCGGTCCACACGCCGATCGTCGGCCGTTCGTCGTCTTCCGGGCCGAGCCGGCCGGGCCGGAACGACGTGTAGGTGAGCAGGCCGGACGCGAGGTAGCCGATCGCTGCGATCGCTGTGATCCCGGCGTACCCGTGCTGAGTGGTGTGCACCAGCGAGGCGGCGACGAGCGCGGCCGAGGAGAAGAGGCCTATCGAGTAGCAGATCGTGCCGGCCGTCGACGACAGCGCGTTCGCCGTGACCAGCCTCGAGTCCTCGACCACCTTGGGTAGCGACGCGGACAGCCCGGCGAGGAAGAACCGGTTGATCGCGATCACCAGAAGGGCGGCTAGCGCGAACCGTGGACCCTGGTCGCCGATCCAGATGAGCGCGACCGCCGGAATGACGAGGACGGCACGGATCAGGTTCGCCAGCGCCAACGCGATCCGGCGGTCCCAGCGATCGAGGAACACTCCGATGAACGGGCCGAGCATCGAGTACGGGAGCAGCAGAACGGCGAATCCCGAGGCCACCGCCAGCGCGCTCGACTGCTTCGCCGGGTTGAACAGCAGCGAGCCGGCCAGCCCGGCCTGGAACCACCCGTCGGAGAGCTGGCTGAACAGCCGGACCGTGAGCAACCGCCGGAAGTCTCGTCCGCCGAGGATGGCCCGGAGGTAGTGGCCGTCGACCTTGCGCTCCAGGTCAGCGGTGACGGCGGGCGAGCTGGTCGGCGGCGGCACGCGACCTAGCGTATGTGACGGATCGGGGAATCGGGACATCCAGCGCGAGCTGTTCACCCGCCTGCTTGGTCACTCGACGAGCCAGGCGATCGCCCGGATCGCGCCGACTCCGGCGAGGGCCACGACGATGCCCAGCGCGATCGCGGTGAACAGGCACGGCACCAGCGAACCCCGGCTCTTCACCGGGGCCCGGTAGGAACCCACCCAGATCTCCGGCGGGCCCGAGCGCTCGGTCTCGGCGAGCAACTCGGTCAGCCGCTCCTGAACCGCTGCGGGCAACGACGCCGGGTCACCCGGCCAGCGGAGGAGGCGTACGCGGGACCAGGGATCGGCGTGGACCCGGGCGAACGCGGCCAGTTCCTCGGGGCGTACCTCGTCGGTCAGAAATCCCCAGCGGCCGGCCTCGGCGAGGTTGCCGGTCTGCCGGTAGACCGAGGAGAGCAGCCGGTAGATCTCCAGATCGTCCGGGTGCGACGCGACGAGCGTCCGTAACCGCTGCGTGGCGAGGTAGGTATGACCAGCGGCAAGGTCCCGCTTGACCCGGGCGAGGACATCGGATTTTGCCACTCACACATGATCTGGGTTGACGACAGTGGATGCTAGGCGCGAATGTAACAAAACCGCAACACAGCTCTCAGAATGCCTGAAGCACGGTCACAGCGCCCAAGACGACCAAGGCTGCTACGACGACTGCGGCAGTGCCGGTGAGCAGCACGGTTGTGATTCGCCACCAGCGGGGCTCCACCTCGACTGGCGGCGTGTCCTGGCGCGCGGCCTCGGTCAGGTCGAGGAGGCGTTGCCGGGCGTGCTCGGTCGGGGCCAGATCGGCTGATCCCTGCCAGCGAAGCGCGGCCAGGCGACGGGGCGCCGACGGGAAGGCCCGCTCGAACGCACCGGTCTCCGCCGGTTCGGCGGTCGGGTTCAGGTAATCCCAGCGACCGGCCTCGACGGCGTTGCCGGTCATCCGGTGCACGGCGGCGAGGCGGTGGCGCAGATCGAGGTCATGGGGGTACGCACTGACCAGACTGCTCAGCCTCTGGATGGCGGGCTGGGTGTGACCGCGGGCGAGATCCACCGCGACCTTGTCCAGCACGGGTGCCTTAGGCATGACCCCACTGTGACAGGAACCCGCCGATCCGGTAAAGGCCTTCTTGGCGGGTTCCCATTTCCGTAGCCGATCGATGACTCTCAGTGGAAGGCGACGTTGTACAGCCGTGCCTTGTAGAACTCGGCTCCGTAGGACAGCGAGCGGGTGAACGACTTGGCTCCGGCGGCGTCGAAGAACTGCACGCTGGGGCTCACCCAGTCGCGGGTGTCCCCGTGGTACGTGGCCCCGGTCGCCTGCACCCAGAACCGCTCCCCCGAACTGTGCTGGGAGTACGACTTCACGGAGTTGTCGCCATACGCCTGCGTCACGGCGTACGACGTCTTGTCGATGGTCATGACCTTGCTGCCGTCCGTCGCGAGCAGCAGGTTGCTGTCGGAGTAGCTCGCGTCGAGGCTGTGGCCGAGATGCGCGCCGATCGAGATCGATCGCGACAGCGCCAATCGCGTGCTCCGGTAGGTGCCGGACACCGTGTAGACGCGGGCGTAGTCCTGGCCGATGGCCCACAGCTTGCCGGTGATGTCGTCCCACCAGACGCCGTGCGCGCCGGGGAACGAGATGGTCTGGACCAGCGCGAGCGTGCTCGGATCGCTGATGGCGGTGGGTCCGTAGAGATAGAGGTATCCCCCGGAGGAGGCGACGACGATCGCGCCGATGTTCGGGATGCGCTCGATCGCGTGCGGGTTGTTGCCCGGCGTCGCCGACCACAGGACGTCGTTGAGCTCCTGAGCGGCCTCGGTGGTCTTGTCGACGATGCCCACCTTGCCGCCGGACGCGGTGACGAGGGCGACCTCGCCGAAGGCGGCGGTGTTGCGGAACTTGACGTCGGACAGGTTCGACCAGCCGTTCGCGGTGCCCGGGCTGAAGCTCCATTTCAGCGTGGTGGTGCTCCACGCCGAGCTCGACGGGTAGATCTGGACCTGGTTGTGGTACTGCTCGCACACGGCCACGTCGTAGCTGGCGTAGGCCTGGGCGGCCGACTCGCCGAGCAGCGCCGCCGCTGGAGCGGCCGCCGCAGCGACTGCGGCGGCTTTGAAAATCGTCCTTCTACGCAAAGCATCCTCCCCAGAAAATCCTGAATGGACCTTGCCGGGGAGGATGCTAACCCGTCGATCTGTTCGCCGGGGTGGTTCAGCGCTCGACTTCGCCGCGGATGAAGGCCTCCACAGCCTCGTGCGCGTCGTGGTCGTTGTACTGGACCGGCGGCGACTTCATGAAGTAGCTCGATGCCGACAGGATCGGGCCGCCGATCTTGCGGTCGAGGGCGATCTTCGCCGCGCGTACCGCGTCGATGATGACGCCGGCCGAGTTCGGCGAGTCCCAGACCTCGAGCTTGAGCTCGGCGTTGAGCGGGACGTCACCGAAGGCACGGCCCTCGAGCCGGATGTAGGCCCACTTGCGGTCCGACAGCCACGGCACGTGGTCCGACGGTCCGATGTGGACATCACCCTTGTTGATCTCGTGCGGGATCTGGGACGTGACCGACTGGGTCTTCGAGATCTTCTTCGAGACCAGGCGGGTGCGCTCCAGCATGTTCATGAAGTCCATGTTCCCGCCGAAGTTCAGCTGGTAGGTCCGCAGCAGCTCGACGCCGCGGTCCTCGAACAGCTTCGCCAGCGCGCGGTGCACGATGGTCGCGCCCACCTGCGACTTGATGTCGTCACCGACGATCGGCAGACCGGCGTCTTCGAACTTCTTCGCCCACACCGGGTCGGAAGCGATGAAGACCGGCAGCGCGTTCACGAAGGCACAGCCGGCGTCGATCGCGGCCTGCGCGTAGAACTTGTCGGCCTCCTCGGAACCCACCGGGAGGTAGGAGACGACGACGTCGACCTCGGCCGCCCGCAGGGCCTCGGCCACGTCGACCGGCGCCTCGTCGGACTCCTGCACGATCTCCTTGTAGTACTGACCCAGTCCGTCGAACGTCGGACCACGCTGGACGGTCACGCCGGTCGGCGGGACGTCGCACAGCTTGATCGTGTTGTTCTCGCTGGCCACGATGGCCGCGGCGAGATCCTGGCCGACCTTCTTCGCGTCGACGTCGAACGCCGCCACGAACTCGACGTCACGAACGTGGTAACCGCCGAAATCGACATGCATAAGACCGGGTACGCGCTCGCTGGGGTCGGCGTTGCGGTAGTACTCGACGCCCTGGACCAGGGACGAGGCGCAGTTGCCGACGCCGACGATGGCTACGCGGACGGAACCCATCTGGGTGCCTCCTTCTTGTTCACATCCGCCTCGGCGTCTGGCCAGGCGGTTCTTCTTCGTGGCCCGGTTGGACCGCGGAAGTCTCGGGATCGGTCGCGCGCTGCGACGGCGGCCGGCCGGATCGCTCGTTGGCGATCAGCTCCTCCAGCCAGCGGACCTCGCGCTCGGCCGCGTCCAGCCCGTGCCGCTGCAATTCCAGCGTGTACGCGTCGACGCGCTCGGCAGCACGGGCGAGCACGTCGCGCAGGCCCTCGCGGCGTTCTTCGACCTTGCGGCGGCGGCCCTCGAGGATGCGCAGCCGGATGTCGGCGTCGGTACGCGCGAAGAAGGCGAAGTGCACGCCGAACCCAGGGTCGTCGTAGGTCTCGGGGCCGGTCTGGGCGAGCAGCTCCTGGAAGCGTTCCTTGCCCTCGGCTGTGATCTTGTACACGACCCGGCCGCGCCGGCTGGTGAGCGGTGGAACGGCCTCGTCGTCGGCCGAACTCTCGCCGGCCTCGGTGATCCAGCCGCTGGACTGGAGCCGCCGGAGGGTCGGGTAGAGCGAGCCGTAGCTGATCGCAGCCCGCATGGGGCCGATCTTGAGGGCAAGTTGTTTCCGCAGCTCATAGCCGTGCATGGGGGCCTCGTGAAGGATGCCGAGGATGGCGAGGTCGAGCACGGGCCCTCCTTCCCCACTGCCGTCGGCGCGCCGATGTATCGGCGCGATACATCCGTAGGTTAGAACGCGAAGATACCCCGAGGCAATCCTGGGAAACCTGGTGGGTTCGCTCACTGTGGCGGAAAGATCGCAAGGGCCTTCGCCTGATCACTGAGCGTGACGGATGTCGCGGGCGCCCAGCGGAGCCGTTACCCTTCTGAAGCATGCGAACGCAGCGGCAGGTAGTTGACTATGCGTTACAGCGCCGTGCGCTGTTACGTGAGGTCTACGCCGGCCATGTCGGGACCTACGAGGTCTGCGACGCCTCGCCCTATCTGAAGACGGCGGCCCGGTACCACGGAGAGGCGACCGAGGAACTGTGTCCCATCTGCCGACGTGAGTTCCTGACGCTCGTCCACTACATCTACGGCGACGAGCTGAAGCAGTCGGCCGGGCAGGCCCGCTCCCGGGCCGAACTGGCGACGTTGGCAACTTCCCTACGGGAATTTCAGGTCTACGTGGTAGAGGTGTGCCGCGGGTGTTCGTGGAACCACCTTGTGGAACAGTTCCTGCTGGGAACAGCGGGTGCGCCCGCACCCGAAGACGTGACAACGGGAGCGATCCCGGCCTCCCCCGGCCGGGCAGCCACGGCGTGAGCCGACGGCTGAAGCCCCCGCCGCCGCGCCGCCCTCCCCGGGCGGCAAGGCGAATCCGACCAGGCGGAGCCCCCGCCGTGACCGGAACGGTGTGACAGATGAGTTCGTACGGCGACCCCAACGCCGGTTGGCCCGGCGACGCCGGCGGCAGCCGGCCCGCCGGCTCCGGCAGCGCCGGACGCGGCCGAGCGCAAGTCAACAGTGATGGCTACGGCTATCAGTACGACGACGATCCCGCTCGCCGGGGTGGACAGCCGTCCCCCTCGGCCCGCCGCGACGAGTGGCCCGACAATGGCGCCGGCTACGGCCGCGCAGCCGGGTCGGCCTCAGCAGGGTCGGCCTCCGGTTCTGCGTCCGTCGGTTCCGCCTCGGTTCCGGGTGCGGCCGGTCGCGCTTCGGTCGGCCGGGCCGGCGTACCGGGGTCTTCCGGGCGCGCCAGCGTTCCCGGCGCGCCGGTGTCACCTGCCGGGCGGGCGAGCGTACGCCCTCGGGGGTTCGAGGACGGCCCGGGCGGCGACGGCCGT
>NZ_JABFVK010000026.1 GCF_013362815.1 Hamadaea sp. | reverse complement strand
AGCGGCGTACCAGCGCCAGCAGGGTTTGATCCAGCACAAGGCGGGACAGGAACGCCGCCGGGCAATAGTGCCGTCCATGGCCGAAGGTCAGGTGCGGATTCGGGGTCCGCGCCAGGTCCAGCCGGTCCGGGTCCGCGTACCGGGACGGGTCACGGTTCGCGGCTGCTTTGAAGATCCGACTGGTACGCCCATCGGAAGCGACGCGGGTGCTGTGCCGTCCGGCGGGTTCGCCGAAGCGGAGCAACTCGTCGGTGGCACTGGTCAGCCGAGTCGCCGGATCGGCGGCGAGCCAGGCGTACGCGTCGGGGTGCCGGGCGAGCGCCAGCAGGGCCGCCCCCAGCGCATTCGTCAAGTTGGTGATCCCGGCGGACACGGCGAACAGCAGATTCGCCGCCACTTCGGACGGGCTCAGGGCACTGCGGCTCAGCGCGGCGGCCATCGTGTGCGGATGAGCTTCTTGGGCGACGGCCGTCAGCCGAGCCAACGCCTCCGGGAGAGCATCCGGGCTGAGGACGCCGAAGTCGATCCCCTGAGCCAGGCCGGCCCAGTAGGGGTGCGATTGCGGGCCACCAAGCCCGACGACCAGGTCCACCACCGCGACCGAGAGCCGGTACGCCACCTCACCACCGGCGTCGACCGGCGTGCCCGCGGGAAGTTCCTCGATCGCCGTACGCACCGCCGCAGTCAGCAGCGGCAACTGAGCTGTGACCGCAGCCGACAGCGCAGCGTCGACCGCCTGGCGATGGCGTACGTGGTCGGGGCCGTCCATGTTGAGCACATGCGCGTCGACGTCGTGCCCGCTGCGCATCCGCGCCCGGCTCAGCCCGGGATGGGCCAGCGCCGCGCGAGCCTCCGCGTAGCGCCGGATCTCGACCTCGTTCACTACTTGGCCGTGCCCTCGGGAGTGCTCGGCGGGATGAGCAGACTGTGCGTGCCGGGCAGGCCCACTACGGGCGGGTGCAGCTGCACCGCGTGCCCGTTGCACTGGATCCCAGCGGTCGGGTGACCGTTGCACTGGATTCCGGCGGTGGGGTGGCCGTTGCACTGGATTCCCGTGATGGCGTGGCCGTTGCATCTGACGACTTCGGCGGTGGGATGGCCGTTGCACTGAATCCCGGCGGTGGGATGGCCGTTGCACTGGATTCCGGCGGTGAGGTGGGCGTTGCACTTGACGACGGCGACCTTGGCGTGGCCGTCGCACTGCACGCCGGCCACTGCGTGGTGGCTCGCGGGTGCATGCGTGTGCCCGTTGCACAGCAACGAATGTCCATTGCAGACAAAGCTGTGGCCGTTGCACACCAAGCTGTGTCCGTCGCACACGAAGCTGTGGCCGTCACAGAGGAGGCTGTGCCCGTCGCATACGAAGCTGTGGCCGTCGCAGAGAAGGCCGTCGGGGGCCACCGATGCTGCGCTGCCGAGGTTCCCGACGGCGGACAGCACCACGCCGGCTCCGAACAGGCCGGACTTCGACAGCCGCTCGCCCAGCCGGCCGGGGCCCGCTGTCGTGTCGGAGCTGTCCAGCGCCTGCAAGGCCGACAGTTCCGACGCTGACAGGCCGTGCTCCCGCGCGACGGCGGGACCGTCTTCGCGTACGCGGCGGGCGAACTCGGCATCGGTGGCCATCCGCACCATCGCGTCACGCATCGTGGCGTCGCTCATCGAGATCCCTCCTGATCACCTGTCGTCTTCGCTGGACTGAGCGGCGCACCGGATCAGGGATCCGGGTCGAATTCTCGTCAAGATTCGACCCAGATCCGTGATCCAGCCGCCCAAAGGCGCTGAAGACCGTCCCGGTCGCGGACAAGTTTGGGCCGGTCGGGGCCTTGATCGCGAGGGTTCGGCCAGTCCGGTAGCGGACAGCCGGATTTGAGTACCGGCCGCTCATGCGGGGAGCGCCGGCCGCGATTGATCATCGGCCTCATGAGGAAGTCTGTTACCACCGTCATCGTGGCGGCCTCCGTGATCCTCACGGCGGCCTGCGGTCCCACCGAAACGACGAGTTCGCCCACGACGACGCACTCGTCAGGTGCCACAGCCGGCGGCGGAAGTCCGAGCAGTGGGACCACCGCGAGCAGCGGAACCACGGCGGCCAAGGTCACCCCCGAGCAGCTGTGCGCGATGATGACCACCGCCAAGGCCGCCCAGATCTCCGGATTCGCCATCGAGTCGGCCGAGCCGAGCATGTCGGGCGACGTGGCGGTCTGCACCTACAAGGCGAACGTCTCCGGTACGCCGCTCGGCAAGCTCATCACCGAGTACCAGCCGAATGCGAAGACGATGTTCGACCTGACCAAGGCGAAGGGGCAGACGGTCGGCGGGCTCGGGCAGGAGGCGGTGTACTTCTCGTCTTCCGGGCAGCTGAGCGTACGCCTGGACGACCGGAACCTGTTCCACTGCTTCGTGCTGGACGTGCGGATGAACCACAGCAACCCGAAGGCGGGGGCGATCGAGGTGGCCAAGGCCGTGGTGCCGCAGTTGCCGGGTGCGTAGCCGGGTCTGCGTTCGGAGTAGATTTCCGCGCGTGCGTCAACAGCCCGCGCTCACGAACGGAGTCGCCCGGCGAGCGGCCGGCCGCGAGGCCGAGCTCGCCCGGGCTCGGCTCATGCTGGCCGAGGCCGGTGGCGTACTGCTGATCGGCCCGGCCGGAGTGGGCAAGACGCACCTGGCGAGGACGCTCGCCGATGATCAGGCGGAATGGGTGGCGGCCACCCGGGCGGCCGCGACGATCCCATTCGGGGCATTCGCGCGATACCTCACGATCCGCCGGTCCGAAAGCGGCCACCACCCCGAAAGCGGCCGCCGGTCCGAAGAAGGCCGCCGGTCCGAAGAGCATCCCCAGCCGGGGACGCTACCCGTGCTGCTCCTTCGGGAACTGCTGGACCGGCTCTCGGGATCGTCGTCGACGGTCGTCGTGGACGACGCTCACCTGCTCGACGCCGGATCGGCGGCGCTGGTGCACGACTTATCCCGCAGCGGCGTACGCCTCATTCTGACCATGCGCGCGGGGGAACGCGTACCAGATGCGATCGAAAGCCTGCGCCGCGATCGCCGCACGCCGCCGGTCGAGCTGGCGGCTTTGACCGCGGACGGTGTGGCGACGCTGGTGACCGATCTGCTCGGCGGACCGGTGGACCCGGCCACGACGGCCGCGCTGTATCGGCTGACCAGCGGAAACACGCTTGCTTGCGTGGAGCTGGTGGTGTCGGCGACCGAGGATGGCACGCTGCAGCGGGGCGCGGGCTCGCGATGGTCCTGGCGCGATGATCAGCGGCGCGGCGGTGTCACCCGGGTGCTCGCCGACCGCCTGGCCTCGGTGTCCGCGGCCGAGCGTGAGATCTTGCTGATGGTCGCGCTCGGCGAGCCGGTCGACGCCGACGCGATCACCGCTTTGTCCGACTCCGCGCTGATCGAGTCGATGTGCGAGCGCGGATGGCTGCACGCGACGCCGGCCGGTGACCAACTCTCGCTGCCGCACCCGCTCTACGGTGAGGTGCTGCTGGAACAGGCCACGCCGGTCACGGTTCGCCGGTTGCGGCGCGCGTTGGCGGATCGGCTTACCGGCGAGCGGCATCTGCTCCAGCGGGTCACGCTGCGGCTGGACGCTTCGGACGACCCGGGCGAGCCGGAATTGCTGGCGGCCGCGTCCGACGCACTCGCGCGCATGGATGGCGTGCTGGCCGAACGCCTGGTCACGGCCGCCGGCGGCGAGTCGCCCCGGCACGCGGAGCTACTGGCGGGCGCGCTGTCCGCGCAGAAGCGCCATGCCGAGGTCGAGACGATCCTCGGCGCCGCGACTGCCCGCCATCCGGACCGGCTCGAGCTGATCAGTGCTCGGGTCTCCAATTTGGTACGCGGAATGTGCCGGGACGATTCCGCCATCACGTATCTAAGTTCCCTTGTGGACAGTCAGGTTCTCGGTGAACCGGCGGCGTCGGTGGTCGCCGTGCAGCTGGCCACCTTGCGCCGGGAGTATCGCGCGGCGATCCAGGCGTGTGCCGACGATCCGCTGCTGTCGGAGGTCGATCTCGCCGGGCCGGGCGGCTACGCCGTCTATCAGCTGGCCGGGGCCTACTACCAGGTCGGGAAGGTCACGGAGTCGCTGGCCCTGCTCCGGCACCATGATCGGCCCGGCCGACCCGCCGAGGTGCTGCTGTCCTTGCGGTTCGGCACGATCGGCTCGCTGCTGGCCGCCGGTGACCCCGACGCCGCGCAGGACATCGTCGCTGGGCTGGTTGGGTGGGGACACTCCGCGCACTGGCCGGCGGCGACCTGCATCGGGCTCGCCGCGGCTGGTGCCATCCACGCGTATCGCGGTGCGTACGGGGAAGCGGCGGTGAGCCTGCGCGCCGCCAGTGAAGCCGGCGAGCAGAGTCCGGCCGCAACGCGCCATTGGATCGCGTGTCAGCTCGCGATGGCCGAAGCGGCGCTCGGCCGGATCGACCCGGCGCAGGCGGTTCTGCGTACGGCGGCCGCGATCAGGGAAGGCGGCTCGATGCCCTATGTCGCCGCCGAAGAACGCCGGGCACGCGCGTTCGTCTTCGGCTGCTGCGGCGCCGGAGCCCAAGCCGCCGGCGAACTCGTCCCGCTCTTCGAAGAACACCTCGGCTTCGGCGCGTACGCCCCCGCCATCGAGGCGGCCCTCCTGCTCGCCCGCGTCCACGACCCGGTGGAGGCCGCCCGGCTACTGGAACAGGTCCCGGCGCTGCCGTTCACCTACGCAGTGCACGCCGGCTACATCCGAGCCCTCGCCGAACGGTCCGCCCCGGCGCTGCTGGACGTCGTCGAGTCCTACAAAGACCTCGGAGCGACGGGGCTCGCCGCCGAAGCGGCCGACGCCGTCGAACGCTGTCCGCGTACGCCGCGGAAGGTGCTCTCGGCAGCAGCCTTCCGCCGCGATCGGCTCCTCGAAGCCGGGCCGATCACCGTGCTGCCATGGTGGTCGGCGTCGGGCCCGTCGCCGTTGACACCGCGCGAACGGGAGATCGCCGCGTTGGCCGCCGACGGTCTGTCCAATCCGGAGATCGCCGAGCGCCTGGTCCTGTCGGTACGCACCGTGGAGAACCATCTACATCGGATCTACGCCAAACTCGGCGTGACCGGCCGGAAAGGCGTACGCGAGGCGCTGCACTGGATGTGACCTATCATTCGTCGATGAGCACTGACCCTGACGACGAAGGACTCAGCCTGTCGCAGCGGTGGGCGGCCGAGCGCGTGTCAGGCCGTGAGTCGTTCCTGCTCATCGCCACGGCGGTGGTCCTCTGGCCGTTCGTCATGATCGGCAAGGGCCTGTACGCGCTGCGCTGGATCGTCCTCGGTCCCTGGCAGCTCATCCAGATCCTCCGCTACCTGCGGCGTACGCCGGACGAATAGTTCGGATCGGCTCATCCGTCCCTGTTCGACTCGTCAGCGCCATGATCAGCGGAGTAAATGTGGGGCTATGGCACCGAGAAACTTCCGCTGATCATGGCAACGCAAGATCATGGGCAATTCTGCGTTGCTATCACAGCCCAGATTTGACCATGATCATGGAAGTCGGGCAATTCGCCAACGGGCGTGCGCTGGCAATTCGCACCGATGAGGGTGGGTCCCTCCGTGTCGGCGCAGCGCGATCAAGGTCGCGAACTGCGGATTCAATCCTGGTTCAAGAGTCTCGCAATAGAAGTGTCCCTAGCATCAGCCGACCCAGATGAGCTGTATGCACGAGCGAGAGGACACAAGGGACACATGACGTCAGGAAGTACGCGCCTTAGACGTTGGGCGGCCGCCGCAGCTGCGTTGACTGTGACGTTGGGCGGCGGGATCCTCATCAGCCCCGCGCCGGCCAGCGCCGCGTCGGGTCGGGTGGACATCGTCGGGATCGCCAAGCGTGAGCTCGGCGACAAGACGCGAAACTATGAAGTCGGGACCAACTGCAGCTACTACGGCGGCGAGATGTTCAACTGGCCCGCCTGTGGTGGTAAGTCCGGCTGGGGCGGCGGTAGCAGCGCCTACGCCTGGTGTGCCGCGTTCGCCAAGTACGTGTGGCGGGAAGCCGGGGTGACCGGCCTCAGCGTCATCGACGGCTTCGCACAGTCGTTCAAGGACTACGGGATCGATCGCGAGCTGTACCACTCCCGCTCCGGCGGGTACAAACCCCAGATCGGCGACGCGATCGTGTTCGACACGGACCACAGCAGCAGCGATGCGCACAAGATCGATCACGTGGCCATCGTCGTCGGCGTCAACGACACTGATGTCTTGTACATCGGCGGCAACCAGAGCGACGCGGTCACCAGGGCCAGCAAGCCGCGTACGGACTCGGACATCGACGGCTACGTCGAACCGGCCGGTGTGACCGGTGGGTCAGCCGAGGAGGAGCGCAGGCTCGGCCACAGCATTACGGGCGACTCCTATCACGACCTGGTGGGCCGCAGGTCCGACGGCACCCTGTGGCTGCATTCGAACAATATCGTCCGAGACAACGGTGATCCGTTCTACGGTTCGGAGCCCAAGAAGATCGGTACCGGCTGGGGTGGTTACAACCTGGTTGTGGCAGCCGACATCACGGGGGATGGCTACACGGACCTCGTGGGGCGTAAGCCGGACGGCACGCTGTGGCTGCACTCGAACAACATTGTCCGTGATGACGGTGATCCGTTCTATGGTTCGGAGCCCAAGAAGATCGGTACCGGCTGGGGTGGTTACAACCTGATCGTCGGAGCCGATGTGACCGGTGACGGCTTCACGGACTTGGTCGCTCGCAAGTCCGACGGGTCCTTGTGGTTGCACTCGAACAACATCATCCGCGATAACGGCGACCCGTTCTATGGTTCGGAGCCCAAGAAGATCGGCCATGGTTGGGGTGGTTACAACCTGATCGTCGGAGCCGATGTGACCGGTGACGGCTTCACGGACTTGGTCGCTCGCAAGTCCGACGGGTCCTTGTGGTTGCACTCGAACAACATCATCCGCGATAACGGCGACCCGTTCTATGGTTCGGAGCCCAAGAAGATCGGCCATGGTTGGGGTGGTTACAACCTGGTTGTGGCAGCGGATGTGACCGGTGACGGCTTCACAGAATTGGTTGCTCGCGAGTCGGACGGAACCTTGTGGTTGCATTCGAACAATATCGTTCGTGATGACGGTGTTCCGTTCTACGGTTCGGAGCCGAAGAAGATCGGCAACGGTTGGGGCGTGTACAACCTGATCCTCTAGCGCTCTCGTCGGAAGGGCTTCCTCGTCCGTGGATGGGGAAGCCTTTCACCTCGCGTTGGCTGCGCTCCCGATGGACGAGTACGCCCCACCAAGATCGTCGGAAGCCGACGATCAGTGCACGAAACGGCCCAAGATTGTCGGCTTCCGACGATCACGGCGGTCGCGCTCCCCAAGATTGTCGGTTCCCGACGATCATCGCGAGGGAGGTCGGGCGACCGGCCGTCAGCTCAGGGTGAACACGACCGCGTCGGGCCGGTCCGTTCGGGAGATCCCGAGCCCTTCGCCCGTGGCGGTGAGCGAGTTCGCGTACGGGGTGCCGGGTGCGTACTGCTTGAGCACCACCACTTCGCGTACGCCCAACTCGCGCAGGCGGTCCACGCTGGCGGCGTCGGGGAAGTGCTCGGCGAGCACGCGGATCTCCTCGAGCGTACGCGGAGTGAAACCGCTGCCGCCGTTGACGATCCGGGGGAAGTCGCCGGTCGTCCAGAGCATGATGTTCTCGTCGAGGCGCTGCGAGCTGGGCAGGACGAGGGCCGGGCCGCGCAGGGACACCACCGAGGGCGGTGCCGCCGGAACGACCGGGAAGTCCAGCCGCTGCAGCCCTTCCAAGCCCACCAGGAGTGCCGGGACGAGGAGCACAACGGCCGCCTTGCGAGGTACGCGTCTGGCCAGTTCGGAGACGAACCCGGCCGACAGCAGCGCCAAGGCCAATGTCGTCCAGAGGATGAGGCGTCCCGGCGTACGGATCGCGTTCCAGCCGGGCAGCGCGTAGTAGAGCGGGAGGTATCCGGCCCCCCACAGCAGCTTGGTGCCCATCGACAGCACGATGCCGCCGAGGGCGACCGCCAGGAGCACGACGCGTTTGCGCTTCGGCCAGGCGGAGACGAAGAGCCCGGCGATGGCCAAGGCGTAGAGGGCGAAGCCGGGCAGCAGACTGGTCTCGCTCGGAGTCGTCATCGAGTCGCGCAGGCCCGTATGCAGGTCGCCCCACAACCACGACTGAGCCGGGGCGGTGATGAAACCCTGGATCGGCGACGAGTAAGAACGCAGGTCAGTGACGGTGCGCTCGGCGTACGGGTGCTGCTCGACGACCTTGAGGTAGGGGATCGCCATCGCGATCGTGGTGACGGCGAAGGCCGCGCCGCCGACGAGGTCGGAGATGACGAGCCTGCGCGGCATCCTGAAGCCGGCCCGGCGTCGCCGCCAGAGCAGCACGAGCGCCGCGATCACGAGCACCACCAGCACGTACGCGAATGGCAGCCCGATGCCGAAGCCGAGCGTGATCTGCCAGGCGGCGACGAGCCAGCCCGCGACCGCCCAGCCGGGCCGGGCCTCCTGCGGTTGCCACCCGCGGCGCAGCGTGAAGCCGTGCCCCCGCGCCAGCATCGCCAGGGCGAGGGCGATGCCACCAGTCGACAGCACGTGGAGGTGCCCCGCCTGTGCCCAGCGCCAAGGCGCGCTCGCACTGGCCAGCGCCACGACGAGAGCGCCGCTCACCCGCGAGCCGAGCTGACGGGCCAAGAAGTAGCCGCCCGCCAGGGCCAGCGCGTGCGCCAAGACGAACATGATGTTGTAGCGCAGAATCGCGTCAGAAGGGCCGGAGCCGATCAGACCGGCGGGGACGTAGCCGAGCAGAGTGTCGGAGAAGGCGTAGCTGTAAGAGTCGGGGTAGAACGCGTTCGCGTCCCACAGCGCGCCCGGATCGGTCTTCAGCGAATGGCCGGACCAGGCCATCTGCCACGACTGCAGGGTCGGGTCCCAGATGTCGGCCGGGATCGTCCGGCTCGGATCACGCAGCGTCGGCCAGGTCAGGGCGGCGGCGCCCAGCAGCGAGCCGAGCACCGCCCACAGCCACTCCCGCCGGAAAGTCACGAGTACGCCGGCCGCCCGGTCGGGCCCGACGGCCGCTCGCTGATGACGTGGGACAGCGGCAGATGGCTCATGGGCAGGAACGATAGCGGAAGGCGTCCGCCACCGCCCCGCGTCCAACCCCTGTCGTGGTGTCAGCGGCCCCGGCGCTTGAGGATCCGCTCGTATCCGGTGTTCGCGGTAGTCAGCGGCCTCGGCGCTTGAGGGTCCGCTCGTAGTCCTGGAAGCGGGCCTTCGCGATCACCGACCGGTCCGACGTTCGCAGCACGATGCCCTCCGGGCGGCCACCGGCGTCGCCGTCCAGCGCCGCCAGTGTGGCGGGCATCCGCTCGTCGAGGAACGCCTTCATGCCGGGGATGTCGCCGGGCATCGCGGCCGCGTCGAGCTCGAAGAGCCGCGGGGTCAGGTCCAACCCGATGCCCTCAGCCGTACGCCGAAGGCTCGCCTCGTCGAGGAACGCCTGCCCGCCCGCATCACGCCAGTGAGCGATGCGCTGGGGGTCCCAGTCCGACATCTCGCGATAGTCGCCGACCACCGCCACGTCGAACATCCGGAATCCGACGGCCTTCCCACCGGTGTACTGCTTCGACGCAGCAGTGACCTTGCCGCCGTACACCTCCAGATAATGGACGACGATGCGGTCGCCGTCCACGGCGGGCAGGCTGTCGGCGATCGGGCGCAGCGCGTCGACGATGCCGAGCGCGGGGTTGCCGATCAGATCGCCCTGCGCGTACAGCAGCTCCTCGCGGCTGCCGAGCAGATAGGTGCCGTCCGGCAGCAAGATGATCCGCGAGTTCGTGCCGTCGACCTTCTCGGTTCCGACGACGGTCCCGGAGAACGCCACCGCCTCGTCCAGCAGCCCGCCGTTACGCGGATCGAGGCTGTGGTAGGTCGGGATCGACGGATACTTCGTCATCGAGTTGATGGCCGGAAGATTCGCGGTTCGTACGCTGAAGGTGGTCACGGCAGCTCCCTGTCGACACGTGCGCTGATTATGGTGCGGGAGTGGCGATCCGGCTCGCAATCGAGTAACCGCGGCTCTGATACCTTGCGGTGTGCGTACGCCATGGCGAGAGTCAGCCGACGTCTTGCGCGACATGCTGCGGCAGCAGGGCCACGATCCGGACCGGGTGGGCAGCCCCGAAGCGGCCTGGCCGGTTTTTCGCGCCTTCCTGGCGATGGATCTCGACGGGTTGGAGACCTCGGAGGGCACGGACGCCGACGGATTCGCGATCTCCTGGGGGCGCTACAGCTGGAACGATGACCTACCCAGCCTGTCGTTCGAGCGGTATATGGCGGTCGACGTGCCGGCCGACTGGACGGAAACGGAGTGGTATCAGCCGGAGTACTGGCGGCTCGACCTGGACATGATTTTCGCCGATTCGCCGGCTTTCAGCGACATCGATAAGCTGAACACCCAGGACAGCGGTATCTACTACGAACGCTCCCGTCCCGCGATGGAGACCGCGCTCCGCGAAGCGCTGTGGGAGATCGAGCAACACCCGACGCTACGCGCGCTGTGGACCAGTACGCCGATGCGCAGCACCATCGATCTCGAGCGCAATGATTGAGCCGCGGCGCTGGGCGGCCATGATCAGCGGAAGTTTCGCGGTGTCATAGCCCCACATTCTCTCCGTTGATCATGGAACCCGCGGTCGGCATTCATGGGCGTAACGCCGCAGACGGTATGGGACACCTCCACTTCGCTTCCACGAAAAGTTGCATTCACCCATATGTCTCGGGTGTGTTTGCTCTCGTAGCGTGACGTCCGGGAAGCGATGCGCTTTGCCAGACTTGCCCGATTGGCACGTGGTGCGATCCGGCTTCCTATCGGAATTCTGGATGGAGGTGCCATGCCGATCCGCCGTAGCCGAACAACAACCGTCCTGAGCCTCGTCGCCGTCATGATCGTGGGATTCGTGGTCGCCCTTGCACAGCAGCAGACCGCCGCTGCCGCCGGGGCGTGGACCAGCGAGACCATCGCGGGCATGAACGTCCGGCTGTACACGCCGTCCACCGCCGGTCAGCTGGACGACAAGCGTGCCCTCATGATCAGCTTGCATGGGTGCGTACAGACCAACGCCGATCTGCAGAGCGGGGCGAACTGGGCGAGCACCGCCGACCAGTACGGCATGGTCGTCGCGCTCCCGGCCGCCCCGAACGGCGGCGTCATCCTCGGGTGCTGGGACTACTACGACACCAACCACAGCCGCACCAGCCCCGGCCGTCACGACGACGATCTGCTGAACCTGGTGAGTGCACTGTTGGGGCGTACGTCGCTCAACCTCGACGCCAACCAGGTGTATCTGTCGGGCCTGTCCTCCGGCGGCGGCGAGACCATGGTCATGGGCTGCCTCGCTCCCGACGTCTTCGCCGGGATCGGCATCAACGCCGGACCGACCGTCGGCACCACCTCGGGCCAGATCTCCTCGGTCGCGACCAACCAGTCGACGGGCACCTCGGTCTGCAAGCAGTTCGCCGGCTCGTACACCGCCGGTTTCGCCACCCAGCTGACCTCGATCGTCTACGGCAGCAACGACACGACCGTCGCGCCCGGCTACAACACCCTCAACGGCCAGATCATGGCCGGTATCTACGGCGCGGGCACCACGTCCGCCTTCAGCCTCAGCGGGCTGGTCGGCTCCAACACCGCCGGTAGCGGAACGCTCTACTCCGACAGCCAGGGCCCGCGGGTGTCGGTCATCCAGAACACCAACCTCGGCCACAACTGGCCGGCTGGCGGCGGGTCCGGCGGCAGCTACATCAGCACCAACAGCATCAACTACCCGGCCTACCTGGCCGGCTTCTTCTTCGCGAATAATCGCCGAGTCAACCGCACTGGTACGCCGACGCCGTCACCGAGTTCTTCGACTACGTCGTCGCCGAGCCCGTCACCGAGCGCTTCCCCGACGTCGGGGCTCTTCTGCGGTGCGGCCACGAATCTGCAGCACAAGAACGCGGGCCGGGCGACCAGTTACGGCGTCAACCCGTACAACCCGTATTACGCGAAGGGCACGTTGGCGTACATGGGCTTGGGTGACTCCACCACGACGATCCTGAAGGAGACGTCGACCGGAGTCTTCGCCGTCGTCTCCAGCTGCTGATCCACCCGAGACCCTCGGCCGCCGGACGTCCACGGATGCCCGGCGGTCTGACTGCTGCCGGTGGTCCCTCAAACTCGGACGTCGCTGCGGATGTGCGGTCCGTGGTCGCACAGAACCGTGCCGTCGGTGAACCGCACGCCGTCGGCCAGTCGCGCTTCGACCGCCCCGCCACTGAACTGCTCGGTGTAGAGGCGGGCGTAGAGACCGCCCCGGGCCAGGAGCTCGTCGTGCGTACCTTGCTCGACCAGGCGGCCGTCTTCGAGGCCGAAGATGACGTCCGCGGACTGGATCGTCGACAGCCGGTGGGCGATGGCGATCGTGGTCCGGTTGTGGGTGGCCCGTTCCAGCGCATCCTGAACGAGGCGCTCGGTCTCGGTGTCCAGCGCCGAGGTCGCCTCGTCGAGGATGAGAACTCGCGGATTCATCAGCAGCACGCGCGCGATGGCGAGCCGCTGCTTCTCCCCACCGGACAGCCGGTAGCCGCGTTCGCCGGTGATCGTGTCGTAGCCCTGTTCGAAGCTCATGATCCGGTCGTGAATGTTGGCGTCGCGGGCCGCCTGCTCGATCTCCTTCTGACCGGCGGCCGGCTTGGCGTACGCGATGTTGTCCCGGATGGTGCCGTGGAAGAGGTAGGGCTCCTGGGTGACCATGCCGACGGCGTCGGCCAGCGAGCCCATCGTGATGTCGCGGACGTCGACGCCGTCGATGAGGCAGGCGCCTTCGGAGACGTCGTAGAACCGGGGGATCAGGTAGATCGCGGTCGTCTTGCCGGAGCCGGAGGGGCCGACGATCGCGGCGAACTGCCCGGGGCGTACGCGCAACGACAGTCCGGCCAGTGCCCAGCGTTCCTGTTCGTCCGTCACCGGCTCGACCGGCAGCGCGCGTACGCCGTCGAGCGGGTCGGGCGCGCTCAGCTGCGTCTGCGCCTGCTGCTCGTCGCTGGCGGCTCCGGCGGCCACGACCGTCTCGGTGACCACGGAGCTGCCCTCGCTGGACAGCAGCCCGAGCCGTGCGCCCGCGCCCGCCGACGGCGTCGGCAACCGGGATGCGCCCGATCCGCCGGGTTCGGACAGCTCCCGCGGTGGCGGGTAGCGAAACCACACGTCCCGGAACTCGACCTCGCCGCGCATCGTCGCGATGTCGAGGCCGACCGCGTTCGGCCGCTGCTGAATGGCCGGCACGAGATCGAGGTACTCGAAGATCCGGCGGAACAGCGCGAGCGACGTCTGTACGTCCAGCGAGACCCGCATGAGCTGCATGAGAGGCATCTGCAGACGGGCCTGCAACGTGGTGAACGCGACGAGCGTACCGGCGGTGAGAGCGGCACCAGAGTCGACCATCCGGCCCGCCACGAGATAGATGATCGCCGGTGTGATGGCGAAGAAGGTGCTGACCAGCGCGAAGAAGCTCTGTCCGGTCATGGTGGCGGTGACCTGCAGCTTGGTCTGCTGCTGGTTCTCGGCCCGATAGCGCTCGGTCTCGACGTCGGCGCGGTTGAACACCTTCGCCAGCAGGATGCCCGACACCGACAGCGACTCCTCGGTGATCGCCGTCATCTCACTCAGCGATTCCTGCGTACGCCGAGCCAGCCGTTGCCGTCGTCGGCCGACTCGCACCTGCACGGCGATGAAGATGGGCATCAGGATCAGGGTGATGATGGTCAGCTGCCACGACAGCAGCACCATCGACACCAAGGCGGCCGCGACGGTGACCGTGTTCGCCAGGATCGAGGTGGCCGTGCTGGTCAGCACCGTGCGTACGCCGTTGACGTCGTTGGCCAGCCGGGACTGGATCGCGCCGGTCTTGGTGGCCGTGAAGAACGCGAGCTCCATCTTCTGCAGATGCTCGAACAGGTTGCTCCGCAGGTCGGCCATGGCGGAGTTGCCGACGCGACTGGTCAGGTAGTTCTGTCCGATGCCGATCAGCGCCGCCACCAGCGGAATGGCGATGAGCCCGGCAACGAGCCAGGTTAGTAGTTCAAGGTCGGGCTGCCCGTCCGGCGGGAACAGCGCCCGGTCGAAGACCGCCTTGGTCAGGAACGGCGCGACCGAGGTGAGCGCCGCCGCTAGCAGCACCGCCAGCGCCACCAGCAGCAACGACCCCTTGTACGGGGCCAGCAGCCGGGCGATGCGAGGCAGCACTCTGGCATCGGAAGCGGAGGATTCGGACATCGCATTCGATCATCGCCGGGCCTGCTCATCCGCGGCCGCCGACACGCCGCCGGTTCGCCGCGTTGGCCTGCCCGGCCGCGCTGGTCGCCCGCTGGGCTAGTCGCGGGCACGTTATCCCGGGACAATGTCCCTTAGAACGCGCGGATAGCCGCGTTGTCCCGGGATGACGCGCAAGCACACCCCTGCGGATCGTCTGAGATGGACGCGACCGCTAGCGTTGCGCCGGCCCGGGACGGCTGGGACTGGTCTTGCTAGGCGTGGGACGAGGCCGCGCGGTGCTTTCAGCGGGAGGGCTGTTCGTCGCAGGAACACCAGCCGTTGGCGTGCCGGTGACCACGGCCACCGGGCTCGGGGTGGAACCGGCCGGCGGCGGGCTGGCCGGGAGGCGTACGGCGGTCGTCGGAGAACCGGTCGCAGTCGGTGTGCTGATCGGGATGCCGGCCGGTCCGAGGATCGTGACCGAGCAGGTGCGCTCGCCGACGTGAAACCTCACCGGGTACGCGTTACTAGCCGCGTACGAGCCGCCGAGACTGAGCCGGGTGTGACCACCCGCGGGCACCGTGATCGGGCGTGCCGTCGTGACCGTGTGATCCCGCTGGACCCAGGTTTCGCCCGCAGTCACCCGCTGATCGCCGGGGAGCTCGAAGGTGAGCGCCAGGGCGGCGAGATCGGTGTTCGTGAGGTTGGCGACGGTGACGTCGACGCTGAACGTACGGCCGTCGTCGACGCGGTTCTGATAGGTGACCGCGCATTCGGCGATGGCGGCGGCACTGGGCGCGGCCGCGAGGCTCTCGGTGGGTGTCCGCGTATGCCGATTGCCGAGCGCCCACGCACCGGCGACTCCGGTTGCGACGAGGACTACGGCGGCGACGGCGTACTGCGGAACGCGGCTTCGGCGGGACTGGGCTTCGGGCCGAAGGCGAACGGTCTGTTCCGGCGGCTGGATCTGGATCGGTGCGGCGATCGCCGAGTCGGCGTACGGAGCGAGAGTCCGCGCTATGTCGGCGGCCGATGGCCGGGCGGCGGGGTCCTTGGCCAGCGCCATTTGGCAGAGGCCGGCCACCGCGTCCGGGACGTTCAGTGCGGCGGGCAGAGGTCGGGGCGACCACGTGCGATGAATGGTGAACAGCTCTTGGTCGGCGGTGGTTGGGAAAGGCGCCCGGCCGGTGAGCATGCGGTAGAGGATGACGCCCAAGGAGAACACATCGGACGCGTACGCACCCGGATGCCCTTCGAGGCGCTCGGGTGCGATGTAGGCGGGTGTGCCCAGGAGCAGCTCCTCGTCGAGATCGTGATGCCCCGGGGTGACGCAGATGCCGAAGTCGATGAGTTTCACTCCGGTGGCGGACAGCAGAATGTTGGCCGCGGAGACGTCGCGGTGGACGACTCCGTGCTCGTGGGCGGAGGCGAGTGCGGCGGCGGTCTGCGCGATGATCGCGGCCGCCTTCCGCCACGGTACGGTTCGGCCCCCGCTCAGCAAGGTGGACAAGGCGACCCCGGAGACCAGTTCCAGGACGAGGAACGGCAACGGCCCCGCGGAAACGTCGGCCACGCCGTAGTCGTAGACGGTTGCGATGTGCGGATGATCGAGCGACGCCAGCGCCTGGGCTTCCATCCGCAGCCGGACCCGGGCGGCCGGATCGGCTGCCAGCCGGGCGGCGAGCACCTTGATCGCGACGTCGCGGTCCAGGTGCTCATCGCGGGCCCGCCACACGGTGGCCATGCCGCCGGAGTCGAGCGCCTCGATGGTGCGATACCGGCCGGCCAGCAGAGCGTCACGGCCGAACGGGGACGGGGAAGCGGGCGAGGGCATGAGGAAACATGTACCCGCTGACCCGCGAAGAGATTCATCTACTGACACGTTGTGATCAATTCGTTGCAGATGTTGGTCTGTCCGTTCGGCCAGGTTTCCACTCGTCCGTTCGGACACTGTCGGAAGCGTGGCAAGCAGCCCCGCCGAGTCGCCGGTGGGCACGTCCGGCCAGCGTTTTCGCCCAGCGGGTCAGGCATTCGGCCGAGGTGGTGCGGCCACACGCGTAGTCGGCAGCCCGGCGAGTGCTTTGGTAGGCATGGGTCATGCGGATGATTTCTGATCTTGGCCGGTCGCTGGGGACAGAGGAACTGACCTCTGTAGTTGCCGCGTTCGCCGCCGCCAACGACGAAACGGTGGCCGCGATCGAGTATCTGGGCAAGCGGCGGGCGCGTATCGTGCTCACCTCTACCGAACAGGCGCTGGTGGTACCGGCCGCCACCGTCGAGGTGGCTCGGCAGGCCTGTGAGGACGCGGGTGTTCCGGTGGACAACGGCTGGGAACGCGAGCTCACCGAGCTGTCGCGGCCGACGAACGACTTGTGGCGAGCCCGGGCGCGGCGCGAGATGGCGCGCTGACGGCTTCCAGGTCGCGACTGGATCAGTGGTGGCCGTGACGGCGGCCTTTGCCCTTGCCGGTTGTGGCGGCGGGCGTGCTGCTGGTGGACGAGGTCACAGCGGTTCTGGTGACGGTGCTGAGGATGACGGGCAGGCAGCGTACGCCGTCGAGGGAGAAGTCGGTCGGCAGCGGGTTGACCCCGTCGTAGGTGCCGGTCAGCGAGAGCCGGGCTACGCCGCCGGACGGCAACTGGTTGTCCTGCGGGCGTGAGGTGACGCTTGTTCCCGTCTGCTGCCACAGGCCGGTCAAGGCTTCGTCCAGCTGCTGGCCGCCGGGAAACGCGACGGAGAGCCGCCAGCGGGTGCGGGGCCGGTCGCCGAGATTGGTCACGGTCAGGTCGGCGGTGAACCGCTGCCCACTGTCGACGGTCACCTGGTAGGTGACCGAGCATGATGGACCGGGCGACGGGGATGTTCCCGATGTCCACGCCGGTTGGTAGGGCACCGAGCCGGTCGGCAACTGCGCGACGCCGAGCCCGGCCAGCAGCACGATGATCACGCCGCCGGCCGCCACGACGCTCCGTCGGCGGCCGCGGCCGGCGGCTTTGAGCTTCTGCGTCGGCCAGGCCAGGATCTGGGTGACCGGGTGCGCCGGGCTGGTGATCTCATCAGTACGCGCGGCGGTCAGGTCACCGATCGCGATCGTGCGGTCGAGCGCGGCGGCGAGCACCTCGGCGACGGTTTCGGCATCGGGCCGGGCGGCGGGATCCTTTTCCAGACAGGCCAAGCACATATCGGCGACCTGCGGCGGCAGCCCGGCGATGTCGGGCAGCGGGCGGGGGTCTCGATTGCGGTGGGCCGAGAGCAGTCCGACCAGCGACGTCGGCGGCCACGGCAGCCGACCGGTCAAGCATCGATACAGCAGTACGCCGAGGGCGTACACGTCGGCGGCGGGATGCACCGGCGCCCCGTCGAGACGTTCGGGCGCGGTGTACGCCGGAGTGCCGAACGTCTCGGTGTCCGCAGGCTGGTCGACGAACCCGCTGATACCGAAGTCGATGACGGTCACCCCGGTGTCTGCCAGCAACACGTTGTTGGCGCTGATGTCGCGATGCACGACACCGCGAGCGTGCGCGGCGGCGACCGCCGAGGCGACCTGCGCGCACACGCCGACCGCGGCCGGCCAGCCGAGATCCCGTTCCGCCAGCACGGTGGCCAGCGGTGTGCCGTCGACGACCTCCATGACGAGGTACGGCACCACGCCTCCGGCCACGCGGGCTACGCCGTAGTCGTGGACCACGGCGATGTGCGGATGCGACAACCGCGCCAGCGTGCGAGCCTCGGCGGCCAGCCGCCGCTGCGCGGTCCGATCGGCTAGCAGCCGCCGTCCCAGCGTCTTAACGGCCACGACCCGGCCGAGCCGCTCGTCACGGGCGCGCCACACCGTCGACATACCGCCGGTTCCGATCGGCTCGATCAGCCGATAACGCCCGTCGAGCAACTGGTCGCCTGTGAAGCCGGACATGGTCTGCGCCATCACGCCACCCCCACGTTGTGCCTGGGTTCGAATGGTGGCTTTACCCTGCGCACGGCCACTGAGACGGACCCCCGGCCAGTTTCAGCCAGACGCCCGAGTGACTGTCGCGAGGTGATGTCACGGACCGCCCGTACGCGGCGAAACGCGTCCGGCTGCCGAGCGCCGGTCGTAGAGTGAGAATCATGGCTGAAAGCCGTACGCCGCTCGACGACGTCATGATCCAGACTCGGCTTCGCGAACTACCGGACTGGCACGGCGACCGATCGGGCCTCACGCGTACCGTCGAAATGCCGTCGTTTCCGCTGGCCATCGCGGTCGTGGACGCGGTGGCGCAGGTGGCCGAGGAGATGGACCACCATCCGGATATCGACATTCGTTGGCGGACCTTGACCTTCCACAACGTCACCTACACCGAGAACGCCGTGACCGCGTTGGACGTGGAGCTGGCCCGGCGGATCGACGAGGTGATCGCGGGGCACAGCGCCTGACCGCGACGACGGATCTTGCTGTGATGCGGGTCTCAATCGGCGGCAAATGCCCTGGTCAGAGGGTGGTTACTCACTACCTTGGGCACGCCGGGCATCGACGCTTGGTTGGCCGTGAACGGAGACCCCCAATGCACCACAAGCTTCAGACTCGCGCGTTCGAGCAGGTCGCCTCGATCCTGCACCCGGGCGAGCAGCCGCTGGTCGCCACGCGCGCGCTGGTCGGGAAGTTCGGCGCCAGCCGGATCGGAACCGTCGCCGCTCAGGGCTTGCTGCTTGAGGCGGTCGGAGGACTCGGTGCGGCGCTCACGTCCGCCAGCAAGAAGCAGTTCGCCGTGCTCACCGACCGCCGAATGATCTTTCTGTCGCAGACGTTCCTGGGCGGCCCCGGCGGCAAGGTGCTCGGCGAGGTGTCCCGCGACCAGCTGGCACTGGCCGAGGCGAAGATGGGCGTCGTCAGCCTGCTGCGCATCTCCTTCGGCACCTCCGGCGACGGTGTGAGCCTGACCTTCCCCCGCGTGGACAAGAAGAACGCCGAGTCCTTGGCGACCGCCCTGCGAGGACTCGTCGCGGTCTGACCGGCGCGGCGTCGGAAGATCGCCCCTTGACGCTCAACGGCCGGTCCACTGCACCGCCAGGCGGCCCTCATCCGCTGTCGCACGTCTCCCTGGCAGCCCAAGCTGACGTAGCCTTCTCGGCTATGGGCGATCAATCTCCCTTCGGTCTGCGACTGTGGCGTTTGTTGTGGCAGCGCCATCGTGTGCTGGTCGAGTACTCGGCGGGGATGCTTGCGCGGACGACGGACATCTCCTACCCGGACCTTCGAGAGGTGCTCCACGGATCCACGCCGAACGACGAGATGCTGCGCAGGCTGGGGCCCGCCTTGGGCATCCATGCCGCCGACTTGTTCGTCATAGCCGGATTAGAGGTCCCGATCGATTTAGCTCCCGCCGGGCCCACATCGCCGTGGGACGTACGGCAGATTGTGCGCACAGCGCTGACCATGTCCGCCGGACGGCGTGTTGAGTTCGGCGAACTGATCCAATCCCTGCCGGTAGAGCCCCGGACGGATCCGATGCCGATGTTCGGATATCCGGACGGGCCCGGCGGCATGCTGCTCCGTCTCGTTCGGAATCGCAACATCCGCCCGTGGTGTGCCCGAATACTGCATGCAGTGGGTGACGGGCCGTACGTGGATGACTCGACCGTCGCCATGCTCGGCAGCGGAAGAGTCGTGATCACTCCGCAGTATGTGACAGCCTTCGCGCACCTCTGCGGGTACGCACCCGAAGAGATGGTCGCGCTTGTAGGCGTCGGCCCGGCGATCACCAGCACTCGAGCGCATCCTGCCAGTGCCGAGATCGCAGCGCTGGCCTGGAACGCGCGCGGGCTCACCAGCGACCAGATCGAACACGCCGTCGAGGCGGTTCGGCGGTGAGAACGCACACGTCCTCACCGAAGCGGGGCGGGATCCACGTTCCACTCAGCCACCCATGCAGCGAACCCCGACCGCCCGTCGAGCGCCGGACAAGCGACCACATCGTCGATGAACCAGACCGTGCCCCGCGCGGGCCCATTGACGACTAGAAACCAATTGGTATCGCAGCCATCAGTGCCCAACTGAAAGAGGCCGTCGTGGCCCGCCAGCGGATCATTGGCCGGGCCACTCCGCCACTCATGTCGGGCCGTCAGGGGAAACGGCCGGGCCAGCGCTCCTGACGCTCCGGCGACGGCGGAGGTCGGCGGCGTCTTCATGATCGAGTCACCAAAAACTGTCGTGGGGAGCCGATTTCGACAGTTTTTGCTGACTCGATCATGAAAGCGCAATGCGCTTCGACGTTGCCGCGAGGGGATGGAGCTGTTTACTCGGGCCTCGACTTGCGTCAAGATCGTTGAGAGTCCGGGTTGGAGGCGGGAGATGAGCCGGCAAGCAGCGGCATACGAGACGTCCTCCGGCGCGGCCGAGGTCTCGTCCCCGGCGCTGGTCGGTCGTGACTCGGAGTTGGCCCGACTCGCTGAGGTCGTCGGCACTCCGGCCGCGTTGGTGCTCGTCGAGGGCGAGGCTGGGATCGGCAAGACGCGTCTGCTGGAGGAGTTCCTGGCGACTGCGGACGGTTCGGTCACCGCGCTGACCGCGACTTGTCCTCCGCTGCGTGAACCGTGCACGCTCGGCCCGATCGTGGATGCTGTGCTGGCGCTGGGCATCGGTACGCTCGCGCCACTTGAGCTGAGCCCGTTGGCGGGCGCGTTGCGGCCGTTGTTCCCGGAGTGGGCCGGAGAGTTGCCACCGGCGCTCGAGCCAGCGGAAGATGCGACCGCTGCGCGCCATCGGGTGTTGCGGGCGCTCGCTGAACTGGTCGACAAGCTCGGCGTCACGCTCCTCGTGGTGGACGACGCACAATGGTCGGACGATGCGACCAGGGAGTTCCTGCTGTTCTTGGCCAATCGGGAGGGTGCCGGGCTGAGCCTCGTCGTGGCGTACCGGCCCGAGGATCTCGTAGACGACTCGTGGCTCCGGCGGCTCTCGGCGCTGTTACGGCCTCATCGTTCACGTCTGCGACTGGTGCTGGAACCGTTGGGACAGGCCGAGACTGCGGCGTTGGCGTCGTCGATGCTGGCCGGTGCGCCCGTGTCGGACGGGTTCGCGCGGCATCTGCATGTGCATACCGATGGTGTGCCGCTCGCCGTCGAGGAGTGGGTACGCCTGATGGCGGGCCGGGGCGATGTCATCCGGCACGTGGGGGTCTGGAAGCGCCTGCCGTTGGAGGAGATCGTCGTGCCGCCGACGGTTCGGGACACCGTCCTCGAACATGCCGGTCAGCTCATGATGGCGACGCAGGCAGTGCTGCGAGCCGCCGCCGTGGTTGCGGAGCCGGTCGCCGAGAGCCATTTGCGGCAGATCAGTGGGCTGTCCTCGGTGGAGTTCGAGACCGGGGTCGCCGAGGCGACGGCGCACCGCCTTCTGCACGTACGCGACCGGCACCGGTTGTCGTTCCGCCATGTGCTGGCGGGCCGCGCGATCTACGACGCGATCCCGGACCGCGAGCGGCGTACGCTGCACGAACGGGCCGGTGCCACGTTGGAGACGGTGACGCCGCCGCCGTTGGCGCAACTGGCGAATCACTTCCGCCGGGCCGGCGACCTCCAACGGTGGCGCAAGTACGCCGGACTCACCGTCGAGGTCGCGGTGCAGACCGGTGACGAGGCGACGGCCGGTGCGGTGCTGTGTGACGTGCTGATCAACGGCGAGGTGCCGGTCCTGGAGCTGTCGGCGTTGGTCGACCGGCTGCCGCTCGGTTCGCTCATGGGCACGAAACGGCGGCGGGACGTGGCCGAGTTGCTGCGCCGGCGACTTGACGAGTCACGACTTGCGCCCGGCGTACAAGCGGATCTGCGGTTTCAGTTGGCCCGCATCCTCAACGACCTGGAGGATTACGGCGGCGCCCGCTCCGAGATGGAGCGTGCCCTGCCGCATCTGGCTCGAACGGACGTGTCTGCTGCTCTGGCCATGCTCGTGCTCGGCCTGCCCCGTGGTCGCGTACCCGTGTCTGAGCATGTGGTGTGGCTGGATCGTGCGGCGGAACTGGCCGCGGGCCTGGAGCCCTCCGATCGCCTGCGAATTCACGCGGGCCGAGCCGGTGTGCTGCTGACGCTGGGCGACCAGCGTGGCTGGGCGGCGGCCGAGCGCATTCCCGGCGAGGCGGGCGCGGGCCGGGACCGGCGGGTCATCACCGTGGGCCGGCTCAACGTCGGCCACGCGGCGTTGCGCTGGGGCCGGTACGCCGAAGCGGCCCGTTGGCTCGCGGACGCCCGCCGGCTCGCGGAGGAGTACGAGCAGGCGCGGTTGGCAGACCTCATTCTCGGCTCGCAGCTGCACCTGGACTGGATGACCGGAAACTGGTCTGAGCTGGCCGAACGCGCGGCGATCCTGGCAGGCAAGGACGACGTGCCACCGGTCAGCCGCTTGGAGCCGGCGCTGATCGGCGGGCTGTTGCAGCTGGCGTCCGGGCGGATGCCGGCGGCGGCGCGCGAACTCGAACGCGTCATCGAGGCACTGCGCGACTCCGACGCAGGGGAGTTCCTCGCCGAAGCCTCGGCGGCCTTGACCCGGATCAGGCTGGAGGAGGGCCGGCCGGACCTGGCGGTGGAGGCCTCCGCCGAGGCTTGCGCCATCATCGCGGACAAGGGGATCTGGATCTGGGGGACCGAGATCGTCCCCGCTCGGGTACGCGCGCTGATCGCCGCCGGTGCCCTAGCTGATGCCCGCGACCTGGTCAGAGACTTCGAAAGTGGCTTGGCCGACCGGCACATGCCCGCGCCGTCTGCAGCGGTCGCCGAATGCCGTGCGGTGCTGGCCGAAGCGGACGGTGAGTACGCGGCTGTCCTTTACGGACGATCAGCCGAAGTCTGGGCGGCGTTGCCGCGTCCGTATGACGCCGCGTTGGCCCGCGAACGACAGGCGCTGAACCTGATCCGGGCGGGTGCTTCGGTGGAAGGCATGGGGATGCTCGCCGATGTTCTGACCTCCTTCGCGTCGCTACCCGCCGGAGGTGACGTCGACCGAGTCGCGCGTACGCTGCGCGAACACGGGATGCCGGTGCCGCGTACGTGGCGTGGCGGGCGTAAGGGCTACGGCTCGGACTTGTCGCCCCGGGAGATCGAGGTGGTCGAACTGGCCGCCGAGGGCTGCACGAATCAGGAGATCGCGCGTCGTCTGCATCGCTCGCACCACACCGTCGCCAGTCAGTTGAAGTCGGCCATGCGGAAGCTAGACGCCACTTCGCGTACGACGTTGACGGCGAAGGCGATCGCGGCGGGTGTCGTCGTCGGCCCTACTTCGGGGGCGTCGGGCTGAGCCCGTTGATCGTGTCTTGGCGGAGATCAACGGAGAAAATGTGGGGTTATGGCACCGCGAATCTTCCGCTGATCATGGCCACCCATGATCAACGGGAGTTCTTTCACCAGCTCTAGGTATCGCGATTCCAGCCCGTCTTGATCAGGATGCTGACCATGCCAGATCGCGACGAGGGCGACCAAAGCCAGGCGACGCCCGCCGAAGACGAGCGTACGACGAACCCTGATGAGCGGGATCGGCAAAGCCGCGAGCCGGACGCTCCGTCCCCCGACCGCTACGTGCCGCTGTAGACCGTCACCCCCCAAACCCCCGGAAGGTGAGGCACCCCTCCATGTCCGTCCCATCCCCCAGACGGCGAACCGCCGCAGCCGTGCTGGCTGTCCTGGCGACTACCTTGGCGATGACCGTCACCACGCCCGCCGTTGCCGGTCCGCGTACCGACAAGGCGTCGAAGATTCGACCTGACCTGCGCAAGCAGCTGGAAGCCCGGGACCGCGCGGACTTCTGGATCGCGTTCGAGGCCAAGGCGGATCTGACGAAGGCCGCGTCCATCAAGGACTGGAACGCGCGCGGCACGGCCGTCGCTGCGGCGCTGAAGCAGACGGCCGCGTCCAGCCAGCGTTCGGTCCGCGGGACGCTCGACTCCGCGGGCGTGAAATACCAGAGCTTCTGGGCCACCAACGCCATCAAGGTGACCGGCGGCAAGCGCGCGCTGGTCGAGGCGCTGGCCACGCGGGCTGAGGTCGCGTCGGTCTCGCCCTCGTTCAAGGTCGAGCCGCCCAAGGTCACGGCCTCCGCGGCGACCGCGACCGGCGCGGTGGAGTGGGGCGTGGCCAACATTCACGCCGACGAGGTGTGGGCTCAATACGGCGTCCACGGCGAGGGCATCACCGTCGCCAGCATTGACACTGGTACGCAGTTCGACCACCCGGCGTTGGTGCGTCAGTACCGGGGCAACAACGGCGACGGCACGTTCGACCACAACTACAACTGGTTCGACGCGGCCGGCACCTGCGGTCCCGTCCCCTGCGACGGCCATGGCCACGGCACCCACACGATGGGCACGATGGTCGGCGACGACGGCGCGGGTCACCAGATCGGCGTCGCCCCCGGCGCGAAGTGGATCACCGCGAACGGCTGCTGCCCCGACGACACCGCGCTGATCGCGTCCGGCCAGTGGATGCTGGAGCCGACCGATCTCAACGGACAGAACCCGGACGCGAGCAAGCGGCCGAACATCGTCAACAACTCCTGGGGTTCCACGACTCCGAGCGACGAGCCGATCCTCGAAGACATCAGCCTGGCGTGGACCGCGTCGGGCATCTTCGGCATCTTCGCCAACGGCAACTCCGGCCCGGCCTGCCAGACGAGCGGCTCGCCGGGAAGCCGAGTGATCAACTATTCGGTCGGGGCGTACGACTCGAACAACGCGATCGCCGACTTCTCCTCGCGCGGCTCCGGCCAGGACGGCGCGATCAAGCCGGACATCTCGGCTCCCGGATCGTCGATCCTGTCCAGCCTGCCCGGCAACCGTTACGAGGCCTGGGACGGGACGTCGATGGCCACCCCGCACGTCGCGGGCACGATCGCTCTACTGTGGTCGGCGGCCGGTGCGTTGGTGGGCGACATCGACGAGACCCGGGCCCTGCTCGACGGGACGGCTGTCGACAGCCCGGACGGTCAATGCGGCGGGACCGACGCCGACAACAACGTCTTCGGCCAGGGTCGCCTGGATGCGTTGGCGCTCCTAAAATCCGCGCCCATCGGCGCGGTCGGGCGAGTGGCCGGAACCGTCACCGACACCGCCGGTACGCCGATCGCCGGAGCCCGGGTCAACGTCACCGGCCCGGTGAACCGGCAGCTGAACACCGCCACCGACGGCACCTTCCGATCCGGAGTCCTGCCGATCGGCACCTACGACATCACGGTGCAGAAGTACGGCTACGAGATCCCCAGCCTCACCGCGCAGATCGACCAGGACGTCACGACCACCCTCGACGTCAAACTCGTCGGCCTGCCCTTCAAGACGGTCAGCGGGACGGTCACCGATGGATCGGGCCACGGCTGGCCGCTCTACGCCAAGCTCACCATCGACGGCTACACCGAAGGGCCGATCTTCACCGACCCCGTCACCGGCCGATACAGCGTGCGGCTGCCTGCTTCGAGTGCGTACCGGGTGCACGTGTTCCCGCAGTATGACGGGTACGCCAATGGCGACCGCACGGTGCAGCTCGGCGATGCCGACCTCACCTACGACGTCTCGCTGACCGCAGATCAGATGAGCTGCACCGCTCCGGGATACCGATGGAACGGGACCAGCGAAGACTTCACCGGCTGGACCGGCGGCCCGACCGACGGGTGGACGACGTCGGGCCAGCCCGCCTGGCGCTTCGACAATCCCGGCTATCGCACCGCGCCCAACGACGCCGGTGGCCGGTTCGCCATCGCCGACGCGGCGTACGCGGGCAGCAAGCGCTTCGACACGACGCTCACCTCGCCGGCCTTCGATCTGTCGCAACAGGACAGTCCGCAGCTCGGCTTCGACACTGCGTATTACGGTTCGAGCAGCCAGCGGGCCGACGTGGAGGTCAGCGTCGACGGCGGCAAGACCTGGACGAACGTCTGGCAGAAGACCACCGGCACCGCCTTCGGCCGCGTCACCGTCGCGCTGCCGCAGGCCGCGCATCGCTCCGACGTCCGAGTCCGGTTCCATTACCAGGGCCGCAACGGCAATTGGTGGGCTCTCGACGACATCTTCGTCGGTACGCACACCTGTGTCGTGACCGACGGCGGGCTCGTCGTCGGCTACGCCCAGGACAACACCGGTGCGCCGGTGTACGCGACCGTCGCGCGTACCGCCCGTCCGCAGGAGTCCGCCACCACGGTGACGACGCCCGTCGACCCGAACGTCGGCGACGGCCTGTACTGGCTGTTCAGCAGTGCGACCGGGCCGACGGAACTCACCGCCAGTTCCGCCACCTACACGAGCGCCACCGCGACCGTTCCGGTGGTCAAGAACGCGATCGTCACCCACGACTGGGTCCTGACCAGGGCCGGTGGCTGACATGACGAACCCGACGAGCCTAAGGAGCCGTCCCGTGATCCGGGCATACCGCAGACTTGTGGTCGCATCCGCGGCCGTCCTCCTCGGCTTAAGCGCCGCTACCGCCGCCACGGCAGATCCGGCCGTCACCAGCCCCACCGGCACGGCGGCAACCACGGAAGGCGGGCTGTCGCTGCCGGGGCTCACCGCGACGGCGTACGCGACGACGCTGATCACCGGTGATCGAGTCGCCCTGCAACAGACCGGCAGCCGCTACACCGTCACCGCCACGGCGGCTCAACGCGCCGACGGCACGATTCCCGCCGTCGACGTCCGAGCCAAGTTCGGCGCGGACTCGGCGACCACCAGCGTGATCGCGCTGCCCGCCGACGCCGGGGGACTGGTCGAAGCCGGTGTCGTCGACCGCAACACCTTCGACGTGCTGTGGCTGGCGAAACGGTCGGCGGCCGGTGACACGTCGCTGTCGATGACGGTCAAGTTCGGTTCCGGGATGGACGTCGCGGCGCTGACCCAAGCCGCGTCCGTCCTGCCCGGCGCATCCGTCGCGGCCGCACACCAGGAGGCCGGAACGGTCGACGTGCGCGTCGACGCCGGTCAAGCGGCCAAGTTCTGGGCGGCGATCGCACCGTCCGGCTCGGCCGGAGCGCTCACCGACTATCTCGTACGCGGTGTCGCGCCCCGGTTGGAGCACGGCGTACTCGGTCTCTGGCCGACCGGTCATCGTTCCCCGATCATGGCGCCGCAGAACGACACCGGTCAGCCGTTGTTCGACGTCACCTGGGTCGTCGACGCACCCAGCGGCGCGGAGCCACAGTTGTGCGGTGCCATGACGGCGACCATGTGCCTGTTCGCCGAACCCACCTTGGCGCAGGTCGGCGGGTCGGCGGTCGGTACGCCGTTCGACCTGCAGGAGCTGCGGTGCGTGACGGTGAACCCGTGCACGGGATACGAGGCGAAGTTCCAGGTGCCGGCCGGCGTCTACGAGGCGGGCGGCTTGATGACCTTCCGGCTCGCGGGCCTCGACCAGATCTTCACCGTGGAGATCCCGGAGTTCACCGTCGACCGGAACATCACCATCACGACCGACGGTGACTCGGCTCAGCGGCTGACCGTGGAGACGCCCCGGCCGAGCGAGATCTACAACGGCACCCTGTTGACCTATCGCAGCTTCGCCAACGGAGTCGGCGGCGTCTCGATGGTGTTCACGATGTACGGGCACGCCAACTACTGGGCGGTGCCGAGCGCTCCGATCACGGTGGGCAGTTTCCACCTCGGCCAGAACTGGATCCTCGGCGAGCCCTACGTACGCATGAGGGTCGTCAAGCCAACCAAGCGGCCGTTGGCGGCGATTCAGGCCGGCAACATCTATCAGGTCGATCGGTCCTTCGCGCACTTCACTGGGCAGCAGACCGTCGAACTGGTGGACGGCGGCCTCGGCCGGGCCGAAGACCTCGCCAAGATCGACGCGCGGGGCAAACTCGTGCTGCTGCAGATCGACGACGACAAACTCGGCGGGATCTGCGACCTCGGCACACCGGCCCTCGACCGGGCCAAGGCGGCCGGGGCTGTCGGCGTACTCGTCGATCCGGTCGCCAGCAACGGGCCGTGGCCCACCATGGTGTGCAACTACCTGCCGATCCTGCCCGCCTTCTGGACTCAGCCCTCGCAGGGCCGCCCCGAGCTCCCGTACGCCGCGGTCACCCACGCCGAGGCGGAGCAGCTGCTTGGGATGATGCGTACCGGGCCGGTCAAGATCGAGGTGACCGGGTCGTCGCAGATCAGCCCGTACGTCTACAACCTGCATCTGTACCAGGAAGGGCAGATCCCGGCCGCCCTGCATACGAAGATCACCGACAGCCAGCTCGCCGAGGTGCAGACGACGCTGGCCGGTTCGCCCGGCGTACGCGACACGATGACCTATTCGGCGTTCCGCAGGAACGAGAACGCGACGGGCGGCGTGATGCTCGTCGGTGTCACCGAGGGCGTCCGTTACACCACCTACCAGGGGCCGGTCTCGCCCGATCTCGTCCGGGTCCAGCGCGACGAACCGGGCCGGCTCACCGTCGAGGTGGTCGACCGGGCCGGCCCGATCCGGGCCCAGCAGTGGGGGACCGGACCGCTGGTGCCCGGCGCGCCGGAGCTGTCGGCCCGGGTCTTCGAAGCCCGGCCCGGCGACTTCGACGGCGGCGAGTACTACAACAGCGTCACCATCTGCTCGTTCTGCCGTCAGGGCAACACCTTCTATCCGCTCCTGCACTTGGTCAGCGGGGCGAGCCCGAGCATCGTCAACGGGGCGTACATCTTCGCGCCGGAGAACCTGCACATGTACGCCGACGGCCAGGAACTGGCGCAGGGCAACGATTTCCTCTGGGGTGCCGTCTACGACCTGCCCGAGGAGGCGAAACGCTACGAGTTGACCGGATCCACCAGCGATGGAGCCACCACGACGAAGTGGGGCTTCACCTCGGGGGCCCCGGCGGCGCAAGCTCCGCAGCGGGGAACCTGGTGTCCACAAGGTTCGCGCGTCCTGTGCCGGTCCGAGTCGCTGCTGTTCCTGCGATACGACGCCGGGCTCGACGCGACCGGGGCGGTCACCGGCGGCGGCAAGCACGAACTCAGGCTTTCGGCGTATCACCAGAGCGTCGAAAGCGCGACCGTCGCGGACCTGGAGGTGTCGATCAGCTTTGACGGCGGGACCACCTGGCAGCCGGTGAAGGCGACGGCCCAGGGCGGCGGGGATTTCGCCGTGACCTACCGCGTGCCGCGAGTGGCGGAGACCAACGGGACGGTCAGCATCCGGGTCAAGGCGTCGGATCTCGACGGCAGCACCATCGAGCAGACGGTGCTCGGCGCTTACGCGATCAAGTGATCAAACCGGGGTGCGAAGGTCCGCTACGAGCCTTCGCACCCTTTGCAGTGGTGCGTAGCGCCCGGATCGCGCCGCCCAACACCACGCCGATCGAGCCGAAGACGACCACAGCGGTGAGCTCGGCCGCTTTCTTGACGCTCCCTTGACGACGAGCCTCAGCCGGTGCGCGTCTTCACACCTTCTTAACGCCCATCCGGACATCCTTCACGCCGCCTCGGCGGGACGCCGAGCCGGGCGTCAACGAAACGTCAAGAAAGCGAAGCCCCGCGTCAAGAACGCGTAAGGACCCCTGTAAACCCGTCACGCCCAGCGGTTGACTTCGTTGGCGCGGCCGAAAAGCGGCCGCTGACATGCCATCGGAGCGGTCGTGAGCATCATCCGGGCGGGGGTGAACCCGCCGTTGAACCAGAGCCCCCAGGGGATTCTGGTCGGTTTCGGGTCGCTGGTCGTCATCGTGGCGGGCTTCGTCGCGTCGGCGTTCCCGCAGGCCGAGGCCGTGCTTCGGTACGGCGTACTGGTCCTGGCGGTGCTGGCCTTCGCGGCGGTGACTGCCGTGTGGACGGCGTCGCTGGTGACCGCCGTCATCGGGTTCCTGGTGTTTGACGGGTTCCTGGTGAACCAGCTGGGCCAGCTCAGCTGGCACGGGAGCACGGACGCGATGCGGCTCATGGCCCTCGGCAGCGCCGTGATCGCGGGACGCCTGGCCGGCGACCTGTTCCCGGGGCGGGCATCCGGGCGACCGCCGATGGCGGCTGCGTATCCATCTGTCGAGGAGGACGAGCACGATGCCTGATCTGGCGTACGTGCTGATCACCGTGGCGGCTTTCGCCGTCATGGCTCTGCTGCTCAAGGGAGTCGAACGGCTGTGAGCACCGCGAACGTGATCGGCCTGGTCCTGTCCAGCGTGCTGGCGGTTTTCCTGGTCGTCGCACTGATCAAACCGGAGAAGTTCTAGATGTCCACAACGACGGCGGGCGTACTGTTCATCGTCTCGCTGATCGCCGCCTTGGCGGTGTCCTACCGCTTCTTCGGCGACTACATGTATCGGGCGCTCACCTCGACGAAGCACATCGTCGTCGAGCGTGGCGTCTACAAGGCGATCGGCGTCAACCCCGACGCGGAGCAGAAGTGGACCGTGTACGCCCGCAGCGTACTGGCGTTCTCCGCGTTGTCCCTGCTCTTCCTGTACGCCTTCGAACGCCTGCAGGACAAGATCTGGCAGTTCGGCGCCGACTTCACCGCCGTACCGGTCGAGCTGGCCTGGAACACCGCGGTCAGCTTCACCACCAACACCAACTGGCAGGCGTACTCGGGCGAGTCGACGATGTCGCACGCGACGCAGGCAGCCGGTCTGGCCGTGCAGAACTTCGTCTCGGCGGCGGTCGGCGTCTCGGTGGCGCTGGCGGTCGTGCGGGGGTTCGCCCGGAACAAGACCGATCAGCTGGGCAACTTCTGGGTCGACCTGACCCGAGTCGTCGTACGCGTCCTGCTGCCGGTCGCGGTGGTCTTCGCGATCGTGCTGATCGCCGGCGGCGCGGTGCAGAACTTCAGCGACGGCACCGACGTGGCCACCCTGAACGGTGCGACGCAGCACCTCACCGGGGGCGGCGTGGCCAGCCAGGAAGTCATCAAGGAACTGGGCACCAACGGCGGCGGCTTCTACAACGTCAACAGCGCGCACCCGTTCGAGAACCCCACGAGCTGGACCAACTGGATCGAGATCTACCTGCTGCTCCTGATCTCCTTCTCGCTGCCGCGCGTCTTCGGCCGGATGGTCGGCGACAAGCGGCAGGGCCTGGCGATCGTCTCCATCATGGCGATCCTGGCCGTCGGCAGCACGCTGCTGCTCAACTGGGCGCAGCTGTCCCACGCGGGCACCGTCCCGAACGCGGTCGGTGCCGCGCTGGAAGGCGTCGAGACCAGGTTCGGCGTGGCGAATTCGGCGACTTTCGCCTCGGCTACGACGCTGACTTCGACGGGTGCGGTGGACTCGTTCCACGATTCCTACACGGCCTTCGGTGGCGCGCTCACGATGTTCAACATGATGCTGGGCGAGGTCGCGCCCGGCGGCACGGGCTCGGGCCTCTACGGGATGCTCGTGCTGGCGGTGATCACCGTCTTCGTGGCCGGTCTCATGGTCGGGCGCACGCCGGAGTATCTCGGTAAGAAGATCGGTGCGCGCGAGATGAAGTTCGCGTCGCTCTATTTCCTCGTCACCCCGGCGCTCGTGCTCGTCGGCACGGCCGCGGCGATGGCGACCGGCAACTGGTCGACCCAGCTCAACGTCGGCCCGCACGGCTTCTCCGAGGTGCTCTACGCGTTCACCTCCGCCGCCAACAACAACGGCTCCGCGTTCGCCGGCATCACCGTCAACACCCCCTGGTGGAACACCGCACTCGGGCTCGCGATGTTGTTCGGCCGGTTCCTGCCGATCATCTTCGTGCTCGGCCTGGCCGGATCGCTGGCCCGGCAGAAGCCCACGCCCGCCTCGGCCGGCACGCTGCCGACCCACAAACCTCTGTTCGTAGGCATGGTCGCCGGCGTGACGCTCATCCTCGTCGCGCTCACCTTCCTCCCCGCGCTCGCCCTCGGGCCGCTGGCGGAGGGCCTCCGATGACCAGATCTTCAGGTCCCAGGTCCGCGGTGGTGCGGACCGTCGCTCCCGCCGGGCACCGGTCGGGCCGTCAGACGGCCCTCCCTGCCAGGTCCGTGCAAAGGAAACCCCGTGTCTGCTGAGAATCGCGTCTCCGGCGGTCTGCTCGATCCCCGGCAACTCCTCAAGTCCTTCCCGGACGCGTTGCGCAAGCTCAACCCGGTCACGCTGTGGCGTAACCCGGTCATGTTCATCGTGGAGATCGGCGCAGTCTTCACGACGGCGCTGGCGCTCGCCGACCCGAGCTTCTTCGCCTGGGCCATCGTCGTCTGGCTCTGGCTGACCGTCCTGTTCGCCAACCTGGCCGAGGCGGTCGCCGAAGGCCGGGGCAAGGCGCAGGCCGACACGCTGCGCAAGGCGAAGACCCAGACGATGGCCCGCAAGCTCCTCGACTGGCAGCCGGGGCAGACCGAGACCCGCGAGGAGCCGGTCGCCGCGACGGCGTTGACGCTCGGCGACATCGTCGTCGTCGAGGCGGGCCAGATCATCCCCGGTGACGGCGACGTCGTCGAGGGCATCGCCAGCGTCGACGAGTCGGCGATCACCGGCGAGTCCGCCCCGGTGATCCGGGAGTCCGGCGGCGACCGAAGCGCTGTCACGGGCGGCACCAAGGTGCTCTCGGACCGGATCGTCGTCAAGATCACGCAGAAGCCGGGCGAGAGCTTCATCGATCGGATGATCGCGTTGGTCGAGGGCGCGAACCGGCAGAAGACGCCGAACGAGATCGCGCTGAACATCCTGCTCGCCGCGATGACGATCATCTTTCTGCTCGCCACCGTCACCCTCCAGCCGATGGCGATCTATGCCAAGAACTGGCAAGGCGCCGCCCCCGACACGCTGGCGATCAACGCCGACGGCGTCACCGGCATCGTGCTCGTCTCGCTGCTGGTCTGCTTGATCCCGACCACCATCGGAGCGCTGTTGTCGGCGATCGGCATCGCGGGCATGGACCGGCTGGTGCAGCGGAACGTGCTGGCGATGTCTGGCCGGGCGGTCGAAGCTGCGGGCGACGTCAACACGCTGCTGCTCGACAAGACGGGAACCATCACTCTGGGCAACCGCCAGGCGGGGGAGTTCGTTCCGGTCGCCGAGGTCTCCGAGCACCTGCTCGCCGACGCGGCCCAGCTGTCCAGCTTGGCCGATCAGACGCCGGAAGGCCGTTCCATCGTCGTCTTCGCGAAGCAGAAGTACGGCCTGCGCGAGCGAGAGCCCGGCGAGCTCAGTCACGCCACCTGGGTGGAGTTCACCGCCCAGACCCGGATGTCCGGTGTGGACGTCGCCGAGAACGGCTCGACCCGGCGGATTCGTAAGGGGGCGGCCACCGCAGTCATGAAGTGGGTACGCGACAACGGCGGCCACCCGACCGACGAGGTGGGCCCGCTGGTCGACGGCATCAGCGGCAGCGGCGGTACGCCGTTGGTCGTCGCCGAGCACGTAGACGGTCAACCGGCCCGCGCCTTGGGTGTCATCCACCTGAAGGACGTCGTCAAGCAGGGCATGCGGGAGCGGTTCGACGAGATGCGGGCGATGGGCATACGCACCGTCATGATCACCGGCGACAATCCGTTGACCGCCAAGGCGATCGCGGAAGAGGCCGGCGTCGACGACTTCCTCGCCGAAGCGACTCCGGAGGACAAGCTCGCCCTGATCAAGCAGGAGCAGGAGGGCGGCAAGCTCGTCGCGATGACCGGCGACGGCACGAACGACGCTCCGGCACTGGCTCAGGCCGACGTCGGCGTGGCGATGAACACCGGCACCTCCGCCGCGAAGGAGGCCGGCAACATGGTCGACCTCGATTCCGACCCGACGAAGCTCATCGAGATCGTCGAGATCGGCAAGCAACTGCTGATCACCCGGGGTGCGTTGACGACCTTCTCCATCGCCAACGACATCGCGAAGTACTTCGCGATCATCCCGGCGATGTTCGCGGCGGTCTACCCGTCGCTGGACACGCTGAACATCATGCGGTTGCACAGCCCACAGTCGGCGATCCTGTCGGCCGTCGTCTTCAACGCGATCATCATCGTGCTGTTGATCCCGCTGGCCCTGCGCGGCGTGCGCTACCGGCCCGGCGGGGCGGCGGCGATGCTGCGGCGCAATCTCTGGGTCTACGGCCTGGGCGGTGTCGTCGCGCCGTTCGTCGGCATCAAACTCATCGACCTTCTCGTTCAACTGCTTCCGGGGATGTAGGGCCATGCGACTGCCATCTTGGATCACTCAGCACATCGCGGCACTGCGGACGATACTCACCTTCACCGTGCTCTGCGGCATCGCGTACCCGTTGATCGTGACCGCGGTCGCGCAGCTGCCCGGTTTGCGGGACCGAGCGAACGGCTCGGTCGTGACCGCGAACGGCAAGCCGGTCGGCAGCGCGATCATCGGACAGCTGTTCACCGACGACCAGGGCGACGCCCTGAAGCAGTACTTCCAATCGCGGCCGTCAGCCGCGGGCGACGGCTACGACCTGGACTCGACGAGCGCGAGCAACCTCGGCCCGGAGTCGATCGAGGACAAGCTCTCGCCCGACGGCGCGACCTTGAGCCTGTTGTCGCAGGTCTGCTCGCGCAGCAAGGCCGTCGGCGAGCTCGAAGGCGTGGACGGCCGCCGGCCGTACTGCACGTCCGACGGGCTGGGCGCGGTGTTGCGGGTCTTCCACAGCGACGGGCTGACGGGCCGCGTCACCCGCGTGGTCAGCGTGAATCAGGCGTGCCCGGCGACGCCGTTCGTCAGCAGCTATGCGGGCGTCGCAGTGGAGTGCGCGAAGGCGGGCGAGGATTACTCGGGCGGAGTTCTCACCACCGTGCGGGGTGACGCCCCGGCAGAGTCGGCGGTTCCGGCGGACGCCGTGACGGCCAGTGCGAGCGGGCTGGATCCGCAGATCAGTCCCGAGTACGCGAAACTGCAGGTCGCGCGGGTCGCCCAGGCCCGGGGCGTGAGCGCGGCCGAGGTCCTCAAGCTCGTGGAGCAGAACACCACCGGACGCGCCCTGGGATTCCTCGGCGAGCCGGGAGTGAACGTCCTGCAGCTTAATCTGGATCTGGACGCCAAGTACCCCTACCAGGGCTGACGAGGAGGAAACGTGCCACGCGGAACCCTGCGGATCTATCTCGGGGCCGCGCCGGGTGTGGGCAAGACCTACAAGATGCTCGAGGAGGGCAACCGGCGCCGGGAGCGGGGGACCGATGTCGTGGCCGGTCTGGTGGAGACGCACGGCCGCAAGCTGACCGAGGCGATGATCGGAGATCTGGAGGTCGTCCCGCGCAAGACCATGGAGTACCGCGGGGCGACCTTCACCGAGATGGACGTGGACGCCGTGCTGGCCCGGCGACCGGCGGTGGCGCTGATCGACGAGTTCGCCCACACGAACGTGCCGGGCAGCCGCAACGCCAAACGGTGGCAGGACATCACCGAGCTGCTCGACGCGGGCATCTCGGTGGTGACCACCCTCAACATCCAGCACATCGAGTCGCTCAACGACGTCGTCGAGTCGATCACCAAGATCCACCAGAAGGAGACGGTTCCCGACGCGATCGTCCGGCAGGCGGCTCAGATCGAGCTCGTCGACATGACAGCCGAGGCGCTGCGGAGCCGGATGGCTCACGGCAACGTCTACGGGCCCGAGAAGGTGGACGCCGCGCTCGGCAACTACTTCCGGGTCGGCAACCTCACCGCGCTGCGGGAGCTCGCCCTGCTGTGGCTGGCTGACAAGGTCGACGACCAGCTGGAACGCTACCGGGCCGAGCACAACATCGGCGGCGTCTGGGAGGCGCGGGAACGCGTAGTCGTGGCGCTGACCGGTGGCCCGGAAGGGGACACCCTCATCCGGCGAGCGGGGCGGATCGCCGACCGGAGCAAGGGCGCCGAGTTGCTCGCCGTGCACGTCGCGCGCAGTGACGGCCTCGCGGCGGGCACCGACCCCGCCCATCTCGCCCGGCAGCGCGTACTGGTCGAGGGGATCGGCGGGAGCTATCACGAGGTCATCGGCGACGACATCCCGCGCGCGTTGCTCGACTTCGCCCGCGCGGTCAACGCCACCCAGCTCGTCCTCGGGGCGAGCCGGCGCGGCCGGTTCGCCCAGATCTTCGCGCCCGGCGTCGGGGTGACCACCACCGCCGAGTCGGGGCCGATCGACGTGCACCTCGTGACCCACGAGGAGACCAAGCCCGTCTCGCTGCGGCGACCTCTGCGCGGTGGGCTGACCTGGCGGCGGCGGATCGCCGGGTTCGCCCTCACCGCAGTCCTCCTTCCGCTGCTGACCTTCGCGCTGACCCAAGCGCGGGAAGAACTCTCGCTGCCCAGCGACATCCTGATCTTCCTGTCGGCGGTCGTCCTCATCGGACTCATCGGCGGCATCCTGCCCGCCGTCGTCGCCGCCGTCGTGGGGTTCCTCCTGCTGAACTACTACTTCACGCCGCCCATCCATCTGTGGACCGTCGCCGAACACGAGAACCTGCTGGCGTTGCTCGTCTTCGTCCTCGTCGCCGTCGCGGTCAGCGCCACTGTGGACCTGGCCGCCCGGCGTACGCTCGAAGCGGCGCGCGCCCGGGCCGAAGCGCAGACGTTGTCCACCGTCGCGGGCAGTGTCCTGCGCGGGGAACGTCCACTGCCGGCCCTGCTGGAGCAGTTGCGTGAGACGTTCACGCTCACCAGCGTCACCTTGCTGGAACGGCGCCCGGACACGCCACGGTCACCGGACATGCGCCGGGATCCGGCGAAGTGGCAGGTCGCCGCCAGCGTCGGCGGACATCCCTCGGCCAGCCCGGCCGACGGTGACGTCGACGTGCCGGTAGACGAGGAGCTGGCTCTCGTCCTGGCCGGACATCCCCTCGACGCCGGGGATCAGCGGGTGGTCGAGGCGTTCGCCGCGCAGGCCGCGACCGCTCTGCGCCAGGAGCGCCTGGCCGAGCAGGCGGCCGCCGCCGCACCGCTCGCCGAGGCCGATCGAGTACGCACAGCGCTCCTCCAAGCCGTGAGCCACGATCTGCGTACGCCGTTGACGTCGGCGAAAGCGGCGATCGGCAGCCTCCGCAGCCCCGATGTGGAGTTCGCCGAGGCAGATCGCCGGGAACTGCTGACCGCCGCCGACGAGTCGCTGGACAAGCTGACCCGGCTCGTCGACAACCTCCTCGACATGAGCCGTCTCCAGGCGGGCGCGCTCGGGATGGCGATCCAGCCGGCCAGCGTCGCCGAGGTGGCCGGGCTGGCCTTGCGCGATCTAGGGCCGGTGGCTTCGAGCGTGCGAATGCACGTGTCCGACGATCTTCCCGAGGTCGCCGCCGACCCGGCCCTGCTCGAACGCATCCTCGCCAACCTGTTCGCCAACGCGCTGCGATACAGCCCACCGGATCGGCCGCCGACCGTCAACGCCAGCGAACACGACGACCGGGTGGAGATCCGGATCGCCGACCACGGCCCCGGCATCCCCGCCGGCGATCGGGAGCACGTCTTCCAGCCGTTCCAACGGCTCGGCGACCGCGACAACACCACCGGCGTCGGCCTCGGCCTCGCGTTGTCCCGAGGGCTCGCCGAAGCCATGGGTGGAAGTGTCGAACCGCAGACCACACCCGGCGGGGGAGTCACGATGATCGTGAGCCTGCCCATCGCGCTTCAGGGGGAGATGTGACCCGGGTCCTCATCGTCGACGACGAGCCGCAGATCCTCCGGGCTTTGCGGATCAACCTGACCGCCCGGCAGTACGACGTCATCGTCGCCGCCGACGGCACCCAGGCACTGCACGCGGCGGCCCACGAGCACCCCGACCTCGTCGTGCTCGACCTCGGCCTGCCCGATGTCGACGGCGTCGAGGTCATCCGGAAGCTGCGTACCTGGTCGCCGGTGCCGATCATCGTCGTGTCAGGCCGGGCCGGCAGCGCCGACAAGGTCGACGCGCTCGACGCCGGAGCCGACGATTACGTCACCAAACCGTTCAACATGGACGAGCTGCTGGCCCGGCTCCGCGCCGTCACCCGGCGGCTCGCCGAGGCGGATGTTCCGGCGACTTCGCGCATCGGTGCGTACGAGGTGGATCTGACCGCGCACACGGTGAACGACACGGCCGGCGGCGATCCGGTGCACCTGACTCGGACCGAATGGCTCCTGCTCGAAGCCCTGATCCGGCACCCGGGCGCACTGATCACCCAGCGCCAGCTGCTGCAGCAGGTCTGGGGTCCTACCTACGCGACCGAGACGCAATATCTCCGGCAGTACATGGCGCAGCTGCGCCGAAAGCTCGAATCCGATCCCGCCCGGCCACGGCATCTGCTGACGGAACCGGGCATGGGCTACCGCTTCCTGCCCTGACCGCGTCGCAACTGGCGTCGGTTACCTAATTCGCGGTCGTGAGTCACCTTACTCATTCCTCCGAGCCCGGCTGAACCTAGCGTTCTGCGCAGTGGCTACGCCTGTTCCAGCGTGTCAGACGGCGTGACAGCCCGACGACGGGCCCGTGACAGGACGGCGGCCGATCGTAGACGCATCGAGAACGAAGCCGGCACGACAATGAAGGAGCACGACATGTCCATCACCCTCTCCGCTCAGGACAAGCTGACCCTGCGTTCCGGCGCGTACGGCGCGGTGTCGCTGCTCGCGGCGGCCGGCGCGGTCGGCGGTTCCGCCCACAAGATCGCGACCAACGGTTCGCTCGCCCTCGCCTCGGCCACCGGCCCGGTCGGGCACGTGCTCGCCGAGAAGCGCGGCGGCATGGATCTCAGCGGCAAGTCGGTCGCCGAGCTGGCCGACAAGGTCCTGCCGGCGCTCACCGCGTCGATGAGCCTGCTCAAGGCACAGGCTCCGGCCGAAGCCGACAACTACCGGGGCATCGTCCTGGTCGCCGTCGAATCGGCGCTCGGCGACCGGCAACCCAGCCCGGTCCTGGCCGACATGACCCGCAAGATCACCGCAGCGCTCGACGCCGCCTGACGGCGTTCCCCCTTGCCTCTACCTAGTGCTACTGTATAGTGGTACTCGGTAGCACTAGGTAGAGGCAAGCCGGAGGCGCGCGGTGGACGACTTGACGGAGATGCTGAAAGGCACGCTCGAAGGCTGTGTGCTGCACATCGTCGGCGGCGAGGAGACCTACGGATACGCCATCACCCGCCGCCTGAACGATCTCGGCTTCACCGACGTCGTCGAGGGCACGGTCTACACGATCTTGCTGAGGTTGGAACGCAACGGACTGGTCGACGTCACGAAACGGCCGTCCGAAGTCGGGCCGCCTCGCAAGTTCTACGCCCTCAACGACGCCGGACGCCGGGAACTCGAAAGATTCTGGGCCAAGTGGCAGTACGTCTCGTCGCGCATCGACAGCCTGAAGGAGGGCGGCAGATGAACTTCTGGGAGACCATCACCGGCAGCGATCTAACGCGGCAATGGAAAGCGTTCGAGGCGCGCGCCTCGGCATTGCCCGGTGATTATCAAGCGGCCTGGGCCCAGATCAAGGGCCACCTCTTTCCGTACGGGGACTTCAGCGGCCGCAACCTGACGCCGATCGTCGACGGTGCGCTGGCGCTTCTCGAAGAGGCGTACGCGGAGGGGCAGAGCGTCGGCGACGTGCTCGGCGACGACATCGCCGGGTTCTGCACCGCGCTGGCCGGCGGGCACGGAGCGCGGACCTACCGCGATCGCTGGCGTGAGCAGTTGAACCGGAACGTCGCCCGCAAACTCGGCCGGCTGGGAGGCTGACATGGGATTCCAGGACATCATCGAAGGCAAGCGGCAATGGCGGGAGCACGTCGCCCGGGTCAAGGCGCTGCCGCCGGACTACCGGATCGTCTACGAGGAGATGCAGAAGTACCTCTTCAAGGTCGGCCCGGTCGATCTGGCCGAAGGCAACCTCCTCCAGGGCATCGTGGACTTCTTCGAGGAAGGCGCCGCCAGCGGCAAAGGCGTACTGGAACTCATCGGCACCGACGTCGCCGCCTTCTGCGACGGCCTGATCAAGGACTCGCCAACCTACGCGGACATCTATCAGGAGTCGCTGCGTAAGAAGAAGGCCGGCGATGAGAAGTGATGCCCGGACCTTGCTGCTGCTTCGTCAGCGCGCCGGCCGTCGGCGGGTACGCGTCCTGCGGCTGCGCTTGTCGATGTGGGCACGCAAGGTCCGGTTGGGCTGATTCTCCAGCGCTCAACAGCCGCAGTCGCAGGCCTTGGCCGTGTTCTCCTCGGTCGCCGTGTTCTCCGCTGTGAAGAACGGGGAGTTGCCGAACACAGCGGCTGAGCGTCCCTTCGGCTCCTCCCACTCCTCCTGACGGCCGAGCGCCGTCAGATCGAGGAAGCCGTACGCCCCGCCGAGGTGGTCGGTTCCTCGGGCATAGGTGGAATACGTGTGGAAGATGCCGTCCGGCGTACGCAGGAAGCAGCTCATCCCGGAGATCTCCGACGGCTCGTCCGCCATGTCCGCCATACCGGCGGCGCGCAGCTCGTCCGCGTCGCGGTAGTTGAACACGACCGGGGCGACGGCCGGGTCGAGCGTGACGTGGTAGTCGTAGTTGAACGTGGAAGCCGACGAGGAGTACCACGGCAGGAAGTCCCAGCCACGCTTATCCCGGTACGCCGCCAGCTTCGGATACGGAGCCCGCGACACGGCGGCGAACGCCGTGTTGCGGTGTGCCAGGTGAGCCAGGAACGGGGCGCTCAGCTCGTCCAGCGCACCGGTGCAGCCGGGGCAGGCGTCCTCCCACTCCGGTTTGAACATGACGTGCTGCACGACCAGCTGCGAATGGCCGCCGAAGAGGTCGTCCAGGCGTACCTCGCCGTCCGGGCCGGTGAAGACGTAATCGGTGTCGACCCGCACCATCGGCAGCCGCCGCCGGTCGGCGTTGAGCGCGTCGCGTCGCCGCGTGACCTCCTTCTCCTGAACCAGGAACGCTTTGCGGGCGGTCAGCCACTCCTCGCGCGACACGATGTCGGGCAGGCTCATGGGGTCCTCCTCGGGTTCTCTCTTCTTCGACTCTCACCTCACCGACGAACGAGCCCCGCCGAGCCGGACACCTGCGCGGAAGAAATCTTGGATTATCTTCGAGCTGATGTGTCGGATCCGTCCGAGGCCGTTCGTAGCGATGGTGGGCCGGACGCCGGGTCCGGCCGAGGAGAGGAACGAACATGGCCGAATACCTCATCTACTTCAACCAGCAGTGGGTGGGCGACCACAGCGAGGAATGGTTCAACGGACGCGGCCCGCTCGCCAAGGCGGTCGTCGAGGAGATCAAGGCCGCCGGTGCGTACGTCTTCGCCGGCGGGCTGGAGGAACCGGACGGCCCCGTCTTCAGCGCCGACGCCACGAGCGGGCAAGTGCTGTTCACCGACGGTCCCTACGTCGAGACGAAGGAGTTCCTCGGCGGGCTGACGATCGTGGACGTGCCCGACGAGGAGACCGCCCGGATGTGGGCCGGCAAGATCGCGGTCGCGTGCGGCTGGCCTCAGGAAGTTCGCAAGTTCAAGGGGTGACGCGAGTTCGGGCTTCGGGCGCGGCTCGACCGGTCGCGCCCGAAGTGCCGGTTTCGCACCGGCCGATCATGCTACGCGTCGTGCACCGCATGGCGTCTTGCCGGCTGCGTGCGTACGGGCCACACTGCGACATGGACGAGTCACGAACGCTCCAGCGCGCGGCCTGGGCCGGTGTCGCCTCGATCGTGCTGCTGGCGGCCGGCATCGCCCTGTGCGCGCAAGTCGGCGTCGACGCGCCCCAGAACTCGGATGCCTCGATCCTCGTACGGGTCGACGACGGTGCGCGGCAGGCCGCCGCTGGCATCGGCCTGCCGGTGCTCGGCGTCGGAGTCGCGCTGCTGCTGTGGTTCGCCACCGGCCTGCGGCGCGTGCTGGACCGGCTGTCCGGCGGCGACTCGCTCGCACACGCGATCGTCCCGGCGGCGGCGCTGCTCGGCGGTCTGACGATCACCGGGGTGTCGCTCGACGTGTCGAGCGCGATCACGACCGTGATGTCCGACGAGTACGCCCCCGACGCCGACCTCGCCCGTCTCCTCGGGACCGCCGGAGGACTGGTCGCGTTCACCGGGCTCATCGGCGGCGCGGTGATGGTCGCCGTCACGGCGCGGATCGCCCAACAGACACGTGCTGCGAGTACGCGGGCGGTCTGGGTGTCCTACGTGCTCGCCCTCGTCTGCGTGTCCGGGTACTGGAGCATGGGCGCGGCATCGGTGGCATTCGCGCTGTGGCTCGCCGGCGCAGTCGTCGGGATGCTGCGGTTCAGCCGCTCGCTCAGGAACGCTTGACCGCCTCCGACGGCGTCAGCTGCCCTATCTGTCGGCGGCGCATGATCCGCCGGCGCAGTACGCCGAACAGACCGGACAGTCCGAGGAATGCGGCCGCCATCGCCTCGACGATGACCTGGCCGGGGTCCTCCTGAGGCACGAAGGCGGCCGCCGCGGCGAGGTAGACGCTTGTACGCCGTTGCCGTCCCGGCAGACGAAGACTTTGGCGAACCGGTCGCTGGCCACGAAGCTGCTGATCTCGACCGGTGGTTCATCGGGTGCTCCGTCGGGTCGGAGGCGACCATGATCGCACACCGTGGCGCGGACGGTGGGCTGGAGGCCGACTACGCTGGCCGCGTGACGATCAAGCTGAGCGACGAGGCGCGGCGGCTGTTCAACCAGCCGGTCTTCGCCATCCTGAGTACGGTGGGACCGAACGGCGCGCCGCAGTCCAGCGTGATCTGGGTGCGTACGGACGGCGACGAGGTGCTGTTCTCGACGATCCGCGGGCGGCTGAAGGCGCGCAACATGGAGCGCAACCCGCGGATCAGCCTCTGCGCGTACGACCCGGAGGACCCGTACTTCTATGTCGAGATCCGGGGCACGGTGTCGATGGTCGAGGAAGGCGGAGTCGAGCTGATCGACGAGCTTTCCCGGGCGTACGACGGCGTCGCCTGGAAGGTCCGTCCGGACGAGACGCGCGTCGTATGCCGTGTGACGCCGACGAAGGTCATCGAGCACCAGACGTCGCAGAGCAAGAAATCCCACTAACGGCACGGCAGCATCCGACATACGTGAGAACGGTGTTCCGCGAAGCGGAACACCGGGTTGTGCATACGGTGTGGTTGCCGCTGGATGAGAGGCATGAAACGTAGAACTTGGGCGTCGCTGTTGTGTATCGGCGTGACGGCGCTTGCGATGGCCGCGCCCGCCACCGCTCATGCCGACACAGCCAGCGTCACTTGCACTGCGACACAGCAGATCACGTACTCGCCGGGCATGCATCTGTACACCCAGACGATCACGACCTCGGGCACCCTGGCGTACTCCTGCATCGGTGGCGTCCAGTCAGGAACGACCGGCTTCGTGGTCACGGAGGATCGCAACTGCCTGACGCTCAGCACCCCCGACATCGACTATCTCGTCACCTGGAACGACGACACCACCAGTGAGATCCACGTTCACGCGACTGTCGTCATCGCCGATGGCCAGACCGTCGTGACCAAGACGGGAACCGTCACCGCCGGCCGGTTCTCCGGTGCCACCACGGTGGAGGTCCTCACCGGTCCGGTCGTCGATGTGCTGGTATGCCTGAGCACCGCTGGACTGACCAGCGACACCGAGTACGGCACGCTCGAACTCTTCGCACCGTAGACAGGTCAGTCGGGCGGCGGATTCAGGCGATGCCGACGGTTTGCCGCCCGGGTTCGACGACCGCCACGACCCGGTCGAGCTCCCGCGAGTAGGGCGCGCCGATGTACTTCTGGGCGAGTCCGTCGATGATCTGCCAGGCGGCGTCGCCGTCGAGCCATTCGACGACCCGGCCCCGGATGACGACCGGTTCGAAGGGATTGTCGGCGGGCGCGATGGACAGAGTGAGGCGGGGATCGCGGCGCAGGTTGCGGGCTTTGCGCGTATCCGGGCCGGTGAGGAAGACGATGCGGTCGCCGTGCGTGCCGACCCAGAGCGGAACCGAGTGCGGCGACCCGTCGGCGCTGACGGTGGCGAGATGGGCGATCGGCGTGCCGTCGAGGACGCGGCGTACGTCGGGGCGGATCATCGGATCACCTCGTAGTGCAGGTGGGTCACGCCTGGGGCGGGGATGGCGTCCACCAGACGAAGACTCACGTGGTCGGGCAGGGTCTGGAAGAACGGGCGGCCCTCGCCGAGCAGAATCGGCACTTGGTGCAGGATGACCTCGTCGACGAGTCCGGCGTTGAGCGCCGCTGTGACCGCTCCGCCTCCCATAAGGCCGACGTCCTTGCCACCGGCGGCGGCGCGGGCCTGGGCGACGGCGTCCTCGATGCTCGTGACGAGGGTCTGCGCTGCGCTGTCCTCAGGCAAAGGCCGGTGGCTCAGGACGAACAGCGGTGCCGTCGGGTGTGGACTTCCTCCGCCGAAATGGCTGGAGTGCTCGTACGTCGTGCGGCCCGCGATGATCGCGCCCACCCGGGCGGCCTGCGTGTCGAAGAACTCGGCGCTTCGCTCGCTGAGCTTGAACCCGTCGAACACCTCACTCGCGGTGTCGCCGTGGAAATACCAGTCGAAGAGCATCGGGGCATCACCCAGGCCTCGTCCGAACTCCTCCTGGCCGACCGGCGTACGCCCGCTGATGTAGCCGTCGACGGAGACGGCGTGTGCGCAGATAACTTTGCTCATGTGAGCCCCCAAAGGTGCTAGATCGCTTGTGGGAAGTCGAAGAATCGGTGCGGGTCGTACGCCTTCTTGACCGCGGCCAATCGTGCATAGTTGCTCCCGTGGTATGCCGTTGCCCAGTCGTCGAGCGCCGGATCGGGAAAGTTCGGGTAGACCCGTCCCGTGCCGTCTTCGTGCGCGATCGCCCTGGAACGGTCCACCCATGGGTCGGTCGCTTCGCCGATGTGCTCGAGGAGAAAGCGTGTGCCGCGGTGGGCGAAGGCGGTGGCGTTCTCGGCGATCCGGTTGTACGCCCCGCCCATCGCGGTGAAGCTGAGCCGACGCCGCCCGCCCGCTCCCGGTTCGCCGAGACTCGCGAGCGGCGAGGCGAGATTCGCGAGCAGCGAAGTGAGGACGCCGTCGGACAACGCCCGGGCGAAGAACTCCGACCGCATACGGTCTGGGCGATTGTTTCCGTCACCGGCTTCGGGCTCGGTGAACGTCTGCTTCAGCCGGTGGTAGGGCAGATCCGGGAGAAGCTCCACCGTGGTGGCGACACCGGCGTACTTGGTGAACTCCTGGAGGAGCTCACGAGTCGTCTGCTCATCGAGGGTCGCCGCGCCGAAAAGGGTGGCTCGCTGAGCGTCCACGGTGAGGTTGACCGTCAGGTCGTCGGGGGCGTCCGGTGCCCAGGTCTGCCACGCAACGACGACATCCCCTATTCCGTCGCCTGACCAATGAGCTTCCACACGGGTGGTCGCCGGCTCGGGGACGGTTTCGAAGCGGAGAGCCGTGACCACGCCGAACTGACCGCCTCCCGCTCCGCGTAGTGCCCAGAACAGATCGGGTTCGTGGGCCTGATCGCAGTCGACCACCGTGCCGTCGGCGAGTACGACTTGCGCGCCGACGAGCCGATCGCAGGTCAGCCCGTGCTTGCGGCCGAGCAGGCCGAGGCCGCCGCCGAGAGTCAGCCCGGTGATCCCCACGGTGGGGCCGCATCCGGCGGGCAGTGTCCGGCCGTACGCGTGCAGTGTCGCGTACACGTGGGCCAGACGTGCACCGGCACCGATCGTTGCGAGCCCGTCGCTGGTGACGGTGATGCCGTCGAGGCGGGCCAGGTCGAGCAGGACACCGTCGGTAGAGGACCGCCCGGCGAAGCAGTGCCCGCCGCCGCGCACCGCCACGGAGTCACCGGATGCGGCCGCGTACGCCAAGCCGGCGACGACGTCGTCGACCGAACGACACCGGACGATGAGTCGAGGTCGCACGTCCTGGTACGCCGCATGTACGGGACGGCGAACGGCGTCGTAATCCGGCGACTCCGGCTGGAGTGCTACGCCGTCGGGAAATCTGGTCAGGTCGGGCACGAATCGAATCTATGGGGGCCCGGACTACCGGTCTTGAACAAATCGCGCATGCCGACCGGCCAGGAACGGCCGGTACGAGGCCGAATGATCGTGACCGCACGCACACCGGTCGAGGCTGCCGCCCAGCAACTGCCCCGGTGTCAGACCGGTCAGGCGGAGACATTCACGGCTCAGATGCGCCTGATCGGCGTACCCGGCGTCGACGGCTAGCCCGGCCACGCCGTCGGCATCGCGGCGGCCCGTGGGCGTGGCACCGGCCTGGGCGAGCGCGAGGAATCCCTGGAACCGCAGCGTCCGCTGCAGCACCTTCGGGGTCAGCCCGAGCGTCCGGAGACAGCGGCGTCGCAACTGGCTGGCGGACAGTCCCACGTGACCGGCGACCGCGTCGACGTCGATCGGATACCAGGGCATCAGGGCCGTCACCGCCGCCGACACCTGCGGATCGGCTCTGACTTCGGTACGGAACTCGCTCAGGACATGAGCCTGCAAGCGCATCAGCGCCCGCTCGGGAGTCTCGGACGCCGCCATCGCGTCCATGAGCCGATTCGCCGAAGCCGCCCACAGATCCATCAGACCGACGCGCTGGTCGACCAGGTCGTCGAGCAACGTGGGCAGCGGCGGCACCGCGCCCGGCAGGAACCGCACACCGACGATCGTCGTGTACGCCGGGATGACCTCGATCTGCGGTCCGGTCAGCGGACCGACGAGCTGGGGGCGGCCCCCGATCGGGAAGTGGATCTCGACTCCGCCCGTCGGAAGGTGCCGCTGGACGTACGCCTCGGGTCCGGTGCGCTGCACCCAGACCGTCCGGACCACTCCCGAGAGCTGCGGAATCGGTGGTCGTTCGACGTAAGACTCCATCTCTGCCATCCTGCCACGGCGTACCACCCGGGTCAGGCGTCGTCGGACCGGAACTCGGCGCGTACGCCGATCAATCGGACCGGTTTACGCCGCTCGAACCGGTCGAGCGCGACCATCGCGGCCGCCACCACGGCAGTCTCGTCATCGGCGTCTCCGGAAAGCACCCGCCCGTGCGTCTCCGTGAAGAACGGCGCGAAGCGCACCTTCACCACGACCCGGGCGATCCCACGCCCGTCGGCCAGCGCGGCCCGGGCGACGTCGGCGGCCATGCGGGCGACCTCGTCGCGTACCTCGGCCCAATCCGCCACATCCACCTGGAAGGTGTGTTCCTGCCCGGCCGACCGCGGAACCCACGGCGCTCCGGTTACCGGCGACTCGTCGCCGCCGTTCGCCAGCCGGACCAGCCAAGGCCCGGTCGTCGGCCCGAACACCTGAGCCAGTTCGACATCGCTCGCCGTGGCGAGCTGACGTACACTGTGGACACCGAGCTCGGCGAGTTTCCGGGAAGTCTTCGGGCCGATGCCCCACAACGCATCGGTGCCCAGATCACCCAAGACGGCGAACCAGTTCTCCGCGGTCAGCCGGAAGACGCCGCGCGGTTTGCCGAAGCCGGTCGCCGTCTTCGCCTGCAGCTTCGTGTGCCCGATGCCGACGCTGGAGTCCAGCCGCGTCGAAAGGCGTACTCGACGCTGAATCTCCTGCGCGAACACCTCAGGATCGCGCACCCGCCGCAGCGCCGGGTGGGCCAGGAACGCCTCGTCCCAGCCCAGCGGCTCGATCACCGCGCCCGAGTCGCGCAAGGTCGCGAACACCTGGGCCGAGGCCTCCTCATACGCCGCCCGGTCCACCGGCAGAAAAACAGCATCGGGGCACCGCCGGGCCGCGGTCCGCAGAGGTTGCCCAGAGTGTACGCCGAAAGCCCGAGCCTCGTAGGAGGCCGTGCTGACCACACCCCGCTTGGTCGGATCCCCGTCCCCGCCGACGACCAGCGGACGCCCTCGCAGTTCGGGCCGACGCAGAATTTCGACCGCCGCGATGAACTGGTCCAGATCCAGGTGCAGGATCCAGTCGGGCATACCCCCATTGTCGCCCGAATCGGGACGACTTCGAGCGGCTGCCCGCCACTCGGAAGGGCGATTTCGGCGGCTCCCACCCTGTTCCCGGCATAGCCTGGTGTGGTGGCCGCCCTTCGGGGCCGCGACGAAAGGGCTGGTGCTCATGGCTGGCGGCGAGGGAGGCTGGGAGCCCGACCGGCCCTGGCGGGAAATCGTCACGGGCGGCGCGGACCGGCTTCGCCCGGAGCCCCCGGTCCGGGATGCTTGGCGGGAGCTGACACAGCAACCCGCGGTATGCGTGAAGCAGCTGACCGGCGCGAACCTGGACACGACGCGCCGGTGGCGGGTGGCCGGCACCGATCTCGGCATCCCGTATCTGCTGGAGAACGGGTCGGTGGGCTTCCTGTTCGGCGACACGTTCGCGTCGGCCTGGCCGGAGGACGGAGACGACTGGCGTTCGCCGGTGATGTTGCGGTCGAACGTTCATCCCGCTGCTCCGGGCGGGATCGTGTTCGACTCGGCCGCTCGCGTACAGGGTGACGGCCGGGCGCCGCAGCTGATGGACTACATGCATTTTCGCAAGCCGTTTGCCAACCGCGATGCCGAGATCACCAGGATTCCGAACGACGGAGTCTCCTTTCCGGAGACGGGACGGCAGGTGCTGTCCTACATGGCGGTCTACGACTGGCCGCCGAACCAGCCGTGGCTGACCGGCCGGGCGGGGTTGGCGTACTCCGACAACGGCAACGACTTCCACGACGTCCCGGCCGCGACCTGGCCCAATGATGCGGCCAATGTCGATCCCTATCAAATGTGGACGATGCAACGAGACCGCAGATTCGTATACGTGTTCTCGGTTCGCGCCGGCCGGCAACAGGGGCCGATGATGCTGCGGCGCGTTCCGTGGCAACGCATTCTCGAACCGGAGGCGTACGAGCCGTTCGGGTGGCGCAAGGAGACGGGGTGGCGGTGGGGCCAACCGTGCACCTCTGTTCTTCAAGAGGCGCCTTTCGGGGAGCCATCCGTTCGCCTGCTCCGAGACGGCGTCTGGGCGATGACGTATTCGCTTCCCCGCGGAATCGTCTCCCGCCGGGCCGAACGGCCTGAGGGCCCTTGGAGCTACCCCAAGGTGCAGCTGACGGACGTGGAACTGCCGGCCCTCTACGGCGGGTTCATCCATCCCTACTCCACTAGCGCGGTCGGTGACCTGCACCTGACCGTGAGCACCTGGCTTCAGGACCCGCCTGGCACGTCGCGCACCTACCACGTGTCGCAGTACGCCGGGACGCTGTGAAGGGAAGTGATTCGCCATGCCGGGCAACGGATTCGAACTGCGGGAGAGCCTCAGCGGCGAACTCGGCGAGGCGCTCAAGGACTCGGTCGACTTCGACCGCCTTGCCGCCCGACTGGGCCGGCCGCACGGCGAGCGGAGGGTTTTCGAGGACGTCCTCGGCGAGCGACCCTTCAGAGTGGAGATCTCCGACGAGCCGCAGACGCCGTCGCGTACGCTCCACCGGCTCGACGTCGGCGGATTCGGCACCGACTTGGCCACCCAGCTCAACGGGCAGTGCAACGGGTACGCCCTGCGGTTGTCGGAGCCCGACGGGACGGGCTTGACGATGCAGAGCGGCAAAGCCCGCAACCTCGCTGAGGGCGACGTCTACTGGTCCTCCGACGTACGCATGAACGTGGCCAGCGTCAGTAAGCTGATCACCGCGATCGCCGCCCGCAAGGCGCTGGCCGACGCCGGTGTTCCGCCGGGGACCGCGATCTACCCGTTCCTTCCGTTGTACTGGCGACGCGGTCCGAGCGTGGACGACATCACGTTCGACATGTTGCTCACCCATCGTTCGGGCTTCTACAACCCCGTCACCGACTTCGCCCTCTACGGCGACCTCAAGGGGCAGATCGCGAGGGGAGCGCTGCTCGGCGTACCGCTGGGCAACGCCGCCTATCAGAACGTCAACTTCGGCCTGTTCCGCATCCTGATCCCGGTGGTCACGGGAGCCGTCAAGGTCTCGCTGACCGCGCCCAGTGGGCGAGAAGACGACCACGACCAGCTGTGGGACGCCCTGACGATTCAGGGTTATCACGATTACGTCCAGCAGCACGTGTTCGGCCCGGTGCAGATTTCCGGCGCGGCCACCATGAGTGTCCCCGGCAACGCCCTGGCCTACCGGTGGCCGATGCCGACCACGGGATGGGACTCGGGCGACCTCTCGGCCACTTCGGCCACGACGGGTTGGCACGTGACGGCAAACGAACTCGTCCGGCTGCTTCACGCGTACACGTATGGTCAGATTGTGCCTCGCGCCGACGCGCGAGCCATGTTCGAGTCGAGGTGGGGAGTCGATCGCGGCAAGCCGACCAGGGCCGGCCGTTACTTCCTCAAAGCGGGCCGGTGGGAGAGTGGCAACAAGCAGCTCGAGCAAGCCGTCGCGGGCCTGCTTCCCGGCGGTCTGCCCTTCGCCCTGCTGATGAACTCGCAGCTTGGCCCGGACACGACGCCCCTGGTCGACATCGTCGCCACCACCATCGAGGCGCACATCGTCCCGATCCTCTGAGAAATCAGGTCACGGGAGACGCAGGATCAACGTTAGCCCGGCGTCGAATGTGGCCTGAGCCGGATCGGGGACGTCGCCCAAGCGTGCGATGAGGCGCGCGACGGTGGGGAACCGGGCGGCGAAGTCGGCCTGCGTGGCCTCGTCCATGGTGGCTGCGCCGGTCGAGTCCTGCTCCTCGATGACCCGGCCGAACGTGAAGTGCAGCGCGGTGTAGATGGCGGTCGCCGCTTGGGCGGGGTCCTCGCCGGCGGATTCGGCGGCCCGCAAGGCGTATTCGGAGAGATAGCCGAGAGTCGGCGTACGCAGCGGCCGAGCGCCGGTGACCACCCGGGCGCCGTCGGGATACGCGAGCATCGCCGTACGCAGCCGCTGCAGCCGGGAGGCGAACCATTCGCGCCACGGCTCGGGACCCTCGTGCGGGGCCAGATCGCCCAGCGGGCCGGAGAGGATGGCTTCGCCCATCGCCTCCAGCAGCTCCTGTTTGCTCGCGAAACGCCAGTAGATGGCGGGGGCTTTGACCCCCAGCCGGGCGGTGAGCTTGCGGAAGGTCACCCCGTCGACGCCCTCCTCGCGAAGGAGGTCGAGGGCGGCGTCGGTGATCGATGTCGTGTCGAGCGCCATAGTCATTGACTCTATAACGCCGTTACAGATAGCCTCAACCACGTCAGCCTGTAACGCTGTTATAGAGACGGAGAACCGCCATGTACCAGCCCCTCATCGACGCGATGCGTGACTACCTCGACGCCGGCGTGACGATGGACCTCGACCGACTCGACGCCCGGTACGACGACGAGTTCGAGAACCTCCGCGTCGACCAGGCCGGCCAAGTCGTGCGGCTGACCAAGGAACAGTTCATGAGTCGGTTCGTCGCCATGAAGGCCCAGGGCCAGGCGATGGAGCCCGCAGACGACGCGACCTTCCCGGCGACCACCCTCTTCGGCGACTTCGGCACGGTGATCATGCGCCGGGAGAAGAACGGCAAGCCGACCCTCTACGCCTTCACCTGGCGAATGGCGGACGGGAAGCCGACCACGATCCTGCGCGAGTTCACCTTCGACGACGACCTGACCTACCTCATCCAGATCATGGCCGCCGCCTCGGCCGCGGCGCAGAAGTAACGACCGGCCGCAGCCCCGTTCTCTCGGTGCGTTGATCGTCGGCTTCCGACGTTGGTGGCGGAGATCAGCGGAGTTTTTGCGGGGTCATGGCACCGCGAATCTTCCGCTGATCATGACCGCCCATGATCAGGGTTAGTTCTGCGTCGCTATCACAGCCGAGAATTGACCATGATCATGGAACTCGGATAATTCGGCAACGACGGCCCGGGCCGCTTGACCATCATGTTCGGCAGCGACCATCCGTGGGCATGCGCTCGGAATGGACGAGGTGATCCGTCGTGTCGAGCGCACTCTGGACGAGTCCGCAGGTCGTTTCCCGATGACAGCCGACCCGGAAACGGGCGAATGGACCTGGTCGGACGACGGCGCGTGGTGCGGCGGCTTCTGGGTGGGTCTGCTCGAACTCGCAGCGCGGGTTTCCGGCAGCCGTCGCTTGAGCGCAGCGGCCGACGAGTACGCCGCCCGCCTCGCGCCGCGCATCACATCGCCAACCGTCATGCGCGGATTCCTGTTCTGGTACGGCGCGGCCTTGGCCCGTCACCCAGACACCGCCCGCGCAGCGGGCGCGCTGGTCGCTGCGGACTTCGATGCCGGACTGGGTGTGGTGCCACCCGGCCCGGACGATGTGACGCAGTACGCCTGGCCCCGCCCGGGCGCCTGCGTCGATGCGATGCCGGGCACGGTCGAACTACTCCGCTTCGCCGGGTACGCAGATCTCGCCGAAGCGCACGCCCGCAACACCTACAGCCTCTGCGTACGCCCAGACGGAGGGTTGCTGCAATGTGCCGATCGGGACGGCGCGTTCTCCGTGAACGGGGCTTCACCGAACAGCATCTGGTCGCGTGGCCACGCCTGGGGCATGCTCGGTCTCGTCCAGGCCGGCCTGACCGATCTGGCCGCCGTCGCCGCTGACTGGTGGCTTGCCAACGTCCCCGCGGACCGTGTCGCATACTGGGACTTCTCGTCCACCGCCGTTCGGGACACCTCCGCCACCGCCATCGCGGCCGCCGCCCTGGCCCGGCTCGGCGGGTCGTACCGAGATGCTGCCCGGGCGACGGTAGAAGCCCTGATGACCTCCCATCGCAATGCCGACGGCGTACTCGTTGACGGCTGCACGACGCTGAAGAACGCGGACGGCATAATCCGCCACGAGCTGATCTGGGGCGATTACTTCCTGCTGGAGACGCTCCTCCAACTCGCCTGAGGCGCGGCCAGGCCGGGCGGTCATTCCCTCGGCAGTTCGTACGCCGAGACCTCCCGCACCGCTGCCGCGGCGGCCGCCCGGTTGGCGACCTGCAGGCGTTCGAAGACGTTCTGAAGATGCTTGCGTACCGTCGACTCCGCGATGCCGAGTCGCCGTGCGATCTGGCGGTCGGTATGCCCGGCGGCGACGAGGCGCAGAAGTTCCCGCTGGCGCTGGGTGAGGGTGGCCGCGCCGGATCGGGCCGCCTGCCGTTGCCGATACATCTGGTACAGATGCGGCCGGAGCAGCCAGAGAATCGTTCGATCACGATCGGTGAAGTCGCGGCCGGTGTCGCGGAAGGCCGCCAGCCGCAGCGTACGCCCCGGCGCCCCGGCCAGGCACACGGTCATGTGATGGGCGATCCCGGCCGGTGCGAAGTACTCCGACCACATCCCGGTGTCGCGGTACTGCCGAGCCGAGTAGAAGTCCGAGATCTTGACGACGCTGTCCAAGTCGCCACTGCGATCGGGATACGCGCACGGTACGCAGTCCCAATAGTGCTGGAAGAACACGGCGAGCAGGTCCGGATCGCCGTCACCCGTCTCGACGGGCAGATCCTGCCATGGACGGGCGGAGCGCTGGGTGCTGTCGATGACACCGACCGACACCGCGTCGCAGCCGAGCAGCGACCGCAGTCCCTCGAGCATCGCCGAAGGCAGCAGCAACTCCGGCTCGCAGCCATGCTGCGCGCCCTCGACGATGAGGCGGCGCATCGCGCGCAGATCCCGATCGGCGGCCTTCACGAGCCGACCGTAGAAGCGCGGGTCGAGCCGTGGCAATCACAAATGCGTCAGCCGCGCCATGGTCGGAAATGAGAATGGGCCGCGCCCCAGCGGCTGCCAGACACTCACTCCATGGATCGGCATCTACATAGAACAATCGCGTCGATGAGCGTCGGCGTGCTGACCGCTGCGCTGGCGGCGACCGCCGTCATGCCCGCCGCGGCTGCTCCGGCCGCCGCGGCGGTCACCGAAAAGACCGCCATCGCCCGCGCCGAAGTCGTGTTGGACAAGCAGCGCGAGACGGTGGCGGCCACCCAGGACGACGAATTCCAAGTGGTACGCACAATCGTGGATGCGGACGGCTCATCGCACGTACGGTATTCGCGGACCTATCGAGGCTTGCCTGTCCACGGCGGCGACATCGTCGTGCACAACCGGCCGGACGGGAGCTACGACGGCAGCTCGGTCGGCCTCGCCGCGCCATTGCGGTTGGACATCCGGCCGAGCATCGCCGGCAAGGACGCCGTCGAGATCGCCCGACGCGCCTTCGCGGGCAAGGTGGACAAGGTGGCCGATCCGGTGCTGGTGATCGACGCCTCCGACGGATTCGGCCGGCTCGCGTACGAGTCGGTGGTGTCCGGGACGACCGCCGACGAGCAGACGCCCTCAATGCTGCACGTGTTCGTCGACGCGCTGAAGGGCGAAGTGATCCGATCCTTCGACGAGATCGAGCACATCATCTTCAGCCCCGAGATCGGCACCGGCAACACGTACTACTCCGGCAAGGTCCAGCTTCGTACCACCTACACCGACCTTTATCCCGGCCCGCGGTACCGGTTGATCGACCAGCCGGCCGACGCCTCGCGTACCTGCGACATGGGAAACGGAACGACCTCCTGCACCCCCTTCGCCGACACAGACAACATCTGGGGCGACGGCACACTCGCCGACCGCCAGACGGTCGCCGCCGACGCCCACTACGGCATGGGAGTCGCGTACGACTACTTCCGGAATGTGCACGCACAGTACGGAATCTCGGGCGACGGCCGAGGCGTGGCCGCTCGAGTCCATTTCGGCGACCAGCACTCCAACGCCAGCTGGTGGGGCGGAGCCAGAACCATGACCTTCGGCGACGGCTACGGCAATCAGCATCCGTTCACGACGCTCGACGTCGTCGGTCACGAGTGGACGCACGGCGTCACCGAATCCCTGGCCGGGCTGATCTATGGCGGCGAGTCAGGCGCTTTGAACGAGGCGACGAGCGACATCTTCGGTGCAGCGATGGAGTTCTACGCGGCCAACCCGGCCGACCCGGGCGAGTACGAGATCGGCGAGCAGATCGACGACACTCCGCCGGCGGGCGGCGCCATCCGCTACCTGTACAACCCTGGTGGCGACGGCCTTTCCTACTCCTGCTACTGGGGAAAGTTTCCGGACACCTTCCCCGTCCACTTCTCCTCCGGAGTGGCCAACCACTTCTTCTTCAACCTCGCCGAAGGCAACGGCGAAACTCCCTGGGGCTACTCGCCGCTGTGCCAGACCGGCCTGTCCGTGACGGGTATCGGCCGCCAAGCCGCCGAACAGATCTGGTTCCGAGCGCTCAACGTGTACTTCGTGGCCAACACCGGCTACAGCGACCAGGCGAACCCGGCCAACACCGCGCGTGCGTACACGATCAAGGCGGCGTCGGACCTGTACGGCCGATGCTCGCCGCAGGCCAAGGCGGTCAACGCCGCGTGGCTGTCGGTCAACGTGCCCGGCACCTTCATCTGCTCCAAGCTTGAAGTCGACCTCGACCACCTCGTCGTCTTCACCGCGGACTCGGGCGTCGTATCGATCATCACCTACCCCGGCACCGAGCCCGCGACGATCGAGTTCTCGGTGACGGGCCTGCCGGAGGGCGTAAGCGCGACGTTCCGGCCCGAGCGGATCCAGGCCGGCGACAAGGCGTCGATGTCCGTCGCCGTGGCGGATTACGCGAAGCCCGGGACCTATCCCATCACCATCACCGCCCGGTCCAAGGACAGTTTGGACTCCGTGACGCTCGACCTGACCATCCTCGCGCGAAAGTGAGTCCCACCCGCGCCGCCCGCCGCCGGACGCGAGACCGGCGGCAGACGGTGCTCCAACCCATAGGTGCTCATCGGGTACGGGAAAGCTAGTCGAGATCGGACAGATCGAGCACGAACCGATAGCGGACGTCGCCTTTTTCGAGGCGGGTGAGGGCCTGTTCGACGCGGGCGGAGGGGAGTAGTTCGATGTCGGCGGCGATGCCGTGCTGGGCGGCGAAGGCAAGCAGTTCGGCTGTGTGTTTCGTGCCGCCGGTGCCGGAGGAGGTCAGCTTCTTGCGGCCGAAGGTCAGTTCCATGATTCGCACCGGTGTCTCGACTGGGGCACCGAGGACGCTGAGCGTGCCGTCCAGGGTGAGCAGGCGCAGCAGCGGCGTGAGGTCGTGTGGGGCGGCGATGGTGTCCAGGATGAGGTCGAACCGGCCGAGTGCCTGCTTCATCTGTGTCTCGTCGGTGGTGAGCAGCAGATCGGCGGCACCGAGCTTGCGGGCGTCGTCGGCCTTTTCCGGTGTACGGCTCAACACGGTGACCTCGGCACCGAGAGCGACCGCAAGTTTCACACCGAGGTGACCGAGGCCGCCGAGTCCGGCCACGGCAACCCGGCTACCGGCTCCGATCCCGGCGGCTTGCATCGGTTCCCACATGGTGATGCCGGCGCACATCAGCGGGGCGGCGGCGGCTGGGTCGAGCCCGTCGGGAAGCCGGTAGGCGAATTTGTCGCGCAGCACGTACTCGCGACTGTAGGCGCCCTTGGTCGTGGTGCCGTCGACGCGGTCTATCCCGCCGTAGGTGCTGACCGGTCCCTGGTAACAGAAGTTCTCCTGCCCCGCCTGGCACATGGGGCAGGCTCCGCAGGAGTCGACGACCGTCCCCACCGCTACGCGCTCGCCCGGGGTGAAGCTGGTCACCGCGGTGCCGACCGCCGTGACGGTGCCGGTGAACTCGTGGCCGGGAACCAGGTTGTCGGTGGGCTTGTTCATCAGGCCGTGGATCGCGTGCAGGTCGCTGTGGCAGACGCCGCAGTAGTCGACGCGCACCGCGATGTCGTCCGCACGCAGGTCTCGACGTTCGACCCGAACTTGCTTCAAGGCGGTGGAGCGGTCGGTGCTCTGCCAGCCGGTTGTGGTGCGCATGGAATCCTCCCAGACAAACTATTCGGTCTGTCTCTGACAGTAGCCGTGGTTGCCCCCGCAGGCAAACCAACTGGTCTGTCTGTTAAGCTGGTCTCATGCCCGAGTTGCCCACCACGACCCGCGGCGCCGCAACCAGTCGGCGCATCCTCGACGCGGCCACGGAGGAATTCGCGGCCCGCGGCATCGCCGGCGCCCGGATCGAACGCATCACCGCGGCTGCGAACACCAACAAAGCCCAGCTCTACGGCTACTTCGGCAACAAGGAAGGCCTGTTCGACGCGGTCCTGGCCGACTGCTTGGAGCGCAGCGCGAACGCCGTCGCGTTCGACGTCGACGACCTGGCCGGCTGGGCCGTGGCGATGTACGACGAGAACCTGCGCCATCCCGCCTTGGTCCGTCTCATGGGATGGATCCGGCTGGAACAGCGCCCAGCGGGACTGTTGTTCACCAATCTCGCCCTCGAGCCGAAGCTCAGAGCCGTCGCCCAGGCCCAGGCGGCTGGGCGGATTCGCCCCGGCGATCCGGCCGACCTGCTTGCCCTGGTCGTCGCCATGGCGTCCGCGTGGTCACCGACCAGTGGCGCATACGCCGCCACCGCCGACGAGCCCGCCGCCGACCACGACCGCCGTCGGGCCCTGCTACGCGAAAGCGTGCAACGCGCCGTTGCACCATGAGCCCTCTGTAGGTAATGCCGCAACGGTGAGTCCGCCAGGCGAAAGCCGGCGCATTCCTCCGCGAGGGGATCCTTCGGAGCGCTCCGGGCGCCCGCACTGATTCGACCGCGGCTGATCGTCCAGGCGTACGCGGCTCGGCTACGTGAGGGTAGGCGGTGTCCTGAACTACGAAGCGCGAACCGAGCGCCTCGGACGCGGGAGAGGGAGCGCGCCGCGGGTCGACCACAATGCCGTGGCGATGTAGAGGATCTGCTCGGGAATGCGTTGCCACAGCGGGGTCGCGGGCGCGCCGTCGAACGGGATGTCGGCGGTGGCTGCGTACACGTTCGCCGGGAGCATGACGACGAACAGCAGCGCGAGGCAGTAGCCCGCTGCGCGCCGAGTGCGGCCGAGGATGAGGCCGAGGGCGCCGAGGAACTCCAGTACGCCGGTGACGTACACCATGGCGGAGGGAACGGGCACCGCCGGTGGCACCATCGCCACCAGGTCCTCGTGAGTGGGCATCACGGTCACGTCGCCGGGGACGAAATGTGCGCTCGCCGTCATGAACAGCATGACCGCCAGCGCATGGGCCGCGGCGGCCGGCCAGTCGGCGAATCGGCGTACGCCGGCGGCGCCGAGGCCACGGAATACCACCAGCGCGACCAGGAGGACGAGGACGGTCATGGCGACCCCCTTAACTAGTCATCGACAAGATATGACCGAAACTAACGCGGGAACACAATCTTGTCAATGGAAAGTTCCAGGCTGCGACTTCGGATGACGGCGGCGGATCGACGTGACTACGCGGTGGATGCCGCGGCGGTTGGTTTATCGGATGCCGAATGTCCGGACGATGTTTGGGGTGTCTAGCAGCGTGTGCGGGGCCAGCGCGTGATACGCCCAGACGTGCACCCATGCGTTGCCGGTGCGTAGGGTCAGTGTCGCCTTCACCATCCCCGGCGGCACATACGTCAGGAGAAGCAGGGCGAGCGAGAGGACCGTGTCTCTAGGCGTGGTGAAGACCATCCACGCGTCCCAGACGTGCATCACCGCGTATGCGAGCCCGCCTAAGAGCATGGTCACCGCCGGTGATCCGGTCAGGCGCAGGAATCGTGGCAGGAGCAGGCAGTAGATGAAGACCATGGCGGGAAGCACGGCACCGGCCAGGAAGAGGACGAAGGTCAGGGGCAGGCCGAGCACGAGCTGCCGCCCATTGAGGTCGAAGATTTCCGGCCGCAGCAGGATGATCTGAACTGCCGCTTCGACGACCAGCACGATCGCGATCAGCTGGGCGTCGCCGCGCCGGTCCACGGAGGTCAGGTTCAGGTCCCGGGTGCTGTAGCGGCGCCGGAAGTACCACAGTGGAACGATCGCGTAGGCGATGAGGTTGTAGACGGCCCATGCTATGGCCTCGGCCGCTGCGACGTGTTCATGCGTTGCGACGACCGATCCGGCGAGGTGCAGGCTGAAGGGGTGCCAGCCCATCGCCCTGGCCAGCAAATGCCCGCCGACCAGAGCGCTCCCCCCGTACGCGATGAGCCACAACGTCTCGCGGCGGGCCGTTGCGTGGTCGGCCGGAGCCTGTGAGGACGGGTTGGCCGGGCGTCGGCGTGTCAGGACTCGGACCAACACGATGATCAGCAACGCCTCCGCCGCCCGGAGGTTGAGATCGGCCAGCTGTCTGCCGGCGGGCAGTCGGCCGAAAAAGAGAACGAGGGCGTTGGCGAGGGCCCACGCGAGCAGAGCGACGGCGGTGATCCGGGCGGTGCGGGGCATGAGGGCTGCCTTCCTGCCGCAATTCTTAATAGCACGGTCGTGTTATAACCCGGATGCTAACACGACTGTGCTTAAAAAGAGGTGGTCGAACGCTCGAACTGCGAGGTCCGCGCCGATGTGCTGCACGAGCGGCTGACGGCGATGGGTTTCGACGGCGGCGAGCGCACCCGACGCACGGTCGCGGCGGTCAAGGACGCGTATCGCGTATCGGGTTGGGCAATGCGCAGCTGGCAGACTGCTTGCCATGGATGAGGTGACCACCGTGCCCGAGTTGCTGCGGGCGCTGGATCGGCTGCGCAGCCAGGCGGCGCGAGGGCAACGAAGCGCCAGGGTGTCCCTGCGAAAGTTGGAGTCCTTGACCGGGATTCCACGAAGCAGTCTGTCGAGCTACCTCACCGGCGCCACGAAAATGCCTATCGACGTCCTCGATTCGATCATCATCGCCCTGGGGGTGCCCCCGGCTGAGGCCCGCCGATGGGCCGATGTATGGGAGCGCGCGAACAGTGACCGGCCAATCCCGGCTAACCTCCCTCCCGCACCACCGGATTTCGTCGGCCGCGAAGACGCTCTAGCCAGCCTGAACGCGCTGAAGCACCATCGGGTAATCGTGATCACGGGAACCGCCGGTGTCGGCAAGACATCACTGGCCCTTCACTGGGCGCATCGCTTCGCCGCACGGTTCCCCGATGGCACCTTCTACATCAATCTGCACGGGTACGACGGCGCAGCTCCGATGACTGCCGACGACCTGACTGAATGCGTCTTGCATACCATTACCAAGACATCGAACACCGCCGAAGGCGAAGACCTTTGGAGCGCATGCCGGACCGAACTGTCAAGGAAACGTCTCCTGCTGATGCTCGACAACGCTCGCTCGACGGAGCAGCTGCGGCACTTGGTCCTCCCGGGGCCCGCGACGTTACTGATCACTAGCCGCGACAGCATGCAGGGACTCGTCGCCCGCGATGGTGCCCGGCGCCTGCAACTGCAGCCGTTCACTGTCGACGAAGCCGCCGCGCTGCTGCCCCGGCTGATCGAGCCGCAGCGCTTGGACGACCACGCAGCCGCGATCAACAAGCTGTGCAGCGGGCTCCCGCTGGCGCTACGACTGGTCGCCGAGCGCATCGCCCGCTATCCCAACGTGGCCATCGCGGAGCTGATTGCCGAACTTCAAGCCCGAACCCTTGACCTGCTGACCGCTGACGGCGATCCGCTCGCCGACGTCCGAGCCGCACTGTCCTGGTCGTATCAAGTCCTCCCGCCGGACTGTGCACGACTCTTTCGCCTGCTTAGCCTCATCCCCACGACAAGCTTCGACACCGCTACGGCCGCAGCGCTCGATGGCGCACAGGTTGACCGGACCGCCGCACGGCTGGAAACACTCGAGCGTGCGCACCTCGTGGAACGGCCGACCGCTGACCGGTATGCATTGCACGACTTGCTCAAGGCCTACGCTTCTGAACTCCTTGACTGTGACGACGATCGTCAGGGACGCCAGTCAGCAGTGCAGCGGATACTGGATCGCTACCTTCTCACAGCCAGCTCGGCGATGAGCGTCATCCGCCCGCGCCGGCGCCCCGTCCCCCTGCCCACCGCGGCGTCCGTAGCAGAATTCGACGGCTACGACCACGCGATGGCTTGGCTCGACCTCGAACGCGATGGCATCACGGCTGCATGCGACATGGCTGCGAACGCGGCGATTACCGGCGGTTACCAATATGGATGGCAATTGGCTGTCATCATGTCGCCCTATCTGAAACTACGTGGCCGGACGAGTCGGTGGCTGGCGACTCACGAGAAGGCTCTCGAGGCCTGCATGCACGGACGCGACCGCCAGGGCGAGGCGGAGGTGCGTAGCAGCCTAGGGGTCGGGCTCAACAACATCGGCCGATACGACCAGGCCGCAGATCAGTTGAGCCGAGCGCTATCGGTTTGGACCGACGTCGGCGACGCACACGGCCGCGCCACCGCGATGGGTAACCTCGGCGTCGCATACGACATGAGCGGCCGTGCCGACGATGCCATCGCCTGCTATCAGGCCGCAGGCATGCTTTACCGGCAACTCGGCGACCACCGGGGCGAGGCCGTAAGCCTTGCAAACCTTGCGTGCGTGTGGGAAATCCGGGGCGACTTCGCGCAGGCGCTGCGCAGCCGTCGCCGGGCGATGGCAATTTATGAGGACATCGGCGAAACCCGCAACCTCGCGATACTGCTCACCAACCTTGCCACAATGCACATCTACCAAGCCGACTTCGTAGAAGCTGCGCGTGCTGCTCGTCGGGCCCTGAGCATCTCCCAAGATCTCGGCGACCTGAATACTCAGGGCGTCGCCTGCACGGCTCTCGCCGAAGTCGGCCTCCATACCCGCGACCCCGAGTCCACATACTATCTTGAGCAGGGCCTGGCGCTGACCCGCGAGACCGGCGACCAGCAGTTCGAAGCCATTGGGCTTGCCTTGACCGCACTACACCAAGCGCGGTCAGGAAACACCGCCGAGGCCACGTCCGCGTACGCGCAGGCGATCGCCCTCGCCCGAGAAATGTCCGACCCTCAACTGCAATGCCGCTGCCTCAACGACCGCGCCTACGCGCACCTCGACGTCGGCGCCGTCGAGTCGGCGATCGCCGACTTCACCGCTGCGCACGAGATCGCCCATGCTGCGGGACTGCTATACGACCAGGTCCGGTCGGCGGTCGGGCTCGCGATAACCACGCCAGATGGCGATCAGGCAGCTGCGTTCACAGCCGAGGCAGCCGCGGGAATGTCGACGATGGGGTTTGGCGCGGAACATCCGCTGCAACAACGGCTGAGCTACTCCGAACGCGCTGCCAGGTGACTCGAGCAAAATCGGCATCGTCTCCGGCAGCTCCGCCACGCGCTGTTACATCCTCGTACCGTTGGGACGCGAAGAGTCCATGTTCGCCAGGCCTGGCGAACATGGACGGCAGCCGGCTTGGCCGGCCGAATGGTTCTACCAGTGGCCAGTCGAGCAAACTGCGTCGGGACCGTCCATGTCGGAGATGCACACCCGTGACTCCGCGTCATCTCCGTTCCAGTGCCAGCCGGTCCAGCGGGAGCCGTTGTACACCTCGTAAAAGTTGCTGACCTTCGTCCAGCCGTAGCTGTTGCCAGGCTTGATACTGCGCCGCTCCAACCAGCCGATGCAGCGGTGAATCCCCAGGTTGACTTCCGTGTTGTCGTAGGACCTGAATCCACCCTGGACGTAGCCGTCGCTGCTGCGCACGTTCAGGTGCGCCTGGCAGACCAGGAACGGTATGCCGCTGGCGTACCCGATGATCTCTGCCGTGTACTCGTCGTTGCTCGTCGCGGCGTCGGCTGGCGCGGCCGACAGCAAAATGCCGACGAGCGACAGGACCGCGGTGATGGCGATACGAGACTTCATGGCCGTCATCGTGGCAGCGGCCGATGCCTGCAGCGGGCGACCGGGACAGCCCTGGACACACCGGGACAGGCGACACGGTCCCCGTTCCACGACTCGTGAACCGATGCCGCCGCACGGGTGATGCGTCCGCCGGTGCGAAGGAGGGGCTTCCGCTGGCGGTGATCACGGGGCAAGCTGTGGATCATGGCGGGCTCCCCTCCGATCGCCGCGCCCCGGCTCGTCGGCCGCGACCGCGAGCTGGCGGCGCTACGAGCGTTCATCCACGAGGGCATTCCGCGTGGCGATGCGGTAAGTGGTTCGGGGGTCGCGCTGGTCGAGGGCGAGGCCGGGGTCGGAAAGTCGCGGCTGATCCGCGCTGCCCTCGGCCCGGACCGACCCGATGAGGCGCGGAGACCTGACGGGCCGCACAGCGCGGATCAGGAGCACCGGCCGCACGTGCTGCACGCGGTCTGCCCGCCGTTCCGGGAGCCGTTGACGCTCGGCACCATCGTGGATGCACTTCGGCAGGCGGTCGATACGCCGCAGGGGCTGGCGCTGACGCCGCTCGCCGGCGCGCTGCGGCCCGTGTTCCCCGAGTGGACCGATCTCCTGCCGCCCGCTCCCGAGCCCGTCGCGGATCCGCTGGCGGCCCGGCATCGCCTGCTGCGTGCGCTGGCTGAGCTGCTGGTGGCGTTGGGCGTACGGGTGCTGGTGGTGGAGGACGTCCACTGGGCCGATCCGGCGACGCTGGAATTCCTGATGTTCCTGGCTGCCCGACCGGCCGCCGAAGTCGCCATGGTCGTCAGCTATCGGCCCGAGGATGTGCCCGCCGACTCACTGCTGCGCCGGCTGGCCGGGCGCGCGATGCTGCGGATCGAGCTTGCGCCGCTCGACGTCGCCGACACCGCCCGGCTGATCTCCTCGATGCTCGGCGGGGAGCCGGTCTCGCACCGGTTCGCCTCGTTCGTGCATGAGCGTACGGAGGGGGTGCCGCTGTCGGTCGAGGAAGCGGTCCGGCTCATGCACGCGCGGGCCGATCTCGTGCGCCGTGGCGGGCGCTGGGTTCGCCGCCGGCTCACCGGCATCGCGGTGTCCACGACGGTCCGGGAGGCGGTCGGCGAGCGCGTCGACCGGCTCGATCCGCAGGCTCGCCAGCTCTTGTACGCGGCAGCGGTCCTGTCCGCGCCCGCGACGGAAGCCGTCCTCACGGAGGTCGCCGGACTGTCGGAGGAGGACGCTCTCGACGCGACACTGGCGGTGCTCGACTCCGGCCTGCTCGTGGCCGACGAACGGGGGCGGCTCGCGTACCGGCATGAGCTCGCGGCGCGGGCGGTGCACGACGCGATCGCGGTTCCGTGGCGTCGCCGAGCGCATGCCCGGGCCGCGCGGCTGCTCGAATCTGTCGAGCCGCAGCCGCTGCTCCGCCTCGCCCGCCACCATCGTGAAGCCGGGAACACCGCGTCGTGGTGCCAGTACGCCGAGCGGGCCGCGGAGCGCACACTCGCCGCCGGTGACGAGGACGGGGCGGTGGCGCTCCTGCTCGATCTGTTGCTGCACGCCGACCTTGCGGTGCCGGTGGTGCTGCGGCTCGTCCGGATGATCCCGTTGAGCAGCGTCACCGATCCGGCCCGCTATCGGGAGCTGGCCCGCGTACTGCAGAAGGGAGAGGGCGCGGACACGGCCGGGGACCGGGCGGAGGCGCTCGCGTTGTCCGGCGAGGTGCTCTTCTATCTGCAGGAGTACGACGCGGGCCGGGCGGCGCTGGAGGCGGCGATTCCGGGCCTGGTGGACCGGCCGGCCGAGGCGGCGCGGGCGATGATGCTGCTGGCCCGGCCGCGCGGACGCGGCGTGCCGGCGAGCATGCACCGCCGGTGGCTGGAACGCGCGGCGCCGCTGACCCACGCGTTGGCTCCGCCGGACCGGCTGCGGCTGGTGATCGCGAGCGTGACCGCGCGGCTGACCTTGGGCGACCCGGCGGGCTGGGCGGCGGCGGCTGAGATTCCGGACGCGCCGGCCACACCTGATCTCGCGTCGCTGGTGACGGCCGGGCAGCTCAACCTCGGGCACGCCGCCCTCACCTGGGGCAGGTACGCCGATGCCCGAGCCCGTCTCGACCGCGCGCGCATTCTGGCGGAGCAGCACGAACATCTCCTACTGCATGACATGATCGTCACCACCCGGGCGCACGTGGACTGGTTCACCGGCGAGGACTGGGCGGGCTTGCTGCCCCGGGTGGTCGCGTTGGCCGGTGACCCGGCGTTGCAGCCGCTCACGCGCAGCGAGGCCACTGTCGTGATCGGACAGCTGACCGCGGCGACCGGCGACGCGGAGACCGCGCGGGCGCAGTTCGCGGTCGCCATCGAGCTGGCCGAGCAAGCGGGCGCGGTCGATCACCTCGTCGAGCCGATGGCCGCCACCGCCCGGCTGCTGCTGCGTTCCGGGGAAGTCGACGAGGCGCTGCGGATCTCCGGCGAGGCCGCCGAGATGATCGAGGAAACAGGGCTTTGGCTGTGGGCCGCCGAGCTGCTTCCGGTACGCCTCGACGCCCTTGTCGCCGCGGGCCGGTCGACGGAGGCCGAGCGGCTGCTGGCGCTGTACGCGGCCGGGATACCCGACGACGCCCCAGGCGCGGCGGCGGCACTCCGCCTCGGCGAGGCGATCCTGCGACCCGACCCCGATGCGTTCGCCGCCGCAGCCGACGCGTACGCGATCGCAGCGCGGCCCTATGACGCCTTGCTGGCCCGGGAGCGACACGCGACCTGCCTCCTCGATCGTGGGCCCTCCGGGTTGCGGTCGGCCGGGCTGGCGCTGCTGGCAGAGGCCGCAGAAGGCTTGGGCGCGCTGGGCGCTTCGGCGGACGCGGCGCGGCTGCGGAACACGGCGTCGACCGTCGTGGGGAAGACGGTCGCGGGGAAGACGTCTGCCGAACCACGTCGCCGGGGGCGGCCTGGGTACGGGGATCGGTTGTCACCGCGCGAGGTGGAGGTCGTCCGCCTGGTGGCGGCCGGGCAGACGAACCCGCAGATCGCCGAGGCGCTCACGCTGTCGGTGAAGACGGTCGGCGGGCACATCGAGTCGGCGATGCGGAAACTGCGGGTGTCGTCGCGTACGGCGCTGGCAGTCGCGGCCGTGGAACAAGATCTTCTCGGGCCTGCGTAGAAGGGCTGTCGCGCCTAATTTTTCGGGGCAGCGGCGGAATTAAACCCGGCATCTGCCGTCTCGTCACCTGCGCATCGCGGCCCAAGACTCAGTGCGTGAGCACCGACGACGAACCAGCGGACGGTTCACCGCCGCCACTCGCCGACGCACCCGCCCCGCAGACACCCGCGTCGGATCCACCGGTGTCCGATGTGGATTTCGTGGACGAGGGCGAGCACGAGGACGAGTACGAGCCCCTGTAATGGCTGACGAAAGGCGTACCCCCATGTCACCACCCCTCTCCGCGCGGCGATGGATCGTCGCCGTGGCGACCCTGACCTTCGCTCTGACCTCGGCGGCCGCCTCCGCCATCGCCACCGCGGCACCCGGTGGGAACCACGGAACCGCGGGCCTGTCCGCTGATCCGAGCGTGCGCGACCGCTACACCCCGGCCGGTTGCAACCAGCGCACCGCCCCGCGGACCGCGCAGTGCTACGCCATGGTGCTCACCGGCGCCGACCACAGTCTCCGGGCCGCCGCAGCCGACGGTCCGCCCGCGACCGCGCTGGGACCGGCGGACATCCGCGACGCGTACAAGCTGCCAGACGCCGGGCAGGGGCAGACCGTGGCGATCGTCGACGCCCTCGGCAACTCCCACGCCGAGGAAGACCTCGCCGTGTTCCGGGCGCACTACGGGCTGCCCGCGTGCACCACCGCCAACGGCTGTTTCCGCAAGGTCGACCAGCGGGGCGGGACGGCGTACCCGCCGGACGACCCGGGCTGGGGGCTGGAGACCGCGCTCGACCTCGACGCCGTCTCAGCCGCCTGTCCGAACTGCCACATTCTGCTCGTCGAGGGCGACACCGCCTCGGTCGACGACCTCGCGGCCGCCGTGGACACCGCGGTACGCCTCGGCGCCGGCTTCGTGTCGAACTCCTACGGCGTACCGGGGGAGTTCGGGCAGGAGCTGGAGATCGACGAGCACTACACGCATCCGGGGACCGTCATCACCGCGTCCACCGGGGACACCGGCTACGTCGTGAACTACCCGGCGTCCAGCCCGGCCGTCGTCGCGGTCGGCGGAACCAGCCTGACCCGCGACGACTCCGCACGCGGCTGGCACGAGGCCGCCTGGGGCAGCCCCGCCGGCGGCCCCGGAGCCGGGTCGGGCTGCTCGATCTACGAGCCGAAGCCCGCGTACCAGAACGGTGTGAACACGGGATGCGACCAGCGTGCGATCGCCGACCTCTCGGCCGTCGCGGACCCGGCGACGGGTCTGGGGGTCTATGACACGACGAACGGCGGCTGGCTGCAGATCGGCGGGACGAGCCTGTCGGCACCGCTGACGGCGGCCATGTACGCGCTGGCCGGCCGCCCGGCCGCGGACAGCGACCCGGTGACGTTCCCCTACCACGACCCGCAGCAGGCGGCGCACCTGTTCGACGTGACCGACGGCGCGGTGGCCGACTGTGGCACGCAGCTGTGCCAGGCCGGGCCGGGCTGGGACGGGCCGACCGGCCTGGGCAGCCCGAACGGCGTCGGTGCGCTGTCCGGCGGCCCGCACGGGCGCATCGCGGGCCGCGTGACGGACTGGGACGGCAAGCCGCTTCCGGGAGTCACCGTGAAAGCCGACCCCGGCGCGTACGCGACCACGACCGCAGGCGACGGCACGTACGCGATCGACGGCGCGCTCGTCGGCTCCTACACGCTGACCTTCGACAAGTACGGCTACAGCACGGTTTCCGGCCGGCAGGTGAGCGTCGCGGAAGGACAGACGGCGGCCGCGGACGCGCAGCTACGTGCGGTCGACAGCAGCATGCTCGCGGGAACCGTCGTGGACGGCAGCGGCCACGGCTGGCCCGTCTACGCCCGGATCACGATCGACGGCTACCCCGGTGACGCCGTCTACACCGACCCGTTCACCGGCGCGTACGCGGTCCGGCTGGTCAACGACCGGGACTACACCGTCCACGTGGCAGCCGTCTATCCCGGCTACACCGCCGACGCGACTCCGGTGCACCTCGGCGGGGCCGACCTGCGGCACGACGTACGCATCTCGGCCGACCTGACGGCGTGCACCGCGCCGGGCTACCGGTGGAACGGCTACGAGACCGGTTTCGCGAACCGTTCCGGGTGGAAGGCGCAGGGCTGGGTGTTCGACAACCCGGCCGACCGGTCGCCTCCGCTCGGCGGCGACGACACCTTCGCGCTTGCGTCGGGCAGTGGGGACGCGTACCTGACGTCACCGGCCGTGAACCTGGCCGGCCAATCCGCGCCGGAACTGCGGTTCGACAGCGCGTACTACGCCAAGGCCGCCCGGCAGCATGCGACCGTCGACCTCAGCGTGGACAACGGCCGCCGATGGACGACCGTCTGGCGCGCGGCCGACACCAACGTGCTCGGGGCGCAAACCGTTGCCCTGCCCCAGGCCGCGGGGCGTACGCAGGTCAAGGTCCGGTTCCGCTACGAGGCCCGCGACGGCTGGTGGTGGGGCGTCGACGACGTCTTCCTCGGTACGCACACCTGCGTGCCCGCATCGGGCGGATTGATCGCCGGGGTCGTGCAGAACCCGGACGGATCAGGAATCGACAACGCGACCATCGCCGGGCCGACGAGCCGGGCGCTGAGCGCGTCATCCGACGATCCGGGGTTGCCGCACGGCTTCTACTGGCTCTTCGCGGTCGGCACGGGAACCTACACCGCCGGCGCGCAGGGCTACACGACGGCGTCGGGCCCGATCACGGCCGCGCCGGACACGGTCACCCGCAAGGACTGGACGCTCACGGAAGGAGCGGCCCGATGAACCACCGCAGACAAGCCATGAGGAGGGTGGGCGTCGCTCTGGTCGCGTCGGCGATGCTGGCGAACGTCACCGCCATGACGATCAGCGGCACGCCCGCCGCGGCCGCCCGATCTGGCGCGCCGCAACAGCTGGAAGCGGTACAGCCGGTCACCGTACCGCTCATCACCGGCGATTCCGTGCGGCTGAGGACCGCCGGCAAGCTCACCGCGGCCGGTGCACGGGTCACCGCCACCGCCGAGCCGCGCCCCGGCGGCCCCGCGATCAAGATCACCGCGACCGGGTCGGCCGGCGGCGTACAGCGGATCAGCGCGCTGCCCGCCGACGTCGCCCGGCTCGGCGCGGCGGTCGACCCCGGGCTGTTCGACGTCACCTGGCTCGCCGCCCACGGTTACACGGCCAAGGACGCCCGCCTCCCCGTGATCGTCCAATACGCGAGCACCGCGGACCCGAACACCCGCTTCCCGGGCGCGACCATCACGAAGACAACCGCCGACCACACCGCCGAACTCGCCCTCGACCTGGGCCAGGCCGCTTCCTTCTGGTCCGCGCTCGCGCCCGGCGGACGGCTCGGCTCCGGCATCGCGCGCATCTGGCTCAAAGATCACATCCTCGGGTACGCGACGAGCCCCGCGTACTCCGCGACCTATCCCGTGACGGTGACTGTGCATCTGGCCGCGGACAAGGACCACCAGGTCTTCGCCTGCGACGGGATGCGGACGACGATGTGCGTGATGGGCGTGACCCTGCTGGGCGTCACGGGTCCGGCCGCCGGGCAGAGCTTCACGGCGAACCTGCTCGGCTGTGCCGACGTCGACCCGTGCACCACGTACGGATTGCAGGCCAACGTCCCGTCGGGCACGTACGCCGTCAGCGGCTGGGTGTCGTTCTACGACGACGCGCTGGACCAGAACGTCTGGCTGGAAAAGCCGGAGGTGATCGTCGCCGGGGCCACCGACGTGTCCTTCGACGTGGCGCAGGCCCGGCAGATCTCCGTGCAGACACCGCGTCCGACCGGCACCTACAACGCGATGCTGCAGGACACCCGTACGCTGCCCGACGGACGTTACGCCGCCAGCCTGATGTTCAGCTCCTACGGCAACCACCAGTACTGGGTGACGCCGACCGACCGGGTCTCGACCGGGCAGTTCCGGCTGGAGCTCGGCTGGGTGGGTGGGGCCATCCCGGTGACCATGGCGATCGCCGGCAAGGGCGGCCAAGCCCTGCACCCGATCTATCCCACGTTCGCCTCCTTCCCCGGCTACCCGATGTATCGGCTGGCCGGTCGCGGGACCGCCGGCGTGGTCGCGGCGGGGGAGGGGACCGAGGCGGACTTCGCCAAGGTGGACGCGCGCGGCAAGCTCGTCCTGCTGACCGTCGCCAACAGCACCGGCCTGCAGTGCTATGGCGGCTCGCTGGGCGCGGTGATGGACTGGCAACTGCAGAACGCCATCCGCGCCGGTGCCGTCGGCGTCCTCATGGACCCGCAGACGCCGTCGGCGACGCCGGGAGAGTTCTGCTCGCTGCCGTTGCGCGGCGACTGGATCCTTGGTGTGGACCCGACCCCGCCAATGCCGTTCGTCTCGGTGACACCGTCCGACGCCGCCGCCCTGCGGGCCCGGCTGGCGAAAGGCTCGGTGAGCATCGCGTACGCCGACGCAGGCACGGCCACGGAGATCTACGACCTGAAGTTCTACGAGCAGGGCGAGATCTCGGCCGACCAGCGGTTGACCGTCCGGTCCGCCGACCTCACGCCGACCCGGGCCGTGTACCGGACCGACACAGGGGACGACGTGCTGGACAGCCGGAACACCTCGGCCTTCCAGCCCGGCGAGTACCTCACCGGCGGAGTCACCGAGCCGCTCGCGGCACCCACAACCCGGATCGAGTACACCGGACCGATCTCACCCGAACTCGTCCACCAGGACGACCTCCAAAGCCCCGGCCTGTTCCAGACTTCCCTGCGGGTCTACGCCGACACCAGCCGGCGTACGCAGGAATGGGCGGCCCGCCCCCTCGTACCCGGCAGTCCGGCCGCAGTGCCAGACGTGCTCGCCGCCCAGCCGGACAGCTGGGGGACGACGCTGAACCCGGTGCAACTGTGCTCCTACTGCCGGCAGGGGAACACGTTCTACCCCATCGGCTACCTGGAATCCGACCGTTCCCTGTCCAGCGGGCTCTACGGCTACGACGCCGCCTCGGCGCACCTCTACCGCGATGGCGTGGAGATGCCCCAGAGCTCGGTCGCCGGGCTGGTCGCGTACGCGCTGCCAGCGGAGAATTCGGCGTACCGCCTGACGACCGACTATCGCCTGCCGTCCTACGGCGAGGTGCACACCCAGTGGGACTTCACCTCGGCCGCCCCCACAGAGAACCGCCCAGGCACGGGGGCGATCTGCATCGGCACCCTCGTCTTGGAGTCGACCGACCCGTGTGCGGCCGATCCGCTCGTGTTCATCGCGTACCGCCTCGGGGACGCGCCGGCGCGAGGGTTCACCGTCGAGGCGTACCACGAGGACTCGCAGGCGCCCCAGATCACCGGAGTGCAGGTGTGGACGAGCACCGACGACGGCACACATTGGACACCGGCAACCGTGCACACTACCCGCGACGGTTACGCCGTCACGCCGCAAGTGACCGGGACGGGTGCGCTGAGCGTACGCGTCGTGGCGGTGGACGCGGCCGGCAACCGCGTCGAGCAGACGATCCTCCAGGCAACCCTCGCCTGAGGATCTGATGACCCCGCTTGGATCAGGGCGATCCGTCCCTGATCCAAGCGGATCTCCGCCCACGCTGACCAGCAGACCCATCGAGGCCGGAGCAACGGCACCGTCATCAGCCGCGTTCAGTGCTCTTGACCGGCGCGATCGCGATGGATGACCTGTTCGGGGGCGACGAGCCGGCGCCGAGGATAAGCCGGAAGGCGGCCAGCCGTAGGCGTATCAACGCTCGGCTGGAGTTCACGAGAACGTAACCGCCGGACGTGATCACCGATATTGTCCGAAATGGAGGGACGCTGCGATCATGTCCCACCATGGCATTGCGTACACGTACCACCCTCGCCACCGCGGGCGTCTTACTGCTGGGGGCAGGACTGCTGACGGCGGCACCCGCCCGGGCCGCCGCGACCACGACGATCGCGGTGGACTTCACCAGCCCGATCGCGCCGTCGCCGGCGGGCAACTTCGGCGTGACCTTCTCGACCTTCGGGGTGGACGGTGGGCCGACCGCGACGCATCCCGCTGACATCGCAGCGCTGGCGAACCTCGCTCCCGGCTCGATCCGCGTCCACTTGAAGCCGGACGCCAACGGAAACATCGTGACCGGCGCGGACAGCGGCGACACGAGCATCTCCGGCGACGTGTGGCTGGACACGATCGAGCAGATCGGGGCGCAGCCGACCGTCATCGTCAACCTCGACCAGGCCGACGCGCTGGCTGTGCTGAACTACGTGAACGCCACCGGGCACACCGTGCAGCGGTTCATCCTCGGCAACGAGTTCGACGCCAACAGCAAGTCCGATGTCTCCGCGGCCGACTACGTGACCAAGTTCAGGCAGATCGCAGCTGCGATGCGGGCCGTGACGCCGGGGCTGGAGATCGGCGGGCCCGCGCCCGCGTACTTCGAGGACGGGCGGCTGCACGACATCATCACCGGCATCGTCACCAACGCGACCGGCACACAGCGCGCTAGTTTCATCGACTATCATGCGTACGGGTCGGGGGCCGGAGTCAACGCCACGATCGCGGAATCCACCCGGTATGCGACCCAGATCCAGCAGTTGCGCACGTGGATCGGCGACGCGTCCGTCGGGATCCAAGTCGGCGAGTTCAACATGAACTGGGGCGACGAGTCGCAGAACAACACACACTTCGCGAGCGTCTGGGTGGCGAACGCGCTCGGCACCATCATCACGAACAACGCCCGAGGGCTGATCTACGCCGACAAGAACAACGCGATGGGCCTCATCGGACCCGGCGGGACCCCGAAGGCGAGCTACATCGGGATGGAGATGTTCACCGGCCGGCCCGGCGGTATCCGCCACTTCGGTACGGAGGTGGTGCAGTCGTCCACCAGCGACTCCGCCGTCTACGCGTACGCCTCGCGAAACGCCGACAACGTGGTGGTCGTCAACACCGGCGACGCCACGACCGCCGACCTGGCGTTGACTGGCATCGCCACCGGAAATGCGGACGTGTGGCAGAGCGCGGGTGACATCGCGTCCATCCATACGCCGGTGAAGACGGCGACGGTCACGATCACGGGTGGCCACGCGACGGCGAGCCTGCCCGCGATGTCGATCACGACCTTCGTCGTGACCGGAACGGCAGGGGAGACCGCCACCCCGGCCGTACTGCCCGCCTTCTCCGACGCGAAGTGGGTCAAGCAGGGCACCGCCACGACGACTGCGACGACCGCGACCCTGACGACCGCCGCCCAGACCTTCTCGGCCGGCTCGGTCTACTACTCCGACGCGGTGCCGTCGAACGGCTTGGGCGCGAGTTTCGACGCGACGATCGGCGGCGGCACGGGCGGTGACGGCATGACGCTGGCTCTGCTCGATCCGGCGTCCACCGCACGGGTGGGCGGTATCGGCGGCGGGCTCGGCTACAGCGGGCTCACCGGTGCGGCGGTCGCCCTGGACACCTTCGACAACGCCACCAACACCGCCGGGAATCTGATGGGGATCGCCACGAGCGCCACCGGATCGACCTTCGCGTACGTGACGTCGACGACGGCGGTCCCGGCCTTGCGGGCGACTCATCACTATGAGGTCGGCGTTGCGAGCGGCACGATGACCGTCCGGGTCGACGGCGTCGTGACGCTCAGCGCCGCCGTCACTCTGCCCAGCCAGGTGATCGTCGCGTTCACCGCGGGCACCGGCGGCAGCGCCGACACCCACCAGGTGGGCAACGTCGTGGTCACGACGGGCACACCGATCCCGGGATTCGGCGACGCGGGGTGGGTGCTCTATGGCACCGCGACCAAGACCGCGGCGTCTGCCACTCTGACCGCGGCGGGTCAGCAGTTCGCCGCCGGGTCCGTCGTCTACGGCGCGGCCAAGGCGTCCGAGGGACTCGTTGCGAGCTTCGACGCGTACCTGGGCGGCGGGACCGGGGGCGACGGAATGACGATGGTGCTGCTCGATCCCGCGTCCACGGCGCGGGTCGGCGCGGCGGGCGGTGGCCTCGGCTACGGCGGGCTCACCGGCGTCGCGATCACCTTCGACACCCATCAGAACGGCACGGACCCCAGCGGCAATTTCGTAGGGGTCGCGACAGCGGGCACGGGCGACGTCATCAGCTACGCGGCGACGGCGGCGGCGATCGCGAGCCTCCGGTCCGCGACGCATCATTTCGTGGTACGCGTACAGCAGGGCCATGTGCTGGTTGCCATGGACGGGGTGTCCATCCTGGACGCAACGGTGACCCTGCCGGGCAGTGTGCTGGTCGGCTTCACCGGCGGGACTGGCGGGGACACCGACACGCACCGGATCTCGGGCGTGGTCCTCACCACGCGCTGATTGCTGGATCATCGCTGGACCGGCAGGAACTCCGGCCGGTCCAGCATGCGTAGCCAGCTGCCGTCGGACTGACGGCGGGCGACTTGGGCCCGTGCCCCGGCCGCGTCCTTCGGCGGTGTCGCGGTCAGCGCGATGTCTCCCCGCACGAGCGTGGGCAGCGGAGTTTCCGGCTCGAAATGCGGCCGGTTGGCGAGAATCTTCTCCCAGAGGGCCTGGATCGCGGCCCGGCCGACCGTCTGCCCACCCGGAGGGTATGCCATGACGGCGTCTTCCTCGTACAGGGCGGCCACGCCGGCAGCGTCCCCGGCGTTGGATCGCTCCACGAACAGCCGGGTGAGGTCCTCCGGTGTCATCGCCTTCTCATACTGCGTCATGTCGATCTCCTTCCCGTCCACTCCAGCGTTACGCACCTGGATCTAGAAGTCCAACAGCTGGTTGTTCTGTGAACTAGAATCAGCAGTTATGGAACTTCGGCAGCTGGAGTACTTCGTCGCGGTCGCCGAGGAGCGGAACTTCACCCGGGCCGCCGACCGCGTTCACGTCAGTCAGTCCGGGATCAGCGCCCAGATCCGGCAGTTGGAGAAGGGTCTCGGCGCGCAGCTGTTCGACCGTTCTGGGCGTACGGCGACCCTCACGGTGGCGGGTAAGGCGGCATTGGAGCACGCGCGAGCGGCGCTCGCGGCCGCGGACGCGGTCGGTCAGGCCGTCGGCGAGGTCAGCGACGTGCTGCGAGGACGGCTGCGGCTGGGCATGGTCGTCGGCTGCACCGTCACACCGTTGTTCGAGGCCGTGGCCGCCTTCCATCGAGCGCATCCCGGCGTGGAGCTAGCGCTGACCGAGGACTCCTCGGACCGCATGACCGACGGCGTACGCACCGGCGAACTCGACGCCGCCCTCATCGGCGCGGCCGGAGCCCCACCGTCCGGAGTGGAGTCATTGACGGTCGTCAGCGAGCCGCTCGTCGCCGTCGTTCCAGCGAAGCATCCATTGGCGCACCAGCGGAAACTCAGTGTACGCGCGCTGTGCGCGTACCCCTTGATCTGCATGCCCCAGGGAACCGGCCTGCGCGCGGTGCTCGACGGAGCCTGCGCCGCGCATGGTCTGGCACCGAGCGTCGTGGTGGAGGCGGGCGCGGCCGACGCGATCGCGGACCTGGCCACGCGCGGGCTGGGCGTCGGGGTGCTCAGCCAGTCGATGGCCACGCGGTATCCGCTCACGGCCCGAGTCGTCGCGGACATCGAGACGCCCGCAGTCCTGGCGTTGATTTGGCGAGCCTCGCCGCCGCCCGCAGTACGCCGGTTCGTGGCGCACACACGCACAGCTTTCGGTGCCGGACGCTGAGCCGCGCGTAGTTCGCCGCCAGCCGCGGAGGTGGCGCAGTCCGACTGCTGCGTGCCGTTGCGAATGTTGTCCGAACCGGCTGCGACCGGGTCACGTTTATCGTATCCCGGACGCTCGGTGATCTCCTCGCTCTGTGCCGTTTCGAGGACCGTCTTGGTCATCTGCTTGAGCTGCCGGACCGAGGACACCCGGCTGCACTGGTGGTACCGGTCGCAGGAGATGGGCTGGGGCAACTTGCCAGTAGGTTGGTGGTATGAGTGACGAGGACGTCCACGCATGGAATTTGACGAGTTTGAACCGATCTTGCGCGCTGAGCTCACTAAGCAAGCGGAGCTCGATGTACCCGAGGGCGTACGTATCATCGATGCGATCGCGGCCAGCGACGATGATCTCAACAGAGCCGAAGAAGCAGTGAACGCAGAACTCCCCAGAAAATACAAAGAGTTCATGGAGGTTGTTGGCGGAGGTCTGGTCGTCGGGGTGGACCTCCTGCCCGTCGTCTCAACGAACCCGAGGATCAGTGACCTGCTATCGGCATGTACGGAGGAGTTCCCCAGCGGGAACTTCCTCCCGATCTCCAATCCGGGAACGGGCGACTGGTGGGGCTTCCTCGTCATCGACGGGAGATGCAGCGATCAAGTATTTCAGTACAACCGCGACACCGGTGACTTCGAAGTGACCGACGAAGACTTTCTGACGTTCCTGGTCAGGGTAGGGGTTCGCCACGAACTCTAGGAACGTTTCTCGCCTTCGTGTTCACTCGACCCGAGGTGACGAAGCGGCATGCAATAGGCACAATCCTGTCGTTGATCCGTCAGCGACCGCTATGGCTATACACCAGCGGCGGCCATAACGTGCCCCTATCGTCTGCCGGGTCGCGGCCAGGATGCCGCCGAGCAATGGGTTGTGCAGTTCGACGTGAGCGAGGAGCCCGTGCGAGCACATAAAGCTGTCATTCCGGTAGCGGGTCTTGGTATCGAGTTCCTGCCGGCGACGAAGGTGGTGCAGCGGGAGCTTCTGCCGGTGGTCGACCGTCCAATATTGCAGTTCGTCGTCGAGGAGGCCGCGGACGCAGGGCTATATGATCTGTTACTCGTCGTCGCCCCCGGCAAGAGCGATGTGATCTCGCACTTTGATCGGGATCCGGACCTTGAGTCCTACCTGGAGGCCAAGGGTGAATCCAGGCGCTTGAACGCTGTGCGCCGGTTGTCCGAACTAGCGGAGATATTCACGATCACTCAAGGCCAGGCGCTGGGCCTTGGGCACGCTGTGGCGCACGCCGAGACGTTCGTAGGCGACAATCCGTTCGCGCTGTTGCTGGGCGACGAGTTCTTCGACCCAGATGATCCACTGCTACCGGCGATGCTGGATCTTCAGGAGCTCACGGGCGGTGCCGTCATTGCTCTGTGCGAAGTCGATGTGCGCGAGAGCCAGAGGTATGGCATTGCCTCAGTTGAGCCAGCAGGTCCCGCATTACAGGAGCCCGTCGAGAGTGCTGGCCTAAATGGCTTGATCTGTAGGATCACAGAACTCGTCGAGAAACCAGATCCCGCTGTTGCATCGAGTGACCTGGCGATTGCGGGCCGCTATATCCTGCCGCCGCAGATATTCAGCGCGATTCGGGAGACCAAGCCCGGAGCAGGCGGTGAAATTCAGCTGACCGACGCCCTTGTGCGGCTTCTCCATGATGGAATTCCCGTGCACGGGCTGGTCTACCGCGGCAAACGCCATGACACGGGAACGCGTTTGGGCTATCTCAAAGCGGTAGTGGATCACGCGATACGCGACGGCGAGCTCGGTGACGACTTTCGTCCGTGGTTGGCCGAAACGTTGCAAGCGTTGAGCGGCCAGGTCTCGTGGGACCTGCCCGACGAGTCTCGCGCGTCGCGCGCAGTTCGTCCGTACAGGGTCAAGGCGTGGGCGAGAGCCGGCGGGCAGCTCGTCGTGGATGTCGCCGCTCCGGCGGTTCTGGGCACCCGAACGTTCGATCGTGCGGCCGTGGCCCAGGCGATCAGGTTGGATGCGTACCTTGACACAGACGACCTGAGTGCCGCCGAGCAGATATTCGACGCGTTGGATCAAATTGCCGTACTGATCGGATATCGGCAGGCGGAGGACATCGAGCTTCGACGGGGATCCGTATTCAGGCGGGCAAAAGCGCGGATCGCCTCGTGGGTGTCATCCGAAGAAGTCGCGCAACGTCAGCTGCAGTTGGAACGAGCCTTCGAACTTCAATACATAGACAATCGCCAGGCCGAAGTCGATCTCAAGCTCGGTCAGGCGGTCGCCCAGCTCATTGCTTCGCTTCACGAAGTTCCCCAGGCATGCATGCGGGTCAGTTCGATCCTTCTCGTCAAGTACGACGACGGCAAGGGGCCCGTGCTCGTTGTGAGGTCGCTCAGTCAGATCGAAATGCGTGCGCTGGACAAGTTTCCGGAGATCCAGATGAAGCCGCGCCAGGCGCTGGCTGCCCTGGCGAGTGCGGTCGTCGAGATGGAGTGAGCGTCTGGTCTGGCGGCGAGCCCGGCAGACCAGCTGTGTGGTCGTCTTCCGGCCGCGAGTCACGTCAGCGCTCCGCTGGCTGCGTGCGGTGCCAAGCCGGACGGTGTCTAACGCGGAACGACCGTGGGTAGCGACTGGCGGAGTCGTCGCTAGCTAGACGCCGACTTGAGTCGTTCAGGGGAGCGCGTTGTCCGCCCCGACCGGGATGCAAATAGCGAAGGCCATCGATCGAGTGTGGAGACCTCTTCGTGCGCGAGCATGGCCTCGACCGCCCATCGGCACCGATGACCACCTCTACACGACCCTGTACGAGGAGGACTTCGGCGCCAAACTCGCGGCACACTTGCGCGACGAGAGTGACGAGGTGGCCGCCTACGTGACGGATCACCCGGCGCCGGTCCGCAGTGACGATCCACGCGGCCCGCCGCCGACGATCGGACGAAGCTAATGGCGCGCTCCCGGAACTCACTTCTCTGCACGCGAAGGCGGATGCAGCGGGCTAACCCGCTGAACATTTGCCTCCGGGCCCAGAACGCCTCATCGTCGCCCGTGACCGCCTCAAAGGCAGACGAGGCGGCGAGATAAATCGACTCCCTGTGTAACGCGAAACGGGGAGACACTGCCCTCCGCGATGCCGCGGACGATCGGCAACTCAGCAATGCTCTCGGAGTCGGCTATGACCTGCTCGAAATCGGTACGGCCGAGTCCCACGATGCCCGCTCGGAAGTCGGTGAAGCCGTCATCGGACAGGTAGCCGGAGATCAGGAAGCAGGCCGCGCAGAGCTCCCACTCGTCGGCCAAGCCGCTCATCCTCGCGAACTGGTCGTCGAAGGCGATGATCTGCTCGGGCGTCCACTCCGCCAGTATTTGCTTGAGTGCGTTGCCCACGTCGTGCGCGGTGGCCCAGCTGCTCTTGGTGGTGGCTTCGGTGCGTGCTTGATCGATGAGCGCCCAGAAATCAGCAAGTTCCACCCGGGGAGTCTGACATGATCATGGAGGCCGTGGGGGATCGCTAGCGGGATGGCTTGTCGTGTCGTCGCTCCCGGGTGAGGAGAGCGGATGAGCGCTTCGCGATCTGGGCGAATGTAGGACGCCAAGTCACGCTCCCCGCCACGTCCCAGCCCTGTTCGCACTGGTTCATGCCAGGCGTTGGCGCCCGGGCTGGGTTCTGATCGGCGGGGCGGAGGCGTCGACGGTCTATGGCCGCTAGCGGTCAGGGTGGATGCCGAGTTTGACTTCGGCGTCGGTCAGCCAGTCGATGTACCAATCACGGAACGTCACTGGCTTGTCGTCGTGAAGGATCGGGGCGAGGTCGACGTCGTCGCAGCGCAGGTCCGACCACATGGTGCCGCGGGCAGGGCCGCTGACGATGAGCCAGTCGTACATGCCGCAACCGTGATGGCACAGGCAGATCGCTCCAGCTGTCAGGTCTGGGTCGTTGAGCATCTCGTCCACCTCGGCCTGCCACACGCCGTAAGCCTGATGCCATTCCTCCTCGCCGGCGAAGTCATGCTTCTCGGGGCGTGGACCGAGGCTGTCGATGCGACTGTTCAGCGTGCGTGCGACGGGAAACGGGTCGGCTATTCGCGATGGATCGGTCATGGTGGCGCCGTCTCCATGCCATGCCCATCCGGAAACGGTCTGGCGCCGGACGGGGAGCACGCCGTATCCGGGCCCGGCGACGCCGGCGCCGACGTCGGTCAGGAAGCTGCGGTAGTCGTCCGGCAGGCTCACGCCAAGCCACGATTCCAGGGCCAGGAGTTCGTCGCTGGACAAACCAGCTTCTAGGACGAATCCGTGCCCAACACCGAATACGGCGGCTCCGAAGACCTTCCCATGATCAGCGTGGGCGCGCAGCGCCTCGACACGCTGGCGTATCCCGGGCCAATCGGTTCCCGGCAGAGTCATGCCGTCCGCCTCCCTCGTCGCGTCGAGCATCGCAGTTTACGGAAAAGGCGTGCGCCTCGCGCAACGCAGATCACCGCACGTCGCCACTGCCCACCGACTGGTCTTGGCGGTGCGCCCGGAACTCATCCAGCAACGTAAAGAACAGGCTCGGCGGCTCATCCCGGCGTCACGGCCGATCTCGCGGACCAGCCGAGGAACCCGTGCCGCCCGAGTCTGTCAGCGAACGTGTCACTCGGCCAGAACGCCGCGCATTCTCTCACAACGCTGGAACGCGATCAAGGGGAGCGGGACTGACACCATTGTCTAGGAAGAACATGTAGCCCCGCAGATGATCGGCGAGGTCTCCATCAAGGTAGGCGAGATAGTCCGCGAGACCGCTCGCCGCTTCCCGCTCGTCAGCGCGCTCTGAAACTATCCATCGTCGGTGCTTCGCGGTGATCCACTCGCGAAGGCGCCCACGCTCGCGCCACCACTCCCGGACGAGGTTCAGGCTCCAGTGGGAATCACCGTCGCATGCCCAGCCCGCCCAGGGGTCCTCCTGCATGGCGACGAGCACGTCCTGGAGCTCCGCCAACGTCCGCGGCTGCCGGTATAGGAACTCCTGCTCGTACTCGATGTCGTCGCCATACAGCACGTGATGGGGTGCGTGGAGCCGCCCCACCCAGCAGTTGTCCGTCATAGCGCCGTAGAAGGGTCCTGGTACGTTGCGCCAGTTGCGTTCGTCCCATTTGCCCTGGCAGATTTGGTCGAGCGAGGGCCGTAGCCCGTGCTGTGGCAGTGAGTCGATGACCGCGTCGAGGTGTGGCATGGGATCCCAGTACCGCATGCCGTTTTCAGCGCTCACGACGGCATCGTAGAAGGAGCGAGCGTCGCAGCCAACATGCGCAACGACCGACTCTGACCGGCCGCGTCAACGGTCTTGTCACATCGTTCCAGCAGGGTTACGTGGAATATGACGATGCGGGACGGGCAGTCGGGCAAGCTCATGCTTCGACGGTCGGCGGGACGTCGTCGGGGTGCAGACGTTCCGCTCCTACCGTGGCGTGGATCTGCCACTCGGCGTACGGTGACGTCGGTGCCGCGCTCTCCGTCGTCGCCTCCGTTGCTCGTCCCTTGACGCTGGCTAGTCCACCGAGGGTGCGAACAGCGTGCGTGTCTGGACGCCGGTGCCGAACACGACGGTGCTGCCGCCGGCGCGGGCGACGGCCTCGTCCCAGCCCCGTGGGGCCTTGTCACCGGCAGGCCCGCCAAGCCTGGGGAATAGGTATCCCGCCTCGCCGGGTCCGTCCACGACGCAGACGGTGAGCCGATTCATCAACGACCAGCCCTCATCCGGCCCGGTGGGGACCTCCACGGCCAACGACAGAACCGGTACGCCGTCACGCAACTCGAACGTGACCAGCTCTGGGTTCAGGAACGGCACCCGATGATCATCCACACGCCGCCCTTGCGAGACAACCCTTCTGATGAACCGGATCTCGGCGTCAGGAGGCGTCGAACCATTCCTTGCCAGCTGCCCAGTGCTTGACCCAGCCGGCGAATCCGGGCTCGCCGGTGGTGTGCCCGAACTGGGCGCCGAACGGGGTGGCGCCTTCGCCGGTGATGAGCCAGATGTGGCCGCGGTGCTCGCCGGTGACGATCAGATGCCAGTACATGCCGCAGCCGTCGGTGCCGAGCAGGACCGACCCGTGATCGAACACCGGGCCTAGCAGTGGCGGTGTACCGCCGCCCATCCCAACGCTGAGGCGCCGTCATCGTCGATGGACAGAGCTAGGCGAATTGCCTCAAGATCTGAAGGATCAGCGTGGTCGGTGATCATGGGCCAGTTCATACCAGCCGGGACTGACATACTGCCTTCGGCCCCGAGCGGTCACCTCTCACATGTGCCCTGGCGCCGTCAAAGGTGCGTCGCCGATGTCGTACGCCGGTTTGATGATGGTGCGATGCCGTGGGCGACGAGGCAGATATAGAAGGGGAGCGCGGAGTGGATGAGCGGGTACGTGGACTTCGTGACGCCGCCGTACGCGAGCAGCTTGAGGCCTATGGCTGTGTGCTGCCGCCGTTGCGCGCGTATCCGGAGATTGATCGGGGCAGCATCGGCTGGCGCATGGGTGGCGGCGAGTGGCACCTGACGATCTGGTGGCACTGGTGGGAGTCCGCCGGGATGGACGAGGCGGCGAGGATCACGTTCTTCCGCAACGACGAACCGCCGCATGAGTGGCTGGACTGGGCGGCCGGGCAGATCTGGCCGGATGAGGACTTCGGCCCGGTCGGCGTACGCCGTCTGGCGAAGCATGGCATCGGAGCGCGTCCTCTGCTGTTCCTGGACGTCGACGGCACGTTGCTACCGTTCGCCGGGGCCAGGCACCGGTCGGGCGACAGCGCTAACCCGCTGCTTGCCGGGCTCGACCCCGGGCACGGTCGTCGTCTGGCCGCGCTGCCGTGCGATCTTGTCTGGGCGACGACCTGGATGGCCGAGGCGAATGAGGTGCTGTCACCACGGCTCGGACTGCCGCAGCTGCCGATCGTCGACTTTCCGGACGAAGATGACGACCACGATCGGCTGCATTGGAAGACCCGCTACCTCGTCGAGTGGGCGATGGGACGACCGTTCGTCTGGGTCGACGACGAGATCACCGACGCCGACCGGACGTGGATCATGGCGAATCACACGTCGCCCGCGCTTGTGCACCGTGTTGATCCGCGGTGCGGCCTCGTAGATGCGGACTACGCCGCCATCGAGCAATGGCTGACGAGAAGCGAAACACCACCAGCCGACGGATACTAGGCGGACGGTTGCCGCTGGTTGGATGCCCTGATGGTCGGGTTCGTCGCGGCTATCCCGATGTAATCCGAATCGATGAGCTATCGATGAGTTCTAGCCTGCGGTGACGTAGAGCAGGAGCTGTTCCGGGGCGGTGGGCAAACCGTAGCGATCCAACTCCACTCGGAACGCTCCGGCGGTGAAGCCGTCGCCCATCCATTGTTCGGGGTGCCCGGCCAGCCATCGAGCGACGGCTTGCTGCGGGGCTGTCAGTTGCGAGAACGGCACGGGATGTGCTGGACGGGTCCGCCAGGCCAGGGTGAGCGCCTGTTCCAGTTGGCGACGTTCGGATTGCGGGCGTAGGTAGACGTCGAGCAATTCGTCGGCCAGCTGCTCGAAAGCCGGCTGGTGGAAGGCCGCGAGCGCGTCCAGCGCGCTGGTCGGTGGATACTGCTGCCAGTACGGTGCCTCGCGGTCAGAGTCTTGACGGCCGATCTCCTGAAGCGTTGCAACCGCCGTGGCTGGGGCGTTGACCTCGTGGCGGATGACGGTGGCGCATGAGGCGGCCCACCGGATCACCTCATCCTCGTCAGCCAGGCATCGGTCGAGTCCAGCCTCAGGCACGGGTCCCCCTAGCAGCGCGATGGCCAGCATCGCGTTGGCCGTCAACATCAGATTCTCGGTGTCCCCGACGGCGGCGACCAGCTCGGCCACACTGGCCTCGGCGTTCTCGGGGAAGTAGGCCAGCGTCACGGCGGCAGCCGTGGCCACTTGGGTGTCGGTGTCGTACAGCAGGCCGCGAACAGTGGGTAGCGCGGCGCGGACGGCGTCATACGTCTGGATCGCGAAATGAGCCTCGAACCGGCGGTTCTGGTCGCGGTCGAGCGGGAAACGTCCCTGGCGTTCATGCCGCGGTGTGAGCAGGTAGGCGCGGACAGCTTCCAAGAGGCTTAGATCAGGCGGGGACACGGCGAGCGCGGCCCGGTTGGCGGCGATCGGCCAGCCGCCGGGTAGACAGCGATACGGCGCACCGACGGCGAGATTGAGGAGCAACTCGACGATGCGGTGACGGTCGGCCACCTCGGGGTCGGCCGCGAGATCCACAAGGAACGGCACGGCGATCGCTGACGCCTCGTACCGGCTGCCCTGGTGAACGATCGAGCTGATCAGTTCGGACCGCGCCTCGCGCCGCTCTTGCCCGTCGGACGAGCGCAGCGCGCGCAGATGTTCGGGCGTATCCGCGGCGGAGCCGTAAGCGTGCAGAAGGCGTGGCCACTGCACCGATGCCAGCGCGAGCGAGTCGATCACACGCGACACGATCCCACATCCTCGCGCGAACTGCGGCCCGGTGGCTCCGGCGGCCAGCCGGAAATGATGCTGCGTCCGCGGTCTGGGCGTGGCTACCCTCTCTCGGTGGCATCGAACATGGAGTGCATCGGTCTGGCTGCCGGCGACCGTGCCGAGTTCGCGCGGCTCATAGAGCAGACGCTGTCCTCGGCTGACCTGATCGCGAAGGTGAACCGTACGTCGGTGTACGCGTGGCAGGATCCCAGCGGCGCCCGGCTGGTCATCTCGACCGAAGACCGCCAGATCGTCGATCTGCTGCCATCGTTCGCCGGTACCGTGGGTGCGCTGCTGTCTGGCGTTAAGGTCGCCAACGACGAGGTGGCCGTCGGCAAGGTGGTCGACGACGAAGGCGAGACGATGACCATGCTGGCCATCGAGCTGGAACAGCGCCGGATGCTGGCCGGCGCGGCTCCAGCTGGTGGCGCTGCCAGCATTGTGGCGCTCGGCAACGAGGTCAGCGTGTTCGCTGATAAGGACAGTTTCGCGAACTCCGACGCCAGCCTGATCAGCCCGGGCAAGGATGCCGGTGATCCGCCCGCGCATGTGGCCGAACTCGGTATGTCCTGGCCGCCGCGGATGGCAGCGGAATCGTTCATGTCCTACGGGGTGTTCGGACCTCCCGAGCAGGCACAGGCCCACGCTTGGCTATACGGCACGGTGCTGACGGCGCAGACGCGGACCACGCAGCTTACCGGGCAGTCGTTCATCACCACACGGGTGCGTACGGTCGGCTTCGAGGTCGATCTGTGCCTGCCGGCCACCAGCGCCGTGCCCGAACCGGGCAACATCATCGGCGGGCACGTGTTCTTGGTGGCCTCGATGCCCAGTCTCCTCGGCTCGGATGCTGCCCGGTCGTCGAAGCGCTCGTGGCTGCCCTGGCGACGCGGGCCGAGGACGTCGGCGTCATGACAATGTCCGCATGACGGCGCGGTACATCCTTCATCGAGATGTGAACGATTGCTCGGCTGGTGGGTCAGGTGCCCTGACCCTGCGGCGGGACAGCGCTTGATCATGCGGGCAGGACAATCCTGCCGATGCTGGTCCGAAGGTGTCGACGTACGGCTGGCGATAGCCCAGGTGTTGGAGGCCATCGTGCGAGAGGATCACCCAATCGGCTGGTTGGTCGTAACGGTGGAGGGAACTGTGCACGCCTCGGTCGCTAACGCGATGTACACGTTGTCTCAGCAATTTGGCAGACGGCGATGGGTCTGCGGTCGACCTGAACTGCTCGACGAACCAGATGCTCGTGGTGGTCGCTCGCTGGGCTTTGTGCTCTCCGATTTACAGCGGGCGATGTCTCATTTGCCCGGCATCTTCGGGAGTAGGTTAGGGCACGCGCGGGTTCGCCCGGAGGCGCTACGGTGACGCGATGATCACCTTCGCCGTGGACGATGTCACGCCTGCCGCGCAGCCGTTGCCGACGAAGCCGCTGCGTGATGCGTTCCCGGACGCGCTGGCCGTCGGTGGTGACCCGGACCTGCTTGTTCTGCCGTCGAACGGCGTGCATCCGTTGCTGCGCGCGGTCGGGCAGGCATTCGCCGACCATCGGCCGCTGGTGCTTTCACCCGACGCCGTTTGGCTGACCATCACCCAGGGAGTCGCCCAGCACATCCGGTTGCACTCGGATGAGTTGCGCCCGATGCTGGTCGCCCACCAAGGTCGTCAACGGTTGACGATCGAGCTCGATGGGCCGGTGCCGCAGGACACGGCGGACTGGGGCGACGCAGTCGGCCGGTTCCGGTGCCGCCTCGCGGAAGAAGTCAAGGACGCCGACCTGTTCGCGTGCGATTTCTCGACGAGCACCGACGTCGACCGGATCGCCGGCCAGGTGGTTCTCTTGGACGCGTACTCGCCCTACTTCTCCTACTGGATGGTCGCCGTCTGCGGCATCCCTTCGATCACACTGACCGGCACGGTCGAAGACTGGTCCCGGATCCGCGTACGCGTTGACGAGCTCGCCCGGTTCGGCCTCGCGGACTGGCGCCGGTCTCTGGCCGCGATCCTCGACCAGTTCGTGCGGGCCGCTGCCGGTGACGTGGATCTGGCGTTCTGGCAGCGTATCTACAACCCGGTCGACGCATACGGCGGCAAGCTCATCACCGGCTGGGCCGCTCGGTTCTATCCTTATCTGTCGGCCGAGGGCGCGCAAAATCTGCCGAACGAACTGCTCCAGCTGCCGATCGACGAACCCTGCGACCTGACGGTGGAGGGCCGTTCCTACCGGGGACCGGGCATCCGCAGCAGCATGGTGCCTGCTGTGCTCTCCCGCGCCAGCATCAAGATCAATGATCGTGCGAGTGGCGACAATCGGGCGGTATCGGTCTATGGGGGAGTCGCCGCGGTGACTCAAGACCGCGACGGCGCACTCCGCCCGGTCGCTGGGTGGCATGTGGTGCCGGGCCGGGTCGAGATCGGTGAGGTGATCGACCGCATCATCGCCGAACATGAGACCACTCCACCGGCCAGATCGCATCCCGTGCTCGACCAGCCGGCCGAGATGTCGGCGATCTACGACCGGATCGGCACCGCGAGTCTGTTCGTCGGCGCGTGGCGCATCCGCGAAGAGCCGTTGCCGAGCGTCTATCGAGGCGGGCATCTGCGTTCGATCCGTCCGGCATTCGAGCTTGCAGACGGGCGCACGCTCTGCGCGGTCGCCGGTCATCGCTTCGAAGACGTCCACTGGATCGTATGCCGAGTTGAGCAGGCCCGGCCGGCTACTGCGGGCACGCTTCCGTTGACCGCGGCCCAGCTCACCATCAGGGAGAGCCACCTGCTCGACAACCCAGCTGACATCCCGGTGTACGGCACGTCCCTGGCGCTGATTCTGGACTCCGCCCTGGACAACGGCGGAAACATCGACGACCTCGTCATCGGACGGCTGTCGGACCTCGATGCGGCCGACGAGCATCGAGGCCATCGGCGTTAGCCAGGATCAAGCGTTTGCCTGGTACTCATATGTAATCGAAGAAGCGGATCCACCATGTCCCGCCGCTTGGTGCGAAGACGTCAGGATCCCACGCGCCATCGTAGGTCTGCCATAGCGGTTCCTCGGGGACCAGGGTGTAGTCGTTCTGTGTCAACGCGGTGGTGATCCGGTCACGGTCGCGAGGATGGAGCAGTCGTGTGGCTTCGATATCGGTCCAGACACCCGGGTTGTCCACGGCGAGGACCGCCAGGCCCCCGAAGTTGCTGACGAGGACCACGAGCGGGCGGCCGGTCGCGGTGGCTGCGGCGGGTATCTCGACGCGGCCGTGCAGGCTGGCGTCACGCTGACAACCGCGGATTCCTCAACAAGGTCGACAACACCAACACCGGACTCGTGCAGGTCGGCGCCCGAAGCTACGACCCGCTCGCCGGACAGTTCGTCAGCCTCGATCCACAGTTCAACACCGAAGATCCACATTCGTGGAACGGCTACGCATACAGCAACAACAACCCCATCGACTTCAGCGACCCCACCGGCTTGGTCCTCGACGATGTCGCCAACGGCAGCGTCAGCCAGACGACACTGGACATCATCACCGGCAAACGGCCCGGCGAGTGCTACAAGTGCGGCGACGCTGAGGGAAACGGCAACGTCACCCACAGCGACCTGTACAATCTGAGCCGCGTCCGCCACAACCGAGCCGCCTGGCACGCCACCCTCGAAGCACAACAACAGCAGCACCAATACGAGGCAGCCGAGCGCAACCAGCGACGAGAAGCCGCCGAACACCAGCGCATGATCGATGCATCGGACTACACGATGGGGGACCTCGTCCCAGAGAATCTGCTCTTCGCGCCCAAATTCATCAACAACTTGCCCTGGTCGAGGGGCTACTTCGAAACGGTTCATGCCCAGCCGATCGGCGACGGTGACCGGCTCAAGGAACACCGCTGCCGGGAATTACCTCGCCCCGGGGTCTACCTGGATCTCCACGGAACGAGATCGACAAGCCCTCCGAGCCGTGCGGCTCCTACGTGCTTAGTAGCTACCGCACCATCGATGACGCTGTAAGCAGGGCCCTCGGCATCCCGCTTGTTCCGTAAGCCGGCGCCGCAGGGAACACGGCGACCGCTGCGGCGCGAGTTGGGTGTCTGGATCGGCGTGACGTGAGAGCGGGCCAATTGCAGCTGGCCGCGAGGCCGATCGCGCCGGCTCAGCCGGATCCGCACCGCGCTCCGCACTCGGCGGCCCGACCGGGGTCGTCGGAGGACGATCTACCTGGCGGGGGTTGCATTCTTGAGTTTCGTTTCTGTCTACCTGGAGGGCTTCGCGCGTGGCGCGGGAACCTTGGCGAGTTGGTGCCTAATGCCCGTCAAGATGCGCTGGAAGGCTTGTGGGGGAAGGGCTGGATTCCGGGCAACCTCGACAACCACGTCTGGATCGGGATGGGATGCCAACTCGGTCAACATGTCTGCGGGGGCCATCGGGTTGCAGGCCACATACACTGCGTTCGCTGGATTCCGCAGACATGCGGCAAGCGCTGTAGGCGGTGACGCCTCCTGCCAGGCGACGTCTGTGACAGCTTCAGCTGGCGCCTGAGGGTGCGTCGCGATCGCGAGAAGGACGTCGGGCGGGCACGATGGATGGGCAGCCAACGCAGGGAAGATCGGCGGTCCTTGCCGTGCGGCAGTCGCTCTGATCCTTTCGGGCGGCACCGAGACGTGCATGACCGCCCGGCGCGCGACCGCGAAGTCGGGGTCATCGATGAGCATTGCTCGGACCTCTGAGGGCAACCGATGGCTGGCGGCCGCGACTAGCCGGACCCGCGGGTCGGCATCTACGGCAAGGCTAAGCAGCCCATCGAGATCGGGATGATTGTCCGTACTGGGTGTTCCGCCACTGCAGCTGTGCCGCACCAGAAGGTCCAGCGGGATACTCGGATTGGCCAAGACATGGCCCCGCCAACGCCCGGCATCGGTGTCATAGAGCCGGCGGAGCAGTCCGGGCGGTGCCGCCCAGTTGGTGGCGACTCGACCGGTCACTTCGTCGTTCTGCAACGCCAGCAGTCGCCCGTAAGCCTCCTCCGCGAGGTCAGGACGGCCCGCGAGCGCCGACGCTATCTGCGGGTTCAGCGTGATCATGTACGGCGCGACGGCATCAACTGGTGTCGTTGGATTGCCTGCCACGACGCGACACAACTCCTCCGCGGCCGCCGATCCGTCGGGCCAGTGCGGGCATGGGCTCATCGGTGGCGACCCACCGTGTTCGATGAGATCGGCGAGGATTCGAGCAGGGGCGTGAAGGCTCGACGCCAACGCGACCCTAATACAGGCTTCGGGCCTGGCCGCCAGCCGAAGCGCTAGCTCTTCGGGCAGTTCCCAGGGCCGGGTCGCGCATGCGGCCACCGAGCAAATGGGATCGTCCGCCAACACTGCGGCGATGTCGAGTCGCTCCAACACGTGGTCACCCAACGCCCGGCGTACCGTGGGATCCGGCCAGGATGCCAGCACCTGTAACCAGTCGTCAGGCGCGTCAGGCCGATCGATGCCGGCGAGCAGCATCCACGGAACATCACTCCGGACCTGCTCGACGGCGAGCCTTCCCGACCTGATCAACGCCTCAACGACATCCCGGTGCCCGCCTGCCGCCAGGAGCTCGACCTGAGCCGGTGTTAGTCGCTGCTCCGAAGCCAACTCGCGCAAGACCGCCAGGTCGTTCACGGCGATGAGCTCGTCGACGTGCTCGGGCCGCAAAGCCGAATTACCAGCCAGGGCGAGCAAGATCTGCTGATCGGACACAACGCTCCTGCCACTCGTACGGGTCAGCAACGCCAGTCGCGGCACTGGCTCCAGGATCACCCGTCAAGTCCGCCGAGGCAAGCCGGATTACCACAGGTCGTCAAGTACAGGGGCAGTCTTGTCGATCCGCAGCCGGCCGCCTAGGCATCTTCACACGGCGCCTCGCACAGCAGCCATCGCATGTCGGCGGCCGGACTGCACGCGTGCTCGGCCTGCGACCAGTCGACTCCGTCGCCTACCGGGTTCGTCACGCAAGATTGGCGCCGCAGCGGCCGAACTGCGGCGGCCGGGGTTTGTCGGCGGTCTCGGCTATCTTGCCCGCATGCCCGTTGCGAGCCACGCGTACGCCCAGCCGTCGGAGCCATCCGAAGGCGGGTCTGGATCTGCAGACCTCCGTCGAGGAGCTCGCGGCATGATCCACGAGCTCGACCTGGACCTGGCGCGCGCCATCGACAAACGGTCCATCGAGCAGGTGTACGCATACCTCAAGGCCTTGCCGGAGAAGAATCGCAAGGCTGCGTTCCCGGCCGTCGTCGCGCATACGAAGGCTGACCTGATGGACTGGCGCGGCGGCATCACGGCCGTCGCCGGCCTTGCGCTGCTGGGCTGCGCGCCCAGCGCCAAGCGGGCGATGGCGGCCATCAACCGCGGAAGCATGAGATGGGAACGCCGGTTCATCCCTCGCCGGCTGACGCTCGACCTGCTCGTTCACCGGAACGTCCCATGGCTGGCGGAGCTGGCCCGGCTGTGGGCACAGACCTCGCAACTCAACACGGCCGAGGAATGGCTACTAGTCGACGACATCGCCGGTGCGGCCGGGATCGAGCTGCCGCAAACACCGGGCTTCGCCCGCGGCTGGATCGCGTGGGTCCGCTCCGAGAAGGACCCCTACGACGCCATCACCACCGGCTCGTACGCCCCCGTACTGCTGCCCATGCTGTTCGAGGACGACGGCCTGGGCTCAGAGCTGGAGTTCACATTCTTCGGAACCGGCTTCAACACCGCGCTGCTGAAGCTTGCCTCGAACGATCCCGCCATCCGCACCATGCTCATCGACGGCTGCGTGGCTCTGCTGCTGCGCGGAGGACGGCCCGGCAACCTCCGCCCGTTCATCACCCTGCACAACGAACTCGCGGTCACACCACAAGAGATCGGTATCCGGATTTCCGACTACACGGCGTTGGTCGCCGCCGACCTCGGCACCGTAGTCGCCATGGCACAACGCTGCCTGCGTAAGGCCGACGAGGCCGGGCTACTTGAGACCGACACACTCCTCGCGATCGCCGCAACCATCTTGCAGCGCAAGGAAAAGGGCCTCGTCAAAACCCAAACGACCTGGGTACGCCAGGCGGCCAGGTGCCATCCGGAACGGAAAGCGGACCTGCTCGCCACCCTCGCACAGCCGGCGACGCCGGCGCCCTTGCCCCTCGCGCCGCCCGTCGGGCCCATCGTGCCGGAGATGCCACCACCGATCACCACCCCGGCCGCGGCCGCCGAAGAACTCGCGGCGATGCTGAGCGGCGACGGCTCGGTCGCCACGATGGAACGCGTCCTCGCTGCACTGATCGAGATGTACGGACGCGACCACGAAGCGTTGAGATCCGCGATTCGGCCGGTCGTCGAGTGCCGCCGCGACAGCCTGCAAAGCAGTTGGGCGAACGGGTATTGGCTTCGACTTGGGATGATGCTGTTCGACCTGCTGGAGCCGCCCCTGCGGACACCGATGCGGCTCGAGGAAGCCTTCGGCGGGTTGCACGACGACCACCCCCTCGCTCAGCCTCTGCATGACCCGGAACGCTCACCGGCGACACTGATGGAGATGCGCCTACTCGCCACCCAGCTGTACCTTCGGCGAAGCCCAGTGCCACGACTGGTGGCCACGCCCACGCGATGCAATGGCCACCTCGATCCCGCGGTTCTCGTCGACCGGATGTCACAAGCGGAACGGGACGGCTGGCAACCGTGGCGAGTCGACCTCAGCCAGGCGCTCCTGCGCTTGCCGCGCGAAGACCCCGGCGGCGACGTCCGCCGCCGCGCAGAACAGCTGACCAGCCCCGCAGGGCAAATGGTCGCACGACAACTGCGGAAAGGTCACGTCGACCCGGTCGTGATCGCGTACGCACAACACGGCAAGGGCGGGCGCTACCGGTGGATGGCTCCGCTGCCAGAACGCCGGGTCGCCGTCACCATCGAGCCGCCCCAGAACGTCAGCCCGATCGAGACCGCCTTGTTCACGCTGCCACGGTACGAACAGCCGCAATCACATTGGATATCCAACGAGACGCTATGGGCAGCCGCCCTCCCCTCGCACCGAGAAGTGGTGGCCGCCTGGGCGGTGACAGGGCTGGCCGTGGCCGCCGACAGTCGGGGCGGCGTCGGCGACCACACGCAACTCCTGCCGCTGCTGGCGGAGAACCACGGGCCGACCGGCCCGGCCACCCAGCTTGCCATCGTCTACGGCATGACCGTCCCCGACGCCGCCGATCGGGTCGCTGCCGTCGACGCGCTGCTCGCCTTCGGAAACGAGGTCGACTGGCGCGCAGTCGGTGGGCACCTGGGCGACACCGTCTGCGCAGGCTCCCTCGTCCTCACACGCGCGGCCCGAGTCCTCCGAGACGCGGCCGAGGCAGGCGCCGTCGACACCGCCTGGCAGATCTGCCTCGGCGCCCTCCCCGCACTGCTGGCCACACCGAAGCCCCACATCGGCACCACCGACATCCTCCAGCTCGCCGAACAATGCGCACGCACCCTCGGCCGCCGAGACCATGTCGAAGGGCTCGACGCCGCCGCCGGCCGTGGGGGCGGGAGCCAATTCGCCTCGGCCGCCCGAAACCTGCACAACGCGTTGGCAACAGCTCCATAACGTCCTATCTACGATTCGCTCAGGGCATCGCCACCACGGGTGGAAATCACAGGGACGGGCTTGCGGGCGCGTGCGGCGGCGGGCCATGAGGGCACGGTCGCGAGGAGAGCATTGTGGGTTTGTGGGCTGCATACGTCATCAGCCTGACTGGTGAATCGCCTGTCGTGCGGGGTGGCTGGGATAATGCTCGGGGTGCGGCAGACGGTTGGTCGGCGTACGTGACTCGGGCGGGTGATCCACGGCTGCGGCCGCAGCCGTGGTCTCAGGTTGACGGCCCGATGCTGACCGCGGTGGTGATGGACAGCGATGTGGCGATGTTGGTCGGGTGGGACGGTGGCCGGGAGCGGTTCCGGTGGCTGTTCAACGAGGAATCGGGTCCGGCGTATGGCCTATCCGGTCGGACCGAAGAGCCGGACAGGGACGTTTCGGCCGGCGAGAGGCGTCCAGTAGTTGAAGCGATTCTGTGGTGGGCCGCTCGATCGAGCATCGACGCGGACCGTCGAGTCGTCGATGACATCCTTTCTTCTGGCTACGTGTTCGCCGAGGAAGGCTTGTTCGCGCTGCTGGCGCATATGGGTGTGATCGAACCAGGTGGTCGACTGATCCCGGCAGAGCAGCCGAAAGACGTCTCGATCGACGTGGAGCGATTGCGGCGGCCAGACCCGTACCCGCTCGACGTGGTCGGCGGCGATGAGGTCGGGCTACCGGGTCAGCCGGCGGTGATGTTCCTGGCAGCGGCGATCGAGCACGGCGATGCCGGATGGGCAGACTTCGTGGTGGAGCACGAACTGGAACGCTGGGGAAGCCCGTCCTGCCTTGTCGTAAGCTCCTCGGACGAGGTTGCGGCTGGTGGGCTGACCAGTCACGGCACCTGGAATGTGATCCTCGGCAGCGATCCCGCGGTCAGCTTGTTCTCCTGGCGGGGATCGCTCGGCGGGGCGGAGGGGTTCATGCCCATCGCCGGACCTTGGCACGTCGTGCCAGCAGAGTACGATGACGTGCACTCGGCGGTGGTATGGGCCCGCTCGAATGTCGGCGAGTGCCGGCGACCGCCGTCGCCAGATCGGGAACGGCTCGAGGCACGGGCTTCTGGCCCATTCGGTGTTGGTGCTCCCTCCCGGGTGGCGATGAGCCGGGCGGGCGATCCTAACCTGGTGTGCCAGCTCTATACCTATGTAGATCTTATGCAACGTCGTGACGCGCTGGCGGCGTGGCTGGACAAGGCGAGACGGCTGCTCGCCGCCCCGGTCATCGCCGCCTACGGCCACCGAGCATGCTACCCGTCGGGTTACGACAGCGGCCTGCCGTACGGCGTCGCAGCCCGAGTCCGCATGAAGTCAGCCAGAGGCCGCTGGTCACATATCGGTGCAGACACAACAGGCTGGGACCGCACAATGACCCGACTGCGGGCAGGCGAACTGCATTTCCTCCAGCTCGAGCTGGAGCAGCTCAACGGAAAAGGCATGTATTCGCGCTACCGCGGTGGCGTCACAATCGAGGTCGAGCTCCGCGACCAATTCACCGACCCCAGCGGTCCCATCCCCGACGGCCACCCGGCCACGATCGTGATTAAGATCGCGCGGTCGCTGATCGCGATCCTCGGTGGGGACGGCTTGTCGGAGGTACGCCGACTGGTCCACGACGCCACGACAAGCTTCGGCGTGGCGAGCGGCTTCATGCACGCAGTCACACCTGGGGACACCGCGGAGTCCCAATACGAGCGGCGCAACCTCGTCCAATGGCGCGGTGAGCGTCTGGACTCGATGACCCGCGGCGTCTACTGGGGAAACCTCATCGGAGCCGGGCACCTCACCCGGCTAGCCGGCATCGGCCGCCTGCAAGACATGCTCGCCACCCGCCGGATCGAGCGTCTGGACCAATGGTCTGCCGAGCCGCCGCTATGGTGGTTCGAGCTCCACGCGGACCCATTCGCTGCGTGCGACGACCGCGCGGATGCGATTGCCCACGAGTTAAAGGAGCTTGTGCCAGGAGACTCCTAACGACGGCGCCCCGTCCACCGGGGCAACACCCATTCGCCGCGCAGGGAGTCGCTGAGCCAGGTCGTAAGATCGATGCCCATCGGGATCAGGCCCTGCTCGGTGTCTGGATCCCAATCCCAGCCCCACACCGGCCCCGTTGGATCGGTGAAATCGATGAGCGCAGACAACGCGCAGCCCCAGTCCAGTACCGGCACCATGCCTGGTGGGCCCGGGGTGGTGGAGGTCGGACCAGAACAACCCGTAGCCCTCGACGACGTCAGCGAACAGTCCCCGAGAGTCTCCACCGCGCACACCGACCACGTCGCCGCGCGGCCCAAAGCCGCCGTTGGCAACCTCCAGATAAAACCGCCTCAACAGCGGAGGAATCGCAAACCCGATCGTGGCTTCGGCTTCTTCTACAGCGGACAGTTCCGCCGGCGCTGGCAGCGCTACGTTCCTCGAAGTCTCGGACCGCACGCACAAGTTCGTCATCGCTCAGCCGGAACTGCATGGCCCCATCATGCGCACCGCCCAGCCTCACCGCTGCCCCAGAACGACGTCGAGATCTACCGAATATCGACGCACGTCCCGTGAATTACGCTCTAAGACCTCTTCGTACCGGCGACCAGGATCGCCGCTATCGCTGACTCTCATACCTCAGCAGACTTGTTCGACGGTAAGGGCCGCCTGGCATCCTGCGCGTTACGCGTGGAGCACCTTTGCCCACCAATATCGAAGAAGCCACCTGGAGAAGATCCTCCAGAGGGGTTCTGAGCTGCGCAAACGGTGGGCGATACTGGGATCGAACCAGTGACCTCTTCGGTGTGAACGAAGCGCTCTCCCGCTGAGCTAATCGCCCGGGACGGGTTCAGACTGTACCCGATCCGGAGGGCCGCGCGCATCTCGGTATCCCGTGTCGCCCCTCACGAGGTTCAAGAGAGGTTCAGGAGAGCCTTCACGACGTTCCGCAGAGCGAAGCTTGCGCTGCTCGGGGCCGAAGTCGATCACGTTCTCGGGGGAGCGATCATGGAGTTCTGCGCACCGACACGCCGTCGAGCATGACCGGTAGTTCATGATCGGCGGGAAAGGGCGGCGGGAAAGGCGGCGGGATAAAGGGGGCCGCGGGAGCGCAGGGGTGGCGCCAGGGGTGCGAGATATCCTATGGTGTCGATAGGAATTATAGGTAAAGGGGCGCGTCATGGCCGTTGCGGTGGTCGTCGGAGGCGGGTTCAGCGGCGTAGTCGCTGCTCGGGAGCTCGTCCGGACCGGGTGGTCCGTGATCATGGTCGACCCGCAGGCGCGGCCCGGGCGGGGGGTGGCGTACTCCACGGCGGCGCGGTGGCATCTGCTCAACTCGCCCGTTTCGGCGATGAGCGTCGACCCGGATCGGCCCGGCGATTTTCTGGAGTGGTGTCGACGCCGGGATTCGCATACTGAGGGTAGCGACTTCGTTGCGCGTGGGTGGTACGGCGACTATTTGACTGAGGCGTTGCGGGCGGTCGACGAGGTCGCTCCCGGGAAGCTCACCGTCCATCGTGGGACGGTCGGCCGCATCTTCGAGGCGTCGCATACCGGGCTGACTGTGCTGCTCACGGATAGTGTCGTGCTTACTGCCGATGCGGTTGTGCTGGCCGTTGGCAATGCGGCTCCGCGCGTCCCGGTGGCTGCTGACGAAAGCGTCCGGCAGCTTTCGGCGTACATCCAAGATCCTTGGCAGGAGGACGTCCTGGCGCGCGTGGGCGACGGCCCGGTGTTGCTCATCGGGACCGGCCTGACCGCGGTCGACGTGGCTCTGAGCCTCGCGGGCCGCGAGATCACCGCGGTGTCGCGCCACGGATTGTTGCCGCGAGCCCACGCTCCGTCGGTCCGCCGGGAGATCGTGCCGCCGGCGGCTACGAGTGTGGCTGCTTTGCTTCATTGGGTACGCGATCAAGCCGCAGCCACGGGCGATTGGCGCGGCGTGATGGACGGATTGCGACCGCACTGGGACCGGATGTGGCGCGGCCTGCCGGAGCATGAGCAGCGGCGGTTCTTGCGACATGTGGCGCGCTACTGGGAGGTTCATCGGCACCGGATGGCGCCGCAGGTGGCCGCGTCGGTGGAGGAGCGGCGGCAGGACGGAAGCCTGCGGGTACGCGCGGGGGAGGTGTGCGGCCTGCGGCCGCTGCCGGACGGCCGGATCGAGGCGGTGATCAAGGGGACTCGCCTCGAGACGAGGGCCTTCACAGCAGTGGTGAACTGCACCGGGCCGGGCCGGTTGACCGAGCGCGATCCGCTGGTCCGGTCGCTGGTGGCGGACGGGTTGGCCGCGCCCGGGCCGCATGAGCTGGGCCTGGCCGTGGACGAACATGGCGCGGTGCTGGGGCGTAGTCACCGAGCGCCCGCGTTGTTCGCGTTGGGGTCGGCCCGGCGCGGGCGGCTGTGGGAGACGACCGCCGCGCCGGAGATCCGCGAACAGGCGCGGGCGCTGGCGTTGCACCTGCTGACGATGGGGATCGACCGGGAATCGGCCGACCAGACCCGCTGATCGCTACAGGAGCAGGTCGGCGAGCCGGTCGACCTGGTCGAGCCGGGCGGCGGTCGGGTCGAAGTACAGCTCGGTGCAGCCGGCGTCCTCGAACGCGGTCACTGCCGTCCGGATCGCTTCCGGCGTACGCAGAGCGCCGTCGGCGATGATCTTCGCGAAGTCCCCCGTGAAGGCGTAGTAGTGGTTCAGGTACGTGCGGGATTCCTGTTCGGCGTCGTCCCCGAGGGAGAAGTACGCCAACGTGGCCAGCCGCGGTTCACCGGCTCGGCCCGCTTCGGTCCACGCTGTGCGTACCCGGTCGTTGAAGGGTTTGACCTGTTCGGGCCGGGCGCCACCGGCAGTCCAGCCGTCGCCCCAGGTGAGGACGCGTTCGACCGCCTTGTCGCTGGTGCCGCCGATGAGGACCGGTACGCGACGGTCGCGGACGGGAGTGGGCAGTGTCGAACCCTCCGCCCAGGCGTCGCGCAGGTAGGACAGGGTCTCGTCGAAGATCCGCCCGCGCCGGTTCCAGGGCACACCGGTCAGGTCGTAGTCGTCGGGGCGCCCGCCGGGCGCGAGGCCGAGTGTGAGCCGGCCGCCGGACAGCTGGTCGACGCTGGCCGCCACCTTGGCGAGCAGCGGAGCCGGGTAGACCGGGGCGAGCAGGATGTTGGTCATCAGCTCGATGCGAGTGGTCGCGCCGGCGGCGGCCGCCAGCGTCGTGAGCGAGTCGTGGTTCGGGTATGCGATCCGGTCGATCGTGGCCAGCCCGGCGAATCCGCGTTCCTCGGCCCGGCGGGCCCAGTCGACGAGCAGGCGGCCGGACACTCCCGGGACGGGATTGGGGAGCCCGATGGAGATCTTCATGCCTCCCACGGTAACGATCGAACGATCGATCGCCCGGGTGCACCTTGCACGAATACCGCATATGCTTCTCCCGTCGTGTCCGCGCCTTCCCCTCAACGCGTCCCCTCTCGACAGTCGAAAGAGTCGTCCCCATGGAACGTCCTCGCTGGGCCCCCGCCGATCTCGACCTCGACCGCCCGAGCGTCGCTCGCGTCTACGACTACTACCTCGGCGGCTCGCACAACTTCGCCGTCGACCGGGAGTTCGCCCAGCAGGTGCTGCAGGCGATGCCCAACGTGCCGCAGCTCGCCCGGGAGAACCGCGCCTTCCTGCGCCGGGTGGTGCGGGCGATGTCGGCGCTGGGCGTCGATCAGTTCATCGACCTCGGCTCGGGCATCCCGACCGTCGGCAACGTGCACGAAGTGGCGCAGGAGCTCGATCCCAAGGCACGTGTGGTCTATGTGGACTGGGATCCGGTGGCGGTCGCACACGGCGAGGCGATCCTGGAGGACAACGACCGGACCGCGGTGATCGGAGCCGACCTGCGTGAGCCGGCGGCGATCTTCGCCGACGAGCGGGTCAAGGCGCTCATCGACCCGAGCCGGCCGACCGCGATCCTGCTCATCGCCGTGCTGCACTTCGTGCCGGACGAGCTGAAGCCGATCGAGTTGATCGGGCAGATTTCGAGCCTGCTCGCCCCGGGCAGCCACGTGGCCATCTCGCACGCCAGTCCGGAGCGGCAGGCGGAGCAGATCGGCCAGGCGGCCAACCTCTACCAGAAGACGGCCAGCCCGGTGACCATGCGGTCGCAGGCCGAGATCGAGGCGTTGTTCGGCGACCTCGACCTGCTGGAGCCCGGCGTGGTGCAGACCCCGCTGTGGCGGCCCGACGTCCCGGGTGAGCTCGGGCCGGAGGCGTACGAGTATCCCGCGTACGCGGGCGTCGGCCGGGTTCGCTGACGGCCGGGCGGGGATCGTGGAACCGCCGAATCCGTCCGAGGTCGCCGGAGCGTGGACCGACGCGATCGCGGAGACCAGCTATGTCGTGATCGGACGGACCGCCCTGGCCGCCCGGCTCACCACGCGCGTCGAGGAGATCCTCACGCTGCTGGACGCCTCCGGTGACGACTTCGGCCCGGCTCGGTCGATCGGCGCGGCCCTCGTCTCCTCGCACTTCACCGAGGTCGGCTCGGTCACCGGGACACTGCGGGCGCTCGGCGACCGGCTGACCGCGTACGCCGAAAGCGTGCACAAGGGCGATCGGCTGCGCCGGATTCTGGCCGAACTCGCCGGTGGCTACGCCGACGCGTTGCGCGAACGGACCCTGGCCGAACAGGAGCGCATCCACATCGCCTCGATGCAGGCCAGGGCGGCCGCCGAACGAGCGCGCTGGGACAGCGAGGCACGCTTCCAGGCGGTCTTCGCCGACGCGGCGATCGGCATCGGGATCGGCGACCTCACCGGCCGGATCATGGAGGTCAACGAATCGCTGTCGGAGATGCTCGGCTACAGCCTCGACGAGTTGCGGCAGCGGTCGGCGCTCGACTTCGTCCATCCGTCCGACGATCCGGCGGTGTGGTCCGATCTGGCCAAGCTCTTCAACGGCGAGACCAGCCATTTCCGTACGCAGAAGGCCTATTACCGCCGCGACGGCACGGAGATCTGGACCGAGCTGGCCGTCTCGCTGATCCGCGCGCAGGACGGCTCGCCCCGGTTCGCCGTCGGCATGGTGCAGGACATCACCGAGCAACACCGGCTGCTCACGGAGTTGGCGTACCAGGCGAATCACGATCCGCTGACCGGGCTGCCGAACCGGACCATGTTCTTCGAACGGCTCACCGCCGCTCTCGCCGACACCCGCGAAGACGCCCGAGTCGGGGTCTGCTACCTCGACCTCGACGGCTTCAAGATGATCAACGACACGCTCGGCCACGACGCCGGCGACGAGCTGCTGCGGTCGGTCGCGGAGCGGCTACGTGTACGCCTCTCCGGGCCGGGCCGGCTGGTCGCCCGGATGGGCGGCGACGAGTTCGTGGTGCTCCTCGAACAGTCGCCGGGGGAGACCGAACTCGAACGCATCGCCGACGAGGCGCTGGCGGTCGTCCGGGAACCCGTGATCCTCGGCGGCCACACGCTGCGCGTCGCCGCCAGTGTCGGCGTCGTCGACCGGGCCGCCGCCGGGACCACCGCCGCCGAGCTGATGAAGGCGGCCGACACCACCCTCTACTGGGCCAAGAGCGACGGCCGCGATCGGACGGCTGTCTTCGACCACCATCGGCACGCCCAAGCGGTCAGCCGCTATCGCCTCTCCGCGCAGATGCCGTGGGCGCTGGACGAGGAGCAGTTCTTCCTCGACTACCAGCCGCTGGTGGACCTCAACGACGGCGTGCCAGCCGGAGTGGAGGCGCTCGTCCGCTGGCAGCACCCGGAACTCGGGCTGCTCGGCCCGGATCGCTTCGTGGAGATGGCCGAGCAGAGCGGGCTGATCGTCCGGCTCGGCCGCTGGGTGCTGCGCGAGGCGTGCGCGCAGGCGAGCCGCTGGCGGGCCGAGCATCCGGACTGGCAGCCGCTGATCAGCGTCAACCTGTCGCCCCGGCAGGTCGCCGAGCCCGGTCTGGTCGCCGACCTGAAGCGCATCCTCGCCGAGACCGGCATGGATCCCGGCGCGCTGCAACTCGAACTCACCGAGAGCGCGCTCATGGCGACCAAGGGCGAACCGCTGGCCGTCCTGCATCGGCTCGCCGACCTCGGCGTACGCATCGCGATCGACGACTTCGGCACCGGGTACTCGAATCTGGCGTACCTGAGCAACCTGCCCATCCACGCGCTCAAACTGGCCGGGCCGTTCGTCTCCGCCCTCCGCCGTCCGGCCGGGCCGAGCGCGGCCGACATCGAGATCCTCGCCACCGTCGTCCGGCTGGCGCACACCCTGAAACTCACCGTCACGGCGGAGGAAGTCGAAACGGCCGCGCAGGCATCCTTGCTGGCCGGGCTTGACTGCGACCTCGCGCAGGGCTGGCACTTCGGCGCACCCGGTCCGCCCGACCGCATCAACCACCTGCTCCTGGTGAACTGAGACCACTGCTCCGGGTGGGCTGAGGCCACCCGCTCCTGGTGAACTGAGTGAGTACGCTGCCGGGTATGCCCGTGCAGCTGTGGTACGAACCCGTGGAGATCCCCGACGCCCCGCCGCCTGAGCTGAACGCGTCCACCCATCGCAGCCGGCTCGCCCTCGAACGGGTCCTCACCGATCCCGACGACGACAAGGCGTGGGAAGAACTCGAAACCACGTACGACGAGATGGCTCCGGAGTGGACGGAGTGGGCCGTCGAGCAGCCCTGGTACGCCGCCGGGGTCGCGGCCGGGTTGCAGCACGCGCGCCCGGTCGGCTGGATCGCCGAGATCGGCTGCGGCACCGGGCAGGCGACCGAGCTGCTCAGCCGGGTCGGCGTACCGGTGGTGGCGACCGACATCAACGTCTCCATGCTGCGCGGTGCACCCGCCCTGGCCAACGTCAGCTACGTCGCCGCCGACGTGCGCCACATGCCGTTCCATCGCGGTGCGGTTCCCTTGCTGGTCAGCTTGAACGGCGTACCGGACTTCCGGGAGTTCAACCGGATTATCGGCCGTGGCGGTCAGCTGTTGTGGTGCACGTCGTTCGGGGAGGGCACCCCGCTGTATCTACCGCCCGACCGGGTTGCCGATATGCTCGGTCCCGATTGGACGACCGAAGCCGGCCAGGCGGGTCACGGCGACTGGATCCTCGCCGTGCGTACGCGCTGATCACCCTGGGGAGGGGCGCGAGTTGCGCATCGTCAACATCGGCACGTTCCTGCTGCCGGTCCGGTTCTCGCTGAGCGCCCTGATGAAGCCGGGCGGCCGGGAGGAGCTGGCCGAGATGCTCAGCACCGGGCTCACGGAGTTCCAGCCGCGTGCTCGGGCCGACGGCGGCGGTCTCGTCTTCGACATCAGGGACTCGATGCATCAGCGGATGGAGACGATGGTCTTCACCGGCGTCATGGAGATCGAGGGTGCCGGCCGCGTCCGGCTCTACGTCAGCAGCCTCGCGGTCGGCTTCGTGGTGACCGAGCTGGAACTGCCCGACGACATGTCGCTCGACCTCGACATCCCGGAGGACTGCGACCGCTTCAAGTCCTACGAGGAGCCGGTCACCCAAGCCGTCGAGCCGTTCGTCGCCCGATGGAGCGAACGCATCGTCGAGGTGATCGATCCCGCCATTCTGCGACCGCTGCCGCCGTCGGCGATGCAGAGCGGCACGCTGTTGTGGTGGCACCGGGTCTGCGTCGACGCCCAGCCCGCCCTCGACTTTCCCGCCGCCCGCTGGTACGGGGTGACCGCCGAGCTCGCCCAAGGCGCGGTGGCGCAGGTGACCGTCGGTGTCAGCAACCTGCACACGATGGGCCGGCGCGACCTCGTGCACGACACGGTGGAGGGGCTGCTGGTCGCCACTCAGGAGTGGATCGTCGTCGACGAGGCCAAGCGCCACATCGCCGATCACCTGGTCGCGCTGAGCCAGGGCGAGGAGAACAGCCTGGTCAGCGTCGACTCGCAGTACGTCGACGTACTGGCGCTGACCGAAGACGTCACCATGCGCAACCTGCTGCTCGGCCAGGAAGCCCGCTATTTGACGGTGAGCCGGCTCCGCGTACGCCAGGCGGCCTCGCAGGCGTGGGGCACGACGACCGAGGCGGAGACGCTCGACGAGCGTACGGCCGCTCTGCGGGACCTGTTCAGCCTGCATCGCGAGCGCATCTTCAACGACCGCGACGACCGCCGCAACCGGCTGGTCTTCGTCTTCACGGCGATCACGCTGATCCAGTCGATCCTCGTCTGGTACGACTTCATCACGTCGGACTCCACCGCCACCGGCAGCTCGCCCCGGCCGGAGATCGGCATCGTGGTGCTCGTGCTCACGCTGGTCTCGGTCGTCGGCGCGATCCTCACCCGGCCCAAGGCACGCAAGCGCGGGCGGCTGCGGCGGCCGACGATTCCCCGCCAGCGCCAGGCTCCCGTCAGCGCGCCGGAGCGGACTCCGCGCGACGCCGGCTGAGGTGCTCCCGGGCCTCGGCGACGAAGGCAGCCGGGTCGTCCGCGTTGATCCTGATCTCCGCGAGCGGTTCGCTGTCACCCGACGGTAGGCGTACCACATGGGGCTCGGCGAGAACGAGGTCGACGGCGGTCTGGCTGCCGACGGCCACGCTCAGCGCGGGACCGGCGCTCGTCTGATCGAAGTGGACGGTCTTGGAGGACTGGAGCGGGCGCTTGTTCACGCGCACCTCCGCGATCGCCTCCCACGGCACGAAGAAGTCGACGGTCAGTCCATTGCGGACGGTGATGCCCTCGTCGCCGATCGCGTGCGTGTTGACGTACATGCTCGCGAGCAGCCCGACCATCCACGTCACGCCCCACGCGCCGAGCGCCAGCATGACGATCCGCACGCTTTTCCACGGCAGCAACAGATCCACGATCGGAATCTCCACAGCGGACAGCACGATGAAGGTCCAGATGATCGGCACCACCGGCGCGGCATAGCGGAACGGCCGCCCGCCCTTGGGTGGTCGCCGCGCGATCCAGCGGATCAAGGCGTGCCACATCCGCACCTCGTAGCCGATCATCCACCTCATGGCGCCTCCCAAGTCTGCGTCGCGAGCCCATGCTTGAACCGGTCGAGGACCTCGGCGAGGCCCGCCGAGAACTTGTCGAACAGCTCCCGGTCCATCTGGCCGAAGAGCAGCTCGGCGAACTGCTCCTGACCCTTCTGTAGCGCCTCGGCCGTCGCCGTGCCGCGTTCGGTGAAGGTCACCAGGAACGCCCGGCGGTCCGATGGATGCGGCTCGCGAGTGACGAAACCGGTCGCCACCAGGCCGTCGACCAGGCCCGTCACCGTGCGGGCGCTGACCTTGAGCCGCTCGGCGAGATCGCGCTGGCTCATCGGGCCGTGCGCCGCCAGCTCCCACAGCAGATGCGTGCGCGACGGCGTGAGGCCGGCCCGCCCCAGGCTGGTGGCCATGTCCTCGTTCAGGAGCATCGAGAACTCGATCAAGCGGCCTAGCGCTTCGTGATGCCTATTCATAGTGAGTCACGCTCACTATTTTACCAGGTCCTTCGGCGGGGACGTTATCCCGGGAAAACGTCCCCTTGCGGCGCGAAATAACGACGTCATCCCGGAAAACGCGATGATCAAGGACGCAGGTGGGCGTCCAGACGCTCGCGGAACGGCCGCCGCGCGAGGGCCGCGGTGAGCTCGGCCACGGCGCGCGTCAGCGGGTGGTCGACCTCGGCCTCCAGCTCCGTGATCGCCGCCTCGGTCGCGCGCCACTCCGCCTCCAGCAGCGGGATCACCTCGCGGCCGCGGTCGCTCAATTTCACTCGACGCGTACGCCCATCGGAGTTCTCGGCGTCGGTGACGAAGCCGGCGGTGCGCATGGCGGCGACCGTCTGACTCATGGCCGAATGGGTGACTTCGACCGAGTCGGCGAGCTCGCGTACGGTCAGCGCGCCGCGGCGGCCCAACTGGATCAGCGGCCCGACGAACCGCGTACGCATCCCGTCGACTCCGGCGTCGGCGTACACGGACGCGATCTGCTGGTCGACGGCTTCCAGCAGCAGCCGGACCGGCCGCCAGCGGCTGTCGAGGTCGCTCATGAGTTCAGTCTGCGTCACGCGTCGGCCGCAGTCCTGGCGCGGCCGCCAAGTCGGCGCGGCGGATGGCGTACGCGTGACCGTCGCCGATGGCGCGACCCTCGTTGCTGTCGGAACAGACCAGCCACAGCTCGCTGATGGAGCATTGGTCGATCGGGCCGGGCAGGTGGATCAAGGGAGTCACCTGCAGCTCGGGGTCGTTCGCGTCGAACTGCCCGAGCCAGCCGGCCTGCCCGGGACTCGGCGAGATGAAGACCAGTGACCGGTCGTCGTCCATGCTCAGCACGTTCCAGATGGCCATCCGGGCGCTCTGCAGCCGGTCCAGGACCGATTGCCGGGTCGCCTCCCGGGCCGTCACGTCCTCACCCGTACGCAGGACGAACCGTTTCTCGCCGGACGACGACCAGTCGCACAGCAGATCGGGGCCGCACGGGGACATGTCGCTCGTGGGGATCTGCGCCGTCCACAGTCGAGTGAAGCCCGTCTTGATGTCGTAGATGTCCAGCCGCCGCTCGACGCCGCCGCCGTCGGCCGGAGTCACCGGGCCGTAGCGGATGCCGAGGACGCCGTTCCAGGCGAACGCCAGACTGCCGCCGGGTGGGACGTGACCCGCGCCGGTCGGGCCGCCGTTCTTGACGTCTATCAAGGTCACCGTGCCGTCGGCGGAGAGTTCGACGAGGTTGTCGGCGTACCCGCCGAAGCCGTTCGCGGGGTACCAGGCGACCATCCAGTTGCCCGGCGGTGCCAACGGTCGCCGCCACCGAGTGGTCCCGGTCGCCGGTTCGGCCGCCTCCAGCCAAGCCTGCGGACCGGGTGGCCGGATGAGCAGGAGCTCGCTCTCGATACTTCCGTAGAGCGCTCCCGGCCGGCTCCACCGCACCTCGCCCGACCCGACCGCGTACGCCGTGACCGTGCTGGCCGCGAGATTCGCCGCTTCCTCCGCCGGTGTCGGAGACTCGGGGTCGGGCATCTCCGGCGCGGTGACCACGATGAGGAGGTCGCCGATCGACTCGGTGCCGCCGAGCGGAAGCGGCAGGTCCCGCTGCCAAAGGCGTACGCCGCTGGCCAGGTCGAACGCCGTCAGCCGGGAACTCGGTCCCCAGTGATAGGTCACCAGGACATCCCCGACGACCTGGTACGCGTCCTGCGCGCCGATGCCGTCGACGCGGTGGATCGGCGTACCGGGGGCGGCGGGTGCGGCCGCGCCGAGCAGGGCGAGGCAGATCGCGGCGGCGGCGAGCGCCACCAGCGGACGGCGTACGCCCCAGCCGCGCAGCCAGGGCGGGGCGGGTGCCGACCCCGGTTCGTGGTCCTCGGGAATTCCCAGCTCGATCACGGTCACACCTTGCCGACGCTTCTGCGGCGCATCTGGTTGCATCCGTCCCGCACAGCATAGGGTTGCGCCGTCACCGGCGAGGCCGGATCATGTGGCGGTGACGGAGGACCGGCAGGACGGGACGCTGCAACCGGCCTTCGCGCTCTGGTCCGCCGCGACCGTCCTGGGCGGAGCGATCCTGCTGCCGACCGCCCGTGGTGCGAGCTGGACGACCGTTGCCACCGCCGGTCTCGCCGTCGTCGTGGCGCTGGTGCTCGCCTGGTGGGGCCGACGGCGTACCGGGGCGGGCCCGGTGACCGCGCTGCTGGCGGTGGCCGGGCTCTGGGCCGCGCTCGCCGGGTGGCTGGGCACCGTGCTGCTCGACCGGGTGCCGGTGGTCGCGGTGGCCGCCGCCACGGTCTGCGCGGCCGGGATCGTGACCCTCACCGGGCGGCTGCTGGGCGTGGGCCGTCCACTTGCGACTGCTCTGTTGGTGCTCGCGATGGTGGCGGCTGCGGTGGCAGCCTGGACGGCGCTCGGCTCGGACGTCCGGCAACCGCTGCGGGTCGTGCCGTTGGCGATCGTCCTCGGCATCGGGCTGCTGCCCCGGCTCGCCCTCGGCGCGGGCGGCCTGGCGGAGGCGTCGTTCCGCCTTCGGGCGGCGGCGCAGGCGATCCCACCCGAGCAGGTTGATCGATCGCTGCACGTCGCCGGAGAACATCTGGTCGGCGGGCTCGCCGGACTCGGAGCCGGTGCCGGGGTGTGCGGTGTCGTCCTGATCGGCACCGGCGACCACCGGGACGTCGCACTGGCGCTCGGCGTGGCGCTGCTGTTGTGGCTGCGCTCGCGGTTGTTCGCGCGTACGCGTCAGGTCCTCCCGCTGCGGGCGGCTGCTGCTGCGATCGTCCTGGCCGGTGCGGTACGCGTACTGCTGCTGGGCGAGGAGTGGGCGTTGCCCGCCGGGCTGGGGGCGGTGCTGGTCCTGACGATCGCGTTCGGCTCCCGGAGTCGCCGCACCGGTCGCAGTCGCCTGCTCCGGGTCGCCGAAATCCTCGTCGCCGCGGCCACCGTGGTCGTCGTGGTGGCGGCGACCGGGCTGGCCGACCTGGCCGATCCGCTGGCGAAACCGTGAAGTGGTTCACCGATCCGGACGAGGTCGCCGAGGAACGGGCTGCGGCGGCGGCGCTCCGGCGTCTCCCGGCGAGCTGCCGCGTCGTGGCGGTCTGCGCCGGAGCCGGGGGAGTCGGAGTGACCTCCGTGTGTGCCGGGATCGGTGCGACCCTGGCCGCGTTGTGGCCCGGCCGGATCGCGTACGCGGGACTGCTCGAAGCACCGCCGATCGTGGGCGTACACGTGGCAGCCGAGACGATGTGGACGGACCAGGTCACACTGGAGGCCGTCGAGGATTTGCGCAAGCGGCACAGCGTTCTGCTGCTGGATCTCGGTGTCCATGCGAGCCGCACCATGAGGGTGCTTTTGTCCACAGCGGACCGGATTCTTGTCGTGACCGATGAGGACGGTAGAGGAGAGGCGAAGGCACTGGCGCGGGTGCACGCCGCCGCGGCCGCCACCAGACGAGCGACGATCGGCCGGAGTGGACAGTCCGGTCCGGATCGCTTCGTCGTGCCGTCCGACAAAGCGTTTTCCCAGCTCGGGCCCGATCTCCTCGAACGGGCGAAGCCTGCGACGTGCCGTGCCTTGTTGCGCTTGGCTGCTTGGTGCGTATAGCGCGCGAAACACCCGCGCGATACGCTGTCGTCGCTTGTGGTGGGTGCGGCGGATCCACATCTTTCGACAACATCAGACCGTGGAGGCACCGGGACGATGATGATGCGGCTGCGGCACTCGAAGAGGTTCGGAAAGGTTTACCCGACGGGTATCGTCCTGGCGGTCGTCGCGGCGCTCGGCGCGACCGTCTTCGCCCTGGGCGCGACCGGCCAGCGGCCTGCGGTCGCCGACGGCGCCTCGTGGTTGTGGAGCAAGCAGGTCGGTGAGGCCTCGCAGGTCAACGCGGTCTCCGGGAACGTCTCGCTGCGCCAGCCGATGATCGACGCCCAGGGTCACCAGGTCAGGGTCACCCAGAGCGATCGGTATGTGATCCTCCAGGATCTGTTCACCGGTCGCGTGACCTCCATCGACTTGACCCGGATGGGCTTTTCCGGGTCGCTCGACCTCGGCACCGTCGAGGACACGGCGGTGCTGCTCGACGGGGCGACCGCGATCGTGGTGGACCGGACGCGGGGCTTCGTACGCCCGGTCGACGCCGGGACTCTGCAGGCGATCGGCGACCAGCTGCGGCTACCCGGCCCTCTGGTCGGCGGCGCGTTCGACAAGTCCGGCCGGTTGTGGCTGGGGGTGCCGAGCCAGGGCATCGCGATCGCGCTCGCCGTGCGGGACCGCAAGATCGTCGTGGAGCGGACCGAGGCCGTCGCCGATCCCGGGCACGAGCAGGCGCTGACGGTACTCGACGACGGCGCGGTCGTCGTCGATCGCAGCGGCAACCAGATCGCCGTCGTCGGCGCGACGCCGACCCGCAAGGTGACCTCTCCGGCGGCGTTGGCGAGCGCGATCGTGCCGGCGCGTACCGTGGGCTCGACGGTGGCGATCACGCTTCCGGCCGAACGGAAGATCGTCACCATCGGCGACGTCGCCAAGGGCACACCGGTCGCGACGGTGGCGCTCACTCCGGCCGAGGCGCAGGTGGCGGCGCAACAGCCCGCCGTCAGCTTCGCCGGCAAGGTCTACATCGCCGACCAGGCGACCGGTTCGGTCCGGGTCGTGACCCCCGACGGCGATCCGGCCGGGAGCATCCAGGTCGGTTCCCCGCAGACCACCGTCGAACTCGAGGTACGCGAACAGCACCTGTTCATCAACTCGCCCGACACGACGACGGCCGTGATGGTCGACGAGGACGGCAAGACGTCCAAGGTGGACAAGTACGACCCGGTTCCGGAGACCACGCCGACGCCGACGACCCAACCGGCGCAGACGACCTCGCCCGAGCCGCAGCAACCGCCGACGGGCAAGCCGTCGGACAAGCCGGGCGGCGAGCCGACCAAGCATCCGGCCAGTCCGCGGCCATCGCCGACGGTGCGGGCCGAGCCGCAGCGCCCGGGGCCGCCGGTGCCGGTGACGGCGCTGGCCGGAGACGGCCGCGTACGCCTGTCGTGGGGCAAGGCGAAGCCGGGCTCGGCGGCGGTGCAGGCGTACACGGTGACCTGGGAGGAAGGCGGCGGCGGCCGGGTGCAGGTGGGCGGCACGACGGTGCAGACGACGATCACCGGGCTCGCCAACGGCACGTCCTACCGCTTCCGCGTGTACGCCACGAACAAGGTCGGCGACGGCCCGCCCGCGTTGTCGGAGCCGGTGACTCCGGCCGCCGCCCCGCCGCCGGCCGTTCCCGCCGCGCCGACGGCGCAGCTGGAGACGGGTTCGGACGGCAAACCGACCGGTGCGGTCCAGGTGACCTGGCCGACGGTGGCCGACGCCGCCGACTACGTCGTGACCCCACGCAAGGACGGCGCGGCCGGGGCGAATCCGCCGCAGACCGTGACCGGAACCAGTGCCCGGTTCGCCGGCCTGACCGCCGGGTCGTCCTACACGTTCACGGTGAGCGCCCGGAACTCGGCGGGCGCGGCCAGCGACGACAGTCCTGCGAGCAACGCGGTGACCGTCCACTACGCCCCGGGCGCACCCGGAAACGTCGTCGCCAAGCAGACCGGCCCGAACACCTACGTGATCACTTGGTCGGCCGCGGACGCACATGGTTCGCCGATCACCGCGTACGCGATCTGCGATCAGAACGAGAACCGCATCGCGACGGCCGGCCCGAACGCTCGCACCGCGACGGTGACGGCGGCCGGCCTGACGAAGATCCAGGTCGCGGCGATCAATGCGGACGGGATGGGCCCGATCGTGGAGGTGCCGATCGCGCAGCCCGACCCGCCGAAGATCGCCATCTCGTCGACGAGCGCGACCCAGACGGAGATCACGGTGAACTTCACCGCGGACGGGGACGGAGTCGCCGCGACCTGCACGTTCAGCGCGGGCGGCAAGACGGTCTCCGACTGCTCCTCGCCGGCGAAGATCACCGGATTGACGGCCGACACGCAGTACACGGTCACGGCGAAGATCACGACGTTCGCCGGATCGGCCACCGACACCGCCTCGCAGAGGACCGACGCCCCGCCCAGCGGTTATGGAGCCACCGTGACCTGCACGGATTCGGCGAGCAACCCGGACCCGTCGTTCTGCTCCAAGGGGTTGCCCGTCTACGGCGACAGCAACGACAACGGCTCGGTCGTCCGCCGGGTCTCCGACGGTTCGCACATCACCGTGGTCTGCAAGGTCCACGGCGAGAACCAGAACGCCGGTCCCTACAACAACAACAAGGAAGGCGATCACTGGCTCCGGCTACCCGACGGGAACTGGATCTCCTGGGTGTGGCTGCGGTTCGACAACGGTGACGACGTGGAAGCGCTGCCGAACTGTTGACCAGACCGACCGCGCGGGGGCTGACGACGGCCGTCTGCTCCGCCGCCCTGCTCACCACCGGGCTGCTGCTGGCGTACCGGGAGATGGTGATGCTCGGCGCGGCGGGGTTGGCCGCCGTCGCGCTCAGTTCGCTGTGGGCGCTGTCGCCGCCCCGGGTGGTCGTCGACCGGCTGGTCGAGCCGCGTCGCGTACGCCGCGGTGAACCGGCCATGGCCACAGCGGACGTCGTGGTGCTCGGCCGGTTCCGGCGGCTGCTCACCTTCACCGATCCCGTGCGCGAAGCGGGCGGCGATCGCGACGATCTGCCGTCGGGACGCGCGGCGGTGCACGCCAATCCGGGCCTGCCCGCGCGGGTGAGCTTCTCGCTGCCGACCGGCCGTCGTGGCGTGTTCCACATCGGACCCGTACGCGTCGGCCGCGACGATCCGCTCGGGCTGTGGTCGGTGACCCGCCCGGCCGGTCCGGTCGAGACGTTCACCGTGTGGCCAGCCTGGCATCGGCTCGACCGGGGTGCGAGCGGGACGGCGGCCGAGATCGAAGGCGAACGAGACCTGGTCGACGCGGGCAGCATCACCTTCCACGCGTTGCGCGAATACGTCCCCGGCGACGACCTGCGGCACATCCACTGGCGTACCTCGGCGCGGGCGGGCACGCTCATGGTGCGTACGCACGTCGACGCGGCGGTCGCCCGGCTCGTGCTCGTCCTCGACGACCGGCTCGCCTCCTATTCGGACTCCGCTGCCTTCGAGGAAGCCGTCGAGGTAGCGGCCTCGGTCGTCGTCGCCACTGTGGACAGCGGCCGCCAACTGCGGATGCTGCTCGCGTCCGGCATCGGGGGAGAGCGGTCGATCGGTCAGACCCAGACCGGGCTCGACCAGCTGGCCGCGGTCCGGCTGACGATCGGCGGCGGGGACGTCGCCGAGCTGCGCGCGCGGCTGACTCTGCATACCTCGGGCGACGCGGTTCTGCTGGTCACCGGGGCCAAAGCCGACCTCACCCTGCTCGGTGCGCTGTCGGCGCGCTACCGCAGCGTGGGGGCGGCCGTGGTCGGCCCGCCGCCCGAGGACCCGCTGAAAGGGGCGGTGTTCGCGCCGACCGCCGCAGAGCTCGTCACCGCCTTGCCGGAGCGGCTGTGGAACGCATCGTCGTCGCGGTAGCACTGGCCCTGGCAGGAGCTGCCGCCGGCAGCCAGATCGCCGGGCTCTACATCGGACGCGAGGCGGTGCTCGCGATCGTCGGAGCGGCCCTCGGCGCGGCCCTGCTCGGCTTGATTCCGCGACGCCGGTGGCACGTCGTCGTCACGGCGGCAGCGCTCGGCGGCGTCCTGTTCGGACTGAGCCGCTGGCTCCCAGGCCCGGGCACGCTTACCGATTCGCTCACCCACGCCGGAGCCCGTCTGCTCACGAGTGCCACGCCGGTTCCGTCGCGAGTGGACACTTTGGCCCTGCCGGTCGCCGCCACCTGGCTCGCCGTCTCGGCCGGCTCCGCGCTGACCCGGGGCCGCCGTCCGGGTGCGGCGGCGTTGCCCCTGGTGGCACTGGCTGCGACGATGCTCGTGCTCGCCGGCCCGCACGCCGGGACGAACTACCGCCGGACCGCTGTGCTCGTTGCCGCGCTCGCGTTGCTGCTCGTGGTGGTCCGTCCACTTCCGGCTTATACGCGCAGAGCAGTGCCCCGGTTGCTGCGGCTCGCCAGGGCGGTGGCGGTCGCCGTCGCGCTCGCCGGTGGCACGTTGCTCCTGACGCCACCGTTGCTGACCGGAGTCACCGCGGCTCCACCGGATCTGCGGGCGTACGTGGTCGCGCCGGTGCAGGCCCCGCCGCAGACGCACCCGTTGAGCCTCGTCGGGCGCTGGGGAGTGCACCCGGAGCAGCCGCTGCTGCGGGTCACCGCGAACCGCCCCGTGACGTTGCGCTGGGCGGTGCTCGGTGACTTCGACGGCACGAGCTGGCTGCCCGCCACGACGTATCGGGCGGCCGGTGGCGAGCGGGGTGGCGTACGGGACTCCGGGATCGCCGCCGACGACGTGCACGCCGAGATCACCGTCGCCGAGCTCAGCGGGACGTGGCTCCCCGTACCGGACGGACTTCGCCGGGTCGAAGGCGTCGCCATCGCGGTGGACGAGGCCTCCGGCGCGGTCGCCGTCACCGACGGGCTCCGCCCCGGTCTCGCGTACGCCGTCGACGCGGCCGTCCCGGCCCCGACCCCGGCTCAGCTGGCCACGGCGCAATTGCCCCGCTCGGCGGAGTTCGACCGGTATCGGGAGCTGCCGTCGGGCAACACCGGGCGCATACCGGAGCTGGCGTTGACGGCCGCCGGTGACGGCCTGCCCTACGCCCAGGCGCTCAACCTGGCGCGGTGGCTCAAGACGACGTATCGCTACGATCCCCGAGCCCCGGGCGGCAGCGGCTATCCGAGCATCGTCCGGTTCCTCACCGGCGCTCCGGCAGCCGGCGGTGGCCGGGGCACCTCCGAGCAGTTCGCGACCGCGTACGCCGTCCTCGCCCGTGCGCTGGGCATCCCCGCCCGGGTGGTGGTGGGATTCACCGCCGCCACGGGCACCGGCCCGGTGACCGTGACCGCCGCCGACGCCCGGGCGTGGCCGGAGATCTACCTGGAACCGGTCGGCTGGGTCGCGATCGACGTCACCGCGCCGCCCGTGACCAGCACGACTGCTCCGTCGGCGTCGCCCCGGCCGTCATTGTCGGCCGTCCCCGAGGACTCCGCCGATCCCGGCGCGGACCCGTCGGCCGCCCCGGACGTGGAGATCATGACGCCGGAGGCGGAACCGGCCGACGGCGTACGCGGATCGTGGCTCTGGCTGGCCCGGATCACGGCAGTGTTCCCGCTGGGGTTCGCCGTCGTGGCGCTTCTCCGAATCCGGCGCAGCCGCACCCGGCTGGCCGTCGCCGGTGACGCCGAACGCGTACGGGGAGCTTGGGCGGAACTCAGGGACGGCGCTCGGCTGGGCGGCGTACCCCTGAGAACACATTGGACCGCAACCGAAGTCGTGGCCGCAGTCAGCGACGCAGTGCAGGTCGAGCCGCGTGACGACCTCGCACAGGCGGTGAACCGCGCCGAATTCGCGGAGCCGGAAGCCGACCTCGCCGCCGGACCGGCCGTGGCGCAGGCGACGGACCTGATCCACCGGGTACGCCGGAAGGCGAACCGACGCCGCCGCCTGTTCTGGTGGCTCGACCCGCGTCCATTGTGGTGGCGCTGAGGCGCTAGCCGGTGGCGTCAGCCAATTCTCGCAGCAGCGCTAGCACAGCGGGCCGATCGTCCACAGTGCCCGGCAGATCGACGGCCGCAGCCGGAACGATCCGATCCCGGAGGATGGCCACAAGATCGGCGCGGGCGTCGGGTCCGTAGTCGTCCAGGCCAAGCCAGCCGAGGTTCTCGTCGACGATCTCCCGCAGCTCGGCGGCGAGCTTCTCGTCGGTCACCTGATCGGCGAGGTAGCCGACGGTCCAGTCGAACAGCCAGCTCGCCGCGGACCAGCGCCGCTGCGGGGAGACCTCGATGGTCCCGGACATCAGTCACCTACCAGGAAGGCGCGCGGGCCGAGCCCGTTGTCGGTGAGGAACTGCTGAACTGTAGCAATCTGCTCGGGGGTGAACCGCGAGACGTCGATCGGCACGCGGTCCGCCTTGAGCAGGTGATCGATGATCCTGATCTGCAGGTTCGGCCATTGCCGATCGAAGTACGCGGCGTCGAAGTTGCCGACGGCGTCGTAAGTCAAGCCGGAGACGGGGTCGACCCAGTCCACGTTCGGGTTCGTCGAACGCTCGAGTTCGATGCCGAGCAGCTCTTCGATCCGCCGGGCGGTCTCCGCCTCGGCCTGCCGGAACTTGCCGGTGGCCGGATCCATCCCCAAGGCTTGCCGTCGGGCGGCCTCCGCCGCGGCCGTCCGCGGGCCGGGATTCCCGGGCGACCCACCGGTCGGGCCGCCAAGGTTGCCCGGTCCCGGGTTTCCGGGGGCTTGACCGCCGGGGTTGTTCGGCCCGCGCGGTTGTCGGCTCGGGCCGCCGGCCAGCCGGTTGCGGGCCTGCTCGAAGAGGTGGTTCAGCCGCCGGTTGGTGGCGGCGAGGCGGAGCAGACCGTCGAGTTCGTTCGCCTCCGCCGGAGTACGCGGGCGCGCGGTCAGCAGTTCTCGATATCGATCGCGGAGGGCCCGGTTGACCGCGTCGGGCAGGCGTGTGCTCGCCGTCGCAGTGGACTGGCCGGCCGACAGCGCCGGCGGCGCCGTGCTGAGACCCAGGGTCTCGTCGAGGTCCGGCCGCTGAACCCAGGTTCGGATTCGCCGGGCTCCGCGTGCGTACGCCTTGGGGTTGACCGGGTTGAGGAGGAATCGCAGAAGCCGGCGTGGGGAGAACGCACCCACGAAGATCGCGACGTTCGGATTCGTCTGCAACCCGGCGCGGTCGTTGCCTTGGGTGAACGGCCCGTGCCAGTTGTCGTCGTCGCCGTGGACGTTCTCGACGTCCCAGCCCAGCTCGTCCGGGGCGTCCAGGTAGGGCGTGTACCGGTGGGAGTAGCCGACCTCCAAGACGAACGGCTGGAACTCCATTCCGGCGTCGGCGAAGATCTTGCGGTAGCGGTTGATCGACCGGAACAGCCGGACCAGGCCGCGGAGGCCGCGCGGGCGGCTCTGCGCGTCCTGGCGGATCTCGGCGAGATCCGACATCAGCTTGTCGTACTGCTCGCTGCCGCTGACGACGAGGCCCTGGCCGCCGATCCAGATGTAGAACTGCTTGACGCCGCCAATCTTCACGTCGAGGAACGTGCCGATGAAGGCGTAGCTGGTGAAGGAGTGGGTCTGACTCAGCGTGCCGGACGGTTCCGAACGCCCGACGAAGCCGGTCACGCCGTCGCCCAGGTTGGCCAGCGATCGCACGGTGGTGGGCCGGGTTTCGGCGTCCTTGTTGCCGAACGGGAAGGGCGTGCCGATGCCGCTGCCGTTCTCCGCGCTGACCGAGATCAACGGCAACGCGTTGAGGATGGACGCGATCGTGTCCATCCAGACCCGGCCGGTCAACGGGAACAGGTAACCCGGCGGCACGCCGGTCGGCCCGTAGGGATTGTCGTGACCGTGCTGCGGGTCGGCGTTGTCCTTCCACGGGGTGAAAGTCGAGAAGCGGATCGCACCCAGCCGGTTGACCGCCCGGGTCGCCGTCGTCTTCGTGTACGCCACCCAGGTGTGACTGCCGTCGGGCAGCCGCAGCCGGGAGTACGCCGTCGTGTTGCTGAACGCGAACACGCGCCACGGACGCTGGTAGCGGACCTTGCCGGTGAGCAACGCCCACGGACGTCCTCGCACGAATTTCACCGGCCACAGGATCGACCGGCTCAGCGCGGCGGCGACCGGACTGGACATGGCGTCGATGCGATCCGACCCCATTCGGTTGATCTTGAAGCGCCGGGCGGCGATCCGCCGTTCCAGGCGCGTGGCCCGCCGACCGGCGATGCGGCGTACGGTCGGCTGGAGCGCCTGATGGGGCGGGGTGCTGAGCGATCCGGACGACTCCAGTCCCAGGGTCGGCAGGCGAGCGACGGTGAACACCCGCCGGCCGACCGATCGGGTCGGCGTCGGTACGCCGAGCTGCCCCGGAAGCGTGCCTCGTAGCTGGGCCGTGAGCCGGGAGTCCTGGGCGAGCAGAGCTTCCACCAGGCGCGCGGTCGACGGCGGCAGTGCCTGGAGCAGCAGCCGCCGTCGCAGCGTCGAGTGCTGCTGACCGTCGCGTACGCCCGCTCGGTGCAGCAGGATCATCAGGTTCGCCAGCACCATCGGGCGGGTGTCGGCGTCGAGCTGCCCCGCCTGCCGCTGGATCTGCGCCACGAGCGCCATGTCGGCCGGACTGAGCCCGTCGGTGTCGCGCCGCAGGGCGCGGGTCAGCTTGTGATCGCCGAGGACGTCGGCCGGGGCGGTCTGCCGGTCGTGATCGGTGCGGGCGATCGTCTCCAGCGCCTGGGTCAGCGCTCCGGCCAAGTGCAGCAAGACGTTCGGGGCCGTCATCCCCTCCGCGACGGTGATGACGACGGTCCGGCTCTCGGGATCGACGCGCAGATGCGCCGCGGTTCCAGCGGCCAGCGGGCTGGAGCGTACGGTGATCGTCACCGGGCCGGTGAGACCGTCGTGCCGAACGGTGACGACGGTGTCGCCGCCGAGCCGCCGGTGGGCCTCCACGGTCAACCCCCGGGAGAGCAGGATGTCTCGCGTTCCGGTGAACAGCCGCCTCGCCAGACCCTCCCCGGTGACCGGCGAACCGGCCGTCAGCAGGTCTGAGAGCGTCGCGACGTCGGCCGTCAGCCCCGGCCGGTGCCGCTCCAGCAGAATGTCGTTGATCAGGCGGCCCCGCTCGGTGGCGCGCGCCCGGCGACGGGCCGCTTCGGCGTACGCCCGCTGCGTGGGGTCGGTCAGATCCTCGACGGCCCCGCCCAGCTCGGACAGCGCCGACTCGACTCGGGTGGCCGCGTCATCGCCGAACAGTTCGGTGGTCAGCCGGGTCAGCTCCGTCCGGCGGGCGACGTGCTCCGGCTGGTCCTGGCGTAGTCCCAGCCCCTCGATGAGGGTATGGGCCTCGGCCGCCAACCGTGCGGCGCGAGCCCGCGTCGTCCAGGCCGACGGCATGGGCGACGCCGTGACCAATGCGGTTGCGACGGCGGCCAGCCGGGCGGCGCGCGCGATCGTCGTCGGCTTATGGGCCGAGGGCGTGCCGGCGGCGAGCGCGAGATGCTGGCCCAGCGCCATGCCCAGGGCTTCGGCGAGGTCCAGCGGCAAACCGGTATGCGTCATGCGGCTGGGCGGGACCTGGATCACCCACGTCTCGCTGCCCGGCCGCGGCGGGCGTACCTCGGCGATCGAGGAGCCTCGGGTCGGCGCGACGGTGAGGACCACCCGGGTCGGCCCCTCGCCGGTCGGCCAGGTCAATCGATACCCGTCCCCGTCCTCGGTGAGCGTCACGGCGAGGGCCGTCGCCGCCTGCAGTAGTGCCGCTCGGGCGTGCTGCGTAGTCTGATCCAGGTTGTGCGCGATCAAGTCGTCGGCCGAGTCGTCGACGTGCACCCGGTCGGTCAGCAGCGTGCGTACCAGGACGCGGCGAGGTGGCGAACCCGACATGGGCCGGCCGAAGTCGATGCGCATGTCGGTGGCGACCTGAACGTCGGCGATGTACGCCGCCCGGTCGGCGAGGAACCGGTGCACGTGGATGGTGACCTCGACGACCCGAGTACGCCCGTCGGGGCCGGTGAACCGCTTCTGGAACAACACCAAGGCGTCACCATTCGGGCCGTCCTGAATGGACACCCGATCGGGGTCGGCGAGCGTACGCCGGACGAGGTCCCGCTCGGCCTCCACGTGATCGTCCACGGACGGGTTGGCTCCCCGCCCGCCGAGGCGGTGCAGGTCCGGCCCCCAGCGGGCCAGCACGGCGGCCTCCCGCGACGGATCGGGGAAGCCGAGCGTCGCCGCCTCCGCGCGCAATGCCGCCTGCAGAGCCAGATCCAGCGCTCCACCAGTGCCGGCCAACCGTGGCAAGGTCACCGCATCCGGGCTGTTCGGTCGCCCAGCCAGACTCGCCAGGATCGCCGCTCGCCGGGCCTCGGCGTCGGTCAGGAAGGTCGCGTCGAACGTCGCTGTCGTGGCAGAAAGCACCGAATCCCGGCTGACTCCGGGCGTGGCCAGCCGGGCATGCGCGGCGAACCGGACGAACAGCGCGTGATCGATCGCCGCGACGACGATGCTCGGCAACTCGTTCTCCGCGACCTGCCCGGTGAGAGCCCGGTCGAGATCGGCCCGCGCGACCGCCAGCGTGGCCGCCACCAACTGTCCGACTTGCTGTCGCTTTTCGTCGACGCCGCGTCTGTGGCCCGGCGGAAGGTCCAGATCGCCGACCAAGCGTGCGAGATGCCGTCCGGGCTGGTCACCGTTGGTCGCGTCGGCGGCCAGCAACCGGACGATCGTCGCGGCGGCGGCCGGGTCGACCGCCACCGCCGCCAGCAGAACGCGCAGGACCCGGTCCGCCTCGGCTCGGCTCCGCTGCACCAGGCGCGCCGCCGCGGCTGTGTCACCCTCCGCGCCCGTCAGGCCCGGGGGCCGGTTCGCCGCCAGGACGTGGCCGACGTCCGCGATGCCGACATAGCTGTACGCCTGAAGCACATCCAGGAACATGTCGTCGGCAGCGGAGTGCTCGGAACGGAAGTCCGCCCCGCCCAGCTGGACCCGGGCCAGTTCCCGGGCGATCCGCACCTGTGCCTCCGGCGTCGTGACGTCGAGGTCGTGCGCGATGGCCAGCCGGAACGTTCGGGTGTCGGCGTCCCAGCTCAGGCGCGTGTGCTCGCCGGGTGGGAGGACGGCGTACTCGACTCGGACGGTTCTGGACACGGTCGGTGAGGTGGCGAGCTGCACCTCGTTGCCGGAGACCGCCGCCGTCGTGGGGTGCTCGAACCGGAAGTCGCCCGCGACCAGCTGCGTCACCAGGTCGATCGCCTCGCGGTCGGTCCGTCCGGCGTACGCGGGAGCGGGGTCGGCCGCGAAGATCGCCGCAAGCGCGATCCGCAGCTGGGGATCGCCGTCCGGCAGGCCGGTGAGGACTTTCGCGACCTCGTCCGGAGTGTCCAGCGCCCGCAGGTACGCCGCCCGCCAGGCGGGTTCGCGCATCAGCGTGAGGAAGGCGTCGACGTCGGGGGTGGACCCGGTCGTCAATCCCGCCAGCCGTCGCCAGCGCCGATGGGTGCCACCCGGTTCGAGCCCCATGTCGCCGAGCTGCCGTTCGAGGTCGGCGAGGACTGCGGCCGGCGGCGTGTCGGGAGTGGACAGCAGAGTGCGGATGTGCCTGACCAGCGTGCGGGCTCCAGTGGCGTCCGGCCGCCCGGCGACCAGTGCGTGGTCGAGTCGTCGGCCGCTGGTCCGGGTGGTGGCCGGAGCCTGCACCGCCGTGCCCGTCTGGTCGAAGATCATCGAGTAGATCTTGGCGTCCGGGTCGATCGGCGGGCGGTTCACATCACCGGTGGTGCTGCCGTGGTCGGCGTAGTAGAACACGATCTTGGTCTGGCCGGGATTGTCCGGATCGGCCTCGCGCCGGGCGAAGACGGCGTACCCGTGCGCGGCGGTGCGGTCGCGCGGATCGGCGACGATGACGAACGCCATCGGCCCGGCCTCGGCGTCCGGCGGAAGGGTCTGCCGCAGGTGCTCCTCGATCTCGGCCAGCCCCTGCACGCCGTCGGGCTGCGCCTGGAAGGCCGTGCCCGCCCAAGTCTCGAGAATGCGAGCGGCGAAACCCTGTCCGGTCAAGTTGGCCGGCGCGACGGAAGGCCGGCCGAAGTAGGTGTGATACGCGCTGACCAGCCAGGTCAGGCAGTTGTCAGACCGCCCGGGAACGGTGAGCCCGCCGTCGTTGGAGGTGTTGAGCCAGGTGCCTCCCGGATGCGGATGCAGCGGCGGGCGGTCGCCGGGGCGTACCCCTAGGTTCTGCAGGTGACGTTGAGTGTCGACGGTGCTGGGCGGCGCGACCTGGCCTCCCGCGAGCAGGACCGCGACCGGATCGGGCCCTAAGGTGGTCGGCGGTGCCGCCGCCGGGAGCGGTGGTTGATTGCGGGCGGCCTCGAGCGCGGCGCGCAGTTCGGGACTGACCTCGGCGAGCGCCTCGATGCGCGCCATTTCCGAAGCCAGCGCGAGACCCCGTACGCGGGTGTGGTGCAGCACGCGATAGCGATCGGCCAGGTCGGCGACTTCGTCCGGCGAGAGCTGTACGTCGAGCTCGAGATCGGGGTCGGAACCGGGGCGAGCCGCTTCGGGGGCCACCGTCGGCGTCAAACTCGCCGGATCGAGGAACTGGCCGACGTCCTGACGCACCACCCAGCTGCGGAACACGCTGCGGCCGAAACCCGCCCGGATGGCCCGCACCGTCGAGATCGGACGGAACGGGCTGGCGAGGATGCGCCCCAGCCACTTCAGGGAGACCGCCATGACGCTGGCGGAGACGTTCGGGTTGGTCTGAACGCCGATCTGGTCGTTGGTCTGCGTGAACGGGCCGTGCGGTTCGATGTCGTCGCCGACGCTGGACGGCAGGTCGCCCATCGGAAGGTACCGGTGGGAGTATCCGGCCTCGAACACCAGCGGTTGAATCGTCCAGTTGAGGTCCAGACCGGCGTCGCGGAAATGGCGGACGAGTGCTTTCCGCAACCGCCACGCGGCTCGGACCGGATCGGCGGTCGCTCGCTCGTCCCGGTACGCCTCCAGGAACTTGTTCACCTCGGCCATGATCTTGTCGTAGTCGAAGCTGCCGGAGACCGGTGTGCCTTGCCCACCCAGCCAGAGGTAGAACGATTTCACCTCGCCGTTGGGCAATCTGATCGAGACGTTGATGAACGTCCCGACGAAGACGTAGAGCGTCGCGCTGACGCGGTGGCTTTGCTCGTGCGAGGGATTCGACCGGACGACGGTGCCGCCGTTGCCGACGACGTGGGCTCGGACGACCGTCCGGCCAGCCTCGCTGTCGGAGTTGCCGATCGGCATCGGAGTGCCGATTCCGCTGCTGTTCTTGACCGAGAAGGTCGTGAACGGCACCCAATGCTGCAGGAAACTCGCCAGCGCGTTCAGTGCGTCGAGTCCGATGCGGCCGCTCTCCGGGAACAGCACGATCGGGGGCGGCCCGTCCGGCCCGGGCCGGTGCTCGCCCGGTCGCGGACCCTTCTCGGGGACCCCGGTGTACGAGGAGAACCGAAGCCCGCCGAGCCGATTCACCGCCTTGCTAGCCGTGGTCTTCGTATACCAGACGAATCGTTTGGTGCCGTCGGGCAGCTGGACGCGCGTCACTCCACTGACGGAGCTGACGGCGAACACCCGCCACGGGCGCTGATGGCGCACCTTGGTCGTGAACAACGACAGCGTTCGCTTCACGATGAACTTCGGCACCCACAGGGCGGTACGCGCGGCGTGGGCCAGCGTCCGGCTGGGCCAGTCGTTCATCCGGTCGGTGAGCAACCGATCGACCCAGAAACGCGACGCCGCGACGCGCCGCTCGAAACGGCGTGCCCGTCGCGGGCCGAGTCGCCGGGCCACGAACGGATGCAGCGGCTTATGAGGCGGCGTCGACAGCGAACCCGTGGACTCGGCGGCTGCCGGGATGACGACCCGGAACCCGCGCCGGCCCTGCGACACCGTGGGCGTCGGCGCGTTCACGGTGTCGGGGAGCAGCGCCTCGCGTACTCGTTCCCAGACGTTGTCCGGCCGGCTGAGCATCGCGTCGATACGCTGGGCGAGGTTGTGCTGAAGGAGGTTCCGCAGCACGGCCTGCCGAGCCTGATGACCGGCGTCGAGCGGGGTCACGCCCGCCCGGGCGAGCAGGATCAGCAAGTTTCGCTGGTGGGCGTGCGACTGGGGATCGGCGATCAGCAGCTTCGCCTGGAACTCGATCTGGGCGGCCAGTCCGACGTCGGCCGGGCTGACGCCGTCCAGCTCCCGCCGGGACCGGCGGGTGAGCGGATGACGGCCGAGGACGTCGGCCGGCCGAGTGTGCTTGCCGTTGTCGCTGCGGGCGACGGTCTCCACCGCCTGGGCCAGCGCTCCCACGAGGTGCAGCGAACTGACATCGGCGGTCGTTCCCTCGGCCACGATGATCGTCACGGTGCGCGTACCGAGGTCGATGCTCAGATGCGCGCCCGTTCCGGCGGGCAGGACGCCGGGCTGTACGCGTACCGAGATCGGGCCGCTCAACGCGCTGTGGGTGACCGTGACGAAGGTGGTGCTTCCGTCTTGGCCGTGCGCGGTGAGGGTCAATCCGCGCTCGATCGAGGCGAGTGTGGCCGCCAGGTGAGCCGCCAGTTCGGCGCCGGTGAGGGCCGGCCCGGTCGCCTGTAGTTGGGTGAGCGCGGGCAGACCCGTGACCAGTCCCGACTGCTGCTGGTCGAGCAGGATGTCGGTGATCGCCTGGCGCTCGGCCCGCTGTTCGGTGGCGCGCCGGGCCGCCTCCGCGTGCTGATTTTCCCGCGGGTCGGTGAGGGCGGCTGCCGGTCGACCCAGCTCCGTGAGGAGATCGTCGACGGTGGTGGCGGCGCTCGGGCCGAAGACCTGGCTGAGGAGCGTGGCGATCTCGGCCCGGCGCGCCCCGTAGCCGGGCTGATCCAGCCGGAGGCCCAGATCCTCGATGAGGCTGTGGGCCTCGGCGGACAGCCGATCCGAACGAGGGTTGACCGTTCCGGGCGGAGTGGCCGTGCGGGCGGCGGCGACGACGGCCAGCCGGGCCGCCAAGGCGATGCGGCGCGCCTGCTCCGGATCGGGACGGCCGGTCGTCTGATCCAGATAGGTCGCCACCGTCAAACCGAGCGCCTCCGCGACCCCCAGAACCAGGCCGGTCCGCGAGACCTCGGCGGTCGCTACGCGTACCTCCCACGTCCCGGAGCGTCCGCGCGGCGGGCGGACCTCGGCCGCGGCGTTTCCGCGTACGCCCCCGGCACGGACGTGTACGCGGATCGGGCCGGTCCCGCCGGGGAGGGTGATCTCGTAGGTGTTGCCGTGCCCCACTTCGACCACGGAGAGACCGAGGGCCGAGGCGACCTGAGTGACGGCGGCTTGAACCGCAGCCTCGGCACTGGCCGGCGTCGTGAGGCCGAGATCGTCCCCCACATCGGTCGGGCGGTGAGCCAGCCGCTGCGTCGTGACGCGTACGCGCCGCGGGGTCTCGCCCGTCGTGGGCCGGCCGAAGTCTTCGGCGAAGCTCGACGTGAGCTGCACCTGCGACACGTAGGCGACTCGATGCTCCAAGGAGCGGAGGACGTGCACGGTGACCGCGACGACCTGAGCGTTGCCCTGCGCGTCGGTGATCTGCCGCTGGAACAGCAGATCGGCGTCGCCCGAGGCGCGGTCGGCGAGCGACACCCGGTCCGGACGGGCCAGCGTGTCCCGGATGATGGCGCGGGCGGCGTCGACGATGTCCGTAGTGGACGGATCACCGGTGAGCCCGCCGAGCGCGGCCAGCGCCCCACCCAGCTGGGCGAGCATCGCCGCTTCCCGGCCCGGTGCGGCGAAGCCCAGCCGGGCGGCGGCAGCGATGATGGCCGACCGCAGGGAGGCGTCCAGTGTCGCGCCGCTGCCGCGTAGTCCGGGCAGGACGACCTCGGACGGCTCCGCCTGGCCTTCGGCGGCCTCGCTGCGGCGGCGGTCGAGTTCGTCGAGGATTTCTTGACGGTTCTGCGTCGCCTCGGCCACGAAGGTCGACGTGAAGTCGGCTTTGCTGGTGGGCAGCACGCCTCGGGGGTCCGCGTTCTGAGCGTTCATCCGCGCCTGCGCGGCGTTGCGGATGAACAGCGCACGGTCGACCGCCTCGTCGAGGATGCTCGCCAGCTCGTTGTCACCGGGCTGCTGGGAGAGCTCGTTCGCCAGGTGCTCGCCCGCGATGCGCAGGGAAGCGGCCAGCAACTGGGCGGTGCGCGTCCGCTGCCGCTGCGCCGTCCGGCCGCGGCCGGACGGGAACGTCAGGTCTCCGGTCAGCCGGGCGATCGACCTGGCAGCGCCCGAGGTTGCTTCCGTCGCGAGGAGACGTGCCACCACCGGAGCCAGATCGGGGTCGATCGCGACCGCGGCCAGCAGAAGCCTCATCATCCTGTCGTTCTCGGCGCGGGCCGCCTCCGCCAGACGATGAGCCGCCACTCGATCGGCCCGCACTGTGCTGGCCCCGTCCGGCCGGTTCGCCGCCAACGCCTGGCCGATGTCCGACACGGCCCGGTAGCTGAAGTCCTGCAGGACGTCGTAGTAGTCCTCACGGACATCCGGGCGGTTCGAGCGGTACTCGGTCTCGCCGTGCCGCACACGGGTGAGTTCGTGGGCGATCATCACCCGCAGTCGAGCCTGGACGGCGACGTCGCTCAGCTTCAGACCGTGCCGTAGCACCAGCCGGAACTCGTCGCCGTCCAGGAGCAGCTCGACCTCGGTGTCTCCGGGCAGCAGCCCGTACTCGACCCGGACGGTTCGCGGCCACATCTCCTCGAAGGTGATGTGCACCTCGTTGCCGTCGAAGGAGACGTCCGGCTGGGTCTGGAACTGGAAGTCGTTCTGCGCGATCGCGCTGACGAAGGCCACCGTCGCCGGGTCCCCCGCGTAGGTCGGTGCGGCGTTCGTGGCGAAGATCGTGGCGAGTGCGATCGTCCTCGCGGCGGATTGCGTGGGGACGCCGGTGAACGCCTGGGCGACGTCGGCCGAAGCCCCAAGCGCCCGCTCGTACGCCGCTCGCCAATCCGGTTCCTGGATCAGCTGGAGGAAGAGCTCGGCGTCGGGGTTCGCGGAAGTCGCCAGCTTGCGGAAATTGGACCAGCGAACCGGTGTACCGCCGGGCTCCAGGCCCATGGCGCGCAGCCCGTCTTCGATGGCGTCGAGCGCCTTCCGGCGGCCGATGGCGGTGGTGTCCGGAGCGAGCAATGTGGTGACCTGGGCCAGGAGGCTCGCCTTGCCGTCGCCGGTGGGCCGCCCGGCCACCAGCGTGTACGCCAGCTGAGAGTCCTTGCGCGTCTCGGTGTCGGGCTGCACCACCGCACCGGTGTGGTCGAAGATGATCGAGCTGATCTCGCTGTTGGGGTCGATGTCGGGCCGATTCGGCTCGGCGGTGGTGCTGCCGTGATCGGCGTAGTAGAAGACGATCTGCGTTTCGCCGGGATTCGTGGGATGCGCTTCGCGGCGCACGAAGACGGCGTACATGTGGGCCGCGTTCGTGTCGCGTGGATCGACGACGGCCACGAAGGCCATCGGCCCGGCGTCGGCGTCACCGGTCAACGCCTGCCGGAGCCGCTCTTCCACCTCGGCCAAACCCTGCGTCGGGTCGCTGGTGCCGAACGGCGCGCCGGCCCAGGCCTGGAGCACGGCGGCCGGATGCCCCACGCTCAGCCCGTTGGCCGGTGCGACGGAAGGGTGACCGTAGTAGGTACTGTGTACACTCGGCGCCCACAATAGACAGTTGATGCTCCGGCCCGGCACCGTGAGGCCGCCGTCGTTGCTCGTACCGATCCAGGTCCCACCGGGATGCGGATGCACCGGCGGAGCTTCGCCGGGGCGTACGCCCAACGCCTGCAGATGCCGCTGAACATCCGCCATGGTGGCCGGGATCATCGCTCCGTCCGGGAGTAGCCCCTGCAACGGCAGCGATCCCATCGGAGGCCGGCCGGGCGGCACGTCGGGTTCGTCGGAGTTCAGATCGTCGCCCAACGTCAATGAGTCCGGGCCGATGATCTGCACCTGTCCGTCCGGCGACGCCAGCGCCTGAGCGAGGGCGTTGGCCCGGGTCGCCGTATGCGCAGCCGCCTGCGCCTCGGCCGACGCGTTGAGCACGAGCTGCGCGATCGCGATCGTCAGCCGGGCGGAGACCTTCTTGGGCGGCCCAGCCGTCTCGCCCTCGTCGTCGGGATTGTCGTGCTGGTCGCCTTCGTGCTGGTCATTTTCGCCGGTGTCGTCCAGCTCGTTCCGCGGCTTGACCTCGGGCTCGTCACCTAGCTTCAAGCCTTCTTCGTCGTCCGGGCTGAGCCGGGTCGACTCGTCGGGCTCAGTGCTCTCGCCGTCGTCTCGACCGGCTTCGTCAGCTCGGCGTCGGCCGCGAGTGTCGGCCGTGTTCTGCGGCGCAGCGCTGACGGTGCTGGCGTTACCGCCGACGGTGTTAGGTCCAGCGCCCAGCTGGCCACCGTTGACGTCCGCGGTCGGCGGGGTGTCCGTCCGAGGAGGACCTTCGGTTCGTGCGGCGGTCCCGTCGTCGGGAGCCGTCGATGACTGGCCGCCCGGCTCGGATCGCGCCGTCTCGGGCGACTGTGGGGGAGCACTCGGTTGTCCACTCTGGCCGCCCGGCTGCGATCCGGTCGGCGGTGCGCCCTGCGGTGGTGCGGCGGGTGGTGCGCCCTGCGGCGGCGCGGCGGGTGGTGCGCCCTGCGGTGGTACGGCGGGGGGTGCACCCTGCGGTGGTGCGCCCTGCGGTGGTGCGCCTTCGGGCGGTGCGCCCTGCGGTGGTGCGACAGGTGGTGCGCCCTGCGGTGGTGCGCCCTGCGGTGGTGCGCCCTGCGGTGGTGCGACAGGTGGTGCGCCCTGCGGTGGTGCGCCTTCGGGCGGTGCGCCCTGCGGCGGAGCGACAGGTGGTGCGCCTTCCGGTGGGGCGCCTTCCGGCGGAGCGCCGTTGGGCGGAGCGGTGGGCGGCGCGCCGGCAGGAGCAGGGATCCGATCGGCGTCGGCGCGCGCCTGACGGGCGGCCTCCTCCGCCTGGGTCGCCGAGGTGCCGGCCACTTGGGCGGCGGCGTTTGCCTGCACCGCACCGCGTTGAGCGATCTCGGCCTGGCGGTTGGCGGCTTCGGCCGCTTGGCGGGCCTGGGCGGCTTCGGGCAAGTCGACTCCGTAGCGGGCGGCGGCGGCGTTCGCGGCGGCGTTCGCATCGTTGGCTCGTTGTTGGGCGGCTTGGGCCTGTTGGGTGGCGGTGGCGGCGGCGTTCTGGGCGGCGGTGGCCTGCTGGCGGGCCTGTTGGGCAGCGGTTTCGGCCTGGGTGGCGGCGGTCCGGGCGGCCTGGCGGGCGGCGTTGGCGGTGGCCTGGGTGCTGGTCTCCAAGCCGAGAGCGGCTTTGCCGAGGTCGAGGGCCAAGCCCGAGAGGTTCGCCTTCTCGCTGGTGTAGTCGCGGACCATGCCGGAACCGATGCGGTTGCCGAGGTTGCTGAAGTTGGGCTGCCAGTTGTTGTAGACGATCCCGTTCGCGCCGAATTCCGCGCCGATCTCGGTGACGAACTCGTCGACGGCCCGGGTTCCGAGGTTGACGAGGCCCTTGCCAACCTTGTTGGCGACATTTCCGGCGATCTTCTCGCCGATCGGGGTGGCGAAGCTCAGGCCGGCGCCGAGCGCGCCGCCGAGGCCCGACGCGACGGTCTTCTTGGTGTCCCAGCCGGTGCGGGTATGCAGGCCGTATTTCTGCACGAGCTGAGCGGTGATGTCGACGCCCGTCTCCGCGCCGATCTCCTTGGCGACCTCGAACTTGATGGTGTGCTTGGCCCAGCGCTTGAGCTCCTCCTTCAGCCCCTCGCTGAGGCCACGCTGGCCGAACGAGCGGATCGCGTTGGCGATGAGCTCCCGCATGATCGTCCAGATCGTGGCGCGGCCGACCGCGATCCGGGCGGCGGCCGCCCCCCAGGCGGCCCAGAAGGCCAGCCAGGCGGTCACGATGATGACGAAGATCTCGATGATGACGACGGCCACTTCGATCAGCGTCGAGATCTTGTCGTATTCGATGTCGAGGGCAGACTGTTCGAGGGACCCGACCAGTGGGGGGTTTCCGTCGTAGCCGTTGAGGATGATGTCGACCAGCATCTGCGGGGCTTCGTGGCCCAGGTGCTGCCACTGCTGGGCGAAGGTGGTGCCGCCGTCGCCGCCCCAAGCGGCCATGAGGTCGGCGGCGGCGCTGTTGGCCTCGCTCAGCCCGGATTGCAGCCGTTCCCCGACGGCCTGCCAGGCGGTCGCGAGCTCGCGGATCTGGTCCTCGTTGGCCTGGGGCCAGTTGCTGCCACCGGAGCCCAGCCAGATCAGCGCGTCGCGGATTCGGTTCCACGGCTCGCCGAAGTCCCAGAGTTCGATCACGGCGCTGCCCCGGTCCGGCCGGGACTCAGGCCGGGATCGCGCGGGTGTTGTCGTCCTCGGCGGTCGTGGTGCCGTTGATCGCCTTGTTCACGGCGGCGCCCACCGTGCCGAGTCCCTCGGCCAAGGTACGCGTCGACTCGGTGATCTTGGTCGACGAATCGGTGTAGTTGGAGCGAAACTTCCGCCCGCCCTCATCGTCGCCGAACAACGGAGACTGCGCCTCCATCGTCTTGACCAGGTCCAACGCGTCGGAGACGACGTCGTCCAGGTTGCTCAACGCGGAGTTCAGCCGGTGCGCCGCCGTCTTGGCGCCTTCGGGGTCGGGAACGTTGGTCAGGTCAGCCATCGCTTCAGCCCTTCCGCAGGATGTCGGCGAACCCGCCGGTGATCGATTCCAGTAGCTGCTCCGGGCTGCCGGCGAGTTCCGGCCGGCCCGCGAGCTCGGGTGGGAGCAACGGCTCGCACAACTCGATCATGCGTTTCTGGGCGGCGTCGGCGGCGACCCGGATCGTCTCCTCGATGGTGTTCGCCAGCTCGACCGAGTCCGGCTGGTGATAGATCCCGGGGTCGAGCCGCAGCGAGCGAAGCTTGCCGTCGGCGCCCACCACCACGGTGACCAATCGGTCGGCCGACACCGCGGTCACCTCGATCGTCCGCAGCTGCGTCAGGACCGAGCTGAAGCTGGAGGTCGCCCGCTCGACCTGCCCGCGCAACAGTTCAGCGCGGGATCGCAAAGACTCCACCATCTCCCGATCGGCCGCCATGCATACAAAGGTAACCGCGATCTGTTTCTAATGCGATACCTTGATCGTCCACAAGCTCCAGACCATCATGGACGGTGGAATCCGGAGGGAAGGTCTTCCGTGCATCGAGCCATCCACAGTGTCGCCGCGATCGGTCTGCTGGGGATCACGGTGGGAGTCGCCACGCCCGCTGCCGCGCAGGCCGCGCCCTGCGCCAACGGTCGAGCCGAAGGGGTTCAGGCCGTCACCGCCCTGCCCTGGGCCCAGCGCTGGCTCGATCTCGAACACGCCTGGCCGCTGGCGTCCGAGGGCGCCGGCGTCCGCGTCGCCGTCCTGGACACCGGGGTGGACCGCCGCCATCCGCAGCTCGCCTCGGCGGTGCTGCCCGGCCGTGACTTCGTCGACGGCACCGACGGCCGCGTCGACTGCACCGGTCACGGCACGGGGGTGGCGGCCCTGATCGCAGCCCGGCGCGATGCCGCGGTGGGGTTCGCCGGAGTCGCGCCCCAGGCGCAAATTCTGCCGGTACGCGTAACGGACCGCATTCAAGCCGACATCAACCCGGTGACGGTGGGGGCCGGGGTGGATTGGGCGGTGGCAAACGGCGCCCGCGTCATCGTGATCGCGTTCTCCGTGGGCCAGGAGAGCGCGTCGTTGCAGGCGGCAGTCGCCCGAGCCGTGGCGCAGGACGTCGTCGTGATCGCCGCCGCCGGGGAGGGTGACGCCGGACGGTTTCCGGCCGCGTACGACGGAGTGATCGGGGCCAACGCCATCGACTCCGCGGGTGCGGTGAGCGACCAGGCGCGTACGGGGTCGATAGTGGACTTGGCCGCGCCGGGGGCGAAGATGACGACGGCCGCCCCAGCGCGGGGCCACACCGTGTACGACGGCGGCTCGGACCTCGCCGCTGCCGTCGTCGGTGGCGTCGCGGCCCTGGTCCGGGCCCAGCGGCCGGACCTATCCGGGGCGCAGGTCGCCACCCGGTTGGGGGCGACCGCCGATCCGGCCATGGGCAGTGGTTCGGCGTACGGGCAAGGGATCGTGAACGCGGTGCGCGCCTTGAGCGAGCCGCTGACCGAGGCCGCCCCGGGGCCGGTCGAGCGGATGCCGTCGCCGCAGCCCAAACCGCGGCGGGTGACCGGCGTCGGCCCGATCGTGGCAGCGACGTGCGTGGCCGCGACCGTTCTGGTGATGGTCGGGATGGGACTGCGGCGCCTGCGCCGCCGGATGGCGTGGGGCGAGCGGAGGCAGGTATGAGGATCACCGAGGCGCAGGCCCGGGACATCGCGGAGGAGTGGGCCCGCGGTCATCACCCGGAGTCGCAGGTGTGGCTGCACCCGTTCGATCTGGGATATGTGGTCGGGCGGGACACGCCGGAGTACGGGCCGGAGGACGGGATCGTCCTCGACGCGCACGTGCGGGCGATCGTCGACGGCGATACCGGAGCGCTTACGGTGTGGTCGACGCTGCCACCGGAGGCGGTCGCCGACGCCTATCGCGCCGTACGCCGTGCGGCCGAGCGGTTCTCGCCGCAGACGCTGGCGCTCCTGCGGCTCGCCGGCTGGCGACCGGGCCGGGACGCGGCCTCCGCTGTGGACAGATGGTGGACACGGTGCACCCCGCCCGGTACGCCGCTCCCCGATCCGATTCGGACAGTGCTCCGGGAGTTCGCCGCGCTACGGATGACCGCGATCGGGCTCGTCTTCGAACCGGAGTCCCCGTCGGCGGAAGAACCGGTCCGGCTGCTCGACGTCGACGGGCGTACGGCGTTGGTGGTGGCTCGGGCGGGCAAGGCGGATCTGATCGTGGCCGAGAACGGCGCGGTCTACCGGCGCGACGGCGACACGATCCAGCCGCTCGGCGGCGACTTCGACCGGGCACTGGCCCGAGTCCTCGGTCATCCCGCCTGACTCTTCAGCCAGGCGGGAACGCAACGGTCCGCTGCTCAGGCCGACCAGGATCCGAGGATCTTGACGACGTTCGCCTCGGTCTCCTGCATGTGGTTGTTGACCTTGATGACGCTGCCCTGGATGGACTGGCGGACGAATTCCAGCAGCTCGTGGGCCTGCTGCCACTGCTGCTGGATCTCCTGGTAGGTGTCGTCGCCCTGGCCCTGCCAGGTGGCGAGCACACCGGCGAGATCGCGCTGGAGGCCGGTCACCACGTTCTCGACCTCGCCGGCGGCGTTGTCGATGGCGCGTACGCCCTCTTCGATGGTGCCGAACTCGTAACGAACCAGATCAGCCATGGTCTGCCTCCTTAGCCCAGTGCCGAGGTGATGGGCGAAGCCGGGATGTCGCTCAGGGACTGCTCGACCAGCGCCTGGCGCTCCTGCTCGGTCTGCTCGTAGGTGCCGCCCGAGCGCTGGATCAGCTCACCCAGCAGCTGAAGCGAGTAGTAGATCTTCTCGAGGGCGACGTCGTACGCGTTCCAGACCAGGTTGAACTTGTTGTTCGCCCCGCCCTTCCACGCTTCGGCGTACAGACCTTGAAGGGTGGAGTTGAGCCTCGTCTGGATGTCGTTGAGATCACCGTAGGCGGCATGGACCTTGGTGGCCGCGACGGCCAGCTGAGGCCCTTCGAACTGAGTGTGTGACATCTCTGCCTCCCGTTCGGGGCGCTCCTGGGTGGAGAGCTTCGATCGTGCCGTAAACGATATCTGCTATGGACGGAGCCGAGAAGTGTCCACAGGTGACATTGGTGTTACCGCAGCCTGGCGGGCGGCCTGAGGATCCAGCGCCACTCCTTCGGGCAATCGGTCCAATAGGGACGACGGGAGGAGGACGGGTGTTCCGGCGTACCCGAGGGCGGCGGCCGTCCGGTCATCGGGGACCGCGTGGCGTACGCCGAGATCGCTGATCAACATCAATGGTCCGCCGGTCGCCCCTGAGCTGGCCATCGACCGGACCATCACGGCGTGCCCCGGCTCGACGAGAATTGCGTCGGCGAGCGGCATCCCGCCCCGGCCGGAGGCTCGGCGGGGAACCACGGTCGCGATCCGGGCCGGGAATCCGCCACCGGTGGTGATCGTCAACTGATCGGCGAGCATGTTGGCACAGACGATGCCATCGTCGGCCGCGGCGGCGAACTCGGGCACGTTCGGTGGCGGGGCGCTGCCGGCGAAGGTCATGGGCGGCAGGATGTCGACGCCGGCGAGCCGGCCCTGATCAAGCGTGACGGGGTCGGTGTGCGTACGGCGGACGAGGATGCGTTGCAGCGGGGTGACCTCCTGCAAGCCCTCCCGCCGGACGACGTACGCACGATCGCCGACCTGGACGATCTGCCCGACCTTGACGCCGTCCAGCTTCGGAGCCGGCTCGCCGAGTCCGGTCACGGCGATCGGGCCGAGCGTGGCGCCGAGCGGGATCGGGGCCAGCCACGCGTCCCCGACAGCCAATCCCTGCTGGACGGAGAAGCCCAGCGCGGGCAGGACGTACTGCGGCTCGCGTACGGGGTAACGGCGGCCCGACCAGAGGACGTATCGCGTCCCGTCCGGCCCGGCCAGCAGGATGGCGCGCTCGGCCAGCTCGGTAGGTGTGTCCGGCTGGGTTCCGGCGAGGATGACCGTGACCGGCGTGGGCCGCCCGGCGGTGTCCCGGCGCAGCACGGTGCACAGGCTCCACGCCCCGGACAGGTAGTTCTTCGCGGGAACAAGGTCGCCCGGCGCACCCGGCAGCCCGAGCAGGGCACCCTTCGGCCAGGTCAGCGAGGCGCGGGCGACCTTCACCGAGGCGGTGCCGCCCATGATCAGCGCGGCCGAGGTGTAGTTGGCGGTCGGATACAGCGTTCGCGCGGTGGCGTCGCACACGTAGGGTGCGCCCGACTCCTTCTCGACGATCACCGATTCGCAGCTCTGCCAAGCCCGGCTGCCGCTCGGAAACACCAAGCCGATGACGGCGGTCGCGCCCAGCGCGATGGCCAGCAGCATGATTCCGGCGAAGATGGTCCCGCCCGCGTGCCGGCCCGCCCAGTCCAGCGGATCCGGTCGATGCGACACGAGCGCCTTGATCTGGCGCTGATGCAGGTACTGCCGGGACTGGATGAGGTCGCGTCGGCTGAGCACGGTCAGCCACCCAGTCCGCGCATGAAGCCGAACAGTCCCAGCACCAACGCCGCCAGGATCGGGACCGCTGCCGTCGCGAGGAAGGTCGCCCAGTCGCCGAGCCGCCCGAGCTGCGGAGACGGCGTACGCCGGGCGAACCGGCGACCGGCGGCCAGCGCGATGAGGGCCACGGCCAGCCCCGCGGCCACCACCGCCGTGGTCACGCCGACGGAGCCGCTCAGGCTGCTCCACGCGTACCAGAGGAGACTGACGAGGGCCAGGAGCCCGACGGCCAGGAGCGGGACGCGGTGGCGGACCGTGGCGAAGGCTCGTGACCGCAACGCGCAGATGAGCCCGATCGCGCCGATGAGCCCGAGTCCCGCGCCGCTCGCGTGCATGGCCAGGAGGACCGCGCAGGTGGCGAGGGTGGCGCAGGCCCCGCCGAGGAGGCCGGTGAGCAGCCGATCGGAGCGGCGGACGGCGGAGCCGAGTAGATCGGCGGGCGGATTGGCCGCCTCCGCCTGGCCGGTCAGGGTCGGCACCGGCGGCGTCGGCACGCCCCCCGCGGCCATCGCCCACCGGGGGAGGGTCATGAGCGCCAGCGCGGCGACTCCACCCACGACGGCGGCCGCACCCTCCACTGTGGCCCAGTCGATCGCGGCGAGGACGGCGACCACGGCGAGGCAGGCGCCGAAGGTCGCACCAGCGGTGAAGAAGACGTCGTCCCGGACGAGCGCCCGCCCGACGACGGCGGCGAGGAGCAACCCGGCGAGCCCGGCGGTCAGCGGCCACGGCCGCATTAGCTCTCCCGGAGCGGGCGCGCTGATCAGCACTGCGCCGAGGGCGGCGTAGAACATGGCGAACGGTGCGGTGAGCCGGGCGGCGGAGAGTCCGGGGTCGATCCGCTCGTCGATCACCGCTGTGCCCAGCAGGACCGCCGCCACCAGAAGAGAGGTGAGGCCGGTGAGCCAATTCGCCGGAGTGGACGCGAGAAGCACCAGTCCGGCCGCGAGCACGACAGCCGCCGTCCACCAGCCGGTGCGCACCGTCGCTCCGGCGCTCCACACTAGACCGAGGCGCCCCGCCCGCTCGGCGATCGCCTCCGCTACGTCGTCGAACGCGGGCTCCGGCCAGTGCTGGTCGCGGGGGGCGAGCACCAGCGTCTCGCCGTCGAAGATCTCCTGGGCGGCCAGTGATCGGGCGGGGTCGAGGCGTCCGCCGTCGATCCGCCGCAGCACCCAGCCACCGTGGTCGACGCCGTCCTCGGCCAGCGTCCGCCCGGCGTGCCGGAGCACCGCCGGCAGTACGCCCGCCAGCGGAACGTGCTCGGGGACGGCCATCTCGACCCGGCGATGCGGGGCGATGACGATGATCCGAGCCAGTCCTGTCTGTTCCACCATGGACCGTCCTCCCCGACGACGGCGTTCACAATAGACAAGATCGGTCTCCTCGTCACTATCATGTGCCGGTGGCGACCACCATCCGGATGCGCCGGCCGCGGCGGAACGCGCCGCCGTTCCCCGCGGGCGAGATCGTCCTGGAACCCCCGTCCGAGATCCCCGAGCCCGAAGGCGGGATGGGCTCCCGGCTGATGATGATCCTGCCGATGATGGCCGGAGCGGTGGCGATGATGCTGCTGTTCGCGGGCAACTCCGGCGGCCTTCTGCGGATGATCACCGGTGGGCTGCTCGGCGTGGCGATGCTGGGCATGGTGGGTACGCAGTTCTCCCGGTTCGCCGGGAGCAGCAAAGGTGAGATGACCAAGCTTCGGCGGGGTTACCTCTTCGAGCTGTCGGGCGTACGCCGGACGGTCCGCTCGGCGATCCGCACGCAGCGCGCGGCGGAGTACTTCCGCCATCCCGAACCGGGTCTGTTGTGGTCGCTTGTCGACAGTTCCCGGCTGTGGGAGCGCCGCCCGGCCGATCCCGACTTCGGCCAGGTACGCCTCGGCCTCGGCGCGCGGGACCTCGCGACGCCGCTGGTCCCCCCGCCGTTCGTCCCGGTGGAGAAGGCCGAGCCGGTCAGCGCGGGCGCGCTGCGCCGCTTCCTGACCACCTACCGGCAGGTCGATCAGCTGCCCATCGTCGTGGCGCTCGACGGGTTCGCCGCCATCCACCTGCACGGCGACCTGGAACAGGCCCGGCATCTGGCCCGGGCGATCGTCGCGCAGGCGGCGTTCTTCCACGCACCCGACGATCTGCTGGTCGGCGCGTGCGCCGGCGACAAGTCCCGCTACCTCTGGGAGTGGGTCAAGTGGCTGCCGCATGCGGCGCATCCGGAGAACACCGACGCGCTCGGCCCGTTGCGGCTGGTGACGACGTCGGTCGCCGCCCTGGAGGCGATGCTGGAGGAGACGCTGTCGACCCGGCCGCGCTTCAACCCCGCCGCCACCGAGATCAGCATCGAAGGCCCGCATGTGCTCGTCGTCGTCGACGGCGCCGAGACCGCCGGGTCGGACCACCTGGCCGCCGACGGCGGGGTCGAGGGCGCGACGGTCGTGTGGATCGGCGGCGAACCGCCCCGGCACCCGGACCGCAGCACGCTGGTCGTGAAGGTCGGCTCGGACGGCAAGCTCACCGCCACTACGCACGCCGGATCGCAAGTGCTCGGGTACGCCGACGACCTGCCGGTCGTGGTCGCGGAGTGCCTCGCCCACCAGCTGTCGCCGCTGCGGCTGGCTCGCGCGAGCACCGGCGAGCAGGCGATGACGTTCACCCATGACTTGACCGATCTGCTCGACATCCCCGACCCGTACGCACTCGATCCCGAGGTGACCTGGCAACCCCGGCCGAACCGGCAGCGTTTGCGGGTGCCGATCGGCGTCGGCCCGGACGGCGAGCGCATCGAGTTGGATCTGAAGGAATCGGCGCAGGACGGCATGGGCCCGCACGGCCTGCTCATCGGCGCAACCGGCTCGGGCAAGTCCGAGCTGCTCCGGACGATGGTGCTGGCGCTGGCCGTCACCCATCCGCCGGAGATCCTCAACTTCGTGCTCGTCGACTTCAAGGGCGGCGCGACCTTCACCAAGCTGGATCTGCTGCCGCACACGAGCGCGGTCATCACCAACCTGGCCGACGAACTCCCGTTGGTCGACCGCATGACAGATGCGATCAACGGTGAACTGGTACGCCGTCAGGAGCTCCTCAGAAGGGCGGGCAACTACGCCTCACTGCGCGACTACGAGCGCGCCCGGCTGGCGGGGGTGCCGTTGGAGCCCGTGCCCAGTCTGCTGATCGTCTGCGACGAGTTCTCCGAGCTGCTGTCGGCCAAGCCCGACTTCATCGACATGTTCGTCCAGATCGGACGGTTGGGGCGGTCGCTGGGCGTACACCTGCTGCTGGCGAGCCAGCGGCTGGAGGAGGGGCGGCTGCGTGGTCTCGACACGCACCTGTCCTACCGGATCGGCCTGCGGACCTTCTCGCCGATGGAGAGCCGCGCCGTGTTGGGGGTGACCGATGCGTACGAGCTGCCCCGGGCGCCCGGCCACGGGTTCCTCAAGTTCGGCGTCGAGGCGTTCACCAGGTTCCGCGCCGCCTACGTGTCCGGCGTCCATCGGCGTACGCAGACGGCCGCGGTCTCCGACGCCGCCGTCTCGGTCACGCCGTTCGTCTCCGGATACGTCGCCAAGTCGGCCGCGGAGGAGGCGAAGTCGCTCGTGGACACTGACGATCTGGAGTCGGCGACCGGTGACACTCTGCTCGACATCTTGACCGATCGGCTGACGGGGCACGGCTCGCCCGCCCACCAGGTTTGGTTGCCGCCGCTGAGCGACTCGGTACCGATCGACGCCGTCCTCGGTGACGTGACCACCGTGCCGGGGCTCGGCCTGACCGTCGCCGACCCCACGCGCCGGGGCACCCTGGATGCGCTCGCGGGCGTCGTCGACCGCCCGTTCGAGCAGCGTCGCGAGGCGTTGCGGTTCCAGCTCTCGGGGGCGGCCGGGCATATCGTCGTCGTCGGCGCGCCGCAGACCGGCAAGAGCACCCTGCTGCGCTCGATCATCCTGGGTCTCGCCTTGACGCATACGCCGGACCAGGTGCAGTTCTACTGCGTCGACTTCGGTGGCGGCGGCCTGGCCGCACTGGCGGATCTGCCGCACGTCGGCAGCGTCGCCAGCCGGCGTGAGCCCGACCTGCTCCGGCGGACGATCGCCGAACTCGTGGCGCTGCTCGGCGAACGGGAGCAGTTCTTCGCCGACCACCGGATCGAGTCGGTGGCGGCATTCCGGCGACGGGCCGCCGACGGCGAGTTCGGCGACCAGCGCTGCGCCGACGTCTTCCTGGTCATCGACGGCTGGCTGACCCTGCGCAACGACTTCGAAGACCTCGAGCCGAAGGTGCACGACCTGGCCAACCGGGGCCTGACCTACGGCATCCACGTGATCGCCGCCGCCAACCGCTGGTTCGACCTGCGCCCGTCGGTCCGGGACTTGTTCGGCTCGCGCGTCGAGCTTCGGCTCGGCGACCCCTCCGACTCGGCCATCGGTCGGCGGGCGGCGGCCAACGTCCCCCAGGACGTGCCGGGCCGGGGCATCACCGCGGAGTCCTATCAGTTCCTCGGCGCGCTTCCGGCGCTCAGCTCGATCGGGCCCGCGACCGACGAGGGGGTCAGCTCGATCGGGCCTACGACCGACGAGGCGCTCAGCTCGATCGGGCCTACGACCGACGAGGCGGTCACGGCGATCCGGGCCGCCTGGACCGGCCGGGTCGCGCCGAAGGTGCGGCTGCTGCCCGAACGCATCGAGTACGCCGAGGTGCTCGCGGCCGCCGACCGCCCGGAAGTGCCGATCGGACTGGGGGAGGCCGACCTCCGCCCGGTCTACCTCGACCTCGACGCCGATCCCCACTTCCTCGTCTACGGCGAGACCGAGTGCGGCAAGTCGTCCTTCCTGCGCATGCTGGCTCGGGGGATCGCCGATCGGCGTACGCCGGACCAGGCCCGGATCATCGCGCTGGACTATCGGCGGAGTCTGCTCGGCACCATCCCGGCGAGCCACCTGATCGGCTATGCCACCAGCGCCGACCAGGGTAAGCAGATGCTGACCGAGGCATACGCGTCGCTCCGTAAGCGCCTGCCCGGCCCGGACATCACGCCGGAGCAACTGCGGGCCCGGGACTGGTGGACCGGACCGGAGTTGTTCGTGCTCGTCGACGACTTCGACCTCGTGGCCGGCGACAAGAATCCGCTGCTCCTCCTCCAGGACCTGCTGCCGTCGGCGCGCGAGGTCGGGTTGCACCTCGTCATCACCAAGCGGGGTGGCGGGGGCGGCCGGAGCGCGTTCGACCAGACCCTCGTACGCCTCAAGGAGGTGACGACGCCCGGACTCGTGATGTCCGGCGACAAGAACGACGGTCCCATCCTGGCGAACGTCCGGGCCAGTCACATGCCGCCCGGTCGAGCCTGGCTCGTCACCCGCAAGGACGGCGCGCGGCTGATTCAGGCGTCCTGGCTGGACAGTCCACATGGCACTTCCTAGGAGCTCTTCCAGCCGGTACGCTGCTGATCGTGGGGGACGGTGACCTTCTCCAGGCGGAACTGGAGGGTCTGCGCGCCTTCAGCGGGGATGCCCGCAAGGCGGCCCTCGGTTTCACCGGCGTCGCCGGCGAAACCCTCCCCGACATCGAAGCGGCCGCATACGACATCGGGAACCCGCCCGGTTTCCTGGAGATCGGCCGGTTCAGCCGGGTCGCGCTCGCCGACCTGAAGGTGCTGCGTTCGTTCAGCCTCGACTTCGGCGACGGCCTGTCGAGCACCGGGTACGCCGCCGACCTCGCTGCGGGCTGGTACTCCAAGGTGGAGCAGCGGGGGAAGAAGACCCTCCAGAAGATCGAGGATGCCCTGGTCGCGGGCACTGCGCCCGGTCCGGACTACGGCGACGAGGTGACCGTCCCGGCCGCGCCACCGGCCGCCCCCAAGGACTACGGCTACGCCCGGCCCGACGATGTGCGTACCGGCTGGGACAACCTGAGCCTGGAGCAGATCAAGGCGCTGGTCCTCGGCGTGGATGTGACCGCCGTGACCGACCTCGCCGCCGGGTGGCGTCGCGTCGCCGACGCCATCGCGGCCGCTCAGCAGCGCTTCGGCTCCGACGTCAAGAGCATCCATTGGTATGGCGAAGGCGGCACGGAGTTCCACCGCAATGTGGACAAGACGATCGCCTCGGCCAAACGGTGGCGCGCGAGCGCAGACGAACGCGCCGCAGCTTATGAGCAGACGGCGATCCGCATCGCCAACGCCCAGACCGCCATCCGGAACGTTTCGAACACGCTGAAGTCCACAACGGACGGTCTCAAGCTCGACTACGCCCAAGCGGACACGCCGAAGAAGCAACAGAACGTGCTCGACCAGATCGACGACGCCAAGACCGAGGCGGCCGACTCGGCGCGCGACATCGCCAAGACCCTCGGCAACGCCCTCGCGCTCACCGGCGACGTCTGGGATCCGGCCGATCGTTACCGCGGCCTGCTCGGTCTCGATCCGGCTCCGCCCACCGCCGGGCTCGACACGCCGGGCGACGGACCGACGGCGACTCCGCCGAAGGTTCCCGGTCCTAACGGCGGCCCGCCTGACGTACCCGGGCCCACGCCGCCCAGTCCCGGTCCGCCTACTCCAGGTCCGCCCGGTCCGTCCGGTCCCGACAAGCCTGGCGACGACTCTGCTCCGACCGGTTCCGGTCCGAGCGTCTCACCGCCATCACTTCCTGGTACGCAGAAAGAAGGTGTCGGCGGGGCGGCCGTCTCGGCGACGCCACCGCTGATTCCGGGCTTCGGCGTACCCGGCGTCGGGGCCGGGGGCGCGCCGGTGCTCAGCGGCCGTCCGCCGATCGCGGTGCTGCCACCGTCCATAGGCGACGGTGCTCCCGGAACCGGTGGCGGGCTGCCGATCAGCTGGCGGGGTGGGCTGTCGCCGTCCATCAACGGACGCGGAACCGCCCGGCCGTCCGGCGCCCGGCCGCCGGTCACCCGGCTTCCGGGCGCATCCGTCGAGGCACTCGACCCGTTCGACCGGAACTCGGCTCAGCCGCCGCCCGTCCATCGGCTCGACGACGGCGCACTTCCGATGATGCCCGGGCTGGCCGGGCGTACCGGGCTGGGCGGTCTGCCGGGCGCGGGTGGTGGGGTCACGTCGCTGCAACCGGGGTCGATTGTGGACCGCTCCGGCCTCGTGACCGGGCGCGCGGCTCGACCGCACGTGACCACGCATGGAGACGAAGACCTGCCGCCCGGGATGGCGCTCGGCCGCCGGCCGTCGCCCGGCGTACGCCTCGACGGCCGCTGGTCGGCGTCGTCGCGCGCGTTCGCCGGCCCGATCGTGGAGGCCGTCGAGACGCAACCGCGGCCGGATGTGCTCCGCACCCGTACGGTCAGCCGGGGTGGGCCGCGCTGGACCGAACCTGTTCCCACGATGCCGACCGAACCGTCCGGGACCCCGGGCAGTGCGCCGCGATCCGCCTCTGCCGGCGGCTCGGCGGACCAGCGGCGTCGAGCTCGCCGGGCAGGTGAGCGCCATGGCTGACGGCATCGGGGGCATGGTCCAGCACACGATTCCGGAGATGACCACCGCCGCGGGCAACATCCGCAAGCGTGCCGGCAGCTTCGAGAAGTCGTTCGGCGGGGTGCTCGCAGGGACCCAGATCCCGTATCGGGACGGCGACGACGGGCCGATGGAGGACATCTCCGAGACGATGGTGCCCGAGAACCCCGCGCCCGAGGTCGGCTACTGGGGTGAATACCGCTACTTCACCAGCAGCATGAAGCTGCAGATCGGCGGAGTCGGCAGTGGTGGCGTCATCGGCTTCTTCGGCACCGCCGCCAAGGGGATCAGGTCGTACGCGACGGCCGCGGATGCGGTCGCTCAGCAGTATCAGTCCCACGAGATCGACTCCGAGAAGCAGCTGACCACAGTGGACAAGGTCCTCGGCGGGCAGTTCGGCATGAAGGTCGAGCAGTACGGCGACTACCTCGGCGTGGACTACGCCACCCCGGCTGAGGACCCCACTGAGCGTACGCCGACCAAAGGTACCGACCCTGGGCGTACCACCTGGGACAACATGGATTTCGAACAGGCCATGCGCACCTTGAAGTCGGGCCCGTGGATGCCGATCTCGGACGCGGCGCGACGGCTGGACCTCCTGGCCGACGAGCTGACCAAGGCCCGGTCCGCGTTCTGGGGTGAGGTCGGCGAACTGGCGACGACGGACGGCGACGGGCCGATCTGGAAAGGACCCGCATCACAGGCGTACGCCATGCAGGCCGAGCGGACCTACGACTCGTTCACCCCGTGGATCTCCGGGCTGGCCGATCGGTCGAAGGCCCTCTACAAGGTCGCCGCGACGATCAGCCTCGCCTGGGACGAGGCCGACCGCATCATGACCGAACGCGACGAGGCCGTCGGCAAGCAGTTCGGCATGATCGACGGAATGCGAATGGCCGCCAACGCGCTCTGGAGCTGGTGGAACAGCCTCGACCGGGTGGACCAGTCCTTCTACAAGGACAACTACAACACCCAGAAGGCGATCATCGAGCAGAACGCCAACAACGCCGCGGACGAGATCGCCCGGCTCCGCAAGGAGGCCACGGAGAAGATCCGCAAACTGGGCAAGGCGACCAGCGACACGGTGCACACCAAGGCGCCCTGGAAGATGCCCGGGCCCTATCAGGGCATGTTGCTCGAAGACGGAACCGCGCCCACCGTGCCGACCGGGCCGAAGACTCCTGGGGCTCCGAACATCGGCGGCACCGGCCCCGGTGGAGGTCCCGGTGGTCCGGGTGGCGCTCCCAACGTCAACAGTCCCAAGGTTCCCGGTGGCGGTGCCAAGCCCAAGCCCAATGTGAAAAAGCCGACGGTCCCGAAGGACAACGCGCGGCAGCCCGTCGGCAACAACAACAAGGGCAACAACAACGGGGGCAACAACAACGGCAACGGAAACACCACGCCGCCGAACATTCCCACGACGCCGGCCACCGGCAACGGCGGCAACCCGGGTGGCGGCAACACCGGTGGCGTGACCCCACCGAATATTCCGGACGTGCCGGGCGGCGGCGGCAATACCGGCGGCGGCAGCCCTGGCGGCGGTGACACCGGTGGCGGCACGACCCCCGTCGTGACCCCGCCGTCGATCCCGGGCACCGGGACCGGTGGAACGGGCTCGGGAACCGGCGGCACGGGGTCCGGCTCCGGCGGAGTCGTCGTGCCCTCGGTGCCGACGCTGCCCGGGTCGTCCGGCTCGGGCAGCGGAACCGGGAACAACAACGGCGGCGGACCGGTCGTGACGCCACCCTCGATTCCCGGCACCGGTGGCGGGACCGGCTCCGGCACCGGCGGAGGGACGGGCTCGGGCAGCGGCGGCAATCCCGGCACGGTCCCGATCCTGCCTGGTGGCGGCACCGGTGGTGGCACGGGCGGCGGTTCATCCTGGGGCAACCAACCCTGGACGCCCGAGCCGATCGTCCCCGGCGTCTCCCTGGACGGCCGCACCGGCCTCGGCGGCGGAATGGGCGGAGCCGGGGGGTCCGGCGAGGGCGGGCCGTTCACGGGAACTCCGGTCACCCCGATCCAGCCCGGTGTCGAAGGCGGCTTGACGACCAGTGCGATCGGCGGGGGCGGCGGCGACGGCACCTCGAGCCCGTTCTACCCGCCGATGATGCCGCCGATGGGCGGCGCGGGCATGGGCGGCATGGGCGGCGGCGGTGGGGGCGGCGGTCCCAGAGCCACCCGTCGAGGCGCTCCGAGGCTGGTCGACTCCCAAGGCATCATCGACAAGTCGGTCCTCTCCGGCCGGGCGAAGAAGCGCCGGGCTCCGGAGACGACTGTCGAGATCGAGCAGATGACCGATCCGTGGCTGACGGATCAGACCGCCGCTGCCGAAACCACTCCCGTGGTCAGCTCGGAGCCCGACGCCACAACGGCGATACGTCGGCAGTCGCCCCTCTAGCAGGCTCGTACGCAGCGGAAGCGAGGAACGCAGTGGCAGGCGAGGTGCACGTCCACGGTGGCGACATGCTGGACTGGGTTCACGACTTCATCGGCTTCGAGAAGAGCTTCAGCGGCGACACCGGCGACATCGTCTCCGGCGCCGGCAAACATGTGCGATACGGGACGAACGACAACATCACCGAATACCTGGCCCAGGCGAAGAACGGGTGGACCGGTGGCGCGAACCTCCCGGAGGTGGCCTTCCTCCTGCAGACGGCGTCGGCGTACCTCGGCGGGCCGGCGACGGGCGTGCTCGGCTATCTGGGTGTCGTCGGCGACGGATTGGCCTCACATCGCAAGATGGTCGAGGTCGCTGCGGCGGAGTACGGGAACAACGAGGTCTACGGTCAGAAGGAGTTCGACAAGATCGACGAACGGATCCTGCACAAGACCGGAGTCGAGCTTCTGCACCCGGGGATGTATGTCGATACGTATCTCAGCATCGCGGCCGAGGACGACGTCGCTAAGCGCAGCACCTTGCCGACGGCGGATTCGCCACCCGCCAGCGATTGGGGCGACATCGGCTATCCGGAGGTCCTATGGACGATCTTCGGCGTACGCCCGGAACCCTTGAAGCATCTGGCCACCGGATTCGGCGTGATCGGCAAGCACCTGCTCACCTACTCGTCACGATTGCAGAAGCGCGTCGGTCAGGTCACGAACCCCAAGATCTGGTCGGGCGACGCCGCTGATGCCTTTGAACTAGCGTCCGACAAGGCCGTCCGGTCGATGGCCGACTGGAGCTCGAAACTCCACACCTTGTCGCAGACGCTCGGTCGTGCGGCGGAAGCGATCAGCAGCGCGCAGGAGACCGCCGAAGGCGAGCTCACCAAGTTCCGGACCGACATCGACAACCTGACGATCGAATACAACAACCGGATCGCCTATGCCCGAGCGCATGGCAACCAGTGGATAGACAACGACCAATCCGGCCATACCGAGCAGGACCTCATCTACGGCTATCACAGCGAAGTGGACCGCATCCAGCACTTCTTCACCAAGCGACTGCGGGAGATCGGCCGGGGGATGAGCGAGGGGATCGTCGCGAACTCGGTCTGGCGACCGCTGCCCGACGCGTACTCCGGCATCATGTTGGAGGCGGCGCTGAAGCCCGTCAAGCCGACCGAACGCAAGCCGACGAAGCCCCCGTCCAACGGCCCCACGAACACCGGGCCAACTGCCGGGCCTAGGGTCAAGCCACCGAACACGAAGACCCAGAAGCCGCCCAACACTCAGTGGGTGCCGGGCGAGGGTTGGATACCCGGTCCGCCGATCGATCCGAACGAGGTCGCTGCCGCGGTGGCGGCTGCCATGGCGGCTGCGGCGGCCGCTGCGGCCAAGAACCCGGACAAGAACAAGAACAACAACGCCCCGAGCACCGACGGCACCGCGATAGAGCACGGGACCGGCAAGGGGAATCCATTCGCCGAGGGTACGAAGATCGGCGGGAATCTCGACGGAAGTCCCTACACCGGTGGCCCCTTCGGCAACACCGGAGCGAACAACGGCACCAACGGCAGCACGAACAACGGCACCACCGGTGGCGTGACCGCGCCGTCCATTCCCAACCTCGGCGGTGGGTCCACCAACGGCAACACCGGGACCACGGGAGGTGGCATCGTGGTGCCTACGATCCCGACGTTCCCGACCGCCCCCGGCTCGAGCAACGGATCCACCAACGGTGGAGGCGGTGGAGGCGGTGGTGGCGGCATCACGGTGCCGACGATTCCCAGCACGGGTACCGGCTCGACGCCGAGCCCCTCCGGCGGTGGCGGGAATCCCCCGGTGACCGTGCCGATCACGCCAGGCAGCGGTACCGGGAACACCAACAACGCCAATCGTCCGGACTGGTGGGACGACAACCCCTGGGACAAGCCGGACTCGCCGGTGTCGCTGGACGGCCGGAACGCCGATCCAGGTGGCGGAGGCGGCGGTGGAGGCGGCGGTTCGCCGGTCACCCCGATCCCGCCGGGCGACGCAGGCCCGGCCGGCACGGCAGCTACGACGATCGGGACGAACGCCGGAGCCGTCGGAGCGGAACAAACGCCGTACCTGCCACCGATGATGCCGCCGATGGGCGGCGCGGGCGGTGGTGGCGGAGGAGGCGGCCCCCGCCCGGTACGCCGAGGCGGCCCCAAGCTGGTGGATCCCGGCGTCGGCAACGGTCCCGCCGCGTTGAGCGGTCGAGGCAAGGATGCCAACGAAGCCAAACCGCAGGTCGTGTCGACCGAGGCCGACGGCTGGACCGTGCCGTCGCAGCCGGAGAAGGAGGAGCAGCCGGTCACCCGCGTCCTCGGCTCGGCCTGATTCGGCCCGCGGTGATCGATCTTTCACCGATAATGCGACAGACCGATGAGTTTCGCGATGACCGCCGGTCTACCCCCCCGACAAGCGAACACGCCCGCCTGAAGGGGAAAGCAGCATGGCTACCTTGGTTCTGAAGATGTCCGTTTCGCTCGACGGCTACGTCGCCTCGGCCGACGGGAGCACTGACTGGCTCGCCACCGGCGGTTCCGACGACGCCCTCGCCTGGACCGTCGAAACGATCAGCAAGGCCCGCGTACACCTCATGGGGGCCAACACCTACGAAGTCATGGCGGGCCACTGGCCCGGCGACGCCAGCCCGTTCGCCCAACCGATGAACGAGATCCCCAAGGCCGTCTTCTCGAACTCGCTCACGTCAGCCGACTGGAGCGAGACCACGATCGTACGCGGAGACCTCGTCGAAGGCGTGAACCGGCTCAAGCGGGAGTACGGCGACGGATATCTGCTGGCCCACGGCGGTACGCGGTTCGCCCGAGCGCTGGTCGAAGCCGGCCTGATCGACGAATACCGCCTTCTGGTTCACCCCGCCGTGCTCGGCGCGGGCGAGCGGATCTTTCCCGCGCCGCTCGCCATCGAGCCGTCGAGCACGACCGCCTTCCCAGGGGGAGCCGTCGCTCACGTCTTCGCGGCCCGCCGGTGACGATCAGGCCAGAACGGTGGCGAGATCGTCGAAGACGAGCAACTGGAGTTCGTCTCCGGAAGGAACCCGGCGCAGCTGCCGCAGTCGCTGGGCTTGGGCTTTCCGCATACCGTCGAACAACTTGCGGGCTTCGCGTGCATTGCCGAAGTTGCGATCGCGCTGCAGGGCCGAGAAGTAGCCGCCGATCGCGGCCAGCAACTGGTGGTCCAACGTGTACTCGTTGGCCTCGGCCATCGTGTTGAGGATGGCGACCAGTTCGTCCGCCTCGTAGTCCTCGAAGACGATGGTCTTGTTGAATCGCGAGGCGAGGCCGGGGTTGGCGTCCAGGAAGTCGTTCATCTCCCCGGTGTACCCGGCCGCGATCACGGCGATCTCGTGCCGGTGGTCTTCCATCAGCTTGACCAGGGTGTCGATCGCCTCCTGGCCGAAGTCGCCGCCCGACCCGAAGGTACGCGACAAGGTGTACGCCTCGTCGATGAACAGCACCCCGCCGAGGGCTCTCTCGAAGGCGGCCGACGTCTTCTCGGCGGTGTGCCCGAGGTACTGCCCGACGAGGTCGCGCCGGGAGACCTCGACGAAGTCACCCCGGGGCAGGATGCCGAGGGCCGCCAGCAGCTGACCGTAAATCCGGGCGACCGTCGTCTTCCCGGTGCCGGGCGACCCGGCGAAGATCAGGTGGTTGGTGGACTGGGCGACGGAGAGCCCGCCGCTGCGCCGCCACTCGTTCACCTGCAGCTCGTCGATGATGCCGTGCACCTCGGCCTTGACGCCGGGCAGCCCGACGAGGGCGTCCAGCTGGGCGAGCAGGTCCTCCGAGCGCGCCACATCCTGCCGCCCGGCCGCCTGGACCGGTTCGATCTTGGCCGCCGGGGGCCGGCCGGCCTCGACGATCTCGACCGTACTGCCGGGCGCGATCAGAATGCCGGGTGCGGCGGTCTGCTCGGCGACGCAGCCGGATATCTGGCCACCGCAGCCCGCCGCGAAGCTGATGCCGACGCCGCCCGCCTCGGTGATCCGGCAACGGCGCAGGATCGGGTTGCTCTGCTGAGCGACCGCGATCCCGATGTCCCCCGTACGCGAGATGCCGCAGTTCTCCATGGTCGGCCGCGAATAGTCGTAGATGTAGACGCCGCGGTATCCGGTGTCGGTGACCACACAGTTGCGCAGTACGGGGTCGGCCGACCGGATCAGGATGCCGTCGGAGACGATCTCCGAGATCGTGCAGTTCGTCATCGTCCCCGCGCACCCGTCGAGCTGTACGCCCAGCTGCGCCCCCACGACACGGCACCGGTCCAGCTCGAACTGGCAGCCGGAGCCGAGGTGGACGCCCGCGCCCGAGGCGGCCGACATCTCGCAGTCCAGCAGTTTCACGGTGGCGTGCCCGGCGGTCACCGCGGCCGCCTCCGCGCCGACGAAGCGCAGATGCCGCAGCTCGACCGTGCCACCGCGTACTTCGAGGACCGGCCACAGTGGATCAGCGGCCACCAATGTGACGGTGCCCGGCTCGGCGGCGATGATGCTGACCGTCCGGTTGTCGAGGCGGACGTTCTCGGCGTACTCGCCCGGGGCGACGACGATCTGGTCACCGGGGCGCGCCATCGTCAGAGCATCCTGAACCCGTGGGTACGCACCCGGCAGATCCGGCGAGACGTGCAGCGTTTCGCTCATGGCTTCTTGGTCCCAAATCGGTTCGTGCACACCTGCGCGGAGGGGGCGAATTCGTCGACGGAGAGCACTGCGACGACGACGAAACAGTACTCGACCTCGGGATTGAGCGGGTAAACCCGAATGGTTGCCGCCCCGCGCTGGCCGTCGGCCAAGGTGGTCGGATCACGGCCGATGGGCCCGCCGACCACATAGAACGCGGCCTTGCCTTCGCTGTGGTCGGTCAGCATCAAGGTGACCGCCACCCGTTCGTCCTTGCCCAACGTCACCTGAGGCGCCATCGCGGCGACCACCGATGCACGCGGCAGCGCCTCCGGCGAGGTCGTGGGGGAGGGACGGGCCGTGCCGCGACTGAACGCCACCGCGAGCGCGAAGAGGACGACGGCCGCCCCGAGACCGAGCAGCCACCGGCGTGCGCTGGAGACCGCGGCGACGGCGCTCCGGCGGCGTACCGGGGGAACCGGCGGAACGGGCGGAGCCGGCAGAACGGGCGGAGGTTCGGAAGGCGGCGGCGACGGAGGGGCGTCTTCAGTAGACGTCTCCAGCAAGTCCACTTGCGACGGCGTACGCACCGCAGTCGGCAGAAGCTCGCCGCACGTGGGATTCATGCAATACGAGCTGTCGCCGTGCTCCGTATGCCCACACACGACACAGGTGACTTTGGACATGCGCCTGATTCTGTCACGCCGACCCGCTCCGGGGCGAGGCGCGACAAGATCGCCGAAGCCGAAGCGAAGGGAGACAAGAGGTCACAGTTGGGCGGCGACGAACCAGCCGGTCAGGGCGAGCCAGATCCCCACCACGGCCGCGCCGCCGACGAGACTCACGACGCCACCGAGCAGGAAGGCGTACCCGATGGCATGGCCGGCCCGGGTGGCTCCTCGGCTCGCCCGGCGCGCGTCACCCGTCGTACGCCAAATCCAAGCGCGCAGCATCCGCCCACCGTCCGAGGACTCGCCGGGCAGGAGGGTGACGGCGGCGAGCGCGAGGTTGGCCAATCCGACGTACGCCGTCACCGAGACGCTCAGCCCACCCGCGCCGGTCACGGTCAGGACGACCGTCGTCACGCCGAGCAGCCCGCCCAGCCCCAGGCTCACGAGCGGCCCCGCCGCCGCCCCGGCAAGCTCGCCACGGGTGACGACGTGAGCAAGCTCATGTGCCACGGCGCACAGTCCGAACGCGACGAGGGTGACGAGCGCCGCGACCAGGTATTGGCTCGCCGACCGGCCGGGATGCGCGGCGGGCAGGCGTACGGCGGCGAGCCCGCCGACCAGGACCGCCACGATCAGCAGCACGCCACTCTCAACAATCAGATACTTCGCGAACGGGGACTGTCGACGCATAACGCCGTGGTTCCCTGCGCGGGTTTGGGCAAACCCCCTATCGTGATCGAGTGCCGCGTGAGACCCAACCGAAGAGCCAGCCGACCAACGACTTCGCGATCCCCGCGATGGTGGAGACGCCCGGACCCCGGTCCGGCCCGCGGGGATCGCTGGGCCGCTGGCTGCTCCAGCACCGGGTGCAGGCGGTCGTCGGCCCCGAGGCTGAGGAAGGCCACGCCAAGCCGCAGTCCTGGTGGAAGGTCATGTGCCTGACCGGCGTGGACTACTTCTCAACGTTGGCCTATCTGCCGGCCATCGCCGCCCTCGCCGCCGGCGCGCTGTCTCCGCTGGCCACGCTGCTGATCGTCGCGCTGACGCTGCTCGGCATGCTGCCGATGTACCGCCGCGTCGCGAAGGAGAGCCCGCACGGGCAGGGCTCGGTCGCGATGCTGGAGGACCTGCTGCCGTTCTGGCGCGGCAAGGTGTTCGTGCTGGTCCTGCTCGGTTTCGTGGCGACGTCGTGGATCGTCACGATCACCTTGTCGGCCGCCGACGCCTCGGTCCACCTGCTGGAGAACCCGCATGCGCCGGGCTTCCTGCACGGTCACGCCGTCCTGATCACCGTGGTCTTGCTGCTCATCCTCGGCGGGGTGTTCCTGCTCGGGTTCAGCGAGGCGGTCGGCGTGGCGATCCCGCTCGTCGCGATCTTCCTCGGCCTGAACGCGATCGTGGTCGTCGTCGGGTTCGTGAAGATCTTCACGACCGGCGGCGCGTGGGCGAACTGGACCGACGCGCTCACCTCGAGCCACAGCGGCTGGACCGGCTTGATCGGCCCGGCCGTGCTCGCATTCCCGCTGCTGGTGCTGGGTCTGTCCGGCTTCGAGACCGGGGTCAGCATGATGCCGCTCATCGCGGCCTCCGGCGAGGACCCCAAGGCTCGTCTCCGGTCGCGGATCAAGAACACCCGTAAGCTGCTCACGACGGCTGCCGTCATCATGTCGGTCTATCTGGTCGCGACCAGCCTCGTCACCACGATCCTCATCCCGGCCGACGAGTTCCAGCCGGGTGGGGAGGCCAACGGCCGCGCTTTGGCGTACCTCGCGCACGAGTATCTCGGCGAGGGCTTCGGCACCCTCTACGACATCTCCACGATCCTCATCCTCTGGTTCGCGGGGGCGTCGGCGATGGCCGGGCTCATCAACATCGTGCCGCGCTACCTGCCGTCTTATGGCATGGCACCCGAGTGGGGGCGCGCGGTCCGCCCGGTGGTCATGGTCTACACCGTCATCTCGATCATCATCACCATCGCGTTCGGCGCCGACGTCAACGCGCAGGCCGGCGCGTACGCCACCGGCATCCTGGCCATGATGGTCTCGGGCGCGGTCGCGGTCACCATCTCGGCCGTCCGCTACCGGCAGAAGTGGGCCTCCGCCGGCTTCGCGCTCCTCACGCTCATCCTCTTGTACGCCTTGGGCGAGAACATTCGCGAGAAGCCGGACGGCATCGCCATCTCCGCACTGTTCATCGCCGGAATCGTGGCCGTCTCGCTCATCTCGCGGGTGAGCCGGACGACGGAACTGCGGGCCGACAGCATCGAGTTCGACGACCGAGCCCGGCGGTTCATCACCGAGTCGCTGGAGTACGACGGGGCGCTGAACCTGATCGCCAACCGCCGTCAGGACGGCGACCCGGCCGAGTACGCCGCGAAGGAGTCCGAACAGCGCGGGATGAACCCGGTGCCGGGCCGGGCCGACGTGCTGTTCCTGGAGATCGACATCGTCGACCCGTCCAAGTTCAGCGACGTGCTCCGCGTGCACGGCGTCGAGATCGGCGGCCACCGGATTCTTCGGGCGCAGAGCCCGGCCGCGCCCAACGCCATCGCAGCGATCCTCCTGAGCCTGCGCGACGCGACCGGCGTACGCCCGCACTGCTATTTCGAGTGGTCGGAGGGTTCGCCGCTGTTGCACCTGTTTCGGTACCTCATCCTGGGCCGGGGCGACACGCCGCCGGTGGTCCGCGAGATCATCCGGAAACTTGAGGCCGACCCAGCCCAGCGTCCGGGCATCCACGTCGGCGGCTGACTTCCTCGGTTGGTTAGGGTTTGCGACCATGATCGAACGCAGCATGACCGACCGCACCACCGCCCGCCGTCTGGCCGCCGAATCAGTGGCCGCCGGGGAGCCGACCGCCTGGTTCGAGACCCTGTACGCCGCCGCCGAGCAGGGCGAAGCCGTCGTGCCCTGGGCCGACCTGGAGCCGAACCCGTTCCTCGTACGCTGGGCGGCCGCCGGTCGCGCTACCGGCCATGGTCGGGCGATCGTCATCGGCTGCGGACTGGGCGACGACGCGGAGTACCTGGCCGGACTGGGGTACGCCGTGGTCGCCTTCGACGTCGCCCCGACCGCGGTCGCGGCCGCCCGCCGCCGGTTCCCGTCGTCCGAAGTGGACTACCGAGTCGCCGACCTGCTGGATCTGCCCCCGGACTGGATCGGGGCCTTCGATTTCGTCCTCGAGGTCTACACCGTCCAGGTGCTGCTCGACGAGGCTCGGCGTACGGCGATCGCGAACAGCGCCGCGCTCGTCGGGCCGGGCGGAACGTTGCTGGTGCTGGCCCGCGCCCGCGACGAAGACGGCGACCCCGGGCAGATGCCCTGGCCGCTGACCCGGGCGGAGATCGACGCCTTCGCCGCGGACGGGCTGAGTCCGATCGCCGTCGACGAGGTGCTGGATGACGAAGATCCTCCCGTACGCCGCTGGGTCGCGGAGTTCCACCGTTCCTAGAGGTGCTGGTCGAACCAGTCGGCGGCCAGTTCGGCGACCTGACGAAGCGCGCCCGGCTCCTCGAACAGGTGCGTCGCACCGGGGATGATCGCCAGCCGGGACTGGGACAGTAACGAAGCCGCCTGCCGGTTGAGATCGAGCACCGTCGAGTCGTCGCCGCCCACGACGAGCAACGTCGGCGACGACACCAGCGGCAGATAAGGCCCGGCCAGGTCGGGCCGGCCGCCTCGGGACACCACCGCGGCGACTTCGATCCCGGGTTCCGTCGCCGTGATCAGAGCGGCGGCCGCCCCCGTGCTGGCCCCGAACAAGCCCAGCTGCACGGCTGCCAGGTCGGGCTTTTCGCGTATCCATAGACAAGCGGTCTGGAGCCGCGCGGCCAGCAACGGAATGTCGAAGCGGGACTTCTCCTCGATCTCCTCCTCGACGGTGAGCAGGTCGAGCAGCAGCGTGGCGTGCCCGCGGGCCTGGAGCAGCTCGGCGACCTGGCGATTGCGCGGGCTGTGGCGCGAGCTGCCGCTGCCGTGCGCGAACACGACGAGGCCCCGAGGCTGCGCCGGGACGGTGAGGGTGGCGGCGACCTCGCCCTGGCCGGTCGGCAGCGGAATCGTGACGTCCTCGGTCAT
>NZ_JABFVK010000040.1 GCF_013362815.1 Hamadaea sp. | reverse complement strand
CGGTCGAACCGGGACGCGGATTCGTCACGGTCGAACCGGGACGCGGATTCGTCACGGTCGAACCCGGATTCAGTCAGGAAGCGCTGCCAGCCTGCCTCGATCAGGTCGTCGACTCCAGCTGCGCACCGCGAGCAGTCCGGTGCTCCGGCGTACGCCCAGCAACCGCACTCGGAACAGGTCGCAAGCTCGGTCACGAGGTCACGACCAGCCTCGACGGAAACCGAGCCAGCGGAGGGCGACGTCGCCCTGAGCCCGCTGGAAGTCGCGCAACGTCGGCAACAGCGGCACCGGCGGCAGCGCCGCGTTGGCCAGGAAATAGCCGGCGAGTCCGGCGAGCACCGAGTCCACGGCGTCCGGATCGGCCTCCCGGCTGAACGGGTGCGCCGACCAGAGCGCCTCGGGATCACCGCCGCCGTGCATGGCGACGCTCGGCAGGCTGATCATGAGATCGAGCCACCGGGCGCCCGTGCAGGCCGCCGGCCAGTCGACGACCACGAACCCGGTCTCGGTCAGCAGGAAGTTGTCGGCGCGCAGGTCGCCGTGCAACAGCGCGTCGCCTTCGGTCGCGGCGGCCCAGCCGAACTCCAGCTCGATCAGCTCGGCGGACCGGGGATGGTCGAGCGCCGCCCAGTTTCCGGTCAAGGCGGCGTCTTCGGCTAGGGCGGGCGCGGCGAACGGCGCCGGTGTGAGCGAGTCGGCGAGCACGCTGGCGGCGTGCAAGAACCGGCGCAACTCGTCCGGCCGCCACGGCTGGGCCGGCATCCGGCCGTCGATCGCCTCGGTGACCATGATCGCCCAGTCGCCGGCCTCGTCGATGTGGTCGCCCGCCCAGATCAACGCGGGTGCGGGCACCTGCGCGGGCAGCCCGGCGAGGATGTCGGCCTCCCGCCGGATCGCTCCGGCGGCGTACTCGCTGCGCTCCTCGGTCACCGCCTTGGCGAACACCCTCCGGCCGTCGGCCAGCGTCAGCACGGACGCCAGCGCCGGAGAGAATCCGCCCGGCTGGCTGGCCGCTCCGGTCACCGGCGCGTCGACCGCGCGCTCGATCACGGCGCGAACGCTCTCGGGCAGGTCTTCCCATCGGGCGCGATTGCCCCCGACGGCCAGCGGCGAAGTCATTCGCTGATCATGCCCGACCGCCTCGCCCGGCTCAGCTCGTTTTCGGGTGGTCCAGCCGGCGCATCGCTCGCGCCACGCTCTTGCGCTGTCCGCGCAGCACCAACAGGTACGCCAAGAGCACGAGCGCGGTGCTCCACGCGGCGGTCAGGAGGTTCTCGGCCTCGCCGTACGCCACGGCGGTGATCACCCCGGTGCCGAGCCCGGCGACCGTGATCAGCGGGACGAACACCTTGGCGGCTGCGTACCCGGATCGGGCTCGATCGGCGGCAGCCCCGCTCGCCAGCCCGAACGCCGCCCAGGCGAGCACCGCGAACCCGACCGCGCCGACGCCGCAGACGACGAAGGGCGCGATCACGCCGCCGGGTTTGACGTCGGCGTACTGGGACGGGTCGATCGCACCCGCGACGGCGGTGCCCCCGAGGAGCACTACGAAGATCACCGCGACGATGCCTCGCAAGATGTCGCGCATCAGCTCACCCGCAAATGCCAGTCGGTCGGGTCGCCGTCGCTGAGGCTGCCGTCCGAGAAGTCGGTGGTGGACCGGGGCCAGTGCCCGTCCGGGAAGGCCGAGCTGTCGAGCAGATCGTGCCGCAGGCTCTTCAGCACCGGCAACGTGTTGGCCACGATGAAGACGAAGAAGACGTCGAGCGCCGCCGTGACCAGGGCCAGCACCTTCGCGGTGGTCGCCGCTGCTCCGGCCGCCGCCGGTGGAGCGCCCACGCCCGTCGCTGCGGCTGCGCCCTCGGCGATGTATTCCACGACGGCGGAGAGAATGGCGGTGAGCAACGCCAGCCAGAGCGCCCCGATCGCGATCGCCATCTTGGTCAGCGCGTCGTCCACGGCTTGGGCGGCCGACACGATCTTCGCCAGCGCCTCCTTCTGCCGGGGCAATGTGTTCTTGTACGCGTCCGCAGCCCGCCCCTGCCAGAAGTCGTCCACGCGTACTTCGTCGAGGGTGGCCTTGCCGACCAGGGCGCTGACCTTCCCGGCGACGGGAGCGCCGGACCAGTCGTTGCCGTGGTTCCACAGCGTCCACGGCACCCCGGGATTGACGATGAGCTGGCCGATCCACTCGAAGACCTTCCCGATCAGCTTCGGCACGTACGCCAGCACCTGCATGATCGAGTGGCCGAGCGGGCCGAGCCGGTGGGCCCAGGTCTCCAGTTTGTCGAAGAGGTGCTCGGTCACCTCGCGCATTTGTCGCAGTTTGTCGTCGACCCGGTTCAGCAGCGAGTCGAACTCGGCGGCGCTCATGACGGTCATCGGGGGTGTCTCCTCAGTAGATGTCGTGGAGGCGGTGGACGGCGGCGGCCTCGTCGGCCTCGTATCCGGCGGCGGCCGTGGTGAGCGCCGACGCGGTCGCCTCGAAGGTGTCCGCGCCCTGCCCGATCAGCTGCACGAGCCGCTCCTGCACCTGCTGGTACAGCTCGGTCATGCCGAGTTGGTCGGCGATCATCGAGAACTGGCGGCGGCCGAGGTCGAGTCCGCCGGCGGTGCTCGCCGCCGCTGTCAGGTCGGCGGCCATGTCGCGCCACATCGTGGCGTCGGCCCGCATCGCCGCCACGGCGGCCTGCACTTGCTGCCCGTCCGGTTGCATGCTCATTCCCCTGTCCGGAACAATCCGATGTCCTGCGGAATCTGACGGTTAGGTGGTCAGGCCGAGCTTCCGGAACAGCGCGGCGGGATCGGCGGCCAGGTCGAGGAGCTCTCCCACCGGGCCGACCCGGATCGCCGCGTCGACCTGATTGCGCAGTCCCGGCAGCGCCTTCGCGAGCGCGGCGGTCAGCTCGGCCTCGATGCGCGTACGCGGAGCCTCGGCGAGCCAGCGTTCGTCGCAGTCGACGCGGACGAGCGCGCCCTCGCGGGCCACCGCGATGACTCCGCCGGCCGGTCCGGTCGCCTCCACGACCCGGGTGGCCGCCTCGGCGGCGCGGTCGGGCAGCTCAGCGAGCCGTTCCTCGACCTGCTGGAGCAGGCTGTCGAGCGACTGGGCGAACAGCGCCGGGTCGCCACTGTCCGCGGTGGAGGGAGCGGATTCGCCGGGAAGGTCGAGCGTCTGCGGTGAGTCATAAGCCACCGCAGCGGACCACGCCTCGGTCGCCGACTGCTGCGCCGCGGCGAGCGCGGCGACGACGGCCGCCGAGAGATCGCCGCCGCTGCGCTTACGCCATTCGTCGTGGAGGCTGAGTGCCACGAAGGCACCGTCGGCGCGGACGGTGACGGCGACGGCTCCGCCCGCATCCGAGCCGCTGACCTCGGCGGACGTGAGAGCGGCCAGCCGTGCCGACTGCTGCCGGGCCTCGGCGGCCGCCTGTCGGAGGCCTTCGTCGATATCGAAGAGCTGCGCCATGCGTGCGACCGTAGGCGACCTCGACGACGACCGGAACCCCCTGTGGATAACTCGGCGGGAACTTACGTGATCATCGCACGACGCGCCGTCCGAATCCCGCCAGTCATTCAGTCCGGGCAGGCCTAACGTTGATTACATGACGATCAAGCAGACCACGATGGACAGTCCGCTGGGACCGCTCACCATCCTGTCGGGCGACGACGGGCTGACCCGGATCGGCTTCGGCGGGAACGCTGCCGGAGATCCGGCTGACCCGGCGGTCCGGCAGCTCACGGAGTACTTCGAGGGCACGCGTACGCGATTCGAGCTGCCGCTGGCTCCGCAGGGAACTGCGTTCCAGCACCGGGTGTGGGCAGCGCTCGACGAGATCGCGTACGGGGAGACGATCAGCTACGGCGAGCTGACCGAGCGGATCGGCGTACCCCGGGATCGCATTCGCGCGGTGGCCGCCGCGATCGGGGCGAACCCCCTGCTCGTGGTACGCCCCTGCCACCGGGTCGTCGGCGCGGACGGCTCCCTCACCGGGTACGCCGGTGGCCTGGACCGTAAACGCGAGTTGCTGACGCTGGAGGGCGCGCTGCAGCCGACTCTGCTGTAAGGGATCATGCTGAGCATGGATGCACGGCTCACCGCGGTCCCCGTCCTGACGACCTTCGGCGACCGCGTACGCGATCTCGCCGGAGTCGCCGGTCTCTACGCCGGCGGGTCGCTGGCGTACGGGGATTACCGCCCCGGCATCAGCGACCTCGACGTGATCGCCGTGATCGACCGGGACCTCGATCGAAAGCAACGCCGCCAGGTGACCGAGCTGCATCAGTCCACACCGGACAAGAAGCTGCACTGTGCGTACTTTGTCGCTGGGCAAGGCGGACGATCTTGCGCGCGAGCACTACTACTGGGCGCACGGCGAGCTGTACCGCCGGACGATCAGCGGCATCGCCCGCGCCGAAGTGCTCCGTGGTGGGATCACCGTCTACGGCCCGCCCCCGGCCGGCCTGATCCCACCCGTCGACGACGCCACCCTCCAGGCCGAGTCCCGGGCAGAACTCACGGGGTACTGGTCGAGGGCGGTCGCTAAACCGAAGCTGTGGCGCGAGGACGTCTACGTCGATCTCGGGTTGACCACACTCGCCCGGGTGCAAGCCACGGTCACCGAGAACCGGCTGATCACCAAACGCGAGGCGATCGAGCGGCTCACTGCTTTCGGCGTACCAGATGATCTGCGCGAAGAAATAGCGCGGCGGCGCGCAGGTGAACCCGTGACCTTGACCGAACAGGAGCGTGACGTACGCGCAGCGCTGGCCCGCGACCTGATGATCGCGGGCATCGCGCGACTGGTCTAGGCGGCCTTGCGGGACTTGGCGATGGCCTTCTCCAAGTCCTTGCGGTTCATCGAGGAACGGCCGGAGATGTCGAGCTCCCGGGCGATCTCCAGCAGCTCGGACTTGCTCATGTCCTCGAGCGCGACCGACTCGTCCGGCGCGGCGTCCCCGGCGCGCTCCTTGCGGGCCTTCTCGACGCTGCGCCGCAACGCGTCCATGAGGTCGATGACGTTGGTGGCCTCGGGCGCTTTGGCCTCCGAGACGATCTCGGAGCCGGCGCGCTTGGCCTCGACGAGATCTTTCACCCGATCGGTGTACGTGTCGCGGAAGTCCTCGGCCCGCCACTCGCCGGTCATGGAGTCGATCAGCTGACCGGCCATCCGCAGCTCTTGTGAGGTGCTGCGAACCTTGCCGGGCAGGCGCTCGATCACCTCGGCCGCGGCGCGGACCTCGTCGGCGAAGTACATCGTCTCCAGGACCAGCAGATCCTTGTCCACCCGGATCGCGGCCAGGTACTCCTTGCTGCGCATCACGAGCGTCGCGATCGCCGCCCGGTTCGCCTCGGCCATCGCGTCCCGGAGCAGCGCATACGTCTTGACCGTCTCGTCGCTGCCCGGGCCGAGGTAGTAGGTCTTCTGGAAGAAGATCGGGTCGATCTCGTCCAGGTCGACGAACTGGTGGATGTCCAGGATCTTCGACCGGCCCGGCGCGATCTCGTCGAGCTCCTTCTTCTCGATCAGGACGTACTCGCCCTCGCCGACGTCGGCCCCCTTGACGATGTCGCCGTACGGGACCTCCTCGCCGGTCCGCTCGTTGACCCGCAGATAGCGGATGCGGTCGTTGGTGCCCCGCTGGAACTGGTGGAACGAGACCTCGTGCTCCTTGGTCGCCGAGAACATCTCGACCGGAACCGAGACCAGGCCGAAGCTGATGACACCGGTCCAGATGGCGCGCGCCACATCGATCACCCCCGCGCCCATTGTGACCATGATCCTGCGACGATGACAGCATGAGTTCTTGCCCATGTGGCCTCGGCCCGGCATACGCCGACTGCTGCGGCCGCTGGCAGCACGCCGATGCGCCCACCGCCGAACTGCTGATGCGCTCGCGATTCACCGCCTTCGTGCGCGGCGACACCGCGTATCTGCTGCGTACGTGGCATGCGAGCACGCGGCCCCGGCGGCTCGACCTCACTGGCGGCCCGCGCTACACGCGCCTGGAGATCGTCGGGCAGACCGGTGGTTCACTCTTCGAGACCGTCGCCACCGTGCATTTCCGGGCGTTTCACACCGCCGGGGTGCTGGAGGAGAACAGCGAGTTCCGGCGCGAGGGCGGACAATGGTTCTACCTTTCTTCGCTGTAGCGTTTTCACATGACCACCCCTTCTGAGACTCCGGAACCTCCGGCCGAGCCGGTCGCTTCGCGGCGCTCGCCGTTTTTCGCCAATCGGGCCGTCCAGCTCGGCGCGATGGGCGTCGCCGGGCTCGCCGTCGGCGGCGTGATCGGCCTGGGCATCGGCTTCGCCGCCGGTCACCACTTCGACGACCGGCATGATCGGCCGCGCCATTCGAAGTTCGACGACCGCCGCGACCGGCACGACCGCTTCGACCGTCCGGCTCGCGAGCGGGCAACCTTCCAGCAGCGTCAGTGGCCCACCGCGCGACCGTCGGCTTCGGCGTCCGGACCACCCCGGCCCGGCTGCGCCGATAGGCTCGGCTACGTGGCTGACCAGGTCGAGAATGCCTCGGCGGTACGCACAACGAGCGACTGGATGGCGGTCATCCGTCGTCGGGAGTCGGCCGAGCCGGACGCCTACCTCGTCGACCCGTACGCCGAGTGGCTGGCCGGCCCGGATCAGCTCGTGGCGTCCCTGGACAAGCTGGGCGGGCCGTCGGAAGTAGTGATCACCCGCGGCCGCCTCGGCGACGCAGTGATCGGCGAGGCACTACGCTCCGGCGTCGACCAGGTCGTCATCCTCGCCTCCGGCTCGGACACCCGGCCGTGGCGGCTGCCGACGCCGGGCGCGACGGTGTACGAAGCCGACCTCCCAGGTCAGGTCGAGACGAAGATCGCGACGCTGGCCCAGGCCGGGATCGGCCCCGCCGGACAGGTGATCGTCGACGTGGATCTGCGTACGCCGTGGGCCGGGCCGCTCACGCACGCCGGATTCGACCCGGCGCGACCGGCGGTCTGGCTCGTGGAGGGCCTGTTCTACTACTTTCCGGCCGAAGCGGCGGACGAGTTGCTCGACCGGCTCGGCTCCGTGGCCGCCGACGATTCCCGGCTCGCCTTGGACATCCCGCATTCGGCGTACGCCACCGACCCGACCAACGCGGAGTTCCTCGCGTACATGGTCGACCGGGGTTCGCCGTTCGTCGGGGCGAGCGCCGATCCGGTCGCCTGGCTGGCCCGGCACGGCTGGACGGCGTCGGCGTACCTGGCGGCCGACCTGGGATCGAGTGGGCTGGTGCCGACTCCGCCGGCTCGGCTGATCCACCCCGAGCGGCCTATCTGGCACGTGGTGGCTCGACGCCCCTGACTGCGGTGCCGAACTTTCGCCCTCCTGATGTTCTCAGCACCACCTGACGACATCAGCCGGGCGAAAGATCCGGGCGGCAACGATCCCACGCATTCGCCGGACAAATCCACCAGCGGTCGAGACACTCGACAGCATGACGCTGATCTTCGACAACGTCCGAGTCTTCGACGGTCGGGCGGCAGAGCTGACCGCGCCCACCCGGGTAGCGGTCGAGGACAGCCTCATCAGCGCGGTCGACGCGGACGACAGGTCTGGCACGGTGATCGACGGCGGCGGCCGGGTGCTCATGCCGGGCCTGATCGACGCCCACTGGCACGCCATGATGGCGAGTCTGCCGATGGCTCAGCTGGCCACGGCCGACCTCGGCTACATCACTCTGGCGGCCGGCCGGGAAGCCGAGCGTACGCTGCTGCGCGGGTTCACCACGGTCCGAGACGCGGGCGGACCGAGCTTCGGCCTCAAGCGAGCGATCGACGAAGGACTGATCCGGGGACCCCGGATTTTTCCGAGCGGCGCGTTCATCAGCCAGACGTCCGGCCACGGCGACTTCCGCACCGCCCACGACCTGCCGAAACAAGGGCTGACCTTCATCGAGACCTCGGGCGTCAGCGCGATCGCCGACGGGGTGGACGAGGTGCTGCGCGCCGCCCGGGAGCAACTGATGCTCGGCGCGAGCCAGCTCAAACTCATGGCGGGCGGCGGCGTCGCCTCTCCGCACGACCCACTCGACGTCACCCAGTACACCGAGGGCGAACTGCGAGCCGCGGTCGAGGCCGCCGAGAACTGGGGCACCTATGTCATGGTGCACGCGTACACGCCCCGGTCGGTGCAGCAGGCGATCCGGGCGGGAGTGCGGTGCATCGAGCACGGCCACCTCTTGGACGACGAAACCGCTGCGCAGATGGCTACGCAGGAAGTCTGGTGGTGTCTGCAGCCGTTCCTGGACGACGAGGAAGCCATTCCGATGACCGACCCGGTCAACCGCGCCAAGCAGCTCACCATGGTCGAGGGCACCGACCGGGCCTACGAACTTGCACGCAAGCACGGCGTACGCGTCGCCTGGGGCACCGACACCCTGTTCGATCCGCAGCTGGCCACGCGGCAGGGCGCACAACTGGCGAAGATGACCCGCTGGTTCACCCAGGTCGAAGTGCTGCGCATGGCGACCTCCGGCAACGCCGAGCTGCTGGCGATGTCGGGCGAGCGCAATCCCTATCCCCGGCCGCTGGGCGTGATCGAGCCGGGTGCGTACGCCGATCTCCTGCTCGTCGACGGCGACCCGCTCACCGATCTCACGGTGCTCGCCGACCCCGCCAACCTTGTCGTGATCATGAAGAACGGGGAAATCGTCCGCGACGCGCGTACGCCGTGACTGTCGGGCTCCCGCCACACCGTCGCACCAGGACAGCGTGGGCGATAGCATCCCTCCCGGCGGTCCCGGCGGACCGTCGCAGCCCCCGAACCGATCGTAAGGAGAGATCCCTTGCTGGGACTCGAGAAGAAGCTCATGAAGCAGTGGGAGGGCAAGAGCGCCCAGGAGCTCGCCGACGCCCCGGTCACCGCCCTGGAGGGTCTGACCAAGGAGGACGCCGAGTACCTGGATAAGGCGTTCGGCATCAAGACGGTCCGTGACCTGGCCAAGCAGAAGCACTTCAAGTGGGCTCAGGCGATCGTCACCCTCGCCGACTGACCCGATAGTTCGCGCCGCAGGCCCCGCAGAACTGTGGGGCCTGCTGTAGTGTCCGGCGGATGCCGATGTCTCCGTACGTCCGCCGCCTTCGTGGCCTGGTCGGCCACGACGTCCTGCTGTTGCCGAGCGTGAGCGCCGTCGTGGTGAACGACGCCGGGGAGATCCTGTTCGGGCAGCGCAGCGACTCGGGGCAGTGGTCCCTGCCGGCCGGCGCGGTCGACCCCGGCGAGCAGCCCGCCGACGCGATCGTGCGGGAGGTCTTCGAGGAGACCGGGGTCGAGATCGTCGTCGAACGCCTCGCCGGAGTGGCGATGCACCCCGTGGTCTACCCCAACGGCGACCAGTGCGAGTACCTCAACGTCTGGTTCCGCTGCCGCGCGGTCGGCGGCGAGGCTCGAGTCAACGACGACGAGTCCCTCGACGTCGCCTGGTTCCGGCCCGACGACCTGCCCGCCGTCGAGTCCTGGATACGCCTGCGCATCGACGTCGCTCTGAAAGACGAGCCGGCCTGGTACGCGAAACAGGGCGAGTCCCATGAGGAACTCTCCCTGCCGCACGCGCTGTAGCTTTCAGCGCTGGATCAGGGTTCCGGGTCGAATCTCGGCCCAAGATTCGACCGAGATCCGTGATCCAGCGCCAGGGGCCAGCGCCAGGGGCCAGCGCCGGAGCAGGCGTCAGCGCACTCCGGCCGGCACCGCGTCGGCGGGTTCCCGCTGACTGCCGACGGACGGGGCCAGCGCCCGCAGAATGTCGTCGACCCGCTGCTTGGCGTCGCCGAACAGCATCTGCGTGTTCTCCCGGAAGAACAGCGGGTTCTGCACACCGGCGTACCCGGTGGCCATCGAGCGCTTGAACACGACGACGTTGGCCGCTTCCCAGACCCGCAGGACGGGCATGCCCGCGATCGGGCTGCCGGGATCGGCCGCGGCCGGGTTGACCGTGTCGTTCGCGCCGATCACGAGCACCACCGAGGTGTCGGCGAGGTCGTCGTTGATCTCGTCCATCTCCAGCACGATGTCGTACGGGACATGAGCCTCGGCGAGCAGCACGTTCATGTGGCCGGGCAGGCGACCGGCGACCGGGTGGATGCCGAAGCGCACCTCGACGCCGTGCGCCCGCAGAATCCGGGTCAGCTCGGCGATCGGGTACTGGGCCTGTGCCACCGCCATGCCGTAGCCGGGTGTGATGACTACCGAGCTCGCGTTACGCAGCAGCTCGGCGACTTCCTCGGCGTTCGTCTCGCGGTGCTCGCCGAGGTCCTCGTCGCCGCCCGTGGCCGCCTCGACCCCGAAGCCGCCTGCGATGACCGAGAGGAACGAGCGGTTCATCGCCTGGCACATGATGTACGACAGGTACGCACCCGACGAGCCGACCAGCGCCCCGGTCACGATCAGGAGGTTGTTGTTGAGCAGGAAGCCCGAGGCGGCTGCGGCCCACCCCGAGTAGCTGTTCAGCATCGAGACCACAACCGGCATGTCCCCGCCGCCGATCGAGGCGACGAGGTGCCAGCCGAGGGCGAGCGCTAGGACGGTCACCGCGGCCAGCAGCCACACGTTCGGGCGTACCACGAAGACGACGGTGAGGACCGCGAACGCGACCAACGCGCCCAGATTGAGCAGGTTGCGGCCCGGAAGCATGAGCGGCGCGGACTTGATGCGAGCCGACAGCTTGAGGTACGCCACGATCGAGCCGGTGAAGGTGACCGCGCCGATGAAGACGCCGATGAACACTTCGCCGTGATGGATGCGCAGCAGCGCGCCGGTCATGTCGTTGTGCTCGACGTAGCCGTTCCAGCCGACGAGCACGGCGGCGAGACCGACGAAGCTGTGCATGACCGCGATCAGCTCGGGCATGCCCGTCATCTCGACCACCCGGGCGCGCCAGATGCCGACGCCGCCGCCGACGATCAGTGCGACGGCCAGCAGGGCGACGCCCATGGCGCTGATCGTGCGCGAGGCGAGCCCGACCGTGGCGACCAGCGCGATGGCCATCCCGGCGATGCCATAGGCCACGCCGTTGCGCGACGTCTCGTGCTTGGACAGTCCGGCGAGACTGAGCACGAACAGGAGCGCAGCGACGATGTACGCCGCCTGCGCGGCGGTGACAGCACTCATCTCGATCAGCCCTTCGAGAACATGCTCAGCATGCGCCGGGTGACGGCGAAGCCGCCGAGGATGTTGACGCTGGCCAGCAGGACGGCGACGAACGACAGCCCGGTGACGACGGCGTCACCCTGGCCGATCTGGAGGAGAGCGCCGACCACGATGATGCCTGAGATCGCGTTCGTGACCGACATCAGCGGAGTATGCAGCGCGTGGTGGACCTTGCCGACGACGTAGTACCCGATGACCACGGCGAGCGAGAAGACGGTGAAGTTGCCGATCAGCTGGTTCGGGGCGAACGCGGTGATCAGGAACAACGCGGCGGCGGCCGCGCCGACGAGGGTGTAGACCCGGCCGGTCGAGACGGGTTTCTTCACGGGCGCCGCCACCTGGGCGACCGGCGCGGCCGTCGGAGCCGCCGACACCTGCACCGGCGGTGGCGGCCAGAGCTTCTCGCCGTTGCGTACCACGGTCATGTTGCGCTGCACGACGTCGTCGAAGTCGAGGGTGAACTGACCGTCCTTGCCCGGCGTCACCAGCTTCAGCAGGTTGACGAGGTTGGTCCCGTACAGCTGGGAGGCCTGCGCGGGCAGGCGGCCCGGAAGGTCGGTGTATCCGATGATCGTCACGCCGTTCTCGGTCACGACGACCTCACCGGCCTTCGTCCCGGCGACGTTGCCGCCCTGCGCGGCCGCCATGTCGACGACGACGCTGCCCGGCTTCATGCTCGCCACGTGCTCCTCGGTGAGCAGCCTGGGCGCGGGACGCCCCGGGATGAGCGCGGTGGTGATGACGATGTCGACGTCGGCGGCCTGCTCGGCGTAGATCTCGGCGGCACGCCGGTCGTAGTCGGCCGAGGTCGCCTTGGCGTACCCGTCCGAGCTGACCTCCTGCTCCACCGTCACGGCGAGGAACTCGCCGCCCAGCGACCGAACCTGCTCGGCCACCTCGGGCCGGGGATCGGTGGAGCGGACGATCGCGCCGAGGCTCTTCGCGGCCCCGATCGCAGCGAGGCCGGCGACTCCGGCGCCGGCCACGAGGACTTTCGCGGGCGGAACCTTGCCGGCGGCGGTCACCTGCCCGGCGAAGAACCGCCCAAAGGCATGGGCGGCCTCGACGACCGCTCGGTATCCCGCGATGTTCGCCATCGAGCTGAGCACGTCCATGGACTGCGCTCGCGAGATACGCGGCACCGCGTCCATCGCCAGCGCCGTCACGGGCCGGGCGGCGAGCGCGTCCACCAGCTCCGGCCGCAATGCCGGGCTGAGCAGACCGATCAGCGTCGCCCCGTCGCGCAGTTCGGCGATCTCCGTCGGGGAAGGAGCGTTCACCTTCACCACGATGTCGGACTGCCAGCAGTCGTCGTGACTGCCGATCTTGGCGCCGGCCTCGGCGTAGGCGTCGTCGGGGAAGCTGGCGCGCGCGCCGGCTCCGGCCTCGACCATGACCTCGTACCCGAGATTCACGAGCTGGCGCACAGTCGCCGGCGTCGCGGCCACCCGGGTTTCCCCGGCGTCCGCCTCCGACACCACACCGAGCCGTTGACCCATGTCCGCTCCTGTCTGTCACGCGAAGGTGACCCTTCCGCGAAAGTTACAACAGGTTAGGTCAATCCCGCGCGATCGTGAAGCGGGTCGGCGCAAGGTCCACGGCCTGAGAACATGCAGCTCAGGCAGCTAGCAGGCCGGGGTCGGCGGTGGTGAAATTGCCCACACGCGCTGCGAGGCGCTAACATCAACGTCCGGCGATGCCTCCTTGGTGGAGCGCGTTGAGGCCGCGAACGCCACGCCGACGGTGAGTTGCGCCGCCGCCTGAGATCGGTTCCCCGCCCGGCTGCCGATGTCCGGTGGCCGGGCGACACGTCCGGGACCTGCGGTTTTGCTTGATCAGGCGAGGTGAATAGTACGCTCGGGTGTCCGAGAACCGCCGCCCATCAACGAAGACCGACCATACGAAGGTGGACATGAGCAGCGCGCCCAAAATCACTGTCGTCGTGCCGACGTACAACGAGCGCGACAACCTGCCCAAACTCGTCAGTCTCCTCGCCGGCCTGGACCTGCCCGGCCTGCACGTCCTCGTGGTCGACGACAACTCGCCCGACGGCACCGGGGAGATCGCCGAGAAGCTCGGCGTCGAGGCCCCGATTCCGGTGGGCGTACTGCATCGGACGGTCAAGGACGGACTCGGCCGCGCGTACGTCGCGGGCATGACGCGCGCACTCGACGAAGGCGCCGACGTCGTGGTGCAGATGGACGCCGACCTCTCGCATCCGGTCACCGCCATCCCGGTGATGATCGAGAAGCTGGCCACGACCGACGCGGCGGTCATTCTCGGATCCCGCTACGTCGCCGGCGGCGCGACCGCCAGCGAATGGCCGTGGCACCGCAAGGCCCTCTCGGCCTGGGCGAACTTCTACGTCAACACGATCCTGCAGCTGCACGTCAAGGACGCGACCGCCGGCTTCAAGGCCTGGCGCGCGGAGACTCTGCGGGCCATCGACGTCGCCTCGGTCCAGAGCAACGGGTACGCCTTCCAGGTCGAGATGAACTATCGGGTGGTCAGCGGGGGCATGCGGATCGCGGAGGTGCCGATCCGGTTCGAGGAGCGGGTCGAAGGCGCTTCGAAGATGAGCCTGGGCGTACAGCTGGAGTCGGCGATGGTTCCGTGGAAGCTCCGCTTCGGCAAGAAGTGAGCCTCTTCCACTATAGCGGAATTCCGCTATAGTGGATTTTCATGATCGCCGAGTTGGGCGTACGCGTTCGCGAAGAACGCCGCCGTCGTGACCTCACCCTGGACGAACTGGCCACGGCCAGTGGCGTCAGCCGGAGCATGCTGTCCGAAGTGGAACGAGGCAGCCGTACGCCGACCGTCGGAGTCCTCGACCGGATAGCGACCGGATTGGGCACCAGCGTCGCCCGGCTGCTCCGGCCGGAGTCGCCCGAGCGGCGCATCCTGCTCCGCCATGAGAAGCAGGACGTGGCCCAGGCCGACGGCTGGCAGCGCCGCATTCTCAGCCCGGTGCTGCCGGGCGTCGAGTTCGAGTTCATGCGGACGACCGTCGAACCCGGGGTGGACGCCGGAGTCTTCACCCCCCATGGACCCGGTACGCGGGAGTACCTCGCCGTCGAGTCGGGCACGCTGCGGTTGTCGCTGGACGACGAGGTGACCGAGTTGCACGCCGGGGACAGCGTCTTCTACGCCGGCGACTGTCATCACGGGTTCGCCAACCCGGGCGACGAACCGTGCGTCTACTACCTCGTCATGGACCTGCGATGACGGAGACGCATGGACCTGCGATGACGGAGACGCATGGACCTGCGATGACAGAGATTCCGCCCGCCTGGGAGTGGCGCCCCGCCGAGGTACGCCGAATCGGCCACCGGGTGACGGAGCTGATCACCGAGCATCTGACGACGTTGCCGGAGCAGCCCGCATGGCAGGCGTACCGGGGCGAGGTGCCACCGGCCGACGCGGGCCCGGTGGATCTGGATCAGGTGCTGGACGAGATCGCCGAGCAGGTCATGCCCTATCCGTTCGGCAACGGCCATCCCCGGTACGCCGCGTGGGTCAACTCTCCCCCGCACGTGCTCGGGGCGTACGCCGACGCCCTGGCGGCCACGCTGAATCCGAGCGTCGCCGGCGGCGATCACGCGGCGGTCCACGTCGAGCGCGAAGTGATCCGGGTCTTCCGGGAGTTGGCGGGGTTCCCCGAGGCTGGCACGGGTCTCCTGGTCAGCGGCGGCTCGATGGCGACGCTCACGGCGTTCGCGGTCGCCCGCCACCGTGCGGCCGAGCGCCACGGTCTCGACGTACGCCGAGACGGCCTGGCCGGGCGCAGGTTCGTCCTCTACCTCGGGACCGAAGGGCACGGCACCGCCCGGAAAGCCGCCGAGTTGCTCGGCTTCGGCTCGGCGAACGTGCGGCTGATCCCGTCCGACGCCGATCACCGGATGCGCCCGGATCTGCTGCGCGAGCAGGTCGAGGCGGACCTGGCGACGGACGTGATTCCGGTAGCCGTGATGGCCAGCACCGGCACGGTCAACACCGGTGCGATCGATCCGCTGGCCGAGATCGCCGAGATCTGCGCCGAACACGAGCTCTGGCTGCACGTCGACGGGTCCTACGGCGGTCCGGCGGTGCTCCTGCTGGACGCGTACGCGGACACCAGAACAGCACTGTCCGCAGTGGACAGCATCGCGCTCGATCCGCACAAATGGCTCTACACGCCAGTCGACGCGGGGCTGGTCCTGCTGCGCGATCGGCAGCTCACCCGCGACGCCTTCAGCCTCGTGCCGCCCTATCTGCGGACCGAGGACGAGCCGTGGTTCAGCGAATTCGGCTTCGAGCAGACCCGGCCGTTCCGCGCGCTGAAGGTCTGGGCGCAACTGCGGCATCTCGGTCTCGACGGCTACCGGCAGCTGATCGCGCGCGATCTCGCGATCGCCGATCGGCTCGCCGCCGCGGTCGACGCCGATGCCGCCCTCGAACTGCTCGCGCACGGGTTGAGCGTCGTCTGCTTCCGCTGCTCCGGCGCGACCGACGAGGAGAATCGCGCGATCCTCGCCGAGCTCCAGCGCCAGGGCCGCGCGTTCCTCGCCGGGACCACGGTCGACGGCCGCTTCGCGTTCCGCGCCTGCGTCGTGAACCCCCGGATGAGCAGCGCCGACGCCGAGGCGATCCTCGACGCCGTCCACGCCGCGCGAGCAAATCACTAGAGCCAAGACGCCCGCGGGTTTCCGCCGGCTCATCCGGCGATACGCGCAGCGCTGACCTCCTCTTCCACCAGATCCCCGTTGACGACCATCGCGGCGGCGGCCCCGGCGGCCGCCGCCATGACGACGGAGGCCATCGGCGTCACCACGTTGCCGACGGCCCATACTCCGTCCACAGTGGTGCGCCCGAACTGGTCGACCTTGACGAGCCCGTTGTCGACCTCGCAGCCGAGTTCACGGAGCAGCCCGTCGATCGGCACGAACCGGGGAGCCACGAAGATCGCCGACCGCTCGACCACCCGGCCACCGCGCAACTCCACGCCCCGGATCACGTCGTCTGCCACGACCAGCCGGGCGACGGGTCCCTCGACGACCGGAATGCGCCGCGCGTCCAACTGCTGCCGGTCCTCCGCGGTCAGGGCGTACTCGTGGGCGAAGAACACGACATCGTCGCTCCACTGCTTCACCATCACCGCCTGATGCACCGAGCGCGCTTCGCCCGCCAGTACGCCGATCGCCTGGTCGCGTACCTCCCAGCCGTGGCAGTAGGGGCAGTGGATCACGTCGCGTCCCCACCGCTCGGCGACTCCGGGCACCTCGGGCAACTCGTCCCGCAACCCCGTCGCGACCACGATGCGCCGCGCGCCCAGGGTAGTTCCGTCGGTCAGGCGTACCGCGAAGCCGGGTTCGATCCCGGCAACCCGGCCGTCGACAAGGTCTACGCCGTAGCCGGCGACTTCGGCCCGGCCCACCGAGAGCAGCTCGGCCGGGGGCATACCGTCCCGCGACAGGAACCCTTGCATATGGGCAGCCGGAGCGTTTCGGGGCTCGCCCGCGTCCACCACCGCCACCCGGCGACGGGCCCGGCCCAGTACCAGGGCGGCGTTCAGCCCCGCCGCACCGCCTCCGATCACCACCACGTCGTACGCGTTCATCGCGCTCACCTCCGCGTCCGATGGTGCGGCGTACGCCGGAATTTCGACAACCTTTGTTGCCGAAACCGGGAATCCGAGCTTTCCTGGACGGGTGGACGAGATCACGAAGACCCTGGCTCAGGTCGGCCCCCGCCTGCAGGAGGTACGCAAACAGCACGGCGTGACGCTGGCCGCGCTCTCCGAGGCGACCGGCATCTCCAAGAGCACGCTGTCCCGGCTGGAGACCGGCCGGCGCAAGCCGAGCCTCGAACTGTTGCTGCCGATCGCCCAGGCCCACAAGGTCCCGCTCGACGAACTCGTCGGCGCGCCCGCCGTCGGCGATCCCCGGATCCGGGCGAAGCCCATTCGCGAAGGCGGCCGCACCATGATCCCGCTGACCCGGCAACCGGGCGGGCTCCAGGCGTACAAGCTGATCCTGCCGGCGGGCGAGCAGCCCGACCTGAAGACGCACGAGGGCTACGAATGGCTCTACGTCCTGTCCGGGCGGCTGCGCCTGTGCCTGGCCGACCACGACCTCGAGCTGCCGGCCGGCGAGGCGGCCGAGTTCGACACCCGTCTGCCGCATTGGTTCGGCAGCGCGACCGACCGGCCGGTCGAGCTGCTCAGCCTCTTCGGCCGCCAAGGCGAACGCCTCCACGTCCGCGCGCGCAGCGTGCGCAAGTGACCGCGCGCTAGGGTATGCCCCGTGGACGAGATCTGGGGCGCGCCAACCCTTCCCGCGGCGTCGGCTCCCCCGGCCGGCGTCTGCCATCTGTGGCCCGTTCCGGTCTCCTCGCGTACCAGTTGGATCTCGGACGAAGAGTGGGCCCAGGCGGACCGGTTCGTGGCCGACCACGCAAGGCGCACCTTCCTGACCTCGCGCAGCTCGCAGCGCGAGATCGCCGCGCGATATCTGGGCATCGCGCCTGATGCCGTGACCATCGAGCGGACCTGTCATCGATGTGGCGGAGCGCACGGACGGCCGACCGTGGGCGAGTCGATCGATCTGTCGGTGACGCACACGCGGGAGTGGGTCGTCCTCGCCGTCGTCGGCCAGGGCCGGATCGGTGTCGACCTGGAACAGCGGGGAACCGCCCGGGATCTGGACACCTTGACCAGTACGCTCACCCCCGCCGAGCGAGCCGAGTTCGCCGCAGTTCCACCCTCCGAGCGAACCGCTTGGTTCCTGCGGCGGTGGACCCGCAAGGAAGCGGCCGTCAAACTGACCGGCCACGGAATCGCCGTACGCTTCGACGCGCTCGACACGTTGGGGCCGCTCGCGACCGGCGAGGGCGTGGCACCGGACTGGCCTGCCGAGGACATCCACTTGACCGATGTACGCGTCGGCGGGGACCTCGTCGTGGCTGTCGCCACGACCGTCTCCCTCGACACCGTGGTGATCTGCGGCCCCCTCCCCTAGCGCTGCCTTTGCGCGCGATCATGAACTATCGGGCGTGCTCGCCCGGCGTGTCGTGTCCACGGCTCCCTGATCGACTTCGCGGCAGCATGATCACCCACCGGGCTCAGCGGCGGGTGCCGGCGGGCGGACCGGGATCGGACGCCACCGCGACGAAGGCGGCGATGCTGATCCCGGCCGCGAGGACGAGGGCCACCGCCGCCACCACCAGGACGGCGACGCGGCGGTGGTCGTACGGCGGATCCGGGGTCCGATGCCGGCCCGGTCCGGCTTGGGTCAGGGTCGAGGCCGGTGGGGTCACCGCGGTCCCGCCCGGTGCCGCCCGGCGCGGGCGTACCCCTCGATGACGTCGAGGTGACCGCGCCGGGCGGGAATCGTCTCGGCGTCCCGCCACGGGATCGTCTGCAGAACCTGGGTCACCTCGAAGCGGAGTGCCTCTGCCGTCAGGATGTCGTCGGTCATGCGGGGCAGGACGGCCGTCTCGGTCAGCTCCTCCTTGGACGGTGTCCACCAGGCGTACACGACCGGTGCCCCGGCCACCTCGCCGAACCCGTCGGGCAACGACGGCGGCAGGGCCGGCCGAGTCCGCTGTTCCGGCCGGGACTCGGCCCAGCGCCGGATGTGCTCGGCCTGCCGTCGCACCTCGCGATGGCGCAGGTGGACCACGAGCGAAGTGGCGACCACCGTCACCAAGGCGGCCGCACCGCAGGACAGGCACAGCAGACCGACCGTCACGTTGTCGTGCAGGCTCACCGGATTCTCCTTCGCGGTGCGGTGCGGAAGTTCGGTACGCGAGCCGCCCGCGCGATCGCGACGACCCGGCTGGGTGAGAGGTCGCCGAGGGCGGCGACGCCGTGCGCGCGTAATGCGTTGACTTCGGCGTCCGGCAGCTGCACCGCCTGCCGATAGGGACCCCGGTCGGGCGGCGGGAGCACCGCCCACCCGGGGCGCGGTCCGCCGCCGATCAGGAGCCCGAAGTCGCGCAGCATCCTCATCACCCGGCCAGGGCGGCGCGTTCGACGCCGTGGCTCAGCCGCCGGGCCATGGTCCGGCGGGCTCGCATGTTGAGGGCCTTCACCGCGTCCTCGGTGACACCCATCCGGACGGCCGCCTCGGGACAGGTCAGCCCGGCGAAGTAGGTCAAGGTGATGGCCTGTCGCTGGGCGGCTGACAACTCCTGGACCGCGCGCAGCACGACGGCCGACTCCAGCCGGGTTACCGCGATCTGCTCGATGTCGGCCGAGTCGTCGATCTGACCCATGTCTCGGGTGGCGTCGCTGAGCACTTCCATCCGGAACCGGCCGGAGCGGAAATGGTCGATGGCCCGGTTGCGGGCGATCGTCATCAGCCAGGCCAGCGGAGGCGCGCCTCGGTAGTTCAGCCGGCCGATGCCGCGCAACGCCCGTTCCCAGACGTCACCGGCCAGGTCCTGGGCCAGCTGAACATGACCGCAACGCTGCCAGAGGTAGCGGAAGACCTCGGCGTTGTACCGCGCGTACAACTCGCCGAAGGCGCTGACATCGCCCTGTTGGGCCCGTTCGATCAGCGACCACGGGTCGCCGTCGGATTCGGCCAGGGCTGCCCGGTCGCGTACGCGGCCGGAACCGGAGGGGTGATCGACAGTGCGGGGTGCGGGGTGACGAACGTTCCGCAAGGTCACCTCGTCACCACCGGGCTCAGAAGAGCGTTCTTGTGTTCACGCACGCATGCATAGTAAAGTCATGCATGCATGGATCATATCCACCGTTCGAGTGATAGCAGCCCGGGTTAACCCGAAATGTCCTGCACACGTGCAAGAAATACGTCACGTTGTCGTGACGGCCGTCTGACCTGGGGCGTAGGATCTTGCATGTGAGCAAGAAGCGCCGTGACCCGCAGACACCCTTCGGGTGGTACCTCCGGGCCCTGATGGAGGCCCATGGTTTCGCCTCCGACGGCGAACTGGCCGCGGCCACGGGCGTCTCCGCCTCGCTCATCTCTCGTTACCAGTCCGGCGACATCGAGCCGAGCGTGCAGAACCTGCGACGCCTGGCCCCCTATCTGGGGGTCAGCCTCGGCGAGCTGATGGTCGAGGCCAACCTCGCAACCCGCGAGGAACTCGGGATGGTTCCCCGGGCGGCGGCGACGACCAAGCTGGACGCCAGTCTCGCCGAGGCACAGCGGCTGCTGTCCGACCCCACGCGCCCGGACTCCGCCAAGGAGTACCTGCGGGACACGTTGCGGGGGGCGATCGCCTTCTGGCGTCAGCAGACCGGTCTCAAGGCACCGGCCGAGCCGAGCGCGGCCGAACGCGCCGTCGGCCGCGGCGTACGCGCCGCCTGATCCGGCATCACTCCTTCATTGACAGAGCGTTATCCGTCGCTTCCTGCGTACGCGGTCGGCTGTTCGGCCGAACGGCACCCGTCCAATTGGGAATTCGGTGATGGAAGTTCCACGGATGCCTGTCAGCTTCTGCCGGTCGTATCGCCTCTGACGTCATGTTTCGATGTTTGTCCATGCATGCACGTGCACCAGCGGTTTGCAATGTGGAACTTGCATACGCGCCTGACCGGCTAGCGATGCATACCCGAAAGTACGATGTCGCACCGCCTCGCTCGTGACGGACGGTGGCTACTCGATCGCGTGGCGGATGCGAACGTCGGCCCCAAGGTCCGAACGCACCAGTCACGCCGCCGGGAGGAGCCGCAATGGCGGAGGAGCGTAAGGAGTCTTGGGCCGGCGTCGGGCCGGTCATCATCACGCAGGTCCCGGAGGAATCGGGGCGCAGCAGCACCGACACGGTCATGCGGATCGCGTACGGAGTGGTCTCGGCCATGGTCGTCAGCCTGGTCTGGATCGTCGGCAGTGCGGTCGATCCCGTCGTGAAGGCCTGGTCGGTGATCATCGGATTGTCCGTGACCGCGGCGCTACTGGCCGGGCACGCCCTCATGGAAGTGGCCCGGGTACGCCGGGAGATCGTGGTCGCAGAGGCGCGGATGCAGTCGGCGGTGGCCGCCGTCGCTCAGTCCGTCGCGGCGCAGGCCCAACCGGCACCGGCGCAACGGCGGCCGAATCGACCCCGGCGCCGACGCCGGGCGGCTCAGCGGCCGGGCGCCGAGGATCCGGGACAGATCCTCTCGAACGAGTTCCAGATGTACTTGCAGGGACGCGAATCGCGCTTCAACGAGCCCTGAGCCCAGCACCCGCGAAGGAGCACTGAGCTCAGGACGATGGACTATGGACGATCCAGACCTACGCGGAATTGCTGGACAGAGTGTCCTGTCCCTGGTCGGTGCCGAGCTGTTGCCGCCGGGACTTGCGCCCCGGGCCGACGTCGATCCGGCCGCGCCCGAACGCGTCGATCTCGCCCCAGCGGCCCGGAATGTCGAGCAACGCCAGGTGACCCATGCCGGCCGGCAGCGCCGGGTCGACGACCAGGTGGTCACCCAGTGGTTCGAGTCCGAGCATGGTACGCAGGAACAACAGCGGCGCTCCGGTGGACCACGCCTGCGGACTGCACGCCGTCGGATACTGCACGGGATAGCGGGTCAGTTCGCGCTCGTACCCGCCGAACGCTTCCGGCAGGCGACCGTCGAAGTAGGTCGCGGCGTCCAGGATGCCGGCGGCCACCCGGGCCGCCTCCCGCTTGAACCCGTATCGGCGTAGACCCCAGGCGATGAACGAGTTGTCGAACGGCCAGACCGTGCCGGTGTGGTAGCCGATCGGGTTGAACCGCTGCGCGTCGGTGGCCAGGGTGCGTACGCCCCAGCCGGAGAACAGCTGCGGGCTCATCAGATGCCCGGCGACCGCCTTGGCCTTGCCGTTGTCGACGATCCCGCTCCAGAGGAGGTGGCCGATGTTGGACGACAACGCGTCCACTTGCGACCCGTCCGCCTCCAGCGCCAGGGCGAAATACTTGCCCTCGGCGACCCAGAAGTCCCGGTTGAACCGCTTCTTCAGGTCGGCCGCCGACTTCTCCAGCCGATCGGCCAGATCGGGATCGCCCCAGACCGTCCGGGCCAGCCGGGCACCCCGCACCTTCGCGTCGTATGCGTACCCCTGCAGCTCGCAGGTGGCGCGCGGGAAGCCGGGCAGCCGGCCGTCGTGATAGGAGATCGAGTCCCAGGAGTCCTTCCAGCACTGGTTCTCCAGCCCGGTCTCCTCGTTGCGCCGCTGATAGGAGATGTAGCCGTTGCCCATCAGGTCGGCGTAGTCGTCGATCCAGTCGAGCGCCGCCCGGGCCTGGAACTCCAGCGATTTCACCAGCTTCGTGTCGCCGGTCCAGCGTTCGTACTCGTCCAGCAGAACCACGAACAGCGGGGTGGCGTCGGCGTTGCCGAAGTACGGGCTGTGCGGCTGCTCCTCGAACGCGGCCGACTCGCCGTACCGCATCTCGTGCAGGATGCGGCCCGGGTCCTCGTCCCGGAAGTCGTCGCGCCGGGTGCCTTGTCGTGCCCCGAGTTCCTTCAGCGTCGTCGCCGCCAGCTCCGGTTCGAACGGTAGCGCTTGCAGGCTGGTGAAGATGCTGTCCCGGCCGAACATCGTCATGAACCACGGCAGCCCGGCCGCGGGCAGACTCCGCCCGCCCGAGGTCAGCGGCGAGAACCGCAACGCCGCCAAGTCGGTCAGACTGCGCTGGTAGATGTCGGCCAGCGGACGCCAATCGCACTCCGTGCGCGGCGCCTGCCGGATCCAGTGCTCCAGATCCTTCTCGAGGTCGGGCTTGGTCCGATCGCGGGCCAGCGTCGCCTGGTGCCCGCCGGGCCCGACGATCACCGCAGCCACATGCAGATCCGTCGTCCACTGCTCATGCGGAGCGATGTGCAGGTAGAAGGACATCCCGTGGTCGTCCACGACGCCGGGCACCAAACTGGAGACGATCGTCTCGCGGTGATATGTCTCGCGTTCGTAGCCGCAGACCAGCCGGTCGCCGTCCAGCCGGGTGTAGAGCTTGCCCTTCTTCTCCTGCGCGTTCTTGACGTCGAACAGGTCGGCGAAGTCGCACGACATGTCCATCCGCACGTGCAGCTCCACCGGCTCGTCGGCGTGGTTGAGCAGGGTGAGCTGCTCGTCGAAGCCGCTCGGCGTCACCGTACGCCGCCGGATGACCGACAACTTCGCGTCGATGTACACCGTGCCGGTCTCCGGGACCAGGAAGAACCTGGTCTCGAAGTACTGCATGTCGTCTGTGGACAGTGCGGTGAGCCGCTGACCGTCCACGGTCAGGACCCAGCGGGACAGGAATCGGGTGTCCCAGGCGAACAGCCCGCCCGGGTCGGTCGGCGTCGCCTCGATGTCGCCGCGGTCGTCGCTGACCACGAACGTGTTCCCGTGCAGGATGCTGACGCTCATCGCGCACCCCCCTGCTTGTCGCGCGCCCGGCCCTTGCCGGCCGCCTGAACCTCCGCCGACCCCGCCGAAGCTGATCCGGCGGAAGAAGCCGCGGAAGCCGAAGTCCGCGCCCGCCCCCCGGAAGGTGGGACGAATGGAGCCGACGAAGGCGGCCCCGGGAAGATCCGCTGGAGCTGAATGGGCAGCTCGATGTCGCCTTGGATGGCCATCGCGCCGCGCAGCACGGAGGCCATGCCGTTGGCCTCGCCGGTCACCAGGCGGTCGAGCAGGTCGTCGGCGACCTGGATGACGCAGTCCGCGGGCGCTTTGCCCCGGGCTACCGCCACCTCGCCGTCGCCGAAGGTGATCAACCAGTGCCCGGAGGGCTTGCCCGCCAGGTCACCATCGGTGTGGATGTCGATCCTCAGGGCGCCCGAGGCACCGGCCAGCCGCGGATCTTGACCTCGATCCGCCAGCGCGGTGAAGAATTCTTCGGTCGGGTTGCTCATCCGGTCATCGTCCGGGGCCCCCGCCGCCCGGGTCTTCGCCCGCCATGGGTGAGACACGTCCACATCGTCGCAGAAACAGGGCCTCGACCAGCGCCATATCGGCGATCTCGGCCGGATCCACGCTCTCGTCCGGCTCGTGCCGGCGAGCCAGTGGCTCCTCCACCCCGATCAGGAGGATCTCCGCGTCCGGGAAACTCTCGGCGAGCCCGACGCAGAGCGGGTTCGTGCCGCCCCGGCCCAGTTGGGCGGGCTCCTCGCCGTACACGTCGCGCATGGCGGCGGCGAGAGCGGCGTACGCGGGGCCGCCGGCACGTGCCAGGAACGGCGGGACGGTGGACTCGCGCTCCATGCGTACGTGGGCTCCCCAGGGTGCGACCGAGTTCAGGTGCCCCACGAGCGCCTGGGCCGCCTTCGCCTCGTCGACGTGGGGCGGTACGCGCAAATCCAGCCGGGCGCGGGCCCACGGCTGAATCATGGCGTGCTCCCCGCGTACGGGGTAATCGATGTCCAGCACGGTGATCGCCGGGCGCGCCCACAGGCTGTCGGCGACGGCGCCGTTGCCGAGCAGTCCCACCCCGTCCAGGACGGCGGCGTCCTCCCGGAGCCGGGCCGGGGCGTAGATGGCCCCACCCCAGGAGGTCATGTTGTCCAGCCCGAGCACGTTCGTGTTGCCGGCCGGGTCCCGGAAGCTCGCGAGCATCTGAAGCAGCGCTGCGAGCGCGTCCGGCGCTGGTCCGGCGTACGGGCCCGCTTCGCGCGCGGTCTCCAGCGTCTGCACCGTCACCGACAGCGCGACCTGCCCGCGCAGGCTCACCGTGATCGCCGGTACGCCCACCGCCAAGTTCCCCGCGTCGCCGATGACGAACACATCCGCCGCCAGCAGTGGGGCGTACTCCCCCAGCGAGTGGGCCAGGCTGCCCGATGCCCGCTCGGCCGATCCCTCGACGAGGACCTTGACGTTGACCGGCAGCGGCTCGCCCAAGGCGCGCAGAGCGGTCAGGTGCATCAGCAGGTTGCCCTTGCAATCGGCGGCGCCGCGGCCGTGCCACCGGCCGTCCACCTCAGTGAGCTCGAAGGGCGGCGTTTTCCAGACGTCTTCGTCCAGCGCCGGATGAACGTCGTAGTGGGCGTACAACAGGACGGTCGGCGCATCGGGCCCGCCACCGGGCCGTTCGGCGTAGACGGTCGGACCGGCGTCCGGCACGGTCAGGAGCCGGACCTGCGGGAATCCCGCGCCTCGCAGGGTTTCGGCCACCCAATCGGCGGCCCGGACGCACTCCGCGGTGGTGTGGTCATCGGGGCCGGCGACCGACCGGAGGGCGATCAGTTCGGCCAGATCGTCCCGGGCCGACGACATGAGGCCGTGCACCCGGGCGCGCAACTCGACGGCATTCACCCGCCCACCTTCGCCGCCTCGAACGGGTCGCGACGTCACCCGCGCCAGGTGAAAACGGGATGCCAAAACGCAAGGCCGGACTCGCCCACGAAGGCCATCATATTGGGCTTATGCTACGAAAGCGCCCAGGCTCGGAGTCGGCCGGACTCCTTCAGCCGGGGCGGTTTCGCTCCCGCGGGGGGTCGGGGACACCATGACTCACGTCATCGACAATGTGGCATCGGCCACTGTGGACAGTTCGGCGCCGCCCGCCGCCGGTCTGCTCCGGCCACGGCTGCACGAGGCTTTCGATCGGGGCGCAGCCGGAGATCTCCTGGTGGTGACGGGCCCGCCCGGCTCGGGGAAGACGACCGCGTTGGCCATGTGGGCGGCCGACGTCGCCACGACGGCTCAGATCGCCTGGCTCAGTCTCGGTCCGCTCCACTCCGATCCGGCGTTCTTCTGGACCTCGCTCACGACCGCGGTCAGCCGGGCGACCGGCGACCTCGATCAGCCGGAATCGGTCGGCGCGCTCGCTCACTCCCTGGGCCGGTTGCGGCAACCGCTGGTCATCGTCTTCGACAACGGCGAGCATCTGCGCCGCTCGACCGGCACGGTCTCCGCGCTGCTCAGTCATGACCTACCGCAGGTCCGCGTCGTCTTCGCCACGCGGGAAGCCCCGGCCGCGCATCTGAGCCGGCTGCGGCTCATCGGGCGGCTCACCGAGGTCGGCCCGGACGACCTCGCGTTCAGCCCGCGCGAAGCGGCTCAGTTCTGGTCGCTGCGGGATCGCGCCCTCACCCCGGCCGAGGCCGCCGCGCTGGTCGAACGCACGGGTGGGCTCGCGGCCGGTGTCTGCGCGCCCGACGCGCACACCACCGGGTTCACCGAGGTCCTGGCCGATTTCCTGCGGGCCGAGCTCCTCGGCCGTCTCCCGGCCGACCAACGCGACTTCCTGCTGCGCTGCAGCTTGCTCGACGACGTCGACGCCCGGTCCGCGGAGGCGGTCACCGGCCGCCGCGACGCCGCGCGCTTACTGGATCACTTGCGCCGCGAACATCATTTACTGGTACGCCCAACGGAGAACCCGGATCGGTTGCGGCTGCGGCGACCCTACGCCGCTTTTCTGCGCGACGAAGCCGGGCTGCTGATCGCCGAGCACGTCGCAGATGTGCACGCCCGGGCCGCCCAGCATTACACCGAGCATGATCGGCCGGAAGCGGCTCTGCGGCACGCCGCCGCCTCCGGCCGCGCCGAGCTGGCCGCCGAGGTGGGCGTACGCGTAGCCGCTCCGCTGGTGCTGGGCGGTGCCCGGGACGTCTTCCTCGACTTGGCCACCTGGATGCCCGCCCGGGAAGCGGTGCGCCATCCCGAGACGGCGACCGTTCTCGCCCTGGCCGCCGCCGCCCGCGACGACGCGCACACCGCCGGGGCGTACGCGAGACTGGCCCGGGAGCGGTTCGGCGAGGTCGCCGCCGAACGCCGGCTGCCGATGCAGGCGGCGTTGTGCCTCGGTGATCTGCTGCTGGCCCGGCAAAGCGAGGACGTCGAAGCGATCGGGCTCGCCCTGACCGCCCTGCTCGAGTTGCTCGACGCGACCGTTCCGGGCCTGGTCCCGTCGGCCGACGGCATGCGGGCCATCGCCGCGGAGTGTCTCGGGCACGCCGCCCTGTGGTCCGGCGATCTCGACCTGGCCCGGTCCAGCCTGGAGACCGCCGCCGTCCACTGTGGCCGACAGGAGCTCGGCTTGGCCGCCGGAGCGGCGCTGGGTGGGCTGGCCCTCGTGCACGCCCTCCGCGGTGACGTCGGGCAGGCCGCCCAACTCGCGTACGCCCGCGAACTGGCGGCGGTGGAGGTGCCTCCGGCGTACCGGCAACCGGCGCGGCTGGCCCGTGGCCTGGTGCTGTGGCTTCGGGGATCGGCCGCCGACGCGCTGACCGTGGCGGCAGCCGAACCCGGTGACGCCGACGACCGGCCGAGTGCGTACGCGATGAGCCTTGTGCGGACCCGGATTCTTCTCACGCTGAGCGACTTGCCAGCGGCCCGGGAGGCGCTGACCTTGGCCGGTCCCGCGACCGGACCGTCCCTTCTAGACGATTGGCGCGCGGTCGCCACTGCCGAGCTGCACCTGGCCGAGGGCCGGCCGGCGAAGGCCGTGACGGCGGCGAGCTACGCGATGCGCGACGGCCGTACGCCGCTGGACAGTCATGCCTGTGTGCTAGCGGCGCGGGCGCACCTGGCGGACGGCGAGCTGAACGCCGCCGCCCGGATTCTGGAGGCGGTCCATCGGTCCAGCGCCGGGGCGGGGCCGTGGGCGCAGGTCAACGCGTGGCTGGCCGAGAGCCTGGTGGCCGACCGGCTGGGCCACGAGGGCGCGGTCCGGATCGCCCTCGGCACCGCATTGGTGATCGCCGACGTCGACGGGCTCGTCGCGCCGTTCAGCGAGGCGGGCAGCGAAGCGCAGGCATTGCTCGACCGCAACCGGGACCTGGTCGCCGACTATCCACTGTTGAGCGTCCGCCTCGACGCCGTACGCCCGGCCGCGACCGCGAACGGCGGCGACCGGCTGCTGGAGGAGCTGACCGATCGCGAGCTGGCGGTGCTGCGGTACCTGCCGAGCCTGCTCACCGTGCGGGATGTGGCCGCCGAGCTGTCGGTCTCGCAGAACACCGTGAAGACCCACGTACGCAGCATCTACCGCAAGCTGTCGGTCGGCACCCGGCGAGACGCCGTCGGCCGGGCACGCCGCCTCGGGCTGTTGTAAGCACCGAGGCGGCGCGCCCGCCCGCGTGGATCACGGCCAGATCATCCCCATCCCGTCGGCCTCCGCCAACGCCTCGATCTCCGAGCGGAGGTAACGACGCTGACCGCCCAAAGTCCGGCCGCATTGGAACTTGCCCTTCTGCGCCCAGCGGATCACCGTCGACGGGTCGACCCGGAACAGCCGGGCGACCTCGCCGGTCCGCATGAGCGGATGCGCGTGCTGCGGCGTCTGCTCGACCGTTTCTAGCTCCATCTTTCCTCCTCCCCCGCCGGTTCCGGCGGGCCGTCGTGCGGGGCGGTCAGGGGTGGTTCGCTGCTGGACAGGAACGCCGGATCGAGGCCGGGTGGCGGCCCGCTCGGCTCGACGGTTCCGGTGCGGAACGCGTACGCGGCCAGGTCGGCGGCGGCGACGTCGGCCGCGGCGATCAACGACCGCAGCGGGCTCAGCTCGGGGCAGATGCTGGTCTCCCGGACCGTCTGCATGTACACGGGAACGGAGGTGTCGAAGATGGCCACCGCGGTGCGTCCCAACCCGGCGACTTCGCCGCGGCCCGCCGCACCGTTGCCGGGTTTCGCCCGGTCCCGGATGTGCGGCTCCCGGGGCGGCGGGATCTTCGGCTTCTCCCGGGAAACCGCCGCCGGCGATCCCGCCGCGCTCTTGCCCGTGCGCTTCACGGGAGTCTTGCGTTTCCGGCTCTCCGCCGGAGGCGCGGCCGTCGTGTCGGGAGCACTCGGCCGCACCTCCAGCTGACGTACCGCCTCGGGGAGAGCTTTCCGGCGGGCCAGATGAGTCCGCTTGGCCGCGCGCGCTGCGCTGCCGGACCGTCGCGCCCGGCTCATCGCAGCGCCGCCCGATGCCGTGCGGTCGCCCTCGGATCACTGACCCGGCGGCGATCCGGCCCATGCGGTACGCCGTCCATGAACGACGTGCCGGCGAGGTCGTCGTCGACGCCCGCCCAGCGATTGACGTAGCTGTACAACTCCTGGATCTCCCGGCCCCGCACATGGGCCAGGAGAGCGGTGGCCGTCGCGACGATGACGACGATCGCGACGAGCGCCAGGCACAGCTGGCCGACGGTCAGCGAAGTCAGCGCGTTCACGGCAGACCGCCGCCGGTCAGCATCGCGGCCAGTTTCACCCGGCCGCGATGGGTCAGCGCCTGCACCATCGCCGGCGTACGCCCCATCACGGCGGCCGCGTCGACGTCGTCGAGTCCACAGAAGAACGTCAGCGCGATCGCCTCCTGCTGCGGCGGCGACAATCGGCGTACGGCGGCGAGCAGTTCGCGCCCGTCGTCCTCGGGACCCCGCAATGCACCCAGGTCGATGAGGCCCAGCCGATATCGGCGGGAGTGGAAATGGCGTACCGCCCGGTCGCGGGCCAGGCCCAGTAACCAGCTCAACGGAGAATCGGCGGTCGCCCGCAGCCCGCCGATCAGCCGCAGCGCCCGGTCCCAGACCTCCTGGACCAGCTCCTGGGCGAGCTTCTCCTCGCCGCACCAGAGCCAGACGTACTTGTAGACCTCGGTGTTGAAGCGGTCGTAGAACTCACCGACCGCCTGGACGTCGCCCCGTTGGATGCGCTCCACGAGGTGCCAAGCCTCGGTGCGGCCCGCCGCCGGCGCGGCCCGGCCCCGTCCCGCGCCGGCTACCACGGGCCGAGGCCGCGGGCCACCGTTCGGCCTGCGGTGCCGGGAATCGCCGCCGATCAGACGGTATGACCCCGTGGTGCACCTGACCCAATCACTCACGTCGTCTGCCTCTCCTTCGAACTATCGGCGGCGTCGCCGTCGGTGAACGCGCGCATCGCCTCGCCTCCCGCGCCCAGCGCGATCGCCATGCCGGTGAAGATCAGTGCGGCGGCCCACGGGTCGAGCAGCGTCGTCACGACCGCCACCGCGCAGATCGGCACCATCAACAGCAGGACGAGGAGGTGACGGCGCAGCGCGCGCCTCACCTGGGCCGGCCCACCGCAACCGTGAAAAGCCGGTCGAACCGGGTGTGCTCGGCCGGCAGGCCGCCGAGCCGGGGTTCGGACTTCATCGCGTGCAGCGCGCTCGCGACGAACTGTCCACCTGGGATGGAGACGCCGCGCCGGATCCGGTTGAAGCTGCTCTCCGCGATGCCCAGGAATCTGGCCTTTTCGGCGTCGGTACGCAGGCCCAGCAGTTCGAAGATCTCGTCGAACGCTTTTCCGTTGTACGCCAGGCGTGGAAGCTTGCTAAATTCGTGCACGCATGCACTATAGAGCCATGCATGCACGACGCCTAGTCGCCCGGATGGGTGACAGCCTGCAAGCCATTTGGAGGAGTCCCTCTTTCACGGACGCACGAAAGCGGCGTCCCGCGCCCGCCCGGCGCCCCTTACCGGTCGGTACCATCGGGCACGTGAGCCGCCGCCGCAGAGACCCGCAGAGTCCCTTCGGGTGGTATCTCCGGCGACTCATGGACAGCCATGGATTCTTATCCGACGGCGACCTCGAAGCGGCCTCGGGCGTGTCGGCCTCGCTCATCTCGCGATATCAGGCCGGCGAGATCACCCCGACGCCGGAGAACCTGCGCAAGCTGGCCCCGGTTCTCGGCGTACGCCTCGGCGAGTTGATGGTCGAGTCCGGACTGGCCACTCGCGAGGAACTCGGCATGGTCGCGCCGCCGTCGCCGAAGCCGCGCGTCGACCCCGTGCTCGCGGATGCTCAGCGACATCTGGCCGATCCCCGCCTCCCGGGCGAGGTCAAGGATTACCTGCGCGCGACGGTCAAGGGCGCGATCGCGTACTGGCGGCAGCAGCTCGACCTGCACACCGTCCCGGCGGGACCGTCCCGGCCGGAGGCCGAACCGGAGCCCGCTCCCGGGGCCGTCCGGCCGAAGCCTTCCGGGGTCGGTCGAAGGTAGCCTCATCGAGTAGCTTCGCCGCCTGGCCGTGCGCCCGTTGGGTGGTTGTGATACCCCAGTGAAGTTGACCGATGAGTCAGTTCGGGAGGCCGGCCATGGCGGAGAGCGATTCCGAACAGGTGCCCCCGGTCGTCGTGCCGGCCGCGCGTACGCCGACCGGCCGGGGCGGTGAGCTGATGATCCGGGTGGCCATCTGCGCCGCCTCCGGACTCGTGGTCAGCCTGGGCTGGATCCTCGCCGGTCTCGGCGACGGGCATCTGAAGACGATCAGCGTCGTGATCGGACTGGCGGCGGCGGCCGTATTGGCGCTGGTCGTGGGGTACACCCGAGCCGAGGTGACCAAAGTACGCCGAGAGCTGGCGCAGACGGAGGCGCGTTTGATCGCCACCGTGGAGGCGGCCTGCTCCGGTCTGCGCGCCGAGATCCGTACGCTGCAGCCGCAGCCGGGCGCGGCCCGCAACGGCAAGCGGTCGCAGCCGATCCGGCGGGGCCTGCGACGACGGGAGAACGGCGACTCCGTCATCTCCAACGACCTGCGGATCTTCCTGCAGGGCCGGGAGTCGGCGTACGAAGAGGACGACGAGGCCCCCTAAGCATTGTGAAGGTTCGATAGTCTGCCCGTCATGGACGGCGAGGTCGCGACACTGCTGGGGACGGCGCTGTGCGCGCTGGCCGCGTTGGTCTTCGTCTGGGTGCTGTTCGGCGGCGTCCGGATCGTCAACCAGATCGAACGGGGTGTCGTGTTCCGGTTCGGCCGGGCCCGATCCCGCGTACGCCAACCGGGGCTCGCGGTCATCATCCCGCTCGTCGACCGGCTCCGGAAGGTCAACGTGCAGATCGTGACGCTGCCCGTGCCGTCGCAGGAGGGCATCACCCGGGACAACGTCTCGGTGAAGGTCGACGCCGTGGTCTACTTCCGCGTCTCCGATCCCTATCGAGCCGTGATCGAAGTCCAGAACTACATCGTCGCGGTGGAACTGCTGGCCCAGACGTCGCTGCGGTCGATCATCGGCAAGAGCGAGCTCGACGATCTGCTGTCCAACCGCGACGAGCTGCATCGCGAGCTGCGGGCGCTCCTGGACTCGCCGACACAGGCGTGGGGCGTACACGTCGATCGGGTCGAGATCAAAGACGTGCAGCTGCCCGAGCAGATGAAGCGTGCGATGTCCAAGCAGGCGGAGGCCGAACGGGAACGGCGCGCTCGCGTCATCACCGCCGACGGCGAGTTCCGCGCCGCCCAGAGTCTCGCCGACGCCTCCACGATCATGGCCGAGACCCCGGGCGCGATGCAGCTGCGGCTCCTCCAGACCGTCGTCGAGGTCGCCGCGGAGAAGAACTCGACGCTGGTCATGCCGTTCCCCGTCGAGCTGCTGCGATTCTTCGACCGGATGGCCCAGCCCGAGGCCGACGCGGGTCAGGCCGGCCGCGAACCGCCCATCCCGCCGGAGATCCCCCACTCCCGTCCGGCCAGCGACTGAAATCTCCGGCCAATCCGGATCTCCGCGGGAACTTAGCCGCGCATCCCGGCGACCTGCATGGCGCACCCTCGCCCGCTCCTGGGCCAGGGCACGTCACATGGGATGAGGTCCGATGAGAAGTCTCTTCAAGCGTGCACTCGTGACGCTGGCCGTCGCCACGGCCGTGGTCGCCGTCTCGGCGAGCGCCGCGTCCGCGCACGTCACGGTGAACCCGAGCCAGGCGGTGCAGGGCGGCTACGCCAAGCTGACCTTCCGGGTGCCGAACGAGAAGGACTCCGCCACGACGACCAAGCTCGAGGTCGTCCTGCCCGTCGAGCAGCCCATCGGGCACATCTCCGTCAAGCCGGTGCCGGGCTGGACGGTGGCGACCGAGAAGTCCAAGCTGCCCGCCCCGGTCAAGACGGGCGAAAGCGAGATCACCGAGGCGGTCACGAAGATCACCTGGACCGCCACCGGCGACGCCGCCATCAAGCCCGGCCAGTTCCAGGAGTTCGACGTCTCCGCCGGGCCGCTGCCGCAGGCCGACCAGATCGTTTTCAAGGCGTTGCAGACGTACTCCGACGGCGACGTCGTGCGCTGGATCGAGGTCCCGCAGGACGGCCGGCCCGAGCCCGACCGCCCGGCGCCGGTGCTCAAGCTGACCGGCAAGACCGCCGCCTCGCCGTCTACGGCCGCTGTCACCGCCACCGCGGACGACTCCTCCGATGCGAGCACCGGTTTGGCCGTCGCGGCGCTGGCCGTGGCGGCTCTCGCGGCGGTCTTCGCCGGGCTCGCCTGGCGTCGCCGACCCTCGGGGAACTGACGAAGATCGCTGCGGTACGCCTGCCCGCCACCTGCCGACCGGCTGAACGCACCACCGGACGGATCGGGTGGCCGGCCACGAAACGGGCGGCACATTGACCGATCTTTGCGGCTCCCCTGAGGTTGACCGGGTCTTGCATTGAGAATTGCCAGCCAGCTTCGACGGCTCACCCGATCGCGAGGAGGCGAAGAAAATGGTGAAGCTTTCGAAGAAGATGGTGGTGACGCTCGGGGCGTCCGGCGTACTCGCGCTGGGCATCGCAGCCCCGGTGGCCGCCTGGGCCGCCGACGGAACCCCCAAGCCGACCGGCTCGGCGTCGACGACCGAGTCCGGCAAGCCCCAGCCCCGGGAGCACGGCAAGTCCGATGTGGACCGGACGGCCAAGCTCAAGGAACGGCTCGACGCCGCCGTCAAGGCGGGCAAGCTGACCCAGGCCGAGGCTGACGCCGTACTGAAGGCGGCCAAGCTGGGCTTGCTGGGCGGCGGCCCCGGCCGTCCACACGGCACTCCCCCGTCCGGCGCCCCGTCCGCCCCGGCGAAGTAGCCCATCCCCTCGGCGCGGCGACTCTCCCTAGGGTCACCGCGCCGCTACGGGGTGGCGGTCGGGTCGAGGTACACGTGGCGGATCACCGGATACCGCTCCTGCAACCGTTTCGCCGCTGCGTCGGCGGCTGCCTCGATCTCGGCCCCCGTCGCCGAGTCGGCCACGTCGACTTCGGCCGCCACCAGCACGCTGTCCGGCCCGAGGAACATGGCGTTGAGGGTCAGCACCCGCTGGATCACCGGATCCGATTCCAGCTCTCGGCGTATCGCAAATTGCCAGCGAGGCGAGGGCGCCTGACCGACGAGCAGCGACACGTTGGCGCGCGCGAGCGTGAGCGCGACCACGGCCAGGAGCAAGCCGATCGCGACCGAGGCCGCGCCGTCGTAGAACGTGTCGCCCGTTAGCTCGGTCAGCAGCAGGCCGAGCCCGGCGAGGCCGAGGCCGACCAGTGCGGCCGAATCCTCCAGGACCACCGCCTTGACCGAGGTGTCCGGCGTGAGCCGCAGGTACGCCATCGCCTTGAGATGCAGCCGCCGAGCCGAACCGCGGACCTGGCGCACCGCGCGCCGCAGCGAGATTCCCTCCAGGACGAACGACACCGCGAGGACGATGTACGAGATGGTGTAGTCGCCCATCTCCTCACCGTTGCGGATGGTGTGGAGACCGTGCGTGACTGCGAATCCAGCCCCCGCGACCAGTGTCGCCATCGCGGCGAGGAAGGCCCAGAAGAACGCAGACTTGCCGTAGCCGAACGGATGCTCGTCGTCGGCCGGCCGATCGCCCCGGATCAACGCTGTGAGCAGCAACAACTCCGTGACCGTGTCCGCGACCGAGTGGGCAGCCTCGGAGAGCATGCCGGCCGAACCGGAGATGAGGCCCGCGATCGCTTTGGCGACGGCGATCGCGAGGTTGGACAGGCCCGCGACGATGACAGTGCCGAGGCTCTCGCGCTCGGCGGGCGCCTCAGTCTCGGTCATGATCGTGCCGGCCGATGACCGTCCCCGGGCCGGTCATGCCACCGGGTACGCAGGTGGCACGTTGCGTCCGGCGCTGGCCGCGGCGGTGGTGGAGAGCATGACGCCGATGGTGGAGCCGACGATCAGGTTGACGGTGGCGGTCGCAAGCTGGACCTCGAACGGCGCGCCCTTGGTGAACGGGACGATCACCGCGATCGCGGTGAGCACACCGATGATCCAGCCCAGGAAGAAGCGCGGGCGCGGCGTCGTGAGCAGCAGCAGATGGGCCAGGCCCGTCATGATCAGCGTCAGCGCCGCTGCGCCGAGGGCATACCCGAGCATGGAGGGCAGGAACACGCCACCGGAGAGGTCGACGCCGAGCACCGGGATGTCGAGGATGCCGCGCACGATCAGGAAACAGACCACCGCGACGCCGGCCACCACGATCGCGGCGACGACGCCACCGGTCCACAGTCGGCGCGGATCAACCAGGGGCCGTGCGTGATACACGGACATAGGCTCACGATAGCCCTCATCACGGTTCGATGCGGCCGAACAGGGCGTTACCCGGCGCAGCCGGATCGGTGCTGCTGAAGAAGTCCGCGTAGGCGTCGGCGAACTGGGTCACCGACACCATCCCGTCGTGGTCGCTGTCCAGCCGGGCGAACGCCGCGGCTCCCTGGTCGGGGTGCGCTCCGGAGAGCGCCTGGAGGCGTACGAAGGCGGGTTCGTAGAAGTCACCCTCGGCACCCGCCACCGCGGCCACCGCCTCGGCGCAGGTACGCACGAGTTCCGCGAGCAGCCCGGGATGCTCGGCTTCACGCAGCCAGACGTCGACGTACTGCCCCCGGCTGATCAGGCCGTCACCGTCGGCGTCCAGCTGGGACAGTTCGCTCCACATCCGCCCGTACGCCTGCCGCAGCGCGACGGCGGTGGGCGCGTCCAGCGGAACGTCGAACCCGGCGGCGATGCCCACGGCGAGATCGTCCAGCTCCCGTTCGCCGAGATGGCCGTCGCCGTCCACATCGAGCAGGTCGAACCGCCGGTCCAGCTTGGCGGTCAGGAACCGCCGGGCCTCGGTCGTCAGCATCGCGCCCTCCCGGCGGCGAAAGCAGTCGTCGAGTACGACGCTAACTCGCCGGGGTCGGTTTGGGCGTTAGATCAGGGTTTTGTCTCCCTGCAGATCACGGTTATCCATCCCTCCCAGCGCTGGGAAGCATGGATAACCGTGATCTGCAGGAACCCGGCCGGCCGCCCGGCGGGAGGGTCAGCCGAACAAGACGCTGACGGATTCTCCGTTGTGGATTCGCCGCATCGCCTCGGCCAACGCCGGCGCGACGGAGATCACCGTCAGCTTCGGGATGCGCTTCTCCTTCGAAATCGGCACCGTGTTGGTGCAGACGATCTCGGCCACCCCGGGCTCCTCGGCCAGCCGGTCGACCGCACCCGCCGTGAACAGACCGTGCGTACAGGCGATCCGGATTGTCCGGACGCCCCGCTCCCGCAGGTGTTTGAGCAGCTCGACGATGGTCGTGCCCTTGGCGATCTCGTCGTCGAGGACGATGACGTCGCGGTCGGCCACTTCGCCGATGATGGCGCTGATCTCCACCCGGTCGTCGCTGAAGCGTTGCTTCGCCCCCGTCGCCACCGGTACGCCGAGCAGCCGGGCGAACGCGGCGGCCTCCTTGGCGTTGCCGAGGTCGGGCGAGACCACGACCGTGTTGCTCAGGTCGTATCCGCGGAAGTGCTGGGCTAGCTCGCGCAGGGCGTGCAGATGATCGACCGGTACGCTGAAGAACCCGTGCACCTGCGGCGAGTGCAACGCCATGGCGAGTACGCGGCTGGCGCCGGCCGACACGAGCAGGTCGGCGACGAGGCGGCCGCCGATGGAGATCCGGGGCGCGTCCTTCTTGTCCGATCGCGCGTACGCGTAGTGCGGGATGACGGCGGTGATCCGGCTCGCTGAAGCGCCCCGGGCGGCGTCGATCATCATGAGCAGCTCGACGAGGTGGTCCTGGGTCGGCGGGACGAGCGGCTGGATCAGGAAGACGTCCCGTTCGCGGACGTTCGCCTGCAGCTGCACCTCCAGGCAGTCGTTGGCGAAGCGGGAGAGGCGGGTCGGCAGCAGCGGCACTTCGAGTTGATCACAGATCTCCTCGGCCAGCTCGGGATGGGCACTTCCGGAAAAGACCGCGATGTCGCGCACGCCGTCAGCCTAACCGGCAGGCGTACGCCGATTGAGCAGGACTACCGTGTCGAGCACGCGATGCCAGTCGAGTTCGGTCAGCGGGCGTCCGGCCACTTCGCCGAGCGCTGCCATCGCCGTGAGCAGGCGCTCCCGGGCCTCCGGGGGAAGGTGTCGCACCTCTTCATGGAAGCGCCGCCCACGGGTGAACTCGATCAGCGAGTCGGGCGGCCCCGCGTCGGCCGCATCCTCGGCGAACTCGATCCGCAGTGTGAGGCCGAGCGCCCTGGCCAGCGCCGCGATCGCCGCGAGCGTCGGGTTGCCCCGGCCGTTCTCCAGGTTCGCGATGTAGGGCACCGACAATCCGGCGTCCGCCGCCACCGACGCGATTGTCCGCCCGGCGGCCGTACGCCGTGCGCGGAGCCGCGCGCCCAGGTCGCCTATTTCCACACGACATATCTTGCCACAGACTGTCCCCTGAGAATACCCTCCGGAATATGCGGCCCGTCCTCGCCCGCCACTCCGGCTTCCGTCTCTTGTGGACTTCTGCCACCGTCTCCTCGCTCGGCTCCTGGCTGCTCACCATCGCCGTGCCGGTGCAGGTCTACCGGCTCACCGGCCAGGCCACCGCGACCGGGCTCGCGCTCGCCCTGGAAGCCGCGCCGGCCATTCTGCTCGCCCCGTGGGCGGGTGTCCTGGCCGACCGCTTCGACCGCCGACGTCTGCTCGTCGTCGCTCACCTCGCAGCGGCCGTAGCGGTCCTGGTGATGCTCCTTCCGGGCACCACGTCCATCTACATCGGACTGGTTCTCGAGACGTCCGTCGTCGCCTTCCTCCAGCCCGCGATCCGCGCCCTCACCCCGCAGGTCGTTCCGGCCGACGCCGACCTGATCGCCGCGACCGGCACGACCTCGATCACGCAATCCGTCCTGCGGCTCACCGCGCCCGTCCTCGGCACCGCGCTGCTCACTCAGGGCGCGTTCGCGCACGTCGTCCTGCTCGACGCCGCGAGTTACCTGGTCGCCGCCGGTCTGCTCGCCCGGCTTCCGATCAGGTCCGCGGTCGGACCGGCATCCGCATCGGGCACTCTCCGCGCTGGTCTCGCCTTTCTCATCGGTACGCCGTTCCTGCGGGCCTTGGCGGTGACGACGTGGGCGTACTGGACGGCGAACGCCGCGCTCACGGCACTGCTCATCCCCTTCCTCGCCGTACGTCTCGGGCAACCGCCACAGACGTTGGGGCTCCTGATCACCGGTCTCGGCGTCGGTTACCTGCTCGGCTCAGCTGTGGCCGGACGACTGCTGCCCCGCTACTCCACTCGAACCCTGCTCGGTGCGACCTACTTCGCGGTCGGACTTTGCTTCCTCGTCCTCTTCACCGCACCGAACCTCCCGATCGCGCTCGCGGGCATCACTGCGGCGGGCGTACCGGGTGCGATCGCAGTTGCGGCAACGCAATACCGGTTGCAAAGCGCCACCCCCGACGGCGTACGCGGCCGGGTGCTCGCTGCCTTCTACGCCACGGATTCCCTCGCGACGCTGGCCGGAGCGCTCCTCGGACCGGCTTTGTCGGGCTGGATCGGCCTGTTCGGAGCGCTTCTCCTGGCCAGCGCCACGGTCCTTGTGGCCGCGATCGTCGCCCGGCTGACTCTGCCCGCAGCCATCGCAACCGATCCGCGCAGTACGCCGGAAGCCGGGCTTCGCCCGGTGGCCGCCGAAAAGCCGCGTACAACATGGTGAGCAGGTCGGTAACATCTCCCGCCATGCGCAGCAAGATCGAGCTGGACGCCGCGATCCGCCGGGATCGACGGGCGGTGCTGCTCGTCAACACCCGATCCCGCCGCGGACGTGACCACTTCGAGCAGATCTCGCGGCACCTGGACGCGGCCGGGTTCGACTTGCTGGCGCGATACGGGGTGGAGCGGCCTGAGCGGCTGCCCGAGATTCTGGCCGAGGCGATCGCGCTCGGCCCCGATCTGCTCGTGGCCGGGGGCGGCGACGGCACGATCAGCGAGACGGCGCGGCATCTGGCCCACCGCGATGTGGCGATGGGGCTGCTGCCGTTGGGCACGACCAACAACTTCGCCCGTACGCTCGGCGTCCCGCTGGAGGTGCCGGGTGCGCTCGCTCTGCTCACCGAGGGGAAGGTGGCCGACGTCGACCTCGGCGAGGCGGCCGGGCGGATCTTCACCAACCTCGTGTCGATCGGGCTGTCCGCGCAGGTCGCCGAGCACGTCCCGCATCGGCTCAAGCGGCGGCTCGGGCGGGTGGCGTACCCGCTGACGGCGTTGTCCCGGCTACCCGGCCATCGGCCGTTCGATGCGGTGGTGACCGCGGGCGGCGAAGTACGCCGGCTCCGGACGCATCAGCTCAACATCGCCAACGGCAACTCCCACGCGGGCAATCCGATCGCCCGCGACGGCAGCGCCGACGACCAGCTGCTCATTGCGTACTCGCTGGGGCGGCACGGGCGAAGGCATCTACTCGGTGCGACCCTTCAGCACCTGCTGACCGGCCGGCTGCGGACGGTCGAGGGTTGGCCCTTTCTCGCCGCCGCCGAAGTGCTGGTCGAGACGAGTCCGTCGTTGCCGCTCGACGTCGACGGCGAGGTGCTCGGGCGTACGCCGGTGCGGGTGCGCATCGTGCCGAACGCGCTGCGGGTGATGGTGTCGAAGGATTTCCCCGACCGCTGAGGTCAGGACACGGCGAGGTCGCGAGTGGCGGTGTCACCGGCCGCCTGGGCGCGCACGAGGAACTCCGCGATCAGCTTCAACTCCGCCTCGCTGTAGCCGGCGCAGATGTCGTCCATCGCGTTGTTCATCCCGCTGAACAGGCCGAACAGCTCCCGGCCGCGATCGGGTAGCGCCCGCAACGTGACGGCGCGCCGGTCGGCGGGGTCACGTTCGCGGACGATCCAGTTCGCCTTCTCCAGCCGGTCGAGGATGCCCGTGAGGGTGGCCGGATGCAGCCCCGCCCGGCGAGCGAGCGTACTGGGAGTCAACGGACCTTCCCGGCTGATCAGGTCCAGGCAGTCCAGGTCGATCTCCTTGAGCTCGACCTTTCCGCTCACCTGCCGGTTCAGCATCGACAACTGATTGCGCAGGTCGCGCAGCGAGTCCTTGACCTGCGACGTCAACCGCCGCCGCGTACGCCCACCCGCAGCGCCGTCGCCCGAGCTGTCGGGGTCGCCCGTATGAGCGCGAGATGTTACGTGACTCATATTGTCTGAACCTCAAACTCAACTAGTATGGTTCTCATATGATACGGCTCTGAGAGGAAAAACGGAGATGTTCCTGATCACCGGAGCAACCGGCATGGTCGGCCGCACCGCGGTGCGCCTGCTGACCGAACGAGGACTCAAGGTCGTGGCGGTCACCCGTGATCCGCACGCGGCGCTGCCGCCCGAAGCTCAGCTCGTCCATCCCGATGAGGTTACGGCCCTCGGCGGCGTCGACGGCGTACTGCTCAGCCCGCGCGCTTTCGGCGACCGGCTGGCCGACATCGCCGCCCTGCGCCCGGAGCGGATCGTCGTCGTCTCCTCGCTGACGATCCCCTTTCCGGTCGGCGAACCGCGGTTCCGCGAGCACTTCGCGGCGACCGAGGACGCCGTCCGAGCAATGGGTCCGCAGTGGACGATGCTGCGCTGCGCCGACTTCGCGGCCAACACGTTCGCCTGGGCCGGGCAGATCAAGGCGACCGGAACCGTGCGTGGGGCGTACGCCGCCGCGCGTACCTCGACGGTCGACGAGCGCGATCTCGCCGAGGTCGGCGTGCTGGCCCTGACGAGCGACGGGCACGCCGGTGAGGCGTACGTGCTGACCGGCGAGCAGTCGCTCAGCCAGGCGGAGAAGGTGGCCGCGATCGGGACGGCCATCGGCCGGGAGTTGTCCTTCGTCGAAGTGGAGCCGGAGGCTGTGCGCCAGGGCCTGCTCGCCGCCGGACTGCCCGCCGAGGTCCCGGCCCGTCTGCTCGGTTCCCAAGCCGACTACGCCCGCGAGCCCGGCCCGACGACCGACACCGTACGCCGTCTGCTGGGCCGTCCGGCTCGCAGTTTCCCGACGTGGGCCGCGGATCACGCCGCCGCCTTCCGCGTATAGCCAGAGCATGGGGGGCACAACCATGAAACTCACGATCATCGCCGCCACCGGCGGCATCGGACGTCACCTGGTCGAGCAGGCCGTCGCCGCCGGTCACGAGGTCACCGCAGTGGCCCGGCGACCCCGGGACCTGCCGGCCGGCGTACGCACCGTTGCGGTCGACTTCGAGCACCCCGACCCGGCCGCGCTGCGCACTGCGGTGCGGGACGCCGACGCCGTGCTGTCCGGGCTCGGCCCGCGCGATCCCAAGAAGGACGCCGGGATCACCTCACGCGGCACTCGAGCGATCGTCGACGCGATGGCGGCCGAAGGCGTACGCCGCATCGTGATCGTCAGCGCCGCCCCGGTCGGGCCGGTGCCCGTCCCCGGTCAGCGGGTGCTGCCCAAGCACGACCCCGGCGACGGGTTCTTCATGCGGCATCTGGGCATCCGGATCGCGCGTACGCTCTTCGGGCCGCATTACGCCGATCTCGCCGCCACCGAACAGATCCTGCGCGACAGCAGTCTGGAGTGGACGGTGTCCCGGCCGCCGAAGCTGACCGACAAGGCGCTCACCGGCCACTATCGGACGGCGTTGAACCGCAATATCCGCAGTGGATTCTCCATCTCGCGGGCCGACGTCGCCCACCACATGCTTCAGCTGTTGGGCGAGCCGGAAACGGTCCGGCAAGTCGTCGGGGTGGCGCACTGACCATGGCCTACGTCACGCTCACCCTGCTCGCGGTGGTCGCCAACGGCTTCTCGGCCACGCTCGATTTCGCCCGCTACAAACAGGTCGTGGTGGTCATGGAGCGCGGCCGGGTGCCGCTGTCGTGGATGACGCCCCTCGGGGTGCTCAAGGCCGCGGGTGCGCTCGGCCTGCTCGCGGGGTTCGGCTATCCGCCCCTCGGGGTGGCCGCGGCCGCGGGTCTCGTGCTCTTCTTCGTGGCCGCTTTCGTGGCGCACTTCCGGGTACGCGATTTCGCCCTGGGACTGCATCACCTGTACCTGGCGATCTCAGTGGCCGCGTTGCTGGTCCAGATTCAGGCGGCGACCTGATCTCCGGGTAGCGGATACTGACGGCATGCAGGTATCCGCAAGGCGGATACTGACGGGTATGGAAGCGTTGGCCCGCCTCAGCGGTGTCGCCCTGGAGTGCCCCGACACCCGCGCGCTCGCCCGGTTCTACGCGCGGCTGACCGGCTGGCGGCTGGTCTACGAATCGGACGACTGGTGTTCGCTCGGCGAGGATGAGTCGTCCGCCTTCCACCTGTCGTTCCAGCGGTCTCCGGGCCACCGGCCGCCGGTGTGGCCCGATCCGGCCTCCTCGATGCAGTTCCATCTGCATCTGCGGGTCGCCGACCTCGACGCCGCCGAGCCGGTGGTGCTCGCGGCGGGCGGTAAGAAGGCGGCGTACCAGCCGAATCGGGCCGGGTCGAGGGTGTTCCTCGACCCGGCCGGTCATCCGTTCTGCCTCGTCGGCTGACTGGGGCCGAACCTACTTCAGGGTCAGCGTCCAGGAGTCGATCTTCCCGGTCGAGCCGCTCTCCAGATCGGTCGCCTCCAGCGACCACGTCCCGTCGGCGGTCTGACCGGACAGGTCGAGCGTGTAGATCTTGTCGATGTTGTTCATGTCGGCGCCGTCCCGGTCGTGGATCAGCACAGCGCCGCCCGGCCCCACGAGCCGGAGCTGCAGGTCACCGATGTTGGTGTGGGCGATGTGGACCTCCAGCCGGGCGGTCGCGTTCGCGTTGCCGCCGCAGCCCGCGATGGTGAGTGAGCTCGTCACGGCAGTCCCATCGTCCGGAATCGGGACGTCGGTGGCGTTCGCTCCCTGGCAGTTCGCCGAGCCGGTGACCATCACCGTGACGGGCGTCGTGCGTACGGTGCCGGCGGTTCCATCTCCCCGGACCACGATCGTGTACTCCCCCGGCGTCGTGTTCGCCGAGGTGGAGAACGTGATCGGATGCGTCGACCCGTCGGTCGGGATCGAGCCCAGCCCGAAGACGGGAGTCATCCCCGCCGGCGCACCGGTCGCGGTCAGCGAGACCAGCTGGTTCGCCCCGGTCGTCATCGTCGCCGCGATCGTGGTGCTCACCGAGCTGCCCTGGGCCACCAGGTATGTCGCTCCCGGCACCGTCAGCGTGTAGTCGTCGGCCACCGGGCAGTACGTGTTCTCCTTCGAGATCGACCGGTAGGGGCAGTCGGCGTACTGGGCGAGCCGGATCAAGGCCTGCCGGTTCCGGCTGGTCTGCGCCGGAATCGCCGATGCCGGCGGGTAGAACTGCTCCAGCAGATCAGACCGCTTCGGGTACATCTCGAAGGTGAAGCTGAAGATCTTCTGGTCGGCCCACATCCAGTCGCCGATCACGCCGTCGGCGATGTAGAGGCCGCTGGACTGCCCCGGCCAGTAGCCGTTGAGGTCGGCCATCTCGGTGCCGATCGCGCGGTGAACGGCGTACGCGTCGGCGGTCATCGGCCCGACGACGGTCGACGTCGTGTATCCGAAGGGCCACAAGACGAGCTGGGAGTACGTGTGGATGTCGAGGTGCTCGGCGATCTGCTGGGTTCCGCCGATCCGGCGGCTCAGCACGAAGTCCCGGATCACCTGCGTCTCCTTCGCCGAGAAGGCCGCCGACCCGCGATAGGTGTCGAACGACTTGACGTTCGACGATCCGCCGCAGCAGCCCCACTTGTAACCCCAGTTACGGTTGAGGTCGGTGCCGATCGCGGTCGAGCCGGAGTTCGGCTGCCGGTTCTTGCGCCAGTTCTGGTACGTGCCCGAGGCGATGTCGAACTGGGCGCCGTCCGGGTTGGCCATCGGGATGATCCAGATCTCCCGGTTGTCCACGATCTTGGTGATCGCCGGATCGGTCCCGTAGTCGTTGAGCAGCATGTTCGCCAGATACAGCGCCATTTCCACGGTCAAGTGCTCACGAGCGTGCTGATTCGCCGTGAAAAGCATCTCCGGCTCGGTCTCGTCCACCCCCACGTTGTCGGAGATCTTGAGGGCGACGATGTCCTTGCCCTCGAAGGACTTGCCGATGACCTGCTGCGAAGCCAGCGTCGGGTAGAGGCCGACGAGCCGGGTCACCTCGGCCTGCATCTCGGTGTAGTCCGTGTACCCGGGGTCCACGGGCCCCAGGCCGGCGGCAAGAGTCGCCGCCGACATGGTGTCCACCTTCAAACCCTGCTTGCGCAGGCTGGCTGCCTGATCCGGGCGGGCCTTCACGTAGACCGCGCCTTCGTCGACGTCGGTGATGACGGCTCCGGCCCGATCGAGCAGGAGTTCCTGGCCCGGCTCCAGTCCGCGTACTCGATAGGTCTGCGCGGAGGCCGCGCCTTCCGCGGGCGTGCTGAACAGGCTGAACGCGGCGCCCAGAGCGAGCACCGACAGGGCGGACGCGACTCGTCGCCGCATGGATTACCTCCGCGAGGAATGGGAGGGCCGGTGGGCGGGAGCCGCCCACCGGCCGTGAGGGTCAGTCGGTGCAGGAGACCGGGTCGGAGAAGTGGCCCGGAGAGCCCGGGTACGCCTTGCCCGCCCCGTGGTCGCCGGTGTCGCCGACGTAGGTGAAGGCGAGCTCGCCGAAGGCGGACGTGCCCGCCGTGCCGATGTCAGCCGCGGTACGCCCGGCTCCGGACGCCCAGGCCAGCCGGGTGATGAAGTCCTGCATCGCCGGGCTGTGCTGGCGGACGTCGTTGTAGCCGCCGTACGCCGCGTTGCAGTGGAGGTAGAGGTTGTAGGCGCCGTTCCAGTCGAGCAGCCGGTCACCCGCGCTCGGCCCGTTCTGCGCCACGTCCGCCTCCATCACGTCGCGGTCCCAGCCGCCGTAGATCCAGTCGGTGCCCTGGTGGTGCTGGTTGTCCACATCGGACGCATTGGTCATGTCGGTCCACTGGAACCACAGGCACGGATCGCGGGTGATCCCGTTGACCTCGGTCGGCCACCGGCCCGGCTGGCAGTCGGCGTACACCCCGCGCGGCTTCACGTCGAGCACGTCGGAGCCGAAGCCCTCGTCGAGGCTCTCCCCCGACCCGCCGAAGACGTGGTCCACGAAGCGGTCGTTCGTGCCGCGCGACGACGCGGTGAACACGCCGTTGACGAGGCAGTCCGGAGTGGCCGCGTCGAGGACCGGGTCGCAGCCCTTGCCGCCCCACAGGACGTCCGAGCCCGCCGCGCCGAAGATGTCGTCGCCACCGCTGTCGCCGTTGATGACGTCGTCACCCCAGCCACCGTGGATGTCGTCGTTGCCCGAACCGCCGCGGATCAGGTCGAAGCCGCCCTCGGTCAGACCGTTGTGCGGCATCGCCGGGTCCGTCGGCGACCCGATCCAGGCGTCGCCGTCGGTGTCGTGCCGCAGGTCCGCCCGCCGGTCGTACGCGCCGAGGCGGAACCCGGTGAACGTCTCCTGCGGAACGCTGGACAGCGTCATCGTGAACCCGAGCGCCGCCACGTCGTCGGCGTTGAGGTACTGGTTCATCAGGCCGCCGCGGTCGCCGACGATGGCGTCCTCACCGGCCTCGCCGTAGATCGTGTCCGAGCCGAGTTCGCCGAACAGGTCGTCGTCACCGGAGCCGCCCCAGACGGTGTCGTCGCCGTCCTGACCCCAGATCCCGTCGTTCCCGCCGTCGCCGTAGAGCTGGTCGGCACCCCAGGCGCCGGTCGGCTCGCAGGTCGCCTGTGCGGTCGTGCAGAACCGGGTGGACGGGCCGGGCAACGCCGGGTCGTGCGTACGCACCACTGTGGCGTTCGTCAGATCCGCCCCGGTCGGGTAGCGCTCGGCGTACACCTTCTCCTTGCCGGCGGTCACCGTCCGGAGCAGCGACCCGTTGTCGCCGAGGATGACGTCGTCGCCGCCGTCGCCTTCGACGACGTCGGCCTCGTCCCGGAAGCCGGCTGCCGAACTGCCGCCGATCAGGTCGTCCTGACCGTCCGGCGTACCGGTGCCGATGAGGTCATCCGCCGCGCTCGGTGCGCCCGGCCACGGCTGGGCCGGTAGCGGCGTGACCGTGCTGTGCCCGGCTTGGCCGAGCCCGAGGTCGCCGCGCAGCGTGTCGGTGCCGCCGTTGCCCTCCAGGTAGTCGGCGTCGCCGTCACCGGAGATCGCATCGTTGCCGTCCTGCCCGTACGCGATGTCAACGCCGTCGCCGCCGCTGATGCGGTCTCCGCCCTGACGCAGCGGATCGGCGTTGCCCCGGTCGAGCAGTGAGATGACCCTCGGCAGGTACGCCGAGCCGTCGGCGGCGAGTCGCGCCGTCACCGCTGCCGCCGGTTCCCCGGCCAACGGGCGCAGGATCGCGCCGTTGTCGCCGAGGACGACGTCCGAGTTCGGCCCGCCGAAGAGGGCGTCCGCGCCGTCCGGCTGGCCGGTTCCACTGACCGCGTTGTCCACGGTAGAGGAACCGCCGACCAGGTCGTCGTCGCCGAGGTCACCCTCGACCCAGTCGCTGCCCGGACCGCCTTCGGCGTAGTCCGCGCCCGCGCCGCCGAGAACACGGTCCGGTCCGCCCTGCCCGAGTAGGACGTCGTCGGAGCCGAGCCCGGCGAGGTAGTCGCCGGCGCTCGTGCCCGCGACCGGGTTCAGACCGAGGTCGAGCAGCGTGATGGCACGCTGCGGCACGGCCCGTCCCGCCACGATCCGGGCGACCGTGCCGTCGGTGAACTTGGCGTTGTCACCGGCGATGAGGTCGTCGTCCGCGTCACCGACCAAGATGTCGGAGCCGTCGGGACGGCCCACGCCGGCCGAGGCCTCCTCGGAGGACCCGCCGATGATCTGGTCGTCGCCGTCGCCGCCGCTGACCGTGTCCGCGCCGTTGTTGCCCTCGATCACGTCCTGGTCGCCGTCACCGGTGATCAGGTCGTCGCCCAGGCCGCCGAAGATCCGGTCGTCCTGGCCGCCGCCGTGCAGCACGTCGGCCGCGCCGGCGGTCGGGACGGTCCCGGCCAGATCCAACGGGTACGCCCCGGCGGAGCCGTCGGCCGGAGTGCCGTTGTCGCCGACGATCCGGTCCGCGCCCTCCTCGCCGTAGACGTAGTCGGTGCCCTGGTCGGTCTCGCCCGCGGCCCGGCTTCCGCCGTAGAGGACGTCCGCGCCGTCGCCGCCGTAGATCTGGTCGGCGCCGTCGTTGCCCTCCACGGTGTCCACGTCGGTGCCGCCGTAGAGACCGTCGCTTCCGGCGTTGCCGTAGACGGTGTCGAGCCCGGCGTCGCCGAAGATCTGGTCGACGCCGTCACCGCCCCAGGCCTTGTCGTCGTCCCCGCCGAGGGCCAGGATGTCGTCGCCGAGCTGGCCACAGGCGCGGTCGGCCCCGCTGCCGAGGTCGGTGCGGTCGTCGCCACCGCCCGCGGTGACCACGTCGACTCCGGCGCCACCCAGGATCAGGTCGGCCGAGCCCTGCACAGCCGGGACCGGCTGGGCAAAGGTGGCGCTGTCGGCGCACGCCTCGGCGACCAGGTGCTTGTCCCCGAAGATCGTCGCGCCGCCGTCGCCGCCGATGATGTGGTCGCTACCCAGGCCGCCGACCAGAAGCTTGGTCTGCGACTGCGTACCTGCGGGCAGCGGGTGGTGGGTGACCGGGCGGAACGGTCCATAACCGTCGGTTCCGTCCGGCGCTCCGACGTCGGAGGGCTCGGCGATCAGGTAGTCGTCACCCGGGCCGCCGAAGATCTGGTCGGTGCCGTAGCCGCCGATCAGCACGTCGTCGGAGCCGAATCCCTTGATCGTGCCGGTCTGGCCGTTGGCGGAGTGGGAGACGACCAGGTCGACGCCCGCACTGCCGTAGACCTCGTCCTGCCCGCCGCCGGTGTCCACCATGTTGGTCAGACCCGCGTCGCCCACCCCGTCGGCGTCGGCGTCGGACGGCTCGCTCTGGGCGTACGTGTAGATCTTGTCCGGCCCGTTGCCGCCGTTGACGCTGTCCGCCCCGGCTCCGCCGACCATGATGTTCGTGCCGTTTGTCTTGGCGTCGTCGACCATCGCGGCAAGCGTGTCGTCACCGCCGTTGCCGTAGACGGTGTTCCCGCCGTGGCCGACGGTCACGGTGTCCACTCCGGACCCGCCGTCGGGATCTTCCGCCGGTGGGGTCAGGCTGGACCAGTTCACGACGCCGGAGAGGGTCTTGCCGCCCGCCGTCACGTCCTGGGTCGTGTAGCCGAGGCCGCTGTCCCCGGCGACCGTGCCGGTTCCGTCGCCCGTGGTGATGTTGTCGTTGCCGGAGCCGCCCGCGACCCACGCGGTCGTGCCCGCCGACTCGGCGGTGACGATGGTGTCGTCGCCGGGGCCGCCGTCCACGTACGCCGGGCCGGTGCCGGTGCGGATCTGGTCCTTGCCGTCCGAGCCGAAGACGACGGCGGTCTTGTCGAACGGGGACGCCGTGCCGTTGCCGGACGGGTCGCCGTCACCGAGGAAGATCACCGACATCGCGGTCTTGTCGGCGTCGCTGACCGAGTAACCCCGGCCGTCGACGACCACCCGCTTCAGGTTCGGATCCAGGAACTGCTGCGTACGCCCCAGCGCCTCGACCGCGAAGCCGTCGAAGTCGTCGCTGCCGCCGGGGTCGTTCGCGTCGGCGTAATGCAACGCGTACACCTTGACGACGTCACCGGGGTAGGTGCCGGCGGTGTTGTCCCACGCGGAGTGACCGCGCTGGGCCGACTTGCCGAACTTGCCCGCGAAGACGACCAGGGTGTCCCCGCTCACCCCGCCTAGCTCCGGCGGTGGCGGCGAACAGTCGGGCTGGGCGCGGAAGTCCAGCAGGACCGCGTTGACCAGTGTGAAGCTCCACGTCTTGGAGAACAGGAACAGGTCGATGGTGATGTAGACGCGCAGGAACACCGACAGCTGACCGCTCGTGGTGAACAGGCAGATCGGGTTGGTCAGCAACGCCTGCAGGAACTCGCTGAGGCGGAACTTCCCGTCGTTGTCCGGGTCGTTCCAGGCGAACCCGACCGTCAGGCGTACGCCGCCCTCGATGCCGGCCTTCACGATCAGCAGGGTGACCTCGGCTCCCGCCGCGATCTCCCCGCGTAGGGTCACCACCGGGACGACCACGCCGTTGGCATCCGTCGTCTTGAAGTACAACCCGTCGAGCAGGCTCACGGCGTTGACCGCGGTGCCGTTGGTCGCCGCCTCGATCGCGTGCCGGATCCCCTTGGTGTCCAACCCGGCCATGAACCGGGCGGTCACCGAGGCGCTGCCGGACAGCGTGATCATCACCGGCGGCGGCGCGTACACGGGGCCGAACGACTGCCGCCAGGAGAAGCCGAGCTCCAGCGGGCCCGAGTCGAAGCCGACCAGCTCGACGTCCTGGCCCAGCAGCAGGCCGAACAACGACCCGGGATTGTCGAAGATCGGGAAGGTGAAGCCGATCTTCGCCGCGTTGCTCTTCTGCCCGGCCGGGGCGTCGAACAGCTTCGCGCCGTTGGACGCTCCGTCCACCTTGGACTTGACCTCTTGTGCGCTGACCGGCTGCGGATTGTCGATCAGGCCCGCCGCCGAGGCCGGCGAGGCCAGCGTCGTCAGCGCCTTCGCCGGGTTGACGAAGAAGGTGCCGAGCGGAATCTTGCAGCTCGTCGTGCAGTCGGGAACATGGTTGATGAAGTCGATCACCGCCCGGACGGTGTCCACGAAGTCGAGGTTCGGGCCGCCGTTGAGGGTGCTGAACGTCTTCGCCAGCCAGATCAGGGTGATGTCGGGTCCACCGGCCGCCTTGGAGAGGTCGGACAGAACCGGGATCGGCGCGTACAGGGTGTCGATGACCGGCTGGAGCGGCCCGGTCACGGACTTCACCTTGTCCAGGACCGGCTTCAGGATCTTGCTGAAGAACGCACCCGCGTCCAGCGCGATGTCGGAGAACTCGATGTTCAGGTTCCCCGGGACCAGTTCGCCGGTGTGGTTGCTGATCCCCCAGCCCAGCTTGAACCGGGCGCTGATGCCCGGCAACGCCGAGCCGACCTCGGTGCTCGGATCAACCTTGGCGGTCAGCTGCCAGTCGATCGCGATGGTCGCGGTCAGGTTGGTCTTCATCAGCGAACCGAGGTCACCGAGCTCCGCGAGGGTCAGCTTGGCGTTCGGGTCGGCGGTGCAGGGGTTCGGCGCGAAGCAGCTCTCCTCGGCCGCCGAGCCCTTCAGGTCGATCCCGAAGTACGCGCTCGCCAGCGGAGCGGACGACTTCTTCTCGGCGAGCACCTGGATGAAGGCGAGCTGCGCCTCCAGGTCGTCCGCGTCGAACTTCGCGCCGATCTGCAGCTCGGGCGACAGGTCGTTGCCCGAGTGGGTGGCCACGTAGAAGCCCTCGGTCCGGTCGAGGACCAGGTCGAGGTGCAGCTTCCACCCGAGCGCCACGTGCACGCCACCGGTCGCCCCCTTCTTGGCCTTCAACGCCAACCCCGGTACGCCCAGATCCAGCGGGACGTCGGTGCCCAGGCACTCGGTTCCGGCGCATCCGTCCACAGCGGACGGATTGCCGCGTTGCGTCGTCAGCTGGATGCGGACGGACTGCACCTCCGCGAGCGAGCACGGCTCGGGTACGCCCTGGCGGCAGGCGACGTCGACGGACAGCGCCGGATCGAGTTGCTGCATCGCGGCGGTCAACGCGGTGTCCAGGCCGTCGCTGTTGGCGGGCGCGTTGGCGAGGACCGGGCCGATGGCCGCCTTGATGTCCTCCCGCAACTGGTGGATGAACCGCTGGCCTTGTTGCAGGTCGTCACCGACCAACGGCAGTTTGCCGTCGAAGCTGGCCAGCCGCAGCGCGTCCTCCAGCTTCGCCAGGTAGCCGTCGATGCCGACGTTGAAGTCGGTCAGCTTGAGTACCAGGCTCTGCAGGCAGGGCCCGAGATCGGGCAGCTGCGGGGTGAGGTCGAAGTCCTTGGTCGCCGTCAGCGACAGCACGTTGCTGCCCGCCGGCGGGTCGCAGTCGTTCAGGAAGATCGGGGCCCGGGCGCACAGCGCGACGTTCGCGCCGCCGACGCCGCCACCGCAGTCCACGCCGTCGGTGGTCAGCGCGGGGCTGAGCCCGAGGAACCCGTCCAGCACCGGCTTGTCCTCGTCGGCGCCGGTGGTCAGGCCGAGCTTCAGGTTGCCCTGAACGCTCGCGTAGTCCCCCGGCTTGCCGAGCTCCAGCGCCAGCGGGCCGACCCGGGCGGCCAGGGCGACCTGGTTCGCAGCGACCGACACGGTCACGCCGGCGTGCGAGGAGTGGTCGAGCAATGGAGCCGAGTCCAGCGCCAACGGCAACAGCAGGCCGAGGCTGGCCTCGCCGGTGACGTCCAGCGCCACCGTCCCCGACGAGTCGAGGCTGACCAGGTCGCCCGCGCCCGACCAGGCGAAGGTGAGGGGCGTACCGGTGTGGAACTTGCGCTTCCAGTCCAATCCGATGCGCAGGTAAGGGCCGCCCTCCCGCTGATCGAGGGCGAAGCTCAGGCCGCTGCCCTCGCCGATGGTCTTGTTGACCATGTCGAGCGCGTCCTGCAGCGTCTCCGGCGGGTTGGCCAGCAGCCGGTCGACCGCCTCGGCCAGTTCCGGGCGGACGGCGTACGCCGCACCGGCCTCGGGCGTCGCCGACCCGGCCGCCGCGATCCGCAGCGTCTGGTCGTCGACGACGTCGAGAATCCGGTACGCCTTCGTCCCGATGACGACGGTGCGATCCTTCAACCGGAGCGGGAACTTCGAGTTCACATCCCGGCTGGTGTCCTTGAGCAGGAAGTTGTCGTTCTCCGCGGTGTAGCTGACCGAGGTGCCGACGCCGCTCTCGTCGCTGCCCATCATCTCCCGCGGCGACTTGCCGAGCAGCGGGATCTTCTGGTCCATGATGCCGCTGCCGCCGTTGGCCGAGGCCAGCGCCTGGTTGATCAGCTTGATCGCCTCGACGACCGTGCCGAACAGGGCGTTCGGGTCATCGGGGTTGTAGTCCAGCGAGAAGAGCCCGTCGAGGTTGGTCGCGTTGATCACCGGGTCGCCCCCGGCGGTCTGGCTGAAGGTGGCGCTGACCCCCTCGCCGAGTACGCCGGTGTCGCCGGGCACGGTCAGCCGGACCGATCCGGTGGTGCGTACCGAGGAGGTGACGTCGAGCAGGGCAGCCGGGTCGGACTGCAACTTCTGGAACAACGCGCCGAGACTGAGATCCTGGGCCTGCTTGAACTTCACGCTCAGCATGGCGGGTACGCCGGACGCCTTGGCCACGGTGAGCGAGCCGTTCACCCGGAGCTTGAGGAAGCCGATCTTCGTATAGAAGTCGATCGTCGAGGTGATCGGGAAGTCGGCGGTGAACAGGGGTGTGTTCGGATCGGTCCGCAACAGCACCCGGTCGACGTTCGCGGCGGCGTCGCCGACGTTGTCCCGCAGATCGAGGACCAGCGTGATCGCGGCCGTGTAGGCCGGCTTCACCTGAGCGAGGCTCGCCTGCGCGTTCGCCGTACGCAGCCCGGTCTTCTTGCCGTCGTCGAGCGTCTGGGTGAAGGCGTCGCCGAGCTGCACCGCGCCGATGTGCGGATCGGAGCTGCTGATGACCCAGCTGCTGTCGTCACCTGGCCGGCCGCCGATCCACTCGCCGGTCAGCGTGACGGAATTCGCGGTGTTGTCCTGCACGGTTCCGGCTGAGGTTCCGGCCACCACCCGCTGGCCCTTCAACGCCCCCGGCGTGAAGCGGTTGGTCGCGACGGAGAAGCCGCTCGGGGTGAACGTCGCCCCCTTGCCGGAGACGCTCGCCGCACCCGGGTCCAGCGCGATCGCCGAGCCAGGCGTACGCGCCAACGCCAGCGAGAAGACGAGCTTGTCATTGGCGAACGACATCGGTGTCGCACCGAGCAGACCCTCGTCGGAGAGCAGCTTCAGCAGCTGCTGCAACGAAGTGAACCGCGGCTGACCGGCCTTGGCCGGGTCGTCGGTCCCGGCGACGAAGTCGGGGTCCTCCGGCTTCGGGTAGGTGTTCTTCTTGAGGAACGAGGTGAGCTTCTCGTTGACGGCGACCGCGTCGGCGTACGTGCCGCGCAGGAACGGCAGGTTCAGGTTGCCGGCCGCCTTGCTGTTCTGCACGCCCGACAGGAACGTCGCGAGCTGAGCCAGCCCGGCCGCGAGGTCGAGCGGGCTCATGTTCTTGAACTTGGCGATCGTGCCGTCGAGCCCCGTGGCGCTCACCGTCGGCTGACCGGTACTGACGTCGGGCCAGCTCACGAGGATCGTAGCGGCCAGGGTCGGCAGTCCGACGGGGGCGCCGGTCGCGGCCGCCCCGAGCTTGATCGTGGCGGTGATCGAGCCCGGTCCCGCCTCGGTCGCGTCGTCGGAGACCTTGCCGCCGCCGGCGCCGTCCAACGCCGCCGTGAGCAGGCCGGTCAGCGATCCGGGCGCGCTCAGTTCACCGCCGGTTCCGAAGGCCAGCTTGCCGTCGCCGTTGGGGTCGTTCACGCGTACGACTAGGTGCGTCGAGGCCGAGAGAGTCGTGCCCGGCTGCAGCGCGACCTCCAGGATGCCCACCGAGGCTGTCGCTTTGTCCAGATCGGATCGGAAGTGAGCGACGGCGTCGATGTCCAGGCGCGGCGCGTCGGCGTCGCGCACGAGGTAGGTGGTGGTGCCGTCGGAGCGGGCCTTGAGCCGCAGCGTCGCCCACCCCGTGACGGTGACCGCCTGCGCGGCGGTGATCCCCGCGGCGGCGAAGTCCTTGGCCGTCACCTCGCGCTTCACCGAGAGCTGGATATCGAGCTCGTGTACGCCGCCGGTGTCCGTCACGGTGCTGGTCAACCGGGCGCCGCCACCGAGATCGCGGTCACTGTTGGTCAGCCCGTACGCGGTCAGCCCGTCGGAGGCCGCCTTCACGACGTGGTCGGCGTCGACCAGCGATCCGGCGCTGACGCCGAGCATGGGCAGTGGCTGAGCCAGCTGCCCCACCTTGCTCAGCCCGGTGGACCACGTCGCCGTGTCGGCGACCACCTGGCGCAGCGCCGTCTCCCAAGCGGGCGGATCGGCGTGCGCGGGCGCGCCTGCCACCACCACCGCTAGCGGAGTCACCAAGACCAGCGCCAGCACTGCCCGGATGGCCCTGGCCAGCCGGGATCTGCTCCCCATCCCCATTGTCGCCCGTCCGATCGCACCCGCCGGCCAGACAGGACAGTCCACTGAGGCCGGTTCCATGAAAGTGAGGCATGTATATGCCTTCGGCGGATCAGATCATCGGGACGTCACTGGGAGCCAGCTCGTTGTCGGATGAGAGACAGCAGAACGCGATGATCGGACCACTCTCTGTCACGGCTGCTCGCTGCGAACGGCCAGACCGGCAGCCGCTAACGGAGGACAGGACCGGACTGTCGGGTGTCAACCTCGGGCCGACTGGGTACCGGCGGTGACAGCACGGGGGCCGTACGCAGAGAGAGGAGTGCGTCGTGGGTATCGGTGCCAGCATCTTCCTGCTCGCCGTCGGCGCGATCCTGACCTTCGCGCTGAATGTCAGCATCGCCGGGATCGATCTCGACGCCGTCGGCTGGATCCTCATGGCGGCCGGCGCCCTGGGCCTGGTCATCACGTCGATCTTCTGGAGCAACCGCCGCTCGCGCACCACCACGGTGGCCGACGAGCCGGCCGAGTACCGGCGGGTCGAGGAGCGCTCGGACGTTCCGCCGCCGCCCGTCCGGTGACGGTTCCGTCAGACTGCGGCCGGCGTACCTCGAGGGGAGTACGCCGGCCGCATGTGTATTTCTCCCAGGAAGCGCTCAGACGACGGGCTACTTCCAGCGTTTCAAGAGTCCGCCGTCCAACCGATGCGTAGGCCTTGCACACCCGGCTCGAAATTGACGGCTCCGGGAAGCGCGCCCAAGGCCTGCTGTTGTACGAGATCATATTCAGCCCGGGGTGAACCGCCTGCCCAATGAACGCCAGCGCCCATTACAGGATCCAGATCAAAGCAGTCGGTGGTCCTGCATTTGGTTCACCCACGCCATGGAGCCACGACAGCAGGCCACTTGTACGGCGTGGGCGGGGACCAGTCGGCCTGCTCTCGCCGACGGGCACATGGACTGAGTCAGTGGAAGCGCCGTCTATCCCATGTCGACACCGTTCGCTACGGTAGCAGGCAACAGTCGTCGCACCGGGTAGCCGTTGGCTGGGATGAACGGCGCATCGTTGCCCAATGGCTGCGAATAGGACAACGTGGTTATCTGGGAGCCGTCTTGATTGATGAACGATCTCTGTCCGAGGATCCGGCCAGCGCACGTCTGGTGCCAGTGATGGCGGGAGGTGAACTCGTCTACCTGAAAGTCGATCTTGTCGACACCACGTTTCACTCCGGAGAATCGAACATTGCGGCCAGCCCTTATGGTCTTGAGCAGATCATTCCGGGGCTCTGCGCCTTCGCCGGCGAACTGATCCGTCAGATACAAGAGCATGACGCCCGAAAGCTCACCCTTGAATTCGGCTGCAACTTCGGCATGGAGAGCGGTCGGCTCGTGGCGATTCTCGGCAAGGCGAGCGTACATTCATCAATCAAGGTCGGACTTGAATGGACCAGGGAGCAAGCCTAGACAGCGCCGATCAAGGATCGGAAGAAGCGGGCGGACCCGAGAAGATCCTGCGAGCGGCAACCGTCGCTCTAGAGGTCGAGGGTACACACAAAGGCCTGCAGCCCATCCGCGGCACCGGCTTCATCATCGCTCCGGGTGTCGTCGCGACGTGTGCACACCTCTTCGACGGCGCGTCCTCCAATGTCCGCGGACGCACGAGTCACGGTCGGCAGATACATCTTCAGGTCAGCCAAGAGGCACCTCGCAAGGAATCTCGCGACCTGGATCTGGTGTTTCTTACCGGCATCGACGGCGAAAGCATCGCACTCGACTACGTACTAATGGATCCCTACATTGACATTGGTGATAGGCTGTGGACCTTCGGGCACCCGGCCAACGGATATCAGCGCGGGCAATCCGCGAACTTCACCTACCAGGGTGGATCTCGCCCTGATGGGACACCAGACGTCGAGTTGGGCAGAGTCTTCGGTACCCCCGTAGGTCCTGGATATAGCGGCAGCGCTGTCCTAAATCTAGCCACGGGCGCCGTCTGCGGCATGCTTCTTACCTCGGACGAGCGAGGTAGCGCACACATGTTGCCCGCGAGTGAAATTATCGCGGCCGCCGGAATCTATCTTGGGTCCTTGACATCGCGTAGCAATCTGCCATGGATCGAGAGTCTGTCGGACGAACAGCTTGAGAGGGGGAGATGGCAGTACCCGCCAACCTCTCTTCGACGGTATATCAATTCGCTTAAGCGATACAGCGACACTCACCCCTACTCATTCACGCCGGGACCCAATCGTCGCCCGCTACCCGCGCTGTCATCCGTCTATGTCAGACAGGTCGCAGCAGCACAGACCAGACCGACATCGACTGGCGCAAATCGCGTTATGGCAGCAGACGACTTACTCCATATCGACGATGACCTCTGCGTTACCGGACCTGCAGGCTACGGCAAATCGAGCCTTCTTCGCGCCGTCACAAGAGAGCTCGCGGAGCTCCCATTCACTGACGTCACGAAGGTGCCTAGTTGCGTAATGGCAACCGATTTGGTTGCTCGGCAGACGGTAGCCGACGCACTCGCCTCCAGCATCAACGCAGAGTTGAGTGCGTACGGCCTGATATCGCCGGTTTCAGCGGACGTGTTCTCCCGTCCACCGTGGTCCGGCGCACGCTGGCTGATTCTCGTCGATGGACTTGACGAGGTTGCAAGCTCGACCAGCCGCGATGCGATTCTCAAGAAGCTACGCGCACTGGCAGAATCGTCGCCGGACGTGTACCAATTCATGATCGCGACGCGACCGCTGGAACACGAAATGGCGTCTGTACAATTCTACGAGGCACTTCAAATTTACGAATTGTTGCCTTTCAACGGCGAGCAGGTGGTGACACTTGCGCAGAGCTGGCTAAAAGCCCTGGGTGCTCCCGACATCGATGAATCGACCCGGCGGTTTGAAGATGCCATTACGATGGTCGGGCTCGGCGACCTGGCTCAGAACCCATTAATGGCGACTATGCTCCTGCAGCTTTTCCTTTTGGACGAGAGCAAGGCCCTCCCACCAGGCCGATATCTTGTCTATCAAGAGTATCTGGCGACGCTTCGCGCGCAGTTGTTCGAATCCTCCGGTCGCGGCCTGAGGGAGCAGCTTCTCCAGACTTTGAGGCCGTTCGGAAGTTCAGCAGAAAACGCAGCTGAAGAGATTCTGCGTGAAGCTGACGGATGGCTATGCCAACTAGCATATTCACGTCAACGCGGTATATCGGATCAAGCAGATCTTCTCCTAAACGAATGGACAGCTGCGTTACGGCCATCGACAGTTCCGGCAGACTTATGGAAGTCGATGTTGCGCGAGGTTCTTCGTCGAAGCGGCATACTCGTCGAGCATGTCGAGGACTTTTACTTTCTACATCAGACCATCCAGGAGTTCCTCGCAGCGCAATACGCATTTTCGGTGTCCGGGCTTGCTGAGGAGGAGATCCTTGAGGCCATCTCCGCAGAAAGGGCCGACGTCAACGGATCAAATGTGGTACGCCAGGAATCGTACCTGCGATTCCTATTAGCCGCCGCCCTTCCATACGATAATGGCGTCCTCAACGCTATTATCGACGCCCTCATGGAGGACCGTTTCGATGTATGTGACCTAGTCGTTACGCTCGCTTCAGATGGCGTTGTGATCAATGAACGACTTGCCGAGGAGACGATCAGAGCATTGTCGCGGCTCGCCACAAGTCCGAGCGCGAGCATCTCTACGATTCGCGCCGCGCTGGACTCGATCGTCAAGATAAGCGACAGCTCACGGGCCTTCTTTACCTTCTTGGATATTGTCGACGATCATGCGGCACCTTCCAAAGCCCGAGAGCTGGCGATCGACGCACTCGGCGAGTACTGCGTTGACACGGGAGCCGGATTCCCAGGTCGATGGCGCTCTTTGAGAGCCCTAGCAGAAACACGCGAACCACACACACTCGACTTTCTCGTCCGGATCTGTAAAGACTCTCGGTTCGATGTCAGTGACCGCGTTCAGGCGTTCGAGGCGCTCGTCCACATCGAGGACATCGCCCGAGTCAAGGAGCTTGTTTACCTGACGGTGGACGATCGGCTATTCGCATGGCAACGCGAGCATATTGCGTCCGTACTCAGAACCCTACCTGGAGTTTCGCTGTCGTACAGACAGCGGGTACGAGTTCTTTGGATTGGATTACGTGGGCGCCTGTCGCGGTTCAAGGCCCGCTGGCAGTCGACCCTGGTCGCCGAGGAGCTCGTGCCGCTGATCTCCGAGCACCGCAAATGGCACCCGAGGGCCGACATCCGCCTGTTGCAGCAGGCGTACGAGACGGCTGACCGGTGGCACAGCGGGCAGTACCGGAAGTCTGGCGATCCCTACATCACGCACCCGCTGGCGGTCGCCGGGGTGCTCGCCGGGCTCGGCATGGACACCACGACGCTCGTCGCAGCGCTATTACAGGATGTTGCTGAGGACACGGCGTACACGCTGGACCAGGTGCGTGCCGACTTCGGCGAGAGCGTGGCGCTCCTGGTCGACTGCGCGACGAAGTTCCGTAAAGTTAGGCTTCGCGACACGGCGAAGGCGGAGGCCATCCGCAAGATGGTCGTGGCCACCGCCAAGGACCCGCGAGTACCAGTGATTGTGTTGGCTGACCGTCTGCACAACATGCGAACTCTGACCTATCTCTCGGCGATCAGTCGAGAGCGGGCGGCAAAGGAGACGCTGGAGATCCTGGCGCCGCTGGCGCACCGGCTCGGCATGAACACGATCAAGTGGGAGCTGGAGGACCTCGCCTTCGAG
>NZ_JABFVK010000084.1 GCF_013362815.1 Hamadaea sp. | reverse complement strand
AGCGCCCAACGCGCGCAGCGAAAGCGCCCAACGCGCGCAGCGAAAGCGCCCAACGCGCGCAGCGAAAGCGCCCAACGCGCGCAGCGAGGGAATCAGTCGAGGGCGCGCTTCAGCAGCTTGAGCAGCTCGTGCCCGTCGGCGACGACGGCGTCGGGCTCGGCTTCCCACCGGTCGTTCGTCCAGGACCGGCTGGGTCGCAGGATGGCCGCCGCCACCCCGGCCCGGCGACCGCATTCGATGTCGCGGCTGAGCGAGTCGCCGACGAACCAGCACTGATCGGCGGGGACGTCGAGCCAGCGCGTGGCGGCGTGGATCATCCCGGGGTTCGGTTTGAAGACGCCGGCCTCGTCGGAGTAGATCTGCACGGCGAACGCCCCGGTCAGGCCGGCGCGCTCAAGAAACTCCCGGTACGCCTGACCGCTGCGGGTGTTGCTGACGATCGCCACCGGCAGCCCTCGGCCGAGAGTGTGCTCCAGCAGCTCGGGCATCCCCTCGACGACCGACCAGTTCCGCCGGGCCCAGGCGCTGGTCAGCTCGTCGGCCCAGCCGACCGCGATTTCGCGGGCCTCCTCCGGCCACTCCTTCGCCACGTACTCGGCCCACAGTTGAACGTGACTGAGCTCGGGGTGCTCCGGAACCGCACGCCAAGCGTCCCGCGCGACCTCGGCGGCGGCCAGGTCGGCCACGATCCGCTCCAGCGGCAGCGACCGGCCGATCAGTTCGTGCACCCGCGTAGGAAAGCCGGAATCGGGCGAATCGTCCACGGCCTCGGCCACGACGCCACCGAAGTCCAGGAGAAGGGCACGCGGGGGGAGCATGGCCTCATCCTGCCATTGCCACCGGCCATCGGGGCAGGTGGTCACATTGCGGATTCGTCACTGCCGGACTTTTCCGGCACCACGAGGTCGGCGTACTCCGGATGGGTGTCCAGATAGTCCGCGACGAACGGGCAGATCGGGCGGACCTGCACCGCTGCCTCCCGGGCCGCCGCCAGGGCCGCCTTCGTGAGCTCGGCGGCCACCCCCCGGCCCCGGTACGCCGGAAACGTGAAGACGTGATTCAGCGCCCACACCCCGTCGAAACGGTGGTATTCCAGGTATCCGGCCAGGTCGCCCGACCCGTCACCGGAGCCTTCGGCACGGTCGAGGCGCCCTTCGAAGCGAGCGAGCTCAGGAACGTCATTCACGATCACGCCCCCATACTGCCAACCTCGGGCGGCTGCTGACCAGATGGTGGAGACGTGGGGTTTCGTCGATGCCCAACGTTTCGTCCAGTCCCGTTCAGGGAAGCACTTAGGGCATCAACCCTGTTGAGGAGGGACCATGACCGTAACCGGCATCATCTCGGCGATCATCGTCGGTCTGATCATCGGTGCACTGGGCCGGCTGGTGGGGCCGGGCCCGCAGTCGATTCAGATCTGGCTGACCATCGTGGTCGGCATCGTCGCTGCTCTGATCGGCACCGCGATCGCCCGCGCGGCGGGCTGGGCGACCACCGACGGAGTCGACTGGCTCGAGATCATCATCCATGTCGTCCTCGCGGCAATCGGGGTGGCCCTGGTCTCGGGAGCCATGGGCCGACGAAGCGTCGGCTGACCCCCTGAGGCTGAACCCCTGAAAGCCCCCGCCCACCGCGACGCCCCGGCCCCGACAAGGCCGGGGCGTGCTATTTCTCCACGTCGGCCCGGTCGCTGCGCATGAACCCGCGGCCGCCCCGCAGGATGACGTCCACACCGGACCGCGCCATCCGTTCCATCGATTCGACGCTCGCGTCCAGCTTCGCCAGGCGCAACGCGCTCGCGTGCGGGGTGCTCCAGCCGAACCAGATCGACAGCATGCGTACGCTGAACGTCACGATCACCGCCGACCAGGTGGCGACGCCCTGGTTGGCGACCTGCAGTAGTCCCATGTAGACGAGTGCACCGCTGAACGCCGCGAAGACGTAGAACGATCCTACGGTGACCAGGGCCACTTCCGTACGGAGTAACAAGTCCCGCACGACGCCACCGGCGGTGCAGGCGAGGATGCCGATGAAGATCGAGGGCACCGACCCCAGCCCGAGGCTGCTCGCCTTGGACAGACCGACGACCAGGTAGAGCCCGAGCGACAGCGCGTCGAAGGCCACGACCACCGGGTCGAGGCGGCTGAGCGCGCCGCTCAGCGCGACCGCCACGACGGCGGCGACCAGCGCCGAACTGACGTACTCGTTGCTCTGCAACGCGGCGGGAACCTGGTTGAGCAGCAGATCCCGGGCGATGCCACCGCCCAGCCCGGTCGCGATCGCGACCATGGCGATGCCGACGAGGTCGATCTGGCGTTCCTTGGCCACCTGCGACGCGAACAGCGCGCCTTGGGCCGCGCCGAGCACGACCGAGGCGACGTCCACGGCGTGCGGCAACGCCACCGCCTGCACGGGATCCGACATGCCGGGAGCGTAACCGGCCCGCCGGTCAGGCCGTGCGCAGCCAGACCGCCGTGTCGGCGGGCAGTCGGCCGGCCACGAGATCTCCGCTGGCCAGCAGGATCTCGGTGTGCTCCGGCAACTCGGCCGGCTCCGCGCCGAAATTGACCACGCAGGCGAACGAGTCGCCGCGGGCGTACGCGAGCACGTCGGCGGCGGACGGCAACCAGCGCAAGCCGTCGGCGAGCAGGGCGGGCGTCTCGTGGCGCAGCCGCAGCGCGGTCCGGTAGAGCGTCAGCATCGAGCCCGGGTCGCGGCTTTCGGCCTCGGCCGTCCACGCCGTCCACTCCGGCGGCTGCGGCAGCCACGGGCGCCCGCCCGCCGGGCTGAACCCGAACGGCGGCGCGTCGCCACTCCACGGCAGCGGAACCCGGCATCCGTCGCGGCCACGGTCGGTGTGCCCGGACCGCACCCAGCGCGGGTCGGCCAGCACCTCCTCCGGCAGGTCCTGCACCTCGGGCAGGCCCAGCTCCTCACCTTGGTACACGTAGACGGTGCCGGGCAGGCTCAGCGACAGCAAGGCCGCGGCTCGCGCGCGCTTCATGCCGAGCGCCAGGTCCGCCGGATGGGCCTCGCGGGTCAGGTCCCAGGTGTGCCGCGTGTCGGCCCGGCCGTACCGGGTCACGACCCGGGTCACGTCATGGTTGGACAAGACCCAGGTCGCGGGCGCGCTGACGGGTGCGTGGGTGGCCAATGTCCGGTCTATGACGGTACGCAGATCGCGCGCTTCCCAAGCGGCCGACAAGAACGGGAAGTTGAACCCGGTATGCAGTTCGTCCGGCCGGAGGTAGCGGGCGAACCGCTCCGGATCGGTGAGCCACAGTTCCCCGACGAAGATCGCGCCCTGCGGATAGGAGTCGGCGACCTTGCGCCATTCCCGGTAGATCTCGTGGACGCCGTCCTGATCGGTCCACGGCGCGGGGACTCCGATCGGCATGTCGGCGAAGTCGGGCAGCGCCGGGTCCTTGACCAGCGCCTCGGCGACGTCGATGCGGAAGCCGTCGACGCCCCGGTCGAGCCAGAACCGCAGCGTACGCAGGAAGTCCTCGCGGACGTCGGGATGCTCCCAGTTCCAGTCCGGCTGCTCCGGCGCGAACAGGTGCAGGTACCACTCGCCATCGGGCACTCGCGTCCAGGCCGGTCCGCCGAAGTTCGACTGCCAGTCGTTGGGCGGCTGCTCGCCGTTGTCCCCACGGCCGGGCCGGAACCAGAACCGCTGCCGTTCCGGCGAGCCCGGTCCGGCCGCGAGCGCGGCCTGGAACCAGGGATGCCGATCGGAGCAGTGGTTCGGGACGATGTCCACGATCACGCGGATGCCCAGGTCGTGCGCCTCGGCGAGAAACGCCTCCGCCTCGGCCAGCGTGCCGAACACGGGATCGATGTCCCGGTAGTCGGCGACGTCGTAGCCGGCGTCGGCCATCGGCGAGGTGTACCAGGGACTCAGCCAGAGGGCGTCGATCCCCAGGTCCTTGAGGTAGCCAAGACGGCCACGGATACCCGCGACGTCGCCGATCCCGTCACCGGTGCCGTCGGCGAAGCTGCGCGGATAGATCTGGTAGATCGCGGCATGCCGCCACCATTCACCTGACACGGATCGAGGATAACCGGGTACGCTTCACGCCAGACCAGCGACCGAACGGAAGAACGATCTTGGAGAAGTCCAGCGTACGCCTGCGGGTGAAGCTGCTCGCGGCGATCATGTTCATCTCCGGCGTCTTCGGCCTGGTCAACTCGGCCGGGACGGTGATGATGCCGAGCGCGATCTTGGCCGTGCTCGTCGCCGTCGCGCTTTATGTGGTCTCCGTCACTGCCCAGCCCTCGGCGCTGCTTATTCGCGGAGTCATGGGGCTCGCCGCAGTGCGCGTGCTCGCCTCCCTCGCCGCCACCATCGCGGTCTCCGGCACCGAAACGGGCGCGATGATCGCCGGTTTCGTGTTCCCGGCACTGCTGGCCGCGTACACGGTGACGATTCTGCGGGATCTGCGGACCGAGACCTCCGCGAAAGCCTGACCTCCGCGGAGCTCAGGCAGGCTGATCGGGCTTCGTGGGCCATTTCCAGTCGCGGATCCAGGGGTGGTCCTCGCCGTAGCGGCGGGTGTAGTCGCGGCAGATCTGGCGGGCGTCGGTCATCTGCTG
>NZ_JABFVK010000053.1 GCF_013362815.1 Hamadaea sp. | reverse complement strand
AGGCCGCGCGTCAGGCCGCGAGGCCGCGCGTCGGGCCGCGCGCCCGCGCCCGCGAGCGCTAAGCCTGCAGAGACCGCGTCAGGTCGCGAGCGGTCAGCCGAGTGCACTCGGTCGCGAACCGGTCCGGCGGCACCATCAGGACCGGGCACAACGCCCGGTTCAGGCAGTATTTCGAGGTGCCGCCGCGACCGGCCAGCCGGGCCAGCCGACCTGGGCGGCCGACGCCCACCACGAGCAGATCGTCGTCGCGGTACGCGTACTCGACGAGCGCGGGGCCGGGCAGCGCTTGGACGGTCACCAGGCGGAGGTCCACGTCGCGGGGCAGCCCGCCCATCGCGGTATCGAACGCGTGCCGGATCTCCGCCTTGGCCGCCGCGTCCAGTTCGGCCTCCCACATCCGCACCGTGGGGGCGTAGTAGCCGCCCGCGGTCGGCATCCACGCGCGTACGGCGTGCAGCTCGGCAGCGCGGGTGCGCGCCTCGCCGACCGCCCGGCGCAGTGCTCGCAACCCCGACAGGGAGTCATGCACTCCCAGGATCACCCTCAGCCGCTCGGTCATGGCTCCGTCACCTTCGACATCCTCTGATATCGATGAGACCAAGTCCTGGCACCGTACGCAAGAGCGGCGCGGTGATTCATGCCCCTCCGCGTAGTTTGTCGACCAGTTCCCGGCACCCGTCGGCGGTGTCGTCGAGCGTCCAGCCCTCCTCGTCGAGCAGTTCGAGGTCGGCCAGCTGCCGGTCCAGTTCGGCCTGAATCGCCGGATGCGCCAGTTCCCAGCTCTCCAGGCGTACGCGAGGGGGTTTGCGATGAGGCCAGTCCCGGTCGGTCCCGGCCACCACGGAGGCGTAGTCGAAGCCGCGCCACCCGGCCCACATCGCGAACTCGGCGCAGCCGTGGAGGTAGCACTCGGCGGTGTAGAAGGCGGCCATCGCGGCGTGGTCGGCCGCGTCCGCCGGATCGTCATGCGGTTTCTGGTACGCCGGGCTCAGATAGAACGCGCCCACCGCCTCGGCCACCTCGGCGACGGACTGCTTGCCGTCCCGGCGGCCGCACAGCCCGGCCCAGACGACCTCCAGCACCGGGCGCCAGTTGCACACGACCGCCGCTCGTTCGCGCTCCGGCAGCTGGTGGTGCTCGTGCTGCAACCGGTCGGCCACTGCGGCGGCGAACGCCGTACGCTGCCGCCCGGCGAGGTTGGCCAGCATCGGCCGGACCGTCGCCCGGACGTCGAGGAAGTGCCGCAGGCCCAGCTCGTCCAGGTCCTCGCGGATCGCATCGTCGTGGATCGGATCCCGCACCACTCGACGGTATGCCCGATTCGTCGACCGCGCCAAAGGAACGCCGTTGCGAATCCCCTGGAAGATCGCGGGCGAATCGCCGACAATGAGGTCATGAGCGCGAGCACGCCGCGATTTACGTGCCCCCGGTTCTCCGGTGGGCCGACGTTCGCGCGCCGCGTTCGGTAACAGCCTCCCAGTCGATGGCGCGCACGTCCGCGCATCGATGGAGGAACATCATGACCACTCCGCTGGAGCGGCTGCTCGCCGTTCGCGATCTCACCGATCCCGCCGCCGGCCCGCACGCCGTGCAACTCGTGGCCGAGCGGCTCGAACAGGCCGTCGCGCAGACTTGGTGCGTACCGATCCGCCGTGATCCCGGGCCCCGCATCGTGACCGTCGCCGACAACTACGACCGCCTGCGCTACCGGCCCGACGACGTGACTCGCGATCGCCGGTACAGCCACTACGCCGATGACGGCCGAATGCTCCGCTCACACACCACCGCCCGGATTCCCGCGCTGCTGCGCGAGACCACGGCCGACGTGCTGCTCAGCGTGCCGGGCATCTGCTATCGCCGCGACGTCATCGACCGGCGTCACGTCGGGCAGCCGCACCAGCACGATCTGTGGCTGATCCGGCCCGCCGGTCCGTCGTTGACCTCGGACGATCTGACGGCCATGGTCCGCGCGGTCGTCGAGGCCGTCCTGCCCGGCCAGCCGTGGCACACGCCGCCCAGCGTCCATCCGTACACAATGGAGGGACGGGAGATCTACGTGGGCGACGTCGAGATCGGCGAGTGCGGGCTCGCGCATCCCGAAGTGCTCGCGGCGGCCGGGCTGCCCGACGCGTCCGGCCTCGCGATGGGGCTCGGTCTCGACCGGCTGACCATGCTCGCCAAGGGCATACCGGACATCCGGCTGCTGCGCGATCCGGATCCGCGGGTCGCCGGGCAGATGCTCGACCTGCTCCCCTACCGCGCCGTCTCGAACCATCCGCCCACGCGCCGCGACTTGTCGCTCGCCGTCGGCGACGAGCTCGACGCGGAGCTTTTAGGCGATCTGGTACGCACAACGCTGGGGCCGTCGTCCGATGCCGTCGAGGAGGTCTCCGTCGTCTCGTCGACCTCCTATGCCGAGCTGCCGTCGTCGGCCCGCGACCGGATGGGCATCCGCCCCGGGCAGAAGAACGTGCTGCTACGTCTGGTCCTGCGGCACCCGTCCCGCACCCTCACCGCTGCCGACGCGAACGGGTTGCGGGACCGCGTCTACGCCGCGCTCCATGCCGGGAGCGCTTACGAATGGGCGGGCGCTGCGCAACGCGTACAAGAGGAGAATTGAGGCGATGACCAGCGCGGGCCCGGTCCCGGCGACGGCGACCAGGCCCGCACCGGCCGGAATGGCCGCGGCGAGCGGCGCGAAGGTGAGCGTCGTGGCGGTGGCCGAGATCCGGCCGAGCAGCTCGTCGGGGGTGTGCCGCTGGACCGCGGTCATCGCGGCGACGACCGTCCACGGCAGACCGATGCCCGCGAGCAGCGCCCCGGCGACCACCCCGGGCAGCCAGGGCAGCCCGCGCAAGACGAGGCCGGCAGTGAACAGCGCCCCACCGAGCACGCCGAATCGGACCTCGGACAGCCGATCCAGCCCGCGGCCCGCGAGCAGACCACCCACGATCGCGCCGGCGCCCTGCAACGACGCCAGTACGCCGACGAAGCTCGCGGGCCGGCCGAGCTGGACGGTGACGACTTCAAGCTGCGCGGCGGTGACGAAGCCCGACATCGCCACCGCGGTCGCGGCGACCATGACGGTGCGCTTGACGGCATTCGGCAGTTTTGTCAGCTTCGCACGCGTCGTTCTGCTGCGCGGCGGCTCGTCGGCCCTGATCAGCGCATAGAGGACGGCCGAGACGACCAGGGCCGCCGCGCAGATCATCGCGACCGCGCCGCCGCCTTGCCAGGCGAACAGCCCCGCGCCGGCCAGCGGAGCGATGATCTTCATGCTCTCCTGAGCGCTCACTCGCCAGCCGTTCAACCGGCCGAGCTGGTCGGGCGAGACCGCGCTGGGCAGCAGGGCCGATTCGGCCGCGTCGTTGAGCACGTAGTTCACCCCGTACGCGAGCATGACGGCGTAGAGCAGCCAGAGATCTCCCCTCCCCCGCACGAGCAGCAGGCTGAACAGGCCCAGCGCGAGAACGAGGCTGGTCCAGACGAGCAACCGCCGACGCGGCACGCGATCAACGACCGCTCCCAGCAGCGGGCCGAACAGCGTCGGCAGGTAGACGCACAGCCCGGCCAGCGAGGCCAGCTCGCTCGATCCGCCGAGGGCCAACACCCACACCGTCGCCGTCAACGACATCGCCGAGCCGCCGAAGCCGGAGGCGATCGAGACTCCGACGAACAACGCTGCGTTCTTGTTCTTCGGTCTTTGCTTATTGAGTGGCACGGGCTCAAGTTATCGTTGCTCTTTGCGGTTGCCAAGGTCAACTTTCCGTTGACTGCGGTACGCTGCGCCCATGACCCGCGCGTACGACGTCGTGGTGGCCGCAGTTGCCCGGGACGACGCGTCTTCCGCCGACCAACTCGCCGCGTTGGGGCAGATCGCGGTCGCCCGCAAGGATCTCGACTCGCTCGAACGGGGGCTGATCGCGAATCTGCGCACGAGCGGCGTCTCCTGGACCCAGATCGCCGCCACCATCGGCGTCGGCTCCCGGCAGGCGGCCGAACAGCGGTACTTGCGCCTCTGCGGTTCCCTCGATCGTCAACGAACCGTTGACACCGCTGCGATCGCATCACTGCGAGCGTCGGCTCTGCGCGCGTACACGTCGTTGGTCGCCTCGCCGCCCGACGACCCGCGCGCCCGGCTCGCCGTCGCGACTCTCGAACACGCCTTGTCCGCCTCCCCCGGAGCCCTGTACGCCCTCGTCGAACAGGCACTCGGCGATCTTCGGGAGGTGGACTTCGACTCTTCCCCCTTGGCGCTGGCTCTTTCGACGGCATCCGCTCGTTCCGCGGCGTCCGCTGGCGGTCCGAAATAGGCGTATTCTGGGGATTCTTCGGCTTGGGGGGTCGTCATGGGCCTGTCGATCGCGCTGGTCACCGGCGCTTCTCTGCTCCTTGGTCCCGTCGCGGCCCCGGTCGCTGATCCATCCACCGACCCACAGGTGCGGCAGGCGATCGCCGACTGGTTCACCAAGGGCGGCGAGAAGCGGCTGACCGCGCTCCAGTCCGACTTCGAGACCATCGCGAAGGCCGCCACCGCAACAGATCTCCCAGCGGTCGAGGCGAGCTGCGGCACCTTGAAGTCCGATGTGGACGCCGCGCAGGCGTACGCCCCGCTGCCCGACGCTCAGGCCCAGAAGTCGTGGGCCGCCTCGCTCGACCTCTACGAGAAAGCCGCACTCGACTGCGTCGCCGGAGCCGACCAGGCCGACGCCCAACTGCTGCTCAAGTCGAACGACGAGATGACGCAGGGCAGCCGGCAGCTCGCCGCGGCCACCGCCCGGGTGCAGGACATCCTCCGCTGACGGGCTTCCGACTTCCTCACTCCACGGCGTACGCATCTTCGGCCGGCTCAGCCCCGTTTTCGGTGACCAGCCGCGACCGATCTCTTCGCCCGCACTGACCGAACTCCCGCTTTCTGGGGTTCTGTCGCTGAGTGCAGAGTTCCACCATGACTTATCCATCTCCGGGTGATCCGTGGAATTCGCACGATTCTTCGTCTCGCCCGTCGCCGCGCCGCGTGAGCAGCGGTACTCCGGCGCTGATCATCGGCGTGGTCGCCGCGGTGTTCGGCGGGCTCTGCGGGATCGGGCTCATTGTCTCGGCCCTGAGCGCCGACCCGGCTTCCCCGTCGGCCGCCGCCACTTCACCGGCTCCGCTGGCCTACACCGAACCGGCTTATACGCAGAGCCCGGAAGCGGTGCAGACGGCCGTCCTCGTGTCTCCCACGATTTCAGTGTCGCGCTCGCCGTCGCGGTTGCCTTCGCGCTCACCGTCGCGGTTGCCTTCTCGCTCGCCCTCACGCAAACCCGCTTGTGATCCCAACTACGCCGGTGCGTGCGTGCCAGTGGCGTCTGATGTGGACTGTGCAGGTGGTAGCGGCAACGGACCGGCCTACTTCTCGGGCACCGCTCGCGTGGTCGGCACGGACATCTACGACCTCGACCGCGACAACGATGGCATCGCCTGCGAGAAGGACTAATCCGGCAGGACGTCGTCCAGCTCGCTCGCGTCGTCCGCCTCGAATGCGCCGGTGACCGCACTGAGCGGCAACGTCCCGTAGATGTGCGGGAAGGCCTCACCCCGGCCCGGGGCCAACTCCCACTTCACCGTGCCGCCCAGGTCCTCTTCGCTGACGGCGAGCACTACTAGCGGCGTACGCGGACCGAACACACGCAGCGCGGTCGTCTGCACCTGCTCCCGTGAGGAGCAGTGAATGAAGCCGCTCTCGTGATCGAACGGAGTCCCGTCGAACTGCCCGGCCGCTTGGAATTCCGCCCACTCGGCGGGCCGCAGAAGCTTGTAGATCGCCATGCCCCACAGCATCGCAGAAGGCGGCCCCCGCAACCGCGTCCATCCTGCTATCGTCCGCTCGCTAGACGATCATGGGGGAGGACCTATGCGGCCGGAGACCGACGATGACGACCCGCTCGCTCAACTCGCCGAATGGGGGCGGGGCGCCGAGCGCCGGGCGCGTCGTGCGTACCGGCTGAAAGCCTTGGGCCGCACGGTCCGGCGAAGTGCGGGAGCAGCGCGCCGAGTCGTGATTTTCGCCGTGGTCTTGGCGATCCTCGGCACGTGCGGCGTGCTGACCTGGCGCAAGGTGATCGCAGCGCCCCGCGGACCTCGGCCGTACGCGACCGCCGCGACGCCGGACGGCATCAGCGCGACGACGGGCGCCGGCGACAGTCTGGCGAGCCCGTTCGACGGTACGCCCGCCGCCCTCTTCCCGGCCGGGCAAGCCGGCATCGTCCTGCCCTCGCCGACGGCGACCGGACCATGGACCGCAGCCGACGTACGCACAGCGCTCGACCGGGTCCGGACCGCCCTCATCGTCAGCCACCTCGACCAGCGCATCCTCGTCCAGCACGATGCCGCGCCGTTCGCGTTGCTCGCCGCCGACAGCCGCACCTGGTGGACGAAAACGCTGAAGGGCACCGACTACGGCGTGACGGTGGTACGCATCGCCACCGACGCCAAGCTGGCCCCGGTCGAACCGCGCGTCAGCGGCCGGCTCACCTACCGTGCCGCCAAACTGAACGGCCACCAGGCGCTCGAAGTCATCACCAACTACGTCTGGGTGTACGCCTTCGACGTGCCATCCGGCTGGACCGGCAGCCGCACCACGGTCGTCCACGGCGAAGAACACTGGTTCTTCATCCGGTCCAAGAACGCGCTCCTGATGTACCTCCAAGACACCGACGGTTACTGGAGCTCGATGGACTGCGCGTCAGCCAAGCAAGGTTTGACGGCACCTTGGCGCGGCGGTCCGGCCGAAGCCAAGCCGACCAGTACGCCGTTCGACGAGCCGACGGAGGCGTACTACCAGCCCGACCACAGCCTGGACATCGCCGAGAGCTGCTGAGTCCGGCGCATTACGGCGGTTCTGGCAGCGCTTCATAGGTTCGGCCGTTGGGGCTGGTCCAGTGGAAACGGCCGGGTTCGGGTTGGACGAGTTGGAAGCCGCCTTCGTGCTTGAGCCGATGGTGGTGTCGGCAGAGCACGCCGAGATTGTCGTGCTTCGTACGCCCGCCGTCGGCGTGGTCGATCGTGTGGTCGACGTCGCAGGACCGGGCCGGTGCGGTGCAGCCCGGGGCTCGGCAGGTCACGTCTCGGGCGTTGATCCAGCTGCGGAGCGCGTTGTTGGGGAAGCGCGCTGTGTCGTCGGCCTGCCCCGGTGGACTCGGCTGCTGCCCTCTCACGCTCGCCCCGGCGTTGTTCGGCCCGCTCTCGCCTGTCCCGCTCCCGCTCACCCGGCTTCCGCTGGCCCCGATCCCGTCCGCCCCGCGGTTGCCCGGCCCGCTCTCGTCGGCCCCGCTTCCGCGCGCCACGCTGCTGTCCACCCCGCTCCCGCTCGGCTCGGGTGGTACGTCATCGACCTCTCGCGCCACCGATGACGTGCGTGACGTACCACCCGAGCCAGAGTCATCCTCGAAGGTCGGCCGCGCACGAGTGGTGCCGCGGAACAGCAGCGTCCCGTCCTCGTCATGCACCCGGTACCGCCACGGCATAGCCGGTTGCGGTGCGACGACATCACCCGACGCCGCCGCAACCACCGGATCAACCCCAACGGCCTCCATCCCGCCCGCGCCTCGCGCGTCGGCGGAAGCGGCCCCCTCACCTATTCCGGCACCGTCGGCAGCAGCCGCAGCCGAAGAGCGGGCGTGGTTCGACCGGGCTGCAACAGCTGCGCCCGCCTCGGCCCGGCCGCCACCGCTGGTGGCAATCTGCGCACCGTCCCTACTCCCAGCTGGAGAGCCGACGACCGTGCTGGCGGCGGCCTGCGCACCGTCCATACTCCTAGCTGGGGAGCCGACGACGGTACTTGCGGCAGCGACTTGGCGCGCGATGTCGGCGATCACCGGCCCGTATCCGGCGAAGGTGCCCGAGGCATCGGACAGCCCGGCAAGCGTCGCCAGCGGCACCAGCAACTCCACCGCGCCCGCCCGCACGATCGGCCCTGACGCGGGCGAGATCCCGGCAAGCAGGTCGCAGAACACATCGGCCCTCAACTGGTCCAACGTCCGGGTCTCACCATCGCGCTTCATCCCCCGCGCAATGGCGTCCACCCGCTCGAACGCAGCCGCCGCCTTAGCCGGAGGCAGGAAGATCCCCGACAGGCACGCGGTCGTGTCATCGTTGTGCGACAACGACACCCGCCGCTCCTCGATCGACCGCTCATAGCGGGCCTTCGCCGCGTCAGGATCAAGATCGAGCAAGGCCTTGAGCAGCCGCGCGCGAAGCTGCGACGCCGTCCACTTCGCCGCCGGGGGCAGGAACCGATCCGCCAGATCTCGTGCCGTGTCATCACGGGCGGGCGTAAGGACATCGGAGAACACGCGCGCCCGCGCCAAACAGATCAAGCCACGCCGCAGGGCGTCCAAGACATGGGGCAGCCGACGGGTCAGATCAAGCGCCAACGCCACCTGGTTCTGCGCCACCATCCGCGGCAGACGCAACGCGAACGCCACTTCATCGGCATCGAACCCGACACCGGTCGACGTCCCGGCCACCGCCGCCATCGCTTCCAACAACCGGGCCTGGTCATGAGCGACGACGCGGGCGACCGCGCAGAGCGCATCGACTCGAGCGCCACCGTCCAAAGACGACAGATCCAGATCATCTGGAATCGCGTCTTCGAACATGTGTCCATCCTACGAATCAGCCCGACAAAAAGCAGCTCCCACCTGCACCGATAGCAGCAAGATCCGGGATATCGCGGTTATCCCGGCCAGACTGGCACACCTCGTGCCAACGGGTCCGGTCCGCTGACTGATCGGCGAAGTCGGTCTGAACGCGAGGATCTGGCCGGTGATCTCGGCCGTACTTACTCTTCCTCCGTGGACATCGACACAGGCACAGCAGTAGCAGGTGTCGCAGTTGCCGTCATCGCCACGGCGCTCGCCGTCTGGCAGGTACGCCTGGCCCGCGCCCAAACGACGGCCGGCAAGGATCAAGTCGAAGTCGCGAAGGATCAGGCGCTCGCGGCCGCCCAGGAGGCGCTGCTCGCCCGGCGTCAGATGCAGGCGGCGGCGCTTCTCGACCTCTCGGCCGAAGCACGTACGACGCAGGCACTTCTGCTGAACGCGTACGAGGTCATCGCAGCGAACGGCATCGTCGGTGGGCTGCTCGCGGGGCTGACGTTGCGCTCGCCTGGCCAACTGGAAGACACGCGGGAACGGATCGCCGCCGACCTCAATGCCGCTAACGTGCGGCTCATGTCGGGCGTCGCCAAGATCAACACACTGTTTCCCGAGCCCGACGAACTGATCCAGCAGGCCGTCGACAATCTCGTCGCGGCCCTCCGAGACGCCGACGACAAGCTGCCCGTCGCCAGCATGAAGGGCTACCGCTCGAAGAAGCAACGTCGAGCGGACGGCTTCCAGGAAGCCGCCGAGCGCATCGTCGCTTGTGCGTACGAGCTGGAACAAATCGCCGCGACCGTGACCGCGGACGTCGCCTGAAGCGCGGACCGGAGGGGATTCGAACCCCCGGTAGGACAGGCGCGTACGCCATCCGTCCCACACGCCTCGCGCCACCTGTACGCAGGCTTCGCGGCGAGCGGCGTCGCAATCGTCCAGACTCTGCCAACGATCCGGAACAACGATGACGCGTTCTTCGGTTCACCACAACGGATTTGCTTGCTAGGTCGAGCCGTCAATCATCGTTACGCACAAGAGGCGACAACACCCATGCGACCACCATGCTCGTGCCCGCCGCGACCGTGGCGAGGATGGCGACCGCAAGCGAAGCCACAAACAGGTAACCCGCGTTGCGCGCGCCGTACTGCACATCGCTCAGCGTGTTACCGACGATGATCCAGCCGACGATCCCGACGACGACGGCGAGGAGAGCGACCCATTTCGCCTGGTCCTGCACCGTCACAACGCTGTGCTTCTGCTGATCCATGCCAGGAGAGTACGAACACCGGTCCACCGCGTCGACGACGCGTCACACGTCCTCAGAGGTCCAGCAGGTACAAGCTGAACGTGACCGGTGTACCGTCGGGATGCGCATCCCGGTTGGACGAGAAGTCCCGGATGTACCTGAATCCGGCCTTCTGCGCCACGCGAACAGAAGCCGAATTCTCCGGCTCGACGCGAATCGCGGCGCGCGTCCCGATGCCGTCGGCGAGAAGGACTTCACAGACCAGCCGGACGGCCTCGACCGCGACGCCTTGGCCTCGCGCCCACGGATGAACCGCATACGACAGCGCCACGTCCTGCGGCTCGATGCCGTCGTCGAGATCGGGGTCGTAATCGACGTAGCCGCAGAGCCGCCCGGGCTTCCAGATCCCGAACCCGCGCTTGCCCGTTCCAGCGGCGGCGTTAGTCGCGAGCCATTTGAAGTACTCGATCGTCCCGTCGACGTCTCCGTAGCCGCCGGTGAGCCAACGGACGGTCAGCGCATCTTCGCCGGCGCAATGTGCTTCCGCGTCCGCTGCCGTGAGCGGCCTGAGTTCGATCGTCACCCGGCGACGGTACGCCGCGCCAGCTCGGATTATCGCCCTCGCTGCAGGCTGCGAGGCGAGACGTCCGAAGCCGTGTTTAGCGTTGCTTGTACGGCCCGAGTGCCGCCGACACCCAGGCCACCACGAGGCCGGCACCCGTCATGACCGTGGCAAAGACTGCCAGCGCGAGCGACCCCGCGACCATGACGCCGATCCCGCTCGACGGATACTTCGCGAATGCGTCATTGAGCGAGGCGGCGACAAGAACCCAGCCGACGATCGCCAGCACCAAGGAGGCTACGGCTACCCACGTCGCCTGCAATCGTGCCCAGGCAAGCTTGTGCTCTCGCTGATCCATGGCGGGAGAGTACAGGCAATGCGCATCCTGCGAGGTCCCCCAGGCTCCGCTAGTTCCGCGACAGTTCAGGCCAGGTGAAACCGTCACTTGGCGTTGTAGTAGCTCGCCTCCGGGTGGTGCACGATGATCGCGTCCGTCGCCTGCTCGGGATGCAGCTGGAACTCCTCGGACAGCTCGACCCCGATCCGACCGGCGTCCAGAAGCGACACGATCTTCGCGCGGTCTTCCAGGTCGGGGCAGGCGGGGTAGCCGAAGGCGTACCGGCAACCGCGGTAGTCGTTGCGCAGGATGCCCGCCAGGTCGGCCGGATCGTTCGAGGCGACGGTCTCCCCGGACGGGAGCATCAGCTCGGCCCGGACCCGGGCGTGCCAGTACTCGGCGAGTGCTTCGGTCAGCTGGACGGACAGACCGTGGACTTCGAGGTAGTCGCGGTACTGGTTGCCGGCGAACAGCTTGTTGGCGTACTCGCTGATCGTGTGGCCGACCGTCACGAGTTGCAGCGCCAGGACGTCGGGACCGAGGTCGCGCGGGCGGAAGAAGTCGGCCAGGCACAGGCGGCGTTCCTGGCGCTGGCGCGGGAAGGTGAACCGGGCTCGCTCGCTGTGGCCGTTCTCGTCCAGCACGATGAGGTCGTTGCCTTGCGAGTACGCCGGGAAGTACCCGTACACCACGGCGGATTCGAGCACCTGCTCGGTGGCGAAGCGCTCGAGCCAGTAGCGCAGCCGGGGGCGGCCCTCGGTCTCGACGAGCTCCTCGTAGGACGGTCCCTGGCCGGCCCGGGCGCCCCGCAGGCCCCACTGGCCGAGGAACAGGGCCCGCTCGTCCAGCATGGACGCGTAGTCGGCGACCGGGATGCCCTTGATGACCCGGGTGCCGAAGAACGGCGCCTTCGGGACGTCCACGTCGACCGCCACGTCACTGCGTACCGTGTCGTCGTCGAGAGCGGGCAGCTCGGCCGTGACGACCGCGCGGTGCTTGGCCCGGCGTTCCCGGCGGGCTGCCAGCGCGGCCTCGCGGGCCGGGTCGATGATGGCCGTCCCCGTACGCTTCGCGGTCATGACCCGGTCCATCAGCGCGAGTCCTTCGAAGGCGTCCCGGGCGTAGTGGACTTCGCCGCCGTCGAACAAGTCGCGGAGGTCGTCCTCGACGTAGGAACGGGTGAGCGCGGCTCCGCCGAGCATCACCGGCCAGCGGCTGTGCAAGCCGCGGGCGAGCATCTCGGCGAGGTTCTCCTTCATGATGACCGTGCTCTTGACCAGCAGGCCGGACATGCCGATGACGTCGGCGTCGTGCTGCTCGGCCGCGTCGAGGATGGCGTTGATCGGCTGCTTGATGCCGAGGTTGACGACCGTGTAGCCGTTGTTGGACAAGATGATGTCGACGAGGTTCTTGCCGATGTCGTGGACGTCGCCGCGCACGGTGGCCAGCACGATGGTGCCCTTGCCAGACGAGTCCGCCTTTTCCATGTGCGGTTCGAGGTACGCCACGGCGTTCTTCATGACCTCGGCGGACTGCAGCACGAACGGCAGCTGCATCTGGCCGGAGCCGAACAGGTCGCCGACCGTCTTCATGCCTTCGAGCAGGATCTCGTTGACGATGTCGAGCGCGCTGCGCGACGACAGGGCGAGGTCGAGGTCGGCTTCGAGGCCGTTGCGCTCGCCGTCGACGATGCGCCGCTGCAGGCGCTCGTCCAGCGGCAGCGCCGCCAGCTCCTCCGCGCGGGTGGCGCGGGCCGAGGCGGCGTCCACGCCTTCGAACAGCTCGATGTAGCGCTGCAACGGGTCGTACTCGACGTTGCCGTCGGCCGCGAACACCCGGCGGTCGTAGATCAGGTCCATCGCGACCTTGAGCTGCTCTTCAGGAATGCGGGCGATCGGAAGGATCTTCGAAGCGTGGACGATCGCGCTGGTCAGCCCGGCTTGCTGGCACTCGTGGAGGAAGACCGAGTTGAGCACCTGACGGGCCGCCGGGTTGAGACCGAACGACACGTTCGAGATGCCCAGCGTGAAGTTCACGCCCGGGTACAGCGACGCGATCTCCTTGATCGCCTCGATCGTCTCGATGCCGTCGCGGCGGGTCTCCTCCTGACCGGTCGCGATCGGGAAGGTGAGCGCGTCGATGAAGATGTCCGCCCGGCGCAGACCCCACCGGCCGGTCAGGTCGTCGATCAGACGCGACGCGATCCGGACCTTCCAGTCCCGCGTACGCGCCTGGCCCTCCTCGTCGATGGTCAGCGCGACGACCGCCGCGCCGTGTTCGGCGACGACCGGCATGACCCGCGCGTAGCGAGAGGTGGGGCCGTCGCCGTCCTCGAAGTTCACCGAGTTGATGATCGAGCGGCCGCCCAGCATCTCCAGACCCGCCTCGAGCACGGCCGGCTCGGTCGAGTCGAGCATGATCGGCAGCGTCGACGCGGTGGCGAACCGACCCGCCAGCTCGCGCATGTCCACCGCGCCGTCCCGGCCGACGTAGTCGACGCACAGGTCGAGCAGGTGCGAACCGTCGCGCGCCTGCTGACGGGCGATCTCGATGCACGCGTTGTAGTCGGCGTTCAGCATGGCCTCGCGGAACGCCTTGGAGCCGTTGGCGTTGGTCCGCTCCCCTACCATCAGCACGCTCGCGTCCTGCTGGAACGGCACGTGGTGGTACAGGCTCGCGAGGCCGGGCTCCGGCTGCGGGCCACGGTCGGCCGGCGCGGCACCGTGCAGTTGGTCGACCACCGCGGCGAGGTGCGCCGGGGTCGTGCCGCAGCAGCCGCCGATCAGCCGCGCGCCGTACTCGGTCACGAAGCGGCCCAGGGCCTCGGTCAGCTCGGCCGGAGTCAGCGGATAGCGCGCGCCGTCGGCGGTCAGCTCCGGCAGGCCCGCGTTCGGCATCACCGACAGCGGCACCCGCGAATGCTGCGACAGGTAGCGCAAGTGCTCGGTCATCTCGGCCGGTCCGGTCGCGCAGTTCAGCCCGATCAGGTCGATGCCCAGCGGCTCCAACGCGGTCAAGGCCGCGCCGATCTCACTGCCCAGGAGCATGGTCCCGGTGGTCTCGACGGTCACCTGGCAGACCAGCGCCACCTCGCGCCCGCTGGCGGCGATCGCCCGCTTCGCGCCGATCACGGCGGCCTTGGTCTGGAGCAGGTCCTGGCAGGTCTCCACGAGGATCGCGTCCGCGCCGCCGTCCACCAGGCCGCGCACATTCTCCTGGTACGCGTCCCGCAGTGCCGCGTACGGCACGTGGCCGAGGGTCGGCAACTTCGTGCCCGGTCCGACGGAGCCGATCACGAATCGGGGGCGGTTCGGGGTGCTGAAACCGTTCGCCACTTCCTTGGCGATCTGCGCTCCGGCCAGCGAATACTCGTAGATCCGCTCGCTGATCCCGTACTCGCCCAACGCCGCGAGGTTGGCCCCGAAGGTGTTCGTCTCGACGCAGTCCGAGCCCGCCGCGAAGTACTCCTCGTGCACCGACCGGACGATGTCGGGCCGGGTCACGTTGAGCACCTCGTTGCAGCCCTCGAACCCGGAGAAGTCGTCCAACGTCGGGTTGGCCGCCTGCAACATCGTTCCCATCGCACCGTCGGCGATGAGAATCCGATCACGAAGAGCAGCGAGGAAGGCGTTCGTCACCCGGCAAGCCTAGCTAATCGGGCCGACGGCCCCTCGGACACGGTCCGGCTCCCGGGTTGTGAGAACGCGGCCGCGTCGGTCCTGCGGACTAGGGTGTAGGTGTGAGCGAGTTCGACGGACTGCCGACCCTGCGCAACCCGGTGGCGCTGGCCGCCTTCGAGGGCTGGAACGACGCGGCCGACGCGGCCAGCGGCGCCCTCGACCATCTCGAGCAGGTCTGGGACGCCAAAGAGGTGGCGGCGGTGGACCCCGAGGACTACTACGACTTCCAGGTCACCCGGCCGCACATCAGCCTGGTCGACGGCGACACCCGGCGGATCGAGTGGCCGACGACCCGGTTCCTGGTGGCCAGCCCGCCCGGCGCCGACCGCGACGTCGTGCTGATCCGCGGGATCGAGCCCAACATGCGCTGGCGTGGCTTCTGCGCCGACGTCCTTGAGCTGTGCCACAGCCTGGAGGTCGGGCAGATCGTGCTGCTCGGCGCGCTGCTGGCCGACGTTCCCTACAGCCGTCCGCTGCCGATCAGCGGCAGCTCGCCGAACGCCGAGGCGATGGAGCGCTACAACCTGCTGCCGACCCGATACGAGGGGCCGACCGGCATCGTCGGGGTGATGCACGACGCGGCGCAGACCGCCGAGCTGGAGTCTCTTTCGTTCTGGGTGCACGTCCCGCACTACGCCAACAACCCCCCGTGCCCGAAGGCCACTCTCGCGCTGCTGCACCGGATCGAAGAGGTGCTCGACCTGCCCGTTCCGGTGGGCGACCTGGCGGAGGAGGCCGCCGAGTGGGAGGACAAGGTGCGCGCCGCCGGCGAACAGGACGCCGAGCTCGGTGAGTACCTGCGGGAGCTGGAGGAGCGCGCCGGCGACGCCGGCCTCCGGCCGCTGTCGGGCGACGAGATCGCCAACGAGTTCGAGAAGTACCTGCGCCGCCGGGGCGGGGGCAACTCGGGCCCGGCCGGTCCGACCGCCGGTTTGTTCTAACCTTCGGCAATACCGAATCGGACACAACGGCGATTCGAACACATCGCCGAAGCAATCCTAGGAATCTAGGTATTCGGACATCAGTGCGGCAGAATCCCGCTTGTGACAGAGGTGAGCACTTCCGGGATCAATCCGGGCGTCGCCGAGTACCCGCACCGGCAGATCGCCGACGCGCTGCGCGCCCGGATCCGCCGCGGCGACTGGGCCGCCGGCGAGCGCCTGCCCAGCATCCCCGCGATGGCGACGATGTTCGGCGTCGCGAAGCAGACCATCCAGCGCACCGTCGACCAGCTCCGCGTCGAGGGGCTGCTCATCACCAAGCCCGGCTCGGGCACCTACGTCCGCGGCACGCGCCGCCGCCTCAACCGCCTCGCGCGCGGCCGCTACGGCGCTCATCGCGGCTACCACGCCGATCTGGCCGCGCGCTACCGCCAGCAACTCGTCTCCGTCGGCCGCGAGGCCGCGCCCGCCGAGGTCACCGACGCGTTCGGGGTCCCCGACAACACGATCCTGGTCGTACGCCGTTATCTCGTGCGTACGCTGGACACCACGGTGTCGCAGGTGACCGTGGAGGTCGGCGCCTCCTGGTTCCTGCCGTCCGATGTCGACGGTTCCGGGATCGAGCGCGCGGAGGCGTTCGGGCGACCGCTCTACCAGGAGGTCGAGGAAGTCACCGGGCGGCGCTACGTCAGTGCCACCGACGTGCTCAGCGCGCGGTTGCCGACGCGGGAGGAGTCCGAGCTGCTGGCGATGCGGCCCGACACGCCCGTGCTGCACCTGCTGCACATCGCGTACGACGCGAAGCACCGCCCGATCGAGGTGGCCCAGTCGACCTGGCCCGGCCCGATGACGACGCTGACCGAGGACTACCAGATCCCCGCGCCCCGGCCGGAGTCCGCCGACGACGATCCGGGCCTGGTCCTCGGCTGAGTTACGTCTTCGCACCGGTCGGGTACAGGGTCGCCGGAGGTGGGAACGATGACGAACGAAACCGTGGAGGTACGCCCGACCGAGCGCGGCTGGGAGGTGGTGGCGGCGCTGCCCGGGGTCGCGCCGGAGGAGGTCGCCGTCGAGGTGGCCGACCGCGAACTGCGCATCGTCGTGGCGTCCGAGGACGGAGCCACGCCGGCGGCGCTGGATCAGCGGGTGAAGCTGCCCGAGGACGTGGACCCCGATCACGTCGACGCGACCATGGATCACGGGCTGCTCACCGTGCGGCTGCCTCGCTCGGAGACGCTTCCGGAGCCGATCCCCGGGCAGATTGCGACAGCCGAGGAACAGCTCGACCGGGGCCGGGAACCGGCCGGCGGCTACCCCACCGGCGAGGACGCCACCGGCAAGAACGTCGCGGCCGGCGTACCCCTGAGGTGATCAGGCCGCGGCGGGCTCGGTGGCGGATTCGGCCGGGGCCCGGCGATCGGCCGGCGTGATCGGCACCGAGACCAGCGCGAACAGGGCGGCGAGCCCGATGCCCACGGCATAGCCGTTGCCCGCGATCAGTGCCCCGATGAGGCCGGGCGTGAGTGCGCCGACGATGTTCTGCACCATGTTGTGCACGCCGAGCGCGCGCCCGGCCCACGCCGATCCGGCGAGCTCCGCCACGGCGGTGAAGGCGAACCCGTTGCCTGCCATGGCGACCACGAGTGCGCCGATCAGCAGGGCTGGGCTCACTCCCGCGTCGAACTTGATGGCGGCCGCCGCCAGCAACCCGACCAGTCCGTTGACCACGGCCAGCTGCCGCATCGGGCGAACGCGGCTGCCGACGGCGTCGGACCACCGTCCACACGCGAGCCGGCACAGCGCCCCGAAGATCTGTACGCCCGCCAGCAGCTGACCGGCGAGCGCCGGATCCCAGCCGCGCTCGGCGACGAGGTAGTCGTAGGTGAACGCCGCGGTGGTGAACTGCGGCACGACGAGCAGCATCGCCGAGCCGTGGATGCGCCACAGATCGGGCAGCCGGTACGGGTTCCGCCCGTTCGCCGGGCCCGCAGCCGCACCCCGGGGCGGGTCGACCACGAAGATCGCCACCACCACCGACGTCACCAGGCACACCGCCGCCAGTACGCCCAACGCCCCCGGCAAGCCGTGCGCGGCGGCCACCGGCGGCAGGGCCAGCGCCGCGACCGCGATGCCGAGCGGCTGCGCGGCCTGCCGGAACGCCATCGCGACCCCCCGGCGCTCGGGCGGGAACCAGCCCAGCACCACCTTGCCGCTGGCGGAGTTCGCGGAGGAGCCCAGCGCGCCGGCTAGCCCTAGCAGCAGGCCGGTCACCGGGATCGACGGGTCCGTGAGCGCGGCGATCGCCAGTACGACGCCGGCGAGCCCCTGACCGAGCGACATCGTGATCCGCTCGCCGAACCGGTCGGCGATCCAACCCCAGGCCACCAGCGTGAACAGCATCCCGGCACTCGGCGCGCCGACGATGAGGCCGGCCTGGCCGAGGCTGAGCCCGTGACTGCGGAGCACGGGCACGAGCACCGGCAGGCCGTACATGAAGACACAGCTGGCGCCTTGGGCCGCCATGCCGAGGGCCAGCATGTTCCAGGGGCGGGGCCTCCGACCCGACGGTGCCGTGCTCATGATCCTGACGCTATGCCCGTCGTCTCACAAGTCAAGACAACTATCCCGACATTTGGGACAGCTGTGGCTCAGCTCACGAGACCTACAGGTAGACGCCGAGGAGGGCGTCGACGGTCGACGACATCAGCTCCGGCGCGTCCGGGTCGCTGCCTTCGCCACTGAGTGCTCCGTCGACCCATTCGTCCACCAGGGCAAGGGCTTTCGGAGTGTCCAGATCGTCGGTCAGCGCTGTGCGTACCCCTGCCAGAAGAGCCGCACCCGACGGACCGGCGGGAGCCGACGCGGCCGCACGCCACCGGGCCAGGCGCTGTTCCGCAGCCTTGAGCACGTCGTCGGTCCACTGGCGGTCGGCGCGGTAGTGGTCGGCGATGAGCGCGAGCCGCAACGCGTTCGAGTCGATGTGGTCGGCCCGGAGCCGGGACACGAAGACCAGGTTGCCGCGGGACTTGCTCATCTTCTCACCGTGCAGGCCGATCATCCCGGCGTGCACGTAGTGCTGGGCGAACGGTGCCGCGCCGCTGAGCACCTCGGCGTGCGCGGCCGAGCATTCGTGGTGCGGGAAGAGCAGGTCGTTGCCGCCGCCCTGCACCTCGATGGTGTCGCCGATGAGGGTCATCGCGATGACGGCGCATTCGATGTGCCAGCCGGGGCGGCCCGGGCCGAGCGAGCCACCCGGCCACGAGGGCTCGTCGGGCCGTACGCCGCGCCACAGCAACGGATCGAGCGCATCCCGCTTGCCGGGGCGCTCGGGGTCGCCACCGCGCTCGGCGAAGAAGCCGAGCATCTGCTCGCGCGACAGGTTCGACTCGTAGCCGAACCGCGGCGCGGCGCTGATGTCGAAGTAGACGTCCCCGGTGCCGTCCTCCAGCCGGTACGCCACTCCGCGTTCGAGCAGTTCCTGCACCTTCTCGGCGATGACCGGGATGGACTCGACCGCGCCGACGTAGTGCTCCGGCGGGATGATCCGCAGCGCCTCCATGTCCTCGCGGAACAGCGCGGTCTCCCGCATCGCCAGCACGACCCAGTCCTCGTGGTCGCGCGCCGCCCGCTCCAGCAGCGGATCGTCGATGTCGGTGACGTTCTGGACGTAGACGACCTCATGCCCGGCGTCCCGCCAGAGGCGGTTGACCAGGTCGAACGTGATCATCGTGGCGGCGTGCCCGAGGTGGGTCGCGTCATACGGCGTGATCCCGCAGACATACAACCCGGCCCGGCCGTCCGGCTGGCTCGGATACTTGTCCCGGCGAGCCGAGTCGAACAGGTACAGGGGCTGGCCCGCGCCGGGCAGGCGGGGCACCTCGGGAGCGGACCACGATTCCATCCCGCCAGCCTATCCGGCCCCCGGACCGGCCCCATCCGGGTGCGCCGGGAACAAGCGCGCCGGGTGCGCGGTTGAGAATTCGGGAGGCTAAGGTCGGAGCATGACTCATCAGGTGTTCGCGTTCGACCCGCCCGAGCGGTTCGTGGCCGGCACCGTGGGTCCGCCTGGGGAGCGGACTTTCTACCTGCAGGCGCGCGGCGGGGGCCGGGTGGTCAGTGTCGCACTGGAAAAGGTGCAGGTTTCGCTGCTCGCCGAGAAGCTCGAGGAGCTGCTCGCGGAGGCGCATAGCCGGTTCGGGCTCAAACTGCCCGACTCGTCGGCCGTCGTCGACAACAACCCGCTCGACTCCCCGGTCGAGGAGGAGTTCCGGGTCGGGACGCTCGGGTTGGCGTACGACGTCGAGGACAGCTCGGTCATCATCGAGGCGATCGCCGTCGAGGAAGTCGAATTCGACGCCGACGCCGAGACCGACAGCCCCGAGGACGAGGCCGCCGAGATCCCCGACCATCTCGACCGGCTGCGGGTCCGCCTGACGCCGCAAGGCGTACGGGACTTCGTGGATCGCGCCAAACGAGTGCTCGCCGCCGGCCGGCCGCCGTGCCCGCTGTGCGGTCAGCCGCTCGACCCCGCCGGCCACCTCTGCCCCCGGAACAATGGCTACCACCGGCGGTAAGCCGACGCTGGCGCTTCTCACCCACGGTGAGATGGAGATCGAAGGCCGCCTGGTCGACGCGTCCAACACCACGCTCCGGGTGATCCTCACCCATGAGGGAGTCGAGGCCCGCGCGGTTTACAAGCCGGTACGCGGAGAGGCTCCGCTCTGGGACTTCCCCGACGGTACGCTCGCCGGTCGCGAAGTGGCCGCCTACTTGGTGAGCGAGGCGCTCGGCTGGAACATCGTGCCGCCGACGGTGCTTCGGGACGGGCCGCTCGGTCCGGGCATGTGCCAGCTGTGGATCGACGAGCTCGACGAGCCGCCGGTCGATTTCGTTCCCGCGTACGCCTTGCCCGAGGGCTGGTTCCCGATCGCGAGCGCGCGGGACGAGGACGGCGACGCGTACCTGCTGGCGCATGCCGACCTGCCAGGCCTGGCGCGGATGGCCCTTTTCGACGCCGTCGTCAACAACGCCGACCGCAAGGGCGGGCACGTGCTCGCCTCCGGCGATCGGTTGTACGGCGTGGACCACGGCATCTGCTTCCACGCCGAACCCAAGTTGCGGACCGTCCTCTGGGGATTCGCCGGGCGGGAGATCCCGGACACGTTGCGTACCGATCTCAAGGGACTGCGGCTCGACGGGCTGCTCGACGAGCACCTGACCATCACCGAGATCTCGGCGCTGGCCGATCGGATCGGGATGCTCAGTACGCTCGGTGTCTTCCCGCAGCCCGACCCGGACCGGCGCGCCATTCCCTGGCCGCCTATCTAGTGACCGCCCAGGTCTTGGCGTCGACCTGCCGAAAGCCGGCCTTCTCGAGTACGCGCACCGAAGCCGGGTTCTCCGTGGACACCGTGGCGTAGATCCGGGTCAGGCCGAGCTCGGCGAATCCCTGGCGCACCATCAGCATCGCCGCTTGCGTGGCCACTCCACGGCCCCAGTGGTCGGGGTGGACGACATAGCCGAGTTCGCCTTCCGACCCCTCGATCGTCAGCCCGATGGAGCCGACCACTTCCCCGTCGAGGACTATCGCGCGCTCCTTGCGCGGCGAATCCGGCTGCGCGGCCAGCTGAGTCACGAAGGTCCGCACGTCTTCGACGGACGGCACCTGCGCGGCGTCGACCGTCGGCAGGACAAGGGGATGAGCCGCGAAGGCGTGGAACTGCTCGGCGTCGCCGGGGGTGAGTTCGCGGACCACAACATCGATCGTCATGCTCGAAACAATACGCTCGAAACAGTTCTTCCGAAAGAGTAGACTTTCCGGCATGGATGCCCGGACAATGCGTGCCCTCGCCCATCCGACCCGCCTGGCGCTGCTGGAGGTGCTCAATCTGCATCCCAGCCTCACCGCGACCGAGGCGAGCGAGCTGATCGGCATCTCCCCCACCAACTGCGCGTTCCACCTGCGCACCCTCGGCCGCTACGGGTTCGTCGAGGAGGTCGAGACCGGTCCCGGCCGCCGCCGCCCATGGCGGATCAAGGAGACCGACATCCGCTTCTCCGATACCGAGGGCGAGGCCGCGAGCGCGCTCGCCGACGTCATGCTCGACCACTGGCTCACGCGCATCCGGGCGGTTCAGGGCCGTCGCCACACGCTGCCTGCGGCTTGGCAGGAGGTCCTCGGGGGTTCGCAGACCATCGTGTACGCGACGACGGCGGAGACCGCCGAGCTGGTGGAGGATCTGCGCGCCGTCTTGAGCCGGTACGCCGATCGCGCGCGCGATCCGGATCAGCGCCCGGCCGACGCCGAGGCGGTCGAGATCCTGGTGTTCACCCAGTTGTTCGACGCCCTATCCTCGTGAGCGTGCGACTGGCGAGCATCCATCTGTACCCGGTGAAGTCCCTCGGCGGCGTGACCGTCGACGAAGCAGCCGTCGAACCCTGGGGGCTGCGGCACGACCGGCGATGGCTGGTGCTCCACCCGGACGGCAGCTACCTCACCGCGCGCGACGAACACCGGATGCTCGGCGTCACCGCCGTTCCGGCGGCCGGATCGCTGACGCTGACCGGCCTGGACGGCAGCCGGTTGACCGTGGCCGAACCGGTGGACGGCGACCTGGTACCGACCGAGGTCTCCCGGCTGGAGCAGATCCGGCTGGCCCCCGCGGAGGCGCACGAGTGGCTGTCCGTCCAGTTCGGACGGTCGCTGCGGCTAGCCTGGCTCGACGATCCGCGCCGCCGCTCGGTCGGGCTCGACCACGGCGGTCAGCCGGGCGACCCGCTGAACCTCTCCGACGCCGGTCCCCTGCTCGCCGCCACCACCGCCTCGATGCGCCGGCTGAACGACTGGATCGCCGACGGCGCGGCCGAACGCGGCGAAAAACTGCCGGAACCGTTGCCCGTCAGCCGATTCCGGCCCAACCTCGTCTTCGACGGCGTGACCGAGCCGTTCGCCGAGGACGGCTGGCAGCGCGTACGGGTCGGGTCGGTGGACTTCCGGTTCGCCGAGGTCTGCGATCGCTGCGTGCTGACCACCATCGACGCGGCGACCTTCCGGACCGGCAAGGAACCTATCCGCACCCTGTCCCGGTTCCGCAAATGGGACGGCAAGACCTGGTTCGGCGTACGCCTCATCCCGCTGCGCGACGGCGTGATCCGGGTGGGCGACGACCTGACGGTCAGCTGAGTTCGGCCGGGACCGCCACGACGTCGACGAACGCGCCCCGGCGTAGCACCGTCAACGACAGCCGCTGCCCGATCGCCGGCCCGAGCATGAGCCGCTGGACGTCCTGAACGCCCTGGACCGGCTTGCCGCCCGCGCTGACGAGGATGTCGCCGAGGTACATCCCGGCGACTCCGGCCGGGCTGCCCGGGACGACTTCGACCACCCGCAGTCCCCGGCGCTGCCCCAGGCGCTCGGCGATCGGCGGGGGCAGCGGCACCGGCACACCGGCGACGCCCAGCCACGCTCGGCGTACCCGTCCATGGCTGACGAGATCGGCGATGATCTGGCGGGTGTTCGCGTTGATCGGCACCGCGAGGCCGAGGCCGATGCCCGCGACGGCGGTGTTGACGCCGACGACGCGACCTTGCGCGTTGGCCAGCGCGCCGCCGGAGTTGCCGGGGTTGAGCGCGGCGTCGGTCTGGATGACGTCGTCGATGAGCCGGACCCGGCGGCCGTCCTGCACGGGCAGCGACCGGCCGAGCGCGCTGACCACCCCGGCCGTGACCGAACCGGCCAGACCGAGCGGGTTGCCTACGGCGACCACCAGCTGGCCGACGCGCAATTCGTTCGCGTCGCCCAAGGTGGCCGGGGGCGAAGCCGTCGCGGCAACCCGGACGACCGCGAGGTCGGCGAGCGGATCGGCGCCGACGAGGTCGAACCGGGTCTCCTCGCCGTCGCCGAACTCGGCCGTGCCGGTCTGCGCACCCGCGACGACATGCGCGCTCGTCAGGAGGAATCCGTCGGCGGTGAACAGGACGGCCGAGCCGGCGCCCGCCCCCCGGGGTGTACGCACGCTGAGGCTGGCGACGCTGGGCAGCACCGTCGCCGCCACCGAGGTCACGATCCGGGAGTACGCGTCGAGGGCGTCCGTCTCGAGGTTGTCGGCATCCATGTATCGGTGAACGTCGGCGCTCAGCCGAACCATCCAGCCGTCCGCCCTAGGCGAAAATCACGCGCCGCCACCGACGGCCGCGTCGCCCGTCGGGACTTCTCCCGTCGCCGGATGCTTGACCGGGAAGAGGCTCTGGAGGTCGCCGCCGGTGTCCGACAGCCGCAGGACGAACGGCCGGTTCGGCGTGTAGCGGATCGCGGTGATCGATCCCGGGTCGACCGAGATCCGCTGGAAGAGGTCGAGATGCAGGCCGAGCGCGTCCGCGACGATCGCCTTGATGACGTCGCCGTGGCTCGACGCGACCCAGATCGCGTCCGCGCCGTGGTCGGCCTCGACCCGGGCGTCCCAGCTGCGGACGGCGGCCACCGCGCGGGTGGCCATCGCCGCCATCGACTCACCGCCGGGGAAGGTGACCGCCGCCGGATGTTGCTGGACCGTGGCCCACAACGGGTCCTTGGCCAGCTCGGCGAGCTTGCGGCCGACCCACGCGCCGTAGCCGCACTCGGTCAGCCCGGCCTCGACGACCGGCGCGACGCCGGGCAGCGCGAGTTCGAGGGTCTGGCGGCAGCGCTTGAGCGGGCTGGTCACGACGGCCGCCAGCGGCAGGCCCGCGAGCCGCCGGCCGACCGCCTCCGCCTGCTGCCGTCCGCGGTCGTCCAGCTCCACCGGCAGGTCGCCGGCGAGCACGCCGTCGGCGTTCGCCGTGGTACGCCCATGGCGCAGGAGCAGAACGGTGGTCACGGCAGAAGTCTAGTTTTTCTCAGTACGCCGTGATCGCCCCGGTGACGAGCAACGCCATGATGCCCAGTCCCAGGAGGACGCGGTACCACACGAACACCATGATCGAGTGGTGCGCGACGAACTTGAGCAGCCATGCGATCGCGGCGTACGCCACCACGAAGCTCACGATGGTGCCGACGGCCAGCGCGACGGTCGACACGGACGGGCCGGAGATCGCGTCCTTGAGCTCGTAGAGGCCGGCCGCGGTGAGCGCCGGGATGCCGAGCAGGAACGACAGCCGGGTGGCCGTCACCCGATCGAGGTCGCGAAGCAGACCGGCGGTGATGGTCGCGCCGGACCGGGAGACGCCGGGGATCAGCGACAGGCACTGGGTGAAGCCGATGATGATCGAGTCCTTCATCGTCAGGCCGCGTTCGCCCTTGATCTGCGTGGCCGCGTGCTCGGCGAACGCCATCGGGATGCTCCACAGGATCAGGGCGGCCGCGACGACCCACAGGCTCCGCAGGCCGCCCTTGATCAGGTCCTGGGCGAGGAAGCCGACCACCCCGACGGGAATCGACCCCACGATGACGTACCAGGCGAACCGCCAGTCGGGCTCTTGCCGGGCCGAGGCCGAGAACAGACCCCGGACCCAGGCCTTGACGACGCGGACGATGTCTTTGAAGAAGTAGATGATGGCGGCGAAGATCGCGCCGATCTGGATGACGGCCGTGTACGCGGTGACCGCCTCGTCCTTGATGTCGAGCCCCAGCAGCTGCTCGGTGATGGTCAGGTGACCCGTCGACGACACCGGGAGGAATTCGGTGATCCCTTCCACGACGCCGAGCACCACCGACTGCCAGACCTCGATCTCCGACATCTACTCTCCCACTCCCGACATCTCCAGCGCCTCAGCGAGCGTACGCAGCGTCGCCATCCCGGATTCCGCGTCCGCGGCGAAGAGCGACACCGAGAGCGTAGTCACTCCGGCTGAGGCGTAGTCACGCAGCCGGGCCGCGATCCTCTCCTTCGGACCGAGAAGGCTGGTCCGGTCGATGAACTCGAACGGAATCGCCGCCGCCGCATCGCGATGACGCTTGGCCAGATACAGGTCCTGGACCTCGCGAGCCGCCTCACCGTAGCCCATGCGAGTGGCGAGCTGGTTGTAGAAGTTCTGCTCACGACTGCCCATGCCGCCGACGTAAAGGGCGGCGTACCACCGGATCAGCTCAGCGCAGTTGGCCAGCCCCTCGGGCGAGTCGTCGTCGCCGACGACCACCGGCACACTGGGCACGACATCGAAACCGTCGAGCGTCTTGCCCACCTTGGCCCGGCCGCGCGCGATCGCGGCGAGGTGCTCCTCGGCGTGCTCCGGCGAGTAGAAGATGGCCAGCCAGCCGTCGGCGATCTCGCCCGCGAGCTCGAGGTTCTTCGGGCCGATCGCGGCGAGGTAGATCGGGACGTGCTCGCGTGGCGGGTGGAAGCCCAGCTTCAGCGCCTTGCCGGGGCCGTCCGGCAACGGCAGCTCGTAATGCTCGCCGTGGTACTCGACGGTCTTGCGGCCGAGCGCCAGCTTCACGATGTCCACGAACTCCCGCGTACGCGCGAGCGGCTTGCCGTAGCGGACGCCGTGCCAGCCTTCGGAGACCTGCGGACCCGAGACGCCGAGGCCGAGCCGGAAACGGCCGTGGCTCAGCGCGTCGATGGTCGCGGCGGTCATCGCGGTCGCGGCCGGGGTCCGGGCGGGGATCTGCATGACGGCGGAGCCGACGTCGATCCGCTCGGTCTGCCCGGCGATCCAGGCCAGCATGCTGGGCGAATCCGAGCCGTACGCCTCCGCCGCCCACACGACGGCATAGCCGAGCCGGTCGGCCTCCTGGGCGAGGGCGAGGTGATCCGCCGGGGTGGACCACGCGGTCTGATAGCCGAGGCTGAGTCCAAGCTTCATGCCGACATGCTACTGGCGAGTAGCCTCCTGGCAACCACCCTAGGTCGACAGGCCCGGCAGCAAGCCCCCGATGCTCGGCCGGCGGAGAACCACCCGGCGCGTTCCGTCTTTGAGCAGCTGGAGCCGGTCGAGCTCCCAGCCGTTGTACTCGGCCTGCAACGTCAGCCGCACCGCGGCGGTCATCCTGTCGACATCCGGTGGCAACCGCAGCGGTGCGTATTCGTAGTCCATAGCCCGATCCTGCGCCTGCGGGGCGAATGCGACAAGTACCTCACGCGGGTTCTATTGCGGAGACGTCGTCGAGCGCCCGGCTGATCTGCGGCGGCAGCTCGACCTCCTCACACCGCAGCGCCTCGCCCAGTTGGTCGGCCGTACGCGCGCCGAGCACCGGAGCAGTCACGCCCGGCCGATCCCGGACCCAGGCCAGCGCCACCTGTGCGGGTGACACCCCGAGTCCCTCGGCAGCTGTGCGTACCGCCTCGACGATCGCCGAGCACCGCGGATCCAGGTACGCCAGCACGAACTGCTCGTATTGGGGCGAAGCCGCCCTGGAGTCGGCGGGACGCCCATTGCGGTACTTGCCGGTCAGTACGCCCCGGCCGAGCGGTGACCACGGCAGTACGCCGACGCCGAGCGCCTCACAGGCGGCCAGCGACTCCCGTTCGACACTGCGTTCCAGCAGCGAGTACTCGAATCCGGCGGCCACGATCGGGGCGCGCTGCGGCCAGGCCTGCTGCCACGTGGCCGCCCGGGCGATCTGCCAGCCCGCGAAGTTGGCCACCCCGGCGTACCGGACCTTGCCGGTGGACACGGCGTGGTCGACCGCCGCCATCGTCTCCTCGAACGGCGTCGCCGGGTCGTAGCCGTGGACCTGCCAGATGTCGAGGTAATCGGTGCCGAGACGGCGCAGCGTCACGTCGAGGCTGCGCAGTAGATGACCGCGCGAGCTGTCGCGGCGGCGCGCCCCCTGCGACCGTACGCCCGCCTTGCCGATGATGAGCAGCTCGTCCCGGGGAACCATGGCGTCCAGGAGGGTGCCGAGGACCGCCTCGGCTTCGCCGTCGGCGTACACGTCGGCCGTGTCGACCAGCGTCCCACCGGCATCCACAAAGGACTTGAGTTGCGCACCAGCGTCATCGGGGTCGGTGTCGTGACCCCAGGTCATCGTGCCGAGGGCCAGCCGGGAGACCGACAGCCCGCTACGGCCGAGCGGACGCTGCTGCATGAGGTGAACGATATTCGCTCCGGGCGTGTCGCGTCACTGCCACCCGGCGGCAGTCGTCCGGGTGGCAGTGGGTGCGCGCGATCGGTCCCTGATCAGTGGCCCTGATCAGTGCTCGTGGTCGTGGTCCTCGTCGTCCTCGGCGTGCAGGTGCTCGTCCATCCGGCCGATGAGCCGGTCGCTGCCCGACAGCGTGAACGGGCCGGCGCCGTCGCTCTCCTCGAACGCCTCCGGGTCGAGCGGCTCGTCCACCTCGGCCACCGCGACCAGGCCGTCCAGCGGCTCCAGCTCCGGGATGTCGAGCGCGGCCAGCGAACCGTCACCGGCCTGCAGCAGCTCGACCAGGGCCTCGCTCACCGACTCGACCGCGCCGGACTCGGCGCCCATGGCCGTGTCCCGTGCCTCCTGGCCCGCTCGCAGCAGGGCCGACACACTGGGTACGCGGTAGTCGCGCCGCTGCCGCACCGAGATCACCCGGGAGTGCGGGTCGTCGCCGGCGGCCGCCTCCTCACCGAAGAACTGGTCGGCCTTGTCGACGTCGATGCTGTCTACGTTCCACGGCGTGACCTCGCCGAACACGTCGAGCAGCGCGTCGTCGTACGCCACCGAGGCGTTGTTGAGCCCGACGTAGGTGCGCCAGACCTCGTCGTCGTCGATCTTGCCACCGGCGGCGCGTACCGCCGCGAGGTGTTCACGCGCCGCGGTGATGACCGCCTCCAGCGCGGCGTCGACCTGGGCGTCGGTGTAACTCATGGGCTTGTCCCCTTCGGACTCTTCAACGGTTCTCAGCGATGGGCGAGGCGGCGCTCAGCTGCTGCGGAGCAGGCGGTCCAGCACTCTAACGCCGAACTCTAGTCCCTCCGCCGGGACGCGCTCGTCAATGCCGTGGAACAGCGCGGCGAAGTCGAGATCGGCCGGCAGTTTCAGCGGCGAGAAACCGAAGCAGCGCATGCCGAGCGTGGCGAACGCCTTCGCGTCGGTGCCACCCGAAAGCATGTACGGCACCGGGCGTGCCCCGGCATCCTCGGCCCGCAGCGCCGCCGCCATCGCATCGACGAGCGGCCCGTCGAACGTGGTCTCGAGAGCGGCCTGGTGGTGGACCGTCTCGATCTCGATCTGGTCGCCGACGACCTCCCTGAGCTGGCGCTGGAACTCCTGGTCGAAGCCGGGCAGCGTACGGCAGTCGATGGTGGCGCTGGCCTTGCCCGGGATGACGTTGTCCTTGTATCCGGCGGCCAGCCGAGTCGGGTTGGCGGTGTTCCGGATGGTCGCACCGACGATCCGGGCGATCGGGCCCAGCTTGGCGATCGCCGTCTCCGGGTCGTCCGGGTCCAGCTCGACGCCGAGCACCTCGGAGACGTGCTCGAGGAACGCCCGCACGGTCGGCGTCACCTCCACCGGGAAACGCGTACGCCCGAGCCGGGCGACCGCCTCACAAAGTGCGGTCACCGCGTTGTCGTCGTTGACGAACGAGCCGTGCCCGGGGCGGCCGGCGGCGTGCAGCCGCAGCCAGTCGATCCCCTTCTCGGCCGTCTGGATCAGATAAAGACGCAGGTCCGGTGCGACCGTCACGGAGAAGCCGCCGACCTCGCCGATCGCCTCGGTGCAGCCGTCGAACAGCTCGGGGTGCTGCTGCACCAGGAAATGAGCGCCGTAATCGCCGCCCGCCTCCTCATCGGCGGTGAACGCCAGGACGATGTCGCGCGGCGGGACGTAGCCCTCGGCCTGCCAACCGGCGACCGTCGCGAGGATCATCGCGTCGAAGTCCTTCATGTCGACCGCGCCCCGGCCCCAGACGTAGCCGTCCCTGACCTCGCCGCTGAACGGGTGGACCGACCACTCGCTCGCGTCGGCCGGCACGACGTCGAGGTGCCCGTGGACCAGCAGCGCGCCCCGCGAGGAATCCCGGCCGGGGATGCGGGCGACCAGGTTGGTCCGGCCCGGCGCCGACTCCAGTACGGCCGGCTCGATCCCGGCGTCGCTCAGCACGGTCGCGACGAACTCGGCCGCCTTCCGCTCACCTGCGCTCGTGGCGAGGTCACCGGTGTTGGTCGAGTCGATCCGGATCAGGTTGCTGCAGAGGTCCACGACGTTCGTCATGCAGTATTCCTACCGCAAGCAGGCCGGGAATCCGACCCCGGCCTGCTGCGCAGAAGATCACCCGAGGGTCACCAGCCGAAGCCGGCGGCGTAGGTCACGCTCGCCAGCACGGCCTGCCCCGAGGTGTTCGGGTGGAAGTAGTCCCACCCGGAGACCTGGGACAGCTGGAACGGATAGTTGAACACCGCGTTGTCGTCGAAGTCGCAGTTCGCCCCGTACGCAGCACAGGCCTGGGCGAGCTGGGTGTTGAAGTCGACGACGCGCTGGCGTACGCGAGCCCGCCGGTCGACGTCGGCCTGAGCGGTCGAGGTCGGGTTGGCCAGCAGCGACTGGCAGATGCCGAACAGGCCCCAGGTGCTCACGGCGGAGCCGCTGACGTGCCCGACGTTCCAGAGCTGCCACACGTTCGGGATGGAGATCAGCGCGACCTTGGCGCTGGGCAGCCCGGTCTTGATCCGGTTGAGCGCGGAGTCGATCGAGGTCCGGAAGGCCGCGACCGAGGTCATCGACGACTCGCTGCTGGTGCAGGCGTCATTCGCGCCGATCAGGATCGTCACGTACTGGACGCCCTGGCCGACGGCGGTCCCGGCCTGGCCGTACATGTCGGCGACCTTCGCCCCCGACTTCGCGTCGTTGTAGTTCTTCCCGGAGATCGCCGAGTTCTTGGCGAGGATTCGGGAGTACTGGCTGTTGACCGAGGAGTACGTGCCGGTGCTCCAGGACCTCGACGGGCAGTCGACGTACCAGCCGCAGGCGTTGAACCCGCGGGTGATGGAGTCACCCATGCTCGCCATCGAGTTGGGCGGCGGGCCGGGGTCGGCGGCGGCCGGTGAGGCGAGCAGAACGGCCGTGACGAGGCCGGCGAAAAGGGCGAGGAACTTGCGCGGTACGCGCATCGGGGGCCTGCCTTTCCTGTGGGGACGGGGGTTACCAGACAGTAACGTCGGTGTGGCCTCCATCACAAGAGTTACACCCATGAATTCACCGACGGGTGCCGGTCCAGCATGGACAGCCGATCGATCATGTACTTACGGGATCGATCAGGGCGCTGGGAACACGCCACGCCGGTCGATCACGACCGAAAGTTCATGATCGCGGGGAAAACCAGAGGGCAGGGCAGTGCGGTCAGATCATGTGCTCGGGGGCGATCAGTTCGTCCATGTCGTACACCTGGGCCAGCCGGGCGTGGTCGGCCCGGATGACGAACGGGTCGTCGAGGCCGACGGTGAGCAGGCTGACCCCGCGGTCTACCGAGATCCACGACTCCTCGGCGGCGATGAGGTCGAGCGCGAGCCGAGTCGCGGCCGGCGTCAGCCCGATCTCGTCGCCCAACCGGCGCAGGGTCAGCCAGACCGCTTTGCCACCACCGTCCGGGGCCTGTTCCTCGGCCAGCCGGCGCAGCCCGATCCCGGCCAGTACGCCGCGTTCGAGCATCTGCGCAGCGGCCTCTTCGGCTGCTTCTTGCGGAGTGAGCGGGAGGATGTCGAGCGGGTTCGCGGCGAACTGTCCGATCAGCCAGGGTTCGTCGCCGGGCCCGGGGACCAGGTCGAGCACGCCCAAGGCGATCAGGCAGTCGACGAGGTGGCGCAGGGTGAGCGGCACCGGGATGCCCGCCCGCGTGCAGCACTCGGTGAACGTCTCGATCCGCCGCGTACGCGCCTCGACCACCTGGTCGTAGTGCGCGCGCACCTCCTCCTCGGAATGACCGGGCGACTGCTCGTACCACTCCTCGACCGGGCCTGGGTCGCACCACACCGGCTCGTCCCACGGCAGCCCCAGCTCCGGCCGGTCATACCAGGAACGGGGAAAGCGCGGCGGGCCGTCGTCGTCGGGCACCACCCGCAGGCTCGCGACGGCGCACGGCAGCCAGCGCACCCAGGACGGATGCATCGGAGCCAGCCTCCACAGTGGCTGCTCCTCCTCCGGCTCCCAGCTCACGACCTCTCCCCCAGGACCGTCCCTTGTCGTCAGTCGCGAACGGTACCGCAGCCGTCCGACATCGGCGCGGACCAGATTGACTAACCGGTTAAGCGCGACCGCCCGACGCCCCCGCGACAGGGCGGGCATATTGACACTTAAACGGTTCAGTGCTGTGATCGCAGGCACGCCCTTCCCCCACCATCACGGGAGCCCTCCATGCACCGTCCCCTCCAGGTCCTCACCAGTGAGCCGCTGCTCGGCGTCAACTTCTGGTCCCGAGTCGGCGGCCCGCGCATGTGGACGCGCTACGACCCGGCGGTCGTCGCCAAGGAGCTGCAGGTCCTCGCCGATCACGGGCTCACCGTCACCCGGAGCTTCTTCTTCTGGCCGGACGCCATGCCCACCCCGGACCGACTGGACGAAGACGTCATGGCGCGCTTCGCCGACTTCTTGGACCAGCACACCGCTCAAGGGCTGCAGACGATCCCGACGCTGATCGTGGGCCACATGTCCGGGGAGAACTGGGATCCGTCCTGGCGCGGCGGCCGCGACCTCTACAGCGACGTGTGGCTCGTGGGCCGCCAGGCCTGGTTCGCCGAGCAGGTCGCGCGCCGGTTCGCCGGGCATCCGGCGGTCAGCGGCTGGCTGCTGTCCAACGAGATGCCTCTGTACGGCGGGCGCGGGACGGTCGAGACGGTGTCGTCGTGGGCACAACTAGTCGTCGCTGGGCTGCGCGCCGGTGGCGCAACGCAACCGGTCTCGATCGGCGACGGCGCCTGGACGATCGAGCTGAGCGGCGTCGAGAGCGGCTTCCGGCTCGCCGAGCTGGGCCCGTTGCAGGACTGGATCGGCCCGCACGTCTACCCGATGGGCGACGACCAGGTACGCCAGCACTGGCGGGCGGCGTACACCTGTGAACTGGCGCAGGTCGCAGGCAAGCCGGTGGTGCTGGAGGAGTTCGGCGCGTCCAGCGACTTCGTGTCGGACGAGAACGTCGGGCACTGGTACCGGCAGCTGATGCATACGTCGCTGCTCGCCGGGTCGACCGGCTGGGTCGGCTGGAACAACACCGACTTCGACGACCTGTTCGACGAGCCGCCCTACTCGCACCACCCGTTCGAACTGCACTTCGGGGTCACCGACGTGCACGGGCAGCCCAAGGCGTCACTGCGCGAGATGGCGGCGTTCCGGCGGATCCTCGACGCGATCGACCTGCCCCGCTGCGTACGCGAGGACAGCCAGGTCGGGCTGGTGCTCACTTCGCACGCCGACACGGCGTACCAGTTCACCGACGAACGGGAGCGGCGGGTCGCCTTCGGCGCGGTCGAGCAGGCGTACCTCGGTCTTCGGTCGGCCGACCTGCCCCCCGCGCTGATCCGCCAAAGCGATCCGACCGCGGCCGGCGGCATCCCGGACGGCGCGCGGCTCTACGTCCTGCCCAGTCTCAAGCAGCTCACCGCGCCCGGCTGGCGGCGGCTGGAGCAGCTCGCCGCGGCCGGCGCGACGGTTTACGTGTCCTATTGCGACGGAGGCTCCGACAATCAGCGGGGACCCTGGTATGCAGGGGTCGACCGGATCTTCGGCATCCGGCACGAACTTCGCTACGGCTTGGTCGACCGGGTGGACGGCCCGTCCGTCCGGTTCACCGTCACTCAGGACTTCGGCGGGCTGCGTACCGGGGACTCCCTGGAGTTCGCGGTGGGCGGCAACGAGCATCTGCGGGCGTACCTGCCCGTCCAGGCGGTGGATGCCGAGGTGCTCGCGGTGGATCCGAACGGCCGGCCGGCCCTGCTGCGGCGGGCGGTCGGCGACGGCGGGATCGTCTTCTGTGCGTACCCCTTGGAAGCCATGGCGGCCGCGACGCCGCACGTCAACCCGGACTCGACCGGCCGGCTCTATGCCGCGCTGGCCGCGCTCGCGGGCGTGACGCCGGGGGTCCGCGTGGACGACCCACGCGTGTTCGTGGACGCCTTGCGGCACGCGGACGGCGACCGGTTCGTCTGGCTGATCAACGCGGTGGGCGAGCCGGTCACAGCGGTTCCGGTCCGCGCTGACGGCACCCCGGCCGGCCTGCGCGATCTCACCACCGGGCACGAGGTGGCCGAGGCGGATCTCGAGCCCTATGGGGTACGCGTTCTGCGCGACCCGAGCCGGTGATGGCTGACGCGGCGTGAACCGGACGGGCCTAGTCCCGGGGTGGAGCGGTACTGCCCCGGGGCACCAACCTCGGCGTCGCGTCCTGCGCAGTGCCCGACGGGGTGCCGTCGACGATCTCCAGCAGCCGCTCCGCCGCGTGCGACCCGTACGCCGCGATGTCCCGGCTCACCGCGGACAACTGCGGATGCACCAACTGGCACAGCGGCGAGTCGTCCCAGGCGACGACGGACAGCTCCCTGGGGATGTCGACGCCCATCTCGTGCGCCACGGCGACCCCGGCCACCGCCATCACGTCGTTGTCGTAGATCACCGCCGTCGGCACCGGCCGTCGCGACAGCAGCGCCCTGGTCATCCGCGCGCCTTCCTCGCCGGTGTAGTCGGCGTACACCGTGTCGACCTCGGGCAGGCCCAGCCGTTGCGCGGTGGCCGCGACTCCGCGGTCGCGCAGTGCGGTGTGGTAAAGCCCGCGCAGCCCGGCGACCCGGGCGATGCGCCGGTGGCCGAGCGCGGCGAGGTACTCCACGACTTCGGTGACGGCTCCGGTGTCGTCGCTCCAGATGCCGGGCAGGGCGCCCAGGCCCTCGGGCCCGCCGATGACCACGCACGGCATGCCGAGCTGTTCGAGCAGCGGCACCCGGGGGTCGTCGCGGCGCAGGTCGACCAGGATGACGCCGTCGACCCGGCGCTGCGCCCACCATTGCCGGTACGCCGCCATCTCCTTCTCCTGGTCGTCGGTGACCTGGAGCAGCAGCCCGACGTCGCGGGCCGACAGGGTCGCCTCGATGCCGGAGATGAGCTGCATGAAGAAAGATTCGATGCCGAGCGTCCGGGCGGGCCGGTCGACGATCAGGCCGAGTACGCCGGTCCGCCCGTCCGACAGCGCCCGCGCCGCACTGCTCGGATGCCAGCCCAGGTCCCGGGCGATGGCGAGGATCCGCTGGCGCGTCGCGTCGGAGACGCCGGGCTTTCCGTTCAGCGCGTAGGAGACCGCGCCTTTGGAGACGCCGGCCGCCTTGGCGATGTCGCCGATCGTCTTCCGGGGGGCCCCGACCCGGGCCGCGTTGGAGCTGCCGCTGTGCATCGCTCCATCTTGAGACCAAGAACCGGTTAAGGCAAACAGGCTTACGGTCAGCGATCAATGCCGACCTGTCATGAGCTATTGACACTTAAACGGTTCAGTGCTGTGATCGCAGACACCTGACGGTCACCTCCGCGAAACATCCGCCGATATCTGGGAGCGCTTCCCACCCCCCTCACCGGAGTCCCACCCCTCACTGGAGACAGCCATGAGTCTGAGCAGAAGGCAGTTCCTCGGCACCACGGCCGGCGCCGGCATCGCGGCCTTCCTCGCCGCATGCGCGGAGGAGTCGGCCAAGCCACCGGCCGAGCGCATCCTCAACGTGTTCGCCGGCGCCTCGGGCCAGTTCACCGAGAACTTCAACCAGTTCGCCCCGACCCCGCTGAACGGCACTCGCGGTCTCGTCTACGAACCGCTGTTCTTCTTCAACCAGGCCAAGGCCGACGATGTGCAGCCGCTGCTGGCCACCAAGTACGAGTTCGGCGACGGCGGCAAGTCGCTGACCTTCACGCTGCGCGAAGGCGTGCAGTGGAACGACGGCAAGCCGTTCACCGCCGAGGACGTCGCGTTCAACTTCCTCTACCGCAAGAACAACCCGGCGTTGAACGCCAACGGCAGCAACATCGTCGACGCCACGGTGGTCGACGCCAAGACCGTGAAGATCACCTTCAAGGATGCGGTCTACACCGAGCTGTGGAACATCGCGGGCCGCACGTACATGGTTCCCAAGCACGTCTGGGAGCCGATCGCCGACCCGACCAAGGAGGTCAACGCCAACCCGGTCGGCACCGGCCCGTTCGTCAAGGACTCCTTCGCCGCGCAGAGCTACGTGCTCAAGAAGAACCCGAAGTATTGGGACAGCGGCAAGCCGAAGATCGCCGGGCTGCGGTTCTGGTCGTTCACCGGCAACGATGCGGCCACCACGGCGCTCGCCTCCGGCCAGCTCGACTGGGCCGGCATCTTCATCCCGGACATCCAGGGTCAGTTCATCAGCAAGGACTCGGCGCACAACAAGTTCAAGAACGAGTCCTTCCTCTACGTCACGAACCTGATCCCCAACCTGAGCAAGCCGCTGTTCAGCGACCCGGCCGTACGCCAGGCGATCAACGTGGCGCTCGACCGCCCGAAGATCATCAAGCTGGCCTTCGCCGACCTCGGTACGCTCCCCAGTCCGCTGCAACTGGTGGTGCCGACGTTCCAGAGTTACATCTCGCCGAAGCACACGGACGCCAAGGTCGAGTACAACCCGGACAAGGCCAAGCAGCTGCTCGAGAGCGCCGGTTGGGCCAAGGGCCCGGACGGCGTCTACGCCAAGAACGGCAAGAAGCTCAGCTTCTCCTGCAACCTCGTCACGGGCTGGACCGACTACGAAGCCACCATGCAGGTCGTGCAGCAGCTGCTCAAGGAGGTCGGCATCGAGTTCAAGCCGAACGCCTTGTCCTACAACGCCTTCATTGCGGCATTGCAGAGCGGCGACTTCGACATGGCGATCTACAACGCCTGGGGCGGGCCCAGCCCGTACTTCATGTACTACAACATCTGCAGCACCAAGAGCATCCCGCCGGCGAACCAGAACAACGCCCGCTGGAAGAACGCGAAGGTGGACGCGGCGCTGGCCACGATCGCCGCCACCCCGCCGGACCAGCTCGACGCGATCAAGCAGCAGATCTACGCGATCCAGGACGAGATCGTGGCGGACACCCCGTACATCCCGATCCAGCAGTCCAGTTCGCTGGCCGAGTTCCGCACCCTGCACGCCACCGGCTGGCCCTCCGAGGACAACCCGTACGCGCTCGCGCTGCCGTTCTCCGAGCCCGACTGCGGCATCGTCGCCAAGAACCTGAACCCGGCGTAGCAAGACTCGGCCCGGTCCCGACCACCAGAGGGACCGGGCCATGACGCGCGTCTGAAAGGAGGCATGGATGCGATTCGTCCTGCGCAAACTGGGGTTCTACGCGATCGCGGCCTGGGCGGCGATCACCCTCAACTTCTTCATCCCCCGGCTGATCAAGGGCAACCCGGTCGACCTGTTCCTGTCCCGGGTCCAGGCGACCTCACCCCCGCCGCCGGAGTACCGCCGCGCGCTGGAGCTCCAGTTCGGCGTGAGCGACGATCCGCTGTGGGTGCAGTACTTCGGGTATCTGAAGAACCTCGCGCACGGCAACTTCGGCCTGTCGATCACGAACTATCCCGTGCCGGTCAGCACCGTGATCGCGCAGGCCCTCCCCTGGACGCTGGTCCTCGTCGGAGTCAGCCTGACCATCACCGTCGTGCTCGGCGTCGGCCTCGGCGCGCTCGCCGGCTGGAAGCGCGGCACCTGGATCGACGGCCTGATCCCGTCGACGACCTTCCTCGCCGCCATTCCGTACTTCTGGCTGGCGTTGATCCTGCTCTTCCTGCTCGGTTCGACGCTCGGCTGGTTCCCGCTGAACTTCGGTTACGACGTCGCGAACTTCACCGGGCCGGAGGCGAGCGGCGCCTTCCTCGGCAGCGCGATCTACCACGGGACGTTGCCCGCCCTGACGATCGTCCTGTCCGGCGTCGCGGGCTGGATGCTCGGCATGCGCAACATGATGGTGTCGACGATGGCCGAGGACTACGTGGTCATGGCCGAGGCCAAGGGGCTGTCGCCGCGCCGGGTCATGCTCTCCTACGCCGCCCGCAACGCGGTGCTGCCGAGCGTCGCCGGGTTCGCCATCTCCCTCGGCTTCGTGGTGAGCGGCCAGATCGCCACCGAGATCGTCTTCAACTACCCCGGCATCGGGTTCGCCCTCATCCAGGCGGTCAACAGCGCCGACTATCCGCTGATGCAGGGCATCTTCCTGATCATCTCGCTCGCCGTGCTCGGGGCGAACCTGCTGGTCGACCTCGTCTACGGCGTCATCGATCCGCGTACGCGACAGGAGGCTCGCGCGTGACCGCCGTGCTCGCCACTCCCACCGCACCGGTGACCGACGTCCGGCGTACGCGCCGACGGCCGTCCGGCAAGCTCCTGGCGGGCCTCGGCATCGCCGCCGTATTCTTCGTGATCGCCGTCGTCGGGCCGCTGCTGACCGGCGATCCCGAAGCGCTCAGCTACGACCAGCTCCAGAGCCCGTCGGGCGCGCACTGGCTGGGCACCACCAACACCGGGCAGGATGTGCTGGCCCAACTCATGTCGGCCACCCGCGGCTCGCTGACGATCGGCGTACTGGTCGGGGTGTTCGCCACCGCCGTCTCGCTGCTCATCGGGGTCGTCGGCGGTTACCTGGGCGGCTGGCTCGACGAGTCGTTCTCCTTGCTCAGCAACGTCTTCCTGGTCCTGCCCGGACTGCCGCTGGTCATTCTGATCACCGACTACACGCAGACCAAGGGCATCATGATGATCGCGGCGATCATCAGCGTCACGGCCTGGGCCGGGCCGGCGCGCGTACTGCGGGCGCAGACGTTGTCGCTGCGCAACCGCGACTACGTCGACGCCGCCCGGGTCGCCGGGGAACCCGGCTGGCGCATCGTCGTCTTCGAGATCCTGCCCAACCTCGCCCCCATCGTCGCCGCGCAGTTCGTGTTCGCGGTGCTCGGCGGGGTGCTCATCGAGGTCGGGCTCGCCTTCCTCGGGCTGGCCGGCGGAGCTTCCGGTTCCTGGGGCGGAATGCTCTACTACGCGCTCTCCGCGTCGGCGCTCCCCCGTGGCGCGTGGTGGTGGTTCGTGCCGCCCGGTCTGTTCTGCGCGCTGCTCGGCACCGGGTTGTCGCTCATCAACTTCGCCATCGACGAGCGGGTCAACCCGCGGCTGCGCAAGGAGACTGCTCAATGAGCGACGTCGTGTTGAGCGTCCAAGACCTGACCGTCGACTATGGATTGCACGATCCGGTGCGAGCCGTCCGGCAGGTCAGCTTCGACCTGGCCCGGGGCGAAGTGCTCGGCATCGCCGGGGAGAGCGGCTGCGGCAAGTCCACTTTGGCGTACGCCGTGACGCGGTTGCTGCGCCCGCCGGCCCGGCTCACCGGCGGTTCGATCACGTTCACCCGTCCCGGCGAGGATCCCGTCGACGTGCTGTCGCTGGAGGGCGACGCCTTGCGCGCGTTCCGCTGGCGGCGCATCGCGATGGTCTTCCAGTCGGCGATGAACTCCCTGAACCCGGTGATGACCGTACGCAAGCAGCTGGCGGACGTGTTCGCCACGCATGAGCCCGATCTGGGCCGCAAAGCCGTCGAAGCGCGCTGCGAAGAACTTCTCGACCTCGTCGGCATCGACCGGGCACGGCTTTCGGCGTACCCGCATGAACTTTCGGGCGGGATGCGGCAGCGCGTGACCATCGCGATGGCCTTGGCCCTGCGACCGGATGTGATCGTCATGGACGAGCCCACGACGGCGTTGGACGTGGTCGTGCAGCGCGACATCCTGGACGAGATCGACCGGTTGCGCGAGCTGTTCGGCTTCGCGGTCGTCTTCATCACCCACGACCTGTCGCTGTTGCTGGAGATCAGCGACCGGCTGGCGGTGATGTACGCGGGCCGGTTCGTGGAGACGGGGACCTCGCGGCAGATCCTCGACAACCCGCAGCATCCCTACACGCAGGGCCTGCTGCGGTCGTTCCCGAGTCTGCGCGGCGATCGTGAAGCGCTGCGCGGCATCCCCGGTACGCCGCCCGACCTGGCCCGGCTCACGGGCGGCTGCCCGTTCGCCCCCCGCTGCCCGCACGCGTTCGAGCCCTGTACGCACGAGCCGGAACTGCTGGACGGAGTGGCGTGCCACTTGTTCTCCTCGAAGGCGGTAGCAGCGTGACGACACTGGACGTAGAGCACCTGAGCAAGGTCTTCACCGTGCGCGACCAGGGGCGTCGTTCCCGGCTCACCGCGGTCGACGACGTCTCGTTCTCGCTGCGGTCGGGCGAGACCGTGGCGCTGGTCGGGGAGAGCGGCAGCGGCAAGTCGACGATCGCGCGGATGCTGGCCCGGCTGACCCGGCCCACCTCGGGACGCATCCTGCTCGACGGGCGGGCACCGGGACCCAAGCGCGCGTATCGCGGGCAGGTCCAGATGGTGTTCCAGGATCCGTTCGCCTCACTGAACCCGGCCCATTCGATCGGCTATCACCTGCGGCGGCCGCTCCTGCTGCACGGCCGGACGCGCCGGGCTTCAGCGAGCGACGGCGCGGTGGACCTGCTGCGCCGAGTCAATCTGACCCCGCCGGAGCAGGTCGCCCGCCGCTATCCGCACGAACTGTCGGGCGGGCAGCGCCAGCGGGTGGCCATCGCCCGCGCGCTGGCTCCCGGGCCGCGCATCCTGCTCGCCGACGAGCCGGTATCGATGCTCGACGTCTCCATCCGGCTGGAGATCCTGCACCTGATCGACGAGCTGAAGCGGGAGGAGGACCTGGCCGTTCTCTACGTCACGCACGACCTCGCCACCGCGCGGTACTTCGCGACCTCGATCATGGTCATGTACCGGGGCCAGATCGTCGAAAGCGGGCCCAGCGACGACGTCATCCTGCGGCCCGCGCACCCCTACACCCAGCTGCTCGCGGCGGCGGCTCCCGATCCGGCCACGGTCCGCCCGGCTCGGGATTCCCTGGTCGTACGCGGCGGGAAGCCACCCGCCACCGGCTGTCTCTTCCGTAACCGATGCCCGCACGCGATGCCCTCGTGCTCCTCGGCGGTACCTACGGTCGCCGTCGGCGGCTCCTCGTCGCACTCCGCTCGGTGCCTACTGCTCTAGTTTTTTGCCTTTGTTGGCGCTGCCTTTTGTTGGCGCTGGATCAGGGTTCTCGGTCGAATCTTGCGGGGTGATTCGACCCGGATCCCTGATCCGGCGCTCCCGTCAGCCGGTCAGTGCCGGAAATGCACGAAGATCCGGCCGAAGTTCTTGGAGTCCTTCTCGACCCGGTGGTACAGCGCCTTGATCTCCTTCTGATCGAGGAAGCGCAGGACCTTCTTCTTGAGCTGGCCGGAGCCCTTCCCCGGGATGATCTCCACCAGGGCGGCCTTCTTCGCGATCGCCTCGCGCACGATGCCGTTGAGCGCGCGATCGATCTCGCCGCCCTTGTTGTAGATGTCGTGCAGGTCCAATACGAGCTTCATCACCGACTAGCTTATCCGCCGCCACCCTGTGGACGACGGGCTGGTGAATATCGCGCCGACGCGGCAGCATGTACGCGTGCCGCAGCCGACTCACCTACCCGAAGTCTGGGCGCAGGCCCGTGCCCTGCGCGACCGAGGCGACCTCGCCTCGGCCCGAATGCTGCTGGAGGACAGCCTCGACAGCGCCACTTTCCAGTACGGGGAGGATCATCCGGACATTCTGGCCACGGCACTCCTCCTGGCGACGTTGCATCGGCGGGCCGCCGACCTGTCCACGGCTCGGCGCGTACTCGAGGAGGCGTTGCAGGCCGGTTCATTGCGCCTCGACGCGTCGGAACCGGTGCTGCTCCGGATCAGCTTCGAGCTCGCGAGCGTCGCCGACCAGCTGGGCAACAAGCACGAGGCGCGTAAGCACTACGGCCGGGTGGCGGCCCACGGCGTCGGCGTCGAAGGACTCCAGGACCAGGTACGCGAAGCGGTCACCTGGCTCGGCCCGCAGACGCCGCCGAGTCCGGCGTACGCCCAGCCGCACAGCCCGGCACCCGGCGTTCTCGCCGTGCCGACCGGACCCGCCGTGCCGACCGGACCTGCGGTGTCGGCCGGACCCCACCCGGCGTTGCCGCAGAACAGCCCGGCGCGGGCCGATCAGGGGCCCGGAGCCGCGCTCGTGGAGCGGACCGAGATGCTGCCCGCCCCGGTGCAGCACGCGCCGCTGCCGTCGCTCAGCGGCCCCGTCCGGTACGCCGAATCGCCGCGCGACGAAATCGCCGTCCGGGAACCGATCGCGCCGCCGCCGGTGCCGATGGTCCAGCCGTCGCAGGTGTTCACGGCCACCCCGTCGGTCATCGTGGAGAAGCGCGGCCGGGGCGCGATGGTGGCAGCGGTCGCCGCCGCCCTCGTCGCGGTGGTCGCCGCCGGTGTCGTGGTGGTCCTGATGCTGAACCGGGGCGCTGATCCGACCGGCCCGGGTCCGCAGACGGCGGAGTCGCAGCAGCAGTCGCAGGCCGCGCGCGGCCCGGCCACCAACCTGACGATCAGCGACCGGGGCGACTCCATCACGCTGCGGTGGACCGATCCCGCCGGCGGTTCGGCCGGATTCGCCGTGAAGATGGGCGCGAGCCGGGACACGATGAAGCTCGTCACCGGCAACCTCGGCGCGAAGCCCACTTTCACGATCACCGGACTCAATGCCAAGTTCGCCTATTGTTTCAGCGTCGTGACGATTTACTCCGGCTCGGAGATCTACGAATCGACTCCCGTATGCACGACGCGCAGTAGCGCCAAGGCCAGCTGAGCAGCGGTTCGCACCGTCCTCCGGAACCTTCGGTCAGGAGGGGCGACATTGTCCACAGCCGGACAACCGCGCCTTTTCGATGTCGGCCGTGGGACCTATGATGACGTCCGGCTTCAGGGAGGAACGCCGTGACGAGCGCAGCCGGCTGTGCCGGCTCGCGAATGGGGAGGGCGAACCATGGTCGATCTGTCACCCGGCGCCATCGGACGACGTGCCCGCACCAAGGGCGGCATCGTCACGATCGCGACGGTACTGGCCCTGGTCGCAGGGGTGGCGTTGACGTGGTTCGGGCTGGGGGCCAAGGACCACGCGGCGGCGAACTACGACTCTAGTTCGTGGCTGTGGAGCTCGCTCAAGGGCGAGATGGCCCGGGTCAACGGCGTGACCGGCCGGGTCGACACCCGGATGGGCGTGCCGAACACCGCGGGTCACACGATGCAGGTCAGCCAGACCGACCGCTACCTCGTGCTGCGCGACGTCAACACGGGCAAGCTCAACGCCTTCGACCTCGCGACGTTGCAGTCCTCGGGCACCGCGGCGAGCACCTCCGGCCTCGGTGTGACGGTTGCGCTCAACGGCGACGCCGCGTTCCTCATCGACCCGGCGCAAGGTGTCGTACGCCAGATCGACCCCCGGACGCTGGCCGGCATCGGCGAGCCCATCCACTTCCCGCCGGGCATCACGGGCGGCACGTTCGACGGCAAGGGCCGGCTCTGGATCGCCATCCCCGAGGAGGGGACGATCGCCGCGATCGAGCCGACCGGGCCGCTGCCGTCGGCGGGCGGCGCGGGCGGAGCCGCCTCCCCGACCCGGGTGAAGACGGTGACCGTCGCCGACCGGAGCCACGACCTCGTCGTCTCCACTCTCGACAGTGGCGTCGCCGTCCTCGACCGCACCAACGGCAAGCTGACCACGGTGATCGACGAGCACCAGCGCCAGGTCGGCCTCGATCTCCAGGGCACCGGATCGCTGCCGGGCCGGACCAACGGTCCCGACGTCCCCGTGACGGTGGTCGACGGCCGGCACGTCTTCGTCGTCGCGGGCGAGAAGGTCAGCGACTTCACCGTGCCGGGGGCCGGTGCGAAGCTCAAGCCCGCCGTCGCCTGGTCGGGCCGCTTCTACATCGCCGATGAGACCAACGGCGCGATCTACGTCCTCGACCGCGACGGCAAGCTGCTCGACACCATCGCCTTCAAGGAGGCCAACGGGCCGATCGACCTGGAGGTCCGGGAGAACCGGCTGTTCATCAATGCCCCGAACGCCGCGTCGGCGCGAGTCGTCGACGACAACGGCAACGTGAAGATCGTCGACAAGTTCGTCAACGACGTCCTCGGCGGCGACCCGCCGAAGCTGCCGCCGCCTCCGCCGCCCACGCCGCCGGTCGGCAAGCCGGGCGCGGTCAAGAACCTCAAGGCGGTCGCGGGCAACACGCAGGCCCGGGTCACCTGGGGCCGGGCGCCGGAGAACGGCTCGCCCGTCCTCAAGTACGTCGTGGAGGGCAACGGGCAGACCTTCGAGGTCGGGGCCGACCAGCGGTCGCTGGTGATCACCGGGTTGACGAACGGGCAGAAGTACAGCTTCACGGTGTGGGCGGTCAACGCCAAGGGCTCCGGGCCGAAGCGTACGAGCAACACCGTGACGCCGAGTTTCGAGGTTCCCGATCCTCCGCTCACCGTCAAGGCGGTCGAGAAGCCGGACGGCACCGTGGCGGTCACCTGGGACAAGGCCAACGGCCAGGGTCACACCATCGCCCGCTACGAGGTGACGGCGGTGTCCAGCGGATCCAACGCGCCGATCGGCACCGCCACGACGAACGCCCTGACCATCAAGGCGGGCGACCTCGAGTACGGCACCCAGTACACGTTCACCGTGATCACCGTGAACGACATCGGCGTCGCCTCGAAGGCGTCGGTGGTCAGCAACACGGTCGTCCCCTTCACCAAGCCGGCCGCCGTGAAGAGCCTGTCGGCGGCCACGGTGACCAGCGCCAAGGGCACCATCAAGGTGAGCTGGACGCCCGGGTCGGACAACGGCCGCCCGATCACCGAGTACCAGGTGACGGTCAACGGCACCACGAAGTCCACGACGGGACTGAGCCTGACCTGGAACGGGCTGGCCGACGGGGCCACCGTTCAGGTCTCCGTGGTCGCGGTCAACGAGGCGGGCGTCGGCCCGGCCGCGAAGACGACGGCGAAGACCCTCGCCGCCCCGGTACGCAGCGCAGAGAACGCCAGCGCCACGTACTCGGCGGTGGCCGTCGCCGCGACGTTCACCGGTGACGCCGTCACCTGCAAGCTGACCGTCTCCGGGCAGGCCGCGGCGACCGACACCTCCTGCGCCAACGGCACCAAGCTCTCCGTCGGGGTGAACCGGGCCGACAAGGCGTACTCGTGGACCCTGGTGGTCAGCAACGCCGCCGGCTCCTACACCGCGACCGGGACGACCCGGACGCTGAAGATGTCCGCCACCGCGCAGTGCAACGGCTGCTCCGAGGGCATCTACGAGTACAAGGACGACGGCGGCTCGATCTACCTCCGGCAGGACAACGGCTGCTGCGACAACGGCGTCTACCACCGCGACGGCACCTCGGTGAACCCCGTCTGCGGGGCCTCCGGCGACAGCATCTACGCCGCCGGGGAGAACAACAACAAGCGCAGCTCGAACTGGGTCATGGTCAACGATCCGTATTACATCCCGATCGCGTACACCGACATCTCCGAGTCAGACTTCAGCAATCTGCCGTCCTGTTGACGCCTGACCACGACCGCTACGACAAGCACTACGACACACGAGGGACGACGTGAATCAGCCCCAGCCGCCGCTGACCCCCGCACAGGTCACCGCCTTCGCCGACCTGTCGGCCCGGCTCACCGGAGCCGTCGGGACGGTGGTCCTCGGCAAGCCCGAGGTGGTGCGGCTAGGGCTGATCTGCCTGTTCGCGCAGGGGCACGTGCTGCTGGAGGACGTGCCCGGCGTCGGCAAGACGACGCTGGCCCGGGCCATGGCCAGCGCCGTGCAGGGGCAGTGGCGGCGCGTTCAGTTCACGCCCGACCTGCTGCCCTCGGACGTCACCGGTGTGACGATCTTCAACCAGGCGACACGCGGGTTCGAGTTCCACCCGGGCCCGATCTTCGCCAACATCGTGATCGCCGACGAGATCAACCGCGCCTCGCCGAAGACGCAGTCGGCGCTGCTGGAGGTCATGGAGGAGCGCACGGTCACCGTCGACGGCGTACGCCACGCGGTGCCGCGCCCGTTCCTGGTGGTGGCCACGCAGAACCCGGTCGAGATGGACGGCACCTATCGGCTGCCGGAGGCTCAGCTCGACCGGTTCCTCATGAAGCTGTCCGTCGGCTACCCCAGCGAGCTGGTCGAGATCGAGGTGCTGCGCGGGGCCAACCTCCGCTCGCCGGAGGCCATCGAGCCGATCTGCACCACCGACACCATCGCCGAGGCGATCCGGCTGGCCCAGCGGGTGCACACGGCCGATCCGCTCTACGCGTACGCCGTGCGGCTGGCCGCCGCCACCCGGGAGCACAAGCACGTCCGCGTCGGGGTCAGTCCCCGCGGCGTGATCGCGCTGACCCGCGCGGCCGCGGCGTACGCCTTGACCGAGGGCCGGGGCTTCGTGCTGCCCGAGGACTTCAAGGCGCTCGTGGAGCCGGTGTTCGCCCACCGCATCCTGCTGACTGCGGACGCGCAGCTGCGTGGGGTGACGGCAGCCGAGGTGCTTCAGGACGCGATCGAGTCGGTGCCGGTGCCGTTGCCCGGTCAGGCTGACACGCGGTCCCGATGAGGTTCGCGGCTCGCCTGCCGATCACGCCGCGGGGCTTGGGCCTGGGCGTCGGCGGGGTGCTGCTGGCCCTGACCGGAATCCGGTTCGGCTATCCCGAACTGGTGGTCGTGGGCGCGACGGCGTTCGTCGCGATCGGCTGCGCGCTGGCCTACGGCGTGTGGCGGCCGCGACTGGAGGTGGCCCGTTCGGTCGACCCCGATCGGGTCGGCCGTGGCGAGGGCAGCCACGTGATTCTGACCGTACGCAACACCAGCCGGCTGCTGGCGGCCAGTCTGGTCGCCGAGGACTCCTGCGGCCGGCTGAGCGGAGACGGGCAGACCGTGCACGACAAGGTCGCCGTAGCCGTCCCGGTGCTGCGCCTGCGGGCCGGGGCGACCATGGACGTCGGCTATCCGGTGCCGACCGGGCGGCGGGGAGTCATCCAGGTCGGCCCGTTGCGGGTGACCCGGCGCGATCCCCTGGGCCTGCTGTCGCTGGGCCGCGACCACGGCGGCTCGGCCTCGATCTGGGTGCATCCGCGCATCCATCCGCTCCAGGCGGTCCCGGCGGGGGTCAGCCGGAGCATGGACGGCCGCATCGACCGGGTGCCGCACGGCAGCATCACCTTCGACGCGCTGCGCGAATACGTCATCGGCGACGAGCTGCGGCACGTGCATTGGCGTACCAGCGCGAAGGTCGGCGAGCTGATGGTCCGCGAGCACCTCGACACCAGCCTGCCTCGCATCGTCGTGCTGCTGGACGACCGGTCCGGGTCGTACGCCGCCCCCGCGCTGCCCGACGGCGAGATCGCCGCGTTCGAGGCGGCGTGCGAGGCGGCCGCGTCGGTGATCGCGGCGGCGGTCCGCGAGGACCTTCCGGTCGTCCTGCACACCGTCGGCGGCCGGGCCGTCGCCGGGCATCGCGGCAGCGCTCAGGCGCAGCTCGACGCGCTCGCCGAGGTCACTCCGTCGGCTACCGCCGATGCGGCAGACACTGTGGACAGTCGGCTCGCCAACGCCGCCAACCGGCTGCGTCAGCACCGCCCCGGTGACACGCTCGTCTACCTGACCGGCACGGGCGGTGTCGCCGATCTCGGGCTCGTCGGAGCGCTCCGGGGGGCCTTCCCCACCGTGGTCACCGGCATCCTCGGCCCGATCACGCCGGACGAGCCTCAGCCGGGCGGAGCCGGGATGCTCTTCCTGCGGGCCGAGGACGGCGTCGAGTTCGCCGCCGAGTGGGAGGGGGTCGGCCGATGGTGAGGCTGGTCCGCGCACTCGGCGTACCGGTGGTGCTGGCCGGGATGATCGTCCTGGCGGGCTGGACGCTCGGCGAGATCTACGACGGTCCGCTGCTGTTCCAGTTGGTCGCCGGGGCCGGCGTCGCCAGCGTCCTGCTCTCCGTGGCGGTACGCCGCCTGCCTTCGTGGATCGACGCGCCGGTGTCGGTGCTCGGGCTGGCCGGCTATCTGGCCCTGGCGGTGTGGCTGTCCGCCCAGCAGGCCGACGTCCCCGGCAGCCTGCCCGACGTCGCCGCCGACGCCGTGGCCAACGGCATACCCCGGCTGCTGACCGCGCTCGTGCCGGTCGCGCCGCAGCCCGACACCGTCGTCATTCCGGTCATCGCAGCCTGGCTCGCCGGGCTCACCTCCGCCGAACTGGCCGGCCGTGCCCGCCGGACGCTGCTGAGCCTGCTGCCGCCGACGCTGCTCTACGGCGGCGCGTTGTTCCTGGTCGGACCCCATCGGGGCGGGCCGGCCACCGGGATCGTCTTCGGCGGACTGGCCATCGCCGCCCTCGCCCTGACCGGCACCAGCGCCGCCCGGGCCGCCGCGCCCGATCCGGTGCGGACCGACCGGGTCGACGCCGTCACCCGGCGCGCGTTGCAGGTCCGGGCCGCCGTCGCCGCGCTCGCCGGAGTCACCGTCATCGTGGCCGTCGCGGCGCTGCTCGGGCCGGGTCTGGCCGGCGTAGTCGACAAGCCGCCGGTGGATCCGCGTGCATACGTGACGCCGCCCCAGCTCGACGCGCTCGACCAGAATCCGCTGATTCGGCTCTCCGGCTGGGCGGTCAACCCGACCGAGCACCTGCTCGACACCAACCTCAGCGCCGACAGCGCGATCCGGCTCGCGGTGCTGCCCGACTACGACGGGGTGACCTGGCACGTCTCCGGGGACTATCGGCCCGCCGCGCGTACGCTGCCGTCGCCGCCCGCTCCCCCGGCCGCCGCGCCCGGGGCGGAGCAGGCCGTCGCGAAGGACGCCACCATCTCCCAGGAGATCACGGTGGTCGGGCTCGCCGGCAAACTCCTGCCCGCGGTCGCCAGCGCTCGCCGCGTGGACGGCCTGCGGGTCAGCATCGACGTCGACAGCGGCACGCTCATGCTGCCCACCGGCCTCACGCCAGGCATGTCGTACGCCGTGACGTCGGTGCAGACGGTGCCGGACGAGAACACCCTGCCCATGGCGGACGTGCCGACCGGACCGGAGGTCAGCCGATACCTGGCCGTCGGCAGCGGCACCCTGCCGGAGCGGATGCAGCAGCTCGCCCAGCGCCTGTCCGCCGACAACTCCGCGGCTTACGCCCGAGCCTCGGCGATCGAGCAGTTCCTGGCGACCCACTACCGCCTCGACAGCGGGGCGCCGAGCGGCCATGCCCTGCCCAACCTCGACTACTTCCTGTTCGGCGACAAGACGGGCTACGGCGGCGGGAAGGGCACTGCGGAGCAGTTCGCCGCGGCGTACGCCGTTCTCGCCCGCATGATGGGCCTGCCCGCCCGGGTGGTCGTCGGGTTCCACGCCAAGAAGGGCGCCGCCCAGGTGCTCGCCTCCGACGCGTACGCCTGGCCGGAGGTCCTGTTCGCGGGCGTGGGCTGGGTTGCGTTCGATCCACTGCCCCGCCCGGGTCAGCAGCCTGAACCGCTGGAGGAGCAGTTCAAGCCCAAGCCGGAGCCGTCGACCGAGCCGCCGACGCAGGAGCCGCTGCCCACCGAGTCGGTGTCTGCCTCGGCGGCGGCGCGGTCCGGTGCAAGCGGATCGGCGGCAGCGGCCGGATCGGTGGTGCCGATGGTCGGCGCGGGCGCGGGTGGGCTCGTCGTCCTGATCCTGGTCGGTTCGGTGCTGACGCTGCTGATCGCCCGCCGGGGTCTGCGCCGACGACGGCTCGACGAGGGCAGCCCGGCCGATCGGGTGGCCGGCGCTTGGCTCGAGGTCTCCGACGCGTTGCGGCTGGCCGGGCAGGGCAGTCCCCGACATCTGACCGCGGCGGAGGTGGTTGCCTTCGCCGGGGAGGCGGCCGCACCACCGGGCCGCAAACACGTGCGGCTGCCGGCTCCCCGGCTCGACGACCTCGCCGGGCTGGTCAACGCGGCCGAGTTCAGTGCGGGACGGCTGGCGGAAGACGACGCCCACCGGGCTCGCGCCAGCGCCACGGCGTACGTCGGGGAGCTTCGCGCCCGCCGTTCGTGGTGGCGGCGGCTCATCTGGTCCATTCATCCGGGGCCACTGCGGTGGCATCGGCGAGGATAAGGCAGACTCCCCTCATGCTCGGGTTCGCCGCGGGTACCCCAGTAGCAGGCCGTTACCTCCTCGTGGAGCGTCTAGCGGCGTCGCCTGGTGCGCAGATCTGGTCGGCCTTCGACGACGTGCTGGGCCGCCCGGTCGCGGTCAAGTTCTTCCCGTCCGCCGCCGGGGACGAGCACAGCCTCATCGCGTTGCGGGCGCGAGCCCGGGCCGCCGCCCGGGTCAGCCATCCGCATCTGGTCGGCGTGCTCGACGTGGGCGAGGCCTTCTCCGGCGACGGCGCGCCCACCCCGTTCGTCGTGCTGAGCCTCATCGAAGGCGAGCTGCTCGGCGACCGGCTGACGGGCGAGACGCTGACCCCGGCGGAAGCGGCGCAGATCGGCGGCCAGATCGGGCAGGCGATCACGGCGCTGCACCACCGCGGTCTGACCCACGGCGAGGTCGACGCAGGCAACGTCGTGCTGACCGCCACCGGCGCCGTGCTGCTGGGCGTTGTGGGTTCCGCTCAGCTCGGCTGGCATACCGAGGCGGCCAGCGAATTCGACGACGTCAACGCGCTCGGCATACTGGTCGAGTCGTGCGTGCGCGAGGTACCGGCCCCGCTGGCGGCGGTGTGCGCACGAGCGGGTCGGGTCGGCGAGAGCGCGGCGGATCTGGCGGCGGCGTTCGCCGCTCTGACGACCTCGCCAGCCCTGGTCGTCCGTCCCCGGTACGCTCCCAATCGCCGCCGGGTCGGGCTCGCCGCGGTCGGCCTCGCGGGAGCCGTCGTGGCCGCCGGCGTGGGCGGAGTGACTGCGGGCGCACTGCCTTCTCTGCTGCCCGTCGGCAGCGAGCCGATCGAGACGGCCGGGAACACACCCGGTTCGACGCCGCGTAGCAGCGCTCGATCGGAAGCGCCCACCGGCGTCGAGTCTCCCCGGCCGTCTACTTCGGCTGCCCCGACCACGCCGGGCGTGAGCACTACCGGGCCGGGCGGATCGCCGACCCCTACGACCTCGACGATCACCGACCCCGCGGCGGTCAAGACCGCGCTGGGAGCGTTGCGCGACAGCGTCACGGCCGGCCGCTCGCTCGGCGAGATCACGGCGGATCTGGCTCAGAAGCTGGACGCGCAAGTCGGCGACATGCTGATCGATGTGCAGTTGGGCAAGCGCATCACCGGCAAGCTCCAGGCTTTCCGCAATCGGGTGGCCCTCGCCGAGCGGACCAACGACATCACGAGCGTCCGGGCGACGGCGTTGCGCGCCGCCGCCGACGACGTCGAGAAGGCCGACAAGCCAGGCTGATCTCGGCCGCCGCCGAGCCTGGCTTACCAGGTGGCCCCGAGCTCGTCGCGCAGCTGTGGGGTCAGCAGGTCGCCCGCCGCCTTGACCAGGCGCACCATCTCGAAGCCGATGACGCCGAGGTCGGCCGCCCGCACGGCGAGCACTACCAGCACGGCCGACTCGCTCACCGACATGATGAGCAGATAACCGCGGTCCATCTCGACGACCGTCTGAGAGACGCCGCACGACAGGGTGAGCTCAGCCGCACCCCGCGCGATGCTGTGGAGGCCGGCCGTGATCGCGGCGAGCTCCAGCGCGCGGTCGTGCGCCAGCGATTGCGCGGCGACCAGCGGCAGCCCGTCGGCCGAGACCACGGCGGCGTGCGCGACACCCGCGGTCCGGTCGACGAATCCGCTGATGAGCCAGTGCAGCCGCTGGGCCGACGGGCTCAACGTGTCGACCACCATGAATCGCTCCGATCGGTTAGTTCTCGCGCAGCCCGTCGTAGAGCCGGGTGAGCACCCGCTCGGTGGCGGGGTCGGCGGCCACCGGCTTCGCCGGGCCCTCCGGCTCCCCGGTCGACGGCGGCAGGCTGGCCATCGGCACCCGGGAGGGCAGCAGAATGGTGTGCTCCTCGACCGGCTCGCCCATGGGCAGGCGCATGGTCGGTTCGGCGTCGAACGGCTCGGTGGTGGTGAGCCGGACAGCCGCTGTGCGGTCGCGCTTGCGGGGCTCCAGGACGGCCTCCGGCAGCTCGACGGTGGCGCGTACGCCGCCGGCCGCCGCCGCGAGGGTCACCCGCAGATCGTGCCGTGCCGCGAGGTGGCCGATGACCACCAGCCCCATGCGTTCGGTGACCGAGGCGTCGACCTCGGGTGGATCGGCGAGCAGCTGGTTCAGCTCGTCTCTGACCTCGTCCCGCATCCCGATGCCCTGATCAGTGACGATCACCCGGGCACCCGGCGCGGTCCGTTCGCCGGTCACGGTGACCACGCTGGTCGGCGGTGAGTAGCCGACCGCGTTCTCCAGCAACTCGGCCAGCAGGTGGACCAGGTCGGCCGCGACCACCCCGGAGACCTGTACGCCGTCCTCGACCTCGGCCCGAACCCGTTGATACTGCTCGTTCTCCGAGACGGCGGCGAGCACCAGGGCGGCCAGCGGCACGGGTTCACGGCTGCGACGTCGGGCCGACCCGCCCGCGAGGACGAGGAGGTTCTCGTTCGTCCGCCGCATCCGGGCGGTCAGCCGCTCCAGCCGGAACAGCGCGGCCAGACGTTCGGGGTCCCGTTCGTCGCGTTCGAGCTCTTCGACCACCTTGAGTTGCCGTTCCACCAACGATTGACTGCGCCGCGCGAGGTTGACGACGATGTCGTTCACCTGTCCCCGGCTGACCGCGCCACTACCGTCCTCATCGGACGTCGGTGCGTCGAATCGCCTGCTGCGCAACCTCCCCAACATGACCGCCGCCCCTCCGGTTGTCGTGTCTGCGCATCGACGCCACCCGGCCGGCAGGCGCCCGCCCCGCGAGAGCCGCCCCCGGCCGCAGGATGCCGGTATGGTAACCCTGCTCGGCCGAAAAGCCGACGCTGAGCCAACCATCTGACATAAATCGCCGGTAGATGTCGCACTCTCGATCATCTTTCTGCTAGCTTTCTGGCATGTACGCGCGACAGAGCTGGTGGCCCGCCCCTACGGCGGCCTGAAGCTCGCGCATCCACGATGCGGCCGCCTCGATGAGGCGGCCGTCGGTGTTCCCGGTGGCGGACGCCGAACCCGAGGGCGGCCCCTGATCTGGGAGAACCCGCCATGACCGACCTCGCCGACCTGCTCCACGGCACCCGCCCGTACGCCCTCCTGCGCCGCGAAGGCGCCGGCCACGTCGAAGTCCTCATCGGACAGATGACGACCGCGCCGTCGACCGGCCTCATTCCGCTCGACCCCGGTACGCCGACCCTCGCCCTCCTCCCCCACCGGCAGATCGCCGAACGGGGCTTCGCGGCGGTGGACGACGGCGAACCGCTGCTCTGCCTCGTCGCCGCCGAACGGGGGCGGGCCGGCCTGCCCGAGGTGCTCGCCGCCCTGCCCGAGGAGATCGGCGAGGTCACCGATCTCGGCTTCGACATCGCCGACGACGCGTACGCCGAGATCGTCGGGCGCGTCCTCGCCGAGGAGATCGGCCGGGGCGAAGGTTCGAACTTCGTCATCCACCGCACCCGGCAGGCGCAGGTCGCCGACGAACGGCGTACGGCGCTCGCCTGTCTGCGGCGGTTGCTGCGCCGGGAGACCGGGGCGTACTGGACCTTCCTGGTCTATACCGGCACGGAGTATTTCGTCGGCGCCAGCCCCGAACGGCACGTCTCACACGAAGCCGGCCTGGTGATGATGAACCCGATCTCCGGGACCTATCGCCATCCCGCCAGCGGGCCCGACCGCGCCGGCCTGCTGCGCTTCCTCGCCGATCCCAAGGAGGTCAACGAGCTGGCGATGGTGCTCGACGAGGAGCTGAAGATGATGGCGGTCGTCGCGGACGGCGGCGGCCAGGTCGTCGGCCCCTACCTCAAAGAGATGGCGCACCTCGCGCACACCGAGTACCTGCTCGCGGGCCGCGGTTCGCTCGACGTCCGCGACGTGCTGCGCGAGACCATGTTCGCGCCGACTGTCACCGGCAGCCCCATCGAGAACGCCTGCCGGGTCATCGCCCGCCACGAGCAGCGCGGCCGCGGCTACTACGGCGGGGTGGTCGCGCTGCTCGACCACGACGACACGGGCACGCCCCGGCTCGACTCCACGATCCTGATCCGGACCGCGCGGATCGGTGACGGGCTCGTGCGGGTTCCGGTGGGCGCCACACTGGTACGCGATTCCACGCCGGACGGCGAGGTGGCCGAGACGCACGCCAAGGCGGCCGGCGTACTGGCGGCGCTGGGTCTCGTGCCCGCGTCGTCGGCTCCGGCCGGTGCGGCGACCCGGTTCGCCGACGATCCCGACGTGGTCCGTACGCTCGCCGCCCGCAACGACCGGCTCTCCCCCTTCTGGCTCGCCGACCGGACGCAGGTGACCTTCGCCCGCCCGTTCGAGGGGCGTACCTGCGTCATCGTCGACGCCGAGGACACCTTCACCGGCATGCTCGCCCACATGCTCCGCTCGCTGGGGATGACGGTCTCGCTTCAGGCGTACAAGTCGGTGGAAGAGAGTGTCGACGCGGACCTGGTCGTGGCCGGTCCGGGGCCCGGCGATCCCACGGATCCGGCGCTGGCGAGCGCGGCTGCTCTGCGCCGGGTGATCCGGCGGCGGCTCGCGGACCGCAAGCCGTTGCTGGCGGTATGCCTCGGGCACCAGGTGCTGGCCCAGGAGCTGGGGCTGACGCTGCATCGCCGTGAGGTGCCGGCGCAGGGCCTGCCGATCGACGCGGACCTGTTCGGCACGGTACGCCGAGTCGGCTATTACTCGACGTTCACCGCGCTCACCTCCGAAGTGGACGGAGTCCGACTGGCCGCCGGGCCGGACGGATTCGTGCACGCACTCCGCGGACCCCGGTACGCCGGAGTGCAGTTCCACCCCGAATCGGTGCTGACCGAGGACGGGCCGGGCATTCTCACCGCCCTGATCACCGATCTGCTGGCGGTCGAACCCGTACGCTAGAAATCCACAGTCATCAGCCGGACATCCAAGGTGGAGGTCCGGCTGATTGCTTTGCGACAAGTGTTCTGGCAAAGTGTGCGCGACCCGTGATCGCGGGGTCATCCAATGGGGAGGAATCAGCCACCATGATGGGGCGTTCGCACGCGCTTTCCGGTGCCGCGACCTGGCTCGCCGGATCCGTGGTGATGGAGCAGGTCTTCGACTATCCACACCAGTCGCCGCTCTATCTGGCCCTCGGCACCGCGATGTGCGCCGGTGGCGCACTCCTGCCCGACCTGGATCTCTCCGGCAAGGTGACCACCAACCAGGGCGGTGCGACGGTGGCGCACACCTTCGGCCCGGTGTCCATGTTCATCTCCGAGGTCATCGAGAAACTCTCCCTCGGCATCTACACCGCCACCCGGTTGAGCCACGATCCCAAGCGTGACTACGGACACCGCACCTTCACGCATACGCTGCCGTTCGTGGTGCTGATGGGCTGGGGCGCGAGCTTCCTGTGCCAGCGCTTCGGCAAGTGGGCCGTGCTACCCATCCTGTTCTTCATGATCGGGCTGGCCCTGCGCGGCGTCTTCGAGCACTGGGCCAAGCGCGCGGGCTGGGTCATCACCACCGCCGTCGCGGCCGCCGCCTCCTGGTACACCTTCGAGAACCTCGACTCCGGCCGCGGCTATCCACTCATCGGGTTCGCCGTCGGCGTCGGCTGTTTCGTGCACCTCATGGGCGACATCGTCACCAGCGCCGGAGTGCCGATCCTGTGGCCCATCCCGACCGGGTTCAAGAAGATCCGCCTGTGGCGCATGATCGGCGTACCGAACGCCATCTCCGTCGAGGTGGGCGGCAAGGTCGAGACGCTGGTGCTGTCGACCCTGTTCATCATCATCTCGTTCGGCGCCGGGGCCTGGCTCGCCGGTGGTGCCATCTTGCGAAAGTTCGGCGTCGACGTCTGACGCCCTCTCCTGCACCCGATGCCCGTCGCGCGCCCTGCGGCGGGCATCGCCGTTTCGGCTCGCGCCGCCGGGCTTGACGGCGTGATCTTGAACGGAAAACGCTGTCATGGCAACGTTTTCCGTTCAAGATCACGCCACACGTGTCCCAGGCGAGCGTCAGGAGGGCTTGGCGTCCGCGTACGCGGTGACCGCCTTGGCGTCCATGACGAAGTGCACCTCCGTCGGCCCGAAAAGCAAGCGCCCGGCTTCGTTCGCGCACTCCTGAAGCAGCCCCGCGACATACTCCGCGGTTTCCAACGAACAGTCGAGAATGACCTCGTCGTGCTGGAAGAACACGAGTTCGGCATCGACGTCCCAGAGTCGCGTACGCACAAGGGCCAGCAATGTGGCGGCCCACTCCGCAGCAGTCGCCTGGATGACGAAGTTACGCGTGAACCGCCCCCGCGCCCGCTGACCGGCCGACGTACGCAGGTCGCCGTCGCGGCTGTTGAACCACTCCCCGTCGTTGTCGGGGGCGGCACCGGGCCGGGGACACGTCCGGCCGAGCCACGAGCGGACAAGCCCACCGGTCTCGCCCGTACGCGCAGCCTCCTCCACGACGGCCCAAGCGTGCGGATACCGTCCTTTGAGGACGGCCAACGCCGGTGCCGCCTGCCCGCCGGTCTGACCGTACATCGCGCCCAGCAGGGCGACCTTGGCGGTGGCCCGGTCGGCGAACCCCTCCAGGCCGGTGTAGATGTCGCCCGGCCCGGCCGCCTTGCACAGCCCGGGGTCGCGGGAGACCGCCGCGAGAATGCGGGGTTCGAGCTGGCCGGCGTCGGCGACCACCAGGCGTCGGCCGGGATCGGCCCGCACCGCCGCCCGCAGCACGGCCGGGATCTGCAGCGCTCCGCCGCCCCGGGTGGCCCAGCGGCCGCTGACCACCCCGCCCGGCACGTACGCCGGATGGAACCGGCCGTCGCGGACCCACTGCTGCCGCCAGGACCAGCCGTGCGCCGTCCAGATGCGGTAGAGCTCCTTGTAGTGCAGGATCGGTTCGATCGCCGGATGCTCGACCTGCTTGAGCACCCACGCCCGCGTGTTCGGCACGTCGATGCCCGCCTTGCGCAGCGCGCGCCGCAGCTCAGCCGGCGAATCGGGATGCAGCCCCGGGCTCGCCAGCAGGTGGCAGATCTGCTCGGTCAGCTCGACCAGCTTCTGCGGCGGACCACCGGCCGGGCGTCGTGCGCCGAGCAGCTCGGTGAGCAGCTCGTCATGCGTCGCCGCGTCCCACGGCAGACCCGCCCGGCCCATCTCGACTGCGACGAGCGCGCTCGCCGACTCGGCCGCCACCAGCATCCGGAATCGTGCGGGGTCGGCCGTCGCGGAGATGCGTTTCAGCTGGTCGGCGTACACGCGAGTGACTTGCTCGATGGTCGCCTCGGCGGCTGCGCTCGGTTCGCCGAACAACGTCCCTTGCGCTTCGCCAGGCGGTGCGGCTTGGCGTACCGGAGGATCGGGTGGCACCGGCCCGCCCGTCAGTCGCGCCCACGCCGCCGCGAACGACCGGGGCGCACCCCACTCACCCTCCGCGCCGACGAGCAGGGCTTCGGTCATCTCCAGGTCATGACACCGTGGTACGCGCACAGCAGCGTCCAGGATCGCCGGGTAGACCGTCTCCGTGGACGGCCACACCCAGCGCACCTCGGGCCGGGCCCGAACCTCGGCGGCCAGATCGGTGACGTGCCGTGGCTCCGCCGTCGGCATCCCGTCGGACCCGAGCGGTTGCACGACGGCACCCCGCGACGGGTCGGGAGCGACGGCGACGATCACGCTGCTCATTCTGCTGCCCAGGTACGACAAACGAGCCGACCTCCAGCGGAGATCGGCTCGTTCGAGGGGACGGATGGCTACTTGACCGCGCCCGCGGTGAGACCCGCCTGGATCTGCCGCTGCATCACGGCGTAGATGAGGATCATCGGGAGGATCGCGATGGTGATCGCCGCGAACAGCGCGCCCCAGTCCGACTTGAAGCCGGCCTGGGTGGAGATCTCGGCGATGCCCTGGGTGAGTACCCAGTTCTTCTCATAGCCGCCGGGGACCAGGTAAACCGGCAGGAGATACTGCGCCCACTGCCCGATCACATTGAAGATGCCCACGCTGATCAGGCCGGACTTCGCCATCGGCATCATGACCCGGAAGAACAGCTTCACGTGCCCGGCGCCGTCGATCATCGCGGCCTCGGCGACGGAGGTCGGCAGCGTCTTGAAGAAGGCGCTGAGGAAGAAGACTGTGAACGGCAGCGAGTACGAGATGTAGACCAGGATCAGGCCGGTCTTCGTGCCGAGCAGGCCCAGATCGCGTACCACGAAGAAAAGCGGCACGAGCGCGAGGAAGACCGGGAACGCCAGGCCGGACACGAACAAGTAGTAGATGAAACGGTTGCCGAAGAACTTGTATCGCGCCAGGACGTACGCCGCCATCGAGCCGAGCAGCATCGTGCCGACGGTGCTGATCGCCACCACGATCACGCTGTTGATCATGTAGGTGCCGATGTGCGCGGTGTTCCACGCCCGGCCCCAGTTGTCCCACCGCAGCTTGGCGGGGAGCGTCCACGGGCTGCTGAAGATCTCCTCCGGCGATTTGAAGGAGGAGAGGAAGACCCAGATGAGCGGGCCCAGGATGATGACCGACCAGACCATCAGCGAGATGCTGCTGAGCCGGGAGAAGAGGCGGATTTCCCGCTTCTGGCGGCCCGCCGCCGTACGGGCGGCCGGGCTCGCGGAGGCCGCCAGGCGGTCCTGCGCGGGGGTGGTGTTCGTCGTCATCGCGGTTCCCACTCAGTACTCGATGGTTTCGCGCTTGGTGACACGCAGTGTCAACGCGGCGAAGGTCAGCGTCAAGAAGAAGAGGACGACACCGATCGCCGATGCGTAGCCGAGCTTGCTCTTCGACGCCGCGTAGTAGAGCTCGGTCGCCAGTGTCGTGGTCGCTCCGTCCGGACCGCCGTAGCCGCCGTCCTGCGCCAGCACGTTGATCAGCGCGAAGAAGTCGAACGCGGCGATGCCCAGGTAGACCCAGGCGACCTGGATCGTGTCCCACAGCAGCGGGAGCGTGACCCGGAAGAACAGCGAGGCACGGGTGGCGCCGTCGAGCTCGGCGGCCTCGTAGATCTCGGCGGGGATGCTGGACATGCCCGCCGAGAAGAGCACCACGTAGAAGCCGATCGCCTGCCAGATGGCGACGAACATGATCGCCCACAACGCGGTGTTCTTGTTGACGAGCAGGGCGACCGGGTCGAACCCGAGCTTGGTCAGAACGCCGTTCACCAGCCCGGTGTTGTCCGGACGGTAGACCGTCTGGAACATCACGCCGACGATGGCGATGGCCAGGACCTGGGGGAGGAAGAACACCACTCGGTAGAACTTCGACCCCCAGACCCCGGTCCGCACTCCGCCCTTGGAGCCGCCGCCCACGTTCAGCAAGAACGCGAAGAACAGGGCGACTGCGATGGTGATCAGCGGCAACGCGACAAGCAATTCGAGGTGGTGCGTGATGGCTTGCCAGAAGCGATCGTCGTCGAACAACTGCTTGTAGTTGTCGAAACCGATCCACTTAGGCGCAACCGAGAAGCCCCGCCACGCGGTCATCGAGATGTAGAACGTTCGCAACGTTGGATAGATGACGAACGTTACATACAGGAGGACCGGCAGGAACAGAAAGCCCGCCACGAACGGGTACTTGCCGTGCCGCATGACCCCAACGCTCCTAAATCAGCGCTTGAACTTGGTGATGGACGCGTCCTTCTTGATGGCGTCCGCCTTCTTCTGGATCCGCTCGGCCCACGCCTTGCCGTCGATGCGGCCGAACATGAGCTCGTTGGTGGCGGCGCGGGCCTCCTTGTCGAGGTCCTGGTACCAGCCGTCGAAGAAGAGGGTAACGACATCCTTGCCCGCCGCGGCAAGAGCGGCCTGCGAGCTCTTCACACCCGCCGGGAAGGCGAAGCCGTCCGACGCGCCCGCGACCACGGTCGGCGCGTGCGCCTCGGTGATCTCGGTGAAGGCACGAGCGCTCTTCTTGGAGAGCATCTGGCGCATGAACTCCAGACCGCCGGCCTTGCTGGCCGCCGACTTCGAGACGAAGTAGCCCTCACCGGCCGCCGAGCGGACCGCCGCCGGCGACAGCTTGTCGGAGCCGTCGTACGCCGGAACCGGCGCCAGCTGGTAGACGAAGTCCTTCGGCGTGGTGGCGGCCTGCTCGCCCTCCAGCCAGTCACCCGACGGGTACATCGCCAGCTTGTACTGGTTCTGCTGGAGCTGCACCTCGGTGTGCTTGAGGCCCTCGAACGCCGGGTTGATGTAACCCTTCGACGCCAGGGTGCCCCACGCGGTGGCGGCCTTGACGACGGCCTCGTTGGTCCAGGCGCCGTCCTCGAGGTTGTCGATGTTCTTCAGGACGTCGCCGCCGCCGATCTTCGCGGCCTGGGTCAGGATCACGTTCCACTGGTAGTACGCGGCGTTGGCGCCCGCGTAACCGTAGGGCGTGATGCCCTTCGCCTTGATCTTCTCGCACAGGGCGAGGAAGCCGGCCCAGTCCTTCGGGGCCTCCCAGCCGTTGTCCTTGAACAGCTTGTCCGAGTGCCAGATGCCGAACACGGTCGACACGTAGTACAGCACGAACGGCTTGCCGTTGAACGAACCCGCCTCGACGGTGCCGGCGAACACGGTGTCGCGGACCTTCTTGTTCGGGTCGTCCACCGACGGCGCGTCCCACAGCTCGGTCAGATCGGCGAGCTGGTCGTCGGCGACCAGGGCGCCGAAGTCCATCGACTTGGTGCCCGAGTTGTTCACGAACTCCGGCGGGTTGCCGCCCTGGAACCGCGGCTGCACCAGCGCCGTGATGTCCTGGGTGGCGGTGTGCTTGACGGTCGCCTTCGGCCAGGCGGCCTTGAAGTTCGGCTCGAGGCCGTCGGTCGCGTACTTCTGACCGTAGCCACCGTCGAAGATGACGACCTCGACGGTCGCGTCTTCCTTCATGCCGAACGGGTTGGTCGGGGTCTTGGCCACAGTGCCGCCGTCGCCGCCCTTGTCGTCGTCGCTGCAGGCGGCCAGGAAGCTGACGGCGGGCACGGCGAGCGCGCCGGCCACCGCGGCACGGCGCAGAACCGTGCGGCGGCTCAGCTCGGAGGGGGAGTTGGACATCTTTGTCTCCTCGGTACGGGTCAGGCGATGGGCCGGTGGAATCCGGCGCATCGGGACTCGAGGTAAGGGTTGGCGTTCGTCCCCAAGAGGACGGTCATGAAACTCATCCCCGAAGGGACCTCGACACGGTGCGCCGTCGGCGCCGCGTCGAAGACAAGGCGGAGGTCCTTCATTCGGCGACCTCCTTGATCCGATGGGCCTCCACCGCACGAGCCGTACGCTGAAAGGCCGCGTGCGAGCGCTCATGAGTGCGCTGCGCCACCGCGATGTACAACAGG
>NZ_JABFVK010000064.1 GCF_013362815.1 Hamadaea sp. | reverse complement strand
GCGTACCTCATCGGTGATCTCCGCGTCGGACAACGTCCACAGGGGACCGGCAGCAAGCTCGGCGACATCCGCCTCTGCCTGCGCCAACACCCCCGTGCCCATGACCCAAATTTTAGAACGCCTGTCGGACCGCTAACCGGGGGAGAAGCCAACCGGCACACAAGATGCCGAGAAACGATCAACCCCTTGACTCGTCCACATCAGATAGTCTCCTAGGACGCCTTAGCGGGTGAGACGGGGGAGCGAGATCCAGACGAGCGTCGCGTACTCGGAAGATCGTTTAGGCTCGTCAGATGGACAGCGGTTATGTACCCGTGCCCGATGGGGCACTGTATTTCGAACGGACCGGCCATGGTCCGCCGATCGTCTTCGTGCACGCGGGAGTCGCGGACCTGACCATGTGGGAGTCACAGGTCGGCGAGTTCGCGCGGGACCATACGGTGGTTTGTTTCGACAGCCGGGGTTTCGGGCGGTCGAGAACCGAAGCGGTCGAATTCTCACCCGTCGACGACCTTCGAGCCGTGCTCGACCACCTGGATTTGCGGCAGGCGGTGGTCGTCGGCTGCTCACGCGGCGGTCAGCAAAGCCTCGACTTCACGCTGGAGGAGCCGGGCCGGGTCGCCGGGTTGGTCTGGGTTTGCGGTGGTGTCAGCGGCTCATCGCACGAAGGGCCTGCCGAGCAGACCGCGGTCTTCGATCGGATTGAGGCGCTCTGGCGAGCGAAGGACTGGGACGCGCTCGTCGACCTCGAGACGCATGTGTGGGCCGATGGCCCCCTGCAGCCCGAAGGGCGCGTGCCTCGGGCAGTACGCGAGCACGTCCGGCGGATGATCTACGCGATCGAGACCAGGAACGAACCAGAGCCGACGGCGCTGCCGCTGGCTCGTCCGGCAGCCGATCGCCTCCACGAGATCACCTGCCCGGCGCTCGTCGTCATCGGTGCGCATGACACCAGCGGCACCCGGGCTTCCGCCGATCTGCTCACGGGCGGAGTCACCGGCGTCGAGCGAGTGGACTTTCCCGACGCCGCACACCTTCCCAACCTCGAGCACCCGGAGCGGTTCAACGCGGCCGTTCGTGACTTCCTCACTCGACATGGCCTCTGAGTGCCCGCAAGAGAACCCAGACGTGTTGGCCCACGAGCCCGGGCTGCAACGAAGGCCGGATGCCCGGGTGTTTGAGCCGGTGTGGGCCTGGGCATCACCTAGTCAGGCGGGGTGAGTGGATCCGGCCTGGTGAGACGAGGAGCGCGCGTGGACGGGATCGTACTTCTGAAAGAGGACCACAAGGCGGTCAAGCGGCTGTTCCGGGAGTTCGAGCGGACTCACGAGGAGGCCTCCCCTGGGCAGAAGCGGACGCTGGTCGACAAGATCATCCATGAGCTGACGACACACGCCTTCATTGAGGAAACGATCTTCTATCCGGCGGCGCGCGCCGAGGTTCCCGACAACGACGAGCACGTGCTGGAGTCGGTCGAGGAACACCACGTCGTCGCCTGGCTGCTGTCGGAGCTGGCCAAGCTGGACCCTGCCGACGAGACGTTCGACGCGAAGGTCACGGTGCTGATCGAGAACGTCGAGCATCACGTCGAGGAGGAAGAGCAGGAGTGGTTCCCCGAGGTGCGCAAGGCCCTCGGCCGCAACCGCCTCGCCGAGCTGGGCGAGCAGATGCTCGCCGCGAAGCCCAAGGCGCCCGCGGATCCACTGGCGTTGCAGTCGGCGACAGCGTGAGGCAGACCGCCACCGCATGATCCGCGGCGGCGCGATCACGGAAGGAGAATCTGATGCCTGCTGGATCGAGCCCGAAGCGTGAACGGCAGTACGAGCACATCAAGTCCAGCGCGAAGAAGCGCGGGATGTCCGCCGACCGCGCGGAGGAGATGGCTGCGCGTACGGTCAACAAGGAACGCGCCCGTCATGGCGAGTCGAAGACGGCCAGCAAGCTGTCGCTCAGCGACATGTCCTCGGGCGAGCGCGGCGGCAAGCGGTCGCACGGCGGTCCGAAGGGCCGGACGAAGGCTCAGCTGTACAACGAGGCCAAGGACCGCAACATCAAGGGCCGCTCGACGATGACGAAGGCGCAGCTGCAACGGGCGCTGTCGTGATGGCACCCGTGAAGTCACCCGACAAATAAGGCCGGAGCCACCGAACGGTCAGACGGTGGCCGGAGCCGGCCGGACGCCGAGTGCGGCGAGCAGCCGGTCGTACTCGGCAGCAGTCCCGATCGCGGCCCGGTCGGCGGGGTGGTCGGCGTACCAGTGGATGGCGTCGGCCAGGAACACCGGGTGGACATTCATCGACAGCGGGAGGATCGGCCGCTCCGGGGTTCCGCTGCCCAGCCGCACTCCCCGTTGCCGGACCAGCTCCGGCCGGGTCGTGATCAAGGTGAGCCGCGTGTCCGAGAGCCTGGGGCGATTCGGTCCGCCTGGGGCGAGCGCCTCCCAAGAGATGAAGCGGTAGAAGATCCGCGCGTTCCAGTAGATGCCGGTCGGCCGCAGTTCGAACGTCGGCCCCGGACCGATGGCCACGGTCGCCGCACCGAGCAGGATTGCGAACACGGCGTACGCGATGGCTAGGCCGTAGTCGTCGAGGGAGTTCCACATGGTCCCCAAGAGCGGTCCGGCGAAGAGGACGCCCATGAGGCCGTTGAGCCGCATGTCGGCCACCGGCGGGACCCAGAACGCACCGCGGCGCACCGTGAACCGCGGATGCCGATGAAACCGGGGTGACGCCAGGAAGGCGATGTTGGCGACGATCCCTGCGAGGGCGGCCAGCAACACCAGCCCGTAGGAGCCGAAGACGAGGACGACAACCGTGACGCCATCCGGGTCGTGAGCGTCGAACCAGGCGATCGCGACCCCGCTCGCCAGCGAGAACAGGATCGCACCGGCGAGCGCGAAGGTGACGATCCGCGTACGCGAAATCATGTGCACGTTGTAGCAGGCCGATGCCAGACTGAGCTGGATGGCGATGGACAGCGGTGCAGCGGCGTACGACCCGAACGCGGTGGTCGGCAAGTGGATTGCGGTCTGGGACGAGCTGCGGACCTATGAGGCGCGTGACGACGACTCCCCGCGGTCCTATGTCGTGAGCATGTTCCCGTATCCGTCGGGCGACCTGCACATGGGCCATGCCGAGGTGTATTCGATCAGCGACGCGATCGCCCGCTACCTGCGGATGCGGGGGCAGAACGTGCTCAACGGGATCGGCTGGGACTCCTTCGGTCTGCCGGCCGAGAACGCCGCCCGCAAGCGCGATCTCGATCCCCGCGACTGGACGTACTCCAACATCGAGACGCAGGCCCGCTCGTTCCGGCGACTCGGCGTTTCGTTCGACTGGCGTACGCGGCTGCACACCTCCGACCCGGAGTACTACCGGTGGAACCAGTGGCTGTTCCTGCGGCTGTTCGAGGCCGGGCTCGCGTACCGGAAACAGGCGGCGGTCAACTGGTGCCCGAACGACCAGACCGTGCTGGCCAACGAGCAGGTGATCGGCGGGCGATGCGAGCGGTGCGGCGCGGTGGTCGTCCAGCGTCCGCTCACGCAGTGGTTCTTCCACACCACCGGGTACGCCCAGCGGATGCTCGACGACATGAGCCGGTTGGCGGGGCACTGGCCGAACGAGATCCTGGCGATGCAACGTAACTGGATCGGTCGCTCCGTTGGTGCGTACCTCTTGTTCGAGATCGAAGGCCGGGAAGACGCGGTGCGTGTGTTCACGACGCGGCCGGACACGCTGTTCGGCGCGACCTTCCTGGTGGTGGCGGTCGACGCGCCGCTCGCCGCGGAGCTCGTGAGCGACGGGCAGCGAGCGGCGTTCGAGGCTTACCGGAAGCAGGCCGCGACCGCGACCGAGCTGGAGCGGCTGGCGGCGGACCGGCCGAAGACCGGCGTCTTCCTGGGCCGATACGCGATCCATCCGGCGACGGGCGAGCGCCTGCCGGTGTACGCGGCCGAATATGTGCTGGCGCAGTACGGCACCGGCGCGATCATGGCGGTGCCCGCACACGATCAGCGAGACCTGGACTTCGCGCTGGTCCACGCGCTGCCGATCCGGTTGGTGATCGACACTGGTGAACCTGATCCGCGTGACACGGAGGTCGCGGCCGAGGGGGAGGGGCGACTGGTGGACTCGGCGGAGTTCACCGGGCTGCCGTCCGCCGAGGCCAGGAACGCGATCGTCGAGCGGATCGGCGCCGAACGGGCGGTGACCTATCGCTGGCGCGACTGGCTGATTTCGCGGCAACGCTACTGGGGAACGCCGATCCCGATCGTCCACTGTGATCGATGCGGCCTGGTGCCGGTGCCGTACGAACAACTGCCGGTCACATTGCCGGACAACGGATACGAGCTACGCCCGGCCGACGGCAGGTCACCGCTGGCGAGCGCGACGGCCTGGGTGAATGTGGACTGTCCGAAGTGTGGTGGCGCGGCTATGCGAGACACCGACACGATGGACACCTTCGTGGACTCGTCGTGGTACTTCCTGCGCTACCCGAATCCGGCGTACGCGGACGGGCCCTTCGACCCGGCCGGTGTGGCACAGTGGCTGCCGGTCGACGAATACATCGGCGGGCGTGAGCACGCGACCGGGCACCTCATGTATGCCCGCTGGCTCACCAAGGCGCTGCACGACCTGGGTCTGCTGCCGTTCGACGAGCCGTTCACGCGCCTGACGAACCAAGGTCAGGTCATCATGAACGGCAAGGCGATGAGCAAGACGCTGGGCAATCTCGTCAATCTTCAGGAGCAGATCGCGAACTACGGTCCCGACGCCGTACGGGTCACGATGCTGTTCGCCGGGCCGCCCGAGGACGACATCGACTGGGCGGACGTCTCGCCGGCCGGCGCCGTCAAGTGGCTCACCCGAGTCTGGCGGCTCTCCGGATCGGTCACGCGGTCCACAGGGGATTCCGATGAGGAGCTGCGGCGCGGCGTACACCGCTTGATGGCGGAGACGACGTCTGCAATGGATGCTCGCCGGTTCAATGTGGCCATTGCGCGGCTCATGGAGCTGACGACGTTGCTGCGCAAGGCTTCAGCCGACGACCCGGTCACCCGCGAGGGCGTCGAGGCGCTCGCCGTGATGCTGTCCTGCTTCGCGCCCTTCACCGCGGAGGAGATGTGGGAGCGGCTCGGCCACGCGCCGTCGGTCTGCACGCAGCCTTGGCCGGCCGCCGATCCCGCGCTGCTGGTCACGGCGTCCGCCACGTGTGTGGTCCAGGTCAACGGCAAGATCCGCGACAAGCTGTCGGTGCCCGCCGACATCAGCGAGTCGCGCCTTCAGGAGCTCGCTCTTTCCTCCGAGCGAGTACGCACAACGCTGGGTGCGTCCGAGGTGACCCGGGTGGTCGTGCGCCCGCCGACCCTGGTGAACATCGTCGCTCTTCTGGGCGACCGCGCGTCGCATGTCTGACTGATCGCCACCGCGCAGTGATCTACCATCCGGCACTGTGGACAATCCCGATCAGCACCGTGCGATGACTCGATCCGCCGTGCGCCGCAAGCGCGCTCTGATCGCTGTCGTCCTCACCGCGATCGCGGAGATCCTGAGCAACGGCGGTGGCATCGCCATCACCGTCCTGACTCACGACAAGCTCGATCCGATCCCGCTCGTGCTGGCATTGGTCGGGGTCAGCACTGTCGTCGCCATCCTGCTGACGGTGCTGCCCAAGGGCGAAGGGCCGGTCGCCCAACCGGGCTCGCCGGTGCCCGGGCCGAAACGGATTCGATACGTCTCGGTGGCTTGGGTCGTGGTCGTCATGCTTTTGGTCGGCATCGGCGGGGTCGGCTTGACCTTCGCCGTCCAACGGGGCGTTCCAGCGGTATGCGAGAACCTGCTGCCGAACGTCTGCGGCAAGAGCGAACCCATCACGGTAGCCGCATCCGGGTCGGCTCCCTGGGCCGCCGAGGGCTACGGGATCCGCTTCGAAGTCGTGTCGACTCGGCGTACGACGAGCAAATGGATGAGCGAGACGTTCCCGTCGATCACGATCACCGCCTACGTCACGCGTACGACCAAGTCCAGCACGGGTGGGATGACCTACCTGATCAAGGATCAGGCCAGTGCGGAGACCTTGGAGGACGTTCCGTTCGGCGGAAGCACCGGCGACAGCGGCCTGCCCTACGGCCAGCGGCTCAAAGTGGTGTTCGTCGTGCGGGACGCGAAGGTCAAGGCGACCCGGCTCACGTTCTGGCTGCACGGGTTCTTCTGGCGAGAGGGGCGGAGTCTCCTGCTGACCGACGTACGCGTACCGTCGCCGGCGACGTGATCGGCGCGCCGAATTAGGCGAGGGCCACCCCTACCCTGGGGTGGCCCTCTGATACGTGAGCCGGATTCGCACCGGCGTCCGTCGGATTAAGAGTCCGATGCGCTACTACTGCGCTATCACGTGGTGCCGGCACTCGCCGCCACATTTAAAGCTCCAGGTCATTCCTGTCGGCTGCCGAGTTGCCGCTACTCCACGAGACCACGAGAGGTCCCGCCCAGATTCGAACTGGGGTCTGCGAATCCACTGCCTGGCGCTGGTCGATGCGAACTGGCCGGACGGTGCTTGAGCTTGGAGCAAGAGTCTGTGGTGCCGCCGGTCGCCTCTGCCGATTGGGCTACCGGGACCCGAGTGTCCCGGGCAGGACTCGAACCTGCACTCTTGCCGGCTTGCGCCAGTCTGAACTCCAGCCTCAATCTCATCTTGTGCTCACCCGGCCGAGGCCGGGAGTCTGGGTACGCGTGTCAGGCGCGGTTCTCGGTGAAGACGAAGTCGAGGATCGCCTTGCCCATCTTGGCGTCCACCACCTCGGCCAGGTTCGCCTGCTCGCGCGCGGTCTTGACCGCCTCGGTCACCGCAGTGACCTGGGCCAGCCAGGTGTCGCGCTGCGACGGCGAGACCGCGCCGGACAGCTTCGTGGTCGACCAGGTGCCCTCGGGCACGTCCTTGGTCACCTTCTCGACGTGCGCCGGGTGCTTGTCGGTCGGCGGCACGACGACGATGAAGTCCTCGGACTTGCGCGAACGCATCGTCTTCACCGTGGCCGATCGGAAGACCTGGTTGTCGGAGTCCCACGTCCAGTCGTCGGCGACGTCGGTAACCGGCAGCTTCGAGATGAAGGTCCGCAGGTTCGTCAGCTGCTTCTCCAGCCACAACAGCGTCGTGACCGGGACGTCGCGCGCCAGGACGGTGTCGCCCACCTTCACGTCGGCCTTCGCGCCCGCGTTCGCGGTGTCCTTGGTCAGCGTGAGGTCGATCAGCCGCTCCACCGCCGTCTGGATCTCCGAGACGAGCAGGGGCACCTTCGCGGTGACCTTCTTCGACTCGGACGGCAGGACGTAGCCGTCCTCCTCCAGCGGCTCATAGGTGCGGATGAGGCCGGCGAACAGGTCCGGCTTCTGCGCCTCGTGGTACGCCTTCGTCAGGGTCGTCTCGGCAGTCGCCTTGACGCCCTTCTCCAGCGCGATGATCTGGTTCAGCTTCGTCATCGTGGTCCTCCCCGCGTCCGACTTCCCTCGCCGGACGACTGACCGTAGTGGAGGATCACGGTCGAGGGCAACGGGTTTGGCGCTGCGGGTCGCCGCGAAATGTCGGTCAGAGTCCCAAATCACCCGCTATCGTGGGCTCATGATCGAGGCCGCGGACAGGTGAGCGACGAGTCGGCGGACGTCGACCGGTTCCTGCGGCGGCTGACCCGGTTCTACCTGCGGAACAGTGCGGAGGGCGCATTCGACGTACGCGACGTGGTGCGGAGGGTCGGCACGTCATTCGGGGTCCGAGCCGACGTGCTGCTCATCGCCGAGGCGGCAGTCATCACGGTGGCGCACCCGGACGGCCGGGAATCCGTCGCGACCGTACGCGCCGTGCCCCAGCTGGCGCGGCTCGATCTCGTGGCACGGTCGAAGTTCCTGGTGGGCTCGATAACCGAGGGCCGATTGAGCCTGGCCGAAGCGAACGAGGCGCTATTGCGGCTGGAGACCAGCCGGGCGCCGTTCCCCGACTGGGCGAAGATGGTCGGCGTCACCCTGTTCGCCGTGGGCTTCGCCCCGAGCGTGCAGGCGACCTGGCGGGAGGTCGGCTCCAGTGCGCTGCTCGGACTGGTCATGGGCGTGCTCTTCATGCTCGCCGGGCGCTTCCGCCGGCTGGAGGTCGTCCTGCCGATCATCGGCCCGCTCGCCGTCGGCGTCGTCGCGTTCGGACTCCTGGACGCGGCGAACGCTCCCGGCGGGCCGGTGCTGGCGATGATCCCGGCGCTGTTCGTGCTCATCCCCGGGGATTATCTCTGCGCGGCGGCGGCCGAACTCGCCGTCGGGCAGTTCACCCCGGGTGCGGTCCGGCTGGCCCAGGCCGTCTTCACCCTCGTCGAACTGGCCGTCGGCCTGATCATCGCCGCCGAGGTCACGCAGGCCGGCGCGGGGAGCCTGTCGGAGCGTACGGTGCCGGACGGCCTGCCGTTCTGGGTCGTGGCGGCGTCGTGGATCCCGTTCACGCTCGGCTTGGTCTTGACGTTCACCGCCCGCCCCCGCGACTTCGGCTGGATGCTCCTGCTGGTCTACCTCGCCTGGGGTACGCAGCTCGTGGCGACCGCGCTGACCGATCACATTGCCGGGATCTTCATCGCCGGGGTGGTGCTGTCCGCCGCGGCCGGCATCCTCGAATGGCGACCGCGTACGCCGCCGCGCATCGTGCTGATCCTCGGCGGGTTCTTCGCGCTGACCGTCGGCGCGGTGGCGCTGCGCGGGCTCACCACTTTGGAAGGCGGCCAGACCGGCGTCGCAGCCGGTGACCTGATCGCCGCCGTCATGCAGGCCACGGCGCTGACCCTCGGTCTGGTCGTCGGCACCATCGCCACGCTGTTCAAGCCGGGTCGCCGGGCCTTGGTACCTTTCCGCCGTGAGTGAGTTGATCCTGGTCCGGCACGGCGAGACCGAGTGGAGTCGCACCGGCCAGTACGCCGGGCGCACCGACATCCCGATGACCGAAGCGGGCCGGGCGGCTGTACGCCGTCTCGCCCCGGTGATCGCGGCCCGGCCGGTCATCGCCGCGTTCACCAGTCCGGCCGTACGCGCAGTCCAGAGCGCGGAGTTGATCGGGCTGGGCGATGCGCGTACTGATGGAGATCTATGGGAGTGGGACTACGGCGGCTACGAAGGCCTCACCGAGGACGAGATCAGGGCGGATCGGCCGGGCTGGGACCTGTGGCGCGACGGCGTGCTGGGCGGCGAATTCATTCAGGAGGTCTCCGCGCGGGTGGACGCAGTCCTCGACCGCGTCCGGCCACGCCTCGTGGAAGGTGACGTCGTGCTGGTTCTGCACGGTCACCTCCAACGCGTACTCGCCGCTCGCTGGCTCGGCCTGCCGCCGCAGTCCGGTGAGCTGTTCGCCCATCCGCATACCGCGACGATCAGCATTCTGACGACTGAGCACGGTCGGCCGGCGCTCGGCTCCTGGAACACTCGCGCCGCTTGATCCACATCCCGATCTGCGTCAAAATCGCGCCCGAATTCGACACGGAACGGGATGTGGATCAAGAACCGGCCACCCTGGTGGGCAAACGGGTGGCGGGCTAGCGCAGGATGATCGCCATGGAGTTCTTCTGCTTCCACCGCGATCGGCCCGGCTCCCTCCCGCTGCGGGATGCGCTGATCGAGGCGCACTGGGCGTACATGGACGGGTTCGAGGCGGAGCTGATCGCGCGCGGGCCGGCGTTCTCGGTGGACGGCGAGGTCCTGCTGGGCAGCGTGCACATCGTCGACCTGCCGGATGCCGCGGCGGCCCGCCGGTTCGCGTTCGAGGAGCCGAACTACCAGGCTGGGGCGTACCGGGACGTGCTCCTGCGGCGGTGGCGCAATGTGCTCGGGCGGACGATGTGGGAGTTCCCGGGCCTGCGTGAGGAGACCAACCGCTACCTGGTCGTGGGGCTGGGCGAAGGAGAGCCGGCCGATCTGGTCGCACCCGACCAGGACGGGCTGATCGCGTACGGGCCGCTGTTGTCGGACGACGGCACGGCTTGGCTCGGGACGGCGGCGTTGCTGCGCGCGCCGGATGACGAGGCAGCGCGCGGCATCCTGACCGCCGACCGGTACGCCGACATCGAGGTGTATGGCTGGGAGCCCGGGGGCCGGCGGTGAGCGAAAATCGCGTTGAGCAGCGCGAACTCGGTGACCCCGAGCTTGACGCACTGCTCGGTGCGGCCTTCGCCGAACTGGTCAGCCGGTACGGAGCCGAGGGCCGGTCACATGTCCAGCCGAACGCGACCTACCTCGTTGCGGTGGTCGACGGCGAGGGGGTGGCTTGTGCGGCGCTGCAACAGGCCGACGACGTCACCGGCGAGGTGAAACGGATGTTCGTCAGCCCGGCGTACCGGGGACGCGGGCTGGCTCGGGCGCTGCTGAAGGCTTTGGAAGACGAGGGCCGGCTGCGTGGCTATCAGACGATCCGGCTCACCACCGGCAATCTGCAGCCCGAGGCGATGGCCCTATACCAGAGCAGCGGATACGCCGAGATTCCCCGCTACGGAAAGTATGTCGGCCAGCTCTGGACCCACTGCTACGCAAAGCCGCTGACGTAAAGCGCGTAAGAGTCTTCGTGAATCGCGCTCACGCCGCGACGATGATGCGAGTGAGCGACATACCGAAGTTGCGCAGCGCCTGGTGGGAAGTCGGTCTCCAGGCCCGGGTGGACGCCGGGATCTCCGGCGTGGCCAAGGCGCTTCCGCGCCTGATCGGAACCGCGTTCCGCCGGGCGATCGCCGCCGACCGGGCCGGCACGATCGCCACCATCGCCATCACGGTCACCGCCGGCGTCATGGCGACGCTCGGCCTGCTGACCACCCAACGAGTCCTGATCGCGGTGCTCGCCCAAGGGCCGACGGTCGAACGGATCGAAGCCGCTCTCCCCGCGCTGATCACGCTGGTCGCTCTCACCGCCGTCCGGGGCGGGCTCGGCATCGCCTCCGGGTGGACCCAGACCCGCCTCGAACCCCGGTTGCGTCAGCAGGCCGAGCGCTCCCTCTTCGAGGCGACGACCGCGGTTCCCCTTTCTGCGTACGACAGTGAAGGTTTCACGGACGAGCTGGAACGCGGCAGCGGGCGAGGCGTGGACGCGGTGTGGAATGTGGTCCGGCACGCGATCAACCTGATGGCGGGCGTGATCGGGGTGATCGCCGCGGGCGCCGCGCTGGCGATCCTGCATCCGCTGCTGCCGGTCGCGCTGCTGGCCGCGAGCGTGCCGGAGGCGTGGGCGGCGTTGCGCGCGGGCGGGCAGCGCTACCGCGAGTATCTGCTCGGCTCGATCCGCCGCCGTCGAGTGTGGATACTCACGGAGCTGATGGCGCGGCGCGGGTCCGCCGCCGAGCTGCGCGCTTATCACCTGCGAGACTTTCTCCTGCGTCAATACGACCTGGTCATGGACGCCGAGACCGCGGCTCAACTGCGGCTCGCGCGGGCCGTCACGGCCACGACGACCGTCGGCGCGATCATCACCGGCGTCTGCAACGCCGGGGTATACGGCCTGCTCGCGGGCCTCCTGGTCACCGGGCATCTCCCGCTCGCCGCCGCGGCCACCGCCGTGGTCGCCCTCCAATCGGCGCGCGGCAGCTTGCACGTCGCCACTATTTACATCAATGAGTTGTACGCCGATGGCCGTCACCTGCGAGACTTGGAGGAGTTCCTGACGCGAGCGCGGGGGCTGACCCCCGACGCACCGGTTGAACCGGTTGTGCCGCAACCGTTCCGCACCCTGCGGCTGGACGATGTGAGCCTGACATACGACGATCGCGACAGTCCGGCCGTCGACGGCGTGAGCCTGACGATCCACGCTGGACAGACGGTGGCGTTCGTGGGGGAGAACGGCTCGGGCAAGACCACCCTCGCCGCCGTCCTCACTGGACTGCGTACGCCGAATCGGGGCACCGTCTGGTGGGACGAGCACCGGCTGCCGGACCTCGATGCGGGCGCCGTCCGGGCGGCGTTCGGCGCGGTGACGCAGGACCATTGGAAGTGGCCGTTCACGGCGGAGATCAACATCCGGCTCGGCGACCTGACCTTGGACGGTGGCCGGGACCCGGTCGAGTCGGCCGCCCGGGCCGCCGTCGCCCACGACATGATCCTCGGCCTGCCGCACGGGTACGCGACCTTGCTCGATCGCAGTTTCGAAGGTGGCCAGGATTTGTCGGGTGGGCAATGGCAGCGTCTGGCCGCCGCCCGGGGCTTCTTCAAGGACGCAGATCTGCTGATCATGGACGAGCCGTCGTCGGCGCTCGACGCACGAGCCGAAGCCGCCTTGTTCGCCTCCGTACGCGCCCGGCACGGCACGAAGACCACCGTGCTGATCACCCACCGCCTCGCCAACGTACGCCACGCCGACGTCATCTTCGTGCTCCACGAGGGCCGCCTCGTCGACCAGGGTACGCACGCCGAGCTGATCGCCCGGGGCGGCCTGTACAAGACTTGGTACGACCTGCAGAAGATCGGCTACACCGACGCTTGACCGCCCCGCAGCGGGCACTCCGTGCCGACCCGATCGGCGAGGTCGGCCCGCAGCTGCGCGAGTTCGGCCAGCCGGGCGTCGATGACCTCGATCTTCTCGGCGAACAACGCGGAGAGGGCGGCGGCGCTGTCGGGAGCGTCCTTGAGCCGCTCGCCGGTCCGCACGATCTCGGCCAGCGAGAATCCGAGGCGCTGCGCCGTGCGCACGTAGTCAAGCCAGGGCAGGGCCTCCGGCGGGAAGTCGCGATAGCCGTTGCCCGACCGGCTGCTCGTGAGCAGGCCGACCTTCTCGTAGAACCGGACGGTGTCCGTGGTCAGCCCGGCCCGTTCGGCGAGTTCCCCGATGCGCATGTTCCTCCCTGACTTGACCTTGCTTGCTTGACCTTGGAGCGTACTCCAGGGTTTACCGTCCCGATCATGACCATGAACTACTCACGGGTCGTCCGGGTGAGCGCCTGGTACGACCTGATCGTGACGGCCGGATTCGCCACCCCGTGGACCTACGCGCTGCTGCACGACACCTTGTCGGAGGCGGGAACGGCGCTCGGCCTCGGCGGCTTCCCGCCCCTCGACCCGCTGCAATCCCTGTACGCCACCCTGATGGGCTCGGTCGTGGTGATCTGGGCGCTGCTGCGGATCCTCCGGCCGCTGCCGATCCATGGGCTCTTCGACGGATTCGCCCGCGTTCTGTTCTCCGCCTGGCTCGCGTACGCACTCGGGCACGGGGTCAGCGGGATCCTCTGGGGATTCCTCGCGGTCGAGGTCACGTTCGGACTGCTCCAGCTCGTGCCCTGGACCCGTAGAGTCACGGAATGGCCCAGCTCGGTTTGCGCTACGGAGTCGTGACCGTCGTCGACCACGACCCGTCATGGCTGCTCGTCGGCTCCGAGTACGCGGCCGAGGTGGCGGCGTTGCTGGATGGGCTGGCCGCCGGGGTCGAGCACATCGGGTCGACTTCGGTGCCGGGGCTCGCCGCCAAGCCGGTGATCGACCTTGCGGTCCGGCAAGCACCCGGCGTGCCCTTCGCCTCGGTCCGCGATGTGCTGACCGAAGCCGGATACATCTACCGAGGCGACGCCGGGCCGGACGGCGGTCAGGTCTTCGTCGCCGAATCCGAGGCGTGGGTACGCGTCGTCCACCTCCACGTGGTCGCCGCTGACGATCCGCAGTGGTCCCGCTATCTCGCCGTACGCGATCGTCTCCGCGCCGATCCGGCGGCGGTCGCCCGCTACAGCGCCCTCAAACGCGAGCTCGCCGTCCGGTACGCCGCCGACCGGCGCGGTTACACCAGCGCGAAGACGGAGTTCATGCGCGACTTGCTCGCGTGACCCAGCAGGCTGCTCCTCTGAAGCTCTCGATCCAGTGCCCGTGGTCAGCGATTTCGGCGCTGACCACGGGTACTCGATCATGCGCGGGTGCCACCCGCACGCGCGGACGCAGCTCAGGTGACGCCCATTGCGGTGGGTGCAGGCGGATGCTGCCGCGGACGGGCGGGGGTGGCGCCGGGTCAGACGGTCGCGATTTCGAAATGGACAGGTGCGCTGCGATCGGATGGTCCATTCAGGACAAGCACATCGACGTCCGCCGGCTGAGCGCGTAGCCCGGTCAACGCCCGGGCAAGCGGGTCCCGGATGTCGAGGCCGACGGTGAGGAACGAGTACCGGCCGTGCAGGTGTTCGCAGGCGTACCGCAGCAGGGCGTGGAGCGTCGCCGAATCGAGTGCGCACACGTGGACTGCGGTGCGATAGCTCAGTGCGCCGCCCGGTCTCGGCAGCCGGGGCGCGCCGAAGAGGGGAGCGGCCAGGTTGAAGGCGACCCGGACCGCGGCCAGCCGGGCGGAGTAGCCCATGACGCGCATCTGCTTGATGTCGTGCTGGTCCCACAGCCCGACGAACCCGGCCAACGCACCACCGGGCCTCCGGGCCAGCTGGTAATCCAGCCCGGGCTCCTGGAGTGAGAACCCCGTGAGGACGGGCGCGAACTGTCGGCGTATGGCTGACCGACGCCAGAGCTGGAGCATCTCCGGTTCGTCGGCCGGTTCGGCGAGGCGTACGTCGAGGCCCAGCGCGCGATCGGCTCGGCGGGGACGATGGCGGGTCAGCAGGTCGACGCTGGCCGACCGGATCGTGGCCGAGCGGGTCACGCCCGGCAGGAAGCCCAGCGCCAGGTTCGCAGCCGCTTCGTTGCCGGCCAGCACCGTCGACATCATCGGCGCGGCCGGCCCGGCCAGATCTTGGGCGGTCGCGTACGCCCACTGCCCAAGCGCGCGGGCGACGCCCTGCCGCCGAAACGACGGATGCACCTTGAGATCGCCCACGTACGCGATCGAGCAGGGTGAACCGTCGACGTACGCGTCCCGGCATGCGACTGCGAGGCATCCGAGCGGTCCGTTGTCGCCGTCGACCACCCCCACCCGCCAGTCCGAGCCGGCGAGGCGGTTCAGCGCGAAGTAGTCCGGCTCGCGGTCGAACCGAAGAGCGAGGTCGCCATCCATCGTGGACAGAGCAGCCAAGTCGACCAACCCTGCGTTGTCGTCAGCGCAGGCAGCTCGAACGGAGAAGCCAGTCACGATCCGACCGCACAGACCGCCACGCGGCGCTGGCACAGGCTGCGGTCGGCGTCGATCATGCGTTCGCCGAGGGCGCGGTCCTCGCGTACGGCGTCGCGCCACCGCTCGGGAACCTCGGTCCAGCCGACGAAGTTGCGGAAGACGAGCCGTGCACCGGGCCGGGCGGTGCGGACGATCTCGGCGAACAGTTCGTCGATCTGGTCGGCGGTCAGCCACTCGCAGATGTTCGACAAGGCGTACCCGGCCATGCTCTGGTCCGGGCGCGTCCGCAGGTAGTCGGTGAAGGTCGCGTCGACGAGGCCGAGCCGGCCGATCGCCACCGCCTGAGTGAGATAGGGCGGCCGGCTCGCTGCGGGATAGCTCCCCGTCAGCAGGTAATGCAGGAAGTAGTTGTCGGCGATGGCGAGATCGGTCAGCGTGTGCTCGGCGACGCTGTGGAAATGCGCCGCGTAGCTCGCGTCTTCGACATGGGCGAAGAATCTCTCGTCGTACGCGCGGCGCAGCACCAGCCGGTTGCACAGCACCCGGAACAACGCCCGCCAGGCGGGGGTGTCCCACTCGTCGCGATAGAACCGCCGTTGCTCGTCCAGAGTGGACAGTCGAAGCAGCTCGGGCACCCGGCCCCGGTGGATCAGGCGTACGACCCGGGCGATGAGGCGCATGAGCCGTTCGGTGACGCCGGACTGCAGGACGCCGGTCGCGATCGCGCTCCGCCGTCCGTCCCAGTACCGGCCGGCCGCCGGGCTGAGCACCGACCGGATACCCCAGTACGCATACCGCCGGTCGTCCGCGCTCATCGGAGCCGCGCCGAGCAACCCCAGCGCCGTACGCCGATCGAGCCGGTCGATCGCGGCCGCCTTGAACTCCACCAGATGGTTCTGCGTACGGTTGACGTCGACCCCGGTGACGTCCGGCGCACCGGCGGCGACCAGCGACAACGCGGTGCAGCCGGCCGAGCTGACCACGGCGATCGGGCCGTCCCACCGCCCGGCGAAGGCGTCGATCTCGACCTGGGGGTCCTCGCGGACCTGGGCGAAGAACAGCCTGTCGTCGACCGCGCCGGCCAGCTCAACGCGCCGCAGCATGAGCCCGGCCCTTCTCGGCGGTCTGGCTGCCGGAGGCGGCCCGCTCCGACGAAGCTCCCCGGGACACGGCAGCGTCAGAGTCAGCCCGACGATCGGCGAGCGCTACCACCAAGGCGCGAGCAGCCGCCGCGACCACGGCGAGCGAGTCGTGCTCGCGATACCCGGGCCAGGCCGCGCGCAGCCGATCGGCCCGGAACGTCTTGGGCAGGTACAGCTGCTCGGCGAACGGCAGCAACGACGGCAGCACCGGTTGCAGCGCGCCGCCACGCAAGCGACTGGCCGCGTCCGCGAGATCCAGGAAGGCAGCCCGATCGCAGGAGACCGGTCTCGGCAGCATCCGCCGCTGGAAGTCCGGGTCCGCCTCGAACACCGTGAACGCGGTCTCGATCACCTCGCCGAGCGCCACCGGTCCAGCGCAGGCGTGGTAGATGCCCGGGTTGGCGGCGAGCATCGCCACGGCGGCATCGGCGGTGAACTCCGCGGTCGCGAGGCTCAGCGGGGTCGCCGGATCGCCTGGCACCAAAGTCAGCAAACCCCGATGGAACAGCCGCAGCGTGTGGTGGAAGACGTTGAACTGGCCGATGGCTCCGGTCGCGTCTTCGGCGATCACAGTCGGCAAACGCAGAATGGTGACAGGGAGGTCGGAGTCGAGCAGCAGCTCCTCGGCCGCCCATTTCGACCACTCGTAATGGTTGACGAATCCGACGTCGCCGAGGCGGGACTCGCGTATGTCGCCGCGACGGCGGCCGGCTGCGTACAGGGTGGACAGGAACATCAGCCGATCGAGACGGTCGCAGCGCTCGGCGAACTCGCGTACGCGAGCCGTCCCGGTCACGTTGACCTGCTCGGCGTCGGCCCGTTCGAGGTCGAACCGGATGAGCGCGGCGGCGTGCACGATCCGGGTGATCCGGCCCGGGTCGACGTACGCGAACGGGTCGTCGTCCCGGAGGTCGACGGGAACCACCTGATGACCGAGATGGCTGAGATGGGCGAGCGCAGCCCGCTTCCGGTTCAGCTCGGCGTTGTCGGCCGCGCGTACGCCGAGCACGAGATCGTCGGAGCCGAGGAGGGCGGTGGCGATCCGGCGGCCGAGGTAGCCGTCTGCGCCGGTGATCAGGGTTGTCATGCGGTTACCACCTCTGCAGGAAGAGCGATTTCGGGCCAGGCGCCGGGGTCGGTCCCGTGCCGGTCGACGACGGCGTACAACCAGCGTTCGAGGCCGAAGGCGACGCAAGCGGTGCTCACCGGCACCCCGGCTCGATTGATGTCGAAAGTGGACCCGAAGTGGTCGTGGTGCCGGTTGGCCGAGGCCAGGGCGAGCGAGCCATACATCGCCTCGTGCTTGACGGGCTGTACGCGTTGCAGCAGGAACCCCGGCTGGCGATGCGGCCGGAAGAACGGATCGGTCGCGGGAGCCCAAGCCAACGGCAGGCCGATCCGGCGGGCGAAGTCGTCGGTCTGCGCGCGGGCTTCGGCCAGGAAGGACGTCGTCTCGTCCGAAGTGCCGAGGCACACGATCTCGCGCATCGAGAAGTTCCACTGACGCCGGAGTGGTTCGTAGTGCTGTTCACGGCGGAAGCACGTGGTTCGAGTCGTCACGTACGCCGCCTCGGTCAGCTGCGTTCCCCGGCGTTGTGCGTACACGTGGAAGCAAGCAGCTGGAGTCAAGACGGTCGTGACCGGGCCGGTGCGCGTGAGGACCACCGAGCCGGCCGGGCCGACCACCGGCCCGTCGGCGAACTCGCCGAGGTTGGTGTCGGTGGGTTCGAGCCCGATCGCGAACGTGGCCTGGTGCGGGAAGGCGCGCAGGTGACCGGTGAGCGCGCTGGCGGGCAGTGTGGCGGGTGGGCGTTCCTCGACGGCCTGCCACTGCGCGGCGAGCTGCTGGAACGCGTGGTCGAGGTCGTCGGCCAGGCGCAACAACGGTCCGGTGAGACCGGCCTGGCCGTACGCGTCCCAGCGCAACCCGAGCGCGGTCAACGCGGCAAGGTCAGGCATGCGGGCCTCCGAATCGGGTGAGCATCGCGTCGATGCTGTCGAAGTCGCCGATGCGCAGCTGCTCGACGTCGATCGGCGCACCGCGCAGCCGTTCGAGCAGCATGATCAGCTCGGGCAGGTGGATCGACCGCAGTACACGCACCGAGAAGAGCGCGGTCTGATCGGTGAACGCGACGTCACCGGCGTGCCGGGAGACGTAGGTTCGCAAGGCGCTGCGGATTTCGGGCTCAGAACGCATCCGTCGGCTCCTCGGTCAGGACGCCCGCCGCCGTGAGTACGCGCAGGCACTTGTCCGAAACCCGCCGGCGATGAGCCCGTTGGGCGGGCGCGGACCAAGCCGCGTCGGCGACCTCCCACGGGTCGGCGATGCCGGCGTCGGCGTACACGTCGGGGTGGTAGAAGTCGCGCCAGGTGATGGTGAAGAAGCGGTCGAGGTCGGCACGGATCTCCGCCTCCTGCGGCCACGGCGCGCCGGCCGCCCAGAGTGCGCCGACGAGCTGCCGGCCGAACGCCAGATGCCGGGCCTCGTCGCGGTGATGACTGTCGTTGATGAACCGGGCGAGCGGATGCAGCCGCCGATCCCGGGCCTGGACCCGGTTGTAGTGGTCGACGATCTCCTCGAAGATCATCGTCTGGGCGAAGAACAGGAAGTCCGCCACGTCTCGCGGCCGGTCGGCGGTGAAGGCCAGCTGCCGGGCTCGGTGCACGCGGGCGTACCGGGTGCAGAAGCCTCCGAAGTAGACGCTGTGCTTGTTCTCCTCGTCCAGGAAGTGGTGCAGATAGCCGGTGAACTCCGTGAGGTCGCTGCGATACAGCCGCGCGGCGAGCCCTTGCATCAGCGACTTCTCGCCGTGGATGTTGAGGCTGTAGAAGCCGGCCGCCTCGTGGAAAGCCAGCCGCCTGCGGCCCTTCTCGTCCAGCTCGGACCACGCCGGGGTGCCGAAGAGGCTGACGTACTCCGGGCTGCCGAACCAATCCGCTTCGGGTTCTACTGTGGAGGGCCAGTCGACCGCGTACGGATTCTGATAGGCCCGTTGCGACAATCGGCTCAGCCGGTCGGCCGTCGGTGCGACCTCCGCGAGCGCAGCCGCCAGCACGCTCATCGCGTCACCTCCAGCGCCGCGCATTGCCAGTTCAGCCCGAATCCGGCCATCGCCAGCGCGATCCGGTCCCCCGGTTGCGCCTGGCCGGAGGCCAGCAGGGCCGCCAGATTCACCATCACATCGGCCGAGATCACGTGGCCCACGTCCGGCAACGACGGATGCCACACCCGGCCGTGGTCGACCGCGAGCAGCCGCGCGAGGATCCGCCACGCCTGCTCGTGGGTGTTCTGCGGCACGATCCACTCGAGTTCCGGCGGCGTCGCGCCGATCCGGTCCGCGGTCTCCCGGACGATGCGATGCGTGTACGCGAAATAGGTGCCGACGGTTTCGTCGTCTCCGGCGCGGCCGAGCCCGCCGTTGGTGATGTGATGCACGGTCAGGAGGCGGCAGACGTCCGGTTCGCGGCCGACGACGCAGGCCGCGGCTCCGTCCGAGATCACGTTGTACGCCTGCTCGTACCAGGCGCCGTCGGGAAAGCGGTCGGCAGTGACACACAGGATGCGCCGCCAGCTCGGTTCACTGACCAGCAGCGCCTTCGCCACCCGGAGCGCGCCCAGCATCCCGGTGCACGCCTGCTGATGCAGGCCGACCACGATCGCATCGCGTAATCCGAACTCCGCCTGCAAGCGGCTCGCCGGGAAGTCCATGAGCATTTTGACGTCGCGCACCGGGTGCTGCTGCGGCTCGGGTAGGCAGGTGGCGTACACGATCGCGTCGATGTCGCGCAGTCCGCCGTTCCCGGCGATCTCCGCCACCGCCTGCCGGGCCAGGTCGTACGCCGACTCGTCCGGCCCGCATACGTGATGCCACCGGAAGCCGGCCGCCTCCAGGTCGCTCGCGGCCGACCGGAGCAGGCCCGCTTCGGCGGACTCGCGGACGTGCTGCTTGCGGCTGCCCAGCGCGTACGCCGGTGATCCGAGATAAACCCCGTCCATGACCATCATCCTCGGCAGCCTCGCGGTCGCGGTCATGAGCGCCGTTACTCAGGTCGGGGTGAGCTGTTGTCACCGCCGCCCGGGTCGTCTCGCCTGGGTAGCCCGTCCCACCTGGGGTTGGGTGCACCTCCTTAGGGGGGATAGCCCCAGGTCGAAGTCGGGGGAGCTCCTGATGGTTCAGGCAGGCCCTTTCGACGAAGACTTGACGCCATGGCAGACAAGATCAGGTTCAGCGTCGTGATCCCGTGCTTCAACGAGGCCGGCTACGTCGCCGACGCCCTCCTGTCCCTGCAGAAGCAGGACTTCGACGGTGGCGGTCCCGGTGGCGGCTTCGAAGTGATCGTCGTCGACAACAACTGCACGGACGACACCGCGCAGATCGCCCGCGACCTCGGCGCCCGGGTGGTGACCGAGCCCGAGCCGGGAGTATGCAACGCGCGGCAGCGCGGCACCCTCGAAGCGCGCGGCGAGATCGTGGTCTCGGCCGACGCCGACACCGTCTACAGCCGCGACTGGCTCAGCCGCATCGACGCGGCGTTCCGCGCGAGCGACGACATCGTGGCGGTCGTCGGCCCGTGCGAGTACGCCGACGGCCCGCGTTGGGGCCGTACGTATGGCCGGGCGCTGTTCGGAGCGGTCAACGGCGTCTACAAGCTGACCGGCCGGGCGATGTACGCCAGCGCGACCAACATCGCGTTCCGGCGGGACGCCTTCACGGGCTACGACACCAACCTGACCCAGGGCGGCGACGAGCTGGACCAGCTGCGCCGGTTGCGCAAGCGCGGCCGGGTCGTGTACGCGCACGCCAACCCCACCTTCACTTCGGGGCGGCGCTTCACTCGAGGCCTGGGCTACAACGTGTTCGTGAGCCTTCCCGTGCACTACCTGCTGACCTACGGCGTCAACCGGATCGCCGGGCGGCGGGTGCTCGGCTCCGCTCCCGCCTTCCGGCTTCCTTCTGCGCTCTCGGGTACTTCTCCCGCTGTCTCGCCCGTTTCGTCGTTGGCTTCGCCCGCTTTGTCGGCTGCGTCGCCCGCTTCGCTCGCGGTATCCGGGATAACGTCCCCTTCCCGCGCCGCAATGCCGCGTTATCCCGGATACCGCGACGATCTTGACCCCATCCAGGGCGACGATCTTGACCCCGGACGCGACGATCTTGAGCCCGCCCGGAGTGACGGTCTCGAGGTCGTCCGGTGATCTTCGCGGTCGCAGCATTGCTGGTCGTTGCGTTCGGGGGCGCGGCGTACTGGTTGCTCATGGCACCGTTCGGGCCCACCGCGCGGAACTATCCGCACCGCGCCCGGACGGACGAGCGGGTCGTCGCGCTGACCTTCGACGACGGCCCGAACGAGCCGTACACCTCGCAGATCCTGGACTTCCTCGGCAATCGGGGGGTCAAGGCGACGTTCTTCCACGTAGGACACTGCGTGGAACGTCATCCCGAGGTGGCCCGGCGGGTGGCCGACGAGGGGCACGTCGTCGGCAATCATTCGCTGAGCCACCGGTTCGGCACCTATCTGCGGCCGGGTGCGTACGCGGACGAGGTCGAGCGGACGCAGCAGATCCTCACCCGCGTTCTCGGCCGCACTCCGGCGTTGGCGCGTACGCCGTGGCTGTGGCGGCATCCGTCGCTCCTGCGAATGCTGCGCAGCCAAGGCATGCAGCCGGTGGCGGGGGAGTTCGGGCACGCGCTCGAAGTGTTCCAGCCGTCCGGCGTACGCATGGCGCGGCGGGCGGTCGCGAAGACGCGTCCGGGCTCGATCCTCATCTTCCACGACGGATTCGACGGCCATGGCGGCGACCGCGGCGCGACCGTCGACGCCGTACGCGCCACCGTGGACGGCCTGCTTTCCCGGGGTTACAAGTTTGTCACCGTGGACGAGCTGCTGGGGGTGTCCGCCTACCAGGGTCTTGCGGCGACCGCCGGGCGGAAATAGTCTTCGTGAGCCTGTGGCAAGAAGAAGAAATCTGCCACCTCGCCCCGAAGTCACCGTCGCCCCCCAAGAGGTCCTCATGGCACACGACCAGGCATATGGCCAGGCACACGACCACTCCCATCAACCGATCGGTGAGCCGATCTCCGAACTGGACCGCCGGACGATCCTGCGCGCCGGTCTCGGCCTGGCGGCGGTCGCCGTCGTCGGCACCGAGCTGGCCGCCGGCACGCCCGCCTTCGCCACGCCGAGCAGCGAGTTCCCCTGGATCATCGACTGCGACTCGTGGGGCGCCCGCCCGCCGTCGAGCACGATTCAGCTGACCAACAACACCACGAACAAGATCATCCTGCACCACATGGCCTTCCCGAACGTCACGGACTACTCGCGTGAGCAGGCCGTGAAGCTGGCTCAGGACTGCCAGAACCTGCACATGGACGGCAACGGCTGGGCCGACACCGGGCAGCATTTCACGGTCAGCAGAGGCGGTTACGTCCTCGAAGGCCGCCACCGTAGCCTCGAGCGGCTGGAGGCCGGCAGCCACCAGGTGGTCTCCGCCCACTGCCCGGGCGAGAACGGCAACGCGATCGGCATCGAGAACGAAGGCACCTATATCACCGAGGTGCCGCCGGACGCGCTGCTCGATTCCCTCGTACGTCTCTGCGTCGCGGTCTCCCAGCGGTTCGGGCTGCACGCCTGGGACATCTTCGGGCACTGGGACTTCCGGGTGACCGACTGCCCCGGCATCGCCTTCTACAAGCTCTTCCCGTCGGTACGCTCCCGGGTCGCCCAGGCGATGGGCTCGTCCCACGCCGACATCCCGGCCCGGCGCTGGCCCGACATCTGGCGGTTCGTCAACAGCCCGGTCGTCCAGGTGGGCCAGTACCTGCTGAACCACCACGGATACGCCGTGCCCACCGACGGCGCGTTCGGCTCGGCCACGGTTGCCGCGGTCGGCGCGTTCCAGGCGGCCAACGGCATCGCGGTCGACGTCGACGCCACCTTCACCCTGGACACGTGGGAGGCGCTGGTCGTCGACCTCGAGAAGGACGCGACCGGGCTGCCGGTCAGCGCGGTGCAGTTCATGCTGAACCGCAAGGGCTGGCCGGAGGTGACCGTGACCGGTGAGTTCGACTACGTCACGAAGAAGGCCGTGCAGGACATGCAGCGCATCCATGGGCTGGAGCCGAACGGCAAGGTCGACCACTCGACCTGGTGCGCGATCGTCGGCGGCGCCGTACGCGAGGCGTTCCAGTACTGAACCGCTCATGATCAGCGGAAGTTTCGCGGGGCCATGACCCCACGAAGCTTCCGCTGATCATGCCTGGGGCCGGATCCCTATACTTCGTCCGATCGGTGCGTCGGACGGTGGAGGACAGATGACGGGGGAGCGGAGCGGCCGCGTTGTGGCTGCATTCGTGATGATGGCGGCGCTGGTCGCGGGGTGCTCGCCCGAGAGCCCCTCGCCCGAGGCGGCGAGTCCCTCGCCCACGATGGCCGTCCCCAAGGCGGGCGACTGCTACGTGACCATCGGCGGTGGGTCGAAGACGTTCGACCTCGCCAAGGACTGCCTCGACTCCCACAATCGCGAGGTCGCCTACGTCGCCGAGATCACCGGGCCGGCCGCCGCAGCCCCGCCCGCCGTCACCGACGCTTCGCTGCCGGTCTCGTTCGGGATCTGCGATCAGAAGGTGGCTGAGCGGCTCGGAAGTGATTGGCGGCCGCTGCGGGCGGTCGTGACGATCACCGTTCCGCGCCCGTCGGAATGGGAGCAGGGCGCCCGCTGGGTCCGCTGCGACGTGGACTTCCTGGATGAGCGGCTCAGCCGGATGACGGCGATCGACGGTTCGGGGCGGGTGAACATCCCGGAGTTGTCCATCGGCTGTTTCCGGCGGGACGCTGCGAAGACCGAGACCTTCGTCCCGGTCGACTGCCGTGAGCCCCACAACTGGGAGTTCGCCGGCGCGACGGACGTGGCCGCCACGAGCCCCTTCCGGAAGACCGACGACGCTTGGCCCGAGGCGCAGTCGGCCTGCGAACGGAAGGTCCAGGCATTCGTCGGTGTCTCCGCGGCTCAGTACGCCAAGGCGTACCGGGCCCGGTTCACGGTCCTCAACACGCGCGCGATGTGGGACGCCGGCGATCGAACCGCGCGTTGCTTCCTCGACCTCGGGCGGACCACGATGACCGGATCCGCCCAAGGCCGGGGCACCAAGGTTCCGCGTTACTCCTGAGCGAGGTACGCGGGCAACGGCGAAGCGTGCAGCACCTGAAGCGAGCTGACCGCTCGCGTCAGCGCGACGTAGAGCCGCTGAAGTCCCCGTTCTTCGGCGTCGACGATGCGAGCGGGTTCGACCACGATCACGGAGTCGAACTCCAGCCCCTTGGCCAGCCCGGCCGGTACGCATACCACCCGCGAGGTCTCCAAAGCGTCCTCGTCGACGCCGACGAGCGAAGCGTCGACCCCGTCCGCCAGCAGCCCGGCCTGCAGTTCAGCGTGCAGGGCGGCGATGTCGGAGTCGGCCGCGATCACGCCGATCGAGCCCTCGGCCGTCAGCCGGGAACGGCAAGCCGACAGCACTGCTGCGTCCATGGCATCGGCGACGGATACCACCGACAACGCTCCGGAAGTGCGCCGGACCGACGTCGGTACGCCGAGCCCCGGCGCGATCGCGGGCAGCAGCCGGGCGGCGTACTCGATGATCGCGGCAGGCACCCGGAAGCCGCGGTCCAGCACCGAGACCTCCGCGTCCGGCTTGCCGAGGTGCGCCAACAGTGTCGGCCAGTCACCTGCCGCCCACGGGCTCGTGCCCTGCGCGATGTCGCCCAGGACGGTCAGCGACCCGTTGCCGCAGCGCCGGCCGAGCGCCCGGCACTGCATCGGGGAAAGATCTTGCGCCTCATCGAGCATCAGACAACTCAGCGAGGGCACCCGGTCGATCAGCCCCGCGAGCTCGTCCAATAGCACGGCGTCGGCGGCCGACCAGCGGGCCGACTTCACCGAGCGAGCGGGCTTGGCCCACAGCAGCGCCTTCTGCTCCTCGGGCGTCAGCAGCTCCGCCGCGCACGTGGCGAGGAAGTCCGCGTCGGACAGCAGCTTGAACAGCACCTGCTCCGGCGTCAGGCGCGGCCAGATCGCGTCGAGCACCGCCTTGACCGGCTTCGATCGAGCCACCGCGGCCACCTCGCGGTCGTCCGGAGTCGCGCCGCGCCGTTCCATCTGCATCACGACCAGCCCGGCGATCCGTTGCGCCGCGCCGTCTCGCCCGGCGGCATAGCGTACGGCCTGCATCTCGGTCACGATCTGAGCCATCCGGCCCAGCCCGACTCGGTACCGGGTCGAGCCGTGGACGTACACCAGGTCCTCGGCCGGCAGCGAGACGTGGCTCCACAACGCCCGCCGCAGCACCTCGGCCATCCGCGCGTCACCCTTGACGACCAGCGCTTCCAGAGTGTCCACAGCGGACGTGGGCCGGTCCAGCAGCTCGTCGACCGTCTTCTGCACGACCGACACCTCGCCCAGCGCCGGCAGCACGTGGCGAATGTAGGACAAGAACGACCGGTTCGGCCCGACGACCATCACTCCCGCGCCGAGCCGCTGCGGCTCCGCGTACAACAGGTAAGCCAGTCTGTGCAGACCGACCGCGGTCTTGCCGGTCCCCGGCGCGCCCTGCACGCAGATGCTCGGCTGCAGCGGCGCGCGGACCAGTTCGTCCTGCTCAGGCTGGATGGTCGCGACGATGTCGCGCATGGGCCCGGACCGTGGCCGCTCGATCTCCGCGGCCAGCAACGTGCTCCCGCCGCCGGTCCCGCTCTCCAGAATCTCATCCTCGTACGCCGAGAGCAGCGCGCCTTCAGCGAAACCATAGCGCCGCCGCCGAACGACACCGCGACGATCCTTGGGCGTGGCCCGATAGAACGGCATCGAGACCGGTGCCCGCCAGTCCACCACCAACGGCGTGCCGTCGTCGTCGCGCACGTGCCGCCGCCCGACGTAGACGCGGTCCATGTTCTCGCCGATCACGCCGTCGTCATAGTCGAGCCGCCCGAAGAACAGCGGAACGTCGGGCAGGTCGACGAGGTCCCGGCCCCGTTGCGCCCGTGCCATCCGGTACACCGTGTTGAACCACACCTCGTCGGTGCCCGACACGAACTCCGGCGTCTCCGTGTCGACGACGTCCTGCCGCATCCGGTCCAGCGCACCCCGCGCGTTCGCGAGGTACGCCTGTTCTGACTCGATTTCGCCCATGCTGAAGTCCATCCCCTCGCAGTGATGATTCAGCCGACAGTCACGCCCGTCCTCAGTTCAGCGTGCGTACGCTGCGAGGGGTTCGCCTCGAATGCGGCGGAGGATGCTATCCCGCCGAAACTCGAAGGCTCAACCGATTTTCCCATCGATACCTTGGGCACCGAGATGAACGAGATTCCCGCCCGGCAGATCCGGGCGCTTCACGACGACGAGACGATCACCGTCTACCAGGCCTACTCCCCGGCGATCGCCGAGCCCGCCGCCCGCACCGGGCGGTTCGGGCCGGGCTTCAAACGAGACCGAATGACCTGGATCAAGCCTTCTTTCCTCTGGATGATGTATCGCTGCGGCTGGGGCGACAAGCCTGGCCAGGAACGTGTGCTCGCCGCCCGGATCCGCCGCGACGGGTTCGACTGGGCCCTCGCGAACAGCGCGCTGAGCAGCTACGAGCCCGGCATTCACCGCGACCGCGACGACTGGAAGCGCTCATTGCGAGCCCCGGTACGCATCCAGTGGGATCCGGAACGCGACATCCGTCTACGGCCCCTTCCGCACCGGGCGATCCAGGTGGGCCTGTCCGGCGACGCCGTACGCCGCTACACCGAGGAGTGGATCGTCAGCATCGAGGACGTCACGACGCAGTGCCAGGCGATCCGCGCGATGATCCGCGGCGGCGACCTCGACGCCGCCCAGGTCATGCTTCCCGCCGAACGCCCCTATTCTCCAGGCGGGGAGGTCAGAAACTGCTGATGCGTTCCGGCAGCTGCTCTTCGGCCTCGTCGAGGTCGGTCCACAGGTCGAACCACACGCGGCTCCGGCCTTCGGGTTCGTCGAGCCCGACGACGGCCAAGCTGTAGACGCCCCAGAGGATTTCGTAGCGGTCGCCGGGCGAGTCCACGCCTAAGGCGAACGAGGCAGCGAGGGCCGCGCGCGTGACGATCAGCTTGTCCGGATCGTCCGGGTCCGGCCGCCCGGCGGTCAGGAAGCGCGGCTCGGCGACGATCTTCAGCCAGCGCAGCGACGCCTCGGGCACCTGAGCCTGCAACACTTCCAGGACCGACTCGCGTACGCCGGCGGCCGGATCGTCGCCCAGCCAGTCGAGCCAGTGATCCGCCTCGGTGAGGTACGTGAGGTCGTCCTGCGGCGGCCCGTACTTCTCGTTCGGCTCGTACGCGCCGGTCAGGACGCCGTCCGGGCCGACCTCCCACGCGCCCCGGATCGCCTCCGGGGGGATGTAGCCGTCCGGATCGCCGATCAGGTCTCCGTCGATCTCGTAGACGTAGCCTCCCGGGTTCTGGGCGGCCTCGGCGATCAGTTCCTCGGGCGGCGTCCGCTGCATCGCTCCAATGTAAAGGGCGTCGGTTTCCGACCGTTGCCGGGCGGGTACGCGCCGCGCACAGCGGAACGGGACCGAGCGGCTGGGGAGCGGTGGGGAGCGCTATGAAGATCTACGCCTGGGTGGTGGTCGGCCTGCGCTGGGTCGTCGTGGCGTTCTGGGTGGTGGCGGCCATCGCAGCGGTGCGATTCCTGCCCGCGGTCGGTCAGGGCGGTGAGGATCTGAGCCAGCTCGTGTCGGCCGGCAACCCGGCCGTGCAGAGCGAACTGCGCTCCTACGACAAGTTCGGGTTTCCGCTGCTGAGCCGGGTCGCGGTGGTACAACGCGATCCGGAGGGGTTGCCGCTCGACGTGCAGGCGAAGGCGGTGGAGCGGGCGCGGGCGGTGACAACCGGCCAGTACGCCGATGTGCAGCCGATTCTCGCGGCGGTGCCGATCTCCAACGAGAAGAAGCTGCTTCCCGGTTCCCAGGAGGACGGGACCACGATCATCACGTACCTTTTCACCCGGCCGGACGTGAACCTCGCCGAGCAGACCGAGGCGGCGAACCAGTTCGTGGCGAAGTACTACGGGCCGCAGGATCACGTCGTCGGCGTCACCGGCTCGGTTCCGGCCCGGGTGGAGCAGGGCCGCATTGTCTTGTCCTCGTTGACCTGGCTCGAAGTGGCGACCGTCGCGGCCGTGTTCCTCATCGTGGCGTTCGCTTTCCGTTCCCTGGTAGCGCCGGTCCTGGCGCTGGCCGTGGCGGGGGTGGCCATCGTGATCACGCTGCGCGTCGGCGGCGCGCTCGCGGAGCGGTTCGACGTCGCGGTTCCGCAGGAGACTCAGCCGTTGCTGGTCGCGTTGCTGCTCGGGGTGGTCACCGACTATGTGGTGTTCTACGTTTCGGCTTTACGCGTACACCTGGAAGAAGGCCTGGACCGGCTGCCGGCCGCACGCCTGGCGACGGCGCGTTTCTCGCCGATCATCATGACGGCCGGAGCGACCGCCGCGGCCGGCACCGGCGCGTTGATCGTCGCCGGATCGCCCACCTTCCGGGCGTTCGGACCGGGGCTCGCCGTGGCCGTGGCGATCGGCATGGTCGTGGCGGTGACCCTGGTGCCCGCTTTGCTGGCGATTCTCGGACGTCTGGTCCTGCCGACGCGAATGCGGAGACCGGCCCCGGTACGCGAACCGCGCGGCTGGTGGGCCCGGGTGCTGACCTGGCCGGGATTCTCGTTCGTCATGCTCGTGGCGTGCGTCGGCGGGCTGGCCTGGGCGGCGTTGCCGGTGCGGCACATGACGCTCGGAGTGTCGTTTGTGGAGGCATTGCCCGCGAGCCACCCGGCGCGGCAGGCGGCGGACCAGGCCGAGGCGGGATTCGCGAAGGGCATCCTCTCGCCGACCGAGGTGCTGGTGGAGGGCGCGGGGGTTGCGGGCAAGAGCGCGGAGCTGGCCCGGCTGCGCGACGCGCTGGCCCGCGAGCCTGGGGTCGCGGCGGTGGTCGGCCCGGACGACCGGCTGATTCCCCAGGTGCGCCCGCTGTTCGAGGCGAAGGACGGCAGCGCGGCCAGATACCTCGTGGTGTTGTCGGACGAGCCGCTCGGCGGGCGGGCAGTGCAGACGTTGACGCGGCTACAGGCGGATCTGCCCGGCCTGGCGGATCGAGCCGGGTTGGGCGGCGCTCAGCTCAGCCTGGGCGGCGACACCGCGGTGGCGGATGTGATCGTCGACCAGACGGTGAACGATCTCGGCCGCATCGCACTCGCAGCGCTGGCCGCCAATCTGCTGTTCCTCGCGCTCTATCTGCGCGCGCTCGCGGCTCCGCTGGCTCTGCTGGCGTGCAGCGTGCTGGCCATCCTGGCCACGCTCGGGCTCACGACCAGGGTGTTCGAGGACTGGCTCGGCAACGACGGCATCACGTTCTACGTGCCGTTCGCGGCGGCGGTGCTGCTGGTCGCGCTCGGCTCGGACTACAACATCTTCGGCGTCGGTCCCGCCTGGCGCGAAGCCCGCCGACGGCCACTCCGCGAGGCGCTCGCGATCACGCTGCCGGAGTCGGCCCGGGCCATCCGCACCGCGGCCTTCACCCTCGCGATCAGCTTCGGGCTGCTGGCGCTCGTGCCCCTGCGACCCTTCCGCGAGCTGGCTTTCGCGCTGTCCGCGGGGATTCTGATCGATGCCTTCGTCGTACGCTCGCTGCTCGCCCCGGCTCTGTTGTCCGTCATCGGTACCGCCGCCCAATGGCCGGGACGGTACCTGGAGCGACGGCGTACGCGGGATGCATTAGGAACTTCTATAAGTTCGTGATAGAAATGCGGCATGCGGTCCACTCGTGTTTCGGGCGGCCCGGCTGACTCTGCGGACCTGGATGTGAGTACGACCGTCGTGCGGGTGTTCACCGCGTTGCGCCGGCTCAGCCCGTCCGGCCTCAGCCTGTCCGTCGCGTCGACGCTGGCCACCCTCGACCGCGAGGGCCCGTGCCGGCTCACCGAGCTGGCCGGGATCGAAGGCGTCACGCAACCCGGGATGACGCAGATCGTGTCGAAGCTGGAACGGGACTCGCTCGCCGTGCGTACGGCCGATCCCGGCGACCGCCGAGTGGTGCTGGTGGAGATCACCTCGGTCGGACGCGAGCTGCTGAGGCATCACCGCACCGTCCGCAGCGGCAAAGTCGCCGCCCTCCTGGCCCAGCTCGACCCGCGCGACGCCGCCGCGATCTCGGCCGCCCTCCCGGCACTGAACGCCCTAGCCGATCTCGTCACCTCTCCTGAGAGCAAGGCTTCATGACTGACAGGTACAAGTGGGTCGCGTTGTCGAACACGACCCTCGGCATGCTCATCGCCACGATCAACTCCTCGATCGTGCTCATCTCGCTCCCGGCCATCTTCAACGGCGTCGGCCTGAACCCGCTGCTCCCGGGCAACGTGAGTTACCTGCTCTGGATGCTGATGGGCTACATGCTCGTCACGGCGGTGCTGGTGGTGACCCTGGGCCGGCTGGGCGACATCTACGGCCGCGTACGCATCTACAACCTGGGCTTCGCGATCTTCGCCGCCACTTCGGTGATCCTCTCGCTGGACCCGTTCACCGGCGGCAAAGGCGCTCTGTGGCTGATCGGCTGGCGGGTCGTGCAGGCGATCGGCGGCGCGATGCTCATGGCCAACTCGGCGGCGATCATCACCGACGCGTTCCCGGCGGCCCAGCGGGGGATGGCGTTGGGCATCAACATCGTCGCGGCCATCGCCGGGTCGTTCATCGGGCTCGTGCTCGGCGGCGTACTGGCCGAGTGGAACTGGCGCTCGATCTTCTGGGTGAACGTGCCGATCGGCGTACTCGGGACGGTGTGGGCGTACAAGTCGTTGCGGGACAACGGCGTACGCCGGCCGGGGAAGATCGACTGGTGGGGCAACCTCACCTTCGCCGCCGGTCTCACCGCGGTGCTGGCCGCGATCACCTACGGCATCCAGCCGTACGGGGGCCACTCGATGGGCTGGACGAACCCGTGGATCATCGCCGGGCTGGCCGGCGGGGCGCTGCTGCTGGTGGCGTTCGGCATCATCGAGTCCAAGGTCGCCGAGCCGATGTTCCCGCTCCGGTTGTTCCGCATCCCGGCGTTCACCGGGGGCAACGCGGCGAGCCTGCTCGGCTCGATCGCCCGCGGTGGACTCCAGTTCATGCTGATCATCTGGTTGCAGGGGATCTGGCTGCCGCTGCACGGCTACGACTACGAGCAGACCCCGTTGTGGGCGGGCATCTACCTGCTGCCGCTGACGGTCGGCTTCCTCGCCGCCGGACCGCTGTCGGGCTACCTGTCCGATCGCTTCGGACCGCGTCCGTTCGCGGCCGGCGGCCTGCTGCTGATGTCGGTGTCGTTCGCCGCACTGCTGCTCGTCCCGACGAACTTCCACTACGGCGTGTTCGCCGCGCTCGTGTTCCTCAACGGCTTCGGCGGCGGGCTCTTCTCCGCCCCGAACACGGCGCTCATCATGTCCAGCGTCCCCGCCCACCTGCGCGGAGTCGCCTCCGGCATGCGGGCGACCTTCCAGAACGCCGGCATGGTGCTGTCCATCGGCGTGTTCTTCTCGCTGATGGTCGCCGGGCTGGCCGGATCGCTGCCGTCCACTCTGGACTCCGGGCTGACCGCGCAGGGCGTACCGCCCGAGGCGGCGCACACGATCGCGTCGTTGCCGCCGGTGGGCACGCTGTTCGCGGCGTTCCTCGGCTACAACCCGATCCAGGAGCTGCTGGGACCGCAGATCCTCGGCCAGCTTCCGGCGGCGAACGCGGCGACGCTGACCGATCGCCAGTTCTTCCCGAACCTCATTGCCGGGCCCTTCCACGACGGGCTGGTCGTCGTCTTCTGGCTCGCCATCGTGATGGGCGTCCTCGGCGCGCTGGCCTCCCTCGTCAAGCCGCGTACGCCGCCGGCGACAGACCTGGTGACCCGGGAGAGCGAGCTGATCGACGAACTGGGCGCGCAGCCGCTCACGCCGATCCCGGCTTCGGCCGAGCCGTCCCGCCGCGACTGACATTTGCTCGCGGGGCGCTTGCCGCTTCGCGTCGTGGGGCGGCGGCGTCGGTGGTACGCCAGGTACCTCACCGGGCGGCGGTGGCGTGCATGACGTACCACCGAGTGCATCATCGGGGGGCGGTACCGTGATCACCGTGACCGAGCAGAACGACGCGCTTGAGCTGGCCCGGCGTTCCGCCGAGGCGATGTACGCCGGAGACCGGGCGTCGCAGCACGCCGGGGTGACCGTCGAGGATGTGGCACCGGGCCGGGCGACCGCCCGGATGACGGTGACCCCGGACATGATCAACGGGCACGACATCTGTCACGGCGGTTTCGTCTTCCTGCTGGCGGACACCGCTTTCGCCTTCGCCTGCAACACCTACGGCACCGCGACGGTGGCGCAGTCGTGCGACATCGTGTTCGTCCGGGCCGCCCGGCTCGGCGAGGTGCTGACCGCCGTCGCCGCCGAGCGCACCCGCTACGGCCGCAGCGGCATCTACGACGTGACCGTCAGCTGTGACGACGAGGTCGTTGCCGAGTTCCGAGGGAAGTCTCGGGAGCTCCGAAAGTCTTCCGACAGCTGATTGGGCTATCTACCTGCTTAGTTGAGTTGATGTTGCGGGCCAAGCTCCGAAAGTTTCCGAAAAAACCTTGACGTGGTGCGCCTCCCCGGCCGACCCTGGTTCTGCCCGATCATTTGTGATCATCTATCGGGGAGGTTCGAGTGAATCATGTCCCGGGCCGTTCCAGCGTGCGGTCGACCGTCCTCGCCCTGGCGGTCGTCGCGCTCATCGCGGGAGCGGCCGCCGTCGTCGCCAACGCCGCGCCCTCCGTCGACCTTGCCGCCGTGGTCGAGGACGAAGGAGCAGACTGCGCGGTTTCCCTGCCCGGCTCCACGCCGTCCACCAGCAAGTTGCCCGATCCGTTCAAGAAGATCGACGGTACGCGGATCACGTCGAAGTCCGACTGGCGCTGCCGTCGCGAGGAGATCAAGAAGCAAGCCGAAGCGACCGTCTACGGCACGAAACCACCGAAGCCGGCGAGCGTCAGCGGCACGGTGTCGCGTACGAGCATCACGGTCAACGTCAGCGACAACGGCCGCAGCTCGAGCTTCTCGGCGAGCGTCAGCGTGCCGAGCACCGGCACCGCGCCGTATCCGGCCGTCATCGTGGTGGGCGGACTCGGCGCGGACACGGCGACCATCCAGAACAGTGGCGTCGCGATCATCAACTACGACCCGCTCGCCGTCGGCAAGGAGGGCACTGCCCGAAACAACAAGCAAGGCGCGTTCTACAGCATCTACGGCGCGACCAGCAGCACCGGCATCCTCATGGCCTGGGCTTGGGGCGTCAGCCGGATCATCGACGTCATCGAACAGTCGGGCGGCACGGTGCTGCGGGCCGACGGGCTCGGTGTCACCGGCTGCTCCCGCTACGGCAAGGGCGCGTTCGTCATCGGCGCGTTCGACCAGCGGATCGCGCTGACCATGCCGATCGAGTCCGGCAGCGGGGGAGCACCCATCTTCCGCGGCATCCCGGGCGAGTCCGGTGCCCAGCCGCTGAGCAGCGCATACTCCGAACAGCCGTGGCTCGGCGACGCGTTCGGCTCGTACACCGGCAACCCCACCGGGCTGCCGGTCGACACCCACGAGATGGTGGCGATGGTCGCGCCACGGGGGCTGTTCCTCATGGAGAACCCCCGCATCGACTGGCTCGCCGCCCGCTCGGGCAGCGTCGCCGCCCTCGCCGGCGCGGAGGTCTACAAGGCCCTCGGCGCGGGCGACAACATCACCTACTGGTCCGACATTCAGGACGGTACGCACTGTGCCGTGCGGTCGGAGTGGCGTACGCCGTTGCAGCAGAACCTCCAGAAGTACCTGCTGAAGACGGGCAGTGCCGCCGGAACGTTCCGGATCTCCAGCCTGAAGGCGGGGAACCTGACGGACTGGCGGGATTGGACGACTCCGGTGCTGAGCGACAACCCGTCGTCGCCGCCGCCGTCTTCTCCTCCGCCCTCGTCGCCGCCACCTTCATCGCCTCCGCCGTCGTCCCCGCCACCGACCGGGGCTTGCGCGGCGGCGTACCGAACGGTCAACTCCTGGCCGGGCGGGTTCCAGGGTGAGGTGACGATCACCGCCGGAGCCTCGGCGATCACCGGGTGGACGGCCGGCTGGACCCTGTCGTCCGGCCAGACCATCACCCAGCTCTGGGGCGGCACCCTCACGGTGAGCGGCTCGGCCGTGACCGTGAAGAACATGTCGTACAACGGAAACCTCGGCGCGAGCGCGTCGACGACGTTCGGCTTCCTGGCCAACGGCAGCCCGTCGGCCCCGGCGGTCAGCTGCACGAGTCCATAGTCGCCTAGGACCGGAGGCGGGCGGCGAAATCGCGTACGCGTCGCCCGCCCTCGGTTCGGGGCACCATGATCCGCACGTTCACCCCGATGCGCTGCTTCTTCGCGACCAGGCCCCGATGTGTCGCGTGATAGCGGGGGAAGGCGATCCGATGGTCGCCGTCCGCGGCGGCCAGTTCCTCGGCCAGCTTGTACGCCCCGACGAGCGCGAGTTCGGCGCCGGCGCCTGATGCGGGTGAGGCGCACCAGGCGGCGTCGCCGGTCAGCGCGACCCGCCCGGCCGACCACGACGGCATCTTCACCTGGCTGAGCGCGTCGAAGTAGAACTCCGGATCTTCGAGAGCCGCGTCGAGCAACTCCGGTACGCGCCAGGCCGAGTCGCCGAACGCGTCGCGTATCAGGCGTTTGTGTTCGGTGAGGTCACGGTGGTCGAACGAGAGCGGCCGCGACCGGAACACGAAGTACGCCTTGGCCTGCGAATGGTTGCCGGACCGGTAGAGCCCGGCCATCTTGCCCGGGGTGTTGAACATGGTGACCCACCGGTTCTCGCCGAGCGTGGAATCGGCGTTCGCGAAGGCGAAGTAGTGGTCCTTGAAGACGAGGTAATTCTTCTCCGGGCCGAAGGCGAGTCGACGGGTGGCCGAGTGCAGGCCGTCGGCCCCGACGACCAGGTCGAATCGGCGGGATCCACCTTGGGCGAAGTCGACGGTCACCCCGTTTTCGTCTTGGTGGAGGGCCGTCAACCAATCGCCGAAGACGTACTCGACGTCGGTCACGCCGCGCAGTAGGGCCACCAGATCGCCGCGCATGATCTCGATGCTCTCCGGGTCTCGGATGTCGATGCGAGCCAATGCCCGGTCGTCGGCGTCGACGAACTTCATGCCGTGCACGTCGGCGGCGGCCGCCCGAATCTGCGGCAGCAGGCCCATCTGCTCGACGACCTCGACGGCCTGGTCGCGCACGTCGACGCCGTTGCCACCTGTGCGGAGCCGGTCGGCCCGTTCGACGACGGTGGGCTGGAAACCCTGCCGCGCGAGCCGGTGCGCCAGGGTCAGTCCGGCGATGCTGGCGCCGGAGATAAGGATGCGCTTGTTCATGGCTCCTCCTCGCGTACGATAACTGAAATGCTCGTTCCAGATTATGTGGAAGGGACGTTCCAAATGTCAACACCCAGCCGCGCCGACGCCGTCCGCAACCGCCAGCTCGCCCTCGACGCCGCCACTGCGCTGCTCGCCGAGCCCGACACGGCCCTCACCGTCGAGGTCATCGCGCGAAAGGCGGGGCTGGGCGCGGGCACCGTCGTGCGTGCGTTCGGTGGCAAGGACGCACTGCTCGACGCGGCCGTCGCGGGCTTGCTGCGTCCGGTGGTGGCGCGGGGGCGGGAACTCGCCGCGTCAAACGAACCGGTTCGCGCGCTGCGCACGTTCCTCGGCGAGTTGATGGCCTTCCAAGCCGCTCACCACGCTGCGGGCGACAACCTGCGGGGGCTGGCGGCGCCGGAGACGACGGCGCTTCGGGCGGAGCTCGTCACGGCGGTCGAGATCATGATCGACGCCGGTCGCCGGGCCGGCCAGGTACGTGGTGATCTGCCGATCGACGTGCTGACGACGATCATCGGGGAGTCCGCGTACGCCGTCGCCCGATCCGGATCCGGACCGGAGCGCATCGACGTCTTCCTCACCGTGCTGCTGGACGGGCTCCGACCGTCGACATGAGAATGTCCGGATGATCTCTCCCACCCCGCTGATGCGGCTCGTGACCGGCTTCTGGAGCTTCAAGACCCTGGCGGTCGCGGTCGAGCTGGGCCTGTTCACCCGGATCGCCGGCGGCCGCGTCGTCACCGTCGCCGATCTCCGCGACGAGTTCGGCCTGGCCGACCGGCCCGCCGACATGCTGCTGGCGGCGTGCGCGTCGCTCGGCCTGCTCGACCGCGCGGGCGACGGTTACCGGAACTCGGCCGTCGCCGAGGAGTTCCTCGTCGTCGGCCGGCCCTACTACTTCGGCGGTCAGGTCCGCTACTGCGACGTCAAGACCTACCTGCCCTGGCACCGCGTGGGGGACGCGCTGCGAACCGACCGGCCGCTCACCTGGGATCCCGACGCCGATCGATCGGCCTTCGAGACCGGCGACCCCGAGATGCTCGCCGAATTCTGGGAGGCGATGTACTCGACCTCCAGCTTCACCGCTCGCTCGCTGGCCTCGGCGTACGACTTCGGTCCGCATTCGCGGCTACTCGACGTGGGTGGCGGCGGTGGGGCGTACCCGATCGAGTTGTGCCGGACCTTCAGCCACCTCAAAGCCGCAGTGCTGGACCTGCCGCACGTATGCGAGATCGCGGCCGGGAAGATCGCGGCGGCCGGGCTGATTGATCGCATCGACACGGTGCCGGGCGACTTTCGCGCGGACCCGGCGCTGCCGGACGGTTTCGACGTGCTGCTGCTGAGCATGATCCTGCACGACTGGGACGAGACGACCAACCGCGAACTCCTGGCGAAGTGCTACGCCGCTTTGCCGGCCGACGGCGTGCTCATCATCTCGGAGCTGCTGCTCAACGCCGAGCGGACCGGACCGGCGGAGGCGGCGCTGATGGGGATGAACATGATCGTCGAGACGGCCGGTGGCCACAATTACTCCGATGTGGAGTACGCCACCTGGCTCCGCGACACCGGATTCGCCGACGTACGCGTGATCCCGCTCGACGCGCCCGGCGCCAACGGGGTCGTCCTCGGCCGCAAACCCTGACACAGCGGCTGCCTGACCTGCGCCGTTACGTCACGGTTCGTCGGGCGTTCCTTCCAGCAGATGTGGTACGCGGGAAGGTGCGCCCATGGAACTGCCGGTGGAATCTTCGGCGAGTACGACAGCAGACCCGTCCGAAGGCGAAGCCGACACCGGTGAGGACCCGATGTCGGCGTACGCGTGGATCGGCGCGCTGGCCGCCGTCGTGGCGATCGCCGGGGCCTGGGCGACCGGGTGGGGCCTGCGGACGTGGATCCCCGACTACCACCTGACGCCGCACCCCGGCCGGGATCTGCTCGTCCGGTTCGCCCTGCTCGGCATGGCCATGGCGCCCGGCGTACTGGCGATCGTCTGCGGGTGGCGGGCTCGCCGCCGGGGCTTCGCCCGGGCGCTCGCCCCGGCCGCGCTCGGCCTGCTCGTGACGCTGTTCTGGCTCGCCACGTACGCCGTCTCCGCCGCCTCCGAAGTGCTCGCCCGCTGACCGGCCGGGGGGTCAGGCGGGGCGTACGGCCGTCAGCCAGGCTTGGGCCAGCAGCCCGCGTGCCCGGCCGGCGTCGGATGCACCCCGTCGGTGGTCCACTCGTCGGCGGAGCTCGCCGCGGCGGCTTCGGCGAACAGGGCGTCGGTGCCGATCAGGGCCGCCCCGAATTCGGCCGCCAGTGTGCGTACCACTTGGATTTTGAGATCGAGATCGGGCCGATAGGAAGCGCGGAGCTGGTTGACCGGCAGGACGAAGGGCTCGAGGAGCACGAGCCGGGCGCCGCGGGTCGCGGCCTGGTCCAGAATGGACCGATAGTGCGCCGCGAACGTCTCGGCCGGCATCGCCTCGCCGCCTGCGAAGGCCCGCGCGCAGTCGTTGATGCCGACCATGACCGAGACGACGTCCGGTTGGTGTGCGAGGCAGTCGTCGGCCCAGCGGGCGGCCAGGTCGGTGACCCGATTGCCGTTGATCCCGCGATTGACGAACCGTGCGCGATGGCCTGGATTCCGGGCGGCGAACAAGGCTGCGACCAGGTACGCGTAGCCGCACCCGAGCGAGGCGGGATCGGTCCGGACGCGACCGGCGTCGGTGATGCTGTCGCCGATGAGCACGACGGTGCCGCCGCGCGGAAGCTCGACTGCCATGCGGGCGAGCCTAGATCATCTGCCGGGAATAGCGAGCGCACGGCCGGACTTGATCGAGGCATGACTGACACCCTCACGGTGTACGGGGCGACCTGGTGTGGCGACTGCGTACGCACGAAGCGGTTCCTGGATCGCAACGGCGTCGAGTACGCCTGGATCGACACCGACGCCGACGACAACGCCCGGGACTACGTCCAGCGGGTGCAGGACGGGCGCATGTCGATCCCCGTCGTCGCCCTGCCCGACGGCCGTCACCTCGTCGAACCGGCCGACAAGGAACTCGCCGAGGCGCTCGGCCTCGCCTGGCCCTGAAGCTTCCGTTCCTAGAGCTTCTCGATGGTCTTCCGGAGTTGGCGCAGGTGCCCGCGTTCGTGGGTGGCCAGGCGCGTGGCGTAATACAGGACGTTCTTGCGCATGGGTGCGCCCGCTCCGGTGATGGTGGCGGTGTGCGCCCACTCCGCCTCCGACAGCCCGGCGAGCGTCGTCAGCAGGCCGGCCCGTTGTCGGGCGTACGCCTGCCAGGCCGGTGCGAACTTCTGCGTCATGTAGTCGGTCTGCTCGATCCAGGCGGCCGGGTTGACCACGCGGAACGTGGTCTCGTCCCGGGCGATGATCGCCGCCATGTACTCGCCCCACAGGGTGGCGCACGACCGCAGGTGGGCCAGTACCTCGGCGACCGACCACTCGTCCGGCTCGGGTCGCTTCTGCAACTGAGCCGCGGTGAGACCTGCTGTCAGGTCGGCGATGCGCTCCGGATTCGTACGGAGCAGTTCCAGGATCTGCGATCGGTCAGGCATGACCGTCAGTCTGCCCGGTGTTCCCGACATCCTGTGTCGGGAACTCGCGCGGTCTTCTCGCGCGGTCTTCTCGCGCGGTCTTCTCGCGCGGTCTTCTCGCGCGGTCTTCTCGCGCGGTCTTCTCGCGCGGGTGGTACGTCATCGACGTCACCTGACCAAGATCAGGTGCGTGGCGTACCACCCGGCGGAGCGCCCTCGGGCCGCCCGCGTCAGCGGGCAGACCGCGCGGATGCGGTGAGGCGGGCGTACACGTCGCCGGATCGGCCCAGCGGGCGGAATCGCTCCAACAGCGCGACGAGTCCGGCCGCGTCGAGCCAGACGTCCGAGGCCAGCCGCATGGTCTCGACCGGCGAGTAGTTGTACTCGTACTCGCCCAGCTTCGCCACGAGGTCCAGGCACGCGAGCGCGGCGTCGTGCGCGGGTGGCAAGTACTCGAACGACAATGCGCGTACCGGGTGGGACAGGCCGCGCAACACTTCCGGCTCGAATCCCTCGACGTCGATTTTCACAAACACTGGTACGCCGTACGCCGAGACGAGTTGGTCGAGTGTGACGACGTCGACGGTGACGGTCCGGTCCCAGTGAATGCCGGAGAATCGGTGATCCCGGGTGACGGAGGAGATCCACTCGTCCGACATCGAGGAGACCGTCGGGGTCGCCGAGGACAACGCCATCGTCGTGCGCCCCGCGGCGGCGCCGACCGCCGACGGCACCAGGACGACCGCGTCCGATCGGCCGAACAGGATGCGCAGGAGCCGGGCGAAGTCGGGCTGCGGCTCGACGGCCACCACTCGGGCGCCGAGCGCCCGCCATGCGCGTACGCGATTGCCGACGTGCGCGCCGATGTCGAAGCCGAGCTCGCCCGGCCCGAGGAACTGGCCGTAGAACCGCCGCATCCGGCGCTGCCGTCCGGGGATCCCGTGGTACATCGCGATCGACCGGGCCATTCCCCACGCACGCGCGAAGGACGTCATCCGGTCAGCGTAGAAGGGCTTCGGCGAACAGCCCGCTCAGGCCGAGTGGAACGAACGTCTCGTGCCGTTCGCGGTCGAGCATCTCCGCATGGGTGAACCAGGCGTACCCGATCGTGGTGGAAGCCTCCAGCGGCTCGTGACCTGCGAAGCTCACCGGTACGCCCGACGGCACCCGTCCGACGAAGATCTGCTGGTAGACGTGCTGCAGTTCGCCGTACGGGTTCTCGACGACCTTGTCGTGCCGAAGAATGCACCGGCCGAGGGTGAAGTCGCTGATCCCGGTCTCCTCGAAGACCTCCCGGCGAGCGGCCTCCTCGTAGGTCTCCGACTGCTCCAGCCCGCCGCCGACCAATAGCCAGAAGTCGACACTCGGCAACGGATTGGGGCCGCGTACCGCCGAGGGATCATGGATCTTCAGCAACAGCACCCGGTCGTCCGCGTCCAGCAGCAGTACGCGCGCGGACCGCCTGATCTTGATCTCCCCGTCGGTCATGCCGAGGAGCGTACAAGCCGACTCATGTCGAGGTGCGGACCAGCGGGCGGCCGTCCCAGGCGCGGGCCGGCTCGGCGGGGAAGGCGAGCGGCCCGAGCCGACTCAGTGCCGGGAAGCGGCGGGCGGCGAGCCAGACGACGTCCCGCCCGAACGATTCGAGGAGCAGTGCCAGGGACAGGCCCAACGCGGTGAGGACCAGCCAACGCGGGAACAGGCCCGAGACGGCGCAGACGAGGACGATGCCTTGGACGGCCGCCACGACCTTCCGCCAATATCGGTAGGGCACCGAGCCGCCCAGCCAGGGGAGAAGCCACCCGGCGACGGCGTACAGGTAGCGCATGAGGCCGATGAGCATCACCCAGCCGCCGACCGACCGGCCGACGTAGACGGCCAAGACGAGCAGGAGGAAGGCGTCGACCTCCATGTCGAACCGCGCGCCGAGCGGCGAGTCCGTCCCGGTACGCCGGGCGACCCAGCCGTCGATCGCGTCGAGGATCAGGGCGAGCGTCGCCGTCCAGACGATCACCCACACCGGGCCCGGGACGGCGACCGACATCGCCAGCACCCCGCCGACGAGAGCCGAGCGCGCCAGCGTGATCCGGTCGGCCGGGCCCAGCGAGGCTGAGCCGAATCCCCAGGTCAGCAGGCCCGCCAGCGCCACGGCATAGGAGCCGCCGAGCGCCCAGCCGAGCACGGTCAGCCCGACCGTGGCGGAAAGTCCGCCAAGCAGACCGACGTGGACGGCGAGCCCTGTCACCGGTCCGGTACGCATCATCGGCACAATCATCAATTATGGGGACTGGCACAGCACGCGCTTTCTGGGTGCGTACGCCCGGGGTCGGGGAGATCCGCGAGGAACCGCTCCCACCTCGGGGCGGGGACGACGTCGAAGTCCGGACGCTCTACTCCGGCGTCAGCCGGGGCACGGAGACCCTGGTCTTCCGGGGCGAGGTGCCCCCCGACCAGTACGCCCGCATGCGCGCCCCGTTCCAGGCGGGCGACTTCCCGGCGCCGGTGAAGTACGGCTACCTCACCGTGGGCGTGATCGAGGCGGGCCCGGACGTCGGGGCAACGGTGTTCGCCCTGCATCCCCACCAGACTCGGTACGTCCTGCCGAGGAGTGCCGTGGTGGAGGTTCCCCCGCAGGTAGATCCGAAACGTGCGGTGCTGGCGGGCACGATCGAGACGGCAGTGAACGCGCTGTGGGACACCCCGCCGCTGGTCGGCGACCGGGTCACGGTGATCGGCGCGGGCATGGTCGGCTGCGGGCTCGCCGCCGTCGTCGCCAAGATCCCCGGTGTCGACGTGGAACTCGTCGACGTCGACGAGGGTAAGCGGCCCGTCGTGGCACGGTTGGGGGTCCGCTTCGCGACGCCGGGCCAGGCGCGTACCGGCCGGGACCTGGTCTACCATGCGAGCGCGACGCAGGCGGGACTGCGTACGGCGCTCGAGGTGGTTCGCGACGAGGGCACGATCACCGAACTGAGCTGGTACGGCGATCGCGAAGTGAGCCTCGGGCTCGGCGGAGTGTTCCACTCTGGACGGATCACCATCCGCAGCAGTCAGGTCGGCCGGGTCGCCCCGGCGCGCCGGGAGAGCCGCACCTACGGCGACCGCCTGCGCATCGCGCTCGACCTGCTCAAGGACCCGGTCTTCGACGCGCTGCTCGGCGGTGAGTCGCCGTTCGAGGAACTGCCCCAGGTCATGCCCCGCATCGCCGACGGCGAACTGCCCATGTGCCACGTGATCACCTACGACCACATTGCAGACGACGACATTGCAGACGACGAAGGAGAGTGAGATGTTCAGCGTCACGGTCCGGGACCACATGATGATCGCGCACAGCTTCCGGGGGGAGACCTTCGGACCGGCCCAGCGGCTGCACGGCGCGACCTTCGTCGTCGACGCCACCTTCAAGCGGTCCGATGTAGACAGTGACGGCGTCGTCGTCGACATCGCGCTGGCGGCGGACACCCTCAAGCAGATCGTCGGGGCATACCACCTGCGCAATCTCGACGAGCTGCCCGAGTTCACCGGACTGAACACCACCACCGAGGTGCTCGCCCGAGCCATCGCGGATCGGCTCGCCGACGGCGTCCACTCCGGACAGCTCGGCGAAACGGCGCGCGGTCTCAGCGGCATCGCGGTGACACTGCACGAGTCGCACATCGCTTGGGCCACCTACGAACGAGATCTATGACCGTCTACTTCGCAGTCCCGAACGACATCGACGCGACGCCCAGCGGCGGCAACATCTACGACCGTCGCGTGATCGACGGTCTCGGTGCCGACGAACTCACCGTCGCGGGCAGCTGGCCGCACCCCTCGCCCGCCGACCTCGAACGGCTGGACCAGGCGCTTTCGCTTCTGCCCGATCAGGCCACCGTCGTCGTCGACGGGCTCGTGGGCAGCGCCGCGCCCGCCGTGCTCGCCCGCCATCAGCAGCTGCGGCTGATCCTGCTGATGCACATGCCACTGTCCACACCGGAAGAAGAACAGGCGCTGCGAGCCACCCGCGCCGTCGTCACCACGAGCCAGTGGACCCGCCGGCTCCTCATCAGCTTGTACGCGTACCGCAGCGACCGGGTGCACGTGGCCGAGCCCGGGGTGGACGCCGCGGCGGTCCATCCCGCGACGGCAGCCGGATCGCGGCTGGTCTGCGTCGCGGCGGTGACGCCCGGCAAGGGCCACGACATCCTCGTCGACGCGCTCGCCACTCTCGACGATCTGGAGTGGACACTCGACTGTGTCGGCCCGCTCGATCGCGACCCCGCCTTCGTGGACGCTGTGGGCAAGCAGATCAACGCAGCCGGCTTGAGTGACCGGATCGTGCTCTGCGGTGTGCGTACCCGATGGGATGGTGATTTGCTCTGTCACGCGAGCCGGAGCGAGACCTACGGCATGGTGATCGCGGAGGCGCTGGCGCGCGGCATGCCGGTGGTGGCCACGGACGTCGGCGGCGTGCCGGAGGCCTTGGGGCGCGGCGGTCTGCTCGTGCCGCCCGACGATCCCGCCTCGTTCGCACGGGCCGTGCGTGCCTGGCTCACCGACCCGCACGTACGCACGGACCTGCGCACGGCCGCGTTGGCCCGCCGGGCGACGTTGACCGGCTGGGACGAGACCGTACGCAGATTCGCGGCAGCGCTGTGACTAGAGCGACGCGAGTGCGGTGGGCGTCGCGCCGGGCCACGTCGCGGTGAGCGTCGCGCCCTCGACCGGAGTGCCGACGACGCGGACGACGTGGAGTTCGGCGCCATCCGTCACGACGCGGGCCGGATCGCCGTCGACGACCTCGCGGACGACGGTGATGCGCGCCGCGACGGCGCCGGGAAGCCCTCTGCCGCGCACCGTCATCGAGGGCTCGCGCCGCTGCTGCTGACCGTGCTCGTCCTCGACGTACTCCTCGGCCTCGGTCCCGCCGGAGACGATGGCGGCGGCCAGGACGGCGGCGTAGACCGGATCGCCGACCGCGTCGTAGATCCACCGAGTTCCGAGGACCGAGTGCTCCGACGTGCCCAGCAGGTACGCCTCGCCGCCGGGCAGCGGCGCGCCCCGATAGGTCAGCGGGACGTGGTAGACGGGACCCTCGGTAGCGCGCACAAGAATGATCTCGACGCCGACTTCGCCGGCCGGGTCGTCGAAGCGGCAGGCCGCGACGCGGTCCACGGGCGCTCCGACCGGTCCCTGGAACCAGGACCGGCCGGGCAGCCAGGCGTTGATCAAATCGAGTTTGGACGGATGAAGTTCCGCCCGGTAGACGACGGCCATGGCTAGTACCGGCCTCCTTCCGGGGTGGGCAGCGCGTCGAGTTCGGCGAGGTCTTCGGCAGTGAGCCGGAGGTCCGCCGCACCCGCGTTGTCGGCCAGATACTTGGGGGTCTTGGTGCCAGGGATCGGGATCACCCGGTCGCCCTGCGCGAGGACCCAGGCCAGCGCGACCTGCGCCGGGCTCGCCCCGACGCGGTCGGCGACCGCCTGGACCCGGCCGACGATGGTGAGGTTGGCCCGCAGCGCGTCCTGCTGGAAGCGGGGCAGCCGCCGCCGGAAGTCGTCGGCGGGCAGGTCGTCGAAGGACGAGACGCGCCCGGCGAGGAAGCCGCGGCCGAGCGGGGAGAACGGCAGGAACGCGATGCCCTCGCGCTCGCAGTGGGGCAGCACCTCGGCCAGCGGATCGCGCGTCCACAGCGACAGTTCGGACTGAACGGACGCGACCGGGTGCACGGCCTGCGCGCGTCGGATCTCGTCCACCGTCACCTCGGACAGGCCGATCTGCCGGACCTTGCCGGCCGCCACGGCCTCCGCCATCGCGCCCCAGGTCTCCTCGATCGGGACGTCGGGATCGACTCGGTGCAGCTGGTACAGGTCCACGTGATCGGTGCCGAGCCGGCGCAGGCTCGCGTCGACGGCCTGGCGGACGTACTCGGGACGGCCGTTGCGACCGTAGTTGGGCGAGGTGCCGGTCGACGAGCTGCCGTCGCTGGGCACGAGGCCGACCTTGGTGGCCAGCACCGCCCGCCCCCGGTACGCCCCGGCGAGCGCCCGGCCGACGAGTTCCTCGTTCGTGTACGGGCCGTAGACGTCGGCGGTGTCGATCAGGGTGACGCCAAGGTCCAACGCCTGACGGATGACGCCGATCGACGTCTCGTCGTCTCGGTTGGCGGGGTCGTCGTAGGCGTGGCTCATTCCCATGCACCCGAGGCCGACGACGCCGACCTCGGGACCTTCGGTTCCCAACGTGGTGGTGCGCATGTGATCACCCTATGCGAGGTGCCTGACGTGGCTAATCGAGGGCCTCGCGCCGGGTCAGCCGCACTTCCTCCAGATCGAGCCGCGTCTGCACGTCGCGCAGTACGCCGTCGTCGATGCTGCCGTCGTCGCGCAACCGCACGACGGTCGCCCGCTTGGCGGCCAGCACGGCCAGCTTGAGCTCGGTGTACTGCTGGTCGTACGTCAGGGCGGGCTGGTCGTCGGCGTCGGGCTCGGCCGCCCGCAGCACTCGCAGGTGCTTCTCGTACTCGTGGCGCAGCCGGTCGACAACCTTGCCCTCGACGCCGAGATCGTCGGCGATCCGGGGCATCGCCGCGAGCGCCTCCTCGGTCGCGGTGGTCTCCGCGAGATGGCGTTCCTGGGCGGGCGAGGTGTCCGCCGGGAGGTGCGCCCAGCGTACGACGCGGGGCAGGAGGAGGGCCTGGGCCAGGGTCACCACGATGACCCCGGTCGTGACGAAGATGATCATGTCCCGGTTCGGGAACGGCTCGCCCGACGCCATCATCCGGGGGATCGCGAGCGCGGCGGCGAGCGAGACTGCGCCCCGGAAACCGGACAGGCTGCTGACGACGCGCGCCCGCGCGCCGACTCGGCGCAGCCGTTGCTGCGGACGCCGGTCGATCGCCCGGATCAGGTACGGCGTGGTGAACAGCCATAGGAACCGGGTGCCGATGACCACCGCCGAGATGATCGCCACCGCCCGCAGACCTTCGGTGAACGCAGTTCCGTCCTGGCTGCGTACGGCGTCTTGCACCTGCAGGCCGATCAGCACGAACAGCGTGCCGTTCAGCAGATAGGTCGCCATCGACCAGAACGCCTCGGCCTGCTGACGGGCTTCGGCCCGGATGACCCGAGGCCCGGCCTGCGACAGCCACAGTCCCGCCACCACGACCGCCAGTACGCCGGACGCGTCGACGAGCTCGGCGAGCAGGAACGCCGAGAACGGCGTCAGGATCGTCACGACGTTGCCCAGCACCCGGTCGTCGACCCAGCGCCGGACCTGCACCGACAGCCAGCCCACGAGGGCTCCGGCCAGCGCCCCACCGGCGTACGCGACCAGGAAGAGCCAGCTCACATGCAGGGTGCTCAGGTGCTCCTCGCCGACGGTGACCCCGACGGCCAGCCCGTAGATGACCAGTGCCGTCCCGTCGTTGACGAGGCTCTCCGCACGCAGCACGGTCACTTGGCGGCGGGGCAACGCCCGGGCCAGTACGCCGACCGCCGTCGCGTCGGTGGGAGCGACCGCCGCGCCGAGGACCCAGGCCGGACCCCACGGCATCCCCAGCAGATGGGCCGCCCAGGCGACCGCGGCCGCCGTCGCGATCACCAGCGCGGTGCTGACCAGCATGATGACGCGGAGGTTGTTGCGGATCTCGCGCAGCGAGGTGGTGATGCTCTCCCAGTACAACAGGGCGGGCAGGAAGAGCAGCAGCACCATCTCGGGCGGCAGGTGCACCTCGCGGAGCGCCGGGATGAAGCCGAGCAGCACGCCGAAGCCGAGCAGCAGCACCGGCGGGGCGACCCCCGTACGCCGGGCCAGCAGGCCGCAGAGGAGCAGGCCGAGGCCGAGGAGCACGACGAGTTCGAGACCGAGCACGTGACCATCTTTCCGGTTCCGCTATCTCGGCCGGTCAGTGGGCCTGTTCGTCCCACTGGTAGGGCGCATCAGCGAGCGCGGCCCTCGGCGAGCGTCGCCACCGCCTTCTCGATCCGGCGCTGCCGGGTCTCGTCGGTCTTCGCGCCCGTCACCTGGGTGACGTGATACTTCTTCAGGCTCACCGACAGCCCGTCGAAGGTCTTGCGGGCGGCCGGCACGGCGTCCAATGCCGACGCCAGATCGGCGGGGACGTCGACCTGCCGCGGGGCGGTGTCGACGACCACCTCCACGTCGAGCGTGTCTCCGGCGGCGACTCCGGCCGCGGCGCGTACGTCCGCGCTGACCGGGATCAGGTACCGGCCGCCCATCGGCGCGATCGTGGTCTCGTAGGTGTAGCCCCGGATGGTGGCGCGCACCGCCGGGCGCTTGCCCGCGCCGAGCCCGTCAACCACTTCATCGGGCACCACGATGCCGGTGGCGGTCTTGCCGTGGAGCTCGAGGACGGCCTGGAAGTTCATGACGATCACCCTTCGTTCCGTAGCGCTTGTGTTCGGTAAGACGGGCCGGCTCGGGAAAACTCATCGGCGGAATCCGGACGGCCGGGCGGAAAATCCCGGCGCGCCGGGCGTACCGGCGGTCCGGCCATGTTTAGTCCTAGCACGGGCGGCGGTAGTTAGGGTGGGTGGATGACCGCGTCCAGATCGAGCCGCCGCTTCTGGGGGTGGGCTCGCGCGATCGGCGGCCTCGCGCTGCTCGCCGTGCTCGGCTGGCGGGTCGGCGCCGGGCCCTTTCTGGCCGGCGTACGCCGAATCGATGCGACCGCGCTGGGCGTGGCGATCGCGGTCGGCGCGGTGACGACGGTGTGCTCGGCGTGGCGCTGGCACCTGGTGGCGGCGCGACTCGGCGTACGCCTCCCGCTTCCGCGCGCGATAGCCGCGTACTACCGGGCGCAGTTCCTCAACACGACGCTGCCCGGGGGCATCGCGGGCGACGTCCATCGGGCTGTCCGGCATGGACGGTCGATCGGCGACGTCCGGCTCGGAGTGCGATCGGTGGCGGTGGAGCGGATCGCCGGTCAAGCGGTGATCGCCGTGCTCGGCGTCTTGCTGCTGGCGTTCTTTCCGTCCCCAGTACGCACCTACGCCCGGTACGCCGTCCTCCCGCTCGCCGTGCTGGCCGCCGTCCTGCTGTGGCGTCAGCGCCGGAGGGCAGTTGACATGCGGACTGACCTGCCGTGGCTGGCGATGGCGGGGCTGTCGGCGGTGATCCTCGCCGGGCACCTGACCACGTTCGTCGTCGCCGCCCGGACGGCGGGCGCGACCGCGTCGCTGGACCGCCTGCTCCCGCTGACCGTGTGCGCGTTGCTCGCCATGATGCTGCCGCTCAACCTGGCCGGTTGGGGACCTCGGGAAGGCGTCGCCGCCTGGGCCTTCGGCGCGGCCGGGCTCACCGCCGCTCAGGGCGTCGCGACCGCGGTGACGTATGGCGTACTGGGGTTGGCGGCGTGCCTGCCGGGCGCAGTGGTGCTGCTGGCCCGGGTACTCCGACCGTCTACTTCGGAGGCGGTGGTGGTCGCTCATGGCTGACCGCCCGTACATCCTGCTCAGTTGCAGCATGTCGATCGACGGTTACCTCAGCGGGCCGACCGAGGACCGGTTGCTGCTGTCCAACGAGGCCGACTTCGACCGGGTCGACGCCGTACGCGCGGCCCACGACGCGATCTTCGTCGGCGCGACGACGATAAGGCATGACAATCCACGGCTGCTGATCCGTTCGGGCGACCGGCAGCAGGAGCGCGTACGCCTGGGCCTGCCGTCGAGCCCGATGAAGGTGACGGTCACCGGGTCGGCTCTGCTGGACCCGGACGCGGCGTTCTTCACTGCGGGCGACGCGGAGAAACTCGTGTACTGCCAGAGCGACGCCGTCAGCGAGGCGAAGTCCCGGTTGGGCGGCTGCGCCACGATCGTCGACGGCGGGCAGCCGGTCGATCTGCGGGCGCTGACCGAAGACCTCTACGCGCGCGGCGTACGCCGGCTGATGGTCGAGGGCGGCGGCACCGTGCACACCCAGTTCCTCACCGCCGATCTGGCCGACGAGTTGCACCTGGTGGTGGCCCCGTTCTTCGTGGGCGACTCGCGGGGGCGGCGGTTCGTCGGCGACGGCAGTTTCCCCTTCCACCCCGGACGCCGGGCCGCCCTCGCCGAGGTACGCCAGATCGGCGACGTCGTGCTGATGCGGTACGCCCTCTCGCCGCGCTGCGACGTGTCCGGGGGGTTGCCGTGACGCTGCAAGAGATCCCGCCTGCGGAGGTGAGAACCGAAGTCACGGTGCCGTTGCGCTTCGCCGACGGCTACACCACCATGGCCCGGGTCTTCTCGTTCGCCGGGCTGGTCGACGCCCGGGAACACGTCGCGCTGCGGCTCGGCGCGCTCGTCCCGGGCGAGGCTCCGCTGGTGCGCCCGCACAGCGAATGCCTGACCGGCGACGTGTTCGGCAGCCAGCGCTGCGACTGCGGCCCGCAGCTGCGCGAATCGGCCGAGCGGATCAGCGCCGCCGGGGGATACCTGCTCTACCTGCGGCAGGAGGGCCGGGGCATCGGCCTGTACGCCAAACTCGAGGCGTACACGTTGCAGGACGCCGGACTGGACACCTATCAGGCGAACCTGGCGCTCGGCCACGCCGAGGACGAACGGGACTACACCGTGGCCGCCCAGATGCTGCACGCGCTCGGCGTGAACCGGATCGCCTTGCTCAGCAACAATCCCGACAAGGCTTCGCAGCTCGCCCGGCTCGGGATCGCCGTCACCGAGCACGTGCCGACCGGCGTGCACCTTTCCGCTGCCAACGCGGGGTACCTGGCGGCCAAGGCTCGGCTGGGCGGGCACACGATCTTCGGCTGACCGCTCTCCCCGGTTGGTCGGGCAGCTCGCGCGCGTCCGGGGCTGGCCTGCGATGATGACGGTGTGCGCATCCGGCGTCCGCTGACGGTCGGGGCGGCGGTCGTCGCCGTTCTGGTACTGGTCGGCCTGCTGCTCGCCCCCGATGAGGTACGCCGTCTCAGTCCGGCGGCGTTTCTGCGTATCCCGATCGACCTGCTCGTCGGGCTCGGGCTGATGCTGGTGCTGCCACCGAAGGCCCGCCGCATCGCGGTTCCCGTCGTCGGCGGGCTGCTGGGCGTACTCGTCGTCCTCAAGATCCTGAGCCTCGGCTTCTCCACCGTGCTCAACCGGCCCTTCGACCCCGTCGCCGACTGGGCCTTCCTCGGCTCGGGCGCGACGTATCTCCGCCTGGCCAACGGCCGCACGATCGAGATCGTCGCGATCATCGGTGCGGTGGGACTCGGTCTGCTGGTCCTCGCGCTGGCGGTGGTGGCGTTCCGCAACCTGGCCAAGGTGTCGGTCGCCCACCGCACCCCGGCCGCGGTTGTGCTCGGCGTACTCGCCGTCGGGTGGGTGGTCTTCGCGATCACCGGCGCACAGCTGGTCACGACCGTTCCGGTCGCCGCTCGTGACGGCTACGACCGCGTACGCCAAGTCGACGAAGGCATCAAAGACCAGCGCGAATTCGTCGCCACGCTGAAGTCGGACCGATTCCGCGACGTCCCTGGTGATCGGCTGCTCACCGGGCTGCGCGGCAAGGACGTCGTGGTCGCCATCATCGAGAGCTATGGGCGTACCGCGCTCGACCGGCCCGAGCTCGCGCCGCAGATCGACCAGGTCCTTGCCGACGGCACCGCTCGCCTGGCCCACGCCGGGTACGCCGCGCGCAGCGGATTCCTCACCTCCCCGGTCGTCGGCGGCGGGAGCTGGCTGGCCGATTCGACGCTGCTGTCCGGACTCTGGGTGAACAACCAGCAGCGCTACACCACGCTGACCCACAGCGACCGGCTCACGTTGACCTGGGCGTTCACCAAGACCGGTGGCCGGGCCGTCGCCGTCATGCCCGCAACTGTCGGCGACTTCACCGAGGCCGGCTTCTTCGGCTACGACCAGGTGTACGCCGCGAAAGACCTCGCCTACAAAGGTCCCCTGTACGCCTTCGCGATGATGCCCGACCAGTACACGCTGTCGCAGTTCCAGCAGCGGGAACGGGCCAAGACCGCACGGCCGCCGGTGCTGGCGGTGATCCCGCTGATCTCCAGCCACGCGCCGTGGGAGCCGGTGGCGACCCTGCGCGACTGGGACAAGGTCGGCGACGGTTCCACGTTCGAGGAAAAGTCCGGCGCCGGCGACTCGGCCGACCTGGTGATCCAGCGTGACCCGGCTCGCCTGCGCGCCGACTACCGTACTGCGATCACGTATTCGCTGGAGACACTGATCTCCTATGTGGAGACATATGGCGATGACAACCTGGTGCTGGTGTTCCTCGGCGACCACCAGCCGGCGCCCGCCGTCACCGGGCCCGACGCCGGTCACGACGTGCCCATCACGATCGTCGCCCGCGACCGGACCGTCCTCGACCGCACGGCCTCCTGGGGCTGGACCGACGGACTGCGTCCCGCCGCCGACGCCCCGGTCTGGCCGATGGATCAGTTCCGCGACCGCTTCCTGACGGCGTTCTCCTGACGTCTGCGTCAGTGTCCCGGCCTGGGAGAACTCCCCGACGGCCGGTGCTGGTGAATATGCTGACCGGCATGGATCACGGCGTTGTGCGTACCGTCGACTATCACACGGGCGGTGAGCCCTTCCGGATCGTGACCGACCCGGGGCCGATCGCGGGGGAGAGCGTCGCGGCCCGGCGGGTGACGGCGATGATCGACCCGCGCGTGGACGGGCTGCGGCGGCTGCTGTGTTTCGAGCCGCGCGGGCACGCGGACATGTACGGCGGTTTTCTCGTGCCGCCGGACGACGACGGCGCGCATCTGGGTGTGCTGTTCTGGCACAAGGACGGCTTCTCCACGGCATGTGGGCACGGGACCATCGCGCTCGGCGCGTGGGCCGTCCGAAGTGGATTCGTACCGTCCACGGGCGACCGGACCGATGTCGTCATCGACGTCCCTTCTGGACGGGTCACTGCCCGGGTGCACGCCGATGGGCGAGTGGACTTCGTGAATGTGCCCAGCTACCTCATCGCGCGAGGCGTCGAGGTCGGGAAGTATCGCGTCGACGTCAGCTTCGGCGGGGCGATCTACGCTCAGATCAATGTGGACGCGTTGGGCTTGTCAGTCACACCTGAGTCCTATCAGGACCTGATCGCGATCGGCCGCGAGATCAAATGGGCGCTGAACGACAGCCCGATCGCCCGGCATCCCGGCGACGACCGGCTCAGCGGCGTCTACGGCACGATCCTCTACGAAGAGCTAGGCCCGCTGCATCAGCGCAACGTCACGATCTTCGCCGACGGTGAGCTGGACCGTTCGCCGTGCGGCTCCGGCACTGCCGCGCGCGTCGCCACACTCGCCGCGACGGGGCAGCTGAGCGCCGGGCAGACCTTCGTGCACGACTCGATCGTGGGTTCGCGGTTCACCGCCGTCATCGAGGCGGAGACCACTGTGGACGGTTTCGCCGCCGTTGTGCCGTGCATCACCGGGACGGCGTACCCGACCGGCGAGCACACCTTCTTCGTCGATCCCGCCGACGATCTGCCCGGCTTCGTGCTGCGATGATCCCATCGACCCTTTCGCGTTGATCATGAACCTATGGTCCCGCTCGTCCGGCGTGTCGCGTCCCTGGCACCCTGATCGACTCCCGGAGCGGGTGATCGAGTTCGGTCACGCATGGGGGCCGACGGTCACCTTGTCGATCGTCAGCGACGGCTTCAGCCCAAGAATCTCGCCGACCCGATCCGCCTGCTCCTCAAGCTCCTTGCGCTGTGCAGTCGTCAACGCAGTGAGGGGATCGACCGTGATGGCGACCTTCTTCCCGGACCTCTTCTGGTGCCAGACTCCGGCGACGACGCCGTCGACGAGGAGTACCGGGTGGTTGCCGGCCTGGCTCCCGGCCAGCGCCCGCTTCGCCGCCTCGCCCGGGAACAGCAGCTCGCGAGGCTGGCCGCCGACGGCGTACGCGTCGAAGTGGGGTAACAGGCGCACGCCGGTGGCAGCGGCCGGAAACTCCATGTCCCCGCGGTTCACCCAGGCGGCGACGCCTTCGAGGGAGACTTCCTCGACGTCGCCGTCTGCGAAAACGGCGGCAGCCCAGCGCGGCGGTGCGGCGAGCCAGCGCGCGAAGTGCTGGGGTGCCGCCGGGCCATATGCGTACAAGTAGCTGTGCAGTAACCAGGCAGTCGACTCGGCGGCCGGGGCGGGCGTGAAGCCCGGCAGCCAGCGAGCGGGATTGGTGTAAGTGACGTTGCGGCCCTTGTTCGGGCCGAAGCACAATGCGCCGCGATGGGCCGCAAGGTGGGTGATCTGCCGCCACCGGGGCCAGAGCGTCTGGAAGGCGGGCATCACCGGCTCGACCGCCCACGCCCCGACCCGTACGCCGAGTGCCGCAGTCAGCTCGTCCACGGTGAACTCGCCTTCGGCGAGGATTGCCCCGATGGCCGTGATCAGCTCCTCGGCCTGTTCCGGCGTCACGCGTACGCCCGCAGCGAAGGGGCTGGCCGAGGGGATCGCACCGAGAGCGCCGCACCAGCGCGCCAAATCCTCCGTCGGCAGGAGGTGCACCGTGCCCCGCGGGCCGAACGTCTTGACCAGCGTCCGGTCGGACCACAACGCGTCCTGCACGTCTTGCCGCGTACCGCCGTCGAGCCGGAGGCCGATCGAGAGCTCGGCCGCCGAGAGCACTTGGGCGTGCGTACCGCACATCGCCCGCGCGGCTGTCGCGACGTCGGCCACGGGCGTGGTCAACCCGTGCCGCTCCAGCCGCCGTCCGCTGACGAATCCCCAAGACACGCTCATTTCGCGACTGTATCTTCGGCGGAATGATCTTCGAAGGCTCCGACCAAGAAATCCTGCGTGGCGGAGTCAACGCCGTGGTCCGTCGCGGAGCGCTGCTGCACCGCCCGGCCGGTCCGGAACCGGCCGAGGTCGTCTGCCACAGCGACGCCGCCCCGTACAACACGGTGTTCCGCTCGGGTCATCCGGTGGCCCTGATCGACTTCGACACAGCGCATCCCGGCCCCCGAGTCTGGGACGTCGCGTACGCCGTCTATCGGTTCGTGCCACTCGGCGGCCCGGCCAATCATGACCGTCGCGGCACCGTTGCCGAAGGGCACGCCGACCTTTACGACGCCGATGCGGCGTACGCGCGCGAGCATGCCGCCGACTGGGCCGCCGCGTTGCGGTGATCACCCGCCCGGGGAGTCGATCAGGGTGCTGGGGATACGACACGCCGGTCGAACGGAACCCTAGGTTCATGATCAACGCGAAGGGGGGACGGGGAGCGGCTCATGATCATCGACGCCGATCCGCGCGACGCCTGGTCGCGGGGCCCGCGCTGCTGTGCCCGCCGGACGGCGACGTGGTGGCTGCCCTGGACGCCGCCGCAGGCCTGCTGATCTATCCTTAGTGGATTACCGCCGGAGGCCCCTCGTGATGCTTGTTCTGTTTGTACTGCTGGCGACCCTTGTCGTCCTCGGCGGCATCGCGGCCGGCGTCGTCGTCCTCGTCATGTCCCTGCGCCGGAAATGACCTTCGACGCCGCCCGGCCCGCGCGTGTCGCGATCTGGAGACTACCGTGGTGGGGGTGTCCGCCCATACCGTCCTGTTCTGTGCCGATCCGCTGAGTCCTCGCCGCGTCGACCCGTACTTCGCCGACCAGGAAGCGCTCGTGCGCGAGTACGGCGGCGCAACGGCCTTCGTGGATCATGACGCCGTCCTCGCCGGCAACTCCGCCGCCGCCGTACGCCGGGTGCCGGCGGATGCCGGGCCGGTCTGGTATCGAGGCTGGATGATCCCCGCCGACCGGTACGCCGAGCTCGCCATCGCTCTCGCCGCCCACGGCACGCCACTCGTCGTCGAACCGGACGACTACCGCACGGCACACGAGCTGCCCGGCTGGTACGCCACCTTCGAATCCGTCACGCCGCAAAGCGTCTGGCTGCCGCGCGTACCCCTCGATCCGCCCAGCCGCGATGAAGTCGCCGAACTCGTCCGCCCGCTCGGCGACGGTCCGGCGATCGTCAAGGACTACGTCAAGTCGCGTAAACACGAGTGGGCAGAGGCTTGCTACATCCCGGATCTAGCCGATCTGGAGCACTGCGTACACGTCATCACCCGGATGGTCGAACTGCAGGACGACACCCTCCAAGGCGGCATCGTCGTACGCCGTTTCGAGGACTACGGCCGAAGCACCGGCCAAGCCGCCGAAGCTCGCGTCTGGTGGGTCCACACCGAGCCGGTCCTGGTCAGCGCGCATCCCGACACCCCCGAAGACGTGCCCCAGCCCGATCTCAGCGCAGTCGCCCCGCTCGTCGCCGCGCTCGGCTGCCGATTCGTCACCACCGACCTCGCCCAACGGGCCGACGGCGCATGGCGGGTGGTCGAGGTCGGCGACGGCCAGGTCAGCGACCTGCCTGCCGGTGGGGGAGCTGCGGCGCTGTTCAGCGCGCTCGCTGGATGACCTCCTCTTCCGTCAACGGCGATCGTGGATGGTGGCTCAAGCACATGGGTGTGTCGACCCGGATGAAGGAGAAGCCCTCGCCGGCGGCGTAGAACTGGCCGCTCTTGAGGATGCCGATGTCCGGTACGCGGCCGCTCTTGACCGCCGCAAGCTCCTTGGCCGCGTCGATCTGTGCCGGCGAGTTGAGCAACCCGAAGAACTGAGTAGTCGCGTTGCCTGAGATCTGATTGTGCAGTCCCTTGGGTGCCTGCGTCGCGAAGACCAGCCCCAATCCGTACTTCCGGGCCTGCGACGCGAGCGCGATCGTGCTCGCCGTGCACGGCGTACTGCCCGCGGACGGGGCCAGGGTCTGTGCTTCGTCCATCACGAACAGACCGCCCAACGGTCGATCGCCGGCCGGGTTCCGCTTGACCCAGGCGAAGAGTGCCATCTGGAGCTGGTTGACGAAGCTCTGCCGTTCTTCCTCCGATGGCAGTCCGACGAAACTAATCACCGAGATCCGCGCCCGCTTTCCCGGCGACGGCGTCAGCAAGGCTCCCGGATCTGCGGCAGTGCCGTCACCGCCGAACAGTGGATCGGTCACCATGGCCGCCTTGAGCGTCTCGGCCGCCTCCTCGGACAGTTTGTCGGCCTTGGCCATGGTGCTCACGCCGTCAGGCAGCTCAGCGAGGAAGTCGACGAACCCTCGCAGGCCGACGCGCGAGCCCCGGGCGTACGCCTGAAGCGCTTCGGTCAAGACCGCCTTGCCGTGTCTAGCTGCTCTGGTGGCAGCGGTGACCCCAGCCCGCGGCGCGAGCGCTTCGACGGCCGACCGGATCGCTTGATCAAGCTCGTCCGGCGATTCCCGGATCGACGCGAAATCGGGCAAGGGCTGGAAGGCCAGCGGCCGGCCGCCCATCACCCGTGGCGTCCACACGACGACTTCCGTGTCGGCCAGGTACGCCTGAGCACGCTCTGGATCAGCCGGTCCCCAGCCGTCCGGCCTCGACGGCCAGGCGTCCCCCAGCCGTGCGAGGTCGTTGTTGGGGTCGAGGACTATCGACGAGACCCCTTGCAATGCGCACTCCTCGACCAACCGGCGGATGAGGACGGTCTTGCCAGACCCGGAACCCGCGAAGATGACGCAGTGGCGGCGGAGCGACTCGAGGTCCACGGCGAACGGCTGCCCGTCGCTGGTGGTCTGGCCGAGCGGCACTGCGCCAGCCACGTCCGGCCGGTCGTCATCGAATGCCTGCCGTGCTGGATCGACGTCGCCGTCGGCTTCTTGTGCTGCTCTCCCGGTCGGCGCTGCTACTGATCGGGGGAGCACGTCGCGGAAGAAGGTGATCGAACCGGCCGGCCTGCGTTGGACCAGCCATTCCGTGAAGCCTGAATGACCCTCCTCGCGCATGCGCCGTAGCGCGTACAGCGTCCGAAGATCGTCTTCGGAGAATCCGTGCTCGACGCCACCCGCCGCACGGAACGCCTCCAGGATCTCCGATGTTCGCGGACCGGTCGGCCATGGCGTGTTCCGGAGGAGCACGAGCCGGCGCTGCGGCATCCGGATGTCGAGGCCGATCTTCGTGCACGCGGCTTTCACCCGGTTGATGACCGCGACCGCGTGGCTCTGCGACACGACTCGAAAGCCCCAGTGGGCTTCGTTCTCCGTGGCCTCGTCGAGTACCTCGACCAGGCGTCCGTGGAGCGGCGGCTTGGCTCCCGGCAGCGGATCGTGCTTGTACGTCGTTCCGGTCGGTGCCTGCTCGTCGATCCACGCGGCCAATCCGGCAGCGATCAGGGCCGGCATATGCTCGTCGACGGTCTGCGGGTCGAGAACCGACGACACGTCTGCCGCCGCGACGAGCTCGGCGAACCGCTGGTCGAGTGCCGGTGTGTCGACTGTCTTCGATGTGAGGTCCGAGCCCTCGTAGGTCAGTCCGTCGAAGCGATGCAGCTGCCTGATGTCATTGCCGGTCAGGCACGTCTGCACATGGCCGAAGGCTAGCTTGAGGAGATCTCGGGGGGAGTAGTTGACTGCGTCGCCGAAAGCTTCGGCGGCGATCGGCCAGGTCTCGTGGGGCGGGGTGAACCCCTCGTCGGCATAGGGCGTCGCGAAGCGTTTGGCGACGAGCGCCCGTCCGATGTCGGCAGTCGGGATCCGGTCGGGCAGGATCGCCAGCTGGATGCGGTCCATCACCGGCTTCGGCGCGTACGCCCGAAGCAACTCCCACGTGTCCGGCAAGCAGGAGATCACGATCAGGGTTCGCCGCGTCGAGTCGCGAAGGTTGAGCAGGCCGTCGGCGACGGGTGCGACGACCGACGCGGACTGCTCGTCGTGCCCCTCACGGTGGAGAAAGCTCGCGTTCGCCTGGGCGAACAGCGTGTCGACCTGGTCGACGGCGATGACGGTCGGGCACAGCGTCAGGGCGATCAACCGAGAGATGTCGCGGACGATGAGCTGCGGCGTACGCACGCTTGTCGAGAAGCCCCACGCAGTCCTGGCGGCCGGTTCGACTGGTTCAGACTGCAGGAAGGAGTAGCCGACGTCTTGATGATCGTAATCTTGCGATCCGTGGAGCACGAGGGCCCGCGCAGTGTCCTGGCACTGTCGTCCGACCTCGGGGTCGTGGTCGCGAAGAGCACGAAGGTAGGCGTCCAGACGCTCGCGCGTCAGCGGTAAGTCGCCGGCGACCGCGTCGCGTACGTCGGGTGGAAGTCCGAGCATCGGAGTCAACCGGCGATGGAACGTCTTGAGCTGTGAGCCCCAGCCGATGGCGTCGCGATCCAGCCCCTCGACCACACAGAGCGCTGTGCTTTCCCAGAACGTCTGGCCGTTGATGAGATTGACGAGGAAGAAGAAGCCGTCGTTGCGCTGTATGCGCTCGCGGACTGCCCCGAGCAGATGTGTCTTACCCGCCCCCGCCCGGCCTTGCATGGCTACCGTCATGGGCGTCGTGTTCTCGTTCCGGCGGGCTCGGCCGACTCCGCTCAGAATCTCGTCGACGACCCTCTCATGCAGTTCGGGCACGTCGTACGCCGAAGGCCGCCACACGTCGTCCGGCGTCGGAGCAGGATCGAAGGACAACGCGGCCAGCGCCGCCCGCTCGACCGGGTCGATCATGACCGCCCGATCGCGATGGCGTGGTTCTCCTCAGCCCCGATGCGTAACGCGCCCGCCCGGTCGCGGTCGGTGACGTTCTTGGTGTCCGCCACGGGAATGATCCGGACGTCGGCCAGTTTCGCCATCGCCTTCAGCGTTTCATCCTGCTGGGCGCGGTCCAGCGTCAGGCGCTCGCGGAGATCCGCGAGACCAACCCATGCCCCGGGCTCCCGGGCGAGGTCGGCGTACGCCTGGCGTACCAATGCCTGTGGATCCGCGTCGGCGGCTCGCTCGGTCGTCCGCTTGAAGAAATCCGCGTGGCTGACCTGCAGCCGGTCAAGCGAGCGGTTTACGTTGCCCAGCAACGTGAAGAGCGACCTGATGGCCGATCTGCCCTCCTTGGGCGGCGTTGTGGAGTGCAGGGAACGGACGACCGCCCAGCCCTTGTCCGTGAGCGTGTGCGAGAACGGCTTGTGGGTCCGGTCGGTCTCGACGAGGCCAAGCTTCTCCAGCTTCTTGTTGTTCTCCCCAGTCAGTGAGAATCCCGCCAGCTCGGTCAAATCCTTGTTGGTGAGCTCCCGTGCTTCGGCCATGAGGACGATCAACACGAGTATCTGGTTGGGGGTCAGCTTCGGCTGGGACTCCTCAGTCGGCATGATGCCTCATCTCCGGTATGCGGGCGCTCGATCGGCGCTGGATCAGGATCTGTTGAATCTGCTGGACCACGAACTGCACGTCGGTGAGAACACGCTCGTTGGGGAACCGCAAAACCTTGTGGCCGGCCGACTGCAGCCGGTTGTCGCGATCGCGGTCGTCGGCCCACTTGACGCGTTCTCGATGCTCGGCGCCGTCGATCTCGACGATCAGCTGCTCCTCCCGCCAGAAGAGGTCGAGCCGGTACGGGCGGGCGAGAACTCCCGTCTCGTAGACGCGGTTCCATTCCCGGCCCTGCGCCCAGGCGTGACGACGCAAGGCTCGCTCCAGGGTCTGCTCGGCGAGGCTGCCCGGGTGGGGCGAACCGCTGATCGGCGGATACGTGACGAGGAGCGGCGGTTCGGCCGGTTCCTCCACTGGCTCCGGCGCGGTGACGTCGAGGCGGGCGAGCTGCTCCGGGGCGGAGACTGGGCGGACGGCCACCCGGTCGCGGGTATGCGCCAGGTCGCCGGTCAACCACACGGCGTACCGACCTCGACCGGCCAGCCATTCGGCCGCGCCGAGCAGAGATCGCTCGGCCGGTTCAGTGAGACCCTCGGGAACCTCGATCATCACCGCTGTGTGCTCGCGCCCGTACGCCGCCGCGATCACCCGGGCCAGCCCAGCCGCTCTCACCTCGGCCGCGAACGGCGGCGCGGTGTCGGAGCTCCGTAGGCTTCGTTCGGCCAAGTCTATGAGGAACGGTCCGAAGTCGGCCGACGTCCTGGCGGTACGCATAGCGAGTGCGCGTACGGCTGCCAGTCCCAGCGTTCCGGAGCCGTCGAACCGCTCCGCACCAGGCAGCCATCGGGGATAGAGCGACATTGCCGCGCGATCGAGTTCGTCCAGTAACGTCCCGACCTGATCGCCGAACGAATCGGCGGCCGCTGGTCGGAACTGAACGAGCGCCGGCGCGTCCTCCGGCAGGGGATCCAGGCTGATCCGGATGACCTCTGGACTGCTCTCTGTCAGGAGCGTGACCTGCCGTGGAGCCAAGTCGCGCCACCACCGCACGGTGGTCTGCGTCCCGGGCGTCATGCGTTTGGACGGTACGGATGTGATGGGTTGATCACACTCCGCTGATCAGCGCAGCGCTGAATGTCCTTTCGGCCCTCATCGTTCTAGATTGCCGTCGGTCTCGGCCTGGCGGTCTAGACAGGAACCGCGGCATCTCGTCCCTGATGGAGATGGCACTTTCTCATGAGCTTGACCCCCTGGAAGGTGTCGTACCTTCGTTCTAATGTTGATCTGTGAACGGGGCATTGGCGCAGGCAGAGGCGGATGTCGCCGAGCTTGCTGCCGGTCCCCTGTGGACGTTGTCCGACGCGGAGATCACCGATGAGGTACGC
>NZ_JABFVK010000095.1 GCF_013362815.1 Hamadaea sp. | reverse complement strand
GGCCACGGGTCCTTGTTGTCGCCGAGGTTCTCGCACTCGAAGCCGTAGAAGGCCCGGTTGCCGTCGACGGTGGCCTCGTTGTCGAGGGGCGGCCGCCGCTCTGCGATGACCGCGGCGAGGACGTCGGGGTCGCCGAGGCCGGCGTGGTTGGCCCGGCCGTAGCCGACGAGGTGGACCTTGCCGTCCTTGGCGATGACGCCGTGGCACAGCGGGCCGGGCAGGGAGGCGTGCCCGTCGCGGCAGATCTTCACCGTGTTGGCGGTGCCCTTGGTCACGGTGTGGTGGATCATCACACCGTGGACTTCGCCCCACGGCCCCTTGCTGTTGCGGTTGTGGGTCTCCCAGCTGCCGACTTCGACGACGGATACGCCCTCGTCGATGAGGCGTTGCAGGAAGGTTCTTGCAGGCGGTGGCGTGGCCATGTTGCTCCAGACATGAAGGAGGCCCCGGCCAGCAGGCACGGGGCGGCGAGGCGGGGCGGGGCTAGATGCTGGCGCCGGCCACAGTGAGGCGACGGATGCTGACCGTGCTGTAGCCGGGGATCGTGGCGAGGCTGTCGGCGAGTGCCTTGACCGCGGCGTCCAGTGCGTCCGGCGGGATGCTGGCGGGGTTGCCCCCGATGTACAGCTGGGCGGTGGTTCCGCCGTCTGCTCCGCCGTCGTTGACGACTACCTCGTAGGCGGGCCGGGTGTCGGTGGCGGTGATGCTCAGTCCGAGATCGGGCACGAGAGGCTCCTAGGCGGCGGCTTCGTAGACGCCAGTGACGCGCAGCTGGTGGCCGCTTGCGAGCGGGTTGATGGGGACGGTGGGCGACAACTGCGACAGCGTCGAGGTCGTCGAGTTCGGGGGGAAGAAGGGCGACGTGGTGGTGGCGTTCGGGCTGACGACGTTCTGCCCTCCGTACCTCGTGCCTCCGGCCAGCAGGTGCGAGCAGCCGACGTAGGAGGCGCCGGCGTTCGCTGACGTCGCAGGCAGGTCGAAGCTGTATCCGCCGGAACCGAACGTCGTCGTGGAGCCAGGAATCAGGTTGATGTGGTAGTTGATCGTGCGGCCGATCTTCATGTACCGGCCGACGAGTGTGCCGTTGTTCAGCACCGGGTTGGTGGTGGCCGCGGTCCACGTCGGAGTGAACGACGTCCACGCGGCGAACATGCTGTTGAACTGGTCGCGGATCTCCTGGTTGAGCAGGGCCGCGGTGACGACCTCTCCGACAACCCAGGTCCTCGGTGCGAACGTCATGCCCTACCTCCCCCGAGCAGGCTGGTGACCACGGGCTCCACAAGCTGTGGATCGGCAGGCTGCTGAACCGGCCGGTCCCAGCTCGGGTCGTCCGGGTGCCACCAGTTCCGTTCGTGCGGCAGCTCGTCGGCAACCTCCGCCTCGGCGGCCTCCGGGTCTTCGGGGAAGACGAGCCGGAACCAGCCGGCCCCGCACTCGGTGCACGCCAGCCGCGGGTCGGTGGGGGTGACGACCTGCGCGGATCCGCACGGGCAGTCGGCCACCCACCGGTTGTGGTTGATCCGGGCGTACAGCTGGTGCCCGAGGACGAACCCGGCCGGTGGTTCGAGGCGGCGCTGCTGCCGCAACTCGACCCAGCGGAACACCCGCTCCGCCGGCGACACCAGCGCCCAGGCGTCGGCGGGCTGGTCGGGTGGCGGCAGGTAGAACGCTTCGGCCCGCACGACGGGGATGAGCACAGCGCACCTCCTAGTAGGCGAGTCGGGTGGTGGAGTCGAGGACCGAGTAGGTGGAGTCGTCGAGGACCCACACGGTGTCGGTGTCGGCCCGGCTGGTGTGGAAGTCGAGGTGGTGCTGCCGCAGCCCGATGCGCTCCGTGTAGCCCTCGATGACGGCGGTGGCTGTGCTGCCTGGGGCCTGGCTAGGCAGGGCGGTCAGCCCGAGCACTGTGGATACGTCCGCGTTCAGCAGGGCGCGGTAGGTGGCGATCGGCATGCTGTACGCCTCGACGGGAACCTGCCGTGCCTCGGGCGGCGGGTCGGCGTACCGGCTGATCAGCCAGTTCGCCGCGTCGGCCGCCGAGTTGTCGGTGTTCTTCAGCAGCGCCAAGTCCTGCGGCTTCTCACCGTAGGCGTCGATCGATGCCTGACTGATGACACGCTGAGTGGCGCCGCCCGGCCTGCTCGCCGTGACGGCGTTGACGACCTTCTGGTCGTCGTAGGCGTACTCGAAGTCGGTAGTCTCAAGGTCCGCGTAGTCGAGCGTCAGGGCGGCCACCGGGTTGTAGCGCAGGTCCCTGGACTGGAAGATCAACGGGATGCCGCTGGACCTGTTGGTGAGCAGCTTCCCGGACTCGGTCCGGGCGATGTCCCGCATGTGCTCCAGGGCGCTGCGGCCGAGGTCTGCCTGCGACGCCACGGCGTCGAACGCGGACCCCTGGGTGGTCACGGCCAGCCCGACGTAAGAGGCCAGCCGGGACATGCGGGCCGAGGCGCTCTCCCCTGCGTGACCGGTCGTGCCGGTCGTGTAGTGCGGGGTGAGGTCGGCCGTCGTGACCGACCGCACGTACAGCGCCACATAGGAGATCAGCCCGTTCCACAGGCGGGTGTTCTGGAACCCGCCCACGTACAGCAGGCGCTGGTCGTTCGGGCTGAAGTTTGACGCCGAGTAGGTGACACCGTCGACGGCGACCTCGCCGGTGAACTCGTTGTAGACGAGGTGGTGCAGCTGGCCGTCGGCCAGGTCCGGCGTTCCCCACAGGGTTGCCACCAGCGCCGAGCCGGGGCTTTGGACTTGAACCTGCAGTCCGCCCGACGCGCTGTTGAGCGACATGACCATCTTGGTTTCTGCATCCGACGAGGTCATGGCCAGCAGCACACGGTCCTTCGTGCTGGTTGAGAACCAGCACTCGACTCGCAGCCGGAAGGACGCGTTGGCATCGGTGACGTTCGGCCCCAGGTCCGCCGAGAGGTACTTCCCCGCAGACGACGAGGCGGGCGTGAACACCGGGCAGGGCTGCCCGTTCGGGCCCACGCCGCCGGCGAACTCCAGCGTTCCGCCGGACCCGGCCTGCACGATGGACAGGCTTCCGACGCCGGCAGTGCCCGCGATGTTTCCGGCGCTGGTGCTGTCGGACGGCTCGGTCAGCGGGAAGAACACGGTCGGCCGGTCGAGGAGGACTTCCTGAACCAGCATCGGCTGGAGCTCCTTGACGATGCTGGACCAGGTCAGCAGGTCCGTGCACGTGATCGTGGCGGTGGAGCTGAGGCCCTTCCAGGTGGTCGGCCAGCTCTGGACCGTGCCGAAGAAGCGCGGGTGCACGGTCGCGCCGACGTAGTCCCACTCGCAGTAGTCGGCGACCCCGCCGGTGCGGGTCGCGGCGATCTCCACGGCGTGGGTCTGGCTGGTCACCCACGCTGGCGCGGCCAGGGAGCGGCGCGTCGTCCAGGCGGCGCCGTCGCTGGACGACTCCCAGAACACCGTGCCGCCCGCCTCGCGTACCCGCAGCCACATGTAGCTGAACGGCGAGTAGGTGAAGGAGACGGCGGCGCCATCGGAGAATCCGGTCTGCGACTCGGCGGAGACCAGGCCGGTCACGGCGTTGTACCGCCAGCCCAACCTGGTCCCCGAGGTGGTCGAGTTGACCCACATCGAGCACACCGCCGACGACGAACCGCCGACGGCCGGAAGGGTGACCAGCCTCGCGGTGAGCTTGCTGCCGACCAGTGTCCACTCCCGCGCGGACTGGTAGCCGGCCGTCACCCCGGGAACGACGGGGATACGGGCGCGGCCGCCCACCTCCGACACTCCGCCATACGAGTTGGGCCACAGCGTGCTGGAAATCCGGTCGTCGTCGAAGTCGTCGCCGAGCATGTCCATCGGGTACGGCGACGACCCCGTTCGCGGTGTGAACGTCGCCGCCGACACCCGGATCGGCACGCCCTTCCGGACGTTCGGGTAGTACGGCGAGGCAGCCCGTCCGGGCGTGAAGCGGCCGTCGCTGTTGTCGAGGGCGATGCGGCAGCTGCTCGGCTGGATTTCGGACAGCTCGTCCTGTGCGCCACGGTCGATCTCGATGCCGCGCATCAGGTCGACGTGCCGACTGATGTCCGTGGCCGTCGGCCCCGAAGAGGTCAGCGTGGAACCGAAGAAGACGTCGACGATGGGATTCGTCACCGGCCCTCCTTTCAGGCGATGCCGAGGTCGCCGCCGCCGAGGTCGCGCTTGAGGGTGAGCAGCATGGTGCGGACCTGCCGGGCGACGGACTGCGGGTCGAGGGCGCCGTCGATCTGGATCTGAATGACCGACCCGCCGCCACCACGTCCCGCCACGGCCGCCCGGCCGAGGACAGGCTGAATGCCGGACACGCGCCCGGACACTGCAGCGAGGGACCGGTCGAGAGCGGGCATGCCGTCGACCAGGCCGCGGGCCAGGCCCACCGTGGAGAACTCGCCGAGCTTCGCCATGACAGTGCTGGGCGACTTAATGCCGAGCGCCTTCTTGATCGCCTTCTGCATCCCCTGGGCGATCTTCAGCATCAGCTTCTCGATGTCCTTCTGCTGACCCTCAAGCCCTTTCAGGAAGCCCTTGCCCGCGTTCTTGCCGGAGTCGTAGAGGATGTCGGCGCCCTTGTTGCCGAGCTTCTTCGTCTCGGCGTCGATCGCCGACTGGGTCTTATTGATGGACGAGATGGTGCTCTTGTCCGCACCGGCCAGCGCGTTCGCGTAGGCGTAGCCGGCCTCCGGACCCATGTTGAGGATCTGCCTGATCAGGCCCTTGTTCAGCCCTCGCTTGGCGAGGACATCGATGAACTTGCTGAACTGCTTGACCTGC
>NZ_JABFVK010000024.1 GCF_013362815.1 Hamadaea sp. | reverse complement strand
ACGTCAACGCGCGGTCCTCGTACTGCGCTTCTACCTGGATTACTCGGTCGAGGAGACGGCGGAGATCCTCGGCGTCTCCGTGGGCACGGTGAAAAGCCAGACCTCCCGCGGATTGACCGCCCTCCGTTCGATCGCCCCGAAGATGGGAGCCTGAGATGGCGCACACATTGTTCGAGGAAGTCATCGGCGCAATGCCGCCGTCAACCGTCGACATCTCTCGCATCGTCGCCCGCGAACGGCGTCATCGGCGTCGGCGCAGCGTGTTGGGAGCGGCCGCCGGCACCGTGGCCGTAGTGGCTGCGGCGGCGCTCGCCCTCGGCGCGGCCGGTTCCGCGCCGACCCGCTCGGTCGAGGTCAGCTCGCCCAGCACCCATGTCCTGACCTTCCACCCGTCGAAGCCCTTCCAGCACACATACGACTGGCTCAGCACCACGGTCGACGAAGCGTTGCGGAGTGCTGCCCCGGAAACGCAGTGGATCCGCCAACCGGCCGCCGGCGCGGACTACGGCTCGGACGGCGACGCACCCCGGTTCACCGGAAGCTCGGCGGGCGTCGGGACCCTGTGGGGCGTACGCAACGGCGACCTGAAGGGTTCGATCTGGGTCGAGTTCACGGACGCCAAGTGCCTGGGCGACGACGCTTCAGTCCAGAACTGCTGGTCGAACCTGCCTTGCCCACCGGAGACCTGTCACCGGGGTACCACCCCCGGCGGTCTGCGGACCGTGGTGATGCAGTACATCGAGGACACCAACGCCGCAGTGCACGTCAATCGCGTCATGGTCGCGCTGGCGAACGGAAAGGTCGTGTCGATCACCGTCAGCAACGGCTTCCTGACCGCCGAGAACCATCCGGAGTACGCACCCGAGCCGCCGTTGTCGATCGAAGAGGTCGAGAACCTCGCCGCCCAGGTCAGCGCGGTGATTGCACCGTGATCACCCGCGGTTGGCTGGCTCGTTTCTGAGGACATGAGATCACTACAGCGCATCTTGGCTGCGGTCGCCGTCACGGTGGCCGCGGTCGTCGCCACCGCCCACCCGGCAGTGGCGGCCCCGGCCAAGACGACCATCTTCCTCAAGATCGCAGGCATCCCCGGCGACTCGACCGACCCGAAACACCTGGGCGAGATCGAGCTCGAGTCCTTCTCGTTCGGCGTCACCAACAACGGCTCCGGTGGCGGTGGAGCCGGTGGCGGCAGCGGCAAGGCGGTGTTCGGCGACCTCATGGTCACCAAGCACGTCGACTCGGCGAGCCCGAAGCTGTTCCTCGCGGCAGCCAACGGGACGCACATCGCCACCGCCGTACTGACCGTCGAGAAGGCGCGGCGCGCGCCGATGCCGTACCTGACGATCACGTTCGAGAACCTGCTCGTCTCGTCCTTCCAGACCGGCGACGACATGGGCGGCGACACTCCGTACGAGTCGATCGCCTTCAACTACGCCAAGCTCACCTACGTCAAGAACTGACTCGCCCGGCTTGGCGCGCTCGCCGCGCCTCTTGCGCGTTGATCATGGAGTTAGAGCCCGTTGGTAAAGGATTCGGGCGCGCGTCAAGATCCCGTGCCCGTGGTATGCGATTTCGGGGCCAGAACTGATGATCAAGTACCTGTGGTCTGCGGAAATCGGCCTTCTGGCGCAGACCACGGGCACATGTCGGCAGGTGCCGGCCGGAAATCGCAGACCCAGGGAACATGATCACGCCCAGTCCCCGGCGGCAATTGCTGGAGCTGGGATCGAGCAAGATCGTCGGCTCCCGACGATCATCATGCGATGGCGTCTGCTTCAGTTCGACGTCGCCGAATTGTCCGAGTTCCATGATCAACGGGCGAACCGGGTCAGGTGGGGCGGTTCTGACGTGCGATGAGCCGCCCCACTTCCTCGGCCGGGCCGGGCTGGCCGAACAACCAGCCCTGGGCCGCGTCGCAGCCGAGGTCGCGTAGCCGATCCGCCTGGGCCTGGTGCTCGACGCCTTCGGCGGTGACGCTCAGCCCGAGGTCGTGGGCGAGCGCGATGACGGCGGAGAGCAGCCGATCGTGCTTCGGGTCGACGCTGTGCCCCGTACGCAGCGGCTTGAGGAATTCGCCGGCGAGCTTCACTTGGCGTACGGGCAGTCTCGTCAGGTATGCGAGATTGGCGTACCCGGTCCCGAAGTCGTCGATCGCGAGGCGTACGCCGGTGTCGGCGAGCCGCTGCAGTTCGTCGGCCGGGCCGCGGTCATCGCCGAGGACGGCCGACTCGGTCAGTTCGAGCTGGAGCCGTTCGGGTGGGATGCCGCCCTCGGTGAGCACCTGCATCACGTCGTCGGCCAACCCGGGCCGGCGCAGCTGCCCGACTGCCACGTTGACGCTGATGTAGCAGGTCAGCGTCGGATTGGCGGCGGCCCACTCGCCGGCCTGGCGGCAGGCGGCGGCGAGCACCCAGCGGCCGACCGCCGCGATGTGCCCAGTCTCCTCGGCGACCGGGATGAACTGGTTCGGGCCCACGATGCCGAGTTGCGGATGCCGCCAGCGGATCAGCGCCTCGACGCCGCGTAGCCGCCCGTCGGCGAGCCCGACGATCGGCTGGTAGTCGCAGAAGAACTCCTGCCGGGTCAGCGCACCGGGCAGGGCCGTCGCCAAGGTGTGCTGAGTGATCTGGCGGGCGCTGTCTCTCGGGTCGTAGCGGGCCAACCGGCTCTTGCCTTCGGCCTTGGCCCGATAGAGCGTGATGTCGGCGGCTCGCATCAACGCCTGCGGATCGGCGCCGACCGCCCGGGAGTCGACCACTCCGATGCTCGCCGTGATGGTGAGTTCCCGGCCACCGACGTGGAACGGCTCACGCAGCGCCGCGAGGATGGCCTCGGCCGGTCCGACCACGGCGGCCTCGCCCACGCAGTCGTCGTCGAGCACCACGAACTCGTCGCCGCCCAGCCGGGCCACCAGCCGATCCCCGTACGCGACCGCCGCCTCCAGCCGCCGGGCGACCGCCACGAGGAGTTGATCGCCGACGGCGTGCCCGAGGCTGTCGTTGACGTCCTTGAAGCCGTCGAGGTCCAGAAAGGACAGACCCAGTCGGCCGCAGGCCGGTTCGGCGAGCCGTTCGGCCAGCCGCTCGGCGAACAGGGTCCGGTTGGGCAGCCCGGTCAGCGCGTCGTGCCGGGACTCGTGCCAGAGCTGGTCCTGCAGCCGTCGCCGCTCGGTGATGTCGACGGTGACCCCGATCAGGAAACCGGGCGCGCCGTCGTCGTCCCGCACCATCGACATCGACAGGTCCAGCACGAGTCGGCTGCCGTCGGGGCGTACGCGGATCGTCTCGGTGCGGAAGTGATCCCGGCCGCCGCTGAGCAGATCCAGATAACGGCTGGAGGTCGGGCCGTGCCCGCTGTCGCCGATGATCTCGCCGACGGTCCGGCCCCGGATGTCTTCCGGCACGAAGCCGAGCATCCGGGCGAACGCCGTGTTGACCTCGATCAGCCGGCCACTCAGGTCGACCATGGCGATGCCGACTGCGGCGTCGGCGAAGACGGCTCGAAACCGGGCCTCCACGACGCGCCGGTCGTGCTCGGCCAGGCGTACTGCGCGGAGGGCGGCCCGCTGCACGGCCTCTTGCTCGGTCCGGGTGCGTACGCGCAACGCCTGAGCGAAGCCGGCGGAGAGCCCGCCGAGGAGCTGCCCGAGCCGGGCCCGCAGCTTGATCTCGTCCTCGGCACCAGGTTCGCCCCGGATCTCGTCGAGGAAGCCGTCGGCGAAGACCTCGATCGTCCGGCGTACCGCGGCGGGGGTGTGGAAATCCAGACCGACGAGGGTGGCGGCGGCTTCTTCGGCCCGCGCCTCCACGGTGTCGTCCCGCAGCGCGCCCGCGAGGTCTCGGGTCAGCCGTTCCAGCACATCGGCCAGGTCCGGCGGCGGCTCGTCGCAGGTCGCGCCGAGCGCCTCCGACCAGCGCCGGGCGAACCGTCCGAGGCCGTCGGGCTCCATTCCCCCTCGCCTTCGCGGGCGGGCCGTCCCGTCACGCCACTGTGGACGACACTGTGGACGGCATTCTTCATGCGACAAGTGCGGTAACAAGCCGAAGCATACGTCTCGACGGGCCGGCCGCGACACCTCATCGACCCCTGTTCCCCGGTTGGGGCGGCTGCGGCGTCCGCCCCATGATCGTCGGAAGCCGACGATCAGTGCACTTAAACGCCCACGAATGTCGGCTTCCGACGATCATGGAGGCCGGAAGCGCCAAGAATGTCGGCAGCCGACGATCATGGGGCGGCGGCCGCGCCGACGACGAACCCGGCGGCGCCGACCGGCCGGATACCCTGGCAGGCATGCGTAACCCGAGGTCCCTGGCGTTCGACGTGCTCGTCTCGGCGGGCGTCGCCTGCCTGGCCACTCTGCCGATCTTCCTCCGGCAGACCTCCCCGGCGCTCACCTGGCTCGGCCTGGTGATGGCGGTCGCGCTGCTGGTCCGGCGTCATCGGCCGCTCTGGAGCATGGGCGTGATCGCCGCCATGGCCTTGGCGCAGGTCGTGTTCTGGAGCAGGGCGCATGATCCACTCCCCTACGACCTCGCCGTGCTCATCGGGATGTACAGCGCGGTCAAGTACTCCAAGACCCTGCGCGGTGGCCTGATCTCCGGATTCGTCGTCGCGATCGGGATCGTCATCGAAGTCGCTCGGCACGCCGACGCCGACAGCTGGTGGCAGATGACGCTTTTCTACGTCGGGATCTGCGGCGGCGTCTGGCTCATGGCGTACACGGTGAGACAACGGGCCATCTATGTCGCGGGCCTGGAGGAACGCGCGGCGAGCTTGGAACGGGAACGCGCGCACCTGGCCCGGATCGCGGTGGCCGACGAGCGCGCGGTCATCGCTCGTGAGCTGCACGACGTGGTCGCGCACAGCCTCGCGGTGATGGTCGTGCAGGCCGACGGCGGCCGGTACGCGCTCGACGCCGATCCGGAGAAGTCCCGGCAGGCCATGGCGACGGTGGCGGAGACCGGGCGCGCCGCGCTGGAGGACATGCGGCGGCTGGTGGGGGTGCTGCGGGGCAGCGCGGATTCGCCGCAGAGTCGTCGCCGGATCACGCTCGCCGAGCTGGACCCGCTGGTCGCCGGGGCGCGCTCGGCCGGATTGACCGTACGCGTGGAGAACACGGTCGGCGCGGTCGACTCGCCCGCCCTCGAACTCGCCGTCTACCGGATCGTGCAGGAGGGTTTGACCAACGTCATGCGGCATGCCGGACCGGATGCCCAGGTGGACCTGGACCTGCGCCGGGACGGCGACGAGATCGTCGTGCACCTCACCGACAACGGACGCGGGGGGCCCTGTGTCGACGGCCACGGTCTGACCGGGATGCGGGAACGGGTTTCTGTGCACGGCGGCTCGCTGCACGCCGGGCCACGGCTGGCCGGGGGCTGGGAAGTCCGCGCCTGCCTGCCGCTGCCCGAGGCGGTGGCCGCGTGAGAGTGCTCATCGTCGACGACCAGCCGTTGGTGCGTACGGGGCTGGAGATGATCTTGTCGTCGCAGCCGGACATCGAAGTAGCCGGATCGGCCGGGGACGGTGCCGCCGCCGTCTCCCAGGTACGCGAATTCGCCCGCCGGGGCCAGCCGGTGGACGTCGTCGTCATGGACATCCGGATGCCGGTCCTCGACGGGGTGAGCGCCACTCAGCAGCTCGCCGAGCAGCCGGACGGGCCGAAGGTGCTGGTCCTGACGACGTTCGACACCGACGAGGACGCGTTCGCCGCACTTCAAGCAGGCGCGAGTGGTTTCCTGCTCAAGAACGCCCCGCCGGAGGATCTGCTCGGCGCGATTCGCGCCGTCGCAGCCGGTGACGCGGTGGTCGCCCCGCGCGTGACTCGCAAACTGCTCGACCACTTCGCCGGGCGCTTCGTCGTCTCGACCGCCGAACCTCGGCTGGCGGCGCTCACCGATCGCGAACGCGAGGTCGTGCTGCTGGTCGCGCAGGGCCTCTCGAACGCCGAGATCGCCGCGAAGCTGGTGGTCGCCGAGGCGACCGTGAAGACGCACGTCGGGCGAGTGCTGACCAAGCTCGGGTTGCGCGATCGCGTACAGATCGTCGTTTTCGCTTATGAGACCGGGCTGGTGCGGGCCGGCTCATGATCTTCCGGTGCGATGGCGCTGGATCAGGGTTCTGGGTCGAATCTTGCGCCATGATTCGCCCCAGAACCCTGATCCAGCGCCCCAACGGACAGGCAGCGCCCCAACGGACAGGCAGCGCCCCAACGGGCCGGCAACGAGGGCTAGTCGGCCATCGCCGCCACGATCGACCCCCGCCCGGCCCGCCGAGCCGGCAGAACGGCGGCGAGACAGCTCGCCACCGCGGCCAACAGCAGCAGCCCGGCCAGCCAGCCCCAGGGCGTCACGATGATCGGATGCACGTCGCGGAGCGCCGCCACCAGCACGAGCGGGGCGTACACCAGGCCGAAGACGATGCCGACGACCGCGCCGACCACGCCCATGAGCAGCGCCTCCGCCAGCAGCATGCCGCGCAGCTGTCCGCGGGTCAGCCCCAGCGCGCGCAACGTCGCGGACTCGCGCGTCCGCTCGATCACCGACAGCGACAGCGTGTTCGCGATGCCGAACAGCGCGATCAGCACCGCGGTCCCCAACAGGCCCGCGAACAGCCCGATCAGGCCGTTCACCGCACTCTCCAGGCCACTCGACAGGTCCGCGACACTATTGACTTCCATCAACGGGTACGCCGAACTGAGGCGGTCGATGATCGCTCGCGAGTCGACGGGGCCGACGCCATCGGCCGCCTTCACAAGGACGAGGGTGCCATCGCCCGGGCCGGCCAGTTTCGCCAGCTGATTCCACGTCACGAGGCCGTCGAAGCGACCCGCGCCGGGAATCGTGGTGTCGCCGGAGGCCGCCGTACGCAACGTCGTCAGCTGCGGATCGGGTTGCTTGTCGTCGACGATGATCGTGCCGTCGGCGAGCCCGGCCGGCAGCTGCGGCAGCAGTTCGGGACGGTCGATGGCACCCAGCTGCAACATCTTGCCGTCGACGCGTACTTGGGCACCCCGGACCACTGCCACCACGGCGAGTTCCTGGTGCTGCCTCAGCTGATCGGTGTACGCCGTCGGGATCGGGCCGTGCTCGCCGGTCTTCCCGTCGCGTACCGCTGAGATGACGTAATCGGCCGGGTAGTGACTGGCCAGCTGTTCCCGCGCGGTCTCCTTGATGCTGCCGAGCAGCATGCTGAACATGGCCATGAGCCCGACGCCGATCATGAGGGAGGCGGTCGTGACCGCTGCGCGCCCGGGATTGCGCCGCGCGTTGGCGACCGCCACCCGCCCGGGCGGCCCGGCGAGGCGGCTGGCGGGCAACCCGACCAGCGCGGTGAGCCGCCCGATGAACAGCGGCGAGGCGACCAGTACGCCGAGGAAGACCACGACGCCGCCGCCCACCACGATGAACGTGGCGGTCTCGGAATCCTCGGTCTGACCACCTTGACGCGTGATCAGCACCCCGATCGCCGCGATGAGCAGCGCGACGACGCCTCGGATGATCTTCGACCGGCGGCTGGCCGTGACCGCGCCGGGCAGGTCCCGCAATGCGGCGAGCGGTTTCGTCCGCGTCGCCCGCAGCGCCGGGATCGCGGCCGCCACTACCGTCGCCACCAACCCGATCGTCAGTCCGATGAGGACGGGCATCGGCCGCAGCACCACGGAGTGCTCGGGCACTCCGGCATGCAGCGCACCGTTGAGCAGCAACGGCAAGCCATAGCTGACCCCGATTCCGGCGAGTACGCCCAACGCCCCGCCGACGAGCCCGACCGCGGCCGATTCGAGCAGGGTCGCCCCGAAGATCTGCCGTCGCGTCGCGCCGACGCAGCGCAGGAGGGCGGTCTCGCGTACGCGTTGAGCCAGGAGGATGGCGAACGTGTTGTAGATGACGAAGACCGCGACGACGAGTGAGATGGCCCCGAAGACGAGCAGGATGAAGGTGAACTGCGTCGCGACCGAGGTCGCGTCGTTGGCCAGGTCGGTCCGGCGCTCGTCGCCGGTCTTTACGCTCGCCCCCGTGACCGCCTTTATCCGCTGCTTGAGTTCGGCGGGATCGACCCCTGGCCGGGCCCGCACGACGATCTCGTCGAACCCGGTCTCCCCGGTGAGCCGGGTGATCTCCGCCGACGGCAGCCCGACGACGCTGAGCCCGGAATAGGCCTTCGACACCCCGAAGTCGACGAGCCCCGAGATCGCGTACGCCTGCTTCGTCCCGGCCTTGTCCAGCACCTGGATCGTCTGCCCGATCGACAGGTGCTCGTGGGCGGCGGTCTCCGTGTCCAGCAGCGCCTCGCCCACTCCGGGCACTCGGCCGTCGAGGTCGAAGCCGCGCAGGCGTTCGTCGGCGGCGACGGAGACGGCGTACCCGGCTCGGCCGTTGTTCACCAGCGGTTTGCCCGTCGAGCCGAGCATCGGCAACGAGACCGCCATCCGGCCCTCGGCGTGCTCGACTCCGTCCACAGCGGACACTGCGGACAGCTGCTCACTGGGGAGCGGCTTCTCACCGGCGAGCACCACGACGTCCACGTTCTTCGCCGTACGCGCGAACGTCTCGTCGAACCCCGCCTGAGCGGTGTCGCCGAAGATCAGCGTCCCGGCGGTGAAGCCCACCCCCAGCACCACGGCCAGCGTCGTGGCGACCAGACGCCGGGCATGCTTGGTCAGCGAAGCCACAATTACGCGCCACATCTCAAGCCCCCAGCAGCCGCAGCCGGCCCAGCACCGCGTCGGCGGTCGGGTCCTCGATGTCGTCGACGATCCGCCCGTCGGCCAGCAGCACCACCCGGTCGGCGTACGAGGCGGCGTTGGGGTCGTGCGTCACCATCACGATCGTCTGCCCGAGTTCGCGTACGCTGCGCCGCAGGAAGTCCAGCACCTCGTGCCCGGTCTTCGAGTCGAGGTTGCCGGTCGGTTCGTCGGCGAAGATGACGTCCGGCCGGGGCAGCAACGCCCGCGCGCACGCCACCCGCTGCTGCTGGCCGCCGGAGAGCTGGCTCGGCAGGTGCCCGAGCCGGTCGGCCAGCCCGAGCGTGTTGATCACCGTCGACATCCAGGCCGGATCGGGTTTGGTCCCGGCCAACTCCAGCGGCAGCAGGATGTTCTGCTTCGCCGTCAAGGTCGGCAGCAGGTTGAACGACTGGAAGACGAAGCCGATGCGCGTGCGCCGCAGCCGGGTCAGCGCGACGTCGCGGAGCTGGGTCAACTCGTCGTCGTGCAGCCGCACCGAACCGCTCGTCACCGTATCCAACCCGGCCGCGCAGTGCATCAGCGTCGACTTCCCCGACCCGGACGGTCCCATGATCGCGGTGAATCGGCCCTGAGCGAAGGTGACGCTGACGCCGTCGAGCGCGCGCACAGCGGTGTCGCCCTCGCCGTAGACCTTGGTCAGTTCGGTTACAGACAATGTCATGGTCGCCGACGCTATTGCCTGGCATGGCCGTGACGCGTCCCCTTCAAGACTGCATCCGGCGTACGCCTCAAGTCGTACGCCCGGCCGTAGGCTGGGCGGATGCGCGACGACGAGGTCCTGCGACGCCGGTACGCCGCCCAGGGGCTGGCCGACCCCGCCGGCCCGACCGTCGTCGAGGTGGCCGGGCGGCTGGCCGGGCTGCAGGCGCAGGACACCGCCGCGATGCGGCTGGCCGTGCGCGCTCGGACGCGGGACCTCACCGCCGACGGCGTACGCGAAGAATGCAGCGAGCCTGGGGAAGTGGCCCGGACGTGGCTGATGCGGGGAACGCTGCACCTCGTGCCGGCCGTGGACGTGCGGTGGATGCTGAGCATCTTCGGGGCCAGGAACGTAGCTGCGACCAAGGGACGCCGAGATCAGCTAGGCCTCGACGACAAGACGTGCGACAAGGCGCTGGCGAAGCTGCCCGGCATCCTGCGTGGGCGGGCGCTCAGCCGCGCCGAGATCGTGCGTGAGCTTGGGCTCGATCTTCGCGGACAGGCCGTTCCACACCTCATGGCGTACGCGGCCGGCCGGGGGCTGATCTGCCGAGGGCCGGATCTGGACAAGGACGAGCCGGGGTACGTCCTACTCGACGAGTGGGCACCGGCTGGGAAACAGCCGACGGATCCGCTGGCCGAATTGGCTCGGCGCTACCAGCGGGCGTTCGGCCCGGCGACTACCGAGGACTTCGCGACCTGGTCCGGACTGCCGATCGGGGCAGTCCGCGAGCCCTTCCAAGCCGCGGCCTACGAACGCGAAGAGGGGAGCGGGACGAGGCTGCTCGGGGCGTACGACACGTATCTGCTGGGTTATCGCGATCGGTCGCTGATGCTCGATCCGGCGTACGCCCACCGCATCCAAGCGGGCGGCGGAGTGCTCCACCCGGCGGTGGTGGTGGACGGACGCGTCGTCGGCCGGTGGCGGATCGCGAAGGATCGGCTCGAGGTCGAGGCGTTCGACGACACCGTCCACAAGCGACAATACGAGCTGACCGCCGAGGCGGCCGACGTCGGGCGCTTCCTCGGCCGGCCGACGGACCTGCGGATCACGGTTACGCAGCCTTCCTGAGCCTACGGAAGGCTGCGTAACCCTGATCTGCAGCCAAAACCCAGCGAGGTGAAGGCTTCACGCGTCAATGTGAAGGACTGTGAAGGCTTGACAGGGCGGTTCGACGCGGCTGAGTATTTCGATGCCAGCGGTATCCCCCAGCCGAAAGGTCCTCCATGAGCAGTCACCCCATCCGGCGGCGCGCGCTCTTCCAAGTGGCGGGAGCGGCGGCCGTCGGCGCTGCCCTCACCCCCTGGGCCGGCGTACCGGCGTTCGCCGCGAACAAGAAGCTCTATCTCGACCCGGGTCACGGCGGCACCGACTCCGGGGCGGTCGGCAACGGCCTGCAGGAGAAGGCGCTCACCCTCAACATCGCGCTGCAAATCCGCGACATCCTGCTGGCGGACTACTCCGGCATCGACATCCGCATGTCGCGGACCACGGACGCGACGGTCAGCCTCCAGCAGCGTACCGACGACGCGAACGCGTGGGGCGCGGACATCTTCATCAGCGTCCACATCAACTCCGGTGGTGGCACCGGCTTCGAGAGCTACCGCTATCTCACGACCGACTCGGCGACTCTCGCGCTGCACAACGCGATGCACTCGAACGCGCTGGCCGGGATGCGTACCGTCGCCGGCGTCACCGACCGGGGGATGAAGACCGCCAACTTCCACGTGCTGCGTGAGACCACGATGCCGGCGATCCTCACCGAGAACATGTTCATCGACACCGTGGCCGACGCGAACCTGCTCAAGAACGCGGCGTTCCTGACCGCGGACGCCCGTGGGCACGCGAAGGGCATCGCCAGCTACCTCGGGCTGCCGCCGAAGTCGACCGGCTACAGCACCATCGTGGACAACGCGACGGCCGGCCGGTTCACCGCCAGCGCCAACTGGGCCACCTCCACTTACTCGACCCAGCGTTACGGCGCGGATTACCGGTACGCCAACCCCGTGCTCGCCAGCGATGCCGCCTGGTTCAAGGTGAACATCCCGGCGGCCGGCAACTACAAGGTCGAGACGTGGTACCCGGCCGTCGCGGGCTACAACACGGCGACGCCGTTCGTCGTCGCGGCCGCGGGGGGCAACCAGACCATCGTCGTCGACCAGTCGACCGGCGGCGGCGCCTGGCGTTCGCTGGGCACCTTCGCGCTCGCCGCAGGCGACTACAACGTCGTCGGCGTCAGCCGCTGGACCAGCGCGGCCGGCTATGTGATCGCCGACGCGGTCCGGGTCACCCAGGTCTGACCCGGCTGAGCTGCAGTGCCCTCCATCCGCACGTGGAGGGCACTGCCTATCGGTCAGGTAGCCGCGGCTCGACGACGGTAACGCGACATCTTGTCGCGGCTGCCGCAAAGCTCCATCGAGCACCACCGGCGACTGCCCGCTCGGGACGTGTCCAGGTAGAGCAGCGTGCACGTCTCGCTCGAGCACTCCCGCAGGCGCTCGGCGTACGGTCCGCCGAGGAGGTCGACGCCGTCGCGGGCAAGCAACGCGAACAACTGCTGCACTGTCGGCTCGACCAGCCGCACGGTCAGGTCCGCGGTCAGGGCGACAGCGGGCGGGGTCCGCGCGGCCCAGTGGTTCACCAGCTCCAGATCGGCCCGGGTGGGTCGCTCGCCGCGCATCGGCGCGCGCATCAGGCGATACAAGGCTTCACGCAACGGGTACGCCTGACGCAGAGCCGTCGCCGGCACCACCACGGGCTCGTCGGTCAGACCGGATTCGACGAACCATCGCCCGAGCGCGGCCGCCTCAGGAATCCGCTCAACGGGCTCCTCCCGCCGACGTTTGCCGAGCGTGCCGGTGAAGTCCACCGACGGCCGCCCGGCGACGAACCGGAACGCCGCCTCATCCGCGATCACGTCACACAGCATAGCTCCGTTACCAGTTCAACTGGTAACGTCCGCCGCATGCGGATTCTTGTCGTGGGAGCCGGTGCCACCGGCGGATACTTCGGCGCGCGGCTGCACGAGGCCGGGCGTGACGTCACCTTCCTGGTCCGGCCCCGGCGCGCCGAGCAGCTTCGCGTACGCGGACTGCGGATCACCGGCCTCGGCCGGGAGACCGTGGTGACGCCGAACCTCGTGATCGCACCCGAGCTCGCCGGGCACTACGACATCGTGCTCATGTCGGTGAAGGCGACGACGTTGCCGCAGGCCGTCGAGGACACCGCCGCGGCGGTCGGACCGCGTACGGTGGTCGTCCCGTTCCTCAACGGACTGGCTCACCTCGACGGGCTGGCCAAGGCGTACGGGTCGGACGGGGTGCTCGGCGGCGTCGTTCGGGTGATCACCACCCTCGACGACGAGGGCGACATCGTGCAGCTCGCGCCGCTTTCCGACATGACGATCGGCGAGTTGGCGGGCGGCGTCTCCGATCGCGTACGCCGCGTCGAGGAGGTTCTCGCCGATGCCGGCTTCGACTTCGCCGTCTCCCCCGACATCCGGTCGGCGATGTGGCACAAGTGGGTCTTCATCAGCACCCTCGGCGCGCTCAACACTCTCGTACGCGGAACCGTCGGCGAGGCGGTCGAGGCGGGTGCCGGGCAGCTCGGCGCACAGCTCGCAGCCGAAGCCGCGCAGGTCTCCGCCGCCGCCGGGCACCCGATGCCCGAACCGGCCCTGGCGAACGTCATCGCGTTCACCTCGCGGGCCGGCTCGGCCGACACCGCTTCCCTCTATCGCGACCTCGTCGCCGGTCAGCCGACCGAAGCCGAGCAGATCCTCGGCGACCTCACCGCCAGGGCCAGTGCTCTAGGCGTATCGACGCCGCTTCTGGATCTTGCGACTGCGAACCTGCGCGTGCACGAGAACCGGTTGGCGCGCGGAGCTTAATTCGCCGCGAAGCTCGCGGCGACGCTGTCGAAGGCAGCCACCGCATCGTCGATGCGCTGGGCGGTGACCGGCGCCTCGACCTGGGGATCGAAGGCCGTGAGTCCGGCCTCCTCCGCGACCACCGCGGCGACCCGGTAAAGCAGCGTGACCACGCGACGGGCCGCATCGCCCGTGTACCAGTAGGGCACATGCAGCTGCGCGGTGTCGGCCTGGCAGTAGAGCTGGATCGCGGTCTCCTCGTGATCCAGCTCGTCGCCCGACTCGGTCGCGCCCGGCAGGATCTCGCGGACCCGCTGGACGACCCGCCGCCACGTCACCGGGTCGAGCGGGGCGTCCGCACCGTCGGGCTCCGCCGCCAGGAAGTCCTCCCAGCTCTGGCCCTCGGCCAACCGCGCGAAGATCAGGTCGTAGCTCATGCCGGGAAGACTAGGTGATCTCTTCGGTCGGGCGCTTGACGGCGCGCAGGCCGAGGTAGATCACGACGGCGAACGGCGACAGCAGGATCGTCAGGACCAGCAGCGGCGACATGATCAGCACCGGGATGTTCCGCTCGCGGCTGTCGAGGTACATCCACCGCCCGAGGAACAGATCCCAGGCGAGCACCTGCGCCCACACCGCCGACGTTCCCGCGTCGCTGCTGAGCAGGGTGCGTACGCCGTCGAGGTCGGGGTTGAGCATCTCGGCCGCGAAGTCGGGCAGGATGGGGGCCACCGCGCCGAAGAAGGCGACCAGCACCGGCAGCACGATCAGCGGCGAGGCGATGATCCGGCTGGTCCAGCCCCACTTCGGCAGCAGGATCATCAGCGCCCAGAACGGGACGGTGAGCGGGAAGGCGATCGCGAACCAGCTCACCGGGTCGCCACCTTGGCCAGGGGTGCGCTGACGCGGGTGAGGCTCCAGCCGATGCCGGCGATGACCACCACGCCGAGGACGCCCGCAGCCGCCCAGGTCAGTCCGTCCGGGTGGACGATCGACTGCCCGCGCAGCGCCTGCCAGGTGACCAGCGCGGTGAGTCCGGCGTACGCCGCCGCGGCGGTCAGCACCAGCCGAGCCCGGGTCTGCTCGTCGGCGAGCCGCCCGAAGCGCCGACCCAGCAGCATCAGGGCCAGGGCGAACAAGGGCAGCGCTTGCAGGGCGTGCATCCCGATGAAGTGACCGACGCGCAGGTCACCGCCCTCGGTACTCCAGTTGACGAACGGTAGGCCGTTGCCGCCGTCGGCGACGCCGATGGAGTGCGCGCCGAAGATCCGCTCGCCGCCGCTGCTGGCCGTTTCGATCTGGCCCGGCTTGGGCCGGGTCATGAAGAAGCCCTCAGCCAGTCCGGCGATCGCGATCACGATGCCCGCGCGGATCGCGTACGCCGCGGGTCGGCTGGCGATGCGCTGTCGGATCAGCTGGACCGCCACAACAACGGTGGCGAGCCAGAGGACGACGATGCTGATCGCCATGAGGGTGAACAGCGCTCCGTCCAAAGTGGTCGCGAAGTTGAAGTGGCTGCGGTGGCCCCGGGCGGCCTGACCGACGATGGCCGCCAGCTCGATGAGCGCGGTGACCGCGATGACGGTCCCCATCGCGGAGGCCAGGCGACGCTTGGTCAACAGCGAGATCAGCCAGGCGAGGGTGACGGAATAGATCATGACGCTGATCGAGAACTTCAGCGGCTTCAACCAGATCGGTACGCCCAGCAGCACGCGATCGTCGACGGCGAGACCGATCAGGCACCAGACGGTAAGGGCGGCCATGAGAAGGGCGGTGATCATCAGTGGCGGGTGGAGGCGGATCAGGCGGCGCATGGTTGCTCCTCTAGGTCCCTAGCGGATAGCGGTGCTTTCCATTATCGGATAGCCTCACTATCCACCCGTGGGCCGAATCCGTCAACCCCGATCTGCCGTAGCCTGCTTTTGCCCTGCAGATCATCGAGGAGGGAGTCAGCCGTGGCGCATTACAGCCGCATCTCGCAGATCGTCATCGACGCTCCACCGGAGATCCATGACGCCGAGGCCGCCTTCTGGGCCGGTGCGATCGGCCGCGAACTGCCGGTGTTCCAACGGTTTCCCGACTTCAGCGGAACGAAGCTCACCCCGGACGGGCTCGGCCTGCTCGTGCAACGGCTCGGCGAGGGGACGGCTCGCGTACACCTCGACATCCATGCGACCGATGTGGAGGCGGAGGTGACGCGGCTGGAGGCGCTCGGTGCTCGGCGCGTACGCGAGTCAGGCCCGTGGTGGATCATGCAGGACCCCGCCGGCCTGGTGTTCTGCGTCGTGCCGGACGACTCGCTGGACGAGACGAACGCCCGGCACTGGGACTGAGTCAATTTCTTGCACTGACTTACGCGGGAAGTTTCATCAACTGATCGGCTATTGTCTCGCCGCGTACGCGAGTCTTACCGTAGGCCAGTCTCTATCCCCAGTCCCGGAAGAGAGCGGTCTATGCACAGGAAGAAAGCCCTCGCCCTCCTCGCGACCGGAGCCGTGATCTCGAGCGGCCTGGTCGCGAGCGGGGTCGTCGGCGCGTCCCCCGCCGTGGCGGCGGCCGGACCCGTGATCACGCGGGCCGCGCTCGACCCGGCCCTGGTCGCCGGGCGCGGTGCGGCGGTCCCGTTCGCCGAGCAGGAGGCGGAGAACGCCGCCACCACCGGCACCGTCATCGGCCCGAGCCGGCAGGCGTACACACTGCCCGCGGAGGCCTCCGGGCGGACGGCGGTCCAGCTGGCCCCCGGTCAGTACGTCGAGTTCACGCTGCCGGCCACGGCCAATGCCCTCACCGTGCGCTACAGCATCCCAGACGCCCCGACCGGCGGCGGGATCACCGCTCCGCTGGACGTCACGGTGAACGGCAAGAACAAGCGCACCATGACGCTGACCTCGCAGTACTCGTGGCTCTACAACCAGTACCCGTTCAGCAACGACCCCACCGCGGGACTGCTGCACGAGGATTGGTGGATCACCGAGTGCGGCTGTGTTCCGGCGTATACCGATCCGAAGCCGGTCATCACCACTCCGTTCCGCCCCATGCACTTCTACGACGAACAGCGCCTGCTGCTCGGAAAGGCGTACCCGGCGGGGAGCAAGGTCCAGCTCACCGCCCCGGCCGGCACCAACGCCGCGTGGACCGTGATCGACCTGCTGGATTCGCAGCTGGTCGGCCTGCCCCAGGTCAACCTCAAGGCGGCCAACGTACTGCTGTTCGGGGCCGACCCGACCGGCCGCCGGGAGTCCTCGGACGCGTTCGACCGCGCAATCGCGTACGCGAAGCGCAAGGGCCTGCCGGTGTACCTCCCGCCCGGCACCTATCAGGTCAACCGGCACATCGTCGTCGACGACGTGACCATCGAGGGCGCCGGCAGCTGGTACACGATCGTCAAGGGCCACGAGGTGGCACTGTCCGAGCCCGCGCCGGACGGCTCCGTCCACACCGGAGTCGGCTTCTACGGCAAGGACGCCTCCGCCGGGGGCAGCCACAACGTGCGGCTGTCCGGCTTCACCATCGAGGGCGACGTCCGCGAACGCATCGACACCGACCAGGTCAACGGCGTGGGCGGCGCGATGAGCGACTCGACGATCGAGGGCCTCTACCTCCACCACACCAAGGTCGGCCTGTGGTTCGACGGCCCGATGAGCAACGTGACGGTCCGGGGCAACGTCATCGCCGACCAGATCGCCGACGGTCTCAACTTCCATGTCGGCGTCACCGACTCGGACGCGACGAACAACTTCGTCCGCAACACCGGTGACGACGGCCTCGCCATGTGGTCCGAGACGACGGCCAACGCGCGCAACACGTTCAGCCACAACACTGTTCAGACACCCACGCTCGCCAACGGCATCGCGATCTACGGCGGCACGGACAACGCCGTCGTGGGCAATCTCGTGGCCGACCCGCTGCGCGAGGGCAGCGGCCTGCACATCGGCTCGCGGTTCAACGCCACCGCTTTCACCGGCGGCTTGGCGATCACCGACAACACGGTGGTACGCGCAGGGACGTATGAACTGAACTGGAACATCGGGTTGGGCGCGATCTGGATCTACGCGCTCGACAAGAGCATCGACGCCGACATCCGAGTCACCGGCGACCACTACCTGGACAGCATGTACAACGCGATCATGCTGGTCAGCGACTGGCCGGTGAAGGACCTCTACGGCATCTCGAACGTGCACTTCGCCGACATCCGGGTCGACGGCACCGGCACCTCGGTGCTGAGCGCCCGGGTCGCCGGGTCGGCCACCTTCTCCAATGTGGACGCTCGCAACGTCGGCGCTGTCGGCATCAACAACTGCGGCACGTTCCATTTCACCCCGGCGGGGTCGGAATTCTCGGTGACCGACCTCGGCGGCAACGACGGCGGCGGCACCACCGGGCCCTGGCTGGCGTCGTGGGAACTGCCCAACACCATCACCTGCGACGACCGGCCGCCGGTCGTCACGCCGCCACCGCCCTCGCAGTGGTGATGTGGTGACTCGCCGCCCTGTCGCTCGGCGTCGGCCGACGGCAGGGCGGCGTTCGTTACCAGTCGGATTCCAGAGCGCCGGCGATGGCTGCCGGTTGCCCGAACACCGGGAACAGGTTGGGCTGGCGAAATGCCGTGATCTGTGTGATGAGCCCGGACTCCAGGCGCAGCACCTGCACCGCCACCGGGTGGAACGACGTGTCCTGTCCCCGCCTGAGATAGAACGCCGCCGCGGGCTGCCGGTTGGCCGAGGTCAGGCGTACGCGCCACCGCCCCGGCGGCGGTGCGGAGAAGGCGAATTCGACGTACGCGGCCCGCGTGCGGCAGATGCGTGGATCCGGCGGCATCCAGACCTGCAAGTCGGCATGCAGCAGGCTGACGACCGTATCGATGTCTCCCCGTTCATGGGCCGCGACATATCGGCGCAGTAGCTGCTTCTCGTCGTCGGTCAGTCCGGCCGGGCGCTTCCACTCCGACCGGTGCGGCAGCTTCTCTCGCACGGTGGCCCGCGCCCGCTGCAGCGCGCTGTTGACCGCGGTGACGCTGGCGGCCACGACGGGCGCGATCTTGTCGACCGGCCAGTCGAGCAGGTCTCGCAGGATGAGGACGGCTCGCTGCCGGGCCGGCAGAAGTTGCAGGGCGGCGACGAACACCAGCTCGATGGTCTCCCGCTCGACCGCGATCTCACCTGGATCCGCTGCCGTGGCGACCTCGTCGAGGAGCAGATCCGGATACGGCTGGAGCCAGGCGACCTCCGGAAGCTCCGCTGATCTGCCGCTCGGCGGCGTGCTCCGGGCACGCCGCCTGATCTGATCCAGACAGGCGTTGGTCGCGATGCGGTACAGCCACACGCGGGCCGAGGAGCGCGCCGCGAAATCGTGGCGTCCCCGCCAGGCGCGCAGCAGCACTTCTTGGACGACCTCCTCGGCCTCGTCGAACGAACCCAGCATCCGGTAGCAGTGGACATGAAGCTCCCGGCGCAGCCGTGTCGCCAGCTCGGTGAAGGTCGCCTCATCCATCAGTTGTGGTACCACGCCGATATAGACGTTCCAGGCACCGAATCCTCATCGGTGATTTTCCGGCCGGCCGTCGTCTACATCGCCGGAAGTCCGAGAACACGAAGGGGAACACAGTGCGAAAACTGATCGTGCGCATGCTCGTCTCTACCGACGGCCACATCGCCGACCTGAAAGGCGACCTGCGCTTCGGCCCGCATTGGAGCGAGCAACTGCAGAAGTCCTACGCGGAAACGTTCGCCGCCTTGGGCGGCCTGATCTTCGGCCGCACCGTCTTCGAAAAGTACGTGCCTTACTGGGAGAGCGTCGCGGTCAACGGCCGGCATCCGCACTCACCCGCGACGGCGGCCGAGGTCGCGTACGCGACTCAGGTCAAGAACCTGCCCAAATTCGTGGCGTCCAGAACGCTGACCGAAGCCGCCGACGTCACCGTGCTCCGGGGCGACGTGGCCGCGTCGATCGCCACGATCAAGTCCGAGCCGGGCGCCGACCTGCTCCTCATGTGCGGGCCGGAACTTCTGGCCACCCTGATCGCGGCCGACTTGATCGACGAGTACCTGCTCGACGTGTACCCGGTGGTCATCGGCCGGGGAGTTCCCCTGTGGCGCGACCTGACCGAACCGCAGGAGCTGGAGATCGCCGGTGAGGAGCTGTTCCCGGGCCAGGTGGCCGTGCGCCGATACGTGCCCAAGCCGTGAACGGCACCCGACAGGACCCGGAGGTGACCCCGATGAGCCTGGTCGAGGACGAAGACGCGATCCGGGCCGTGTTCGACACCGTCGCCAGCGCCTGGGCCGCCGGTGACGCTGAGGCCTTCGCCGAGGCGTACGCGGAGAACGCGACCGCGATCCTGCCCGGCTATTTCCTGCCGGGCAAGGCGACCATCACCGAGAGCATGGCCGGCGCGTTCGCCGGGCCGCTGCACGGCTCGAAGCGTGTCCACACGCTGCAGAGCTTGCGGTTCATCCAAGCCGACGTGGCGATCGTCATCAGTCGGAGCAGCACCGATTTCCCCGGCGGAGCCGGGCCGATCTCACTGGTGACCTGGGTGCTGGCCAAACAAGACGGACGATGGCGCATCGAGGCCTACCACGACTGTCCGGCCGCCGAACCCACCCTGAGAGGAGACGCCCGATGACGGGACTCGCCGGAAAGGTCGCCCTCGTGACCGGGGGCAGCCGCGGCATCGGGGCCGCGATCGCCCAGCGGCTCGCCGGCGACGGCGCGGCCGTGGCGCTGACCTACGTCAACGCCAAGGACAAGGCCGAGGCCGTCGCCGAGCAGATCGCGGCCCAGGGCGGGAAAGCACTGGTCATTCGGGCCGACAACGCCGAGCCGTCGGCAGCGGCGGAGGCGGTCGAGCAGACCGTCACCGGTCTCGGCCGGATCGACATCCTCGTCAACAACGCTGGGATCTTCACCGGCGGCCCACTGGACCAGGTGACCCTCGAGCAACTCGACGACATCATCGCCGTCGACGTCCGGGCGGTGTTCCTCGCCGCACAGGCCGCCGCCCGGCAGATGACGGCCGGTGGACGGATCATCACCATCGGCAGTGCTCTGGCCGAGCGGGTTCCGGCCGACGGCATGACCCTGTATGCGATGTGCAAATCCGCTCTGATCGGACTCACCAAGGGGCTGGCCCGCGAACTCGGGCCCAGGGGAATCACGGCCACCATGGTGAACGGAGGCCTGATCGACACCGACATGAACCCGGCCGACGGCCCGGCCGCTGCCTTTCTGACCGGCATCACCGCACTCGGCCGCTATGGCACCCCGGACGACATCGCCGCGACCGTCGCCCACCTGGCGGGCGATCATGGTCGCTACATCACCGGCACTGTCATCACCGTCGACGGCGGATTCGCCGCCTGATCGGCGGTCCTCCCGAGCATCGTCAGCATATGTTGACGATGCTCGGGCGTCAGCATATGCTGACGACATGGTAGAGCTGGCCGACCTGGAGAACGCCGTCCGCGGGACTGATCCCGACGCCGCGCTCCGAGCGGTCGCCCGGCTCCGGCGGCTGGTCGAGCAGCTGGAGGCCGAGCACGTCGCCGCCGCCCGCCGGGCCGGCTGGTCGTGGCGGGACATCGCCCTCCGGCTGGGCGTCACGAAGCAGACCGTCCATCGCAAGTACCACGGGGAGGACTGAATGTTCCGCGGTGACCATCCCGATCTCGCCCGCGCCGTCGGCCGAGCCTTCCGCCTCGCGCGCGACGCCGGATCGAACCGCGTCGGCAGCGAGCATCTCCTGCTGAGCCTGACCGCCGCCGGTCGGGTGTCTACTGTGCTCGGTGCGGCTCGGGTGACGTTCGAGGCGGTTCGCCACGCCGTCCACACCTGCGGGCCGGGCGGCGCGGGTGCGGCGGCAGATCGAGCGGCGCTCGCCGTCCTCGGCGTCGACCTGGATCACCTTCTCGACCGGTGCGGCCTGGCCCTGCTGGATCAGCCACCGCTCCGGGAACCGCTGTTGCCGTTCGGCGCGCGTCAGGCCCGTCGGCGATGTGCCGCCCTGGATCCGCCGCTCGGACTGGACGCGCAGGCGGCGTACGAGGCATCACTTCGGCTGGCCTTGGCCCGGCGCGAACGCGATCATCGTCCGGAACATCTGGCGCAGACGCTGGTCGCGATCGACCCCGGCGTCTCCTGGCTGCTCGCGGAGCTCGGCGTCGACCGGGCCACGCTGGCGTACGCGCTGATTACGGCCTTCCCGCCGCCCCGGCGGAATCTGATCCTGCGCGCCGATCGCCGCTGGGGACGGCACGCTCGCACCCGCGACCTGGTACGCCGCTACGAGCGCGCCACCGGCCGTACCGCCAGCGCCGAGGCTTTCCGGAAGGTGCTCAGCGCTAGTTGATCAGGTTCCGGCCGGAACGATCAGGCTCCTGCGGACACGACACACCGATCGATCATGCCCGATAGTTCATGATCGCGCGAAAAGGACGGCTACGCCACGGGGTTCCAGTTCGACGGCTCCCCCGGCAACGCGGCCCACCAGCGGCTGCCCCGCCAATCCGGCGACTGTCACCGGCCGGGTGGTGCGGTTGATCAAGAAGGCGAACCTGGTTCCCTGCTTTCGGCGTACCACTAGCTCGACCTGACCGCGCACGGAAGCGGGAAGGTCGCTGTCCAGACCGGCCGCGGCGGCCAGGTCGCCCAGGACGCGGGTGAGACCCGCGGCCCCGAGGCGCGTCGAGACGTACGCCGCGGAGCCGGTCCCGGTGATCCGGCGGGTGATCGCGGGATAACCGGCCAGCTCGCCGTCGGTGTAGCGAGCCAGGGCCGAGACGTCGCTCGCGGTGTCGACGCGCTCGGACCAGGTCGTGCCGGACAGTCCACTGTCGAGCCGAACCACCTCGCCGTCGAGCAGCGGGGCGAACTCCTCGACCCGGACGCCGAGCAGGTCGCGCAGTGCGCCCGGGTAACCGCCGAGCCAGATGTGGTCGTGCTCGTTCACGACACCCGAGAAATAGGTCGTGACCAGGTGGCCGCCGCTCTCCGCGTAGTCGCGCAGTTCCTTGGCTGCGCCTTCGCTGAGCACGTGCAACATCGGCGCGACGACCATCCGGTACGCACCCAGCGACGTGCCGTGCGGCACGACGTCGGCCCGGATGCCGAGGTTGAGGAAGGCGGTGTACCAGTCGAGCGCTTCCTGCCGATACTTCAGCCGGTTGGTGGGGTGCGAGTCGGCCTCGACGGCCCACCAGGACTCCCAGTCGAAGACGATGGCGGCCGGCGACTGCTCGCGGACGGCCTCGGCGACGGGCGCGAGGTCGCGAAGCGTCGCACCGAGCCGCGTCACCGAACGGAAGACGGCGCTGTCCGGCCCGGCGTGCGGGACCATGGCCGAGTGGTACTTCTCGGCTCCGGCCGCGGACTGCCGCCACTGGAAGAAGCAGACGGCGTCGGCTCCGTGTGCGACATGCGTCAGCGAATCTCGGATGAGTTCCCCGGACTTCTTCGGCACGTTCACCGGCTGCCAGTTCACGGCGCTGGTGGAGTGCTCCATGAGGAACCAGGGCCGCCCGCCCGCGATGTTGCTCGTGAGGTTGGCCGAGAACGACAGCTCGTCCTGAGCTTGCGGCCCCGGCACGACGTAGTGGTCGTTGGCGATGAAGTCGACGTCGTCGGCCCAGACCGGGTAGTTCATGGTCTTCATCTCGCCCATGACCATGAAGTTCGTGGTGATCGGGACGTCGGGGGTGTGCTGCCGCAGGAGGTCTCGCTCGGCCCGGAGGTGCTCACGCAAGGCGTGGTCGGAGAACCGTTTGAAGTCCAGTTGCTGCGTCGGGTTCGGGTGCGTCGCCGCGAGGCGCGGCGGGAGGATCTCGTCCCAGACGGCGTACTGCTGGGACCAGAAGGCGGTGCCCCACGCATGGTTCAGCGCCTCGATGGTCGTGTACCGGTCGCGCAGCCACTTGCGGAACGCCCGCGCGGCGTCGTCGGAGTAGTCGTAGACGTTGTGGCAGCCCAGCTCGTTCGACACGTGCCAGGCGACCAGGGCCGGGTGGTCTTTGTATCGCGTCGCCAACTTGTCGACGAGCGCCAGGGCGTACTGCCGGAAGACCGGCGACGTCGGCCGCCAGTGCTGCCGTCCGCCCGGCCACAACGTCTCCCCCAGCGCGGTGACCGGCAGGATCTCGGGGTGCTTCGCGGTCAGCCACGGCGGCGGCGACGCGGTCGCGGTGGCCAGGTCGACGCCGATCCCGTTGGCGTGCAACAGGTCCATCACCTCGTCGAGCCACTCGAAGTCCCACCGATCCGCCGCCGGCTGGAGCTTCGCCCAGGAGAAGATGGCGAGCGAGACGACGTCCACCCCCGCCTCCCGCATCAGGCGTACGTCCTCCTGCCAGACCTCACGGGGCCACTGCTCCGGGTTGTAGTCGGCGCCGAACGAGAGGCGCGGCGCGGCGCCGGAGGGGCGGCGCAGCCACTGCGGGGCGGTCACGGTGGTGCTCTCCTTGGTGTCGTTCACGTGTCGTTCGGTGTCGTCCGGAGGGGGCCGCGGGCGGGGTGGCACGCCCGCCCGCGGCGAAGGGGATGGCTCAGTTGACGGTGAAGCCCTGCTCCTTGCCGTACTTGACCGAGGCGTCCTGCCACGCCTTCAGCCCGTCGGCCAACGTGGTGTTCGAGACGTACGCCTTGCCCACGGTGTCGTTGAAGATGCTGTTGGCGTACACCTGGAAGGGCAGGTAGGACCAGCCCGTGACGACGCCCGAAGCGGCCTGGGCCAGCACCTCGTTGACCTTCTGGCCGCCGAAGTACGGGAACTCCTTGTTCTTGAACGCGTCGGCGTTGACCTGCTCGGTAGTCGCCGGGAACGCGCCGTTGTCGACACGGATCTGCGCGCCCTCGCCGGTGGTGGCGTACTTCATGAAGCCGTAGGCGAGCGCGTTGTTCTTGCCGAGCTTCGGGATGGCCAACGAGCTGCCGCCGTTCTCGGCGGTCGCGGCGCCGCCAGCGGTCCACTGCGGCATCGGCGCGACGCGCCACTTGCCCTTGGCTGCGGCGACGCCTGACTCCAGGTTGGCCGGCATCCACGCACCGATGACCAGGGTCGCGATGGTGCCGTCGCCGAGGCCCTTGTACCAGGCGTCGCTCCAGCCGCTGATCGGCGCGACGAGCTTGTCGGTGACGAGCTGCTGCCACAGGTTCGCGAACTTGGTGGAACCGTCGTCAGCCAGGTTGATCTTGACGTTGGTGCCGTCGACCTGGAACGGCTTGCCGCCGGCCTGCCAGATCATGCTGGTGGTGAAACCCGCGTCACCGGTGTCGCTCGTGATGTACGCCTTCGGGTCGGCCGCGTGCAGCTTCTTGGCGGCGGCGACGTACTCGTCCCAGGTCGCCGGGACGGCGATGCCGTGCTTGTCGAAGACCTCCTTGTTGTAGAACAAGGCCATGGGGCCGGAGTCCATCGGGAGGCCGTAGGTGACGCCGCCGGACTTCACCGACGCCCACGGGCCGGGGGTGAAGGTGCCGTCGAGGGAGTTCGCGCCGAAACCGGAGAGGTCCACCAGTGACTTGCCGAGCGCGAACTGCGGCAACGCGTAGTACTCGATCTGCGCCAGGTCCGGTACGCCCGACCCGGCCGAGATGGCGTTCTGCAGCGCCGTGTACTGCTTGTCGCCGGTGCCGGCGTTCACGAGGTTGACGGTGACCTTCGGGTACTTCGCCTGGAACGCGGTGACGACCTGCTTCAGGGTGGTCTCCCAGGCCCAGACGGTCAGCGTGCCGCCGGCCGCGAGCGCGGCGTCGACGTCGTTCGCCGACACGGTCGGGTTGTCGCCGCTGTCGTCGTCGGAGCCGCAGGCCGCGAGGGCGGCCGCCGCGGCGGCCGCGGTGCCGAGGGCCGCGGTGCCCCGGAGGAATGCGCGTCGGTTGATCGTCATGATGGTCCTCTCAAGGGATGACTCGATAAATCAGGGAATATCGGGGAACGGAGCTAGTCCTTGACGCCACCGGCCGCCAGACCGGACTGCCAATAGCGCTGCAGGAGCAGGAAAGCGGCGAGCAGCGGGAGGATCGTGAGCAGCGATCCGGTGATGACGAGGTTGAACACGGCCTGCCCGCCGGAGGTCGCGGCCTGGTCGTTCCAGGAGTTCAGGCCCAGCGTGAGCGGATACCAGTCGGGATCTTTGAGCATGATCAGCGGCAGGAAGTAGTTGTTCCAGGTCGCGACCATGGTGAACAGCGAGACGGTGACGATGCCCGGAGCGAGCAGCGGTACGCATACCTTCAGGAAGGTCCGCAGTTCCCCGGCCCCGTCCACGCGAGCCGCCTCGATGAGTTCGCCCGGGATCGCCTCGGCCGCGAAGGTCCACATGAGATAGAGCCCGAACGGCGAGATCAGCGACGGGATGATCACCGCCCACGGCGTATTGGTAAGGCCGAGCTTGGAGAACATCAGGAAGGTCGGCACCGCCAGCGCCGTCGTCGGCACCGCGACCGCGCCGATGACGACGGCGAACACCGCCCGCTTGCCGAAGAAGTCGTACTTCGCGAGGGCGTACCCGCCGAGGGTGGCGAGCGCGGTCGCCCCGCCCGCGCCGAGCACCACGTAGAGCAGGGTGTTGAGCAGCCAGCGGACGAACACGCCGTCGTCGTAGGTCAGCGTGTCGCGGATGTTGGAGAACAGCGAGAAGTCGCCGGAGAACCACAGCCCGAACGAATCGAACAGGCTCGCCTGGGACTTCGTCGAGTTGATGAACAGCCACACGAGCGGGACGAGGCTGTAGACCAGCATGATCGCGGTCAACGCGGTCAGCAGTGTACTGCGCTTACGCGCCCGGGCCGTGGTCACTGGACGCGCTCCTTCCGCAGGCCGCGCAGTTGGACGGCGTACGCGACGATGGCGGTGAGCAGCGCCATGACGATCGCCACGGCGGCGGAGTAGTTGAACTGCTGACCGGCGAACGACAGCGAATAGGCGTACATGTTGGGCGTGTAGTAGGTCGTGATCACGTTCGGCGCGAGGCTCTTGAGGATCGCGGGCTCGTTGAAGAGCTGGAAGGTGCCGATGATCGAGAAGATCGTGGCGATGAGCAGCGCGCCGCGAATGGCCGGCAGCTTGATCGAGCGGATGATCCGGACCTGACCGGCCCCGTCGAGCTCGGCCGCCTCGTAGAGCGTCCGGGGGATGACCTGGAGGGCGCTGTAGAAGATCAGCATGTTGTAGCCGACGAACTCCCACGTCACGATGTTGCCGATGGAAGCCAGCAGCCAGCCGGGACCGAGCGGGTTCGGCAACGACCAGCCGAACGCGTCGTTGATGTTGCCGATCAGGCCGAACTGCGGCCCGTACATGAAGCCCCACATGAGCGTGGCGACCACTGCGGGGACGGCGTACGGCATGAAGATCGTCACGCGGAAGAACGACTTGCCGTAGAGGCGGCCGCTGTCGATCGCCAGCGCTGCCAGCAGGGCCAGGAACAGCATGATCGGCACCTGTACGCACAGGAACAGCGCGACCCGGCCGAACGAGGACCAGAACTGCGAGTCGGTGAAGACGTTCTGGTAGTTCTCCAGCCCCACGAAACTCGTGCCGCCGATGAGCTTCGTGCGGAAGAAGCTCAGATAGATCGCGTACCCGATCGGGGCGAGGAAGACGAAGGCGAACACCGCCATGAACGGGCCGACGAACGCCCATCCCGTCCAGCTCCGACGACGCCGGGCGGCTCCGGATCGGCCCGGTGGGCCGGAGCGCTGGATCGCCGGAGGCGCGAGGACCGCCATGTCCCCCTCCTTCTCAGACTTCGCCGGTAGGATCGCGATGTTTACGTAAACATAGCGCGCCACCAGGAATTACATCCTGTGACCTTGCTGGATGTTTACGTAAACATCGGCGCGGTGATACTGTCACCGGGCCGCCGGGGACGTCAAGCGGGGGTTTCGGATTCGTTACGGGAGGGCGGCGACCATGGCACAGCCTCGACGGGTCTCGATGGCCGACGTCGCCCGGCTCGCCGGTGTCTCCTCCCAGACCGTCTCCCGCGTCTCCAACGGCAGCCCGGGCGTCGTCGACACCACCCGCGAGCAGGTCCTCGCGGCCATGCGCGAACTCGGATATCGCCCCAACAGCGCGGCGCGCGCGCTCAAGCGCGGCGCGTTCCGGACCATCGGGGTCATCCTCTTCTCGCTCGCCAGCACCGGCAACAGCCGCACGCTCGAGGCCATCGCCACGCATGCCGCCCACGAGGGGTACGCGATCACGCTGATCCCGGTCGCGGTGCCCACCCAGGACAGCGTGCTCGGGGCGTTCACCCGGCTGGGCGAGCTGGCCGTGGACGGGATCATCGTGATCATGGAGGTGCACCTGCTGGACGCGGCCACCGTGACGCTGCCGCCCAACGTGCAGGTCGTCGTGGCCGACTCCGACGCTGGCGACCTCTACAGCGTGGTCGACACCGACCAGGCCGACGGCACCCGGCAAGCGGTCTCCCACCTGCTCGACCTCGGGCACGAGACGGTCTGGCACGTCACCGGCCCCGAGGAGTCGTTCGCCAGCAACCGCCGGGCGCTCGCCTGGCGGCAGACGCTGGAGGCGGCCGGGCGTACGGTGCCACCGCAGTTGCCCGGCGACTGGTCGGCCGAGTCCGGCTATCGGGCCGGTCTCCGGCTGGCCGACGAACCCTCGTGCACCGCCGTCTTCGCCGCCAACGACCAGATGGCCCTGGGCATCCTGCGCGCGCTGCACGAACGGGGAAAATCCGTTCCGGACGACGTCAGCGTCGTCGGCTTCGACGACATCCCGGAGGCGAACTCGTTCATCCCGCCGCTGACCACGGTCCACCAGGACTTCGCCGAGGTCGGCCGGCGCTGCGTACAGGGTGTGCTGCGGCAGATCGAGCGCGCCGAACACGAGACGGGCACGACGCTCGTCCCGACCCGGCTGGTCGTGCGGGCAAGCACCGCCCCGCCGCGCGCCCGCTGAACGAACGGACGACGCGGCGGGACGGCACAGGATCAGCGAGTCGTGCAGAGAGCGCCGTTCAACGTGAACAACGCGGGCAGCACGTTCGGACCCTGGTATGCACCGACGAGGCCGACGTTGACGGTTGCGCCGGGCGCGATGGTGCGGTTGAAGTCGGCGTTCGAGACGAGCACCGACGAGCCCGTGGAGGTCCACGTGCCGTTCCAGCCGCTGTTGAGCTGCTGCCACGCCGTCGGCCAGGTGAAGGCGAGGTTCCAGGAGTCGATCGCGTTCGTGCCGGTGTTCGTGATGTCCACACTGCCGACGTAGCCGTTGCCCCAGTCGCTCACGTCGGCGAACGTCACCGCGCAGGGCGCTGCGCTGGGCGTACCAGTCTGAAATGTCACGGGCGGTGAGGCCCACGAGACCTTGCCGGAAGCGTCGCGGGCGATGACGTTGGCCGTGTAGCGCGTGCCGGGGGTGAGGTTGTGGACCGTGAAGGTCGTGCCGGTCGTCTCGCCCCACTGCTCGGTGATCACGCCGTTCTGCCGGTGAAGCTCGTACTTGAGTCCCGCGGCCCCGGCCGGCCAGGTCAGCGTGGCGTCGGAAGCCGTCACCGCGGACGCCGTGGGACGGCCCGGCTGTGCGGGACCGGTGACCGCAGCGGACGGGTGCAGCGTGAGCACAGTGATCGAGTAGGGCGCGAGCGTGACCGAGGTCGCGGTGCCGGTGCTGGTGGCGATCGCGGTGTCCCCGTTGCCGTGGCTGGCGACCTGCGCCGTGGCGGCGGGCGAGTACCCCGCGTAGCTGAGCGTGACCGACTTCGAGTTCGTCTCGTCCTCGTTCACGAGCAGGACGGACAGGTCGCCGTTGGGCTTACGCGCGGCGTGCGTCTTGACCATCGGATCGCTCGCGACGGCCCGAACGAGTTGGGCGCCCGGCGGGGCGAACCGCGCAGCTAGCGAGATGCCGAAGTACGGGCCGAAGGGCGTGTTGAGCGCCGGCTCGCACGTGGTGCCGTCGGAGGCGCAGACGCCGCTGGAGAGCAGACCGAAGTCGCCGTAGTCGGTGTGACCGGCCACTGTGGAGACCGTGCCGGGACCATTGTGGACGTTCCACCAGTCGACGCTGAACACGCCGGCCGCGGTCAGACTCGCGTACGCGTCCGCGGCGAACAACGCGCCCGGCTGAGTGTTCTGGCCGTACCCGGTGTTGATCTCCGTGAGCGCGATGCCGAGATCCTTCCCCGCGTACTTGGCGATCTGCCGGCGAGCCAGCCAGACGGCGTCGGTCACCTGCGCGGTCTTCGAGAACGCCTCCGGCCCGGTCGAGCCGCCCGGGTACCAGTGCAGGATGGCGAAGTCGGCGCTCGGACCGGCGATCTGCAGGACGACCTGGTTCCAGGTCCCGGCGTCACCGCCGCCGACGATGCCGTCCGGCCAGTTCCCCGGAGTGGTCAGCACGATGCCGACCTTGATCGACGGGTCGACCGCCTTCATCGCCTGGATGTACTGCTTGGTGACGGTGGCGTACCCGGCCGGGCTCTTGTCGGCGTGGTCGTCGGCCTCCCAGTTCGCGCCGTAGTGGCCGTTGCCGTACAGCTCGTTGCCGATCTCCCAGTACTTCACGCCGTAGTGTTTCTCGACGTTGGCGTAGTGCACCCACTCGGCGGCCTCCTCCGGAGTGCCGGTGCCGTAGTTGGCGATCACCATCGCCTGCGCGTTCGCCCGCTGGACTCCGCTCATGAAGTGGTCGAAGTCGGTGTCCGGGGCGACATAGCCGCCCGGCGCGGTGTTCGTCTTCCAGTGGTAGATGTCCGAATAGGACCCGCCGGGGTAGCGCATGATCTGCGTACCGGCGCTCTTGAGCAGGTCGGCGACGGCGTTCGTGCCGAGGTTGGCGTCCCAGACCGCGTGGTTGACGCCGATGGCGGCGTCGCTCACGCTCTCCAACCCCGCTCTAGCGTTGACACTGACCGTCACTTGTCCGGCTTCGGCCGTCGCGACCTGTGTCGGGACGGCGAGGCTTGCCGATGCCAGCGTGATAGCCAGCAGGGCGATGCGGCTCTTTCTCATCGTCGGGCGTCCTTCTGTTCGTGGGCGTTCGCCGCCATGGGCTTTCCGTGGAGTGGAAGCGCTCCCACAGCGTCGTATGACGCTCCTTCGATGTCAACGCCACCTTTGTTCCCTGCAGATGTTTGTTCCCTGCAGATGTTTGTTCCCTGCAGATCAGGGATTTGCAGCCTTCCCCGGCTCGGGAAGCATGCATATCCCTGATCTGCACCTCAAAGCGCGCCCAAGGCGTGCTTAAAGCGCGAGAAGGTCAGGCGCAGGTGAACGAGGTGCTCGACCGCCCGCCGCCGTCGAAGGTCACGCGAACGTTGTGCTTGGTGCCGACGACACAGCTACCACCGATGGAGCTGTAGTTGTCGGCCCCGGCGACGTGCACGCCGTCGTAGTACCAGACCTGCCCGTAGTAGCCGCTGGGCAGGTAGCAGTCGTAGTAGCCGCCTTCGCTCTCGCAGGTCACCAGGCTCGCCGCGTGGGCGGGGGTGGCGATCGCCGCCGCCCCAAGGGCGAGCACGGCGCCGGCGAGCGCGAGCCGAATCCGGTGTGCCATAACGGTTCCCTTCTCTCGGAAGCTGTCACCGTAATTGCTTCACGAAGCAATGGACATTGACCGTTAAGGTTTTTCGCATGATCCGGGCCGGTCGTCAGAACCGGCTGGTGAGATAGTTCCGATCATGTCCAACCCCGCCGCCGCCGTCGAGGAACGGCACGCCACCTGGCTCGAGCTCTTCTTCGACCTGGTCATCGTGGCCGCCGTCGCGCAACTGGCCCACCTGCTTCACGAGGACGTGAGCCTCAAGCAGATCGCCGTCTTCGCGATCCTGTACTACGCGATGTGGAGCGTGTGGACCTCGTTCAGCCTGTACGCCAATGTGCGGGGCGACCGCGTCAACCAAGTGCCCCTGCTCGTCGCGATGTTCGGCATCGCCGTCATGGCCGCGGCGATTCCGCACGCCGTACACGGGCACGGCAACGACTATCAGGTGTTCGTGCTGGCATACGTGCTCTGCCGGGTGCTCGCGGCGTTGACCTGGAAGCGGTCGAACCTCGTCCCGACCGACTGGCCGGCCGCCCGCCAGGGCAACGGCGTGATCCCGTGGATCGTCTCGCTGTGGCTGGCCGACTCGCGGTACTGGTGGTGGTTCGCTGGGATCGCACTGGACATCGTGACCTCGTTCGTCCTCTCCCTCGACCCCGACAAGCAGATCGCGGCCGAGCAGAAGGAACAGCAGAAGCAGCGCGACCTATGGATCCGCCGGCTCGCCCGCATACTGATCCGCCGGCTCGCCCCCGACCCGCGGATCGAACTCCAGCACCTCCCGGACCTGCCCGACATCAAGGCGGCTCAGCCCAACGTCTCGCATCTCGGCGAGCGCCTCGGGCTGTTCGTCATCATCGTGCTCGGCGAAGCGGTGGCTCAGCTCGTCGGCGCGGCGGCGGGCGTACCGGAGTGGGGCAGCGCCTTGTGGCTGTCGGTGATCGCCGGGTTCGGACTGCTCGTGGCGATCTGGTACCTGACCCTCCAGTACGGCTCGAGCTCGCTGCCGAACTACGGCGCGCGCACGTTCGCCTTGCGGCTGACGCTGCCCGCCCATTACGTGATGACCGGCGCGATCGTGGCGATCTCCGCCGGGCTCGGCCTCATCGCGGCGCATCCCGAGGGACACCTGCCGACCTCGGACCGCTGGATTCTCTGCGCCGGAACCGCGATCTACTTCCTCACCGCGACGATCACCGGAGCGCGCGGCGGCGTACCGGTGCGCTGGGTGCTCGGCTGGGGCTTCCCGGCGGTCGCCTTCACTCTCCTGCTCGGTACCTTCGGCGGGCCGCTGCCCGGCTGGGCGGTCGCCGCCATCCTCGTAGTGATCGCACTGTGGCACATCTCCTACCGCGTCGTGGACCCTGAGCAGCGTGAACACCGAATCACTCAAGCCCGGAAGGGCCGCAACAGCGTTGACGCGGAGTCACTGTCGTGAAAGGATATTAGTACGCGCGTTCGATCAGCGTGACCGCGTGATCCTGGGGAGGAACGGTGACGCACACGTTTGCGAGGAAGATCGGCCTTGCGCTGCTGGCGGCGGTTGTCGTGACGATCGCGATGACCGCCCGGGCAACCGCCGAGCGGGCCGGAAATCGGGCGGCGGCGGCCGCAGACGCGGATCGGTCGGCGCAGGCGGCCGGTCGGGCCACCGCAGTCGCCCTCACCGCCGTCGAGCCGTTGAACCGTTCCGCCGACGCCGGTGAGCCCGGCGACATCCGGGCACTGCCCGTCGCGTACGCCGCCGATGCGGCCGCCTTCGTGACCGCGACCGGTCGGGCGTGCGCGCTGCTGAGCACCTCCGGTCCGGCGACCGTGACGGTGGAGGGCGCGGGTTATCACCCCGTCCAAGCGTCGTGGACCGCCGGCGGCTGGCACATCTGGTGCTGGACGGGGTTGCGCGCCGGCACGACGTATCGGGTGCACGTCGCCGCGGAGCCGGGAATGAAGGCCGACGGAATAATCAGCGACCATTAGCTAAACGTTACGGCCTTGTCGGAGTGCCGACAGGAGGACATGAATCGCGTGGGATTCTCACGTGACGAGTCGTGAAGGCGTGAAAACCACTCCCGTCGGATCGGCCGTTCGGCCCCCATTCCCCGGCCAATCCGCTCCACTAGGGACGGTGTTTGAGCGTACGGAGATCATCCGGCACAGCCAGTGGAGATAGTCAAGAGTTGATGGCACGTCATTCATTTACTTGACTGTGGACATCCAACACCACTGGCCGTCGCATCGGGGTCGTCATCCGCGTCTCGAAATGCGATCCGATGACGGCTGCCCGCGAAAGGAGCGACCATGTTCCTGACCGACCGACGACGGTCCGGACGCCTGCGTACCGGGGTGACCCTCGTGGCGCTGGCGACCTTCGCCTCCGGCCTCACCTTCGCGGCCTCTCCGGCCGCGGCGACCGATCCCGGCGTCGAACCCGCCTACGTCAACCTGACCCTGCCACCCGGCGGGTCGGCGGAGATCGCCAAGACCGTCCACACGCCGACGGTGCCGCCGAAGCCCGACATCGTCTTCCTGGCCGACACCACCGGCAGCATGGGCGCCGCCATCGGCGACGTCCGCTCCAACGCCGCCGGAGTGCTCTCCACCATCAGCTCGGCTCAGCCGACCGCGCAGTTCGGAGTCGCGGAGTACAAGGACTTCAACTGTGACGCCGTGCCGTTCAAGGTGGACCAGGCGATCACGGCGGACCCGGCGGCGGTGCAGGCCGGGATCAACCTGTGGAGCGCCGGCGGCGGGTGTGACCTGCCGGAGGCCGACCTGAACGGGCTGTACGAGCTGTCCACCGGCGCGGTCACGTTCCGGCCGGACGGCACGCGCATCATCGTCATCTTCGGTGACGCGCCGTCACACGACCCGAGCAACGGTCACACGCTCGCCGACACCATCTCGGCGTTGCAGGCGGCCAACGTCCGGGTCGTCGCCGTGAACGTCGGCAACCTCGACGCCAGCGGCCAGTTCACCGACATCGTGAACGCGACGGGCGGCGTGCTGCTGAACAACGTGCCGTCGGACCAGGTCTCGGAGGCCATCCTCGCCGGCATCCAGGCGATCAAGGTGACCGTGACTCCGACCCCGTTCGGCTGCGGTCCGCCGCTGTCGCTGTCGTTCAACCCGACCAGCCAGGTCGTGACCAGCGGCGACGACGCGCACTTCACCGAGACCGTGAACGTGGCGGCCAACGCCGTCGCCGGTACGCATTACTGCGAGGTGGACTTCCTCATCGACGGCACGAGTCGCGGCTACGTACAGAAGCTGACGGTCGTGGTGCCCGGCTTGAGCATCAACGACGTCTCCGTCGACGAGAACGCCGGGAACGCGACGTTCACCGTCTCGTTGTCAGCGCCCGCGCCGTTCCCCGTGAGCGCGAACTTCGCCACGAGTAACGGGACGGCGACCGCGCCGGCCGATTACGCCGCCACCAACGGCGTCGTCTCCTTCGCCGCCGGGGAGACCAGCAAGCAGATCACCGTCCCGATCGTCGACGACGCCGTCGACGAGAACAACGAGACGTTCACCGTGACGCTGTCCTCGCCGAGCGGTGCGGCGCTGACCGACCCGACCGGCGTCGGCACCATCGTCGACTCCGACCGCAACGGCGTGTTCTCTTGCTCGGCGACGGCGCTGAACCTGGCCGGCCTCAAGGCGGGCAAGGCGAACCCGGCCGACCTGCCCTGTGTCGACGACTCCGGCACGGTGGCGAGCGTCAACCTCACCTCCGGTCTGGTGAACGTCGACGCGAAGGTGATCACCGCCGGCACCGACCTGAGCCCGGACAACCAGAACATCGTCCCGGTCCTCGGCGACAAGGCGCTATCCACCGCGAAGATCGAGTCCACGAAGATCACCGTCGGCGGCCTGGTCACCATCGAACTCGGCGTCATCCAGTCGTCGGCCTCGGTGACCTGCACCAGCGGCCCGAGCGGGCTCGTGCCGACCTTCGCCGGCTCGTCGTCGATCGCGTCGCTGAAGATCAACGGTGTCGCGGTCACGGTCGGCAGCGCTCCGCTGACGATTCCGCTCGTCGTCGGATCGCTGAAGCTCAACGGCACGACCACCACCGGGACCAGGGTCACTCAGCAGGCGGTCGTGCTCGACACGTTGCTGACGGACGTGGTGCTGGCGGAGTCGACGGCCGACATTCACGGCACGGCGCTGCACCCCAGCGGCAACCCGTGTGTCGCGTGAAAGTCGCATAGCCGATAGATGAACGAGGGCGGGACGGCCGGACGGCTGTCCCGCCCTCCGGCGGTTGGCGAGCTGTGGATCACCTGTGTGACACTCGGCGGGTGACCACACCCCCTCCGCCGAATCAGCCTGGCTATCCGGAGTGGAACCAGCCTCCGGAGTGGAACCAGCCCGGCTACCAGCAGCAACCGCCGGCGCCGGGATATCCCGGTTCGCCGGCGTACCCCGGTTCGCCGGTGAACCGCCCGGGTACGGAACCGACTGCCGTTTATCCCACGCTCAGCACCGGCGCTCCGGTCCCGCCGCTGGGTCCGCCGGTGCCTCCGGGCGCTCCGCTCGGCCCGCCGGGACCGCCGCCCAAGAAGAAGACGGGCCTGGTCCTGGGCATCGTCGGCGGCATCCTCGCGCTCTGCCTCGTCGGCGGGTGCCTGGGCGCCGGCGGCTGGTTCCTCTTGCGAGACTCCAAGGATCCGGTCGCCCACTCCTCCACCTCGCCCACCGAGTCGAGCTATGCGTACCCGTCCGAGTCGTATTCGCCGCCGACCGTGGTCGAGACGACCGAAGCCGCCCCGCCGCCTTCGCCGGTCGAGGTCGGCGACTGCATCTCCGTCAACGAGCAGGGCGACTTCCTCGGAATCGGCAACTGCAACGGCAGCCGCGGTACCTATAAGGTGTTGTCCACGGACTACTCGCAGGGCACCTGCAGCGACCCCGAATCGCCGTACATCACCGTCGACGGCTATCGGCTCTGCCTGGCGCTGTATCTGGTCGAGACCTACTGCTACAAGTTCCCCAAGGGGTCCGGCTGGGTCGTCGCGGCGTCGAAGTGCAAAGCGAAAGGCACTGTTCACGTCATCGACATCGTGCCGGGCGCGTCCAACGGCGACCGCTGCACTACCAAGTACAAGTGGAACCGGTGGTACCGGTTCACCCATCCGACCGTCGTCTACTGCGTGATGCAGTACTAGGAAAGTGGCAGGTGACTCGATGAGACTCGGTCTGCACTACTGGAACTTCACCATCCCGGCCGAACCCGCGGCGATCGCGCCGACGCTGGCTCAGACCGCCCGGCTGGCCGAAGAGTCCGGGTTCTCGTCGTTCACGGTGATGGACCACTTCTTCCAGATGCAGACGCCGACCAGCACGGCCGAGGAGCCGATGCTCGAGGGATATACAACGCTCGGCTACCTTGCCGCGATCACCGAGCGCATGACCCTCGGCCTGCTGGTCACCGGCGTCATGTACCGCAACCCCGGGGTCCTCGCGAAGATCGTGACCACCCTCGACGTGCTGTCCGGGGGCCGGTCCCGGCTCGCGCTCGGCGCGTCCTGGTACGAGCGGGAGCAGGCCGCGCTGGGTATTCCGGTGGTTCCGGTCGGCGAGCGGTTCGAGCGCCTTGAGGAGACGCTCCAGATCTGCCGACAGTTCTGGAGTGACGACAACGGGCCGTTCGAGGGCAAGCACTACCAGCTCGCCGAGACGCTCTGCTCGCCCGCGCCGCTCCAGCAGCCGCATCCTCCGATCCTGATCGGCGGTGGCGGCGAGCAGAAGACCCTCCGGCTGGTCGCTCGCTACGCGGACGCCTGCAACCTCTTCGGGGTGGGTCCGGAGGCGATCGCGCACAAGCTCGACGTCCTGCGCCGGCATTGCGACGACGAAGGCCGCGATTACGACACGATCACCAAGACCGTGCTCATGACCCGGCCCGCGCTGTCCGATGTAGACGCCTTCGTGGCCGAGGCCGAGGCATACGCCGGGCTCGGGGCGGCCGAGATCCAGGTCATGCCCGACCGGCATCCGGTCGAGTTCACCAGCGAGTTCGTCGAGCGGGTCGTTCCGCGTCTCGACCTCGCCTGAGGCCACCGGCAGGTCCGTGGGGCTGGGCGTCCGCGTGACGCCCAGCCTCCGCGCGTTTCTCCAGGGGTACGCACAACGCAGTGCACGCCTAAGGCGACATATCGGGCAGTTCCCTCGATTCTTCGGCCGCGCGGAGGTTAGGCCCGCCACCGTTTCGGGCATACCATGTCGCTGATGTCCACGGAGCTCACGCTAGGCGTGCTCTCGCCGTACCTCGGCGGGTGGTACTTCGGCGGCATCATGGCGGGCATCGCCCGGGCCGGCCGGGAGCTCGGCGCGAACGTGCTCGCGATGCAGACCTCGGAGGCGGGCACCGAGCAGACGGAGATCGAGCGCCCGCCCGACCTGCGGCACCTCGTCGGGGCCGACCACATCGCCGGAGTCGTGGTGATCCTCCGCGCGGCCGGGTCGGCGTACCTCAAGAGCGTCCAGGAGTCCGGGCGGCCGGTAGTGGCGGTCGGCTACGAGGTCACCGATCTCGACTGCCCGGTCGTCGTGCCGGACAACCGCGCCGGCGTACGCGCATCCGTGGATCACCTGATCGGCCACGGGCACCAGCGCATCGCGTTCGCCGGGTTCCTCGGCGCGACCGACGTCCGGGAGCGCCTGGAGGCGTACCGCGAGGCGTTGATCGCGCACGGCATCGACTTCGATCCCGCTCTCGTCTTCGAGGCCGGCGACAATCACGAAGGCGGTGGTGAGGCGGCCGGGCGGCAGATGGTGGCGGCCGGCATCCCGTCGACCGCGCTGATCACCGGCACCGACGCGAATGCCGTGGGGATCATGACCATCCTGCAGGCGGAGGGTCTGGTCCTGCCGCAGGATCAGGCGATCATCGGCTTCGACGATCAACGGGTGGCGGCGTATGCCGATCCCCCGCTGACGACCGTTCGGCAGCCGGTGCAGCTGCTCGGCCGGACGGCAGTCGCCGAGCTGGCCCGGCTCCTGCACGGCTCCGGTGAGCCCACCGCGCATCACCACGTTCCGACGGCGCTGGTCGTCCGCGAATCCTGCGGATGCGTACCGGGGCCGGCCTCGTCGACGGTGGCCGAACAATTGCGAGCGGCAGTCGCTCCGGTGCCGCCCGAGGTGCCCAGCGCGGCCGTCGACCGGGACGTGGCGGCCGTCGCGGACGCGATCGGGCCGGCGCCCGCGCCCGGCCTGTCGGCCGCCCTCCAGCGGCTGGCCCAGGCGAGCGGACGGCCCGAGATCCTCATGGACATGGTCACCACCGTGTCCGAACAGGACAGTCCGGCCGGGCCGCTGATGCGGGCGATGATGCAGGCGCACGGCCGGGCCGAATTCCTCGACAACGTCTACCTCCAGAAGACGCTGAGCCAGCAGTACGAGGTGAGCACCGGACTGCTGCGCGGCCACCGGGACGATCCCCGTGGGCTCGGCTGGCTCGCGCGTACGCCGGCTCAGGCCGGCTGTCTGGGGCTGTGGACCGGCACGGGCACGACGTTGGAGGTGGCGGGGGCGTACCTCAAGGACGGGATCGCGCCGGAGGTGCCGACTCGGCTCGACGTCACCGCCTTCCCCCCGGCGTACCTGCTCGACGTCGCCGGCCGGCTGCCCGAGGGCATCGTCTTCGTCGTCCCGGTGAAGGTCGACGCCAGCGACTGGGGGCTGCTAGCCGTCGCCGACACCGCAGTACGCGCGGTCGAGACCGGGCGAGAGCCGGTCAACCACTGGGCCGCCCTGTTGTCGCACACCCTGGACTACGACCGGATGGTGCGCGACCTGCGATTGGGCAAGGAACAGCTCCGGGCCGCCGCGCTCTACGACGGGCTGACCGGCCTGCCGAACCGCACGTTGTTCCTCGATCGGCTGCGCCAGGCGATCCGCCAGCGACGGCGTACGCCCGGCCGCCAGTTCGCCGTTCTCTTCCTCGACGTAGACGGGTTCAAGGTGGTCAACGACAGCCTCGGGCACGGGGCCGGCGACGGTCTGCTGGTCGAGGTCGCCGCGCGAATCAACGAGAACCTCCGGGCCTCGGACACCGCGGCCCGGTTCGGCGGGGACGAGTTCCTCATCCTGCTCGACGACATCGCCGAGAACACCGACGCCAACGAGGTCGCCCAGCGCCTGCAGACGAGCCTGGCCGAACCGTTCCACGTCCAGGGGCACGACGTTGTGGTGACGGCGAGCATCGGCGTCACCTTCGGCGACTCGTCGGCCGCCACCGCCGAAGATCTCGTCCGGGACGCCGACATCGCGATGTACACGGCGAAGTCCCGGCTGAAGGGCTCCCAGGCCGTCTTCGACGACTCGATGCGCACCAAGGCTGTACGCCGTCTGCAAGTCGAGTCGGAGCTGCGGCGGGCCCTCGAACGGCACGAGATCCAGACCTTCGTGCAGCCCATCGTGCACCTGCCGACCGGCCGGATCGACGGATTCGAGGCGCTGGCCCGCTGGGAGCACCCGACCCGTGGTTTGCTCGACCCGGCGGGGTTCCTGCCGATCGCCGAGGAGACGGGGCTCGTCATCGGCATCGGTCAGCAGATCCTCGCCGACGTCTGCCGTCGGCTCGCCGGGTGGCGCGAGGCGGCGGGCCGGGACCTGCGAGTGAGCGTGAACGTGTCCCACCGTCAACTGTGGACACGGACCCTGCTCGGCACGCTCACCGAGTGCATCCTCGCCTCCGGGATCGACGGCGGCTGGCTGGCCCTCGAACTCACGGAGAGCGTCGTCATGCGTGACGTGTCCCAGGCCCGGACCTTCCTCGAGGAGATCCACGCGCTGGGCTGCGAGCTCTACATAGACGACTTCGGCACCGGGTACTCGTCCCTGGAGGCGCTGCACCGATTGCCCATCGACGCCCTGAAGATCGACAAGTCATTCGTCTCCCGGCTCGGCCAGGACGTCAAGAGCGGCGACCTCGTCGACTCGATCATCCTCATGGGACACAAGCTGGGTCTGCGGCTCATCGCCGAAGGCGTGGAGACCACGGAGCAACGCGATCACCTGGTACGCCTCGGTTGTGCGTACGGGCAGGGGCATCTGTTCGCCGAACCGGTCCCCGCCGACGAGGCCGAGGACCGGTTCCTGCGCTGAGCCGTCGCCGCGTTGATCATGAACCTAAGGTCCGGCCGAAGGCCAAAGCCGGACCTTAGGTTCATGATCAACGCGTACCTGAGCTGCCTTACTTGATCAGTTCCCAGGGCCCGTTAGCGGCTCCGGGTGCCTGATTGCGGTTCCACCACTTGGCCTCGTAACTGTGACCGTCGTAGGTGACCCGGTCACCGACGTGGTAGATGGTGGTCGGCGTCCACGTTGCCGGGCTGTTGTCCGGCGGAGTCGGAGCCACTTCGGCCCACGCCCCGGACGGGTTGCCCGGCTGCTGATTCCGCGTCCACCACAGCGCCTTGTACGTCTTGCCCTCGTACGCCACGACGTCACCCGCCGTGAAGATGCGCGACGCCGTCCAGACCGCCGTGCCCTCCTCGGTCATCGCGAGCTCCTGCCAGGCCCCGGCCGGGTCGCCGGGCTTGGCGTTCTTGGAGTGCCACGCGGCCAGGTACGCCTTGCCGTCGTAGCTGACCTTGGCGTTCGCCTTGTACGACGTCGTCGCGTTCCACGCCGGTGGCAGGTTCACCGTCACCGTGACCGAGGTCTGCACCGTCTCGAGCTGGTCGTTGCCCGAGTAGGACACGGTCAGCTCATGCGTACCGGCGGAGAGCCCGACTGGGAGCGGGAACGTCAGGCTGTCCGCGGCCAGGGCGGCCGAACCGCGTACCTTGTCGCCTTCGCGTAGCTCCACCGAGCCCGTCACCGGTACGCCGTCGGCGGCGAGCTTGACCGTGACGGCTGCGGCGGTCCCCCACTCCACCGGAGCGGTGGTGGCGGTCAGCGTCGGGCGGCCCTTCGGCGTACGGAAGACGGCGGGCTGCGCCACCGCGACGCCGCCGTCGGCGCTCTCGGCCGAGACGATCCAGCCGTAGGAGGTCGCCGGAGCGAGCCCCGGCCACGTCACCGAGGCGGTGCCGTTCGCCGTGACCTGGTCGGTCCCGATCGTCCCCGACGGCACGTACGCCGCCAGCGAATCGGTCGAGAAGGAGGTCTTCCGGGTGGTGAGGTCGACCGGCAGGGTCAGGTTGTCCTCCGAACCGTTGTACCGCGGCTTTGTCTGGCTGCCGTCCTGGCGGATGTCGTACTCGGTCGCCCCGAAGTCGTTCAGGAACGGCGAGTAGGTGTCGATGTGCACCTCGGACCGGGCGACGTCGAACTGAAGCAGACGCAGGAAGCTCGCGCCGAACTGCAGCCGGTCGGTCGCCCTGTGGTCGATGGTTCCGTCACCGTTGACGTCGATCGCACCGTTCGCGTCGACCTTGTCCGGCCATAGCTCACCGGCAGGGACGGTGTAGAACTGGTAGTCCGCAAGCAGCTCCACGACGTCGTGGGTGACGGTGACGCCGACCTTCGTCTTCAGGTTCGTGCCCACGCCGTGCTCGTGCCCGGCGAGGACCAGGAAGACGTTGGGGTTGGCCTCGACGACCGTCTTGTACAGCGGCGAGCCGTCCGGCGCGGAGAAATCCGCACCCCGCCCGTCGGGGTTCGTCGACGGCCGCAGGTAGTCGTGCGAAAGCAGGATTCCATTGCGGTCCTTGTAGCGCTTGAAGACCGAGTCCGCCCACTTCGCCTCCTGCGGCGTCACGCCGTAGGAAAGCCCGACCGCGACGAAGTCGAGGCCGCCCGCCGAGAACAGGATGTAGTTGTTCTGGTTGTCCTTGCCCGGCGTGACCGTACCGTCGGCGTTGATCACCTCGTCCCATGCGTGATACTCGGATCCGGCCGGCCAGCCCTGCGCCACCTGGTAATACCGGTTCGCGCCGAACGTCTGGCTGAACCGCGAGTCCGGGCCCGTCTCGGCACCCAGCTGGTTGTCGTGGTTTCCGGCGATCACCTGGTTCACCACGCCGTTGCGGTCGAGGATGCTCTGGAAGCCTGAGGCGACCTGAAGCTCCTTGGTGACCTGCTCGTCGAGGCCCGGCCGCAGCAGCGTGCCGTCCGGCTTCCTGGCCAGCGGGTCGTAGTAGTCGTTCTCGATCACGTCACCGGTGTGCGCGACGTACGCGATCTTCCGGCCGGCCGCGTTGTCGGCGATCCACTGCGTCTCCGACCGGTACGCCGCCTGCCAGATCGCCTGCTCCTCGGCCGTCTCCAGATCGGTCGGCTCCGCCGTGCCGTCGAAGTCGTCGTAGGTGCCGCCCGCAGCGCCTTCCGTGAGGTATTGCGTGTCGGTGTAGTGGGCGATCGCGAAGTCGTACGTGCTCGGATCCTCGAACTTGTCCTTGTCGTTCTGCGCGGTCGAGTCGTGCGGCGACAGGTCGTCGGCGAACGGGTCTTCCCCGGTGACCAGGACATGCGCCGTCGCACCGTCGCGGAACTCCGCACCCAGCTGAGCGGCCAGCACGATCGGCTTCCCGGCTTGGCCGCGCGCGCTCGTCAGGACGACCCACTTCTGCGCCGACGACTGCCAGACCCGCAGTGCCACCACCCGGGCCGGGTCGATCGTCCCCTCCCAGCGCAGCACCGGCGTCGCGGCGGCACCGACGTTCAGGTCGTACCGCTGGAAGACGACGTCCCGGCCGGACGGCGTGTCGACGCTCTGACCGTCGAGCGGCCGGAGCGACTCCACCTTGACGGTGGCGTCATGGGCGACGTCGAGGGTCGTCGGCAGCGCCGAGGCGGTGCCCTGGTAACCCGAGGTCGGCAGCACGACGTCGGCCTTGGTGAAGGTGGCGGTCAGCGCCCCTCCGCCGGCTCCCGGCATCGTGGCCGACAGGGTCGCGGACGGCTTGGTGCCTCCGCTGACCGTCGCCGTCAGGTCGGCCGGGACATCTGGGATGCTCGCGCTGGTGAAGTGGATCTCGCGGGTCGCCTTGTTCCCCAGGATGTCGCTCGCGGTGACGGCGATCGTATGCGCGCCGGCCGCCAGGCCGTGGCCGATCTGCGTACCCTCGGTCACCGTTTTGCCGTCGAGCTTGATCACTGGGGTGCCCATGACTCCGGAAGCGTCGGCGACCTTCACCGTCAGCGCCACCGTGGCGGTCAGCTTCTGACCTTCGGCGGGCGTACTGGTCTCGACCACCGGCGCGGTGTTGTCCACAGTGAACTGCCGAGTCGAGGTCTTGCCGTCGGCCACCGCCTTGATCTGATGGGCCCCGTCGGTCAACGTCGCCGTGTTCACGTCCGCGCGACGGCCCAGCGCGACCGGCGTACCGCCGTTGCCGGCGGTGACGTCGAACAGGATCGTCTTGTCGAGGACGTAGTTGTTGTTGCTGCGGCATGAACCGTCGCCGACCCAGACGGTCACCGGGCTGCCGGTCGGGTAGGTCGAGCTGCCGATGGTGACGTTCGTCCCGGCGACCTGCTTCGTGAGGGGCGACGCCTGCGCACCGGCCGGAGCCAGCTCGAAGTCGCGCAAGGTGAAGTCGTCGAAGTTGTCGCAGCCGCCGTTGGCACTGCCGTGGTCGCTGCCCGCGACGAACTCGACCACGTTCACGCCCGGGGTGAGCCACTCGTTCGGGAAGGCGAGGTCGGCAGTCTCCTTCTCCCAGATGCCCATCGCGAGCGGGATGCCGTTGACCAGGACCTGGTTGTCGAAGCCGTTGTCGGAACCGTTGCCGCCGATGAACATCCGCAGGTGCGCGGTGCCGGCTCCGAGCGTGTCGATCGTGGTAGTGGTCGGCGCGTCCGCGATGCCGAAGTGGAACTCCGCCTCCTTGTTCGCCCCACACGTGCCGTCACCGAGGACGAGCGACTCGGTGGTCGCTTCGTCCTTCGTCACCGTGCCGTTCGTCGCGGTCGTGACCAGGTACGTCGTCCCGGCGGTGACCGTGCCGGCCCCGGTCAGCGCCAGGGCGGCCGAACTTCGGGTGAGCTTGAAGTCGTCGTGGTTGGCGCAGGTGACTCCGTTCGCGGTGCCGTTGTAGTCCCCGGTCTTCACCTCGATCACGTTGTCGCCGAGGTGCAGGAATCGGTGCGGGAACTTCACCGTGACGAGTTCCGCGCCCGTGACACCGTAGTCACCGCCGAGATCGACACGGTTGCCGTTGACTAGCAGGTAGTTGTGGTACTTCGTCTCGATCGAGTTGCCCGCCTCGACGATCAGGCCCAGCACTGCGGTCCCGGTCGCGAGGGACTCGGCGTTCTCGGCGTCGGCCCCGTCGATGGTCAGCGCGGTGACCGCGCCGTCGGCGCCGGTCGGGAGCGCAGCGACGACCGGCTGCTTTCCGCGTACGCGAGCACCGTCGGCCGGGGTCACCTTGGGCGCACCGGCCGGGGCGTTGTTCACGGCGACCTTCGCCGCGACGCTCGCGCCCGACACCGCCGTGGCGGTGACGGTGTGCTCCCCGTTGGCCAGCGTGGTGGTGTCGAGGTCGGCGCTGAGCCCGGCGGTGCCGCCGATCTCGCCCGACACCACGAAGGTCAGGTCCTGCGTGAGCAGATGCGGCGAGCTGCCGCAGGTGCCGTCGCCGAAGCTGTAGCTGAACGCGTTCTGCTCGCCGTCGGCGACCACCCCGATCAGGCTCAGCCCGATGCTGGTCAGCGGGAAGTCGTCGTAGTTCGGGCACCGGCCGCCCTCGCCGTACGGGAGGACCTCGTAGCCGACCGCCGCCGTGTTGGTGGTGTCGACGAAGTTGGCCCCGGCGTGGACGGTGATCGTGTTGACCCCCGTACGCAGCCAGTCCCCCGGAAAGTCGAGCGCCGCGCTTTGACCGCCGGGGATGTCCGGGAAGTAGATCCGGTCCGCTTCCGCCGTGCGGTCGTTGACGGTGATGTAGTTGTGGTAGCGGGCTTCGGTGCCGTTGCCGCCCATCGCGAACGCGAGGTGCGCGATGCCGGCCGTCCTCGCGGAGTCCACGGTGACACCGTCGACCTTCAGCGACGCGACCGAATCGTTCTCGGTCGTCGGCCCGGCGGTCAGCTTGACGGTGCCGGCGAGGGTCTGCCCGTCCCGCAGGTTGAGGGTCGGCGGGGTGCCGGCCGCGACGTCCTGCGCACCGGCGGAGACGGGTACGGTGGCCCCGAATCCGGCGATGAGCACGGACGCCAGCACGACCCGGAGGACACGTGGTCCCCGCCGAGCCGTACGCAGTCGGTGCGACATGGTGAAGCGTCTCCTTATGTGACGGTGGTGAGATTGACCGCCGCGAGGACGGTGATGGCGACGCCGAGCACGGTGATGCCGGTGGCGGCCAGAATCGGAGCCACCCGGGTGGCGAGCCGGAGCAGCGAGCGGGAGCGAGCGCCCCGGACCACGATCGAACTGCCGGCGACGGCGAGCGCGCCCACGCCGAACAGCACGACGGCCATGCCGAGCCCGAACGTCATGACCAGGAGCAGGGCGAATCCGGTGCGGCCGAGGAACAATCCGGTCACCAGAACCAGAAAGGCGGCCGGTGATGGAGTGAGCCCGCCGGACACTCCTAAGAGGACCAAACCGGGCCGCTTGTCGTGCTGATGCGAGTGGTCATGGTCATGCGGATGCCCGTGCCGGTGGAACCTCCGGCGGAGCAGCCAGACGCCTGTTCCTACGACGAGGACGCCGGCCAGCAGTTGGAGCCAACTTGTCAGGCGGTGCATCGGCAAGACGTCCGAGAGCGACAGGAACGTCCAGGCCAGGCCGATGACCAGCACCGAGAGTGTGTGCATCACCGCGACCGAACCGCCGAGCCAGGCGGCGTCGCGCAGGCGCGCCCGAGATCCGGCAAGGTACGCCGCCGCCAGGCTCTTGCCGTGCCCGGGAGTCACCGCGTGCCCGGCTCCGGCCGCGAACGCGAGCGCGAAGGCCAGCGGCGGCACTCCCGGCGACCGGAGGATCTCCTGCAACTGGTCGGCGGCGGTCACCGGGTCACCCGCTTCGCCCGCTGCATTCGGCGTACCAGCAGAAAGAGAAGGACCACGACGAGGAGCGAGACACCGGCGAGAACGACGTGGTTGCTTTTGCCTGCCTGGCCGAGGACCCAGTCGTGCGTTTCGTGGCCCGCGGCATAAACCGCCCGAGCGCCGTTCGGACCCGTCGCGAGCGTCTGGTACGCGGCATTGAGGTCGGTCAGAGTACGCACCGCGACCGTGACCTTGCCGACCGCAGCCGGACAGGTGAAGTCGAGGGTGATCCCGGACTTGGCCAGTTCGGTGGGCGGATGCACGGTCCCGGCACAAGACTTCCCGGCGCTCGTGACGCCGATCTGGCGGAGCAGGTACTCCGTCAGCTCGGGCGACGGACCGACCGTCGTAGCATCCGTGGCCTGGTAGAAGACCGCACCGTCGAGCATGACCCGGCTGCGCGGCAGCAACCCGAGCGAGATGCCGAGCAGGGTGAGGTCGTCGAGGCCGCCGACCTTCCATCGAATGTGGACGGTGTCCGGTCGGGCGGCGTCGGCGCTGATCGTGACGGTCTGGGGATCGCCGAACGGATGCGCCGCAGCCTGGCCCGGTGCCGCGAAAACGGTTACCGCGAGGGCCGTGAGCAAGGCGGCGATCGCTCGCCTGGGTCGGTGCAAAGGGGTGCGCTCCGAGCTGGCAGGAGTGTGTTCGCGCTGCACTCTGCCGACGGTTCGCTAACTCCGGCGCTTGGGTTGATGATCAGCTTCGAACGCTCGGATGAACGTTTGCCCCTGACGTTGGGGCTGGATCAGGGTTCCGGGTCGAATCTTGGCGCGAGTACGACCCGGATCCCTGATCCAGCGCGGTCCGACCCGGTCAGACGCGGGTGACCCGGATGGCGTCGGCGATGACGTAGCCGGTTCCGGTTGTCCAGCGGCTGACGCCGACCTTGTCGCCGTCGCCGGCGGCGAGGGTGAAGACGCCGAGCGAAACCCATTGCCCGCCGTTGACCCGCTGGCTCACGACGACGGACTGGTTTCCGCTGGTGGTGGCCACGATGTAGGGAGTCGCGCTGTTGTACCCCGAGTTCGCCGGATACCAGACGGAGACCTCGTAGGTTGCGGTCTCCGGGATGTTCACCTTGTACCAGGCCGGATCGCTGGCGGAGACCGGGTCGGCGAACCGATAGTCGGCCCCGTAGCGCTGCGTCGAGTAGCTCGACGTGCCCCAGTTGGCGCTCGCGGTGAACCGGCTGCTGTCGGAGTTGTCGACGATCGTGCTCCACTGAGTCGGCGGCTCCGTCACCACCGTGGAGACGTCGAGGTAATTGCGGTCGATCTTGATGGTGACGCCGCCCCACGTCTCGCTGACATCACCGGCGTACTGGTGCAGACGCTGGTGGTTCGGGTACGCCGTGTCGGCGCAGTACTGGCCGCCGCCGGTGTCGGCGACCCCGTTCCACCAGGCGATCCAGAGATGGTCGAGCCGAGTGTACTGAGGGTTGTCGTACGCGTTGCACACGTCGAGGACGCCGGACGAACCGCTGGAGTACATGCCGGACAGGTAACCCAGCGTATGCAGCTGGTTGGTCCAGCCGGACAGATACGAGAGCACCGCGGCCCGGCAGGAGGCGCTGGTCGGATACTGCTCGATGTCGTTGTAGATCGCGCTGCCGGCCGGGATGCCGAGCGCCTTGGCGGCGTTGACCGCGCTGGTCGCCCGGCTCGCGCCCTGCGACCGGGCAGTCGCCGGATCGCTGGACATCTTCGGCGTACGCGTGCCGCAGGGGGCTTGGTAGTCGAGCTCGATGGGGATGAGGCGCCAGCCGTTGGCGACCTGGTTGGACACCCACGTCGCGGTGAGATTCGGCTGCGAACAGGACCGGCTCGAACCGCTGATGTAGATGCCGACCGCCCGATAGGGCGAGCTGGCCTTCCACGCGTTCATGGCCGACTGGGAGGGTGCGGTGCAGGTGTCGAATCCCTTGCCCGTATAGGTGCCCGGCTGTGGTGCGACTGCTGCGACCGCTACCGCCGCAGTCGCGGGAGCGGCCGCCGAAGGTGCGATCAGTGCTGCGAGGACGGCCCCGGCGGCCATCACCTTTCTCATGCACGCCTCCCAATGAAGGAAATTCTCAGACTCGGCCAGAAGATTGAAGGATTCCTACCACACATCGACGCTTAGGGCTAGTGGCCTGTGTCGATGGGTAGACCACCGCCCTTCCGGGGACGGCAGACGCCGGATGCGAACGGGCTCTATGCTGCGTGCAACCACGGGAGGACAGGTATGTGGATCAAGGGAATCGCGGCCCTGCTCGCCGCCGTCACAGCGGTGCTGCCGACGGCGGGAAGCCGGGCCTCGGCACCGGTGGTCATCGAGCAACCGCCGCCGTCGTTCACCCGAGTGGGAACGATCTCGCCGGTGACGCCGACCGCCCGCCGGGTCGCCTGGGACTTCGACGGTGACGACAAGGCGGAGATCGTCTTCGTCCAGGACAACGGTCTACGGGTGAATTACGCGTCTGGAGCTTTCGACCGCATCGGCTCGCTGGCCAACACGCCGACTCCGTTCACCTCCGGTGATGTCAACGGCGATGGTTACGGCGACCTGATGTTCCGGGAGTACGCCCCGGCGACACAGCGACTGCTGCCGACCAGGAGGACGGGGCGGGCGACCTCCCGCTCGGTCGGCGACGACCGCATCTGGCTCGTCTACGGCGGCCCGGCCGGATTGCACATGGACACCGCGATCGCCCTCCAGCCGGATCTTCCGGGCGTACCCGGCCGGCGTGAGTACGGCGACGAGTTCGGCTCCTCCCTCGCGGTCGGCGACATCAACAAAGACGGCTTCGACGACGTCGCCATCGCGACTCGCTCCGCCGGGCCGGGCAGTCAGCGCCTCGGCGCGGTGAACGTCTTCTTCGGCTCGGCCGCCGGCGTACGGCTGACGGGAACTCAGTACTTCACGCAGGACAACACCGGCGGCAACTACCCCGAGAGCGATCCCTACCAGGGCCAGGAGGCCGATTACTTCGGCCAGTCCATCGCGCTCGGTGACGTCACCGGCGACGGGTACGCCGACCTAGCGATCGGCGTACCGGGGGCCGAGAACTACCACGACGGAACCATCTGGGCCAACGAGAGCGCGGTCCTCCTGTTGAAGGGCTCGCCGACAGGCTTGCTGACGACGGGGATCAACCGGATCACACCGCCGGGGCTCGGGGCACCCGGCAACGGCTCGCTGAACTTCGGGGAGATCGGGTGGAAGGTCGCGATCGCCGACGTGGACGGCGACGGCCGGGCAGAGGTCTTCACCGATGCGGATGTCTTCCGATCGGACAACGATCAGACGGGCGCGATCGTGGTGCTCAAGGGCCGGTCGACGGGCATCATCGGCTCCGACCGTCAGGTGATCGTCCCGAGTAACACCGGGGCCGCCGGCAAGGATCTCTATTACGGAAACTGGTACGGCGTAGGCGATCTCACCGGCGACGGCCGGGCCGAGCTGGTCATCGGCACACCGTTGGCTCGGACCGCCATCACGGGCGCGGTCGGCGTCGTTCCCGCGACCGCCTCGGGCTACGCACCCGCCGGCACGAAGTGGTACACCCAGGACTCACCCGGATTCGGTGACACCGCCGAGCTGGGCGACGCGTTCGGGCTGCCTGTGGCCGTGGTGGACCGGACCGGCGACGGCATCGGCGATCTGATCATCGGGGCAGAGCAGGAGACGGCCGTCTCCGGCGCCTCCGAGCGCGGTCGCGTCGCCGTCTACCCCGGTGGCGGCACGGCGTTCACCGAAACCGAGTCGTGGACCGCTTGGGACTTGTCGGCGTACGGGATCGGCTGGGCGATCGGCGGATCGGTCTCCGCTGCCGCCTACTGGTGAGCACATGATCAGCGGAAGTTTCGCGGTGTCCTGACCCCACGAAACTTCCGCTGATCAAGGAGGTCAGGCGCCGATGGTCAGCGCCGCCCACTGGTGACCGTCGAGGTCGACGAATCCGATCTGATACATCCCGCCGTCATCGCGGGCCGGGCCGAGTTGCGTACCGCCCGCGTCGACCGCCTTGGCGGCCAGGGCGTCGACGGCGGCCCGATCCTCCAGGCCCAGGACCAGGATCGCCTCGGTGGCGCCGTCGTCGGCGGGTGGGCGGTGGGCGTACCCGGCGAACGTGCTCTCGGCCAGCAGCATCACCTGCGTGTGCTCGCTGATGATCACCGACGCCATGTCCTCGGTCGCGCCGAAGAACTCGAAGCCCAGCGCGGTGAAGAACTTCTGCGAGCGGCCGAGGTCGCGGACGGGCAGGTTGACGAACAGCTTCGTGGTCATGTCATTCCTCCTGGTGAAGTGGTTTCTTCGATCCTCGCCGCATCGGGGACCGCTGATAAGGTCCGAATCGATGGCCGGAAACAGGACCAATTCCCCGCGGGTGGGCGAGCTGCGGCTCGACGTCCGCCGTGACGTTCCGGTCGCGCTTCACCGGCAGATAGCAGCGGCGGTACGCGCACACATCCGCAGCGGCCGGTTGCCCATCGGTTCATCCCTCCCGCCGACGCGGCTGCTCGCCGCCGACCTCGGCGTCTCGCGCGGAGTCGTGATCGAGGCGTACGCACAACTGACCGCCGAGGGCTATCTGGCCTCTCGCCCCGGTGGCTACACGGAGGTCGCCGGGGGTGTGCGGGAACCCGCCGATCGGCCGCCCGTGATCGAGCCCGCCGCGTACCGGATCGACTTCAGTTATGGCCGGGCCGATGTCGCGCACTTCCCTCGCCAAGCCTGGCTGCGGAGCTTCCGCCAGGTGCTGACCACGACGTCGACACCCGAGTTCGCACTGCTCAGCGGGCGCGGAGCGCCGGCGCTGCGAACTGCGCTGGCCGACTACCTCAATCGCGTACGCGGGACGGTCGCCGATCCCCGCAACATCGTCATCACCAACGGATTCGCCCAAGGCATCCGGCTGCTCATTCAGGTGCTCGCCGACCAGGGTGCGACCCGGCTCGCGTTGGAGGATCCGGCCCCGGACGACGACGCCCGTCCGGCGGCCCTTCGCGCGGGGTTGGCGGTGATCGGCGTACCGGTGGACGAACAGGGCATCTTGACCGACGGACTCGACGATGTGGACGCCGACACCCTGGTCCTCGCGCCGTCGCATCAGTGGCCGGTCGGCGGCGCGCTCCCGGCGGCCCGGCGGGCGGCGGTGGTTCGCTGGGCCTGCGAACGGAACGCTCTGCTGATCGAGGACGACTACGACGCGGAGTACCGTTTCGACCGTGATCCCCTCGGTGCGCTGCAAGGTCTCGCGCCCGAGCAGGTGGCGTACGCCGGAACGCTCAGCAAGACGCTGGCTCCGGGCGTACGCATCGGCTGGCTCGTCTTGCCCGAGCACCTGACCGACGCGGTGGCGGAGGCGAAGATCGCGGCGGATCGCGGTTCGGCCACCCTGGAGCAGTTGGCCCTCGCCGATTTCCTCGTACGCGGTGAGTTCGACCGGCACACCCGCCGCATGCGCCCGCTCTACCGGGCCCGCCGCGAGGCGCTGGTAGCAGCGCTGCACCGCCACCTGCCCGGTGCCCGCCCGGCCGGCATCGCCGCCGGCCTGCATCTGCTCGTCTGGCTGCCACCCGACCTGGACGAGCAGGAACTCGCCGACGGCGCGGCCAAACTCGGAGTGTTCGTGCAACCGTTGTCGCGCTATCGAATCGCGCCGGTGGGCGACCGGCGCGGGGCGCTCATCCTCGGCTACTCGGTGCTCAGCGAGAGCGCGATCGCCGAAGGCATCGCACTGCTCGGCGAGGCCGCCCGCCGCCTGCGTCGCTGACTCGCCCGCTCGCCGCGCCCAACCGCGCCCGCTCGTTAGCTGCAGATCACGGTTATGCATGCCAAAAGCGGCCGCGGAGGCATGCGTAACCGTGATCTGCAGCTAGGCGGTGAACCCGAGAGCGGCCAGCGCAGCCGATCCGTGGGCGGCGTCCCCAGCCAGGGAAAGCGTGCGGGCGGCCTGATAGCGGCTGCCCGCGTCCTCGAAGTCGGCCGCGATGGCGCGTAAGCGCTCAGAGTCGTTGTCCAGCAACGCTTCCGCGCGGTCCAGTTGCGCGGACGCGACCGGGTTGCCGGTCACGATCGGGCGGGCGGCGGCGATCAGGTCGCGAGCGTCGGGCCGATCGAGCAGCGCGGCGGCTTCCGCGCGCGCAGCGAGATACCAGTGCCGCCACACCCAGATGGCCCACTCCCCCAGTTCGTCGGGGTCGGCGGCGAGCAACGTGAAGGCTTCGTCGGCGCGACCCGAGTGCAGCAGCACAGTCGCGTCGAATACCGCGCTGTATCCGGCTCGCAGTTCCGGGGCGACGTCGAGTTCGTCGACGACTTCCAGCCACTCCGACCGGGCGACGTCGTCACCGCGGAGGCCGTGGATCATCGCGACGGCAGCGGCCGCGACGGCGAGAGTCGGCGTATGCAGCCCGCCCGACCGGCCCCAAGCGTCGCGGAAACGGCCACAAGCGGCCAGTACGCCGTCGGCCCGACCGGCGAGGGCATCGGCGACGAGCAGCCGGGATGTCGCGAAGTCGCCGCGTTCGGCCAGCAGCGGCAGATCCCGGAGTTCCTCGCCCCACCGGCGGGCGGCGGCCAGATCACCGACTCCGACCGACATCTCGGCGGCTTCGGACAAGGCGTACGTGCGCTCAAGCGCGCCGGCCGGCGTGGCCGGAACCTTGGCCAGCAAGTCCACCCGCTGACGAGCGGAGGCAGCGGTCGCGAAGGTGTCACCGGCCCAGCACTGCACCGCCGCGAGAGCGTCGAGCGCCGCACTGTGCGCAAGCGGATCGCCGCTGCTCCGAGCCAGCTCGACGGCGCGTTCGGCGCGAGACGACGCCGCCGGCAACCCTGCCTCAGCACTGAGTACGCCGCACTCGGCCAGCGCGACCGCGGCCAGCGCGGCCGGATCGTCTCCGGCGAGCGACTGCGCCTCGGTCAGCAACGCAGCCGCCTGCTCGGCGGACGGCGGGTCGGCGAACGTGCCGGAGAATCGGTAGACCGTCGCGGCGGCCGTCGCCAGGTCGCGAGCGGTTCCGGCGTCGTCGCCGGCATCCCGGGCGGTCTCGGCGGCGGCTCGATAGAGGCGATACATGTCGTCACCGCGCATCCGGCATCCGGCGACGGCGGCCGCCTGTCGCAGGGCGGCTCCGGCCGGAACGGGATCGCCGGCCAAGTCAGCGGCCTGTTCGTAGCGCTGCTGCGCTTCGCCGATGAGGTTCCGGCTGAACGCCGTCTGCGCCAGCGCCGAGGCGAGGGCGTACGCGTCGGCTCGGTGCTCGGGCGAGGTGGCGGCCCAGCCGAGGGCGGCCCGCAGATCGTCGGCGGCGTAGTCGAAGCGGGCCCGCCACGCACCGGTCCCCGATTTCGGGTCCTCGGCCAGCTCAGTCGCCAAGGCGAGACACCACCGCAGGTGCTCGGCGCGTACGCGGTCGAGCTCACCCGTGGCGGCCAGCTGCTCCAGGCCGTACTGACGGATGGTCTCCAGCGTCCGGTAACGCATGCCACCCGGTGCCGGCGCGGCCGACAGCAGGCTCTGCTCCGCCAACCGAGCCAGTCCGTCCATTGTGGCTCCGGCCACTTGAGCGGATGCGTCCATTGTGAACGGTGCCACGAAGACGGCGATCCGCTGGAGCAGCGTACGGTCGGCCGGGTCGAGCAGTGCGACGCTCCAGTCCAGCGTCGCGCGTACCGACCGATGCCGGTCGGCGGCGCGGGCTCCGCCGGTGAGCACCCGAAGCTGGTCGGAGAGCACCTCGGTCAGCCCGTCGAGCCCCAGCATCGGCAGCCGGGCGGCGGCCAGTTCGATCGCGAGGGCCACCCCGTCCAGCCCCCGGCAGATGCCGGCGACTTGGTCTCGCTGCTCGGGCGCGACCGGCGAGCCGACCGCGGCGGCCCGGTCGAGGAACAGCGCCACCGCGTCGGAGTCGGCGTCACCCTCCAGCGACAGCGGCGGAACCGGGTGCACTCGTTCGAAGGGAACCATCAACCGGGCCCGGCTCGTGGCCAGCACCGTCACTCGCGGGCACCCCGCGAGCAACCGTTCCACGAAGGGCGCAACTCCGTCGCGTACATGTTCGCAATTGTCGAGAACGAGCAGCGCGTGCCGATCGGCGAGCGCGGAGATCACGCTGTCGTCCAGGCCGCGGCCCTGTTGCTCGCCCACCCCGACGGCCGAGGCGACCGCGGCGCCGACCATCGCGGCATCCGTGATCGGCACGAGGTCGACGAACCAGACGCCGTCGGTGAAATCGGCCGCGGCGTCGCTCGCGACCGCGAGCGCGAGGCGGGTCTTGCCGACGCCGCCGGGACCGACCGCGCTGACCTGCCGGTGGGCCGTGACCGCCTCGACCAGCGTTGCTCTTTCCTGCGCGCGGCCGACGAAAGCCGTCACCGGCGCCGGCAGCCCGAGTGTGACATCGCCACCCCGCGCGGCCCGGCCCCACTCGGCCGCGAGCTGGGCCAACGCGCGCCGGTCCGGCGCGTCGAGCTTGCGCAACATCGACGAGACGTGGGTTTCGACGGTACGGACCGAGATGAACAGACGCGCGGCGATCTCCGCGTTGCTGAGGTGGTCGCCGAGCAGGGCCAGCACCTCGGCCTCGCGCGTGGAAATCCCTGCCTGGACCGCTGTCACGCGGCCAATTGTGCCTCACGCTCCGCGGAATACGTGGTGCTCCCCGTGGTCGCCACGGATGTGCGCGGCAGCGCGGTGGTCGAGGCTGAAAGACATGACGACCAAGGGCATCAAGACCGTGCTTCACCCCGTCTCCGACCTGACCAAGGCCAAGCACGTGTACGCCGCGCTGCTGGGCCGGCAGCCGCAGAGTGATTCCTCCTACTATGTCGGCTTCGACATGGACGGCCTGCAGGTGGGGCTGGTGCTGGGTGGCGGACCGCAGGGCATGACATCCCCGGTGACGTACTGGGAGGTGACGGATATCGAGGCGAAAATCGCCGAGATCGTGGCAGCGGGCGGCACCGTGCAGGACCCCGTACGCGAAGTCGGCGGTGGCCGCGTTGTGGCGACCGTCACCGACCCCGACGGCAATGTCCTCGGCTTGTTGCAGGATCGCTGACATGAACGGGTCGTACGGCCGGGTCCTCCGGCAGCCGGCGTTGCGCCGGATTCTTCCGGGAATGCTGGTCTCGGCGCTCGGCGACGGGATGAGCATGGTCGCCGTGGCCTGGCTGGCGGTGCAGATCGCCCCGGCCGGCCAGGCGGGCGTCTGGACCGGGCTCGCCGTCGCGGCGTACGCCCTGCCGGCGACCCTCGGCGCCGCCCTGCTCGCCCGGTTCGTGCGCCGGTTCAGCGGCGTACGCCTCGTGGCGGTCGACGCCTCGTTGCGGGCGGTGGTCCTGGGCACGATCGCGGTGCTCGCCGTCGCCGGAGTGCTCGGACCCGCCCTCTACGTCGTCCTGCTCGCGGTGTCGTCGCTGCTGCACGCCTGGGGCAACGCCGGCGCGTACACGATGGTCGCCGAGGTGCTTCCGGAAGAGGATCAGGTCACCGGCAACGCACTCGTGTCGACCTTCACCCAGGCCGCAGTCCTCGTCGGCCCGGCGCTCGGCGGACTGCTGCTCGCGGCGGTCAGCCCCGGTTGGGTGATCGCCGCCGACGCGGTCAGCTTCGCCGTGCTGGCCGCGGTCTCCTGGACGCTTGCGCCCTCTTCGACCGCCCCCGCCGCCTCCCGCGCTGCCGGCGCCGAACCGGGCGGTTGGCGTACGCTGCGCAGCCAGCCGAAACTGCTCGGTCTACTGGCGGTGACCTGCGTCTTCTTCTTCCTCTACGGCCCCGTAGAGGTAGCCTTGCCGATCCACATCGCGACGGAGGCGCACGCGCCGGCGAGCCTGCTCGGCCTGTACTGGACGGTCTTCGGCGTCGGCTGCACCGTCGGCGGGCTGGCGGCCGGCTTCCTGCGTAACCATCCACTGTGGTTGGTCGTGATCAGCATCATCGTCGGCTGGGGACTGGCGCTGCTGCCGCTCGGCCTCACCGACAGCGTGACGCCCGGCCTCATCGGAATGGCGATCGGCGGGCTGATCTACGGCCCGTTCACCGCGATCTGCACGGCGTTGTTCCAGCGCCTGAGCCCGCCGTCGGCGCTGAGCCGGGTACTGGCGGCGCGCAGCGCCCTGACCATCCCGTCCACCGCCCTCGGCGTGCTGCTGGGCGGCCCACTGGTCACCGCCGTCGGCGGCCGCCAAACCCTGCTCGTCTCGGCGATCCTCACGATCGGCTTCGGAGTCGCCGTCGCGGTGACGCTCGCGATCGCGCACAGCGTCGGCCAGCGCCGCGAGTTGGCCGAAGCCACCTGACGAAGGCGCCGAATGCGGTGGGCGGGCCGGACATGCCCGCCCACCGCCACGGTCACTCGATGACGAGGCGGATCGTGCCTTCGCTGTCCGCACCGAGCGGGGTGGACGCTGCAGCGATCGCCTTGATCGGGGCGGCCATCTCCCGCGTACGCGCGTCGGCCCCGGTCTGGCTGAGGAACTTGGTCAGGTCGACGTAGACCAGCGAGTCCGGGTGGCTGGGCAGGCCCTCGATCGCCTTGGTGAACAGCGGCGAGCCGGACAGCTTCGCCGATGCGGTGTAGCCGTCCGAGACGATCCGGACGGTGTTGCCGCTGACGGTCACCTTCAGCGGGATCTCCGTCGCCTTCGCCGCTGCCGCCACATCGCCGGCCGCTGTCGCGTCCTTGGTCTGCAGGGTGGCGAACAATACGGGCATCTCATTCTGCATACCGGTCATCGCGAAGGTGAGCAGCGACGAGTCCAGCGCCTTGAACGCTTTGGCGAAGTCGGGTCCCTTGGCCATCTCGGCTTTGATCGCCGCGATGTCCTCGGGGGTGAGGCCTTCGAAGTCCTCCGGGTCGAAATCCTCGGGGTCGAGCATCGGCGCTCCGAACATGCCTTCGAGTTCCGCCGGAGCCTTCGCGATCGCGACGGAACCCGCGACGGCCGAGTCGGCGGAGAGGTCACCGACGGCGGCGATCAGGTCAGCGGTCGGAGCAACCGACTCCGTCCCGGCCGCGCCGAACGTCCGGTAGTGGACCTCCACGCCGCCGTCGACCGCGTTCGCGCCGACGATCAGCGTGCCTTTCTGCTTCCCCGTCAACCCCGGTACGCCGGTGAAGAAACCGGAGGAGGTGACCTCCGTGATCGCGTCCTCGGGAATCGCCTCCTCGGATTCGCCGAGGTCCCCGAGATCCGACATGATCATCGTCGTCATCGCCTGGTTCAGCCCGGCGAGATCGGCGTACGCGTGCGCGAAGTGCTCTTCGGGCAGCCACTTCACGGCGTCGGCGTACGCCGCCACTCCGGCGAGCGGCGTGGCCTGGGCCTCCGCGTGCGCGGCTTCGGCGGCGGCCTGGGCGTCGCGCGTACCCCTTGCTGCCACGACGTAGCCGTCGCCGACGACGAACCCGAACTTGCCGGAGCCTTCGCGACCTCGGAGGCGTTCGAGACCCTCGCGGGCCTTGCGGTCGTCGCGGCTGGCCGCCACGAACAGGGTGTACGCCTGACTGTTGTGCATCCACATCGCCGCACCGAACCGGCCGCCCAGCCACGGGGTGACGTCGGCGGTGAGGTCCTTGTCGTCCACTCGGACGTCGCCGTCGTCGAACGCCTTGGGGAACTTGGCGAGTAGGTTCGCGAGTTTGCGCTGTTGGCCGAGCCCTGGAGTGAGGTCGACCGCGGCGAACGCGACGACGTTGCCCGGGGTGATCTCGGCGGCCTGCGGGCCGGTCCCGGCCATCAGCGACAGGCCGGCCCAGCCGCCGACGCCGAGGAGGAGAGCGAGCACCAGACTGCCGACGAGCAGCAGCGGGCCGCGGCTGCGCCGAACCGATACCGGCGCGAGAGTGGGTTGTTCCGGCGTGACCACTTCGGGGTCTGTCACCAGTGTCCTTTCTCCAGCAGAGATCCCCGATGGTAGAGGTGGGCGCCCATCCCCGTGGCCCGCTCTGAAGCAAGCAGATCACGGTTACGCATGCTTCCCAGCGCGAGGAAGCATGCATAACCGTGATCCGGCGGTCAGAAGCGCGGTCGAAGCGCGGAAGAGAGTCAGGCGCGCATGACCGTCGCGATCGGAATGCGGGCCGCCCGGATGGCGGGGATCAGCCCGCCCAGCAGCCCGGCGATCAGCCCGGCGAGGATTCCGGCGACCCCGGCCTGCCACGGGAATTCCATGTCGGCCAGGAACGCCGCCCGCCCGGCCAGGACACGGCTGACGATTTTCAGACAGAGAGAGGCGACGCCGATCGCAGCGGCCGCGGTGAACAGCCCGGTCAGCAGCGTTTCCGCGAGCACGATGCCGGCCAGCAGGGATCTGGGCGTACCGACGGCTCGGCGGAGCGCGAACTCCTCGACCCGTTCGCCGACCGTGGCCAGGCCGACGTTGAGGATGCCGGCGACGCCGATGAGCAGCACCAGCCCGGCGATGCCGAGGAAGATCAGCCGGAACATGGCCAGCTGCCCTTCGATCTCCTTCTTCGACTGGATCACCATCGAGCTGAACTGGTCGTTCGTGAGGCCGTCGGCCAGCAGCCGCCGCTTGAGGATCTGCTCGACATCGGTGGCTTCCTGCGTACGCAGGATCTCCATCCCGCCGAAGGTGCCCGCGGTGGTGGTCGGAACCCAGTTCGTCAGCTCGTCCGCCCGCACGTATGCCATCGGCCGGTCCTGACCGTCGTCGACGACGCCGATGATGTGCGGAGTCGGGTTCGCGATGGCGCCTCTGATCCGCATCTCGGCCGGAATCTGGTAGCGGGCGAATCCCTTCGCGGCGACCTTGTTGACGACGATGCGCGGGGCCAGCGACGGCGGGCCGCTGAAATCGAGCCACTTCCCCGAGGTCAGCTTGTACGGGCGGAACGGCCGGATGTCGCCGGTGAACCCGGTCAACCCGAGTTCGATCGCCGCGCCGACCGGTGGCTGTTCCGCCTGCTGCTGCTGGGGCACCTCCTTGCAGTAGCCCCGGGTGTCGCAATAGAACTGGCCACCGCCCATCGGCCCGTACTCGCCGGGCTGATCGAACGGCCCGCCCCCGGGGTTGACCGGGTTGACGCCGGGTTCGCCGATGGTGGCGCTCGTGCCGAGGGTGCCGACGGCGTCCGTACGCCCCTTCAACGTGTCGAGGGTGAGCGAGAGCGCGTGCTTCTCGTCCGGCACCCACATCTGAACGGTGCCGTCCTTGCCCATCATCAACTCGATGTTGGCCAGGGCCGCCTTGTTCGCCGCTTCCGCCCCCGCCTGCACGACGACGACGGCGAGCACGCCGAGGAACAGGCTGACGATCGACAGCAGCGTACGCGTCTTGCGGGCGCGGATGCCCTGGATGCCGATGATCAGAGCGGACCGCAGCCGCCCGGAGAACCGCCTCATACTCCGACCTCCACATCCTCGGGATGCAGTACGCCGTCGGAAAGGCGTACCACGCGGCCCATGCGCCTGGCGTGATCCCAGTCGTGCGTCACGAGCACCAGGCCGCAGCCCATCTCCGTGGTCGCGTGGAGCACCTCGATGACGAGGTTGCCGGTCTCGGTGTCGAGGGCGCCGGTCGGCTCGTCGGCCAGGAGCACCTTCGGCTGCCGGACCAACGCCCGGGCGACCGCCACTCGCTGCTGCTCACCGCCCGACAGCCGAGCCGGCCGGTGCTTGGCCAGATGGGCGATGCCGACCTGTTCCAGCGCCGCCATCACCCGCGCCTTACGGTGCCGCCGAGGCAGCCAGCCCTGTCCGTTGACCAGCGCCATCGCCACGTTCTGCGCGGCGGTCAGGTGCTTGAGCAGGAAGAACCGCTGGAACACGAAGCCGAACTCGGCGCTACGCAGCGCGGCCGCTCTGCGTTCCCGCAGCTTGGTGATGTCCTTGCCGTTCAACAGGTACTGCCCGCCGTCGGGCCGGTCGAACAGGCCGATCAGGCTCAGCAGAGTGCTCTTACCCGAACCGGACCGGCCGAGCACCGCCACACTTTCACCGGCGTGAACGCTTAAGTCCACTCCGGACAGGATGGTGCGTGGCTCCTGCTGTCCCTTGAGCGTCTTGGTTACGCCGGACAGCTCGATCAATGCGGTCACTTCGTCACCACGACGCCGGGTCCGCCCTGCTCGCCGGTGGTCTGCGCAGGCGGGAGGTCCGGCCCCGGGACCATGACCGTGTCGGCCTCGGTGAGTCCCGACTTGATCTGGATGACCTTCCCATCCGTGAGACCCAGCACTACTTCCCGGGTCTCGTGGGTGCCGTCTGGGCGTACCACTTCGACTTGACCTTTGCCCTGACCACCCGCGACCGCCTCGACCGGCAGGACCAGGACGTTGGTCGCGCTTTCGGTGACCACCTCGATGGTGACGGCCGCGCCGTTGATCAGGGTGACCGAGGCGGGCGCGATGCAGACGACGCGCATGCCGGTCGGTTCCGACGGCGTCGTGTTCTGCTGGGGCGCCTTGACCACCGGCGGCGCGGACGGCGAGGCCGACGGATCGGGCTGCTGGGCCGGCGGATCGGGGATGACCCCGCCGGGCAGCGCGGCGATGGTGCCGAGCACGTTGCAGGTGAACGGGCCGGGACCGTTGGTGATCTGCGCGCGGACCGTCGACAGCGCCCCGGAGATCTTGTATGCCTGAGCCCCGTCGATGTCGGCGACGATCCCGTAGCCGACGTGCTTGGCGGAGACGATCGGCATCCCGGCCTGCACGGTGGAGCGGTCGTCGGCCAGCCGCCCGGTGAAGATCGCCCCGGCCGGGACGTTCACGACGTGCGACTTGCCCTTCGCCACCACCGTCGCGACCTTGGTCGGCTTCGTCGGGGTGCTCGTCGGCGTCGTCACCGTCACGTACCGGACCTGCCCGGTCACCGGCGCGACCAGCCCGAACACGGGGTTGACCGTGACCTTGCCGGTGAGGCTCACCCGATTCGTCAGGTCCTGCCGCGTCGGTTTCGCGGTCGTCACGATCGTTCCACGCGGGGTCAGACCAGGCGTATCGCTCTGCTCAGGGCTGTTGGAGCACGCCGCCGTCACCGCGAGCACGGCCAGCGCCGTGAAGATTCGCTTCAGCACAATCGATGGACGCGTTTCCGGCTTGCCGCGTTGCCTTGAGATTACCTGACTTTAGTCAGATACTTTCTGCATGGAGCAGGTCACCGGTCGCATTCGCGAGTTCAACCGCTACTACACCCAGCGCATCGGCGTGCTGACCGACCACTACCTGGGCCAACGCTCGCTCGGCGAAGCCCGCCTGCTCTACGAGCTCTCACGCGATCCCGACGTCCGTTCCGTTCGCGCCCGCCTCGGCCTCGACTCCGGTTACCTCAGCCGACTGCTCCGCGCCCTCGAACGCCAGGACCTCATCACCCTCGAGCGTCACCCCGAGGACGGCCGCGCGCGCATCGCGGTCTTCACGGCCGCGGGCCGCGCGGCGGTGTCCGACCTCGACACCCGGTCCGACGAGTCGGTGGCCACGCTCGTCGACCCGCTCACCCCTGACCAGCGCCGGCGCCTCGCCGACGCCATGGACGAGGTCCAGCGCCTGTTGCGGATCGCGGCCATCGAGGTCCAGCCGGTCGCCGCCGGATCCGCCGTCGCTCGCTCATGCCTTCACGAGTACGCCGAAGAGCTGTCCCGTCGTTTCCCGGAGGGGTACGGGCCGGACGATCTCCTGCCGGCCTCCGCCTTCGCCTTTTTCCTCGTGGCGTCGGACGGCGTCGCACCGGTTGGCTGCGTCGGACTTCGCGTTCTTTCGCCGGGCGTCGGCGAGATCAAGCACATGTGGGTCAGTCCCTCCGCCCGGCGTCTCGGCGTCGGACGACGTCTGCTGGCTTCCCTGGAATCGTCGGCGGCCGACCTCGGGTTCACCGAACTCCGTCTCAGTACGCACGAGGCCCTGCCCGAGGCGATCGCCCTTTATCAGGCCCTCGGGTACGCCGAGATCCCGCCCTACGGCGACGACGTCCACGGCCAGCGCTTCTTCTCCCTCCCCCTGTTTCGTTGATCATGGAGTCAACCGTGGTTTCGCGCCGGGTCGCCACTGGAAACTCCATGATCAACGCCGTCGGGGTTCTCGCTGGCGGACCCGGGGTCGATTTGCGGCTGTTTGTCCGGCTGAACCATAGCCTGGCTCACATTTGCGCGCCGCAGCAATACCGATTGGAGATCCCGCCGAACCGCATGCTAAGGTTTCTCCCGTTGCCAACGAGCGCCGCTAGCTCAACTGGCAGAGCAGCGGACTCTTAATCCGCGGGTTCGGGGTTCGAGT
>NZ_JABFVK010000009.1 GCF_013362815.1 Hamadaea sp. | reverse complement strand
GGCGGGCCAGCGAACCGAGCAGCCGGGCCGCGACGCGCTGAGCGACCGGCGCGGCCGACCCGCGCAGCAACGGCGGCAGCGGCGACTCCGGCAGGAAGATGTTGACCATCCGATTGAGATAGTGGAAGGCGACCGCGACCCCGATGAGCTCGGCCGACGGACGCTCGCCGAAGGTGCCGGGCAGCGGATCGGCGGTCGCGCTGGAGCGGGCCCAGGCCGACAACACGGGCATGTCATCGCGAGTCAGCCCGGCGAGGGCGGCGCCGTGGACATCGACGCAATACGGGCAGGTGTTCGCCGCCGAGACCGCGGCCGCCACCGCCTCCCGCTCCGCGCGGGTCGTCGCATCGGCGGCCAGCAAGGTCTCGCGCAGCATCGCCCAGGCCGCGGCCAGTGCGCGTGGCGCGGGCGAGTGCAGGCTGATCGGCGGCGCGAGCATGCCGAAATCCCGCTCGACCTGGTGATAGACCTCCGCGACCAGCCCGCGGGCGGACCGCGGGGCCACGGGGGTGACGTGACGGATCTGGCGGAGCGTCCCGGTGCGCGTGCTGCGCGCGATGAGATCGGCCATGGGCCCATCGTCGAGACCGACCATCTGGTACGCATCTTCGGGCATGCGTCGTTGGCAATCCTATGTGGACCTAATGTGGACGGAGCAGCCGAGACGGTATCGGGGTTCTTTGATATTGCGCTCCCGGCGTCACCGTCGCCGCGCCGACGGCAGACGGATCAATACTGAGAAACATGGGAATTCGGCGTATCGCATCCTCGGTCGCACAACGTCAGATCAAATACGTGACTCCGGTGCCGATCACTGCGGCGCGCGGCCTGCTCGGCGAGGTCTACGGGCAGGTGCTCGACGAGATGGGCCTCGTGGTCCCGCCGGTGCAGCTGCACTCGCCGGTTCCGGAGCTGGCGGCGGCGTACTGGGCCTTGCTGCGGGAGCCGCTGCTGCCGACCGCCACCGTGAGCCGGGCCGTCAAGGAGGCGGTCGCCACCGCCGTCTCGGTCGCCAACGTCTGCCCGTACTGCGTGGACATGCACAGCGTCGGGCTCTATGACCTGGCCTCGGAATCGGTCGCCGAGGCGCTGATCGCCGACCGGCCGTCGGAGATCGCCGACCCGTCGCTGGCAGCGGTCGCCCGGTGGGCGCGGGACCCGTTCGGCTCGGCGTACGCGTTCCGCGAGGACGATCGCGCGGAGCTGGTCGGGGTGGTCGTCGCCATGCATTACCTGACTCGCATGGTGAACGTGTTCCTGTCCAGTTTCCTGCTGCCACCGGGGCTCGGCCCGGCGTCCCGCCGCCGGTTCAAGCACGGGGTGGCCCGAATTCTGCGGCCGACCCTGCGCGATCCGCGTACGCCGGGCCGGGCGCTCCCGCTGCTTCCGCCGGCTCCGTTGCCGGGCGATGCCGCCTGGGCGCAGGACAACCCGGCGATCGCGAGCGCAGTCGGCCGGGCGTACGCCGCCTTCGAAGCGGCGGGCGAGCGCTCGGTTCCGCCTGCCGTGCGGGAACTGCTGGATTCCCGGCTCGAGACCTGGCAGGGCGAGGACACGGGGATCAGCCGAGTCTGGTGCGAGCGGCTGCTGCTCTCGCTCGACGAGGAACTGCGGCCGGTCGGCCGTCTCGTGCTGCTGACCGCGATCGCTTCGTATCAGGTCGACGACGAGGTCATCGCCGAGTTCCGGGCGGTCCATCCGGCCGACCGGACGCTCGTCGAGGCGGCGGCCTGGGCAAGCCACCGCGCCGCCCGGTCGATCGGGAGCCGGTTGGTACACCGCACGCTGGGAGACGCGTACGCCGCCATCGAAGGATCACGATAGGGGAGCGCCTGATCCCAGGCGGTGATGAGCAGCGGAGGACTGGCGATGGCGACCTTCACCGGTGCGGTGCGGAACCTGATGATGACCCCCAAGCTGGCCGACGTCAGCTTCGCCGGACGCGGCTTTCCCGTACGCGAGACGGCGGCGACCCGGCGGCTCGAGGCGATCCCGCAGGCGGTGATCTGCGGATTCGAATGGGCCATCGACGCCAAGTCCCGCTGGGAGGTCGAACGTCGGCTGGAACTCGTCGAGGCCGAGCACCGCGGGTTCGCGTACGAGGGCGCGACGATGGCGTACACCGTGCGGGACGCCATGGCCGGCGGCCGGGGCGTACGCGCCAAGGAGCTGCTCAGCGGGTCCGGTCAGCCGCACATCTTCCTCACCTACATCGGCATCGGCTTCGCCATGGCCCGGTTACCGCGGCCCTTGTGGCGCAACGTGTTGCCCGACCTCACCGGTACGCCCTACTACCCGACGATGAGCTGGCTCGCCGTCGACGGACTGGGGTTCGACCGGGCGTACTTCCACACCCGCAAGTGGGTGACCGAGCAGGCCCGGCCGAAGGCGTATCCGTGGCAGGGGCACCCGAAGTACTTCGGGCGGGCCTGGGATCAGGGCGTCGGCCGCGCGCTCTGGTTCATCCACGGTGGACACGTCGCTGACGTCGCCACCGCGGTCGACCGGTTCGACGCCGACCGGCAGTCCGACCTGTGGAGCGGCGTCGGTTTGGCTGCGACCTTCGCCGGTGGCACCGACGGGGCCGGGTACGCCCAGCTCCGCACGTTCTCCGGGCCCTTCGCGGCCGACGTCGCGCAAGGGGCGGTCTTCGCCGCGAAGGCCCGCGCCTTCTCCGGTTGCGAGCCGGCCCACACCCAGCTCGCCGTCAAGACCCTGGCCGAACTCGACATCGCCGCAGCCGCCGCGCTCGCCGACGACGTCGCCGCCGACGGGCTGACCGCTCGTGGCGAACCCGAATACGAGATCTGGCGGCGATTGGTGCGCGACGCCGTCCCTGTCGCTTAGCGCCCATGGGCGCCGCGTTTATCCCGGGCGTCGCGTCACTGCCGTCGCGTTATCCCGGGATATCGCGGCTATTCCCGCGCGCAAAGCAGCGATATCCCGGATATCGCGAGAACCCGACCCACTCACTACTCGGAGCGCATTCATGAGTCTTTATCGAGCAATGCGACGCCGCATTCTGACCCCGTCGGTCGCCGAGACCCGGATGGACGTCCGCGGCTTCCACGTCAAGTCCGACGCCGGGCGGAAGCTGCTGGAGACGGTCGGCGCGAGCTTCCTCGCCGGGTACGCCTACGCCGCCGAGGCGCGTACCGGGCGCGACGCCGAACCGAAGTTGGAGCAGGTGCCGACCCGGTTCCGGGGGTTCGCCTACGAGGGAGCCGCGATGGCGTACGCCGTCCGGGAGGGGTTGCCGGTCGGGCGGCGTACGTTGGTCGCCGAGTTCCTCGACGGCCGCGGGGACGACCACGTCTACATGGCCTACGTCGGGGTCGGCTGGGCGATGGCGCGGCTGCCCCGGTTCCGCTGGGGCACCCTGCACGCGCCCGATCCGCTGCTGCGGTGGCTGGTGCTCGACGGCTACGGCTTCCACCAGGCGTACTTCCGCACCGAGAAGTACGTGCGGCAGCACTTCCAGGAGGCGCGCTTCCCCTGGCCCGCAGGTCCGGCCGACAGCCGGTTCCGTTGGTACGCCGACCACGCGATCGACCAGGGCATCGGCCGGGCGCTGTGGTTCGTCGGCGGCACCGACCCTGCCGAAGTCGTCCGGTTGATCAGCCGGTTCCCGGCCGAGCGCCACGCCGACCTGTACGCCGGAGCCGGCCTGGCCGCCACCTACGCCGGTGGCGCGGAGGAGACCGAGCTGCGCCGGTTCTGGGACCTGGGCGCGCACTTCCGGCCGCAGATCGCCCAGGGCGCCGCGTTCGCCGCCGGCGCCCGCGCCCGGGCCGGGCTGATCGTGCCGCACAACGAACTGGCCACCCAGATCTTCTGCGGCGTCTCCGTGGAAGCCGCGCAGAAGGTGACCGACGAGGCGCTGATCGGCCTGACCGACGAAGGACGGCTCCCGTCCTGGGAGGTCTGGCGGCGGCGCATCTCGGCGGCGTTCACCGCCCACGTCACAGCTTGACCAGCCGATCTGAGAACGCATGGAGGCCGCTGAGCATGACCAGAATCGCGATAGTCGGGATGGCCTGCCGCTACCCGGACGCCACCTCGCCGAGAGAACTGTGGGAGAACGCGGTCGCCGGTAGGCGGGCCTTCCGTCGTCTGCCCGACGTGCGGATGCGGCTGGCCGACTACTACGACCCCGATCCCACTGCGCCGGACCGGTTCTACGCCCGCAACGCCGCCGTCATCGAGGGCTACGAGTTCAACCGGGTCGCGTACAAGGTGGCGGGCAGCACCTATCGCTCGACCGACCTGACGCACTGGCTCGCGCTGGACGTGGCCGCGATGGCTTTGGCCGACGCCGGGTTCCCGATGGCCGAAGGGCTGCCGCGGGAGCGTACCGGTGTCGTCGTCGGCAACAGCCTGACCGGCGAGTTCTCCCGCGCGAACCAGCTGCGGCTGCGGTGGCCGTTCGTCCGCCGCATGGTCGCCGCCGCCCTGAAGGAGCAGGATTGGAACGACGACCAGCTGGGCTCGTTCCTGGACGAGTTCGAGGCGACCTTCAAGAGCCCGTTCCCCGAGATCGACGAGGACACCCTCGCGGGCGGCCTGTCGAACACCATCGCGGGCCGCATCTGCAACCACTTCGACCTCAAGGGCGGCGGTTACACGGTGGACGGCGCATGCTCGTCGTCGCTGCTGTCGGTCGCAACCGCGTGCAAGGGCCTGGTCGACGGCGAGCTCGACGTCGTGGTCGCCGGCGGCGTGGACCTGTCGATCGACCCGTTCGAGATCATCGGCTTCGCCAAGACCGGCGCGCTCGCGACCGGCGAGATGAAGGTCTACGACAAGGGCTCCAACGGCTTCTGGCCGGGCGAGGGCTGCGGCATGGTCGTGCTGATGCGGGAGGACGACGCACGCAAGGCCGGTCACCGGATCTACGCCACCGTCGCCGGGTGGGGCATCTCCTCCGACGGCAAGGGCGGCATCACCCGCCCCGAGGTCAGCGGCTATCAGCTGGCGCTGCGGCGGGCGTACGCGCGGGCCGGGTTCGGCATCGAGACCGTTCCGCTGTTCGAGGGGCACGGGACAGGCACCGCCGTCGGCGACTCCACCGAGCTGCGGGCGCTGACCTTGGCCCGGGACACCGCCGGTGCGACCGGCCGGCCCGCCGCCATCAGCTCCATCAAGGCGATGATCGGGCACACCAAGGCGGCCGCCGGAGTCGCCGGTCTGATCAAGGCAGCCATGGCGGTCCACCACCACGTGCTGCCACCCGCGATCGGCTGCCCCGAGCCGCACGACCTGCTCGTCGAGGACGGCGCTCAGTTGCGCGTACTGCGCAAGGCGGAGCCGTTCCCGGAGGGTTCGGCCATCCGGGCCGGCATCACCGCGATGGGCTTCGGCGGCATCAACACCCACATCGTCCTGGAGAACGACGGCCACCGTCGCCGCCGGGTCGGACTCGACACGCGTACCAAGGCACTCGCGTCGTCGTTGCAGGACGCCGAGCTGCTGACCGTCGACGCCGCGTCCGCGGCCGAGCTGCGCGACCGGCTCGTCCAGCTCGCCGAGTTCGTGCCCACCGTCGCGTACGCACAACTGGCCGACGTCGCCGTGACCCTCCACAAAGAACTCCGTGAGTTGCCGTACCGCGCGGCGATCGTCACGTCCTCGCCGGAAGACGCCGAGCGGCGGCTGCGCGGACTGATCGAGAAGCTGGACGCGGGGGAGACCACGTCGTTCGCCGCCGACGGCCGCTCGTTCCTCGGCCACGCCGCGGGTCCCGGCCGCATCGGTTACCTGTTCCCGGGCCAGGGCTCGGGCCGCACGATGGGCGGCGGTGCGTTGCGCCGCCGATTCGCCGAGGCCGACGAGGTGTACGCGCGATCGGGGCTGCCCGAGGCGGGCGACCTCGTCGCCACCGAGGTGGCCCAGCCGCGCATCGCCACCGGCACGCTCGCCGGGCTGCGGGTGCTCGCCACGTTGGGGCTGGACGCCACCGTCGCGGTCGGTCACAGCCTCGGCGAGCTGAGTGCCCTGCACTGGGCCGGCGCATTCGACGAGAAGGCGTTGCTCCGGATCGCCAAGGTACGCGGAGCCGCGATGTCCCAGCACAGTGAGCGCGGCACGATGGCCAGCGTCGAGGCGGGCGCCGAGACGGTCGAGCGCCTGATGGCCGACCTCCCCGTCGTGGTGGCCGGCTTCAACGGGCCGAAGCAGACCGTGATCGCCGGTACGCACGAAGCCGTGGACGAGGTGTGCGCACGCGCCCGCGACGCCGGCTACGCCGCCGCGCGCCTGCGCGTCTCGCACGCGTTCCACTCGCCGTTGGTGGCTCCGTCGGCGGAGTCCTTCCGTACTGCGCTGGCCGACGAGGCCTTCGGCCCGGTGGGCCGCCGCGTCGTCTCGACGATCACCGGCGAGCCGCTGACCGCCGACGCCGACCTGCGTACGTTGCTCGGCCGCCAGATCACCGAGCCGGTGCAGTTCACCCAGGCGGTGGCGATCGCGGCCAAGGAGGTCGACCTGTTCGTGGAGGTCGGGCCGGGTCGGGTGCTCAGCGGGCTCGCCGCCGCGGCGGTCGACGTGCCCGCCGTCGCGCTCGACACCGACGACGAGTCGCTGGCGGGCGTACTGCGCGTCGTGGCGGCCGCGTTCGTGGTCAACGCGGCTCCGGTGGACGCCGCGCTCTTCCACGGCCGCCTGAGCCGCCCGCTGAAGATCGGGGCGGAGTTCTCCTTCTTCGCCAGCCCCTGTGAATCCGCCCCCCAGGTGTCGATCAACTCCACGGGGCGGACCGCGCCGACTGCCAAGGCGGTGACCGTCGAAACCGAGCAGGTCGAGGGCGAGTCTATTGTGGACCTCCTCCGCCGGATGGCCGCCGAGCGAGCCGAGCTGCCGCTGGAGCTGGTCCGGGAGGACAGCCGTCTGCTGGATGACCTGCACCTCAGCTCGATCACCGTCGGGCAGGTCGTCAACCAGGTGGCCGGGCAGCTCGGCATCGCGGCCGCGCAGACCCCGACCAACTTCGCCACCGCGACCGTCAAGGAACTCGCCGACGCGCTCGCCGAACTCGAGCAGACCGCGCTCTCCGGCGACGCGATCGCCACTCCGATCGTGGCCGGGGCGGCTCCCTGGGCCCGGCCCTGGGCGCTCGATCTCGACGAGTTGGCGCGGCCGGGGCGTACGCCGGTCGAGGAGAACGGAGCCTGGCGGGTCTACTCCGACGCCGGCAGTCCGCTCGCCGAACCGTTGCGGCACAAGCTGGAGCGGGCCGGGGTCGGCCACGGCGTACTGGTGTGCCTGCCGGTCGGCTGCACCACCGAGCAGATCGAGCTCGCCCTCCACGGAGCCAAGGCCGTCCTGTCGGGCAAGCTCGGCAATCGATTCGTGCTCGTCCAGCACGACCGGGGCGCGGCCGGGCTGGCCAAGACCCTGCGGCTGGAAGCGCCGGACCTCCGGGTCACGATCGTCCACGTCCCGGCGCACGGCGTATCGGCGGAGCAGGCCGTCGAGTGGATCGTCGACGAAGTCGCCTCGACCGCCCGATTCACCGAAGCCTGCTACGACTCCGACGGCGTACGCCGAGTCCCGACCCTGCGCGTGCTTCCCTACGCCGCCACGCGTACGCACCAACCGCTCGACGAGTCGGATGTGCTGCTGGTGACCGGGGGTGGGAAGGGCATCACCGCCGAGTGCGCGCTCGCCCTCGCCGGGGACAGCGGAGCGAAGCTGGCGTTGCTCGGCCGCTCCGATCCGGTGCAGGACGCGGAGTTGGCGGCCAACCTGGATCGGATGCGAAGCCAGGGCGTCACCGTCGAGTACGCCCGAGCCGACGTGACCGACGCCGGTCAGGTCGCCGAGGCGGTGGCCGAGCTGGCGAAGCGGCTCGGCTCGGTGACCGCCGTGCTGCATGGGGCCGGGCGCAACGAACCGGCGTCGCTGACCTCCGTCGAGATGAGCCATTTCGAGTCGACGTTCGCGCCGAAGATCGGCGGTCTGCGGGCGGTGCTCGACGCCGTCGGCGCGGCGAACCTCAAGCTGCTGGTGACCCTCGGCAGCATCATCGGCCGGGCCGGACTGCGGGGCGAGGCGCACTACGCGACCGCGAACGAGTGGCTGGCCGACCTGACGCTTCAGGTGGGCCGGGACAATCCCGGCTGCCGGGCACTCTGTCTGGAGTGGTCGGTCTGGTCCGGCGTCGGGATGGGCGAACGGCTCTCGGTCGTCGAGTCGCTGGCCCGGGACGGGGTCACCCCGATCACCCCCGAGCAGGGGATCGCCATCCTGCGGCGGCTGGTCGGCGACCCGGACGCGCCCTGCGTCGCGGTCATCTCCGGGCGTACCCAGGGAATCGACACCGTGCGATATGACCTGCCCGAGCTGCCCCTGCTGCGGTTCCTCGACCGGCCGCTGGTCCGGTACCACGGCGCGGAGCTGGTCAGCGAGGCCGAGCTCAGCGCAGGGTCGGACCTCTACCTGGCCGATCATCTGCTGGATGGCAACCTGCTGTTCCCGGCGGTGTTCGGCATGGAGGCGATGGCCCAGGTCGCCGCGGCTGTGACGGGGCGCAGCGAGACGCCCGCCATCGAACAGGCCGAGTTCCTGCGGCCGATCGTGGTGCCCCCGGCGGGGCGTACGCGCATCCGCGTCGCAGCCGTCGTGACCGGACCCGGCACCGTCGAGGTCGCGATTCACAGTGAAGACACCGGGTTCGCCGCCGACCACTTCCGAGCCCGGTTGCGCTATGACGCGCCGCCGATCCCGGACGGGCCGCCTGAGCAGGTCACCGGCCTTCCGGTGGTGCCGCTCGACCCGGCGAATGAGCTCTACGGTCCCGTGTTGTTCCAGGGCGACCGGTTCCAGCGGCTGCTCGCCTACCACCGGGCCGCCGCCCGGCACGTCGACGCCGACGTCGCGGTCAAACCGCCCGCCGACCCCGGTACGCCGTGGTTCGCCGGGTTCCTCCCGTCGCAGCTGCTGCTGGGCGATCCCGGCGTACGCGACGCGCTGATGCACGGCAATCAGGTGTGCGTACCAGATGCGACTTTGCTGCCGCAGGGCATCGAGCGGATCTGGTCGGCGGGCCCGGTGATGTTCGAAGCCGGAGCGTTGCGATTCGCCGCGACCGAGCGGTTGCGCGACGGTGACACCTACGTCTACGACATCGCTCTGCGGACGCCGGACGGCACGGTGATCGAGCGGTGGGAAGGCTTGCGCCTGCGCGCCGTACGCAAGAACGACGGCTCCGGACCGTGGGCCGCGCCGCTGCTCGGGCCCTACCTGGAGCGGTCGCTCGGCGATCTGCTGGGCGCGGAGATCGCCGTGACCGTCGAACCCGACGAGGCGGAGGAACCGCCCGGTGACCTGATCGCCCGGCGGCGAGCCCGGACGGCCTTGGCGGCGAGCCGGTCGCTGGGCCGGCCGGTGAAGATCACCTACCGGACCGACGGCCGCCCCGAACTGGCCGGCGGCGATCGGGTCTCCAGCGCGCACAAGGCCGGGCTGACCTTCTGCGTGAGCGGCAGCGGCCCGCTCGGCTGTGATGTCGACCTGGCGTCGCCCCGGTCCGAAGAGGACTGGCAGCGGCTGCTCGGCTCGCTGAAGATGCTGGCCGACCTCGTGGCGCAGGAACCGGGGGAGACCCCCGACACCGCGGGCGTACGCGTCTGGGCGGCGATCGAGTGCCTGCAGAAGGCGGGGCAGCCGCCGCGCGGCCCGCTGACCTTGCAGCACGCGCAGCGGAAGGGCTGGGTCGTCTTCTCCTACGGCGAACTGCGGATCGCGACGTTCGTCACCAAGCTCACCGGCGTCACCGACCCGGTGGTCTTCGCCGTGCTGACGGAAGGGCGGAACTGAGGTGGACCGGTACTACGAGTACAGGCACGTCGTCGGCTTCGAGGAGACCAACCTCGTGGGCAACGTGTATTACGTGAACTACCTGCGCTGGCAGGGCCGCTGCCGGGAGATGTTCCTCAAGGAGCAGGCCCCGGCCGTCCTGGCCGACCTGCAGGACGACCTGAAGCTGTTCACGCTCAAGGTCGACTGCGAGTTCTTCGCCGAGATCACCGCGTTCGACGACCTGTCGATCCGCATGCACCTGCTCGAACTCGCCCAGACGCAGGTCCACTTCGGATTCGACTACGTCCGGCTGGGGGCCGACGGTTCGGAGACGCTGGTCGCCCGGGGCTCGCAGCGGGTGGCCTGCATGCGGGGACCGAACACCCGCACGGTGCCGTCGCGCGTCCCCGAGGCGCTCGTCCAGGCACTGGAACCGTATCTGCTGGCGTCGGCGCGGGGTTGACGGCGGTGAGCGTACACGCGGGAGCGGCCGAACTGGCCGACACGAAATCGCTCCGGCGGGCCTTCGGGACGTTCGCCACCGGCGTCACGGTCGTGACTGTCGGTGGCGACATCCCCCACGGGATGACCGCCAACTCGTTCACCAGCGTCTCACTCGACCCGCCGCTGGTCCTGGTCTGCGTCGACCGGGGCGCGGTGATGCACAGCGTCCTGTGCGACGCGGGCCGATTCGGGGTGTCGGTGCTGACCGAACGGCAGGCCGGGCTGGCGCGGTACTTCGCCGACAACGATCGGCCGCTGGGCGCCGAGCAGTTCGACGCGGTCGGCTGGCGGCCCGGCCCGATCACCGGCGCGCCCCTGCTCACGGATGCGTTGTGCCACTTCGAATGCGAGGTGCAGCGGGCGTACGCGGGCGGCGATCACACGATCTTCCTCGGCCGGCTGGTCTCGCTCAGTAGGTCCGAAGTGGACGAAGATGCCCTGCTGTTCCTGCGCGGGCGCTTCCGGCAGCTCGAACCGGCCCGGAACGAGGTCGCGCCATGACGACGCGGGTGCATCCGCCCACCTCACCGTGGCACCTCGCGATGCGGATGCTGGTCGTGATGACCCAGGACCGGATCGGCATGATGTCCTCGGCCGCTGCCGAGTACGGCGACGCGTCCCGGCTGCGCGTGGGACACAAGACGCTCTACTTCTTCAACCATCCCGACTACGCCAAGCACGTGCTGGCCGACAACGCCGCGAACTATCACAAGGGCATCGGGCTGGTCCATGCCCGGCGGGCGCTCGGCGACGGGCTGCTCACCAGTGAGGGCGAGCTTTGGCGTAAGCAGCGCAAGGTGATCCAGCCCGCGTTCCAGAGCCGCCGGATCGCCGCCCAGGCCGGGGTCATCGCCGTGCAGGCCCAGCAACTCGTCGACCGGCTCAAGGCGTACCAGGGCAGGGGGCCGGTCGACGTCGTCCGCGAGATGACCGGTCTCACCCTCGGCGTCCTCGGGCAGACCCTCCTCGACGCGGATCTGGGGGCGTACGGGGACATCGGGTCGCACTTCAGCGCCGTTCAGGACCAGGCCATGTTCGAGCTGGAGACGCTCAGCATGGTGCCGACCTGGGTCCCGCTGCCCCGTCAGCGGCGCTTCCGGCGGGCGCGCGGTGCGCTGGAGGAGATCGTCCGCCGGCTGGTCGCGGCCCGCGGCGACACCGACCGCGACGACGTCCTGTCCCGCCTCATCATCTCGACCCGCGCCGAGCCCGACCCCCGGGTCGGTCGCGAACGCCTGCGCGACGAGCTGGTCACCTTGCTGCTCGCCGGGCACGAGACCACCGCGAGCACGCTCAGCTGGGCGCTCCATCTGATCGACGAGAATCCACTTGTACGCGAAAAGCTGCACACGGAGGCGGTGGAGGTCCTCGGCGACCGCCTGCCCGACTTCGACGACCTGGGCCGGCTGCGTTACACGGCGACGGTCGTGGACGAGGTCATGCGCCTGTTCCCGCCGGTGTGGCTGTTGCCGCGCAAGGCGCTGGCCGACGACGTCGTGGGCGGCTACCACGTCCCGGCCGGGGCCGACGTGGTGATCAGCCCGTTCACGATGCACCGCCATCCGGCGTTCTGGACCGACCCGGAGCGGTTCGACCCCGAACGGTTCGATCCGCTGACCCCCACCGATCGGCCCCGGTACGCGTACATCCCGTTCGGCGCGGGGCCCCGGTTCTGCGTCGGCAACCATCTCGGGCTGATGGAGGCCACCATCGTGCTCGCCATGCTGGCCCGGGACCTGCGGCTGGAGAAGGCGTCCGGTTACGAGGTGGTGCCCGAGCCCATGCTGTCACTGCGCATCCGGGGCGGACTGCCGATGACCGTTCATAAACCTCGTTGAGTCACGGAAGTGGCCCGGGCTGTCTCCGGCCCGGGCCACAGCTCGTTCAGCGACCGGTCACGCCTCGATGATGCCGGCCTGGACCGTCACCCAGCCCGAGCAGACCGAGCCACCGTCGGAGTAGTCGATGACGCACACCCGCATGATCAGCTTGCTCGTCTCGTAGTAGTTCTTGTTGCACACGCCCCAGTCGCCGTAGCCCAGGGAGTTGATGCACTTGCCCTGCCGGTACAGGTCGCCGTTGGCGGTCAGGTAGTTGCGCCAGTCCGCCACGGCCGACATGCCGTCGGAGGCGGTGTCCTGCACCCACCACTTGTCGCCGTCGTACTCGTAACAGGCCTTGGCGCCGGCGATCGACCAGCAATAGATGACGTCGTCCACGGTTGCGGCGACGGCGTGGTCGTTCTCCGGCGTCGGAGCCGCACTCGCGGGCGTGGGCGCGACCACGAGGGTCACGAGTCCCACCAGCAACGCGGCGGCGGCGTACGCGATTCGTCGATACATTCAGCCTCCCCAGCCGGTTCTATTCGGTGATCTGCTTGTACTGACAGCCGCTGCCGGTCGTGTCGCCGGAGCCGTCCACGAGGCATACCCACATGTCGTAGCCACCGGCCGCAGCCTTGACGTCGTAGGTGAAGCTCTTGCAGCTGCCCGAACCCGAGCCGTTGTACAGCGTCGCCACCCGGTCGCCGGCGTAGTAGAGCGAGCCGCGTACGCCGTGGCCGTCCGCGTACAGGTCGCACACAGTGAACTTGTCACCGTCGTCGTGGAAGCTCATCGACGCGACGTTCGTGAAGCTGTTCGTGATGTAGATGGTGATGTCCGGCGTGGCGGCCTGGGCGGTGCCCGGCATCAGGAGGGCCGAGGCGAGAGCGGCGGCGGCGGCGAGCAGGCCGCCCTTGCGGGATAACCTCAACGAGTCGCTCCAATCTGGACGGAAAAGCGATCTTGCGAGGCATCTTGCCGTCAAGATCGGCAACCGTCAACCCAGGGCGACCTCCAGCGCTGCCGTTTCTTCCAGGGCTGCTGTTTCTTCCAGGGCTGCGGTACGCACGTCCAGCAACGCCAGCAGGACCGGCGGATCGAGTCGGCGGGCCGGTTGCAACAGCGCGTCGCAGCCCTCGATCGCGGCTCCGGGGCGTACGGCGATGGGGCCGCACGTGGCGACCTCGGTCTGATCGTCGTTGCGGGTCGCCTCGGCGCCCTTGGGCACGGAGTGCATCAGCAGGTACCACATCCCCGGGGGCACCCGCTCGATCAGGAACGGTCCCGGCTCCCGCAGCACAGCGCAGGCGACCGGGCTGCCCTCGGGTATCCGGTCGCGGAACAACCCGGCGAAGATCAGCCGGCGGCGGGGGCTCGGCCGCGAATGCCGGATGATGCCGCTGACCATGGCGTGCGGCGCGCCCGTGGCGTACCCGGGAGTCCCGGTGCGGATCTCGGCGGTGACCCCGCGCTGTCGCCGATACGTCGTCGGCGACAGCCCGACGCTGCGGGTGAACCGCGAGCTGAAGGTGCCGACGCTGGTGTAGCCCACCCGCAGACTGATGTCCGAGACGTTGTAGGACGTCGAGATCAGCAGCCGCTTGGCCTGTTCCAGGCGCAGGGCGGAGAGGAACCGGCCGGGGGAGACCCCGGTGACCCGCTGGAACATCCGCGAGAAGTGGAACTTGCTGAACATCGCCGTGCGGGCCATGTCGTCGACCGTGAGTTGCTCGTCGAGGTTCTCGCGCATGAGCGTGATGACCCGCTCGACTGCTTGCTCGGCGGTGGTGTCCGCCATGTTGCCTCCCCCTGGGCCGTCGCTTCACTGCCCCCGCTGGTCGGTGATGCTAGGGAGGGGGTATCGGCCGATCAATCGTGTCGACGACCGTCACTGTCCAGAGGGGACAATTGTGGATCACCGCTGAGCTGCGCCGATGCCGGCGCCTCGCCCGCGTAAGCGACCCGGAATGAGCAACAAAATGGAGAGAGGCGGGTGGTGATCGCCACTATCCATTCGCGTCCGATCGATCCCGGAATTCCCGCGATCGTCGTCCTGTTCCCGACACTTACTTGCGTACTGTGGACGGTCTCGCTACGGGCGCAGAATCATTATTCTGCGCGGCGGGAACTCCTTGCCGGAAAAAGATCACACATGCAACCATGTGGCATGGCTCAACGGACAGCGGCGTGGCAGTGAGTATGAAGATCTCCCATCTCAGCCGGCGCAGCGGGGTTCCGGTTCCGACGATCAAGTTCTATCTGCGGGAGCAGTTGCTGCCGCCGGGCGTGCCGACCGCCCGAAATCAGGCCGAGTACGACGAGAGCCATCTGCATCGGCTGCGGTTGATCCGGCTGCTGGCCGGCGTCGGCATGATGAGCCTCGCGTCGGTCCGTGAGGTGCTGGCGGCGATCGACAGCCGATGCCTGTCGCCGCACCATCTGGCCCAGATCGTGAGCCGGGCGCTGCTGCCCGAACAGCCCGCCCCGCCGACCGGGGCCGAGGCCGAGGACCTGGCCGCCGAACAGGTCGACCGGATCATCACCGACGCCGGCTGGTGCATCCGCGGCGAGGCTCCCGAGCGCGAAAGCCTCGTCCGCGTCGTCGCGGCGCTGGAGGCGCTGGGCGTGCCGATCCGCTCCGGCTGGTTCCAGCCCTATGTGGAGGCCGCCGGTCGGCTCGCCGTCCGGGAGATCGATCAGCAGCTGTCCGGGGACAACGGGCCCACCGTCGTCGCCCGGGTCGTCCTCTTCGAAGTCGCGTTCGCGATCATTCGGCGGATGGCGTACACGCATCATCTCGGAATGCGTACCGCAATGGACACTCCGGAACGCTGAGATAACGCGGCGAAGCATTTTTCGAGAAGACACGCGAATGGCGTACGCGGGACCATTGCGGAGTCCATGGCGTCGGCTGTGGAATCCGCTATGACGCCGGCTGCGGCAGCGTGTCTTTCGAGAGGACGATCCCCGTGACCTCCACCCTCATCCGTCTGTCCGAAGCGCCCCAGCCCAGTTCGCTGTTCGTCAACGGCGCCTTCCCCCGTCGCCGCTGGCTGATCGCCTTGATCGGGCTTGTCGGGGGCTTCCTGCTCACCTGGTTGTGGAACGCCGAACTCGTGGACCGGACGATCGGGTTCTCGGTCGCCGACTCGGTGCTCGGCCACGACGCGCACAACACCCCGATCGGGAGCATCGGCAGTGGCATCCTCTTCGCTCTCGTGACCGGAGTCGCGGGGTCGTTCACCGCGTGCAACGTCGCCGCGTTCGGAGCGGTCGGGCCGATGCTCGGTGCTTCACACACGCGCCGCGAACGGGTCGTCGCCGTGCTCCGGCCGCTCGGCTGGCTCACCGTCGGTGTGGTGACCGTGTCAGCGCTCTACGGCGTAGTGGTGGGCCTGGTCGGGACCAGGATGCCGCAGTTCTCGACCGCGTCGTCGGTACCCGGTCACCTGTCCGCGCGGTCGATCCAGTCGATGATCGCGTTCGGCTTGATCGGCCTCGTGATGATCATCCTCGGCCTGGCCGCGCTCGGCATCATCCCCGACCCGTTGGCGGCCATCTCCCGGCGTATGCCGAACGCGCCCCTCGTGCTCATGGGCGCGCTCATCGGCGGCTTCCTCATCGGCCGTCCGTACCCGCTGTTCCGCGACATGTTCCGGCATGCCGCGTCGACCCACAACCCGTTCTACGGCGCGGCGGCGTTCGTCCTGCAGTCGCTCGGCAACATCCTCGTGATGGCGGTGATCTTCCTGGTGATCGCCTTGATCTCCGGCGGCCGCCTGCAACGCTGGCTCGCCGCCAAGCCGTCCCGGGCGGCGGTGCTGACCGCGCTGGCCTTTCTCATCGCGGGTGTGTTCACCGTCCTCTACTGGGACGTCCGTCTGCTCAGCCGGATCGGGCTGATCTGGTTCCCGGCCTCACCCTGGACCTAGCCCTCACGGCGCGCTGAGTACAGGACCCGGCTTGACTTGAGTACCTTCTCTCTTCAAGCCGGGACGCGCTGTAGCTAGCGTCCGTCCTATGAACCCGAACTCCGGTAACCGCCCTGTCTACCAGGCATTGGGTAGCCTGGCCGTCGCGCTCGGCACGCTTCTGGCGTGGTACGCCTGGCTCGGCTGGGACACCCGATACCAGGTGGATCCCGTCACGGGTCAGCAGACGGGGCCCTACGAGACCTGGCAAGTGGCCGGCTGCGTCGTGACGCTGGTGGCGCTGCTTGTCTGCGCATTGCTATCGAATGTGCGGCCGCTCGCCGCCTCGGCCGCGCTGACGCTCATTTTCGCTGCGGCGTGGACCGTACAGGCTGCCGCAGCCGACGACACCGGGCTGTATGCGGTGGGCGCCGTGCTCCTTGTAGGAGGGCTCGCCGCCGGATGTCTCCTGGTGTCGGCCGTGACGTTGAAGCTCCGCAAGCGTGGTCAGTCGCCCCGCAACTCCAGCACGATCTCGGCGGACCCGGGCAGGTCATGATCGATCCAAGACAGGTACGCCAACGCCGCTTGGTCCACTCGCGACTTGTCCGGGCACAGCAGAGTGAACAGCCAGATGTGCGCCGACCGATGGCGCTCCGACAACGCCGCCCAGTCGACGGCACACGCCTCCACCAACGCATTCACGCTGTACGTCAAGGCGAGCGCCTCGTCGCCGCCGAAGTACACCTGCACCCATTGCTCGAAGTTCGCCTGCACAAGGCTGAGATCCTCGGCCGTGGCCTGTCCTTTCAGGGCACGATCGACGATGGCGAATTGGGACTCCGGCATCCGGTCATTCTGGCGGTCGGCCGACGGGCCGGGCAATGTCGGAGTTGCGACTGACTCTCGCGTTGGCCGCCGTCCGTCCCCACGCGACTGTCCTCACGAGTCTCCCCGCGGCTCCCCGCGTAAGTCGGGCATTCCGTGGAAGTTCTCCGAGACGGATGCCGTCTGACCGAACCCGACCGACTTGCCGCCGCGTGGAATCCTTGCGGCAGGCCGTCCTTCGGCAAGGATGGATGTCTATGACTGAGACGGCAGACGTTTGGGGCGACGCCGGGCGGTTCCACCTCCCGGACGAGCGCTGGGACTGCGCGGCCTGCGAGATGGCTTGGCCATGCCGTACCACCAGAGACGAGCTCAGCGGTGACACCGGGATGCGGCGGGCCCTGGTCGAGCAGGCCATGCGCGGCTACCTGCAGGACGCGCTCGTCGCCCGCCCGGACCTGCCCGCCCGGGAGCTGGCCGACCGCCACCTCGGCTGGATCGCCGATCACGAAAGCGCCGCCGGGAGCACACCGCACACCCCGTAGGCTGTCGTGCCGTGGGAGACCTCGTCAGCACCGTCGTCGTGGCCGCCGGCCTGTTCGCCGGCACCAACGTCGACGACCTCGTCGTGCTGACCGTCCTGTACCTGGCCGCCAACGCCGGCCGGCAAGAAGCCAACGCCGGCGGGGCAAGACCGTGGCAGATCTGGATCGGCCAGTACCTCGGCGTCGGCGCGCTCGTCGGGATCTCCGCGCTGGCGGCGCTCGGTCTCACCGTCGTGCCGGATGACTGGGTACGCCTGGCCGGCCTGGTGCCGTTGGCGTTGGGCGTACGCGGTCTCGGGCAAGCGATCCGGTCGGGTGATGAGCAAACGCCGACGGTAGCCACCGGGCTGGCCGGGATCGTCGGGGTGACAGTGGCCAACGGCGCGGACAACATCTCCGTCTACACGCCCGCCTTCCGTACGCTCGGCCTCCCGGACAGCCTGGTCACGGTGGCGGTGTTCGCCGTCGGCGTCGCAGTGTGGTGCGTGGCCGCGCGGTGGCTGGGATCGCACCGGAAGATCGTCGGGCTTGTCGACCGCTGGGGTCATTGGATCGTGCCCGTGGTCTTCATCGCGATCGGGCTGCTGATCCTGCTGTAGGTCAGCGGGAGCCGGACCGCAACAGTGCTGCGGCCTCACCCGTACGCTGCATGCGCTGCCACCGCAGCCGGTTGCCGAGCAACGCGGTCACGGTGGACTGGACCACCACGAGATACATGAGCTGGCGGTACACGATCTGCTGGAACGCGATGCTCCACAGTGGCCCGTAACGCTCCCGGTCCAGGCGCAAGGCGTACCAGGCGGTGAAGATCTGGATGGCGAGCAAGCCGCACCAGGCCACCAGCATCTGGACCCACGGCAGGAAGATGAACCCGTAGACCGCGAAGATGTCGACGGCCGGGGCCGCGAGCGGCAGCGCGATCTGGAAGACGAGCAGATAGGGCAGGCCGCGGCGGCCGAGCCGCCCACCGCCGCCGCGTTCGGAGAGTGAGCGGCGGTGCTTCCACATCGCCTGCATCGTGCCGTAGCACCAGCGGTATCGCTGCCGCCAGAGCTGACGCAGGGACGACGGCGCCTCGGTCCACGCGATGGCGTGCTCGGCGTAGATGACCTTCCACCCGGCGCGCAGCACCGCCATGGTGAGGTCGGTGTCCTCCGCCAGCGTGTCGGGGGAGACGATCCCCGCGCTGGTTGCGACGTCGCGGAGCACCTCGCGGCGGAACGCGCCGATCGCGCCGGGGATGGTCGGCATGCAGCCGGCCAGGTCGAACAGGCGGCGGTCGAGGTTGAAGCCGATGACGTACTCGAGGTGCTGCCAGCGGCCGAGCAGGCCCTTGCGGTTGGCGACCTTGGTGTTGCCCGCGATCGCGCCGACGGCCGGGTCGGTGAAGCCCTGCACCAGGTTGTAGACGGTGTCGGGCTGGAACACGGTGTCGCCGTCGACGAGGATCAGCAGGTTGGCGCGCGAAGCCTTGATCCCGGTCGTGAGGGCGGCCGGCTTGCCCGCGTTCGCCTGTCGGATCACGCGTACGCCGCGCAGCCGCAGTCCCTCGACGATGTCGGCGGTCCGGTCGGTGGACCCGTCGTCGACCACGATGACCTCGAAATACGGATAGTCGCTGGCCATGAGCGACCGCACCGTGGCGGCGATGTTGGCTTCCTCGTTGTACGCCGGAACGATGATCGACACCGGGTCGAGGATCTCGAACGGCCGTTCCCGCCAACGGCGCTTCGCCACGCGTACGTGGCGCTGGGCGGCGATGACCTGCACGAGCAGCCGGATCACGGCCAGCACCAGCGCGACCGCCATGAGCACGCCCATCGCCTGGGTCGCGAAGCCGCTCGCCGTCTGCGCCGTACGCAGCACGTCCCCCCGGATCTGGACGGCGTTGGGGGCGGCCGTCGCGGCGGGGAGCCCGAGCGCCTCCGACACGGTGGTGAACTTGTAGCCCTTCGCCTGAAGAGCCGGAATGAACTTGCCGAGCGCCGCGACGGTCTGGCTCCGGTCGCCGCCGCTGTCGTGCATGAGCACGATCGCCCCGGCGTTCGCCTTCGGCTGCACGGACTTGACGATCGCGTCGACGCCCGGCCGCCGCCAGTCCTCCGTGTCGAGGTCGTTCAGGACGATCAGCGCGTCCGACGGCAGGACGTCCAGCTCGTACTGGTGCATTGCGTCCGCGGTCGACGAGAACGGCGGCCGGAACAGGGTCACCTCGCGCCCGGTCGCGCCTGCGATCGCGTTACGCGTCATTCCCAGTTCCAGCTCACGCCGCCATTCGGGGACGCGGGCGATCTCCACGTGGGTGAAGGTGTGCGAGCCCACCTCGTTGCCTTGGGCGGTGATGCGGCGTACCAGGTCGGGGTATTCGTTGACGCGCGAGCCGATCGGGAAGAACGTCCCGTGCGCCCCGTATTTCGCCAGGACGTCGAGCACCTTCGGGGTCCACTCCGGGTCCGGCCCGTCGTCGAAGGTGAGCGCGATCGTCTTCGCGGGCATCCGTCGCGATTCCACCTGACCGTTGGTGGCGCGCAACACGGGTCCGCCGGTCAGCACCTGCTCCGGTGCCGCTGCCGCGCCGGCGATCGGCCGGGGCAGTTCGGCTCCGCCGGCGATGCCGTGTGCGTACCCGTTGAAGGAGAGGGCCGCGAGCAACAGCAGCAACGCGAGCAGGAGCAGGATCCAGTGCGCCCGGGCCTCCCGGGCGGGCGCGCGCCGGCTGCCGCTCATGGCTTGCGGGTGTTGCTCGGCTTCGCCGTGGGCCGGTGCGTGTTGACCCGGCCGGGCGGCGTCGTGGTCTTGGCCGTCGCGGCCGGCGTCACGCTGCTGGTCGGGGCCGTCCGCGTGGTCTCGGCCGAGCTCGGGCTCGGTGCCTTGCTCGGCTCAACGACCGCCGACGGCTTGGGCTCCGCGGCTCCGTCATGGCCCGGCCACCCGGGAAGTTGCGCTGGTCCGCCGCCGATCAGGCTCGCACCAAGACCGATCAGACCCAGCAGAAGGAGTACGCCGAAAGCACCGCCCAGGATGGTGATCAAGCGTCGGCGACGCCCCGACCGGTCGACGAAGACGGGCCGGGTGCTGGGGTCGGCGTGCTCCCGGACGGGTGGGCCGGACGGGCGCAGACTGTGCGAACGCATCGGCAGCGAGGTTACCCACCGCTATCAGTGCTGGTCGAGTCGAGTTATCCCCGTCACCAAACGTGACATGACATCGGCTGTTCGGTTGATTACGTGGTCGGGGCCCGGCTCGGCGCGTCTGCCGGGCCGGGCCCCCTCGCTTCTCGGCGGCTCGTACTGTCAGAGGATGGTCACACCGTAGGCGTTGGCCGCCTCGCGTACCGGCTGGAAGAACGTCGTGCCGCCGGTGGAGCAGTTGCCGCTGCCGCCGGAGGTCAGCCCGAGGGCCTTGCTGCCGTCGTAGAGCGGGCCGCCGGAGTCGCCGCCCTCGGCGCACACGGTGGTCTGGATCAGGCCGCTGACCCTGCCACCGGGGTGGCCGGAGTAGCGGACAGAGACGTTGAGCGCCGTGACGGTGCCCGAGTGGACGCCGGTGGTGGAGCCGTCACGGGTGACCTTCTCACCCACGTACGCGTCCGCGAGCGAATAGCCGCCGGAGTGCGAGAGCGACGTGTTGTCGTAACGGACCAGCGCGTAGTCGTCACCGGGGAAGCTGTAGCCGACGTTGCCGCCGATCAGCGTGGTGTGCGACGAGTTGGTGTACCACGTGCTGGCCAGCGAGGCGCAGTGCCCGGCGGTCAGGAAGTAGTACGTGCTGCCGCTGACGACGTTGAAGCCGAGCGAGCAGCGGTAGCTGCCGCCGTAGATGGCGTCGCCGGCCGCCAGCAGAGGGCTGAAGACACCCTCCGTACGCTGGATCTTGAGCGCTCCGGCGCGGACACCGGCAGCATTCTTGAGCGTCGCCAGTTCGGCGGCGTCGACCGACTTGTCGGCGGTCACGACGACCCGGCCGGACGCGGAGTCGACATACCAGGAGATGCCGTCGACACCGGAGGCGTCGACCGCGGCGGACGCCGCCGCCAGCTGGGCGTCGCTGTAATGCGGCGCGGCCGCGGCGGCCGCTGGGATCGCGACCACGCCGAGCGCGATGGCACCGGCGATCGCGACCAGTCGTCGAGCGGCCTGGTCGAGCTGGATTCTCATGATTCCTCCCCACGAGGCGTTCGGATCTGTAGATCCGCTTCGGCCAGTATTTAGATTGGTCGATCACTACTCAAGGGGTCACTGTTCGTCCGAAAGGCCGGTTCTATGCAGGCTGGGGGACAGCTTCGTCGTGACACTCCTGTCACGGTGCGTCACGTCACGGTGTGGGTTACTTACGGCGCGGTTTTGTACGGCGCGGGTTCCGTCACTGCGTGCTCGAGGCTGCGGGCTCAGATCGCAGCCGCGACGATGTCGCTCAATCGGTCGCCCTCGGCATCCCGCCAGCGCAACGCCTCGGCCAGCACCCGGAGACGGTCGGTCACCTCGACCCGGCTCGACAGGCCACGCCGCCAGCGATCGGCGCGCCAAAGCGTGGACGCGACCGCCCGCAGGAGGAGCAGATCGGGCAGCGCCGCCAGTTCGATCGGCGTGAGCCGACCACCCCACGAACCACCGCGAGCGAGAGCGGCGGCCCGTCGCGGCCAGTCCGGCCCGGTGACCGCGCCGGACAGCGCCAACGCGACGGTCACCTCGATCACCCGAATCCAGTGACCGGTCAGCTCGAAGTCCAGTACGCCCGTCACGGCGCCGGTGCCGGGATCGACGAGCACGTTCGACGCGGCCAGGTCGGCGTGCACCACCTGGGTCGGCAACCGTCCCGCCATCCGTTCCCACGCGGCGACCGCCCGCTCGGCGCCCGTCCGAAGAACCCGGCCCTCGTCGTCGGCGAGCTCTCGGACCAGCGCACTGAGGTCGGGCAGATCCTCGAGCGGCCCGCCGCCCCAGTCGTACGGCGTGTCCGGCCGCGGAACGGCGGCCAGCGCATCACTCAAGCGGGCCGCCGCCCAGCCGAACTGCTCAAGTGCGGCTTCCTTCCCGAGATCAGGCCGTACGCCTGCGATGCGCGTACACAGGGAAGCTGGCCCATCCGGTGTCTCGGCGACGGTTGAACCGTCCGGCAACGCGAGCGGCTTCGGCACTGCGAAAGGCAGACCCGACTGACTCAGCCGAGCGAGCAACCGATGTTCCGCCTCCACTTGCGCCGTCGACGAAGTCTTGCTGATCCGCAGGTACCAGCAGTGGTCTGCCGAGGTCACTCGGAAAGTGCGATTGTTCGTACCGTGGTCGGTCGGTGTGGCGGTCGCGTCCGCTGGGATGCCCCAGCGGTTCAGGAGTTTCCGCGCCGGCTCGTCCATGCGGCGATCCTGCCCGCGCGCTCCGACGCGTGTACACCGATTTACTCGGCTCCACTCGGCGCGCTCGCCGCACCTGCTGCAAGATCAAGTACCCGTGGTCAGCGCTGAAGCGGCGAATTCAGAGATCAAGTACCAACCATCAGCGCCGAAGCGGCCCTTGAGCGCTGGCTGCGGGTACTTGATCTCCGGTTGGCTGCTGAAATCGCTGGCCAGGGGCACTCGATCTTTGATGTCCCGGCGACGCCCAAGCAGCGAAGGCCGCCCCGGGGCGGAATTGACCCGCAGCGGCCTGACCTGGGATTCTGACCTTCGTGAGCCCGATCCGCTTCGAAGCCCCCCTCGAAACCATCGCCACCTCGGTCATCGTGCGGATGCCTGGGGAGGCGAGCCGCAGGTTGCCCTCGCGCGGCCAGGTCGCCGTCACGGGATCCGTGAACGGTCACGCCTTCGACTCGGTGGTCGAGCCGGATGGAATGAAAGGCCACTGGATCCGGGTCGGCGAGGAACTGCGGAAGGCGACCGGTGCCGCACCCGGCGATGTCGTCGACGTCTGCCTCGAGCCGGTCAAGGACTGGCCGGAACCGGAGCTCCCCGCCGATTTCGCCGACGCCCTGGAGGCCGCGCCCGCCCGGATCCAGGAGGTCTGGGCGGACATCACGCCGATGGCGCGCTGGGAATGGGTGCGCTGGGTCAACGCGACGGCGAATCCGTCCACCCGACAGCGGCGGGTCGAGGTGAGCCTGTCGAAGATGGATCACGGCAAGCGGCGGCCGTGCTGCTTCGACCTCGCCTCGTGCACCGATCCGACGGTGTCTCGCAGCGGCAAGCTCCGCGACGAAGGGGCAGCGTGAGGCCTGCCCGGCGGGGCGTACCCGGCCTGCGGCTCTAGGATGGCAGTCCACGCCCGCCAAGATCCAGGTGCAGGAGCGATGACGCCGAGCCCTTCCGTGACCCCGCTGTTCAGCATTCTGGGCGCGGTCGAGATCCGGCAGCTGGACGGGACCGGTGTCGCGATCAGCGGCGCCAAACGCCAGGCGATTCTTGCATTGTTGCTGCTGGAGGCGGATCGGACGGTCAGCACCGACCGGCTGATCGAGGGTCTGTACGCCGACGGCCCGCTGGCCGACGCGGCCAACGCCCTGCACGGGCAGGTGTCCCGGCTGCGCCGGCTGGTCCGGGGAACCGGAGCCGTCATCGAGTCGGGTCCGGCCGGATACCGCCTCGACGCCGACCCCGAGTCGGTCGACGCGCACCTGTTCAGCCGGCTCGCCGCGGATGGCCGTCGCCTCCTGACTGCCGATCCGGCGGCCGCCGAGGAGCTGCTGTCTCGGGCCTTGGAGCTGTGGCGGGGGCGCGCTGTGCCCGATCTGCCCGATATCGCGTTCCTGCACCCCCACGTGACCCGGCTCGTCCAGCTGCGATTGGCCGCGATCGAGGACCACGCCGAGGCGGCGCTCGCTCGGGACGATCACGTCGCCGTTGTCGCAGAGCTGTCCGAGCTCCTCCGTGAGCATCCCCTCCGCGAACGCGCGTGTGCGCTGCTGATGCGGGCGCTCTACCGTTCCGGCCGGCAGGCCGAGGCGCTCGAGCTGTATGAGCGGACGCGCCGGTTGCTGGCTTCGGACCTGGGCGCCGACCCGTCGGCTGAGCTCGCCGCCGCCCACCTGGCCATCCTGCGGGATCGCCCGTCGCCCGGGCCGCGGCGACCGCCCGCGCAGCTGACGAGTTTCATCGGGCGCGAAGAGGACCTCGCCCAGCTCGTCGAGCTGCTCGGTCGCGAACGGCTCATCACCGTCATCGGGCCCGGAGGCACCGGCAAGACCCGGCTCGCGATCGAGGCCGCCGCCACACTGCCCGGCGAAGTCGCATTCATCGAGCTCGCGCGCCTGAGCGACGCACGGCTGCTGGGCCAGACCATCAGCGCGGCGCTGGGCTTGAACGAGCCGGGGCTGCTGTCGACCGCCGGCCCGCCGGCCGCCGAGGCACATCTGGTGGCAGCGCTCGCCGACCGGCCGCTCTTGATCATCCTGGACAACTGCGAGCACATCGTCGACGACACCGCCCGGCTCGCGTACCGGTTGCTGGCCGCGTGTCCCCAGCTGCGAATCCTCGCCACCAGCCGCGAGTCGCTGGGCGTCACTGGGGAGACGCTCTTCCCGCTGCGCCGGCTCGGTGTCGCCGCCGCAGACTCGTCACTGTCCGAGCAGATCGACAGCCCGGCGGTACGCCTCTTCGCTGACCGGGCGCGGACGGTCCGTCGGGACTTCCGGGTCGACGAGACCGAGATCGACCATGTGGTACGCATCTGTGCTGAGCTGGACGGTCTGCCGTTGGCCATCGAACTCGCGGCGGCGAGGCTACGTTCGCTTACCCCGGCCGAGATCGCCGCCGGGCTGTCCGATCGCTTCCGCCTGTTGTCGAGAGGCAGCCGGGCGGCCGAACCACGGCATCAGTCGTTGCGGGCGGTGGCCGAGTGGAGCTGGGAGCTGCTCGATCCCGCCGAGCGTACGCTCGCTCGGCGGCTCACCGCGTTCGCCGGGGGCGCGACCGTCGCGTCGGCCACCGCCGTCTGCGGTCTGCCGGCGGCCGACGTGCCCGACCTGCTGGCGGGGCTCGTCGAGAAGTCCTTCGTGGACTATTCCGGTGGCCGCTACCGGATGCTCCAGACGATTCGTGCGTTCTGCGCCGAGCGGCTCGCCGAGGCCGGCGAGGAGTCCCGCGTACGCCGTGCGCACGCGGAGTACTTCGCGCAGCTCACCGTCACCGCAGACGCGTACCTGCGGGGCTCGGAGCAACTGGCCTGGCTGGACCGGCTGACCGCCGAGAACGACGACCTGCGGACGGCGCTGCGCTGGACGGCAGCCGACGATCCGGGACAGGCGCTGCGGATGGCCGCCGCCATGTCGTGGTACTGGTACCAAGGCGGACTGCGCCACGAGGGTGCGGTGTTGTGTGCCGAGCTGTTGACCCGGATCGGCGACACCCCACCCGACGACCTCGCCGAGGAGTACGCGTTGTGCGCCTCCAACGCGATGGCGACGCCGAGCGCGGATCTCGCGGCGTCCCGGCGTCTGGCGTACGCGACGCGAATGATCGCCGACCGGCCGCCGCGCTGGCCCGCCACGGCGGTGCTGTGCCGGGACATCGACCGTCCACCCGCGACGGACGACTGGTCGCAGGCCACCGCCGAGCTCTTCCGCGGCGACCGCCACATCGTCCGGGGCGAAACCGAACTGGCCGAGGCCGCCCTGGTCCGAGCGCTCGACGGGTTCCGCGCGGTCGGCGAGCGTTGGGGCGCCACGAATGCGCTCGACTCACTGGCCGAGTTGGCGGCGTGGCGCGGGAACTGGCCCGCGACGCTGTCACTGATGAGCAGCGCCATCGACACCGTGGCGCAGACTCCGACCGCGACCGCCACGCTGACCGACCTGCTGTGCCGGCGGGCCAAGGTGCATACCCTCACCGGAGATCTCGACGCCGCGCGAGCCGACCTGGCGCGAGCCGCCCAGACCGCCGCCCGGGCCGGCCACCGCGACGTTCCGGAACTGCACCAGGGCCTGGGAGATGTGGCTCGATCGCAGGGTGACCTGGCCGAAGCGGCGGCGCAGTACGCGACGGCGCTCGCCACGGCCAGCCCGGACGCGGACTCGCGGTTCCTGCGGTTGAAGGCCCTCCGCGGTCTCGGCTGGATCGCGGTCGCCGCGGGGCAGGCCGACGAGGCGGTCGGGCACTACCGCGCTCTCCTCGATGAAGCGCTGGAACACCACAACTATCTGCTCGCCGCCGACGCCGTCAACGGCCTGGCCGCCGTCGCCCAGCTCAACGGCGACGGCGTACGCGCGGCGCTCCTTCTCGGTGCGGGCCGAGCGGTGCACCCCGGGCGTCGCACCGAGGACCAGGACACCCGGCGGGTCTTGAGCGCTACTCAGCAGCAGATCGGCCCGGAGGCCTTTGCCGAGGCGCTCGCGGCTGGGCAGGCGATGAGCCGCGAAGAGGCGCTGCAAGCCGCGCGTGCCGCGACGACCTGACCGGACCACCGCCTAATCAGCTTGGCTTGTTGGCGCCAGATCAGGGATGTCGGTCGAATCTTGCGCGAAATACGACCCATAACCCTGATCTGGTGCCTGTTCAGCGCGGACGACCGGCCGCCGGCGATAATCCCGGCTTATCGCTGCGTTCCGATCTTCGCCGTTGATCGCCTGTTCAGAGCCGCCGACGATGAATGTGACCGCCGAATCGTGCGGCATGCCCCATCGAGTCTGACTCTCGAATCCATCTCGAAAGGCGATCTCATGAGCAAGGTTTGGTTCGTCACCGGTTCGTCCCGTGGCCTCGGCCGCAAGTTCGTCGAGGCGGCGTTGTCGCGGGGCGATCGGGTGGCGGCGACCGCCCGGACCACGGACGGCTTCGCTGATCTGGTCGCCGCTTACGGTGACGCGATTCTGCCGTTGCCGATGGACGTGACCGACCGCCCGGCCGTCTTCGAGGCCGTCCGGCGTACGCACGAACGGTTCGGGCGGCTCGACGTCGTCGTGAACAACGCCGGGTACGCCCAGATCGGCGCGGTCGAGGAGCTGACGGAACAGGACCTCCGCGACCAGTTGGAGACCAACCTGTTCGGCGCAGTCTGGGTCGTGCAAGCCGCCCTGCCGTACTTGCGCGAGCAAGGCTCCGGCCACATCGTCCAGCTGTCCTCGGCGGCCGGGCTCATCGCCTCACCGCTCGGCGGTGCGTACGGGGCGTCGAAATGGGCGCTGGAGGCAGTCAACGAGAGCCTCGCTCAGGAGGTCGCCGGATTCGGGATCAAGGTCACGATCATCGAGCCCGCCGGGTTCGCCACCCGAGACGGAAAGAACCCCGATCCGCTCAACAACGGTCACATGTCGGCGGCGAAGGACGCGTACCTTCCGCTACGTCAGCGGATCAGCGCCATGGTTGACAAGCAGCCGTCCGGCGACCCCGCTGCGGCAGCCGCGACGCTTCTCAAGATCGTCGACTCCGACAACCCGCCGTTGCGTGTCCTGTTCGGACAGGGCTTCTACCCGATGATCCAGCAGGCGTACGCGGACCGGCTGCAGAACTGGGCGGACACGCAGGACCTGTCGATCCAGGCGCAGGGCAACCAGAACTCGATCGCTTAGCACGTGCCACCACGTCCGGGCGCGGTGTCGGCCGGCTGGTACACCGACAACTGCCGCCTGCCTGGCAGCAGCCGTCGTCGCGACCGCTGGGCGACACCGCGTCTATGCCTCGACGAGCTGCTCCAGGGTGCCGGACAGCAGTCCACGGGTTCGCTCAAGCTCGGCGATGGACCGGTCGAGCTCGCGAATCTGACCACGCAGCCGCTCGCGCGCGGTCGGGCACGCCGTCAGCGCTCCATCGGGGGCGAAGCAGGGCAGCAGCTGGGAGACGGCTTGCAGGCCGAGCCCGATTTCCAGAAGGAGCCGGATCCGGCGAACCTCCTCGACGGCAAGTTCGTCGAAGTCGCGGTACCCGTTGGCCAGCCGCCGCGAGGACAACAGCCCGAGCCGGTCGTAGTGCCGCAGCGCCCGGGTGCTGACGCCGCTGCGCCGGGCCAACTGATTGATCAGCATCATCCACCTTGACCTTGACACGGGTGTCAAACCTTACCGTTCAGCCATGCCGATCGACCAGCTGACGAAACTGCGCGACGACCTGCGAAGTCCCCAAGATCCCCGACAGCGGTTGATGGCGTTGTCGACCCTCGTGAACACCGTCGGCATGGGTCTGTTCCTGTCCGCGGGCACGATTTTCCTCATCCGCTCGGCTGGACTGAGCCCGGCCACCGCCGGGGTCGGCCTCACCGCCGGCTCGCTGATCGGTTTTGGCGCTGGAGTGTTCATCGGTGATCAGGCCGACCGCCGGGGATCCCGCGAAGTCGTCATCGCGTCCATGTTCGTCGAGGCGGCAGCCAGCCTCGGTCTGCTGCTCGTGCGCGATCTGTGGACGTTGATCCTGGTTGCGGCGGTCGCCGCGATCGGCCGAGCCGGTTCGGGCAGTGCGCGCGGGGCGATGATCGGTGTGCTGGCCGAGCCGGGCAAGGGCGCGGCGCTGCGAACCTACCTGCGCGCAGTCACCAACGCCGGACTAGCGGTCGGGATGCTCGGCGCGGCCGCCGTCCTTACCATCGACACCCGCCCGGCGTACACGGCGATGGTCCTCACCGACACTGCGACGTTCCTGGTTGCTGCGGCTGTGCTCGCCCGGCTGCCGCATTTGGCGCCTACTCGGACGGCGGCGGCCGCCGTCCAGCGTCGATGGCTCGTGCTTCGTGATCGGCACTATCTCGGCCTGACCGCCGCGTCGTCGGTAGCGAGCCTGCAGTATTGGGTCCTCGTTCAGGCGCTTCCGGTGTGGATCGTGCTCCGGACGGCCGCGCCACGCTCGATGGCGGCGCTCGTGCTGGTCGTCGCGGCAGTCACCGTTGCGGTGACGCAGGTCCCCGCGACCCGTTCCATCGACGGCCCCCGGACCGCGGCCCGGCTGCTCGCGCGATCGGGACCGCTGTTCCTCGCCTCCTGGATCCTCATGGCCATGGCGTCCGGTCCGCCCGTCTGGGCGACGGTCGCGTTACTGCTGATCGCGGTGCTGGTGCACTCGCTGGCCGAGGTCTGGCAGGCGGCCGGAACCTTCGAACTCTCCTTCGCGCTCGCCCGGCCCGAGGCCCAAGGCCAGTATCAGGGCATGATCGGGCTCGGCCACGGCTTCGTCGAGGCGGTCGCGCCGGCGGTCGTCATCACCCTGTGTGTGGACGTCGGCAAGCCCGGGTGGGTCGTCCTCGCGCTCATCGTCACGTTGGCGGGCTTCCTGTGCGCCTACATCGAACGTAGTTGGACTGCACAGACACCCAAGGCGTGATCGTCCGTCACACCGCGCCGGTGTGACGGACGCGGCCCGGTTCGTCAAGAATGCCGTGGCGGCTCGGCATCAGCCGTCCCCGGGGCTCGGATTCGAGCCCCGGGGGACCGCCCGTCAGGCGGCGTCGAGCGCTGCGGTGATCTTGCGGGTCATGTCGGCCAGGACTGGGCTGGGCTGCCGGTCGCCGAGCGCCGATTCGACGGCGATCAGCACGATGCCCCGGTAGTTGTCGGCTTCGGCCGGAGCCTGCGCCTTGAGCAGGCTCATCGACGCGGTGAGCGCCGGCAGGACCTTGTCGGCCAGCTCGGCGACCGACTTGCCGCTGAGATCCATGCCGCCGCGCTTCTCGGCGAGCACGTGCCCGACCGGGCCGGTGGCCGAGGCGAGGGCGAGCGAACCGTTGGTCGCGATCTTGTGGGCGGAACCGCCGACCGCGCCGGCCGCCGCGAGCAGCGACACCGCGCCGTACGCGCCGGAACGCAGGGTCAGCTTGTCCTGAGCGGAGAGGGTGATGGACATGTCGTGCTCCTTCATTGTCGTGCCGGCTTCGTTCTCGATGCGTCTACGATCGGCCGCCGTCCTGTCACGGGCCCGTCGTCGGGCTGTCACGCCGCCCGACACGGCGTGCCATCGTGGGCTGAAGCCCGGCGAACAGGTTGCCGACGCGCCATCGCTTGGCGTTTCAAAGAAGCCGGTCGAGTTGCTGATCAGGCGGCGATCGCGCCGACGACCCAGGTGACGGCGATGATCAGCGCGGCGGCGAGTTCGATCAGCATGGACAGGCCGACGGCTTTGACGGCGTGCCAGGTGGCGGTCCAGGCGGGTTTGAAGTCGCGTTGGCGGGTCCATTCGGCGAGCAGGATGCCGAGGACGAAGCCGAGTGGCAGGCCGACGACGGGGACGACGAAGAAGCCGACGATCCCGAGCAGGCCGCCCGCGATGATGGACCAGTTCGGCACGCCGCTCTGCTTGAGGCGGCGGCCGGGCCAGGCGTACTTGGCGGCGGTGCCGGCCAGGGCGACGAAGGTGGCGATGAACAGCACGAGCCAGCGTCCCCAACCCGCGTCGGAGAACAACGCCCAGACCAGGACTGCGGCCCAGCTCAGGATCAGGCCGGGGATGATGGGAACCACGACTCCGACGGTTCCGATCAGGATCGCCAAGGCGCAGACGAAGGTCAGCGTGCTCTGCGTATCGGTCAGGTCCACGGTTTCCAGGTTCGCATGTCCGCGCCAACCCGGCGCGATGAGTTCTCGGGCGCTACGTCGTCTTAACGATATGAGGCAACTGATGAAGGTCAACGGCGTCGAGCTGTGCGTGGAGACTTTCGGGGACCCGGCAGGGCCGCCGGTGCTGTTGGTCGGCGTCACCATGCTGAGCTGGCCCGGCGAGCTGTGCGAGGCGCTGGCCGGGCGATACGTGGTGCGCTACGACCTGCGCGACACCGGCCAGTCGACGTACGCCGATCCGGACGCGCCCGCGTACGACCTGCGTGATCTGGTCACCGATGCGTCGGAGCTGCTGAAGGCGCTCGGCTTGGGGCGTACGCACATCGCCGGGATAGGCGTGGGCGGTTTCATCGCGCAGCTGCTCGCACTCGACCACCCCGATCAGGTCGCCTCGCTGACGTTGGTCTCGACCCGTCCGGTCGCCCCGGGGCCGGTCGATCCGGATCTGCCCGATCACGACCCCGAGGTGATGGGCCGGCTCTTCGGACGACCGGCACCGGATTGGACGGACCGCAGCAACGTCGTCGACTACATGATCGGTTCGGCCCGGCTGCTGTCCGGTTCGGCGGGATTCACCGAACAGGACGCACGTGCGACTGCTGAGGCGGTCTTCGATCGGGCGGGGCGTACCGGGGCGGCGCAGCGGGCGAGCCACCTCGGCACCACGTTCGCGGCGATCGACTGCCGGCCGCGGTGGCGCGAACGGCTCGGCGACATCACCGCGCCGACGCTGGTGATCCACGGGGAGGAGGATCCGTTCTTCCCGCTCGGAAACGGCGTCGCGTTGGCCGCCGAGATCCTCGGAGCCACCCTGCTCACGCTGCCGGGAATCGGGCCGGGCGTACCGCGCGTGACGTGGCCCGTCGTCGTGGCTGCGCTGCTGCGCCACACCTCCTGACAGCTCATGCTGCCGTCGACGCGCCGCAGAACCAGGCGTCGACGGCTTCGCGCAACGTGGGCGGCTCCAGGTCTTCGCCGTGGGAGGCAGCCCAGGCGACGACTCCGTCCGGACGCAACAGGACGGCCGCCAGATTCTCGCCGGACAGCACGTTCGCCGTGACGGCCTTGACGCGTACGCCGAGATCGAGGTGGTCGGCGTCCGGATGCACCAGGAGCGGTCGACCGTCGGTGGTGAAGTGCTCCAACGGCATGCCGTCGACGGTCAGCGGTGGGCAGGAGGTTCCGGCGATCGGGTGCGCGGCAGCGCCAGGCAAGGCATACCGATGACTGATTCCGGAAAGCAGGCGCGCGATGAGCCGGTTCACCTCGGGCAGATCCATGAGGTCGCTCATGACGTCCCGCAGGGCGTCGACATGTGGCCCGGGTGCGAGCAGGGCTGACTGTGCGCGGGTGTTGTGCAGCACCGCCGCACCGACTGGGTGCCGTTCGGTCGTGTAGCTGGCGAGGAGGTTCTGAGGTGCGGTGCCGCGAACGGTGGCTGCGAGTTTCCAGCCGAGGTTCATCGCGTCCAGGAGACCGAGGTTGAGGCCCTGGCCGCCGTTGGGGGAGTGGACGTGGGCGGCGTCGCCCGCCAGCAGCGTCCGGCCGAGTTGGTAGGTGTCGGCCTGACGGGCTTGGTCGGTGAAGCGGAGGCCACCATGGAATTCCGCGATGCCGACGTCCGCTCCGGCGACACGGCGGACGCTTTCGCGGATCTCGTCGGCGGACAGCGGCGACGATCGGTCGTACGCGGTGTCGCCGAAGTCGAAGGTGGCGATCATGCCGTCGTCGTGGAACAGGGTGCCTCCCGGCAGCCGTCCGGGCGGCGGCAGCTGGTCGCGGCCGGAGACCGCGGCGTGGGCGTACCGGATGGTCATGGTCGGCGCGGTGCCGGGGAAGCCGAAGCCGGCGAGTCTGCGCACGGTGCTGTGGCCGCCGTCGCAGCCCACCACGTATCCGGCGGTGATCCGGCGGTGGCCGGTGGGCGTGTCGAGGTCGAGGGTGACCGAGTCGCCGTCGTCGTGCCAGCCGGTGACCGCGAAGCCGTAATGAACCTCGACGCCGAGGCTGGACAGATGGTGACGGAGCAGCTTCTCCAGCGCCGGTTGGCCGATCAGCGCGCCGCGCCGGCCGGGATCGGCCGCGTCCAGATCGATCTTGTGGATCCAGGCGAAGTGCGTCTTCGTGGTGCCGTGGTCCTGGGCGAGAGCGGCGAGGCCCTGCTCATGCTCGCGGTCGAGGTCCGCGCCGAGACCCCGGCGGCGCAGCGCCTCGGCGGCCAGCACCCCGATGCCCCGGGCCTTGGGCTGCTCGCCCGGTGCGGGCAGGCGCTCCAGCACGATCGGGCGTACGCCGGCGAGGCAGAGTTCGGCGGCGAGCAGTAGCCCGACCGGGCCGGCTCCGACGATCACGATGTCGGTGTCCATGGCCGTTCCTCCCAACTAAGACGAGACCGTCGCGTCTCGTCTTCACCATAACGAGACGAGATGGTCTCGTCTAGAGTCGGGTATCGTGATCGCCGTGACAGGTATGCCGTCCGCGCAGAAGCGCCAAGCGATCCTCGACGCCGCCATCGAGGCGTTCCTGCGCTCGGGCTTCAGCGCGAGCGTGGACGACATCGCGGCCGCGGCGGGCGTAGGCAAGCAGACGGTCTACCGCCACTTCGGCGACAAGCAGGCCCTGTTCATCGCGGCCTTGGCTGCCGCGCGCGACGACGGCGTCCCGGCGTCGGCCCGTCCGGTGGCGGAAACCGGCGATCCGCTTGGCGATCTCACTCGCATGGGCGAGCGCATCCTCGCCTCGGCGTTGTCGCCGACCCTGGCCGCCTTGCACCGCCTGACCATCGCCGAGGTGGTCAACCATCCGGAACTCGGCCGCCATTGGGGCGACAGCGCCGCCCCGCACCTCGACGACGAGCTCACGGCGTACTTTCGGCGGTGCGGCGAATCAGGTGCTCTTCAGGTGCCCGATCCGGCCCGGGCCGCTCGGCAGTTCGCGTACCTGCTGATCACGGAGGGCCGGGTCGCCAGCGGTTATGGAACACGACCGCTGACGGCCCGGCAACGCCATGCCATCGCCGAGGACACCGCCGACCTCATCGTCCGCGCTCATCGCCCGGCTTGAGAGCCACAGCGGTCAGCGGGGCAGTCGCTCCGGGATCGCCATGCAGGAGGGAAGCGTACGCACGACGGCCGGCACGACGATGGTGGTCATCCCGTCGGAATCCTTGCGCATGGCGTACCCGAACGAGAGGGTGTCCGCCGCCGGCATCTTCTCCGGCTGGATCGTGATGATCACGGTGTTGTCGGCAACCTTGAAGGACACGGGATAACGTTCCAGAACCTCGGGCGTGGCCGTGGTGAGGAACGGGAACGCCGGATCCATGTCGAGTTTCTCGCCGCACTTGGCGGCGGAGACCATCCGCATCACGACGGTACGCGCTCCAGCCCGGGCCAGCTCGGCGTTGAGCTTGGCGGTGTCCTTCAGCCGTTCGGCGCGGAACGAGACGGCCACCGACCCGTCGGCTCGTCTGTCCACGGTGTACGCGGCGGCCGGCGTGGCGAGGAAGAACGTCGCGGTTCCGGCGGCCACGGCGGCGGCAGCGAGCCCGGCGACCAGCCGGCGGCGGCTGCGTTTCGGAGCCGGTTCGGCCGGACTGTCGAGGACCCGGTCGAGCAGGGCGAGCGCCTCTGGGCCGCGTGGATCGGGGTCGGTGAGCGTACGGGTGGGATCGGCGGCGCGCAGCCGCTCCAGGGGATCGGTCATGAGGTGGTGCTCCCTCCGGGAACGATGGTCGGTCGGGTGCGCCGGATCGCTGTCGTGTCCTGCTCCTCGGCCGCCAGCAGCCGCTGGGCGAAGCGCTTGCGCGCCCGGTGCAGGCGCACCTTCAGCGCGGTACGCGTACAGCGCAGGACGAGAGCCGCCTCGGCCACGTCCAGCCCCTCCCACTCGACGAGCCGCAGGACTTCGGCGTCGGCCGGGGACAGCTGGGCGAGCACCGCGCGTACGCGAAGTCGCTCGTCGACCTGTCCCGCATGGTCGGCCACCTCGGCGTCACTGCCGGAAGCCGCCTTGGCGGCGAGCCTTTCCCGGCGCGTACGCCCCCGTAGTTCGTTGGCGACGACCTGCCGCGCCGTCGAGTAGAGCCAGGCTCGGGCGTGATCGGGCGGCAGTTCGGCGAACCGGCGCCAGGCGATGAGGAACGTCTGGGCGACGATGTCGCCGGCCGCGTCGGCGCCTACCCGACGGGTCGCGAAACGCGTCAACTCCGCATAGTGGGCGTCGAAGAGTCCTTCGAACCGCCGTCGAGCGGCCGCGTCGTTGAGTTCCATACCTGGAGATGTCCGCCTGGGGCGCTGGGGTTACCGGGTGGGCGAGCATATCTGCCGGGCGACACGCCCACATGCCGCACGAAGTGCCGGTTCAGGTGCGCCTGGTCGAAGAAGCCGGCCTCGATCGCCACCTCAGCCGGACGTCGGCCGGCCAGCAGCAAGGCCCGGGCCGTCGCGATCCGCCGTCCCATCAGGTATGCGTGCGGCGGCAGGCCGAACGCGCGCGTGAAACTGCGTACAAGATGGGTCGGATGCGCGAACAGCGACTCCGACGTTTCCTGGAGAGTGACCCCGGCCTTGACCCGGCTGTCGAGCAGATCCCGCAGCTCCGCCGCGAGCCGGGGCGGCGCGGAGCCGGTCGGCTCGGGAACGCCGAGATGGCCGCGCAGGCGCTCCGCGACGAACGCGAGACGGCTCTCGGCCTCGAGCGTCTCCGGCCCGGCCAGGACGCTGTGCAGCTGGTCCAGCCGAGTGCGCAGCAACGGATCGCGGAACTCCGGTCGGCCCGCGGACGTGCCGATCAGCGCGTCGCCGAGCACCGCGCGGTCGAGGTAGACGACGCGCTTGCGGAAACCTCCATCGGTCGCGGACTGACCGTCGTGCGGAACATCCGGCGGCAACAGCGTCACCGTCGTGCCGACCGCGCCATGCTCGCTGCGGTCCAGGTCGTAGCGGATCGCGCCGTCGTCCACGATCAGCAGCGTCCAGGTCTCGTGCGTGTGCATCGGGTACGCGTGCCGGTCGAACCGGGCATGGAAGACCTCCGCGACGCCCGGCACCGCTGGGCGCCAGGCGGAGACGGCTTGCATGCCAAGAACGTACAAGAATTGCCGTGCACTTTCCGACACCGTTGGTGGCATGAAGTTCGACACGAAGATCGCGGTGCTGTTGCGGGACGACCTGGCCACCTGGCAGCGGCTGAACGTCACGGCGTTCCTGGTCAGCGGAGTCGCCGCGAACGATCCGGCGCTGATCGGGGAGCCGTACGCCGACGCCGACGGCACGGCGTACCTGCCGATGTTCCGCCAGCCGGTGATGGTCTATGCCGGGGACGCGGTGGTGCTCACTCAAGCGCACGAACGGGCGCTGGAGCGCGGGCTGGCGATCACGGTGTTCACCGAGGAACTCTTCAAAACCGGCGACGACGTGGACAACCGGGCCGCCGTCGCGGCGGTGCCCCGAGCCGAACTGAACCTGGTCGGGATAGCGTTGCACGGGCCACGATCCGTTGTGGACAAGATCTGCAAGGGGGCGGCGCTGCACCCATGACCTGCGGTCGGGTAGGTTTCGCCCATGGCCGAGGTGAACGCGCGAATCGTCGAGATCTATACCGATGGCGCATGCAGCGGCAACCCCGGCCCCGGCGGCTGGGGCGCGATCCTGCGTTGGGGCGATCACGAGAAGGAGATCTGGGGCGGCGACGGCGGGCAGACCACGAACAACCGCATGGAGTTGATGGCCGCCATCCAGGCGCTCGAACTGTTGTCCCGGCCGGTGACCGTACGCCTGCACACCGACAGCTCCTACCTGCGTAACGGCATCCTGTCGTGGCTGCCGAACTGGAAACGCAACGGGTGGCAGACCTCGGACAAGAAGCCGGTCAAAAACGCCGACCTGTGGCAACGGCTGGACTCGGCCGTCAAGGCGCACCAGATCGAGTGGGTATGGGTGAAGGGGCACGCCGGCGATCCCGGGAACGAGCGGGCTGACGCGCTCGCCAACCGCGGGATGGCGGAGTCTCGCGCCGTCTGACGCGTGCCGTGCGGGGGTCGCGCGCCGCGCGCAGCGTACCGCATGATCAGCGGAGCTTTTGCGGGGTTATCACACCGCGAAACTTCCGCTGATCATGGTGCGCTCAAGATTACGCCCAGTGGGCGGGTCATGGAGCGCGCCGGGATCACGCCCAGCGGGCGGGGTGGCGAAGCGCGCCGGGGACGCGCGTACGCGAATCGCCGCGAGCGGCGTCAAGCTGAGCCTGGGTGAGGAAGAGCGCCCCGGTCAGGTCGGCTCCTCGAAGGTCGGCACCCCGGAAGTCGGCCCCGATGACGTCGGCCTCCCGGAGATCGGCCTGCCGCAGATCGGCCCCGACCAGCGTCGCGCCGCGGAGCGACGCGCGGCGCAGCGAAGCGCCCCGAAGGGAGGCGCCGAACAGGGCAGCGCCGCGGTGATCGGGGCCGGCTGGACGGCGTACCAGGGAACTGGCTTCAAGCAACAGCGGGTTCGCCTCTGCACGGAGCACAGCAGGGTCAGCCGAAGGGTCAAGCGACGAAGCGAGCTGAGAAACCTTCTCGAGCATCGCAGTGAGCTGGGGATACAGCGGCGCGGCAGCGGGCATGCTCAGCGCTTCGGAGAGGTAGTAGAGCAGCTCGTGCAGGTCCCGCATGACCGGGAAGGCGGCCAGCATCGTGGGTTCGTCCCGCCAGCTCCGTCCGCCGAAGGCCGCCGTGATGTGCTGACCCGCGCCGAAGCAGTCGAATACCGTACAACCCGGGAAGCCGGACTCGCGGAGACGCGAATGGATGCCGCAGCGGAAGTCGGCACGCAGGTTCGGGCACGGTTTGGCGGCCGGCTTGGTGATCGCGAAGTCCGCAGACTTGGCGAACGCGGGTGCGACGCAGCAGAGGCCGACGCACGAGGCGCAGTCGGCGCGCAGACGCTCCCGGAAACTCATCCCGACCAGCGTACCGGCCGCTGATCATGACCCGGCTAGGGTGGGGGCGTGATTGAGCTCAACGGCCCCTGGACGCTGCATTCGGACTCGCTCGACGGGCCGGTTCCGGCCTCGGTGCCCGGCTGCGTGCATACCGACCTGATGGCCGCCGGGCTCATCGACGACCCCTTCCTCGGCGAGAACGAGGTGAAGACCGGGTGGATCGGACGCAGCCAGTGGGCGTACCAGTTGGATTTCGACTGGAGCGACCAGGGTGACCAGCGCGCGGACCTGGTGTGCGCGGGCCTGGACACCGTCGCGACCGTGATCCTCAACGATGTCACGCTGGGTGACACCCGGAACATGCACCGGTCCTACCGGTTCGATGCCCGCGCGGCGCTGCGCGAGGGTCGCAACCGGCTGGAGGTGCGCTTCGACGACGTCTACAAGTACACCGATGAGCTGCGCGAACAGCTCGGCGATCGGCCAAATTCGTATCCCGAGCCATTCAACTTCGTGCGCAAGATGGCGTGCAATTTCGGTTGGGATTGGGGCCCGACGCTCGTCACTGCGGGCATCTGGCGGCCGATCAGCCTCCAGACATGGTCCGTCGCGCGACTCGCCGAGGTCCGTCCTCTGGTCACGATCCGTGACGGTGTGGGCATCGTCGAGGTCCATGTCCGCGCCGAGCGCGCGGCTGAGACGCCGCTCACCGTGACCGCCGCGGTGGGGAATATCCGCGCTCAGCTCCAGCTCATCGACACCGATCAGGGAGTTGTACGCCTAGAGCTGCCGGACCCGGCTCGGTGGTGGCCCCGCGGCTATGGCGAGCCGACGCTGCACGACCTCACGGTGACGCTCACTGAGAGTGATCGCGAGCTGGACACCTGGCAGCGTCGCATCGGCTTCCGCGACCTCCGGCTCGACACGACGCCGGACGAATCGGGCAGCGCGTTCACGGTGGTCGTCAACGATGTGCCGGTCTTCGTGCGCGGCGTCAACTGGATCCCGGAGGACGCGTTCGTCACGCGCGTCGACCGTTCCCGGTACGCCGATCGCCTGGCCGACGCGTGCGAGGCCAACGTCAACCTGATCCGGGTGTGGGGCGGCGGGATCTACGAGTCCGACGAGTTCTACGACCTGTGCGACGAACTCGGTCTGCTGGTCGAGCAGGATTTCCTGTTCGCGTGCGCGGCGTACCCGGAGGAGGAGCCGCTGCGCAGCGAGGTCGAGGCGGAGGCCCGGGAGCAGGTCGCCCGGCTGACGCCGCATCCCAGTCTGATCATGTGGGTCGGCAACAACGAGAACGTCTGGGGTTGGCGGGACTGGGGCTGGCAGGCGGATCTCGACGGGCGCACTTGGGGCAGCGGGTACTACTTCGAGCTGCTGCCGTCGATCGTCGCCGAGCTCGATCCGACCCGCCCGTACTGGCCGGCCAGCCCGTATTCGGGTGGTCCGTTCACCGGAGCCGACGACCGGCACCCGAACGATCCGGCGTACGGGTCGACGCACATCTGGGACGTGTGGAACACCCACGACTACGCGCACTACCGTTCCTACAAGCCGCGGTTCGTGGCCGAGTTCGGCTTCCAGGCTCCCGCAGCGTACTCCACTTTGGAGCGAGCCTCCGCGTTCACTCATCAGAAGGCGGGCGGCGGCGAGGGCAAGCTGCGCCGGGCGCTGGACGAGCACTTCGGCCCGGTCGAGGGGATCGACGACTGGCACTATCTGACGCAGGTGAACCAGGCGCGGGCGATCCAGCTGGGTGTCGAGTGGTTCCGCTCGTTGCGCCCGTACTGCATGGGCACCATCGTCTGGCAGCTCAACGACTGCTGGCCGGTGATCTCGTGGTCGGCCGTCGACGGGGACGGCCGCCGCAAACCGCTCTGGTACGCGTTGCGCCGGTCCTATGCGGATCGGCTGTTGACCTTCCAGCCCGGAGTTCTGGCGGCCGTCAACGAATCGGACTCCGCCTGGGCGCTCCAAGTCCCCGTACGCCGAGTGTCGTTCAGCGGAGACGTGATCGCGACGTTCGATGTGGACGTCGTGGTGCCCGCGCGGGGATCGGTGACGATCCCGCTCCCGGAGTCGCTGCTGGAGCCCAGCCCGGGGGAGTGTCTGGTAGCCGAGGACGCCTGGTGGTTCTTCGGGCGGGACAAGGAGCTGGCCTATCCGGCCGCGGCGTTCGAGGCGACGGCGTCACGGGTCGCCGGCGACGTCCTCGTGACCGTGATCGCCGGGACCTTCCTGCGGGACCTGTGCCTGTTCCCCGACCGGGTGGACCCCGCGGCCACGGTGGACGAGCAGCTCGTCACGTTGCTGCCGGGGGAGAGCTTCACCTTCCGGGTCACCGGTCTGCCGGCGGACGCGCCGCTGGCGGCGTTGACCAGCGCGCCCGTGTTGCGCTGCGTCAACGACCGGCGCTAGGCGGCCGCTGGGTTCAGACGACCGCCCGCGGGGGCGGTTCAGGCGACCGCCCGCGGGGGCCGGGTCAAGCGACCGCCCGCGGGGGCGGGTCAGGCGACCGCTTGCCACCAGCCGTCGACCGGCGGCGGAGCGTCCACGTCGATCCGTTCGCCGGGGCGGGGGATCGCCAGCTGCACGCCTCGGGCCTTGGCCTCAAGCCAGACGCGGTCGACCGGTTCGGCCCAGTCGTGGAAGGCGAGGTTGAAGGTCGCCCAGTGCACGGGGATCATCAGCCCCCCGCGTACGTCGAGATGGGCGGCCACGCCCTCCTCGGGGAACATGTGGATGTGCGGCCAGGCGTCGCCGTACGCCCCGATCTGAATCAGCGTCACGTCGAACGGGCCGTGCTGCGCGCCGATCTCGGCGTACCCGTCGAAGTAGCCGGAGTCGCCGGTGTAGAACACCTTGCGCTCGCCCGCCTCGATCACCCAGGACGCCCAGAGCGTGCCGTCTCGCTTGAGCCCGCGGCCGGAGAAGTGCCGCGCGGCCGTGCACACGAGGTGCAGGTCGCCGCCGTCGCGGGGCAGTGTGACGTCCTCGTGCCAGTCGAGTTCGATGATGCGGTGGGCCGGCACCTGCCACGCCTCCAGGTGCACGCCGACGCCGAGCGGCACCACGAACGGCGCGTCCTGCGAGCGGACCAGCTCCTGGACGGTGGCCATGTCGAGGTGGTCGTAGTGGTCGTGCGAGATGAGGATCGCGTCGACGTCGGGCAGCATGTCCACGGCGACCGGGGTCCGATGCAGACGCTTCGGCCCGATCTCCTGCGACGGCGAACAGCGGTCGCTCCAGATCGGATCGATCAGCACCCGGGCGCCCTCGATCTCCACCAGCACCGAGGCGTGCCCGTACCAGGTGACGTGCAGCCCACTGGCGTCCATCGACGGGGCGGCGTCCACGATCGGGATGTCCTGCTTGGGCCGGCGTACCTGGCCGCCGAAGAAGGCGTCGTGCGCCAGCTTGGCGGTGTTCGACGGCATGGTCAGGGTCGGGATCGTGTTCTGGAACCGCCCGTCGCGCCACTGCGGCGACCGGCGCACGCGTTCGGCCCGCTCGCCCGAGACCTTGCCGCCCATCGCCCGCGGCACGTCCCGGCCGAACCAGGCCAGCGCCGCCCCACCCGCCAGGGCGGCCAAACCGACGACGCCCCAGCCCTTCCGCGTACCACTCATGCCTCGACCCTACCCAGGCTGGGCCAAGCGCATTCGTGGAAGTCCGGGACTCGGCGCTCGCCGAATGCGGCGACGCCCTCGGCGTACTCGGGACTGTGGTAGGAGGCGGTGTACAGATCGCGGGTCCAGCCGTCGTCGGTCTCCTGCCCGGCGAGCACCCGGTCGATCAGCGCCTTCGCCCCGGCGACCGAGATCGGCGCCCGCCCGGCGAGCGTGCGGGCCAGCGCGTACGCCCGGCGCTGCACCGCGTGCGGCGCGCACACCTCGTCGACCAGCCCCATCCGCAGCGCCCGGGGCGCGTCGACCACCTCGCCGGTCATGAGCAGGAACCGGGCGGCGGCGTGCCCGACGGTGTGGACCAGGCGCGCGGTCGAGCTCAGGGGGTAGACGATGCCCAGCTTCGCCGGGGTGATCCCGAACGACGCCCCGTCGGCGGCGATGCGTACGTCGCAGGCCAGCGCCAGCTGGCAGCCGCCACCGACGCACCAGCCTTCGATCAGCGCCACGACCGGTTTGGACAGCCCCGACACGGCTGCTTCGGCCCGCTGCACGACCTCGGTGTACGCCGCCGCGTCGGCGGGCTCCCGGCGTACGGTGGTGAACTCGTCGATGTCCGCCCCGGTGGAGAACGGGCCCCCCGACGGACCCCGGATCACCAGTACGCGTACCGCCGGGTCCTCCTCGACGGCCGCGACCGCCTCCGGAAGCGCCGACCACATCTGGAGCGTGAAGGCGTTCAGCCGGTCCGGCCGGTCCACGACCAGGGTCGCGATCGGCCCCTCGGCGCTCAGGCGCAACTGCGGCGGGAGCGCTGGAATCCTCATGGGCTCACGCTATCGGACCCGGGGTTGACAGTGTGCCGATCTTGGTGGCACTCTTCTCCCGATCGGCGTACCGGCCGATCCCTACTTTCCAAGGGAATGAAGTCCATGATCACGGCGAGCCTCAGCGGCCGCCGCGCGCACACGGCCTGATCCACTCAGGCGCGCGCCTCATTCTGCGGCGGCCCCAAGCCCGGTGTTCTTCCCGTGCCTATTTCCGCAGACTCTTTCTCAGATGAGGTTTTGAAGTTGATCATGGACATGAACGTCCAGCGTTCCGTCGTCGCCCAGCTCTCCGCCCGGCCACAGGTCGTCCAGGCCGGCCCGTTCGTCCTCGGCTTGGATCCCGATACGCCGAGCAAGTACATCAACTACGCCACTCCGCGCCCGGGGGAGACCATCACGGCGGCTGATGTCGACGCCCTGGTTGCGGCGTTCCGATCGGCCGATCGCATGCCGCGCCTGGAGTACGTGGCCAACACAGCGCCCGACCTGGAGCGGCAGCTCCTGGCGGCCGGGTTCACTGTGGAGGCCCGGCACGAGTACCTCGTGTGCACGCCCGACACGTTCGTCGACGTGCCCACTCCCGAGGGCGTCGAAGTGGCCGAACCTGTCAGCGACGCCGACTACTGGGGCATGATCTCGGCCCAGGGCGCCGCCTTCGGGGACGCCTTCGAGGTGGGCCCGGCCGACATCGAGCGCTCCCGGCGTACCGTCGCCCGGGGCGGAGTGGTCCGGCTGGCCCGCAGCCAGGCCGACGACGTGGTGGTCGGGGGTGGCCAGGCGTCGTCCCCGAGCGAGGGCGTGGCCGAGGTCGCGGGCATCGCGGTGACCGAGCCGTTCCGGCGGCGCGGCATCGCGGGGGCGATCACCGCCGCGATCACCCGTGAGGTCTTCGCCCGGGGCGTCGAGGGCGCGTGGCTGGAGGCGTCGGGCGACGAGTCCTGGCGCGTCTATGAGCGCGTGGGTTACGTGCCGACCGGCAAGCGCCTCTACATCGCCCTGGAGTCCTGACCCTCACGCTGGTTCGCGTTGATCATGAACCTAAGGTCCCACCGGACGGCGTGTCGGACCCCCAAAGTTCATGATCAACGCGGAAGCGTTAGAAGCGGACCAGCTCGAACGCGGTCGCCCGTCGTCCGCCGAAGGCCGGCGCGACCTGGTCGGCGAGGAACTCCAGGAAGCCGCGCGCCGAGGCCATCGGGTGGTCGCCCAGCCCTTCCAGGTACGCGGAATGCGCCTCCAGGGAAGCCACGGCCCGGTCCAGGGTTCCCGTGATCTCCACCGCGTGAGTCGGGTGGGGTGATCCGCCGACGGCGACGTAGCGGACGCCGCTCCACGGCTGGAGGCCCTCCTCGGCCAGTTCGGGGAAGATCCAGCGGTTCCCGGCGTCGGCGACGGCGTCCAGCACGGCCCGGCCGGTGTGGCGGTGGTCGGGGGTGTTCCAGCCGCCGCCCGGCCAGCTGTCGTGGTAGTTCCCGGTGATCACCAGTTCCGGCTGGTGGCGGCGGATCGCGGCGGCCAGGTCCCGGCGCAGTGGAACGCCGTACTCGATGACTCCGTCGCGATGATCGAGGAACTCGACGACCTCCACGCCGACCAGGGCCGCGCCGGCCCGCTCCTCGGCTTCGCGCAATGGGGCGCACTCGGCGGGCGCGATCCCGTCGATGCCGGCCTCGCCTCGGGTCACCATCACGTAGCGGACGTCCTTGCCGGTAGCCGTCCATCGGGCGACCGCCCCGGCCGCGCCGTACTCCAGGTCGTCGGGGTGCGCGGCGATGGCGAGCGCGCGGGTCCAGTCCTCGGGCATGGGTTCCAGCTGGTTCACAGCGCGAGCCTAGCGTGACCTCCGCCACCGACGGGCCGGACGAGCCGGACCGGGCAGCGGCCGACCAGGCATGATCGAAGACGTGACCTTGGCCGCGGTGCTCTTCGACATGGACGGAACGCTCATCGATTCGGAGCAGCTCTGGGCGATCTCGCTACAGCAGCTCGCCGGGGAGTACGGCGGGGTGCTGTCGGACGCCGCCCGGTTGAGCATGGTCGGCACCGACATGCCCACCTCGATGGGGATCTTCCACACCGACCTCGGCCAGCAGCACCGGGACTACGCCGTCAGCGCCGAGCGCCTCGTGGCGTTGACCGGGGAACTGTTCGCTCAGGGACTCCCGTGGCGGCCCGGCGCTCAGGAGCTTCTCGCCGAGGTACGCGCGGCGGGCGTACCGGCGGCCCTGGTGACCTCCACCGAGCGGCGGCTGGTGAAGATCGCGCTGGACACGCTGGGCCCGTTCGACGTGGTGGTATGCGGTGACGAGGTCGGCCGGGCCAAGCCGCACCCGGAGCCTTACCTGACGGCGGCCCGGCTGCTCGGCGTACCGATCGAGCGCTGCGTCGCCATCGAGGACTCGAGTTCCGGCGTACGCAGTGCGGTCGCGGCCGGCGCCCGGGTGATCGGCGTACCGTGCGAGGTCGAGCTGCCCGGCGATCTCGGGGCACACCTGCTGACCACGCTGTCCGGGGTGGACCTGGCGTACCTGACGAACTTCTAGACGGGCTCCCGTTCCTTCAGCTCTTCGCGCAGCTCCCGCAGTTCGGCTCGCAGCGCGCGTACCTCGGCCAGCACCGCCCGGTCCTGAGCCGGGACCGAGGCAGCGTCCGCAGCCGAAGCCGACTCCGCGGCCGACTCCGCGGCCGACTCCGCGGCCGACTCCGCGGCCGATTCCTCGGCCCGGTGCTCGGCCTCCATGGCGCTGACCGCCACCGCGATGAACAGGTTGAGCACGGTGAACGCCGAGACGACCAGGAATCCGATGAAGAAGATCCAGGCCAGCGGCTGTTTGGCCATGACCTCGCGGGCCACTTCGGACCAGCTGTCGCCGGTCATGATCTGGAACAGCGTGAAGATCGACTGGCCGAGCGAGCCGAACCACTCCGGCGCGGTGTGCGCGAACAGCTTCGTGGCCATCACGCCCGCGACGTAGAGGACGAGGACCAGCAGTCCGGCGATGGAGACCATGCCGGGCATCGCGGTCAGCAGCGCCGAGACGACGCGGCGCATGCTCGGCACCACCGAGACCAGGCGGAGCACCCGCAGGATTCGCATTGCCCGCAAGACGGTGAACGCGGACGAGGCCGGGGCCAGCGCGACCGAGACGATCGCGAGGTCGAACACGTTCCACGGATCGCGGAAGAACCGCAGTCCGTGGACGAACAGGCGCAACAGCAGCTCGACCACGAAGATCGTCAGCGCCGACACGTCGATGACGTGCAGCGCGGTGCCGTACCGCTCGTGCAGAACCGGCGAGGTCTCCAGGCCGAGAGTCGCCGCGTTCCCGAGGATGACGGCGGTGATGAAGTACTGGAAGGCCCGGGACTCGACCAGCTGCCGTGATCTCTCCCGCAAACTCACCCGCGGAAAATACCAAACCGGCCCCCGGCGAGCCGTGATCAACACGATCACTCGATCGCCGGGGGCCGGTCCCTCCGTGCAGAAGGGTCTAGTGCCGACCTACTGGTACGCGTCACTCATAGGCGATGGCCTTGAGCACGTCGGTGCGAGCCGCCTTGATCGAGGGCAGGACCGCCGCGAACACGCCGACCAGCGCGCCCGCCACGAGGTACGCGGTCAGCTGCGACCACGGCACCGCGAAGTCGGTGATGCCCTCGCCCTTGAGCGACCGCACGACCGCCGCGCCCATCCCGACGCCGGTGGCCAGGCCGAGCAGCGTGCCGAAGAGCGTGATGACGACGGCTTCCACCGTGATCATCCGCATGGTGGCCGCCCGGCCGAGCCCGATCGCCCGCAGCAGGCCCAGTTCCCGCGTACGCTCCAGGACCGAGAGCCACAGCGTGATGATCACGCCGAGGACGGCGATCAGGATGGCGAGCGCCAGCAGGATCGTGACCATCGTCAGCAGCGTCCCGATCTGGCCCGACGCCTGATCCAGGTACTCGCCCTTGGTCATCACGCTGACCTCCGGGTTGTCCGCGAGCAGCCGGCCGACCTGGTCGCGTACCGCCGACTCGGAAGCGCCGCCGGCCAGGGTGATGGTGGCGACGGCCGGGTCCGGGCTCACGAGGTGCGTCAACGCGGCCGAGCCGAGCAGGTAACCGCCGTAGAAGTCGTTCTCGGCGTAGATCGCGGCGATGCGGAACTCGACCGGATCACCCTTGGGCAGCACCACCTTGACGGTGTCGCCGACGCGTACGCCTTCGTCGACCGCGGTCTCGGTGTCCACGATGGCGTCGTTCGGCCCGAGCGCGCTGAGCGTCCCCGAGGTGGCGCTCGCCGGCTTCAGGCTGAACTGGGCCGCCATCGCGGGCAGGTCGTCGATGATCGAGACCCCGTGACCGTTCTTGCCGATCATCGCCCGCGCGTAGACCTCGCTCGTGGCACTCGCCACGCCCGGGATCTTGCGGATGTCGTCCATCGTGGACCGCGTGAACGTCGGCATGACGTCGGTGCTGTTCTGACCGGTGACCAGCAGATCGGCGTGGACCTCCCGGTTGGCCGCGCCGCGCAGGCTCTCGTCGCCCGAGGTGAGCACCGTGCTCGCCGCCGTGATCAGCGCGATGCCGATCATGAGGGCCGCCGCCGTGATCGCCGTACGCCGCGGGTTGCGGCCGGAGTTGAGCCGGCCGAGCTTGCCCGCCACCGACCAGGAGAAGAGCCGGCCGAGCGCGGCGACCACCGGCTTGCCCACCAGCGGGCTGAGCAGGGCCACCCCGATGAAGGCGAACATCACGCCGCCGAGCATCGGCCACAGGTGACCGTCGCCGGTCAGGCCGTACCCCATGAGCGCCACCCCGGCCGCGGTCACCAGGCCGCCGCCGACCGACAGCTTCGTCAGCGGCCGGTCCGGCGTCGCGACCTCTTGCAGCGCCGCGATCGGCGGCACCCGGCTGGCCCGGAGTGCCGGAAGCAGCGCCGCCAGCACGGTGATCACGATGCCGACCGAGAACGCCGCGATCACGGCCGACATCGGCAGCGCGATCGGGGCCAGGATCAGCCCGGAGACGTTCGCCGCGACCATCGCCAGCACCCAGCCGACGCCGAGCCCGGCGAGCAGGCCGAGTACCGACCCGGTCAGGCCCACGACGAGCGCCTCGGCGAGCACTGAGCCGATCATCTGGCGGCGGCTTGCGCCGAGCGCCCGGGTCAGCGCCAGCTCCTTGGTCCGCTGGGCCACCGTGATCGAGAAGATGTTGAGGATCAGGAAGGTCCCGACGAACAAGGCGACCCCGCCGAACCCGAGCAGGACTTTGTTCAGCCCGTCTAGCACCGACTTGAACTGATCGGCGATCGACTTGGCCAGTTCGGCCCCCGTCTTGACCTCGTACGCGCCACCGGTCTGGGCGGCGATCGCGTCCCGGACGGCCGCCGCGCTCTGGCCGGGTGCGACGTCCACGTCGAACGAGGTGTACGCCCCCGGCTCACCCAGCATCAGCTCCTGGGCGACCTTGTCGGTGAACCGGACCTCCAGTACGCCGCCGCGCCCGTCCAGGCCACCGGCGTACCCGAAGGTGCCGGCGAGCTCGAAGGTCCGCTTGCCCCCCGGCGTCAGCACGGTTACCTGGTCGCCGACCTTCAGGCCGGCCTTCTTCGCCTGCTCCACGTTGAGCACGACCTGGTTGTCGTTCTGCGGGGCGTGGCCGTCGCGGATCTCGGCTCCGCCGACGCCGTCGATCCAGTTGCTCCCGAGCCGGGGCGGGCCGACCGTTGTGACGACCTTGCCGTCGCTGCCGATGACCCGGGCGCCCTCCGCCTCGGCGATGGGGTGGGCCGCGACGACGCCGCTCACCGCCTCGATCTTCGCCTGGTCGGCGGCGGTCAGCACACCGGGCACGGGAGAGCTGTCGCCGGCGTACTGGCCGTCGACCTTCGGCTTCGGCGCGACCACCACGTCGGTGTGCGCGTACGCCGAGTCGAACATGTTCTCGAACGACCGCCCGAGGGTGTCGGTCAGGACGAAGGACCCGGCGACGAACATGACGCCGAGGATGACCGCGAACGCGGACAGGGCGAGCCGCAGCTTGCGGGCCAGCAGGCTCTTCAGGGTGGCGCGCAGCATCAGGACTCCGCTCCGGCGGTCTCGGCCACGAGCCGGTCCAGCGACTGCATCGCGTCCAGCACCTTCTGCGGCGTCGGCTCGGTGAGCTCGTTGACGATGCGGCCGTCGGCGAGGAACACCACCCGGTCGGCATAGGACGCGGCGGTCGGGTCGTGCGTGACCATCACGATCGTCTGCCCGTGTTCGCGTACCGACGCCTTGAGAAACGACAGCACCTCCGCGCCGGAGCGAGAGTCGAGATTGCCCGTGGGCTCGTCGGCGAAGACCACCTCGGGCCGTGACACGAGGGCGCGGGCGCAGGCGACGCGCTGCTGCTGGCCGCCGGAGAGCTGGCTCGGGCGGTGGCCGAGCCGGTCACGCAGACCGACCGTGTCGATCACCGTGTCGAACCACTCGCGGTCGGGCTTGCGCCCGGCGATGGCCAGCGGCAGGAGGATGTTCTCCTCGGCGGTGAGCGTCGGGAGCAGGTTGAACTGCTGGAAGATGAACCCGACCTGCTCGCGCCGCAGCTTGGTGAGCCCGGCGTCGCCGAGGCCGGTGAGCTTGGTGTCGCCGACGTGCACCTCGCCGCGGGTGACCGAGTCGAGGCCGGCCAGGCAGTGCATCAGCGTGGACTTGCCGGAGCCGGACGGGCCCATGATCGCGGTGAAGCGGCCGGCGGCCACCTCCATGCTGACCCCCCGGAGCGCGACGACCTGGGCCTCGCCGGAGCCGTACACCTTCCAGACGTCCACGGCCCGCGCGGCGACGGCCACGCGAACGGGCGGGTGTGCGGTGATTGTCATTGGAGTTCCCCCTGCACGGAATCGAGATGGTCCGGCCGGGCAAGGCGGTGCCCGGCCGGCGACTCTCATAGTTCCGGCCGGGCACGCGGGAATCGTCAGACCAAAGTCGGACCGGCACCCGAGATCTGCGCCGGGGGACGCCCCCGAGACGATCTCGGGGTAGCCCCTGAGTCACCGGCGGCTCCCGGCCCCGTTCTGACGGCGCTTTGACGGCTGCAGATCACGGTTACGCATGCCTCCCGCGCGAATTTGGGCTGTGTAACCGTGATCTGCAGGGAATGACGTCACTCGTAGGCGATGGCCTCCAGCACATTGAGCCGCCCAGCCCGGATCGCGGGAAGTACCGCAGCGAGGATGCCGGCGACGATCGCGAGGACGAGCGTGGCGATGAGGTAGCCCCACGGAATGGTGAGCTTGAGGTAATCCCCGCCGAAGATCTTCACCGCCGCGACGCCGAGGCCGACGCCGACCGCCATGCCGAGCAGCGCTCCGAACACCGAGATCAGGATCGACTCGACGGTGATCATGCGGGCGGTGGAGCCCCGGCTGAGGCCGATCGCGCGGATCATCCCGATCTCCCGCGTACGCTCATAGATCGACAACAGCAGTGTGTTCACGACTCCGAGCAGGGCCACGATGATGGCGAGCCCCAGCATGACGTTGAGGATCACCAGGACGATGTCGAGGACGCTGGTGACCGTGCCCAGCAGCTGGCTCTGGTCGACGACGGTGACTTCCTTGTTGTCGGCGAACAGCGACTCGAGCTGCGTGCGTACGGATTCGACCTGATCGTCCGAGGCGACCTGCACGTAGGCGGCCTGTGCGTTGGGCGAAGTGAATCCGGTCGCGTCGGCCTCGTTGAGCAGCGGACCCGACCAGGCGCTCGACGGTTCCAGGGTGGCCACGACCTTCTCCTGCTTCGGGCCGCCGCGGGCGGTCACGATGTCGACCGTCGATCCAGTCGTCGCGTTGAGCCGCTTCGCCGTCGCGTCGTCGAGGATGACCTCCCCGGCGGTCAGCGGCCGGATGTCGCCGGAGGCGGCCTTCAGCGTGAAGATCTCGGCCGAAGCGACCGGATCGCCGGAGAGCACCTGCGAAGCCTGCCCGCCGACGCGGGCGGTGTCGGTGCGGAACGCGACCGCCTGAGAGACTCCGGGGATCTCCCGGATCTGCTTCTGCATCGCGGGGTCGAAGCCGGCCGTGGCTCCGGCCGAGAAGTCGACCTGCACGATGAGCTGAGCCTGGACGTCGTTGGTGAAGACGTCGGTGAGCCCGGCCTTGGCCGACGAGGCGAACACGCCACCGGCCGTGGCCAGCGTCACGCCGATCATCAGCGCCGCCGCGGTCAACGCCGTACGCCGGGGGTTGCGCCCGGTGTTGCGGGTGCCCAGCCGGGCCGGGACCGAGGTGCCGAAGAGCGCGCCGAGCGCGCGGGTCACCGGCCGGCTGAGCACCGGGGCCAGCATGATCACGCCGATGAACACCAGCAGCGCACCACCGCCGAGGACCAGCCAAAGCGGGTCCTTCCACACTTTGGTCAGCCGGAGCACGAGGAACGCGATGCCGGCGAGCAGCACGATCAGCCCCGCGACGGTGAGCTTGCGCAGCGGCTTGTCGGGAACCGCCGCGTCCCGCATCGCCGCGATCGGCGGTACGCGCGACGCCCGCAACGCCGGGACCAGCGCCGAGACCACCGTCACGAGGACTCCGACGAGCAGCGTCACGATGATGACGTAGGGCTTCACGACGATGCCGTTGACGGGCAGGTTCGTGTTGGACAGCGCTTCCAGGCCCTTCTTGCCCAGCCAGCCCACCCCGCAGCCGACGAGCAGCCCGACCAGCGCCGCCACGAAGCCCAGCAAGGCGGACTCGGTCAGCACCGAGCGGAGGACCTGCTGTTTCGAGGCGCCGAACGAGCGATAGAGGGCCAGTTCACGCGTACGCTGCGCGACGAGGATCGAGAACGTGTTGAAGATCAGGAAGATCGCCACGATCAAGGCGATGAGGGCGAAGACGGTGAGCCCGGTCTTGAGCACGGTGATGAAGGGCTGGATGCCGTCGGAGGCCGCCTCGGTGGCTTCCTTGTTCGTGCGTACGTCGTAAGCGGGGCCCACCACGGCAGCGATGCGGTCCCGGAGTTCGGAGTCGCCGACCCCGCTCGCGGCTTTGACGTCCACACTGGTGTACTCGCCGAGCTTGCCCAGCATGAGCTCCTGCGCGACCGGCATGGTGAACGCGACCGTCATCTCGCCGGCGAGGGAGTCCCGGTCGCCCTCGTAGCCGAAGATCCCGGCGACGGTGAACGTCTTCTCCGGCTGCAGCGTGAGGATCTGCACCTGGTCACCGACCTTCTTGCCGGCCTGCTCGGCCAGGTTCGCCGACAACGCGACCTGGTTGGGCTGGGCCGGCCCGGTGCCGTCCCGCAGTTCGACCAGCCCGTCCTCGCCGGTCCAGCCCACCCCCAGCCGGGGCGGGCCGGAGGTCGGGATGACCTTGCCGTTGCTGCCGATCACCCGCGCGCCGTCCGAGGCGACCTGCGGCGTCGCCTTCTCGACGCCGTCCACCCCGGCGACGGAGTCGGCGACCCGCTGGGGCACCGTCGCGGTCACCACGCCCGACTGCTGGTCGTCGACCTGCGACTTGCCGGTCACCTGAACGTCGAGATCGGAGTTGATCGTCGAGAACAGCCCGGTGAACCCCTGCGCGATGGTGTCCCCGGCGATGAACGCGCCGGACATGAACATCGTGCCGAGGATGATGGCCAGCGCGGACAGCAGCAGCCGCAACTTATGCGCGAGCAAGCCGCGCAGCATCGCCTTAAACATCGGCGCCACCGGTCGCGGCATCGGGGCTCTGCCCCGGATCCAGGCTCTTCATCTTGTCGAGCACGCTGCCCTCGGTCGGCTTCTCCAGCTCGTCCACGATGGAGCCGTCGGCGAGGAAGATCACGCGGTCGGCGTACGAGGCGGCCCGGGGGTCGTGGGTGACCATCACGATGGTCTGCCCGAAGTCGTGCACCGAACTGCGCAGGAAGTTCAGGACCTCGCCGCTGGACCGGGAGTCGAGGTTTCCGGTCGGCTCGTCGGCGAAGATCACCTCGGGCCGGGCGACGAGCGCGCGCGCACACGCCACTCGCTGCTGCTGACCGCCGGACAGCTCGGTCGGGCGGTGGCTGAGCCGGTCACCCAGGCCGACCGTCTTGATCACCAGGTCGTACCACTGTGGATCCGGTTTGCGCCCCGAGATCGCCATCGGCAGCAGGATGTTCTCCTCGGCGGTCAGCGTCGGCAGCAGGTTGAACTGCTGGAAGATGAACCCGACCTTCTCCCGCCGCAGCTTGGTCAGCCCCGCATCACCCAGCCCGGTGACCTGGGTGTCGCCGATGAACACGTGCCCGGCGTCGACCGTGTCCAGCCCGGCCAGACAGTGCATCAAGGTCGATTTCCCGGAGCCCGACGGCCCCATGATCGCGGTGAACCGCCCCCGGTCGAACGCCGTGCTCACCCCGCGCAGCGCGTGGACCTGCGCCTCGCCGTGGCCGTAGACCTTCCAGATGCCATCGGCCCGCGCGGCGGCCGGTTGGGTGGTTTCGCTGCTCATAGGCCAGATATTGCCGCAGCGAACCGACGAATCGGGCAAACTCCGCTAAATTGTCCGCGCTTCCTTCCTGCTCGCGGGACAGTCCAGCGCCGGGGAGGGCTTGCCCCGAGCCGCCAGGAGTGCGGTCAGTCGCCCGGTTTGATCAAGCCCGACTCGTACGCATAGACGACTGCCTGGACGCGGTCACGCAGTTTGAGCTTGGTGAGCACATGACCCACATGCGTCTTCACCGTCGTCTCGCTGACGGTGAGCACCCGGGCGATCTCGGCGTTCGACAAGCCCCGGGCGACCTGGGCGAGCACTTCCCGCTCCCGATCGGTAAGCCCCGACGATCCGTCCGGTACGCCGTCCGCCGTCACCGGCAGCGCGGCGAACTGGGCCAGCAGCTGCCCCAGCAGCACCGGGGAGATCGCGGCGTGACCGGCGGCCACCGCGCGTACCGCCCCGACGAGGTCCTCGGCCGCCGCGTCCTGCGCCACCAACCCTCGGGCGCCCGCCCGGAGTGCGCCGACGGCGTGGTCGCCGACCGGCTCAGCCGTCAGCACGAGCACCCCGACGGGCAGTCGAGCCCCGGCGACCTCCCGCGCGACGGCGACCCCGTCCCGCCGGGGCAGCCGGGCCTCGACGAGCAGCACGTCCGGCAACAGCCGCCGGGCCAGCTCGATCGCCTCGACGCCGTCCCCGGCCTCGCCCACCACATGGATGTCGGCGTACGCCGCGAGCACACTGCGCAGGCCGCTGCGAAGCATCGGCTGAGCGTCGGCGAGGAGCACCCGTACCGGCCCGGACGTCACGAGGGCAGACTACCGGGCCTGCGCCAGCGGCCTGACCGATCTTGACGAGGCCGGCTGCGCGCGCTGGTTACAGGACGTCGGCGAGGCGTTCGCCGTCGACACCACGCTGGGCGGCCAGCCGGGCGGTCCGGGCGTCGATGGCGGTGGTGATCGCCGCTTCCTCCGGGAACGGCGGCGGCGTCCCGCCGAACGACGGGCACAGCGCCTGGTGCGAGCACCAGTTGCAGAGGCGGCTCGGCTTGGGGCGGAACTCGCGGGCCTGCGCGGCCTGCTCGATCGCCCGCCACAGGGCGACCAGCGTCTTCTCGAAGCGCTCCAGCTCCTCGGAGTCGGGGGTGTAGTCGCAGACCTCCCGGTCCTTCAGATACACCAGCCGCAACACGCGCGGCACGATGCCTCGGGTCCGCCACAGCACGAGCGCGTAGAACTTGAGCTGGAACAATGCGCGCGCCTCGAACGCCTCCCGGGGCGCGCCACCGGTCTTGTAGTCGACCACACGAAGGTCACCGGCGGGGGAGACGTCGAGCCGGTCCACGTAGCCGCGGATCAGCAGCTCGTCGTCGAGGGTGGCTTCGATGAGGGTCTCCCGCTCGGCGGGCTCCAGGCGAGTCGGATCCTCCACTGTGAAGTAGCCCTGCAACAGCTGGGTCGCCTCGTCGAGGAAGCCGTCGTCGACGGCGAGCGTGCCCAGCTCGGGCGCCTCGGCCAGCAGCGCCTCCCACGCCGGGCGCACCAGCAACGCCGCCTCCGCCAGCGTCCGGCTCGCCGCGGGCAGGTCGAAAAGCCGCTCCAGCACCGCGTGCACCAGCGTGCCCCGAGCCTGGTCCACCGTCGGCTGCTCGGGGAGCCGGTCGATGCTGCGGAGCCGATAGAGCAGGGGACAGGTCTTGAAGTCGGCGGCCCGGGAGGGGGAGAGCGTGGGCAGCGGCGTCGTCATGGCCCTCACCGTAAGGCAGGGGTACGACGTTCGGCGGCAGCGGATCTTCGGGCGTGCCGCCCGGCGACGCGTACGCGGTGCGTAGCATTGCGGCGATGGAGAAGCGGTCATGAGCCAGGAGACGGAACCGCGCGCGTCCGAACCCCCGCCGGTGCCGGTACGCCCCGGGGTGTCGCTGGGGCGGTTCTTCGGCTTCCCCGTCCGGCTGAGCCCGTCCTGGTTCCTCATGGCGCTGCTCATCATCGTCAGCTGGGGCTCGCAGCTCGCCGACTCGCACGGCTCGATCGGGTACGCCCTCGCCGCTGCGATGGCCTTCTCGCTGCTCGTCTCGGTGCTGTTGCACGAGCTGGGGCACGCCCTGGTCGCCCGCTGGCGCGGGGTCGGCGTACGCGGTATCACGCTGGACCTGCTCGGCGGCTACACCGAGATGGAGACCGATCCCCGCAAGCCGTCGACCGAGCTGCTGTTCTCGCTGGCCGGTCCGGCGGTGTCGTTCCTGATCGGAGCGCTCGCCACGGTCGCCGGCCTGCTCATGCCCCCGTCGCTGCTGCGCATCCTGGTCTGGCAGGTGGCCTTCAGCAACCTCGTCGTGGCCGTCTACAACGCGTTGCCCGGGCTTCCGCTGGACGGCGGTCGGGCGCTGCGGGCCGCGGTCTGGGCGATCAACGGGGACAAGACCGCCGGGACGGTCGTCGCGGGCTGGTCGGGCCGCGTCGTCGCGGTGCTCACCGTCGTCGTCGCCTTCGTCCTCTACGCGACCGGCCTCTACAGCGCGGTCGGCCTCATCATCGCGGCGTTGATCGCGTTCACCTTGTGGCAGGGTGCGACGGCGTCGATCAACCAAGCCAAGGTGATGGCGCGGTTCCCCTTGATCGACCCCGTACGCCTCGCCCGCCCGCTGTTCCTGGTGCCGACCGGGACTTCGCTGGCCGAGGCGCTGCGCCGGGCGGCCGAGCAGGGGCGTCCGGCCGCCGCTCTGGGGGTGGCCGACGCGGACGGCCGCCTGGTCGCCCTCGTCAAGCGGGAGGCGGCTGCGGCCGTGCCCGAACAGCGCCGGCCCTGGGTGCCGGTGGAATCGGTCGCCCGCGACATCGACAGCGTCGGCGTCATCCCGGCCGGATTGCGTGGCGAGGATGTGATCCGGGCGGTCCAGCAGCACCCGGCTGACGAGTTCCTCGTGACCGCAGGAGAGGATGTCGTCGGGGTCCTGCACCTGGCGGACCTCGTTCAGCTGCTCGACCCGCGTGCCCGAAGGAGTGCTCCGTGAGCCAGATGCCCGATTTGACCGTCCCTGCGATGCCCGCCCGCCGCGGGCCGTTCGCCGTGGGCGACCGGGTGCAGCTCACCGACCCCAAGAACCGGATGCACACGATCGTGCTGGAGCCCGGCAAGGCGTTCCACACCCACCGGGGCATCCTGGAGCACGACGCGCTCATCGGCCAGCCCGACGGCTGCGTGGTCACCTCGTCCGGGGGGACGGCGTACCTGGCGCTGCGGCCGCTGTTGGCCGACTATGTGCTCTCCATGCCGCGCGGCGCTCAGGTGATCTATCCCAAGGACGCGGCTCAGATCGTGGCCATGGGCGACGTCTTCCCCGGGGCGAAGGTGCTCGAGGCAGGCGTCGGCTCCGGCGCGCTCACCTGCTCGCTGCTGCGCGCCGTCGGCGAGCACGGCGAGGTCCACTCTTACGAGCTGCGCGAAGAATTCGCAGCAGTCGCCAAGAAGAACGTGAGCGCCTTCTTCGGTGCGGAGCAGCCCAACTGGCGACTCACCATCGCCGACGTCGCCTCCTGCGACCAGACCGGATTCGACCGGATCATCCTCGACATGCTCACGCCGTGGGAGGCTCTCGACATGGTCGAGAAGGCGCTCCTGCCCGGTGGGGTGTTCATCGGGTACGTCGCGACCACGCCCCAGCTGTCGGAGCTGGTGGAGGCCCTGCGCGAGAAGGGCTGCTTCACCGAGCCGTACGCCTGGGAGTCGCTGGTCCGCGACTGGCACGCCGACGGTCTGGCCGTACGCCCGGACCACCGGATGATCGCGCACACCGCTTTCCTGGTGCGATCCCGGAAACTCGCCCCCGGCGTCACGCCCCCGCCACGACGTCGCAAACCCAGCAAGGGCGCTGAGGCGTACCAGTTGAAGAAGGCGGGACGCATCGCGGCCCGTGAGGTCGCCGTGGAGGGTGACCCGGACGGTGATCAGGAGTGACCGAGGCAGTCTTCCCTGACTGGGCCCCGTTCAAGGAGCTGGACGCGGCCGCACGGGCCTATCTCCGCGACCCGGAGGTGGCGCTGGACTGCCTGAACCGCGCGCTGGCCGGGTCGCAGATCCTGGGCTTCACGCTGGAGCGGTTCGTCAACGAGTACAACGGCGTCTGGCAGGAAGTCGTGGTCTGCGACGGCTCGCGGCTGCTGCTGTGGCACGGCGAGGACACCGCGCCGGGCGAGGGACCGGTCGGATCGATGATCTCCTCGCTGCGCGTGGTGCCGTTGTCCGCGGTGACCGAGATCGGCTGCCGGCGGCGCTTGATCCGCACCGCGACCGGCCATCGGGTCGACGCCGTCGACGTCTACCTGCTGCTCAGCTCGGTCGAGGAGGCCGCTGACGGGCCGGGCGTCCGGCACGACGCGCTGCGGTTCGGCAAGACCCTCACCGACGGCGGCGTGGCGCAGATCGGCCGGCTGGAGGAGTTCGCGGAACTCCTCGCGGGGTTGATCGGCCGGCCCCTGCTGTGAAGTTTTAGACGCTCGCTGATCAGACGGCGCCGGCGGCGAGCTGAGACCGGATCTCGTCGCGTTCGTCCTCGCTCATCGGCTCGGCCGACGCGTCGGCGGCCCGGCGCACGTGGATGCACTCGCCGGGACACTCCTTGGCGGCGTCGAGGATCTCCAGCCGCAGATGGGCCGGCACCGCGACCTTGGCGTCCTTGGCCAGCTGCAGCTCACCCGCCTCGTCCTTGACGTAGGCGAGCCCGTCGACGTCGAACTCGAAGACCTCGGGCGCGTATTGCACGCACAACCCGTCGCCGGTGCACAGATCCTGATCCACCCAGACCTGAAGTTCGCTGTCTGCCACGCCTCGACGGTACTCCACCGACCATCGTTGATCAGCGGGCGGTCGCAGCCGGTGAGATCACGATTGCGTATGGCCGTGTCGGGAGGGTTTCATCGGGGCATACAGCGGCTAGTGTTAAGGCACAGCGCAACCTGGCTCAACCCCCGGGGAGGTGGGACGTGGCACGCAGCGACGACGCGGATGCGCGCGCCGCACGGTGGGAGAAGGAGTCCAACGATCTCTCCACGCAGGTCGCGTTCCTTCAAGAGGAACTCGCCCTGCTGCGACGCAAGGTGTCTGAGAGCCCCCGTCATGTTCGCCAGCTGGAGGAGCGGCTCGCCGCGACTCAGGCACAGCTGGCCCGGCTCACGGAGAACAACGAGCGACTGGTCGCCACGCTGAAGGAAGCGCGCGCCCAGATCGTGACCCTCAAGGAGGAGATCGACCGGCTGGCGCAACCGCCCAGCGGCTATGGGATCTTCCTGACCCGGCACGAGGACGGCACCGTCGACGTCTTCACCGGGGGACGCAAGCTGCGGGTCGCCGTATCGCCCTCACTGGACGTCTCGGCTCTGCAGCGTGGTCAAGAGGTGCTGCTCAACGACGCCTTGAACATCGTCGACGCACTCGGCTTCGAGCGCAGCGGCGAAGTCGTCATGCTCAAGGAGCTGCTGGAAGGCGGCGATCGGGCACTGGTCATCTCGCACGCCGACGAGGAGCGCATCGTGTTCCTGGCGGAGGGTCTCATCGACTCCCCGCTGCGGGCCGGCGACTCGCTCATGATCGAGCCCCGCTCGGCGTACGCGTACGAGCGGATCCCGAAGAGCGAGGTCGAGGAGCTCGTCCTGGAGGAGGTGCCCGACGTCGACTACACCGACATCGGTGGCCTCTCCAACCAGATCGAGCAGATCCGCGACGCCGTCGAACTGCCGTTCCTGCATGCCGAGCTGTTCCGGGAGCACCACCTGCGGCCGCCGAAGGGCGTGCTGCTCTACGGCCCGCCCGGCTGCGGCAAGACGATGATCGCGAAGGCGGTCGCCAACTCCCTGGCGAAGAAGATCGCGGAGAAGCGGGGCCAGGAGAGGCAGACCAGCTTCTTCCTGAACATCAAGGGCCCCGAGCTGCTCAACAAGTACGTCGGCGAGACCGAGCGGCACATCCGGCTGATCTTCCAGCGCGCTCGGGAGAAGGCCTCCGAGGGTACGCCGGTCATCGTGTTCTTCGACGAGATGGACTCCGTGTTCCGCACCCGCGGCTCCGGTGTCTCGTCCGATGTGGAGAACACGATCGTCCCGCAGCTGCTCTCCGAGATCGACGGTGTGGAAGGGCTCGAGAACGTCATCGTCATCGGCGCGTCCAACCGCGAGGACATGATCGACCCGGCGATCCTGCGCCCCGGGCGCCTGGACGTCAAGATCAAGATCGAGCGGCCGGACGCCGAGGCGGCCCGCGACATCTTCACGAAGTACATCGTGGAAGGCCTGCCGTTGCACCCGGACGATCTGGCCGAGCACGGTGGGTCGGCCGAGGCGTGCGTGCACGCGATGATCAGCGCGGTCGTCCTGCGGATGTACTCCGAGACCGAGGAGAACCGCTTCCTCGAGGTCACGTACGCCAACGGTGACAAGGAAGTCCTGTACTTCAAGGACTTCAACTCGGGCGCGATGATCCAGAACATCGTGGACCGCGGCAAGAAGATGGCAATCAAGGAGTTCCTCTCCTCCGGACGCAAGGGGCTGCGGCTGCAGCACCTGCTGGACGCGTGCGTCGACGAGTTCCGGGAGAACGAGGACCTGCCGAACACCACCAACCCCGACGACTGGGCCCGCATCTCCGGGAAGAAGGGCGAGCGGATCGTCTACATCCGTACGCTCGTCTCCGGCGGCAAGGGCACCGAGGCCGGTCGGTCCATCGAGACCGCCACCAACACCGGCCAATACCTGTAACGCCCTGAAAGCGCCCCGCCCGCTGACGTGGGTGGGGCGCTTTCGCGTTCCCCCGGTGGTGGCGCGGCTCGCGCGTTGTCTGGGGTGGCGCGGCTCGCGCGATATCCCGGGATATTGCTGCTTTCGCGCGCGGCAAGGCCGCGTTATCCCGGATAATGCGCGAGCACGCCGGGCTGACGCGCGAGCACGCCGGGCAGACGCCCGAGCACGCCGGGCAGACGCCCGAGCACGCCGGGCTGACGCGCGAGCACGCCGGGCTGACGCGCGAGCACGCCGGGCAGACGCCCGAGCACGCCGGGCAGACGCGCGAGCACGGCGCGGTCAAACGCGCAAGCGCTACGAGGCGCCGAAAGACGGGTGCGGAGTGCCACGGACCGGTAGCGGGGAGTGCGATCGCCTGAGCACCGTCTAGGCTCATTGATATGACAGTGCGCCGGATCATGGGGACTGAGGTCGAGTACGGCATCAGCGTGCCCGGACAGCCTCAAGCCAACCCGATGGTGACCTCCTCTCAGGTAGTCAACGCCTACGGCGCACGACCCGAGCTGACCAGAGGCGGCCGGGCCCGCTGGGACTACGAGGAAGAGTCGCCCCTACGCGACGCGCGTGGCTTCACGTACACGGGCGCGGTGTTCGATCCCGCCGAGGCGCTCGCCGACGAGGATCTGGGCCTGGCCAACGTCATCCTGACGAACGGCGCCCGGCTCTACGTCGACCACGCGCACCCGGAGTACTCCACGCCCGAGGTGACCAATCCGCTCGACGCCGTGCTCTGGGACAAGGCCGGTGAGCGGGTGATGGCCGAGGGGGCCCGCCGGGCCGGCACCATCCCGGGCGCGCCGCCGATCCATCTCTACAAGCACAACACCGACAACAAGGGCGCGAGCTTCGGCGCGCACGAGAACTACCTCATGCGGCGGCAGACGCCGTTCGCCGAGATCGTCACCTATCTGACGCCGTTCTTCGTCACCCGTCAGGTGGTCTGCGGCGCCGGCCGGGTGGGCATCGGCGCCGACGGCTCGCAGGCGGGGTACCAGATCTCGCAGCGCGCCGACTTCTTCGAGGTCGAGGTCGGTCTGGAGACCACGCTCAAGCGCCCGATCATCAACACCCGCGACGAGCCGCACGCCGATGCCGACAAGTATCGCCGCCTGCACGTCATCATCGGTGACGCCAACCTGTCGGAGATCTCCACCTACCTCAAGGTGGGCACGACCGCACTCATCCTCACGATGATCGAGGAGAAGGCGCTCACGCCCGATCTCAGCATCGCCGACCCGGTGGCCGAGCTCCGCGCGATCAGTCACGATCCGTCGTTGACTCATCGCGTACGCCTTCGTGACGGCCGCCGTCTGACGGCGTTGGACGTGCAGTGGGCGTACTACGAGCGCGCTCGGGCCTTCATGGACAGCCGGGGGCTGGACGAGCAGACGGCGGACGTCCTGGACCGGTGGGAAGGCGTACTGGACAAGCTGGGCCGTGACCCGATGTCGTGCGCCGACGAACTCGACTGGGTGGCGAAGCTGCGCCTCCTGGAGGGCTACCGCGAGCGGGAGAACCTCGGCTGGGCCTCGCCGAAGCTGCACCTCGTCGACCTCCAGTACGCCGACGTCCGTCAGGAGAAGGGCCTGTACCACCGCCTGGTGGCCCGGGGTGCGATGAAGACGCTGCTCCGGGAGGAGGACGTACGCCGGGCGATGACCGAGCCGCCGGAGGACACCCGGGCGTACTTCCGGGGACGCTGCCTCGCCCAGTACGCGTCCGAAGTGGTCGCCGCGTCGTGGGACTCCGTCATCTTCGACATCGGCCGCGAATCGCTGGTGCGCGTACCGATGCTGGAACCCGAGCGTGGCATCAAGCGGGTCGTGGGCCCGCTCTTCGACCGCTGCGCGAGCGCGAAGGATCTGCTCGAGGCGCTGACCGCCGCGTCCTGACTTGCGCTGGTAGCTGATCGCAATTGTCGGTCGAGCGCGGTAGGTTTTAGCTAAGACGGACGGCCGGGACCTACAAGTCCCGGCCTTGCCATCAGGGAGGGGCGCAATGGCCAGCCAGGACACAGGTGGGCAGGGTCAGGCCGGTCGCCGGCGCGAGAACGAGGTCGACGAGGCGGTCACGCCCGAGGTCGACCCGGAGATCGCCGAGCGGGTCGAGCAGATCGGCGAGGACGTGGACGACCTGCTGGACGAGATCGACTCGGTGCTCGAGGAGAACGCCGAGGAGTTCGTGAGAGGATACATACAAAAAGGCGGGGAATGAGACATATGTCCGATTCCCCGGACGCCGCCGCGAAGAAGAAGTTTCCCGACTGTGCCCGGATACTTTCGCTGGACGAGTTCCATAGTGATCGACGCCGTCCGGATGGGCGCTCGTTCTACTGCAGATCATGCGCACGGGTACGCAACGAGGCTAGCCGACGGAGGCGGGGCATTTCCGCAGCGCGACGCCCAGAGGTCCCGGTCGCGCCTGGCAACAAGTGGTGCCCAGATTGCGGTGAGACAAAGTCGGTCGAGGACTTCCCCCGGACGAGAGCGAAAACAAGCGGCCTCCACTCCTACTGCAAACCGTGCCATACGCTGCGCACACGCGAGACTGCCACGCGGCTTTACGGCGGCTTTCGCGAATATCACCTGCGACATCGATACGGGATCGGCGAAGAGGCGTTTCAGGAGATGCTGCTCGAACAGGGCGGCTGCTGTGCCATCTGCCATGACCCGAATCCGGACCACGTGGACCACGATCACGTGACCGGTGAAGTACGTGGCATATTGTGTTTCAACTGCAACGGTGGTTTGGGTCAGTTCCGGGACGACCGAGAACTCCTCGCTCGAGCCATCGAGTATCTGAAGGGACGACGTGACGTTGGGAGCAGATAGCACCCGGGGCTTTCCGGCGGCTTACCACGCGGTGGGCATCAGTTCGTTCACGGAGTTCTTGAGCATGGCCGCGCCCGATCTGCTGCCGGGACGGCGACCGCTCCCGGCCGGCGCGCACGCGGAGATCGCCCCGCACGCCACCACGATCGTGACGCTGAGCTGCACCGACGGCGTCGTGATGGCAGGCGACCGGCGCGCCACCATGGGCAATCTGATCGCCAGCCGTGACATCGAGAAGGTGCATGAGGCGGACCCGTACTCGTTGATCGGCATCGCGGGCACCGCCGGCATCGGCATCGAGCTCATCCGGCTGTTCCAGGTGGAACTGGAGCACTACGAGAAGATCGAGGGCGCGATGCTCTCGCTCGACGGCAAGGCCAACCGGCTGGCCGCGATGATCCGGGGCAACCTAGGCGCGGCGTTGCAGGGCCTGGTCGCGATCCCGATCTTCGCGGGCTACGACCTCGACGCGAAGGACCCGGCCAAGGTCGGCCGTATCTTCAGCTTCGACGTGGCCGGCGGGGTCTACGAGGAGACGGGATACGACGCCATCGGCTCCGGTTCGCTGTTCGCCAAGTCCGCGCTGAAGAAGCGGTTCCGGCCCGGGCTGACCACCGCCGAGGCGGTCAAGTTCGCGGTCGAGGCGCTCTACGACGCGGCTGACGACGACACCGCGACCGGCGGTCCCGACGTCATCCGGCGCATCTTCCCGGTCGTCATGACCGCCACCGCCGAGGGCACGCACCGGCTGCCCGACGAGCAGACGGCGACGATCGCCGAGGAGATCATCGCGGCGCGGCACGAGAACATCGGCGGCTGACCGGCGCCGGTCGGTGACCAGTAGTCAGTCCACTGAGGATTCACCTGGAAGGGAGCAGGCCGCGTGGCCATGCAGTTCTACGCCTCGCCCGAGCAGATCATGCGGGATCGCTCGGAGTACGCGCGCAAGGGGATCGCGCGCGGCCGCAGCGTGGTCGTGCTCACCTACGAACAGGGTGTCCTGTTCGTGGCGGAGAACGTCTCGACCACGCTCCACAAGGTGAGCGAGATCTACGACCGGATCGGATTCGCGGCCGTCGGGCGCTACAACGAGTTCGAGAACCTGCGCTCGGCGGGCGTGCGGATGGCCGACATGCGCGGCTACTCCTACGACCGCCGTGACGTCACCGGCCGGGCCCTGGCCAGTGCGTACGCCCAGACGCTGGGCAACCTGTTCGGGGAGAGCGGCAAGCCGCTGGAAGTCGAGATCTGCATCGCCGAGGTGGGCGCCACCGCGGCCGACGACCAGCTCTATCGGCTCACCTACGACGGTTCCGTCCAGGACGAGCCCGGCTTCCTCGTGATGGGCGGTCAGGCGGAGGCGGTCGCCACCGTGCTGAAGGACCGGCACAGCGAGTCCCACTCGCTCGGCGAGGCGCTGTCTCTGGCGGTCGAGGCGCTCGGCAGCGTGGGCGGCGAGAACGGGGCGGCCCGGCAGATCTCGGCCGACCAGCTCGAAGTGGCCGTGCTGGAGCGGGCCCGGCGCGGCCGGGCGTTCCGCCGGATCACCGGGAACGCGCTGAAGGCGCTGCTCACCCCGGCGCCGGCGGCTGCTGCGGTGGCACCGGCCGCGGAGACCACGCCCGCCGAGCCGGCTGGCGAGGGTTCGCCCGAGGAGTCCGGCGACACCGAGAGCTGAGCACTACGCAAAACAGCGCCCCGGGCCGGCTGTGGCTCGGGGCGCTTTGCGTTCCCAGCGTCCCCGTTCGCGGCAGATCACGGTTACGCAGGTCGGAACCGGGCCTGGAGGCATGGATAACCGTGATCTGCAGGGACAGCGCTCAGCGGACGAGGGGGCGTACGAGTCGCCACCAGATGCGGACGAACGCGTTGTAGAGCCCCATCCCCGGCGGAGCCTCGACATTGGACGGCGTGAAGTCGGGCGTGAGCGGCAACGCCGCGTCGCCGACCAGCCGCTCCGACTGCAACCGCCGCCGCCGCGTACGCACGAAGCCGCGGTTGCGCCAGATCCAGCCCCAGCCGCGTACCTTGGGCCGCAGCCAGCCGCCGGCGACCGCAGTCGCCAGCATCGCGACCTCGGTCAGGGCCAGGACAGGCAGCAGAAGCAGGATCGTCCGCGCCCGGTAGAGCGTGAGAACGGTCAGCAGCCGGTTGCGTTCGAGCAGGTAGAACTTGAGGTCGTTGCGGGAGAACTCGTAATGGTGCCCAACGACCGCATCCGGCACGTAAACCGGGGCCAGGCCGCGTTGCCACAGCCGCAGGCTCAGCTCAGTGTCCTCGTGGTACGCGAGGTACTCCGCCGGAAATCCGCCGAGTTCCCGCCACAGGTCGGCCCGGACGACGAACGCGCATCCGCTGAGCGACGGCACAGTCGTACGCGTCGCGTGGCGAGACGCCGGCTCCTCGTTGCCGCCAGCCCACGAAAGGCCGGCGAGGTGCAACGGGTTGCCCGAGGTGTTGATGACCTCGAGGCGGTCGGCGTGCCGGATCGAGGCCATCGCCGCGCCGACGCCGGGCTCCAGCGCGACCGCCCGGACCTTGGCCAGCGCGTCCGGCGTCACGATCGCGTCGGAGTTCACGAAGGCGACGGCGTCGGACCGGGCTTCGGCCGCGCCGAGATTGCAGCCGCCGGAGAATCCGGTGTTCTCCTTGGGGTGCAGGACCCGAAGTCCAGGCCGGGGCGTGATGGAGGCGACCGACTCGCTTCCGTTGTCCACCAGGGTCAGCGTGACCTCGACGCCGGTCGAGGCGAAGATCGCGTCCACCGCGTCGGCGAGCCACGGCTCCTTGCCGTAGGCCAGCATGACGACGTCCAACGAGGGGTCGCCCAGCCCGGCGTCGTCCGGCCGAGTGCCGGTGGAAGCCGTCATGTCAGCGCCGGACCAGCGCGAGCAGCAGCACCGCGAAGGACCGGCCGAGGTAGACGGTCGCCTTGACGGGGGAGTGGCTCGCCTTGCCCGCGACCCGGGCCCGCATCGAGACCGGGACCTGCCGGACGGTCAGCCCGCCCCGGACCGCCTGCACGATCGTCTCGACGGTGTCGCCCAGGTACTCGACCGGGAACCACTGCGCGTACAGGTCGATGCCCTTGCGGTTGGCCGCCCGGAAGCCGGAGGTGGTGTCGGTCAGCCGGGACTTCGCGATCCGGGAGAGCACGGCCGACAACACGGTCATCGCCCAGGCCCGCGGCCCGCGTACGCGATAGTCGCCCTCCCCGGCGAACCGGGCGCCGATCACGATGTCGGCGGCGTCGAGGGCCTCGACGAGTTGCGGGATGTAGCGGGGATCGTGCTGCCCGTCGGCGTCGAATTGGACGACCACGTCGTAGTCGTGATCCTGGCCGTAGCGGAAGCCGAGCCGCCGAGCCCCGCCGACGCCGAGGTTGTAGGGGAGCCGTGCCACGATCGCCCCGGCCTTGCGCGCCTCGACGACGGTGGTGTCGGCTGAGCCGTCGTCGACCACGAGCACATCGATCCCGGGCAGCTCACGCCGGACTTCGCCGATGACTCCGGCGATCGCGCCCGCCTCGTTGAACGCCGGGATGACCACCAGGACCCGCCTACCCCCGATCATCTTGCGCACCAACCTTCGCGGTGTCGTCGATCTTGATCTTGATGAGGGCGATCTCCTCGGCGAGCGTGCGGGTCTCCTCCTCCAGCCGGCTGACCTCCCAGCTCAGGTGGAGGCAGACCAGCAGCAGGAAGAGGATCGCGGCGAACAGCACCAGGCTCACGCCGCTGGCGACGCCGACGAATCCGGCGACCCGGTCCATCAACCCCGGGAAGATCGACAGCGGCACGATGACCAGCGCCACGCCGATCCAGAGCATGCCGTACTTCTCCCGCAGCTGCCGCCGCCGCAACAGCTCCAGAATGCCCACGAGCAGGATCAGCCCGCAGATCATGGTGGTGACATTCAAACTCATGCGATCACCGTCCTGCGGCCGGCGACCGCATGAGTGAAACTGTGCCTATCGATGATCGACCTGCGGTCGCTCATGTCACGGGCCCTCCGGTCAGGACGTCACGCAGCTCTTCGCGCCAGCCGGGCTGGGTGGGCACTCCCGCGGCCGCCCAGCGTCGGTGACCGAGGACACTGTACGCCGGACGCGGCGCGGGCCGGGGAAAGCGGTCGGTCGTCGTCGGGCGTACGCGGTCGGGGTCGAGCCCGGACTGAGCGAAGATCTCCCGGGCGAACCCGAGCCACGTGGTCTCACCCGAAGCGGTGCCGTGATAGATCCCGGCCGGAGCCCGGCCGTCGGCCGCCGCCGTCGCCAGCCCGATCAGCTGCTCCGCGAGGAAAGGCGCCGCGGTGGGCTGTCCGCGCTGGTCGTCCACCACCTCGAGGTGATCCCGTTCGGCAGCCAGCCGCAGCATGGTGGTCAGAAAGTTCCGGCCGTCCCGGTCGTAGAGCCAGGCGGTGCGGATGACGTAGCCACGGTCGGGCAGCGACCGCAGTACCGCCTGTTCCCCGGCGAGCTTGCTCCGCCCGTACGCGTTGATCGGCGCGGTCGGAGCGTCTTCCGGATACGGCGACGTGCCGCTACCGGCGAAGACGTAGTCGGTGGAGACGTGCAGCAGGACAGCCCCGTTGGCGGCGCAAGCCTCGGCGAGGTACGCCGGGCCGTCGCCGTTGAGCGCCGTCGCCTCGGCCTCCTGAGTCTCGGCTCCGTCGACGTCGGTCCACGCGGCCGCGTTGATCACGGCGTCGAAGCCGGTCACGGCGTCGGCGACCGCGGACCGGTCGGTGATGTCGAGAGCGGAACGATCCAGCCCGGAGCATCCGGGAAGAACGGAAAGGCGCCGGCCGAGCATGCCGCCGGCGCCGGTGATCAGGAACTTCACTTGAGCAGCGCAGCCTTCGCCTGAAGCGGCTCCCACCAGGACCGATTGTCGCGATACCAGGCGACCGTCGCGGCGAGCCCGTCGGCCAGGGTGACCTGCGGCTCGTAGCCCAGCTCGTTGCGGATCTTCTCGATCGACAGCGAATACCGGCGGTCGTGGCCCTTGCGGTCGGCGACCGGTTCGACCGAGGACCAGTCCCGCCCGGTCGCAGCGAGCAGCATCTCCGTGAGCTCGCGGTTGGTCAGCTCGGTGCCGCCGCCGACGTGGTAGACCTCCCCGGCCCGGCCCTTCTGCAGCGCCAGGTGGATGCCCAGGCAGTGGTCGGAGACGTGCAGCCAGTCGCGGATGTTCAGGCCGTCGCCGTACAGCGGGACCTTCTTGCCGTCGAGCAGGTTCGTCACGAACAGCGGGACGACCTTCTCCGGGAACTGGTAGTGCCCGTAGTTGTTGGAGCACCGGGTGACCACGACGTCCAGCTCATGTGTCTTGAAGTACGCCAGCGCCAGCAGGTCCGAGCCCGCCTTGGCAGCCGAGTACGGCGAGCGCGGGGCCAGCGGCCAGTCCTCGGTCCAGGAGCCGGAGTCGATGGAGCCGTAGACCTCGTCGGTGGACACGTGCACGAAACGGCCGACCCCGTGCCGGTGCGCCGCGTCCAGCAGGACCTGCGTACCGAGGACGTTGGTCCGGACGAACGCGGCCGAGCCGGTGATCGAGCGGTCGACATGAGTCTCGGCGGCGAAGTGCACCACGGCGTCATGCCCGCGCATCAGGTCGTCCACCAGCGCGGCGTCGCAGATGTCGCCGTGCACGAAGGTCAGGCCGGGGTGATCGGCGACCGGGTCGAGGTTGGCCCGGTTCCCGGAATAGGTCAGCGCGTCCAGCACGGTCACGGACGCCTCGGCCGGACCGTAGGCGCCACTGAGGAGATTCCGGACGTATTCCGAGCCGATGAAGCCGGCACCGCCGGTGACGAGGAGTCTCACAAGTCCGGGAGTCTAACCGACGAGCAGGCTAGTACCCTGTCCCCTCATGCGCGGAATTCTGCTCGCCGGAGGCACCGGCTCGAGGCTGTGGCCCATCACACGGGCGGTGTCCAAGCAACTCATGCCGGTCTACGACAAGCCGATGATCTATTACCCGCTGACCACGCTGGTCATGGCGGGCGTGCGAGATGTCCTCGTCATCACCACTCCGGAGGACTCGACGCAGTTCCAGCGCCTGCTGGGTGACGGCGGGCAGTGGGGGCTGAACATCGGATATGCGACTCAGCCCAAGCCGGAGGGCATCGCGCAGGCGTTCGTGATCGGGGCCGACTTCATCGGCGACGAGCCCGTCGCGCTCATCCTCGGCGACAACATCTTCCACGGCGTCGGCCTCGGCCGGCAGCTGGGCGAGCACGGCGAGCTCGTCGGCGGCCGGATCTTCGCGTACCAGGTCGCCAATCCGAGCGAGTACGGCGTCGTCGAGTTCGCTCCGGACGGGCGGGTGCTGTCGATCGAGGAGAAGCCGGTCGAGCCCAAGTCCCGGTACGCCGTGCCCGGCTTGTACTTCTATGACAACGAGGTCGTGCAGATCGCGGCCAACCTCAAGCCCAGTGATCGCGGCGAACTGGAGATCACTGCGGTCAACGACGCGTACCTGCGTAGTGACCGGCTGTCGGTGACCGTGCTCGACCGGGGCACCGCCTGGCTCGACACGGGCACCTTCTCGTCGATGATGCAAGCGGCCGAGTTCGTCCGGGTCATCGAGGAACGGCAGGGCCTCAAGATCGGCTGCGTCGAGGAGGCCGCCTGGCGGGCCGGTTTCATCGACGACAACCGCCTCGCGTCGCTGGCCCAGCCGCTGCGCAAGAGCGGCTACGGCGACTATCTGCTGCGGCTGCTGGCCGACGGCTGAGCCGAACGTCTCCCGGGATAACGCGGTCTCAGCGCCAGGCAAAGCCGCGATGTCCCGGGACAACGCGATGATCATGCCCGAGAGAAGCGCGCAAAACGGGCAAGACGCCACGGAATACAGGCGTCAGCGAGCGGCGCGGCGACTGAGTTGTCAGTCCGCCGCTGCGCGGCGACTGAGTTGTCAGTCCGCCGCTGCGCGGCGGAAGACGGCGTACATGAAGCCGACGGTCACGACAGCGGACACGAGCTGCGCGGTCAGCCCGGCGGCGACGGGTTCGACGGGCAGCAGGAAGCAGACCAGGAAACTGACCATGCCGACCGCGTACGCAGCGGTCACGGCCCGGTGCCGGGCCAGGGCCAGCAGAGCGGACTGCAGAACGGCGATTCCCATGCCGAACACGGCGCTCACCGCGAGCAGAGCCAGATCCAGGGCGCCGATGCCGTGCGGGTCGCCGAAGACCATTCGCAGCACGAATCCGCCCAGCGCAGCCGTTCCCAGGACACCCAGAGCGCCGAGTGCCGAAACCAGGTACGCCGCTTGGCGTACCCCTTGGCGCAGGAGAGGGTGATCACCGGTGGCCGCAGCGCGCGAGAGGACCGGAAGCAGCACGGTCTGCGCGCTGGTGAAGAGGAATTGCGGGATGCGGGCCAGGACGAACGCGAACGCGAAGACCCCGGCGCGGCCGGGGTCGCCGGTGAGCAGGGCCTTGACCACGACGGGACCGAGGTTGGCCATGCCGAGCGAGAGCAGGTTGGACGCGGCGAGCCAGCCGACGGCCGCGAACAGGCTGCGCCACGGGACGTGCCCGCCGGTCGGGCCGAGGCGCACCCAGGGCAGGCACGCGACTGCCGCGAGCAGGGGACCGAGGCCGACCCCGATGCCGTACGCCGACGCGAGATGGACCCCCGCGAGCGCCAGGCCGAGACACGGCAGCAATCGGCCGAGGCCCTCCCCGCCGATGGTGCCCGCGTATCGGCGCAGCTGGCTGCGGCCGGCGAAGGTGCCGCGCGGCAGGCTCATGAACGCGTATCCGGCGCAGGCCAGCGCCAGGCCGAGCACGAGCCAGTGATTGCCGTCGAAGACCCGCGTCGACAGCGGATTCGCCGTGGCGGCCAGCACCACGAGCACGGTGGCCAGCAACCCGACGGCGATCAGCCGCAGCTGACGGACGGCGGTGCCGGTCGGCTGCCCCTGCGCGAGGCCCCGGCTGACCAACCGGCTGATCTCCAGGTCGACACTGGCGAACAGGCCCGCCCCGAAGACCACGATCAGCAGGTAGAGCGAGGCCAGGGTGGCGTACTCGGCCGGGGTGACCATCTTCGCGGTGATCGTGAGGAACGCGTACCCGGCCGCGCCCAGCACCGCCAGCCCGGCGACGATCGAACTCGCGCCGCGCGCGACGCTGGAGGCGGAGACGGCCGAGTCGTCGGCGAGCCGCGTCTGGCTCACGGTTCGACCGTCCGGTACGGCTTGACAGTCCGGTACGGCGCGGAGGTCCGGTACACGGCGCAGGAGGAGTAGGGCATAGTAGGCGCCAGCGTAGACGACGTCCGGGGACCGCCCGCCGGTCGACCCGGCGCCCGCAGGCCGAGATCAGACGAGGAGATCGACCGTGACCGACCAAGCGCCGTCGCCATCACGCGCAGAGACTTCACCCGCGGAGACTTCACCCGCAGAGACTTCCCCCGCAGGGGCTTCACCCGCAGGGGCTGAGCCGTCGTCATCGCGCGCCGGGGCGGGCACGGAGACCCAGGCGTACACCGATCGGCTCACGACCAAGAGCGGTGTCTGGTGGAAGCGCGTGCTCAACGTCCAGGCGCCCTACCGGTGGAATCTGCATCGTCTCGGCCTCGGCCGCACCCTCGACGTCGGCTGCGGCGTCGGCCGGAACCTGGCCCATCTGGGCCCCGGCGGGGTGGGCGTCGACCACAACCCGACCTCGATCGCCGTGTGCCGCGAGCTCGGGCTGGAGGCGTACACGAGCGAGGAGTTCTTCCGCGACGGCCACGCCCGGCCCGGCTCCTTCGACTCGCTGCTGGCCGCCCACCTGGCCGAGCACATGTTCGCGCCGGACTTCGACGACGTCATGGGCCCATATCTGCCCTGTCTCAAGCCCGGTGGGCGGCTCGTGCTCATCACGCCCCAGGAGCGCGGTTACGCCAGCGACGCGACTCACGTCCGGTTCGTCGGGTTCGCCGAGGCGGCCGAGGACTGCAAGCGGCTGGGCCTCGAGGTGGTGCGGCAGTACTCGTTCCCCCTGCCGCGGTCGGCCGGACGGTCCTTCACCTATAACGAGTTCGTGACCGTGGCCCGCAAGCCCGCCGGGGACGGCCTGCGATGAAGGTCGCCGAGCTCAAGATCGAGGGCGCCTGGGAGTTCGTCCCGGTGCAGCACGGCGACCCGCGCGGCGTCTTCCTGGAGTGGTACCGGTTCGAGCAGGTCGAGGCCGCGGTGGGGCACCCTCTGCGGCTCGCGCAGGCCAATCTATCGACGTCCGTCGGGGGCACGGTCCGCGGGATTCATTTCGCTCAGGTGCCGCCCGGCCAGGCCAAATACGTGACATGTGTACGCGGAGCGGTGCTGGACGTCATCGTCGACCTGCGTGTGGGGTCCCCGACGTTCGGCGAGTGGACCTCCGTCCGGCTGGACGAGACCGAGCGCAACGCCGTCTACGTGGCCGAAGGACTGGGGCACGGGTTCTGCGCGCTGTCGGAGGACGTCACGATCACGTACCTGTGCTCGGAGGTCTACAACCCCGGGCGGGAGTTCGCGGTGAACGCCCTCGACCCGGAGCTGGGCATCGTCTGGCCGGTCGAAACGCCGTTGCTGTCGGCGCGGGACGCCGCTGCGCCGTCGCTCGCCGAAGCCGCCGCTCAGGGCCTGCTTCCGTCCTATGCGGACTACCGAGCGTACGTCGACGCGCTACGTGCGTGACCTTCGCAGGTGATCTCGCGTACTGTTTGGGGATGGACCGGCGCATCTACGGCATCGAGACGGAGTACGGCGTCACCTGCACGTATCGGGGGCAGCGTCGGCTGTCGCCGGACGAGGTGGCGCGCTACCTGTTCCGGCGGGTGGTCTCGTGGGGCCGTTCGAGCAACGTCTTCCTCCGCAACGGCGCACGCCTCTACCTGGACGTGGGCTCCCACCCCGAGTACGCCACCCCTGAGTGCGACTCGCTGCTCGACTTGGTCGCCCATGATCGGGCGGGCGAGCGCATCCTCGAAGGACTGCTGGTCGACGCCGAGAAGCGGCTGCACGACGAGGGCATCGCGGGTGAGATCTACCTCTTCAAGAACAACACCGACTCGGCCGGCAACTCGTACGGCTGCCACGAGAACTATCTCGTCAGCCGGCACGGCGAGTTCGGCCGCCTGGCCGACGTCCTCATCCCGTTCCTGGTCACCCGGCAGCTGATCTGCGGGGCCGGGAAAGTCCTGCAGACGCCGCGCGGAGCGGTGTACTGCCTGTCGCAGCGCGCCGAGCACATCTGGGAAGGCGTCTCGAGCGCGACCACCCGGAGCCGGCCCATCATCAACACCCGCGACGAGCCGCACGCGGACGCCGAGCGCTATCGGCGGCTGCACGTGATCGTCGGCGACTCCAACATGAACGAGATGACCACCCTGCTGAAGGTGGGGTCGGCCGACATCGTCCTGCGGATGATCGAGGCCGGGGTCGCGATGACCGACCTGTCGCTGGAGAACCCGATCCGGGCCATCCGGGAGGTCTCCCACGACATCACCGGCCGCCGGCGTATCCGGCTGGCCAGTGGCCGGGAGGCCAGCGCGCTGGAGATCCAGCAGGAGTACTTCGCCAAGGCCGCCGAGTTCGTCGCGAAGCGGGCCCACGACGACGTCTCCAAGCAGGTCATCGAACTGTGGGGCCGGGTGCTGACCGCCGTCGAGACCGGCGACCTGGAGCCGGTGTCCCGCGAGATCGACTGGGTCACCAAGCTGCGTCTCATCGAGCGCTACCAGGCCAAGAACGACCTCCCGTTGGCGCATCCCCGCGTCGCTCAGCTCGACTTGGCGTACCACGACATCCGGCGCGGCCGCGGGCTCTACCCGCTGCTGGAGAAGCGGAGCCAGGTCGAACGGGCCGTCCAGGACCTGCGCATCTACGAGGCCAAGGAGACGCCGCCGCAGACCACCCGGGCCCGGCTCCGTGGCGAGTTCATCCGGCACGCCCAGGAGAAGCGCCGCGACTTCACCGTGGACTGGGTGCACCTCAAGCTCAACGACCAGGCGCAGCGCACCGTGCTCTGCAAGGACCCGTTCCGGGCCCACGACGAGCGGGTGGACCGCCTCATCGCCAGCATGTGACCGGCCGTCCCGCCGCCCGCATCCGGCTCGGGTGCGGGCGGCGGGGTGTAGGCTTCGGCGCACCATGAGCGACAACGAGACCCCCGACCCCGAGCAGCGGCAGCGCATTCAGCGCGACATCTTCGGCCGCCGGATCGACGAGGTTCAGCCCCGGTGGGAGCGCCGGAAGGCGAAGATCCGCGCCGAGATCGAGCGGAACCGGCGCGGTGAGTACAAGGTGCCGACCTGGGTGCTCGCCGCGATCCTCGCGGCGGTCGTCATCGGCTTCACGCTCTTCGTCATCTTCGCCTGACCCGCCCCGCGCCCGCCCATAGGGCGGCGGTCAGAGCAGGGCGGCGGCGTGGCGTCCGGCGGCCGCAGCCGCGAGGAAGTACGCGTAGTCCGCGTCGAGCCCCCGTCCCATCGTCGAAAGCTTGACCGGAGACGCCCGCAGCGCCTCGTCCAGCCCCGCGCAGTCGACTTCCACGAGCCGATGCTTGCCCTGCAAGGGCGCCAGTTCCGACGCCAGCCCGGCGGCCAGGGGAGCGGGGACGGGCAGGTCCGCCGGGACCAGCGCCACGCGGGCGTACGCCGTGAGGCTGTGGTGGGACACGCCCCGGTGCCGGTCCCGGGGATCGGCGTCGGAGATCCGCAATGATCCGACCGGCCGCCCACCGAGGGTGGCCACCGCGTTGACCGCCTCGCCGACGGCCACCCCGGAGTAGCCCCAGATCGTTCCGGTGCCGAGGTTGCCCGGCCCCTGCGCCACGATCGTCAGCTCGGCGTCGAGGGCGTACCGGGCGGCCAGGAGCGCGCTGTGGACGTTGACCGCCTCCAGATCACCCCCGTACGCCTGCCCGGCGGTCACGATCCCGGCTAGGTGCCCAGGGAGCTCAGTCAGCTCGGACAGCGTCCGGGAGAACCAGGCCGGCAGCGCCCCGCCGTCGGTCATGACGTACGCCACTCGCGTACCCGGGCGGGTGGCGGTCACCCCGGCCAGGATCGCCGGAAGGGCCGAATGCAGATCCGCCAGGACGACCGGCATACCACCGAGATCGTCGGCGCGCTCCAGTGACGAACGAAAGGGAGAATCCTCTTCGTCGGCCGCGAGCGTCACCGTCTGTAACGGAGTGTAACGGGATTTGACGATGTGGCCGGGGCCGGACGGGTCCGGCGGCAGCCGGTCCGGCAGGGCCACGACCAGGGCGTACCCGCCGGTTCCCAGGCCAAGGGCCAGGGCGGTGGCGTTCAGCAACACTCGGTCACCTTCGTGCGGTTCCCCGACGATGGCCGGGTACGCCAGCGCGCGCACCGACGCCGGATCGTCAGGCGTCCGCCGATCGAGGCGTACCTCCAGCTCGACGGCGCCCCGCCACCGCCGGCCGACCGACTCCACCGATCCCGCGCGCCACCTGATCACCACGACACCCTAGCGGCACACGAGTCGCTCGTATCGCAGCGCTCGCACACGGACTGTCACTCTTCCGAACGTTAGTTCGATCTTTTCGGGAGCCGGGGGCGACGCCGGGCCGAGACGCTGCTAGCGTTGCTCTGTGTCGCGCAGCCGCACCGAACGCCTCGTCAACTTGGTGATCTGCCTGCTCTCAACGCGCAGGTTCCTCACGGCTGCCCAGATCGCCGCGACCGTTCCCGGTTACGAGCACGATTCCGACGATCCCCGCGAGCACGAGGCCTTCCAGCGCAAGTTCGAACGCGACAAGGCAGAGCTGCGGGAGCTGGGCGTACCCCTGGAAATCGGCACGGCGAGCGTGTTCGACGCGGAGCCGGGCTATCGCATCGCCCGCCGTGATTACGGCCTCCCCGAGATCCCGCTCGCGCCGGACGAAGCGGCCGCCGTGGGCGTGGCCGCGCGCCTGTGGCGGCACGCGGGCATGGCCGCCGCCGCGAGCTCGGGCCTGGCCAAGCTGCGCGCCGGCGGGGTCGAGGTGGACGGTGAGGCCACGCTCGGCGTCGAGCCGGTCGTCGCGGTCGACCCCGCGTTCACGCCGCTGGCCACTGCGGCCCGCGAGCGCCGCGCGGTCACCTTCAACTACCGCGTCCCCGAGCAGGACGCGTCCGCGATCCGGCACCTTCAGCCCTGGGGCGTGGTCTGCTGGCGCGGTCGCTGGTACGTCGTCGGGCACGACACCGACCGAGCCGCGACGCGCTGCTTCCGGCTGTCCCGGATCTCGGGCACGGTGCGGCTGGTCGGTCCCACCGGCGCCTACACGCCGCCGGCCGACCTCAATCTCATCAGCCACGTCGCGCGCTGGTCCGGCCCGCACGAGCGCACCCGGTCCGCGCGGGTTCTGGCCCGTCCAGGACGAGCAGCAGGGGTACGCCGCTGGGCCGAGCAGGTCGAGACGACGCCGGACGGCGACATCCTGACCCTGCGGTACGCCGAACCACACGGCCTGGCCGCGTGGCTGGTGCGGTACGGGCCGGACGTGATCGTGCTGGAACCCGAAGAAGTCCGCGAAGCGATCGTGTGCCGTCTCCGGGACATGGCCGGGCTGGCCGAGAAGCTGGCGTCCCCCGAGCTGCCGGAGCAAACCCGTTCCGAGCAGGGGGTGGCCGCGTGACGCGCCCGGGGACCACCTCGTCCGAGCGGCTCGCCCGGCTGCTGAACCTCGTGCCCTATCTGCTCGCCCGCCCGGGCGTGGAGGTCGCGCAGGCGGCCGCCGACCTGGGCGCGACCGAGGCGCAGGTACGCGACGACTTGGAGCTGCTCTGGGTCTGCGGCCTGCCCGGCTATGGTCCGGGCGACCTTATCGACATGGCGTTCGACGGTGACCGGGTCACCATCACCTACGACGCCGGGATCGACCGCCCGCTGCGGCTGCGGCCCGACGAGGCGACCGCGTTGGTCGTGGCGCTGCGGATGCTGGCCGAGACGCCGGGCATCGCCCAGCGGGACGCCATTCTGCGGGCGCTGGCCAAGATCGAGAGCGCCGCCGGAGACGTCGCCGACGCGCCGATCGCCGTTCAGTCACCCGACGGCGGTTCGGCCGACGACCGGCTCGCCACCGTACGCGCGGCGGTCGAACGAGGGCGAGCGCTGCGGATCACCTACTACACGGCGACTCGCGACGAGTCGACCGAGCGGGTCATCGACCCGATGCGCGTCATCGTGGTGGCCGACCGCTCCTATGTGGAGGCATGGTGCCGCCGGGCCGGCGCGGTGCGGCTGTTCAAGATCGATCGCATCGACGCCCTGAACGAGTTGGACGAGCCGGCCGCGCCGCCGCCGCAGGCTCAGTCGACGGTGGTGGACGAGCAGGTCTTCCGGCCCTCGCAGGAACTGCCCACGATCACGATCCGGATCGGCCGCGGCGACCGCTGGATCACCGAGTACTACCCGGTCGAGACGGTCGACGAGATCACGCCCGAGGAGTGGCTCGTCACGCTGCGGGTCAGCGATCTGGACTGGGCTCGCCGGTTCGTCCTCGGACTCGGCCCGGGTGTGGACGTCATCGCCCCGGCGGAACTCGCCGAATCGGTACGCGGAGCGGTCCTGGAGGCCCTCGCGGCGTACGCCTGATTCGCTTAACCTCTCGCCGTGGAGATCCCCCTCGGCGTCCAGGCGGTCGTTGCCGTCCTTGGGCTTTCGGCGTACCTGGTGCTCTCGATCGTCTACCGGCGACGGTGGGACAAGGCTTTGCGAGTGGCGTTGGGCCGTCGCCTCGGATTGGACGTGCAATGGCGGCGGGTCGCCGACTCCGGCGACATCCCGATCGACGCCTGGTACGCCGAAACCGACGGCCCGCTCGGCAAACAGCTCGGCCAGCATCTGGCGATCCGGTTCGCCGACATCGCGGCACTGGTCGTGCTCGGCGTACTGCCCCCGCTCGCACTGCTGGGCCTGGAGTTCCTCGGCCACTTCCACGGCGCGGTCATCGGGCTGACCGCGTTCGCCGTGATCCCGATCTTCGGGGTCTACTGGAGCCGGCGGCGCGCCGCCGAGTGAGAGGAGCCCTCAGCGGGGGTATGGTGCGGGCGTGATCGGCTGGATCGTGCTCGCCATCGTCGTGGTCAGCGTCGCCGTGCTCGCCTTGGCGGCGCGCTCGGTCGTACGCCGTCTCCCCGCCTTCCAGCAGGCCCAGACCGATCTGCTCGGCCGGGTGGCGGACGCCCAGCGCCTCCAGGAACGTCTCAGCGGACTGCAGGCGCAATCGGTCGCCCTCCAGGAGAAGATCGCCCTAGTCCAGGCGGGCGTGGCGGAGATAGCGGCCAAACGCGCCCAAAAGGAACAAAGAGTTAGTTGACGTTGCGGACGTGATGGTCAACACTTCACCAGCCGGAGCGGACGTAGCCACCAAGGGACGTGGCGATCCGGGGAAACGCACGTAGGATGGGGCCGAAACACCAGCCCCTCAACTTGATCACACTTGGAGCACGACATGGGCGCCCTCAGGCCGTGGCACATCATCCTTCTGGTTGTTGTGATCGTTGTCATCTTCGGCTCGAAGCGGTTGCCGGACGCAGCCCGTTCGCTCGGCCGGTCGATGCGGATCATGAAGGCCGAGACCAAGGGTCTTATGGACGACGACAAGCCCAAGGACGACTTGGGTGAGAAGGCCGACGCGCAGTCGGGCCGTGCGCCGCTGACCGGTGAGGTTCAGCAGAACGCCGACCCGGTGCAGCGCGAGCGCGTCGCCGACCGCTGAGGTCGGCCCCGGCGTGACTACCCCGGCACGTCGGCAGAAGCCGACCCAATTCGAACGAGCCTCCGACGGCTCGATGACCCTCATCGAGCACATCCGGGAGCTCCGTAGCCGCTTGACCAAAGCGGTCCTGGCGATCGTGGTCGGTTTCTTCGTCGCCTTCTACTTCTCGGATCAGATCTTCGACTTCATCAAAGAGCCGTACTGCAATCTGGACCTCGCAGGTAACGGCACGTGTGACTTCGTCGTCCTCAAGGCGACCGATCCGCTCCTGATGAGCATGAAGATCGCCCTGTGGGGCGGGTTGATCGTCGCCGCGCCGTTCTGGCTTTACCAGCTCTGGGCGTTCATCGCGCCGGGCCTGCACAAGCACGAACGCAAGTGGGCGTACATGTTCGGTGCGATCGCCGTGCCGCTGTTCTTCGCCGGCGCGGTGCTCGCCTCACTGGTGGTCAGCAAGGGCCTCGAGTTCCTGCTCACCCACGGCGCGGTCAAGGCGACCTCGCTCGAAGCCAGCAGCTATCTGTCGTTCGTCACGAACCTCGTCCTACTCTTCGGGCTCTCGTTCGAGTTCCCGGTGCTGTTGCTACTTCTCAACTTCACCGGGCTGGTCCGGGGCAAGCGCATGCTCGGTTGGTGGCGGGTCGCCATCATCGTGTTCTTCGCGTTCGCCGCGATCACCACGCCGGACCCGGGTCCGTTCGGCATGACGCTGCTCGCCAGCGCGCTGATGGTGCTCTACTTCATCGCTTGCGGGATCGCGATCCTCAACGACAAGCGGCGTGACCGCAAGCACCGTCGTCAGTTCCCCGATCTCGGCGACGACCAGGCCTCGGAGCTCGAGTACGACCCCGAGCCGATCGAGGGATCGGAGCCGGTCGCGGCCCCGTCCGTGATCGACGAGCCGACCCCGGTCGAGCAGCCGGAGCGGATCGAACGTCAGCCGAACCGCTGGGACGACATGACCTGATCAGCTCCAGATCCCCGTCGGTCCGACCGTCGATGAGCCCCCGCCTCTCGTACAGAGGCGGGGGCTCACGCATACTTCCCCCACGCCGGTCGGCGAAGTCGATCACCCGCCCGTGGGAACGATCAGGGCGCTGGGGACACGACACGCCGGCCGATCATGGCCGAAGGTTCATGATCGCGCGGAAAGGGGCGGGGCCGCGCGGAAAGGGGCGGGGCCGCGCGGAAAGGGGCGGGGCCGCGCGGAAAGGGGCGGGGCCGCGCGGAAAGGGGCGGGAATGGCGGGGCAGGTGGCGGTGCTGGTGAACCCGACAGCAGGCCGGGGTCGCCATGCGGGCCTGCGCGACCAGGTCGCACAGGTCCTCGGCCCCGACGCCGTGCTGCTCGCTGTGCGTACCCCTGAGGAGGCGGAAGCCGCGTGCCGGACGGCGGTCGCCGACGGCGCGCGAGCCCTGATCACCGTGGGCGGGGACGGGACTTTGCACCGCGCGGTCCAGGCGGTGGCCGGGACGGGCGTGCCGCTGGGCATCGTGCCGGCCGGGACGGGCAACGACGTGGCCGCCTGCCTGGGCGTGCCGGCCGATCCGCGCGAAGCCCTGGAGAAGGCGGCCGCCGCCCTGGCCAGCGGGCAGACCAGGGATTTCGACCTGGCGAAGATGGAGCGCGACGATGTCGTGCGCTGGTCCGCGGGGGTCATCGGACTGGGCTTCGACACGCTGGTCAACGAGCTGGCCAACCGCATGCGCTTCCCGCGCGGCCCGCGTCGCTACGACGTCGCCATCGTGCTGGAGCTGGCCCGTATGCGCCCGCGCCGCTACCGGATCACCGTCGACGGCGTCGCGGAGGATCTGGACGCGGTCCTGGTCGCGGTCGGCAACACCGCGCAGTACGGCGGCGGTATGCGGATCTGCCCGGCCGCCGATCCGACCGACGGGCTGCTGGATCTGGTCCTGGCCGGGCCGGTCTCGCGGTTCACACTCATGCGGATCAAACCCAAGGTGTACGCGGGAACGCACGTCACCCACCCGGCGGTACGACAACTGCGCGGCAGCGTCGTGACGGTCGAGTGCGACGGGATCACGAGCTACGCCGACGGCGAACGCTCGCTGCCCCTGCCGGTGACGATCACCGCCGTGCCCGGAGCGCTGCGCGTGCTCGGCTGACGGAGTGGGTATGAGCGGGACATGGCCTGCCCGTTTTGGTGTTATTCAGTGGGGTACGGCAAGGTTCAGCGCCGCGCTCAAGCCGTTCGCCTGACCAGGCTCGGCGGCCGGCAGGACGAGCGTACGCAGGCCGGCGTGCACGGCTCCGGCGTCGGCGGGCGTGTCGCCGATCATGAGCGTCCGCTCGGGCTCGGCGCCCAGTGCGGCACACGCCCGCAGGAAGATCTTGGGATCGGGCTTGATCAGGCCGACCTCGTAGGACAAGGTCGCCGGCACGTCACCGATGCCCCAGGCCGACAAGTGCGGGCGGATGTCGAACCCGATGTTGGACAGTACGCCGACCGCCACCCCGGCCTCGCGCAGCGCCCGGATCGTCGGCACGGCGTCGGCGTAGACCACCCAGCCCTCCGGCGTCAGCACGCGCTCGTAGATCGCCTCGGACAGTCCGTCCACCCCGGAGTCGACCGTGTCGCACAACCCCACGTACGCCGCGCGATGGGCGTACGCCGACAGGTCGCGGTCGGCCCACACCTCGGCGAGGTGGACCGGGATCCGGGCGTCCCGCTGCGCCACGCCGGGCAGTCCGCCCGCGGTCGCGTACCGGTCGGCGAGAACGGTGAGCCGGCCGGGGTCGAGCGCCGCCCCCAGCTGGACCAGGGCGGCTCCGACCCAGGTCACCGGGGGTTGGGTCGTGGCGAGCGTTCCGTGGAAGTCGAAGATCACGGCGTCGAGCTGGCGATCGGGCACTCCCCGGAACACTTGGTTGGGCACGCCAGCACCATACCTACATGCAGGTTGGGGACCCCAGCAACTAGGCTCGGCGGTATGTTGCGCCGCCCCTCCCCGCGGAGGCCCCGGATCTCCCATCGGTTCACCCAGCTGAGGAGTCCGCGATGACGAGCCCGGCGGAGCAGTACGCGGCGGCCAGGCGCCGGGCCGAGACGCCCCGGCTGACCGAGTTCACCGCCGGACTGGAATTCCAGCTCGACGACTTCCAGAAGCAGGCGTGCGAGGCGCTGGAGCGCGGCTCCGGCGTCCTGGTCTGCGCGCCCACCGGAGCGGGTAAGACGGTCGTCGGCGAGTTCGCGGTGCACCTGGCCCTGCGTGAGGGCCGCAAATGCTTCTACACCACGCCGATCAAGGCGTTGTCCAACCAGAAGTACCACGATCTCGTGCAGGTGCACGGCGCGGCCAAGGTCGGCCTGCTCACCGGCGACAACGCCATCAACGGCGACGCCCCGGTGGTGGTCATGACGACCGAGGTCCTGCGCAACATGCTGTACGCCGGGTCGAAGTCGCTCCACGGCCTGTCCTATGTGGTCATGGACGAGGTGCACTACCTCGCCGACCGGTTCCGCGGTGCGGTCTGGGAAGAAGTCATCATCCACCTGCCGGACTCGGTGAACCTGGTGTCGCTGTCGGCGACGGTGTCCAACGCCGAGGAGTTCGCGGACTGGCTCGTCACCGTACGCGGCCAGACCGAGGTCGTGGTCAGCGAACACCGCCCGGTCCCGTTGTGGCAGCACATGCTGGTCGGCAAGCGGATGTTCGACCTGTTCCACGACGCCGAGGCGGCCCGGTCCCACGAAGTGCATCCGGAGCTGCTGCGGTACACCCGCGAAGTCAGTCGGCGACTGGAGATGGGCGACATCCGCGGCGGTGCGCGAGGCCGGGGCGGACGCGGCCGCAAGGCGATGATCTACCGTCCGGAGATCATCGAGCGGCTCGACCGCGAAGGTCTGCTGCCGGCGATCGTGTTCATCTTCAGCCGGGCCGGCTGCGACGCCGCCGTGCAGCAGTGCCTCCAGGCGGGACTGCGGCTGACCAGCCCGGACGAGCGCGCCGAGATCCGCGCCATCGCCGAACGCCGGATGAGCAGCGTGCCCAGCGAGGACCTCAACGCCCTCGGCTACTGGGAGTGGCTCGACGGCCTCGAACGGGGCCTGGCCGCCCACCACGCCGGGTTGCTGCCGCTGTTCAAGGAGATCGTCGAGGAGCTGTTCGTCAAGGGCCTGGTCAAGGCGGTCTTCGCGACCGAGACGCTGGCCCTGGGCATCAACATGCCGGCCCGGTGCGTAGTGCTCGAACGACTCGTCAAGTACAACGGCGAGGCCCACGTCGACCTGACGCCGGGGGAGTACACGCAGCTCACCGGCCGGGCCGGGCGACGGGGCATCGACGTCGAGGGGCACGCCGTCGTCGTCTGGGGGCCGGACGTCGACCCCCGGCATGTCGCCGGGCTCGCGTCGACGCGTACGTATCCGTTGCGGTCGAGCTTCCGGCCGTCCTACAACATGGCGGTCAACCTCGTCGGCTCGGTCGGCGCAGATCGAGCCCGGGACCTGCTCGAAGCCTCGTTCGCCCAGTTCCAGGCGGACCGGTCGGTCGTCGGTGTGGCCAAGCAGGTCCAGCGCAACATCGAGACGATGGACCAGTACGCCCACGAGGCCGAATGCGACAAGGGCGATTTCGCCGAGTACTTCGCCTTGCGCGTGGCCATCGCCGACCGGGAACGCCACCTGGCCAAGCAGTCCCAGCAGTACCGTCGTTCGCAGGTTTCGCGGTCGCTCGAGCAGCTCAAACCGGGCGACGTGATCCGGGTGCCGTCCGGCCGCCGGGCCGGGCTGGCCGTGATCCTCGATCCGGGCGTCGGCGGCTTCGGCGAACCCCGGCCGCTGGTGCTGACCGAGGATCGTTGGGCCGGGCGGCTGGCGGCGGGCGAATTCAGCGTCGCGGTCGAGGTGCTCGGCCGCGTACGCCTGCCCAAGCACGTCAACCATCGCAATCCGGGCGAGCGCCGGGACATTGCGGCGAGCCTGGCGGCCTTGGGACTCGAACGAGGCCGGGGTTCCGGCCGCCGGGGCCGGGCCAAGGCCGCCACCGGCGACGACGACGAGCTGCTGCGGCTGCGCCACGAGATGCGCAAGCACCCCTGCCACGCCTGCCCCGAACGGGAGGACCACGCCCGCTGGGCCGAGCGGCGGCACCGGCTCGAACGCGACACCGATCAGATGCGGGCCAAGGTGGCCAGCCGGACCGGGTCGCTGGCGCGTACCTTCGACCGGGTCTGCGACCTGCTCACCTCGAGGGGCTACCTCGTGCGTGGAGCGTCGGCACTGGACGGCGGCGGGGTCACCGATGCCGGCCGCATGCTGGCGCGCATCTGGACCGAGGCCGACCTGCTCGTCGCCGAGGCGTTGCGCGAGGGCGTCTTCGACGGGCTCGCCCCGGCCGAACTCGCCGCCGCCGTCTCCGTCGTCGTCTACGAAGCCCGCCGCGAGTCGGAGGATCGCACGTCATTGCCGCGCGGCCCGGTGACCGACGCGGTGGAGGGCGTTCTGCGGGTCTACGGGGGACTGATCGGCGAGGAGCGCGAACGCGGACTACCACTGACCCGGGAACCCGACCTCGGCTTCGTCTGGCCGATCTACCGCTGGGCCCGGGGCGAGCCGCTCGCCAAGGTTCTGGCCAGCGCGAACGCCATCGACGGCGAGCTGCCGGCCGGCGACTTCGTACGCTGGGCGCGGCAGGTCGTCGACCTCCTCGGCCAGATGGCGGAGGCGAAGGGCACGCCCGACGGCGTACGCACGACAGCCCGTCAGGCCATGGACCTGATCAATCGTGGCGTCCTGGCCTATACCTCAGTCGGGTGATCGGCTGAGGCGGAGACCCCTTCCGGCTCTGTTACCTTGACCCGGGCTCTGGTTACCGGCAGGAAACCTGCTGATGCCGAGAGCCGGGGGTTCGAGGGGGAGGCATGGCCGGACTGCTGTCGGCTGAAGTTCACCATTTCACATACGGTCCGATCACACCGATCCTCGCGTACGCGGTGTCGGTGCTCGGCTCGCTGCTCGGGCTGACCTGCACCGCCCGCGCACGACGCCTCGATCCGGGCGCGCGCCGGGGCGGCTGGCTGATGCTGGCCGCGTGGGCGATCGGCGGAACCGGCATCTGGACCATGCACTTCATGGCGATGCTGGGCTTCGGTGTCGCCGGGGCCGCGCTGCGGTTCGACATCCCGATCACGGTGGCCTCAGCGGTGCTCGCCGTCGGGGTCGTCGGCATCGGGCTGTTCATCGTGGGACTGGGCAAGCCAAGCGTCGTACGGGTGCTCCTCGGCGGCCTGTTCACCGGTCTCGGCGTGGCGTCCATGCACTACACCGGCATGGCGGCGCTGCGCGTCGACGGCACCATCTCGCACAGCCGGAACCTCGTCATCGCCTCGGTCGTCATCGCCGTCGTGGCGGCGACCGTCGCGCTGTGGTTCACCCTCGTAGTCAGCAAACCGGGGACGACCTTCGCGTCCGCGCTGGTCATGGGCGTCGCCGTCTGCGGAATGCACTACACCGCAATGGCCGGCGTACGCGTGGAGTCCACCCAGCCGACGCTGCACCTGCACGGGGCGACCGCCGGCACGTTGCTGCTGCCGATCATCGTCCTCGTCGTGCTCGTCGTCGTGCTGCTGTTCTACGCTCTGCTCTCCGAGCCGAAAGAGGAGGACGCGGCGGCCCGCGCCTTTCTCGACCGGCAGGCCGCCGACCGTCTCGCCGCGCAGCAGGCGACGGCCGCGGCGCAGCCTATCGGCGTACGCCGGACGCGGCTGCGCTGATCGCCTCGTCGAGCTTGCTCCGCAGCCGGCTCGCCGGTTGAGCGCCGACCACCTGCCAGACGACCTGCCCACCCGAGAACAATGCGAAGGTGGGCATCGCCATCACCCCGTACGCCCGCGCGGTGGCGGGGTTCTCGTCCGCGTTCAGCTTCGCCACCTTGGCGCGTCCGGCGTACTCCCCGCTGAGCTGGTCGAGCACCGGCGCCATCTTGTGGCACGGCGGGCACCACTCGGCCCAGAACTCCACCAGGACAGGTTCGTACGCCCCCAGCACCTCGTCGGCGAAAGCGGCGTCGGTGACGGACAACGTCATGCGATCACCAGCCTGCGGCCGGCGCTCGCACGATGGTTGTGCCAGCCGATGATCGGCCTGCGACCGCTCATGAGTTCTCCTCCAGCTCCAGGCTCACCCGGCGGCGGATCTCCACCAGCCGGCCGATGCTCGCGTCGAGATCGGCGAGTTTGCGCCCGAGCACTGCGACCGAACCCGGGCATTGCGCGCCCGACTCGTGCCCCGAACGGAGGCAGTCCACGAACGGCCGGGTCTCCTCCAGTGAGAACCCGATCTCCAGCAACGACCGGATCTCCCGGACGAGCCGCAGGTCGTCCTCGGCGTACTCCCGGTAGCCGTTGGCGGAGCGCCGGGCGCTCAACAGCCCGTGCTCCTCGTAGTACCGCAGCGTGCGGGCGCTCGTCCCGGCCCGGTCGGCCAGCTCACCAATGCGCATGCGGCAACGGTAAACCTTGACGTCCGCGTGAAGGCTAGTGTGTCGCGGGTCGCCATTCGCCGGTCGACAGCACCCCCGCGGCGTACTCGCGCGCCTGCCCGGAGTCGTCGAACCACCGGATCGCCCGGCGGCCGCCCGGCTCGGTCAGCCGGACCTCCCACGCTCCGAGAAGGCTGCTCCGGATGAGCAGCTCCAGCGGCGTACCTTCGACGTCGCCGATCCAGCGCCCCGCAACGGTCATCAGAAGAGGGTAGAAAACGGGCCTTCGGGACGGTCAAGCCGACGCTCAGGTTCACACGGCGCTGAGCAGTGCCATTCCGGCGCGCAGGGAGCGGCGCTGCATGGCGTCGGCGAACGTCAGCTCGCCCCGGCACATCCCCGCGAAGGCGCGCCAGCCCGCCTTGGTCGCCATGACGGCGTGGAACGGCGCGGGGTGCTTGCGGAACGCCGTCAGCAGCCGCGATCCGGCCACCATCTCGGGTAGCAGATCCTCGCTCACCATCCGCGCGTACGCCCCGACCAGCTCCGGGGGCCGGTTCCGGTGGGTCGCGGCGGCCTGCCCGGCCAGCCGTCCGGAGCGCAGCGCGAAGCTGATGCCCTCGCGCGTCCACGGCTCCAGCAGCCCGGCCGCGTCGCCGGCCAGCAGCACCCGGTCCAGCCCCAGCGGCGAGTCGTCCGCGCGGCACCGGGTCAGATGGCCCGAGTCGTGCATCGGCTCCAGGCCGTCGAGGCCCAGTCTCCGCGCGAATTCCATGAGATACGCCTTGAGCCCGGACCCGTCGGTGCGATCCCCGATGACGCCGACCGTGAGGCGATCCCCCTTCGGGAAGACCCAGCCGTACGACCCGGGCAGCTTGCCCCAGTCGATGTGCATCCGGCCCTCCCATTCGCGGGCTCGGGCTCGGCTGACCGGCAGCTCGACCTCCAGCCCGACGTCGACCTGGGAGTACGTGGCCCCGACGTGGCGGGCCGAGACACCGCCGGAGCCGTCGGCGCCGATGAGTACGCGGGAGGTCACCGTCTCTCCACTGACGAGCCGGGCGACCGCGCGTTCCGGGTCCTGCCCGATCGACCGCACCAGCGCCTGCTCGCGGATGACCGCGCCGGACTCCTGCGCCGCCTTACGCAACGCGTGGTCGAACTCTTCGCGTACCACCATGGCGATCAGCGGCTGGTCCACTTCCCGGGTGAACTCGCGAGCCCCGCGCAAGGTGAAGGTCGAGGCGCGCACCTGGTCGCGGGCCGGCACCGAGATCCAGCCCGATGCGACACCGACCGAAGTGGACACGAGCCCGCCGCCGCAGGTCTTGTAGCGCGGATGCGTCGAGCGTTCGAGAACGACGGTGCGAGCGCCCCCACGTGCGGCGGTGATCGCCGCCGCGAGGCCCGCGGGCCCCGATCCGATGACCGCCACGTCCCAGTCTGCCGCTCGTGTCACGCTCGCCAGCATATGCGTGGACCCGGCCGCGCCGTGGCCCGGGTGAACCGCCATGATCAGCGGAAGATTCGCGGTGCCATAGCCCCACATTTTCTCCGTTGATCTCCGCCAAGCAGTAGCGGGCCGGCTCAGCCGAAGGTGTTGCACTGGCGGGGATCGCCGGTCTGATACCCCTGCGTGAACCACTGCTGGCGTTGGGCCGAGCTGCCGTGGGTGAAGCCCGCCTCGTTGATCTGCCCGCCGGACTGCTGCTGGATGCGGTCGTCGCCCACTGCTGCGGCCGCGTTCAGCGCCTCCTGGAGATCGGCGGTGGTGAGGCTCTTGAAGATCGGGACGCCGCTGGCGTCGGTCGTGCCGGAGGCGGCTTTGGCCCAGACCCCGGCATAGCAGTCCGCCTGGAGCTCCATCGCGACGGAGTACTTGTTGGCGTTGGCCGGATCGCGCTGCTGCGCGCGGCGTACCTGGGCCTCGGTGCCGAGCAGGTTCTGCACGTGGTGGCCGTATTCATGGGCCAGGACGTAGGCCTGCGCGAAGTTGCCGCCCGCGCCGAACCGGTTCGCGAGCTCGTCGTAGAAGCTCAGGTCGATGTAGACGCGCTTGTCGCCGGGGCAGTAGAACGGCCCGACGCCGGAGGTCGCCGCCCCGCACGCCGTCGAGACCTGGCCGGAGAAGAACCGGGTCGGCACGATCTCGTAGTTCTTGCCCATCGTCTGCGGCAGCGACTTCTGCCAGTACGCCTGGATCGAGTTGATGTACGCCAGGTTCCGGCACGCCGGGTCGTTGAACCGGTTGGGATTGCTCTTCGCACACGTCGTGGCGAGCGAGGAGGTGTTCGGGCTCGGGTTGGTGCCGCCGCCGAGGCCGCCCAGGTCGCCGAGGCCGGACAGGTTCCCCCGGCCGAGACAGCAGACCAGGCCGATGCAGACGACGGCGACGAGAACGATGATCAGCAGCGTGCTCTTGCCCATCTTGCCGCCGGACTGCCCGGGCTGGCCGGGCTGCCCGCCTTGACCGGTCTGACCGCGACCGCGGAAGATCATCGGCAGGAGCCCGCCGAGGCAGCCGGCCATGCCCGCGCCGCCGCCGCCGCCGAGACCGCCGCCGCCCCCGCCTCCGCCGCCACCGGAGGAGCCGGGGAAGTTCATCCCGGGGAAGCCGCCGCTGGGCGGTACGCCCCCGCCGCCTCCGCCTGAGCCGCGCATGTCCTCGACTTGACTCGGGTCGAGATCGGCGTTCTCGTTGAGCGACATGCGCCCATTGTCGCCGGTTAGAGGCGTTTTGCGGGCGTTTTCCCGGCCTCGGCGCCGGAAAACCGCTTCGGGCGGCCCGGTAGACTTGGCGCCACCATGATTACCGCAACCGGGCTCGAGCTGCGCGCCGGCAGCCGCATCCTGCTCTCCGACGCGACCCTCCGAGTTCAGCCCGGCGATCGGATCGGCCTCGTCGGCCGTAACGGCGCGGGTAAGACGACCTCCCTGAAGGTGCTGGCGGGGGAGGGCCAGCCCTACTCCGGCAAGCTGGAGAGCCGGGGGCCGGTCGGCTACCTGCCGCAGGATCCGCGTACGGGGGACCTGGAGGTCACCGCGCGTGACCGGGTTCTGTCGGCGCGGGGACTCGACGCCTTGCTGCGGGAGATGAAGGAACTCGAGCAGCTCATGGCCGACGGCGACGATCGCGCCGTACGCCGCTACGGAACGCTGGAAGACCAGTTCGCCGCGCTCGGTGGGTACGCCGCCGAGGCCGAAGCCGCCCGGATCTGCGCCAACCTGGGCCTGCCCGACCGCGTGCTCGCCCAGACGATCGGTACGCTCTCCGGCGGTCAGCGCCGCCGGATCGAGCTCGCCCGCATCCTGTTCCGCGACCTGGGTCAGCCCGGCGGCGGCATCCTGCTCCTCGACGAGCCCACGAACCACCTCGACGCCGACTCGATCACCTGGCTGCGGGCCTTCCTCGCCGGTCACAAGGGTGGCCTCGTCGTGATCTCCCACGACGCCTCGCTGCTGGAGGCGGTCGTGAACAAGGTCTGGTTCCTCGACGCCAACCGGGCCACCGTCGACGTCTACAACGTCGGCTGGAAGAAGTACCTGGAGCAGCGGCAGACCGATGAACGGCGACGGCAGCGGGAGCGCGCCAACGCCGAGAAGAAGGCCGGCGCGCTCATGGCGCAGGCCGACAAGCTGCGAGCCAAGGCGACGAAGACGGTCGCCGCGCAGAACATGGCCAAGCGGGCCGAGAAGCTCATCGGCGGGCTCGAAGAGGTGCGCTCCGCCGACAAGGTCGCCAAGGTGCGGTTCCCGACGCCCGCCCCGTGTGGGAAGACCCCGTTGACCGCTTCGGGGCTGTCGAAGGCGTACGGGTCGCTGGAGATCTTCACCGGCGTGGACGTCGCGGTGGACAAGGGATCCCGGGTCGCCATCCTCGGCCTCAACGGTGCGGGGAAGACCACGCTGCTGCGGATGCTGGCCGGCGTACTGGAGCCGGACACCGGCGAGGTGCTGGCCGGGCACGGGCTGCGCATCGGTTACTACGCCCAGGAGCACGAGCAGCTCGAGGTCGGGCGCACCATCCTCGAGCACATGCGCTCGGCCGCGCCCGACCAGACCGACACGGACCTGCGGCGCATTCTCGGCGCGTTCCTGTTCAGCGGCGACGACGTCGACAAGCCGGCCGGCGTGCTCTCCGGCGGCGAGAAGACCCGGCTGGCGCTCGCGACGCTGGTCTGCTCGGGAGCCAACGTCCTGCTGCTCGACGAGCCCACGAACAACCTCGACCCGGTCAGCCGGGAGCAGGTGCTCGACGCGATCGCCCGCTACCCGGGGGCGATCGTGCTCGTCACACACGATCCGGGCGCGGTCACGGCGCTCAAGCCGGACCGGGCGATCCTGCTGCCCGACGGCGTCGAGGACGCCTGGAGCGACGACCTGCTGGAGCTCGTCGAACTGGCCTGAGTGTCACCAGGGCGTCGCCAGCACCGCCTCCACGACGATCGCGGTGAGCGCGCCGACCGCAGTCAGCACGAGCGGCGGCGGTGGGATCGACCCACCGCGTCGCTCCGGGGCGACCGCGGCGACCGTCAGCCAGGGGAAGTACGCCAGCCAAGCGTGCTCGACGCCGCCCCGGGCCAACCCGGCGGCGACCGAGAACACCACAGCGGCTCCCGCGCCCGCCAGAAAGGGCCATCCAGGCGTGTTCCGGAGTTTGCGTACCCCGGGCACCAGAGCCGGTCCCGCGGCCAGCAGAAGGGCGACGAGGCTGATCGCCGCCCAGGGCAGCGCCGGCCGGGCCGGTTCTACTCGGGCGGCGAAATCGTTGTGCGCGCTGAGCAGCCCGTCGAACCAGTTGAACCCGGCCGCCCAGGCAGCCAGCACGGGCAGCAGCGCGCCCAGGCCACCTGCCCAGTTCAGGGCGGCCCGCCGACGGGCGAAGTTGAGGCATACCACCGTGAGACCCAGCCACGCAGCGGCGTACGAGAAGAGCGCGGCCGTGCCGAGCGCGAGGCCGGACAGCAGCGACCAGGCCAAGGCCCGCCAGCCGTGTCTGATCGTGGCCCGGACCCCGGCGGCGATCATCGCCGCGCCCAGCGTGCCCACCAGGGCGTCGATCGAGACCGCCAGCCAGACCGCCCAGGTCGCGAGGATGAGCAGCGGGGCATAGCTGCGGGCGGCGACCTCGCCGCAGACTTCGCGCACCGCGGCGAGCACCAGCGGGGCGACGAGCGCTCCGAGGGCCGTGACCGCCAGTCCGAGCAGCAGATGGTCGGTCAATCCCGCCCGCTGCAAGGCCCAGAGCAGCAGCACCGGACCCGGCGGATGCCCGCGGCTCGCGATGGACTTCTCCGCGACCGTCGCGGTATACGCGCGCAGGTACTCCCAGGGGTGATCACCCATTGCGGTGACATCGGTCAGGTAACTGTCCGGACTCAGCAGCGCGCGGGTGAATCCATCCGCACCGTCCACGTAGGCCAGACCGACGGACCACAGGAGCAATCCGCAATAGGAAACGATTACGAGCATTCCCCACCGTGCGGAATGGAACCAGCCGCGATGCGCAAAAGTAAGGACCGAAAGCGCAATCAGTGGTGCCAGCACCGTGGCCGGACCGATCTCAACTCGATAACGGCCGAGAAATGGCGCGCTCGCGGTACCGAGTGCGACTCCGGTACGCACCGCGAGCCAGGTCGCGAGGGTACCTACGGTGACCAGCGCCAACCAGGTGAAAAGGTCGTCACGTTCACGTCTGCGCGCGCCTGCGGGCTCTTCGCTCACCACGGCGCATCAGGCTATCGGGTAGCCGACAGTGGCGTGCGTGTCGGTTGGCGTGTAGTTGATATCTAGCGCATGATCGTTCCAGGCGGTCTAATAGATGAGACCGCGTAACCGCACCATCTTTCGGACGTGAGGGATTCACGATGGCAGCCACCGGCACAGCTACCACCACAGAGAAGGGTCGCCGGATCGTCGGGACCGAGCGGCAGACCCTGGCGAAGGACCTCGTCAAGCGGTACACCTCCGGGGAGAGCATCCGTGCTCTGGCCTCGTCGACGGGCCGCTCCTACGGGTTCATCCACCGGGTGCTCACCGAGGCGGGCGTCCAGCTGCGTCAGCGGGGCGGCGCGCGTCGCCGCAAGAAGGCCTGACCGCCTTCTTCCCCGACAGCGGATACGATCTGCAGGCATGACCTCGCGATCGCCACAGGACGTGCACCCGGCCGGCGACACCCCGCCGGCCGGTGTACGGATGGAGGCCGACGGTCCGATCGCGACGATCACGCTGGATCGTCCCGAAGTTCTCAACGCGCAGACCACGGCGACGTGGGAAAGCCTGCGTGACATCGGTTCGGCGCTGCGCGCCGACGTCAGAGTGGTGGTGCTCCGCGGCGAGGGGCGGGCCTTCTCGGCCGGATTAGACCTTGCCCACGCCCAGGCCAACCTGGGTGAGCTCGCCGCGGTGCCCCCCGACGAGGCCGAAGCGCGGATCGGGCGTTTCCAGGAGGCGTTCTCCTGGTTGCGCCGCACCGATATCGTCACCATCGCCGCCGTGCAGGGCCACGCCGTCGGGGCCGGCTTCCAGCTCGCGCTGGCCTGCGACTTCCGGGTCGTCGCCGACGATGCCCGATTCGCCATGAAAGAAGTGAATCTGGGCTTGGTGCCCGATTTGACCGGCACCAAGCGGCTCGTCGATCTGGTGGGCTATTCGCGCGCTCTCGAGCTGTGCGCCACCGGGCGCACGGTCGACGCGGAGGAGGCCGTCCGGATCGGGCTGGGCACTGTTCGCGTAGAGCGAACAGAACTCGACCGGGCCGCGCGGGATCTGGCGGCCGCGCTAGTCGCGGCCGACCGCAACGCCCTCATTGAGATCAAGGCCCTGATCGCGGGCGCTCACCAGCGGTCGTACGCCGAGCAGGCGCTCGCCGAGCGGCAGGCTCAGGTCCGCCGCATCCGGGAGATCGCCGGGCTGGGCGAGTAAGCCCTCGATCGGGAATGTCAGCCTTACCCGATAGGTTCTCCTTGCGGAACTGATCGGAGGCGGACTGGTGTCGATGATGGGCGGGGGCGGCGGAGGCTGGGGCATGATGCGTGCCCTCCGCGAGGAGGACGCGGTCAAGCAGCACAAGCTGACCAGCGGCACGTTCAAGCGCGTCATGCGGTTCGCCCGGCCCTACCGGCGGGACATCGCGATCTTCCTCGTGACGGTGGTCGTGTCGGCCGCGATCGGCGTGGCGACCCCGGTTCTCGCCGGTGACGTCGTGAACGCGATCGCGCCGCCGGACGCCGCCAACGGGGGCAAGGTGGTCCGCCTGGCGCTGATCATCGCGGGACTCGCCATCGTCGGCGCCGGGCTGTCGCTCGCCCAGCGGTGGTATTCGGCCCGCATCGGCGAGGGCATCATCTACCGCCTGCGCAGCGAGGTCTACGACCACGTCCAGCGGATGCCCCTGCAGTTCTTCACGCGTACGCAGACCGGCGCGCTCGTCTCCCGGCTCAACAACGACGTCCTGGGCGCGCAGCGGGCGTTCACGTCCACATTGTCCGGTGTGGTCAGCAACGTCATCCAGCTGGCCCTGACCGCCGGTGTGATGCTCAGCCTGAACTGGCAGATCACCGCCCTGTCGCTGGTGTTGCTGCCGGTCTTCATCCTGCCCGCCCGCCGGGTCGGCCGGCGGCTCGCCGCCATCACCAAGGAGTCCTACGAGCTCAACGCGACGATGAACGCCACGATGACCGAGCGCTTCGGCGTCGCCGGGGCGCTGCTGGTCAAGCTGTTCGGCCGGCCGGAAGCCGAGTCCGAGCGGTTCGGCGACAAGGCCGCCCGCGTACGCGACATCGGCATCACTTCGGCGATGTACGGGCGCGCCTTCTTCGTCGCGATGATGCTGGTCGCCTCGTTGGCTCAGGCGCTCGTCTACGGTCTCGGCGGTTGGTTCGCCGTGCACGAGACGATCTCGGCGGGCACCGTCGTCGCACTGGCCTTGCTGCTCACCCGCCTTTACGGCCCACTGACCGAGCTTTCCAACGTACGCGTCGACGTGATGAGCGCGATGGTCAGCTTCGACCGCGTCTTCGAGATCCTCGATCTGCCGCCCGCGATCGCCGAGAAGCCGGGGGCGGTGGAGATCCCCAAGGGCTCCAGCACCTTCCCGGAGGGGAGCAACAGCAGAGTCGACTTCCGGGACGTTTGGTTCCGCTATCCGACGGCCGCCGAGGTGTCGCTGGCGTCCCTGGAGGATGTGGCGACGCTCGACCGCAAGCAGACCGAACCGGTGCTGCGCGGGGTCTCCTTCACCGTCGAGCCGGGCCAGATGGTGGCGCTCGTCGGCCCCTCCGGAGCCGGGAAGTCCACGACATCGATGCTCGTGAGCCGGGTCTACGACGTGACCGAAGGCTCGGTGTCCGTCGGCGGGATCGACGTACGCGACGCCACGCTCGCGTCGCTGCGCGACACCATCGGCGTGGTCACCCAGGACGCCCACCTGTTCCACGAGACGATCGCCGCGAACCTGCGGTATGCCAAGCCCGACGCGACCGACGACGAGATCTGGGCGGCGTTGCGAGGCGCGCAGGTCGAGGAACTGGTCCGTGCGCTGCCCGACGGGCTGGAGACGGTCGTCGGCGAGCGCGGCTACCGGTTCTCCGGTGGCGAGAAGCAGCGCATCGCGATCGCCCGAATCCTGCTGAAGGCGCCGTCGGTCGTCATCCTCGACGAGGCGACCGCCCACCTCGACTCCGAGAGTGAGGCTGCCGTGCAGCGCGCGCTGTCGGTGGCGCTCGCCGGGCGTACGGCGCTGGTCATCGCACACCGGCTGTCGACGGTGCGGGAGGCCGACCAGATCCTGGTGCTCGACGACGGCCGGATCGTCGAACGGGGCACCCACGACGAGCTGGTCGCCGCCGGTGGTTTGTACGGCGACCTCTACCGGACGCAGTTCAGCTCGTCTCCTGTGGACTCGCCGCTCAAGTCCGTCGCTTGACCCAGCCGCACTCCGCGCCGGCACTTGGCGCTCGCATGATCGTTCGCGATATCCGGGATAACGTCCCCTCGCACAGTGTTCGAGACCGCGTTATCCCGGATGTCGCGCGCACAAGCGCCCCTGCATCCGCCCGTGCGCCCGTGCGCCCGCACGCGACCCCGCGCACCGCGCCCGCCCGTGCGGGGAAGCGACGGGCGTGGCCGGCACGGGCGGGGCAGCGGCGGGCGGAGAGCGGGGACCCTCAGCGGATCCCCGCCTCGTCGCACAGGAACTGGACGACCTCGAGTTCGTCCACGTGGGACAGTCCACGCGCCCGGAACCAGGTCAGCACGTTGTGCACGTCCCGGGTCAGGAAGCGCCGCCCATGCGGGTTGGCGACGACGTCGACGATCTGCGGCAGATCGATGACGACGAGCCGTCCTTCGTGGACGAGGATGTTGTACGGCGACAGGTCGCCGTGGGCGTACCCGCTGCGGGCCAGGACGCGCAGCCCGATCAGCAGTTGCTCCCACAGATCGGTCAGATCCGCGTCTTCCGGGCGGATCGCGGCCAGCCGAGGCGCGGCCACGCCGTCCGGCGTACCGATGAACTCCATGAGGATCTCGGTGCCGAGGATCTGCACCGGATAGGGCGTGAACGGGGCGACGTCCAGGGTCTGGGCGGTCTCCCAGAGCTTGCAGAGCGCCCCGAACTCGGCGTACGCCCACTGCCCGGCGATCGCCTCCTTGCCGAACGCGGTGCGAGCGGCGACCGCTCGGTTGACCCGGCTGTCGCGCGTACGCCGGCCTTCCAGATATCCGGCATCCCGGTGGAACATCCGGTGATCGCTGTCCCGGTACCGTTTGGCCGCCATGAGCGTGCCGTATCCGGTCTCCGGAACCTCGCGCCGGATCAGGAAGACGTCGGCTTCCTTGCCCGTTTTGAGCATGCCGCGTTCGGTGTCGACCGCGGCGAGTTCGGTGACTACCCACTCGGGATGCGGCAGCGGGCCGCGTTCGGTGGGGGAGGACAGATCCCAAGTGGACCAGCGATCGCCGGTCTCCGGGCCGTCCGGGTTCTCATCCCATTCGGGATCGTGGTCGAGGAACTTCTCGAAAGTGTCGGTGTCGGTCAGCGAGAAGTCGTCGTCGTCGAATTTGCGCTTGTTGCGCACTTGAGCGGCTCCTTGAGCGAAGAGGAAAGGGGAACGGCGCAGGGCACGGCAAAGACAGCCATCTGGCTCCCCTCCTCTCACTCACACACCACGCCGTAACAAGACAGGCCGTGGTGGCGGCCATGATCAAACGCCGACCAGTCTAGGCGACGCGGCCGCAGGAGTGTCAACCGATTTTCCGCGTGACGCCCTACACTCCGAGCATGTCGACCGCCGAGGTATCGATGATCGCCGTACCGCCGCGCAGTCGGGGAGTCACTGTCCTGGTAGTGCTGCAAAGCGCGCTGGCCTGCTGCTATTACGTCGGCGCAGGTGGGTTGTATCTCCTCGTCAGCGCCAAGAACGGATGGCCCGGGTGGCTGGGCCCGGACCACGATCCCAAGGGCTACTGGCCGGCCTTCCTGTGGCCGCTCTATCTGCCGGTCGCCGTCTCGGTGGGGGCAGGACTCGTCTTCGCGCCGGTTTTGGCGATCGTCGGTGGAGCAAACCTCGTCCGTCCGTCCGTACGCGCCAATCGCCGGCTCTTCTGGACGCTCGCCGCCACCACGCTGCTCTGTGCGGGAATGGTGGTGCTGATCATGACGCCGCTCGGGCAGCACCTCCAAGCCTGGATGCTCGACTAGTCGATCACCCGGTCGCGGAGTCGATCAGGGCCATCGGGACACGACACGCCGGTCGAGCATGACCGAAAGTTCATGATCAACGGGAAAGCGTCAACGGGAAAGCGTCAACGGGAAAGCGTCAACGGGAAAGCGTCAACGGGGACAAGGCGTCAGCGCTTCCGGACGGTCTCCTCGACGAGGTCGAGCACGGGACCGAGGTCCCCGGCCGGCCGCCCCATGGCCAGGTGCAGCACAAGCCCGTCGTACGCCAGCTCCAGAAAGCGCATGAGCGCGTCCAGGGGAACGTCGTCGCGCAGGGTCCCGGCGTCGCGCTGCCGCTTGAGTCGTTCGGCGGTCGCGCTTTCGATGGCGCTCGTCCGCTGCACCCAACGCTCGGCGAACCCGGGATCTGTGCGTACGCGTCGGGAGACCTCGAGCTGGGTGCCGAGCCAGCCGGACGCCTCGGGATCGGTGGCGCGGGCGAGCAGATCGCGCATGACCTGCACGAGCCCGTTGCGGGCCACGGTCTCGACCATCTCCGCGGCGTCGTCCTCGGCGACCGCGAGGAACAGGGAGTCCTTGTCGCGGAAGTGGTGGAAGATCGCGCCCCGGGACAGGCCGGTCGCCTCCTCCAGCCGCCGGACGGTCGCGCCTTCGTAGCCGTAGCGCGCGAAACAGGCCCGGGCGGCGGTGAGGATCTCCTCCCGCCGGGCTTCCAACTGGTCCTGACTCACCCTCGGCACATTACGATCCTCCCAGGTCAACCAAGTCTTCGCAATCCGTACGTACGGCTTGCTGGGACGCGTCGGCTTCGCGAGGGGGACTATCGTGACCGCATGCTGACCCCGCTCACCGTCGCCGCCGTCCAGGCGCCCTCGGTCCCCGGCGACGTCGCGGCCAACGCGCGGGCCGCCGCCGAGCTGGCCGGGCAGGCCGCCGATCGCGGCGCCCGGTTGTGCGTACTCCCCGAGCTCTTCCTGCCCGCGTACCATCCGCCGGCCCTCGCCGACCTGGTCACGGATGTCGCGGCAGAGGCCGGTGAGGTGGCGGACGCGAGGCTCGACCCGGTCCGGGCCGCGGCGCGTGACCGGCAGATCGTCATTCTTTCCGGAGCGGCGGTACGCGATGAGCACGACCGGCGTACGTGCGCCATCGTGGTGGCCGACGGCTCGGGACGCGTCCGAGTGGCGTACGAGAAGAACTTCCTCTGCGGACCAGAGGAGAAGGCGCTCTTCGTGCCCGGTTCGCAGGGCGCAACCCTGCATGTCGACGGCTGGCGGCTCGGGCTGGGCGTCTGCTACGACGGCTGCTTCCCGGAGCACGCCCGGGCGGCACAGGCCGACGAGGTGCACGGAATGGTCTACCCAGCGGCGTACGTGACCGGCTCGGAGCACCGCCGGGACGTCTATTACGCCGCACGCGCCCTGGACAACACCGGCTACGTCGTCTATGCCAATGCGGTCGACGGCGCAGCGCCGTGGACCTTCAACGGCGGCGCGGCGGTGTACGACCCGGAGGGTCGCGCGGTGGTCCGAGGGCCGAATTCTGGCACATCGGTGCTGGTGGCGACGCTTTCCCCGGAGGCGCTGGCAGAGACCCGGGCCGGGCACACGATGCTGACCGATCGACCGATGCAGATGTCGAACGATGCGGTGGCCACCCGCGCTCAGGTCTATACGTGAGGACCCTTTCCTAGTGAGGCGCAGGTCACGTATTGTGCGGCCGTGCCATTGCTGCTCCTTGACCTCGACAACACCCTGATCGACCGCACCGGGGCGTTCAAGGCCTGGGCCGAATGGTTCCTGTCGGAGATCGGTGCGCCCGCGTACGACGTGGACTGGCTGCTGGACGTGGACGCGGACGGGCTGACCGACCGCTGGGACGTCGCCGAGGCCATCCGCGACCGGTACGCCATCCGCGCGTCCATCGTCGATATGGTCGACGAGCTGTTCGAAGGCATGATCGAGCACACCCGGTTCGATCCGATGGTGGGTGCCGCCCTGCGGATCGCAGCTGACGCGGGCTGGATCCCGGTGATCGTGACCAACGGCAGCACCCGTATGCAGGAGGCGAAGATCCGCCGCACCGGATTGGACCGATTCGTTGCGGACTGGGTGATCTCCGAGGAGGTCGACTGCCGCAAACCCAACCCGCGGATCTTCGAGATCGCGGCCGAACGCGCCCGGCTACGCCTGCGCGGCGCGTGGATGATCGGCGACAGCCCGGAGTCCGACATCGGCGGTGCGGCCGGCCTCGGGCTGCCCAGCATCTGGATCCGGCGAGGTCGCGAGTGGACCGAACGCCGGTTCGCGCCGACCCGCGCGGTCAACGGCGTCATCCAAGCCGTGGCCGCCGTGATGTCTTTGGCACACTCTCGCTGACTATCTTTTGTGGACGGGTCAAGGGGTTGATCGTTTCTCGGCATCTTGTGTGCCGGTTGGGTTTTCCCCCGGTTAGTGGTCCGACAGGCGTTCTAAAATTTGGGTCATGGGCACGGGGGTGTTGGCGCAGGCAGAGGCGGATGTTGCCGAGCTTGCTGCCGGTCCCCTGTGGACGTTGTCCGACGCGGAGATCACCGACGAGGTACGCCGTGTCGATGTGCTCATGCGGCGGCTGTCAGCCCGCATGCTGGGCTTGGTCGGCGAGGCTGACAACCGGGAAATGGCCTACAACGCGGGTGCGACCACGACCGCGGCGTGGTTGACGTTTCTGCTGGCGATCCGGCATAAAGACGCCGTCGAACAGGTCAAACTCGCTCGTCTGCTGCCGGGTGTGCCGGTCGCGCAGCAGGCTCTGGCCGATGGGCGGATCAACCCGGGGCAGGCGCAGGTGATCGCCAAGACCGTGCACGACCTGCCTGCCGCCGTGGGTGATCTCGGTAAGACCAAAGCGGCTGAGGTGCTGACCGGCCTGGCCGCCGACGACCACCTGCGCCCGGACGTCCTCGATAAACACCGCCGGCACATCCTTGAACTGGTGGCCCCGGAGATCGCCGAACAACGCCTACGCAAGGAGTTGGAACGGGCCGAGCGGTCGGCGCACGACCGGCGGGACTTCACCCTGATCCCGAACGGTGAAGGCGAATACCGCATCCGCGGGGTGTTGGACGCGGAGATGGCTGCGATCCTCCGCGCGGCATTGGACCCACTTTCGGCACCACGGCGGCCCGCACCTACCGCCGTGCCAGCAGGTGCCGAAGCAGAGGCAGACGCGGCAGGCGGCGAAGCCCCGCATGGCGGCAGCGGCGGTTCGAGGCTCGGTCTCGCGTTCGGCGGGCCCGTGTCGGCACCGGCGGACGGCGCGGCGACCGCGGCCGAGGCGGATCCGGCAGGCGATGCGCATCCGTCGCACGGCGCGGGTGGCCGGACGGGCCGGGTGTTGCCGGGTGATCCGGATCTGCGGTCGGCCGGTGCACGCCGCGCGGACGCGCTGATCGAGCTGTGCGAGCGGATCCTGCACGCGGGCGAACTGCCGGACAACGGCGGCCAGAAACCGCATCTCACGGTCACCCTGCCGTGGGAGCAGCTGAAAGCCAAAGTCGGCGCCGGACTGCTCGACACCGGCGACCTACTTACCCCGGAAACCGTCCGCCGCCTCGCCTGCGACGCGATCATCATCCCCGCCGTCTTGGGCGGCGACGGTCAGGTCCTCGACGTCGGCCGCGCCCGCCGCCTCATCGACGGCCCACTACGACGCGCGCTCGTGTTGCGAGACAACGGATGCGCCTTCCCCGGATGCGATCGCCCACCGCAGTGGTGCGACGGCCACCACGTCCAAGCGTGGGCAGACGGCGGCACCACCTGTTTAGCGAACTCTGTCCTGCTTTGCGGCTTCCACCATCGCGAAATCCACCACGGACACTGGCAAGTACGCATCAGAACCGACGGCTTCCCCGAATTCCTCCCACCCACCTTCGTCGACCCGCAACAGCGGCCCGTGCAGAACACCCTGCACAGACGCTGCTGAACAGTCGGCCGATGTTACGAGTCGATCAGCACCTCCTTGCCGCTGCAGATGTGGTACTGCCTGGAGTCGGGGATCTCACGGCCCAGCTGGGGAACTCAATATCCGGGCCTTCTGCTGCGCGTACTCCTCGTCGTTGACAGCGCCGACTTGGCGCAGCCGCTCCAATTCGGCCAAGAGCAGGACCGGATCGGTCGCCATCCTGGCCGCCACCTCATCTGCGATCCGGCGCGCCATCGCGTTGTCCCGGGCCCGACCGAGCAGGCCCAGGACAACGCTCACGACGAGAAGTACCACGAAGATCGTAATGATCGTCTTCACTACGCCAGCGTATGCGCCCGCCGCCACGAAGGTTGGTGCAGGTCACTTAGCGAGGGTTCGGGCCAGGACGCCGATGTCGGCCTGGTCGGTGAACAGCCCGTCGATCCCCGTACGCAGGAAGGCCACCTGCTCGTCAAGCGCACGACCGTACGCGTTGGGGTCGGAGCCCACCCGGTAGTCGGCGGGCAGGAACTGGTTCTCCGCGCGGAAGGTGTACGGGTGCACCACGAGGCCGGCGGCGTGCGCGTCGTCTACCAGGGACGTCGGGGCGGCCAGCGTACCGTCGGCGTTGCGCGGGATGATCAGGGACTTGTCCGGCCCGATGCCGTCGGCGAACTCGGCCAGCGTGGCGAGCCCGGCCGGGCTGAGGTACTCCTTGTAGGACTTGGGATCGGCGAACGGCGTACCACTTGCACTGGCCAGGAAGACCAGCGGAACGCGGACGCCGAGTTCGGCGCGAAGCTTGCGGAGGTTCGCGGCTTCGAAGGATTGCACGAAGACCGGCGCGGTTCGGCGGTCGAGGCCGTGCTCGCGGAGCGCCTGGACTAGCGGGGCCTCGAGCGCGAGACCGGCGGCGCGAAAGTAGGTCGGGTGCTTGGTCTCCGGATAGACGCCGATCTCCCGGCCCAGCTCGCGGCTCAGGCGCTCGCGCAGCCGCAGGACCTCCGCGAACGTGGGCACCTCGAACAGTCCGTTGTAGAGCGTGTTGCGCTGGCGGACCGCGGGAAGTCGCTCGACCGCGCGCAGCGTTTTGAGCTCCGCGAGGGTGAAGTCCTCGGTGAACCAGCCGGTCACGGCGCCGCCGTCGATCTGCTTGATGGTCCGGCGACCGGCGAACTCGGTGTGCTCGGCGACGTTCGTCGTGCCCGAGATCTCGTTCTCGTGCCGCGCGACCAGCACACCGTCCTTCGTGGACACCAGGTCGGGCTCGATGAAGTCGGCCCCCATCCGCGCCGCCAGCTCGTACGAGGCCAGCGTGTGCTCGGGTCGATATCCGCTCGCCCCGCGATGTCCGATCACCAGCGGCCCGCGCCGTCGCGGCTGGTCGGACGCGGCGGCCGGAGCGGCCGCCAGCAAGGGGGCGGCTCCGGCCGCGATCGCGCTCATCTTCAACAAACTACGCCTGTCAGCCATGCGGCCCATTTGAGACCATTCAGTGGTACGCCGAAAGGCGATCACTTGTCCGGCAGGCGAACATCGGCGACTACGGCAATTGCTGCGTGGGCGGCTCCGGGGTGGAGGCCGGCGGGGCGGGCGGCGGCGTATGCCGGGCGCTGAAGTCCGGCAGGGTGCCGCCGAGCGACAGATAGATCCGGAGGACGGCGTACGCCGCAAGCGCCGCGATGCCGAGGTCGACCAGGCCCATCACGAGGTGTTCCAGCGCGCCGAGCGCCGAACGGGCGTTGCCGACGTAGTCGAAGACCCGGCCGAGGCCGAGCACGAAGGCGACGAATCCGAAGAAGATCGCCACCAGGTACTCCACCAGCGCGATCGCCGCCATCAGCTTGCTCATCGGCAGGATCGGCGTGATCTGGGTCGCGATCAGCAGGGCGAGTAGCGGCAGGACGATCGTGTAGAGCGTGACAAAGCCGGCCGACACCGACCGGGAGCTGATCGTGGAGTCCGGTGACGGCAGCAGCCAGCCGAAGAAGGTGAAGAACAGGTGCAGGGCGACGTAGCCCAGCAACGCCCAGGCGAACAGCGGCCGCAACGCCTTCACGGCGCTGCCCGGCGAGGACGGGATCGAGGGGGTGGTCATGAGGGTAAGGAATATCGCCCGGCGGCTCTTCTCGCAACAGCTCAGCCGGGCCTGGTGGTGCCTCGTGGTGCCTCGTGGTGCCTCGTGGTGCCTTGGAGCGCCAAAAGACTGCTCGGCCGGTGCGACGGATGCCGCACCGGCCGAGCTCACCTCGACTGAGCCCTGGTGATCAGCCGAGGCCGTTCTTCATGGCGGTGATGAGCGTGCCGCCCGTGGTGTCGCCGGAGAGCTCCCAGAAGAAGGCTCCGCCGAGACCCTGGTTCTTGCTGTAGGTCATCTTGCCGCCGATGGTGCTGGGCGTGTCATAGCTCCACCACTGTCCACTGCAGAAGGCGTACGCGGTCCCCGCGACCGTGCCCGTGGGCGGGCACTTCGTCGAGATGACCTTGTAGTCCTCGATGCCGGCCTCGTAGGTGCCCGGCGCGGCTCCGGTGGCGGTGCCACCGGGTGTGGACTGGGTGACGCCGGTCCAGCCCCGGCCGTAGAAGCCGATGCCGAGCAGCAGCTTCGACCGCGGTACGCCCTTGCCGACCAGCTTCTGGATCGCGTTGTCGGAGTAGAACCCGGCGATCGGGATGCCCGAGTACGACGTCAGCGGCGAGTGCGGAGCGGTCGGGCCGGTCGTGGCCCAGGCGCCGAAGAAGTCGTAGGTCATGACGTTGTACCAGTTCACGTACTGCGAGGCACCGGCGTAGTCGGCGGCGTCGATCTTGCCGCCGGAGGTGCCGTCCGCCGTGATCGCGGCGGTGATGAGGTAGCTGGAGCCGAACTTGGTCCGCAGCGCCGACATCAGGTTCTTGAAGGCCGCCGCGCCGCTGGTGTCACAGGACAGACCACAAGCGTTCGGGTACTCCCAGTCGATGTCGATGCCGTCGAACACGTCCGCCCAGCGCGGGTCCTCCACCAGGTTGTAGCAGGAGTTCGCGAACGCCGTCGGGTTCGCCGCCGCCTGGCCGAAGCCGCCGGACCAGGTCCAGCCGCCGAACGACCAGATGACCTTGATGTTCGGGTAGAGCTTCTTCAGCTTCCGCAACTGGTTGAAGTTGCCCCGCAGGGCGCCCGCGTCCCAGGTGTCGGTGGTGCCGTCCACACTGGAGGCGGCGTCGTAGAACTTGTCGTAGTCGGCGTACGCGTCACCGATCTGGCAGGCGCCGCCGGTCACGTTGCCGAAGGCGTAGTTGATGTAGCCCAGCTTCGCCGCCGAACCGCTGGTGGCGATGTTCTTCACGTGGTAGTTGCGCTGGTAGACGCCCCAGTTGGTGAAGTAGCCGAGCAGCTTGTTGCCACCGCCGCCGGGCGGCGAGGTGGTCACCGACGGGCTCGGGGAGGCCGTCGTGGGGCTCGGGCTCGGCGACGAGGTCGTCCGCGAGGGCGACGGCGACGGCGACGAAGTGGTCCGGGACGGCGACGGCGACGCCGTGGTGGCCGACGGCGACGGGTTGCCACCCGGCCCGGTCACGACGAAGTCGTCGGCCCAGTAGCTGCCGGTGCCGTACCAGCCGTGCACGTTGACCGTAAGCGACGTCTGCGACGCGCCGGTGGTGAACGTGGTGCTCAGCTGAGTCCACGCGCTTGCGGCGGCCGGGTTCCAGACTTCGGAGCCGCCGGTGACGCCGAGGTAGACGTAGCCGCCTCCGCCGTTCACCCACGCCGACACCGTGTATGCGGTGTTCGGCTGGACTGCGACGGTCTGGCTGCACAGCGCGTTGTCCGAGGAGCTCGCCGCGCCCTGGAGCGACTTGGTGCCACTGTGGACAGGGCTGCCGACGACGCTGCCGAGGTTGCCCGAACAGGTCCACGGCGACAGTGCGCCGGTTTCGAGGCCCGGGTTGGTGAGCAGATTGGTCGCGGCGTCGGCCGTGGTCGCGAAGACCAGCGAGACGCCGCCGGCGAGGACGGCGGCCGCGGCCGCCGCCACGAGCCTGAGCCGGGGGGAGAGATGTCTGAGGTTCATCTGATGTGCCACCTGCCTGGGGGAATGGGGACAGATTCACATGGATCGGGGTAACCCTCAGGCAAAGATAAATTAAACTCCCCTTACAGTAAAGAGACCTTCCAGTGATCGCTGTGCCAAGGCTGATGTTTCTCAGCCGAACTCCCGGGTCCGGCGGCGGTGGCTGAGGTCGCCGACGGGCCCGGGAGTACGCGGGTCGTGCTGTCGATCAGTGGGTGACGATCTGCGGGGAGACCGAGGTCAACGTCTCGGTCACGGACGCGATCACGTGCTCGGGCACGCCGAGTTCCTCCAGCACGGCGACCAGATGCCCGCCGACCTTCGCGTACGTCTGGGAGTCGATGGCCAGATGAGAATGCGCCTCACCCAGGTCCCGCCCCGTGTAGTTGCTCGGTCCACCGAGGACCATCGAGAGCAGGTCCACCTGATGCCGCTTCAGGTTGACCAGGTCCACGCCGCTGAAGAAGCCGGCGAGCTCGGGATCGGCGACCAGCCGGTCGTAGAAGCGGCGTACCGCCTCGCGGACCGCCGGGGTCCCGCCGATCAGTTCGAAGTGGGTCACGACAGCAGTCATGAGAACCTCCAGCCCATGCCGCTCTGACACGACGATTGGGTGATGGTTCTGCGACGTTCCCGCACGTCGTGCCATCCATTTGTGGAATTGACTATAGAGATCAATCGAGCTACTGGGAAGTAGCCCGAGCAACAAAAAACACGGAGGGCAACCGAATGATTGCCCTCCGTGCAAATTGCAGATTGCCTGGTGGCGGTCAGCCCTCGAGCATCTTGCGCAGGACGAACTGGAGGATGCCGCCATGGCGGTAGTAGTCCGCCTCGCCGGGGGTGTCGATGCGGACCACCGCGTCGAACTCGACCGGCGCGCCCGTCCCGGTCGCCACCACGCGGACGGTCTTCGGCGTCACGCCGTCGTTCAGCGCGGTCACCCCGGTGATCGAGAAGGTCTCCTCACCGGTGAGGCCGAGCGAGTCCGCCGTCTGCCCGGCCGGGAACTGGAGTGGAAGGACGCCCATGCCGATCAGGTTGGACCGGTGGATCCGCTCGTAGGACTCGGCGATGACGGCCTTGACGCCCAGCAGCGCGGTGCCCTTGGCCGCCCAGTCGCGCGACGAACCCGAGCCGTACTCCTTGCCCGCGAGCACGACCAGCGGGAGGCCGGCCGCCTGGTAGTTCACCGAGGCGTCGTAGATCGTGCTGACGGGCGCATCCGCGATGGTGAAGTCGCGGGTGAAGCCGCCCTCGGTGCCGGGCGCCACCTGGTTGCGGAGGCGGATGTTGGCGAACGTGCCCCGGATCATCACCTCGTGGTTGCCCCGGCGGGAACCGTAGGAGTTGAAGTCCCGGCGCTCGACGCCGTGCTCGGCGAGGTACTTGCCCGCGGGGGAGTCCGCCTTGATCGAACCGGCCGGCGAGATGTGGTCGGTGGTCACCGAGTCGCCCAGCTTGGCCAGCACCCGCGCCCCGGCGATGTCGCCGACGGGGGCCGGCTGCGCCTGCATACCGTCGAAGTATGGGGGCTTGCGGACGTAGGTCGACGAACCGTCCCAGGCGAAGGTGTCACCGGTCGGCGTCGGCAGCGACTGCCACCGCTCGTCGCCGGCGAACACGTCCGAGTAGTCCTTGGCGAACATCTCGGAGTTGATCGAGGAGTTGATCGTCGCCTGGACCTCGGCCGGGCTCGGCCAGATGTCGCCGAGGAAGACGGGCTTGCCGTCCGGGTCGGTGCCCAGCGGGTCGCGGGCCAGGTCGATGTCCATGGTGCCGGCGATGGCGTACGCGACGACCAGCGGCGGGGACGCCAGGTAGTTCATCTTGACGTCCGGGTTGATCCGGCCCTCGAAGTTGCGGTTGCCCGACAGCACCGAGACGACGGCGAGGTCGTTGTGCTGCACCGCGGCGCTGATCTCCTCCGGCAGCGGGCCGGAGTTGCCGATGCAGGTCACGCAGCCGTAGCCGACCAGGTGGAAGCCCAGCTTCTCCAGGTACGGCGTGAGCCCCGCCTTCTCGTAGTAGTCCATGACCACCTTGGACCCGGGGGCCAGCGTGGTCTTCACCCACGGCTTGGCGTGCAGGCCCCGCTCGACGGCCTTCTTGGCCAGCAGCGCGGCGCCCAGCATCACCTGCGGGTTGGAGGTGTTGGTGCAGGAGGTGATCGAGGCGATCACGACCGCGCCGTGGTCCAGCTCGTAGACCGTGCCGTCGGCGGCGGTCACCGGGGTGGGCTTGGTCGCCCGGCCGTTGCTCGCGCGCGAGTTCGACGCGGGCGGGTCGGACGCCGGGAAGCTCTCCTCGGACTCCTCGTCGGTCTCGTCGTTCTTCACGTAGTCCGGCAGCACCGAGCGGAACGCCGTCTTGGCGTTGCTCAGCTCGACCCGGTCCTGCGGGCGCTTCGGGCCGGCGATCGACGGTACGACGGTGCTCAGGTCCAGCTCCAGGTACTCGGAGTAGACCGGCTCGACGGCCGGGTCATGCCACAGGCCCTGGCGCTTGGCGTACGCCTCGACGAGGGCGAGCTGCTCCGGCGACCGGCCGGTCAGGCGGAGGTACTCGATGGTCTCGCCGTCGATCGGGAAGATCGCGCAGGTGGAGCCGAACTCGGGGCTCATGTTGCCGATGGTGGCCCGGTTCGCCAGCGGCACCGAGGTCACGCCGGAGCCGTAGAACTCGACGAACTTGCCCACGACACCGTGCTTGCGCAGCAGCTGGGTGATGGTGAGCACCAGGTCGGTCGCGGTCGCGCCACTGGGCAGTTCGCCGTGCAGCTTGAAGCCGACCACGCGCGGGATGAGCATCGACACCGGCTGGCCGAGCATGGCCGCCTCCGCCTCGATGCCGCCGACGCCCCAGCCGAGTACGCCCAGGCCGTTGACCATGGTGGTGTGCGAGTCGGTGCCCACCACGGTGTCCGGGTACGCCTGCCCGCGGCGGTCCATGACCACGCGGGCGAGGTGCTCGATGTTGACCTGGTGCACGATGCCGGTGCCCGGCGGGACGACCTTGAACTCGTCGAACGCGGTCTGCCCCCAGCGCAGGAACTGGTAGCGCTCCTGGTTGCGGCCGTACTCGATCTCGACGTTGCGCTCGAACGCGTCCGGGCGGCCGAACACGTCGGCGATGACCGAGTGGTCGATGACCAGCTCGGCGGGGGCCAGCGGGTTCACCTTGGAGGTGTCGCCGCCGAGGTCGCGGACGGCCTCCCGCATCGTGGCGAGGTCGACCACGCAGGGCACGCCCGTGAAGTCCTGCATGAGGACCCGGGCCGGGGTGAACTGGATCTCGACGCTCGGCTCGGCCGCCGCGTCCCAGCCGCCCAGCGCGCGGATGTGGTCGGCGGTGATGTTGGCGCCGTCCTCCGTGCGCAGCAGGTTCTCCAGCAGGATCTTCAGGCTGTAGGGCAGGCGCTCGTGGCCCGCGACCTTGTCGATCGTGAAAATCTCGTAGCTCGCGTCGCCGACGTCGAGCTGGCTCTTCGCACCGAAGGTGTCGAGGCTGGCCACCGTCTTGCTCCTTTAAGTCACACCATCCACTGGGCACAAGTCTTTCGCACACCGGGCCGGCCGGGGGCGGTTAGGGCGGACTAACCCCACTGCCCAACTTCTCTGCGCGGTCGGTCGTGGCATGCCAACAATGCATACCGTACGTCCGTCTTGTTTTTTTGGCAACCTCATCTTATCGTCTGGATCATGCTGCATCACGTTCAGATCGCCTGCCCGCGTGGCAGCGAAGAAGACCTCCGCGCGTACTACGTCGGCGTCCTCGGGATGACCGAGAAGCCGAAGCCGCCGCTGCTGGCCGTCCGGGGCGGCTGCTGGTTCACCGACGCCGAAGGCGCCGAGCTGCACCTCGGGGTCGAGGAGGACTTCCGCCCGGCCCGCAAGGCCCATCCCGCGCTCACCTGTGCCGACCTCGACGGGCTGGCCGAGCGGCTGACCGCCGCCGGATATCCAGTGGTCTGGGCCGATCCGGCCGAGCAGCCCGGTCTGCGGCGTTTCCACACCAACGACTGCCACGGCAACCGGCTCGAGTTCGTTCACGCCGAATAGCGGATCGCCCCGCACCGCCGGAGGGTTCTACACTGCCGTCCGCGGACCATCCGTAGACCTGGGGGAGGAAGTCTCATGACGGGGCAGGGGCGACGGCTGGCGGCCGGCTTGGCGGTGGCGGCGGTGCTGTTGGGGCTGGCCGGGTGCGGCCTGCCGGACGGAGTCGACGGGAAGCTGGCCAACCAATGGTCGATGCCACCCGCGGCCCAGGTGGTCCAGGCCAAGGTCGGCGACTGCCGCACTGCGACTCAGGAGCAGGTCAACCCCGTCACCGAAGCGATGGTGCCCTGCACCGGAACGCATAACCGGGAAGTCGTCTACGTCGGCGAGTTCATTGGCGCCTCGGCCGCGCTCACCACGCCGCCGACGCTGCAGAAGAACGCGACCGGCGCGGCGGCCGCCGCCCAGGCCGAGGCGTACGCCGAATGCAGCAAGCAGGCCACGGCGTACGTCGGGCACCCGTGGTACGACGTGCGGCTCGATCTGACCATCGCGCTGCCGACGAACGCGGCCTGGGCGGCCGGGCGCAAGTGGTACCGCTGCGAGCTGCAGCAGGTCGACTGGTACTCGTTCGACGAGGAGAGCCGCGAGGGCAGCCTCAAGGGCTTCACCTACCCGATCGCCTGCATGAACTTCGCCAACGACGAGTCCCGGGTGGTCGACTGCGCCACCAAGCACAACGGTGAGTACGTCGGCACCTTCACCGCCTTCTCCGCGACCCGGCCGACCACGAATGCGCAGTACGAGCCGTATCACACCAAGTGCCGCTCGCTCGCGGCCGCGTACCTCGGCGTCGGCACCGCCCAGGTGAAGTACCTCACCGGCACCTACGTCTGGTTCGGCTACAACGAGGCGTACGTGGCCTCCGGGCGGCAGGACGTGCACTGCTTCCTCTGGTACGGCGCGAAGAAGTCGATGACCGGCACCGCCAAGGGCAAGCGCGGCACGAACCTGCCGAAATGAGCTCTGCCGAAATGAGCCCGCCGAGATCAGCGCGATAGGCTCGGCGGCATGTCCGTCTTCGACATCGAGATCTCGTCCCTGGCCGGGCAGCCCGGCGAGCTGGCCCGCCATCGCGGCAAGCCGGCTCTGATCGTCAACGTCGCCTCGCGCTGCGGGCTCACCCCGCAGTACGCCGGGCTGGAGCGGCTCGCCGAGGCGACGCCTGAGCTGACCGTCATCGGGGTGCCCTGCAACCAGTTCGGCGGCCAGGAGCCGGGGACCGCCGAGGAGATCGCCGAGTTCTGCTCGGCGACCTACGGCGTCACCTTCCCCATGACCGAGAAGGTCGAGGTCAACGGCGACGGGCAGCACCCGCTGTACGCGCAGTTGACCCGGGTGGCCGACGCCGACGGCCACGTCGGCGACATCCGGTGGAACTTCGAGAAGTTCCTCGTCGACGCCGACGGCAAGGTCGTCGCCCGGTTCAACCCCCGGGTCGAGCCCGACGCTCCCGAGCTGGTCGCGGCGATCGACAAGCTGGTCTCCGCAGCCAAGTAGCTGAAGCGAGCGGTGCCGGCACAGGATTGCCGGCACCGCTCGCTGCGTCAGGCGTACACCTCGAATTCGGAAGCCTGACCGGCGGGCCAGCCGGTGTTGCCCGTGACCTGGATGCGCACGTAGCGTGCGCTCGCCGCCCCGAACGTGACGGTGACCGTGTTGCCGGTGGCGGGATTGAACGTGTAGCCGCCGCTCGCGAGCGTGGTGAACGACGTGCCGGCCACGCTGCCCTGGACCGACAGCGTCTGGGTACGCGTCTCCCAGTTCGACGGCAGTTTGAGCACGACCCGGCTGATCGTCGTCGCCGCGCCGAGATCGACCTGGAGCCATTGCGGGAAGGCGCTGTTGGCGCTTTCCCAGTAAGTGCCCGGGTTGCCGTCGACGGCGTTGGCCGAGCCGTAGGTCTGCGTGTGGCTGCTCTCGCTGGTCGCCTTGCCGCGCGCGAGGTTGGTGGCGGGCGCGGCGTCGGTCGTGACGCTGACTGCGTTCGATGTGGGTGAGGTGTTCCCGGCGGCGTCCTGCGCGGTGACCGTGAACGTGTACGAGGTGGCCGGGGTGAGCCCGCTTATGGTGGCGCTCGTGCCGGTGACCGTGGCGACGACGGCGCCGCCCTGCCTGACCTGGTACGCGGTGACGCCGACGTTGTCGGTCGACCCGGACCACGAGAGCGAGGCGCTGGTGGCGGTCTTGCCGGTGACGGTCAGGTTGGCCGGCGCGGCGGGGGCCTGGGTGTCGCCGCCGGTGCTGCCGTAGACCTCGAGTTCCGACAGCTGTGCCGCAGGCCAGCCCGAGTTGCCAGACACTGTCACCCGGACGTAGCGGACCGTCTTCGGTGCGATCGTCACGGTCACCGTGTTGGCGCTCGCGGGGTCGAAGACGTACGCCCCACTCGCGAGGACCGCCCCAGTGGCTCCGTCCTGTATGGACAAGGTCTGCGTACGCGCGCCCCAGGACGCCGGGAGTTTGAGCACAACCCGGGTGACAGCGGCCGCGCTGCCGAGGTCGACCTGCGCCCACTGCGGAAACGAGTTGTTGACGCTTTCCCAGTAACTGTTCTGGTCGCCGTCGACCGCGTTGGCTGCGGCGTACGCCTGATTGTGGCTGCTTTCGCTGGTCGGCTTGCCCCGTGCCAGATTCCCAGTGGGGGGTGGGGTGCCGACGACGGGCTGGGTCGGCCGGGTCGCCGTAAGCGGGATCTGGCCCTTGAGCATCTTGCCGCCGTCGGCGGTGATCCGCAGGTAGTAGTCGGACGAGCAGGCAGTGCCGTCCTCGTCCAGCGTCACGAAACTGGACCCGGCCGGGATGAAGGCGGCCGACTCCGCAGTCTTCGCGATCTGATTGCCCTCGTTGTACTCGTCGAACATCGAGACGTAGAGTCCCTGCGCGCCCAGACGGATCATGTTGTAGAGGTGCCGCCAGTAGAAGTCGCCGTGCCTCCGATGGTGAGACGACAGGTCACCGGGCATGACGCACGGCTGATAGTCGATGCCCCGGGCGTTGCACTCGGCCTGATCGGCGAGGTTCACGTTGGTGTAGAACCAGTCCAGCCCGTCGAGGGTGCCGGTCCGGCCGACCATCCACGGCGAGATCATGTTGAACGCCGTGTACACGTCGAAGTAGCCCGCGCGGGAGTCGTTGATGCCCTGCCGCCAATAGGTTGGCACGCCGCCGATCACGTAGCAGCCCTGTGCCTTGAACCAGTTCACGACGTCCAAGCAGGCCGCCGCGCTGAACGGGCGGCCGTCGTCGTTGAAGCCGAAGCCCCAGACGCAGACGACCGGCTTGCCGTTCTGTTTCGCGTACGCCCCCGAAGCGGTGTGCGCCGACATCTTCTGGGTCCAGTCGGTCTTGATCTCCGACTGCATGTTCGTCCAGTTGGTGACGTCGTACATGATGTAGAACCTGCGGCCGGTCGCTTCGGCGGCGGTGCGTACCTTGGCCGCCATGGCGTCGCGGATCGCGCCCTCCCCGCCGAACGGGTTGAACCGCTGCAACGCCGCCGTGTCACAGCCGTTGTCCCGCATCCACTGGAAGTGCGTGTCGACCGTCTGCTGGTCGTAATGGGAGAACAAGGCGGCGGGCTGTCCGTTGCCGAGACTCGCCCACGCGGTCGGATAGGTGCGGGTGTAGTCGCGTACGTCGGGCCAGGAGACGATCGAGTTGTTCGACGGCGACGGCGTCTGGCCCCAGTTCTGCGCCCAATGCCACCAGCCGTTGATCGGTGAACCGTCGCCCGCAGCGGCGAACCAGCCCTGATAGCCCACCGAGATCTTGCCGACGACGTCGCCGGGCGGGCTGGCCGCCTCCGTACGCCCCGGCAGTCCGACGGCGGCCGCCGTTCCCACTGCCGCTCCGGCTAACACCTGCCTGCGTGTGACCGTCATGGCGCTCCCTTTTGTCGAATGTGGACAGGGATGCGGCGACGCCCGGCCGCCGGGTCATCATGCCAGCGGTCGACACAGGAACGCAATACTTAGATATTCGTACGCAACATCCTGACGATGTTCGTGCAATCTTGTGGGGCTGGGTGCTGCCTGCTGGACACTCGGACTGTCGCGCGGGTGTCCTGCGGGCGAGCGGGACCAGCGCTGCGGTGAGGGGCGTCCTGCGCGTTATGCGGGATAACGCGCTTAAAAGTGCGCGCTATGCCGCGTTATCCCGGGATAACGCACCGAGCCGAGCAAACGACTCGAAGGGGGATACATGGAAAGCGGAAGGGGTCAGCAGGGAGCGGCCTGGCCGTCGCCGCGAGGCTCCGAGCCGGCGACATAGCCGTGCGGCGTACGCCAGATGGCTTGGCCCATGCCGAAGACGGAAGGTTCGTCGGAAACGGTGACCCGGTGTCCCCGGGAGAGCAGGTCCGCCACGACGGAAGGATCGAACGCCGGCTCGACCAGCACGTCGAGTCCGCTGGTCCAGTGCCAGCGGGGGCGGGCGAGCGCCGCCTGCGGGTCGAGACCACCGTCCACTGTGGCGGTCACGAGTTGCAGGTGGCCCTGGGGCTGCATGTGCCCGCCCATCACGCCGAACGGACCGACCGGCGAGCCGTCACGGCTGAGGAATCCCGGGATGATGGTGTGGAACGGGCGCTTCCCGCCGCCTGCGACGTTCGGATGGGCCGGGTCGAGGCTGAAGCCCGCGCCGCGGTTCTGCAGGCCGAAGCCGTACTCCGGGATGGTGACGAACGAGCCGAACCCCATGTACGTCGATTGGATCAGCGACACCATCATGCCGCCCGCGTCGGCGGTGGCGAGGTAGACCGTGCCGCCGCGCATCGGGTCGCCGGGCTGCGGGGCGGCCGCCCGTTCGCCGATGAGCGTACGGCGAGTGTCCAGGTAGGACGGATCCAGCAAGTCGGGCACAGCGCCGAAGGCGGGATCGGCCACGTAGGCGTGCGCGTCTGCGAAACCGAGCTTCATCGCCTCGATCTGCTCGTGCGTACCGGGGACGCCGGGCAGCCCGTCCAGCAGCGCGAACGCTTGCAGCGCCGCCACTCCCTGCCCGTTCGGCGGCAGCTCGTGCACCTCGAAACCGTGGTACCGCGCGCTCATCGGCGCGACCCAGGTCGACTCGTGGCGCGCCAGGTCCTCGCCGGTGAGCAGCCCCGCCGTGGTCCAGGCGTGCCGCACCATGGCCGCCGCCAGCTCGCCGGTGTAGAAGTCCCGCGCGTGCGATCCGGAGATCAACCGTAGAGCCCGTCCCGCGCCCGGGTTCGCGAATCGCTCGCCGGCCGCCGGCGCACGTCCGTCCAGGGTGAAGGTTCGCGGCCAATGCGCGCACGCGTCATCTTTCAACCCAGCTTGTACGCGTACCGCCGCGGTCCAATTCCGGGCAGTGGCCGGCGAAACCGGAAAGCCGCTCTCGGCGTACCGGATGGCATCGTCGAAAAGCCGTTCGAACGGGAGCCGGCCGAATCGCGCGTGCAGATCGGCCCACCCGGCCGGAGCGCCGGGGACAGTGACCGGAAGCCACCCGCGAGCCGGGGGAGCGGTGGCGGCCGTGGCCTGCGCGCCGCCCAGCGCGGGCGTCGGGGGCTGCGCGGAGGCCACCATGAGCTGGTGGGTCAACGCGGCGGGTGACCGGCCGGAGGCGTTGAGCCCGTGCAGCTCGCGGCCGTCCCAGACGAGCGCGAACAGATCGCCGCCGAGGTCGTTGGAGCCGGGCTGGACGACGGCGAGAGTGATGGCCGCGGCGACCGCGGCGTCGACGGCGGTGCCGCCCTCCCGCAGCATGGCCAGACCGGCCTGCGCCGCCAGCGGCTGGCTGGTGGCGACCACTCCGTTCGGGGCGTAGACAGGCGAACGCACGACCCCTATCCTGCCCCCTTCGCCGGGGCGGCGGTGGGACGGATGCGCGGCTGACCTAGACTGCCCGGCAGAGGACGACCTGGGGAGGGGCCCTTCATGAGAAGCAGGCGTGGGATCGCAGCCGTCGCGTTGATACTGGCGGGTGGGCTCGCATTGTCGGGATGCAGCGCGTTGACCGGCACCGACGGCGATCTGGCCGACGACTGGGCGGCGCTGCCCGCGCCGAAGAGCTTCGTCCCCGACCGCGGCTGTCATGCGAAGGAGACCGACAGTTCGGCGACCGCGACGGAGTTCGCCGTCGTCGACTGCACGAAGAGCCACGAGACCGAGACGCTGTATGTCGGCGAGTTCAGTGGCAGCGTGGCGAGCGCGTCGACGCCGCCCGAGACCGACTCCAAGGACGCCGCCGACGCGTTCGACACCTGCGAGGAGCAGGTGAACAAGGTGCTCGGCTACGACTGGCGCGACCTGCGGCTGGCGCTGAGGCTCGTGACGCCGTCCAGCGCGGCCTGGAAGGGCGGCGCGCACTGGTTCGCCTGCGACGTCATCGAGCTGGCGGATCTCGAGAACGCCGAGACGAAGTCGCGGATGTCCAACATCCAGGACGGTCTGCCGACTCTTCCGCTCGGCTGCTTCACCGCCACCGAGAGCGGCGGCGACCTGACGATGGCCGAGGTCGAGTGCTCCGCTTCGCACAACAGCGAGTACGTCGGCTCGTTCGAACCGGCGGCGGGGGTGGCGTACCCGACGACCGACGCGGGCTGGGACGTGCTGCACGAGAAGTGCGACGAGATCGCGGCGGCGTACCTGGGCATCTCCGGGAGCCAGTTCGACAAGAGCTACAGCGAGATCGCCTGGGCGACGTCGAAGAAGTACTGGTCGGCCGGGAACAACAACGTCCGCTGCTTCCTGTGGCTGGGCAAGGCCAAGATGACCGGCTCGGCCAAGGGCAAGAAGACCGCCGTGCCGAAGTGGGCCTGACCATCTGACTGAGCACGACGAAGGCCGGTACGCGGAAATGCGTACCGGCCTTCTACACTCCTCCCACTTGACCTTGGGAGGAAGTCATGACGGGGCGACGATGGCTGGCCGCGAGCGCGGTGGCACTAGTGATGGCGGTCGGGGCGAGCGGGTGCTCGCAGCTGCCCGGCGGCGTCGACGGCGAACTGGCGAACGCGTGGGCGATGCCTGGTGAGCCGAAGGGCTACGAGCCGGTCGACGGCGCGTGCTTCCTGACCTACTTGATCGGGACGGCCTCGGTGAAGTCGGCGCCACCCGTCGACTGCTCGCAGCCGCACGAGGCCGAGACCGTGTACGTCGGCGATTCCCCGGGCGGCTCGGAGGCCGATCAGTTCGCCTTCTGCGAGAAGAAGGTCAATGCGGCGCTGGGGCGGGACTGGCGCGGCCTGCGGGTGACGTTCGAGGTGATTCTGCCGACCGTTGCCGCGATCAAGGCCGGCGCGAAGTGGATCCGCTGCGACGTGCGCGAGGTCAGGGACATCGAGCAGGAAATGGCGGCGACCCGGACGGGGCGGCTGAAGGACGGCCTGGACGCGCTCGCCCTCGGCTGCTTCCAGGCCAGCGGCAAGGACTACACGCTGACGGCTGTCGCTTGTGGACAGAAGCATAATGCCGAATACGTGGGTTCCGTTACGGGCACCGGCTCGAAGCTGCCGGAGACCGACAGCCAATGGGCACCCATCCACGACCGGTGTGCGGTGCTGCTCGCGGCCTTTCTCGGCGTCTCGATCTCGCAGTACGCCGGCAAGTATTCAGGCCTGGCCGGAGTGGTGTCGAACGACTGGGACAAGGGGGAGCGCGGCGTACGCTGCTTCCTCTACCTCGGCAAGACCAAGATGACCGGCTCGGCCAAGGGGAAGAAGCTCGCGCCGCCGCGCTACTCGTGAAGTCGGCTTTTCTGAAGCCGGCTTTCGTGCGGTCAGGCGGCCCAGCGGATCTCGTGGGTGAGCACCCAGTCGTCGCCGCCTGACTTGGCGCGCTTGGCGAAGACGATCGGCAGGGCGATGTCGCGGATGATCCGGCCGATCGGGCCGGGCATCTTGTCGGAGCTGAGCTTCTTCGCCTGGGCGACGATGCGTTCGACCCGATCCCGGCGCTGCCCGACGTACGCGGAGAACGCCGCGGTCGCGTTGGGCTCGTCCCGCAGCGACTTCGCGAGCACGAGCGCGTCCTCGACGGCCAGCGAAGCACCCTGGCCCGAGGTCGGCGAGGCGGCGTGGGCCGCGTCGCCGACCAGGACCATGCGATCGTTGTGCCAGTTCGGCACGCTGGGGAAGTCGTAAGTGTTCCACGGCTGGGCGATCTGCTCGGTCGCCTCGACGATCGCCTGCGCCGGAGTCTCGTCGACGGCGAAGGTGTCCACCAGGCGCTTGCGCCACTGCTCCGGCGTGATCGCGGCCAGCTCAGCCGGGGTGAGTTCGCGTACCTGCGGGATGTTGGCGAACCACCACACGACGCCCTGCGGATCGAGCATGTGGCAGAAGAAGGCGTCGCGGCCGAAGTACATCACCATCGTGCCCGGGTCGCCGGGGACGGATGCGCGGGTGAAGCCACCCGTGTTGAGCAGCGGGACGTAGCGCGGCTTCGGCGCGGCCGGGTCGATCAGTTCACGCGTACGCGACAGCAGGCCGTCGGCCCCGACGAGGATGTCGGCGGTGAACCGGGAGCCGTCGGCGAACACGGCCGTCACCCCGTCACGGGTGCGCTCGGCGTTCACGAGGCGCTTGCCGTACTCCACCGGCACCCCGCGGTGCAGCGCCTCGTCGCGCAGCGCCGTGTAGAGGTCGGTGCGGCGAAGCGTACGGCTGGTCAGGCCGTCTTTCAGGGATTCCGGCGCGGCCGGGAAACCGCCGAGCGGCTTGCCCTTGCCGGAGACGAACTCGAACCGGGGGCAGTCGAACCCGTGCTGCTGCACGAGGTCCAGCAGATCTAGCTCCCGGAGGGCCCGCTGGCCGTTGACCGCCACCGTGAGGAACGAGCCGACACCTTCCGCGCCGTGTGCGTACGCCTCGAAGACGGTCGCCTCGATGCCGGCTCGGCGGAGGGCCATCGCGGTGACGGGACCGGCGACTCCGCCACCGATGATCGCCGCTGTCCTGACCTTGGCGTTCGTGATAGTCATGAGATAACTATACATGACATGACTATCGGCCGGTCAAGGTCGTACGATGTGATCCATGGCAGAACGGCGCTCCCCGCTGGCGATGGTGATCTTGTCCTTGCTGGTCGAGGGGCCGATGCACGCGTACGGCATGCAGCAGAAGATCAAGGCCTGGCACAAGGACGAGGTCGTCAACGTCGCCCAGCGCAACAGCGTCTATCAGGCGATCGAACGGCTGGTCCGGGACGAGTACGTGCAGGTCCGCCATACCGCCCGAGACACCGGCCGGCCCGAGCGCACGGTGTACGAGCTGACCGAGACCGGTCGGGAGACCCAGAAGGCGTGGCTGCGCTCGATGCTCGCCGCGCCGGCCCGGGAATTCCCGGAGTTCCGGGCCGCCCTCGCGTTCGTGATGCTCCTCGACCCCCACGACGCCCAGGAGCAGCTGGAAAAACGCGCCGAGGTCCTGCGAACCCGCCTCGACCAGTACGCCGACGGCCTGCGTACCAGCCAGGAGATGGGCCTGCCTCGCCTGTTCGTCGTCGAAGACGAGTACGCCCAGGCGGTCACGGTCGCCGAGCTGACCTTCGTGCAGTCGATGGTCGCCGATCTCGCCGAGGGACGATTGACCTGGAGCCGCGAAATGTTGTTCGAGCTGGCGGGGAAGTTCGAGGGAACAGCAGCATGAGCGGCCGCAGGCCGATCATCGGCAAGCACAGTCTGATCATGCGAGCGCCGGCCGGAGGTCGGTGATCGCATGACCCGGATCATCGACGGCGGCCTGTCCACGGAGTTGGCTGCCAACGGGCACGATCTCAGCGATCACCTGTGGTCGGCCCGGCTGCTGCGCGACGAGCCCGAGGCGATCGTCGCCGCCCACGCGGCGTTCCTCACAGCCGGAGCCACCGTCAGTACGACCGCCAGTTACCAGGCCACCTTCGACGGCTTCGCCCGCAGCGGCATCGACCGGGCCGAGACCGAGCGGCTGCTGGCCCGAAGCGTCACGCTGGCCCGGCAGGCGAGTACGCAGACCGGAGTCGACGCGCTCGTCGCGGCCTCGGTCGGTCCCTACGGCGCGATGCTCGCCGACGGGTCGGAGTACCGCGGGAACTATGGGCTCAGCGTCGGCGACCTCGTCCGCTTCCACCGGCCCCGGCTGGAGGTGCTGGCGGCGGCCGGCCCCGACCTGTTCGCCCTCGAAACGGTGCCGGACCTCGTCGAGGCCGAGGCGCTGCTGATCGCGCTCGACGGGCTGGGCGCGCCGGCGTGGCTGTCCTACACGGTCGCCGGGGACACGACCCGGGCCGGTCAGCCGCTCGCCGAGGCGTTCGGGCTGGCCGCCGGAGTCGACGGGATCATCGCCGTCGGGGTGAACTGCTGCGACCCCGCCGATGTCGGGCCCGCGCTCGCCATCGCGCGTACCAGCGGAAAGCCCGTCATCGCGTACCCGAATAGCGGCGAAGAGTGGGACGCGACGGCGCGGGAGTGGACCGGTGAGGCCGGGAAATGGCTGGCCGGAGCTCGTGCCTGGGGGGCCGACTGGCTGGGCGGCTGTTGCCGGGTGACGCCCGCGGACATCGCGGAACTGGCGAGACCATAGGATCTTCTCCGTGGAGCTGCTGCACTCGGGCAAGGTCAGGGACCTGTACGCCGACGGCGACGATCTGATCCTCGTCGCCTCCGACCGGTTGTCGGTCTTCGACGTCATCCTGCCGACGCCGATCCCGGACAAGGGCGCCATCCTCACTCAGCTGTCGCTGTGGTGGTTCGAGCAACTCGCCGACCTGGTGCCGAACCACGTGATCTCGCAGGATGTGCCGTCCGAGTTCGCCGGCCGGGCGATCCGCTGCCGCCGCCTGAAAATGGTGCCGGTCGAGTGCGTCGCCCGCGGCTACCTCACCGGCTCCGGCCTGCGTGACTATGAGGCGACCGGCGTCGTCTCCGGAATCGCTCTGCCGCCGGGGCTGGTCGAAAGCTCGCAGCTCGCCGAGCCGATCTTCACGCCGTCGACCAAGGGGGCGGTCGGTGAACACGACGAGCCGATGACCTTCGCCGAGGTGGTCGCGACCGTCGGCGAGGCGACCGCGGAGCAGCTGCGGGACATCACGCTCGCCGTCTACCGCCGGGGTTCGGAGATCGCGGCCGAGCGCGGCATCCTCATCGCCGACACCAAGATCGAGCTGGGCTGGGACGCCGCCAACCAGCTCGTCCTCGCCGACGAGGTGCTGACGCCGGACTGCGCGCGCTTCTGGCCGGCGGAGGACTACCTGCCGGGCAAGGTCCAGGACAGCTTCGACAAGCAGCCCGTACGCGACTGGGCCGCCGGGACCGGCTGGAACAAGAGCGAGCCCGGGCCGGAACTGCCCGAGGCGATCGTCGAGCAGACTCGGGCTCGGTACGTCGCAGCGTACGAGCGGCTCACCGGCCGCACCTGGTAAGCCGTTCGACCGCCATGGGCGACTAAGCGGCGGGGCGGTCGGAGGCCTCCCAGACGCCGTCGATCCACTGTGGATCACCGTCGAGCATGGGCGCCATCACCGTACGCCACCATTCGTCCTGCTTGGGGTCGTCGGCCAGGGCGACGTACTGCTCCTTGCTCTCGAATTGGACAGCCATCACGATGGTCTGACCGTCGTCCGCGCGTAGCACGTCACCTCGGACGTAGCCGGGTACCTGACGTTCCTCGGCCCACTTCTTCTCCGCCCGGACGACCTCGTCGAACGGGACCTTCAGCTTGCCGATCATCACCGTTCCGTACATGCCTTCATTGTGCGCCGAGGCGGAGCCCGTGGGGCTGGATGGATGAGTTGATCAAGGCCGTAGGGGGTGCGACACGCCGTTCGGCGGGACCCTAGGTTCATGATCAACGCGGGCGGAGGTTGCAAGATCTTGCAGCACAACCTGCCGGGAAAGAGCAAGTCTTGCGGTGCGCTTTCAGTAACGCGTATGTTGCGGCGGACGCTTCGCCGTGATGTGTGCCACCGAGCCCCCGAGGTACGCGATGAATCTCCGCAGGTTGCTGCCGCTCGTCCTGATCCTCCCGATGACCGTGGTGCCGCCGTTGCCGGCTCAAGCCGCCGCACAGCAGCCTGAGCGAGCAGCGCCGAAGAGGGCGGAGCAGTTCTACTTCGTCCTGCCCGACCGGTTCGCGAACGGAGATCCGTCCAACGACAAGGGCGGGTACGCGGGCGACCGTACGAAGACCGGCTACGACCCCACGGACAAGGGCTTCTATCACGGTGGCGACCTGCAGGGCGTGATCGACAAGCTGGACTACATCCAGGGCCTGGGGACGACCTCGATCTGGCTCGCGCCCGTCTTCAAGAACCGCCCAGTGCAGGGCGACAGCGCCGGGTACCACGGCTACTGGATCACCGACTTCACCCAGGTCGATCCGCATTTCGGGACGAACGCCGACCTCAAGCGCCTCGTGCAGAAGGCGCACGACCGGGGGATGAAGATCTACCTCGACGTCATCGTCAACCACACCGCCGACGTCATCAAGTACGCCGAGAACAAGTACGACTACGTGGACAAGAAGACGAGCCCCTACACGGACACGCAGGGACGCTCGTTCGAAGACGCGAACTACGCCGACGGCGCTCAAGGGTTTCCGAAGGTCGACGGAACTGCCGGTGCGTACACCCCGGTCTTCGCGAACGCGGCCGACCGCACGGTGAAGAAACCGGCGTGGCTCAACGATCCTTCGATGTACCACAACCGTGGCGATTCGACGTTTTCCGGCGAGAACTCGGCGTACGGGGACTTCTATGGACTGGACGATCTGTGGACCGAGCGACCCGAGGTCGTCGCCGGGATGACGAAGATCTACCAGGACTGGATCGGGACGACCGGCGTCGACGGATTCCGGCTCGACACCGTCAAGCACGTCGACATGGCGTTCTGGCCGCAGTTCAGCCAGGGGATCACCAGCTACGCCAAGGACCACGGCAAACCGAACTTCTTCATGTTCGGCGAGGTCTACAGCGCCGATGCGGCGTACGCGTCGACTTTCGTGCGCCAGGGCAAGCTGCCGGCCACGCTCGACTTCGGCTTCCAGGCCGCCGCGCAGGGCTTCGTCACCGGTGGCAGCGGCCAGGGCCTCGCCGACCTCTACGCGATGGATCCGTACTACACCGCGCCCGGCACCGACGCGAACGCGCTGCCGACCTTCCTCGGCAACCACGACATGGGCCGGATCGGCTCCTTCCTTGAGAAGTCCAGTGTGGACGCCTCGACCTATCTCGATCGGGACGAGCTCGCGCACGAGCTGATGTTCCTCACGCGCGGCCAGCCGGTCGTCTACTCCGGCGACGAGCAGGGCTTCACCGGCCCCGGCGGCGACAAGGACGCCCGCCAGGACATGTTCGCGAGCAAAACCCCGGACTACCTCGACGACGATCTCCTCGGCACCGATCGCACCCATGCCGTGGACAACTACGAGACCACGCATCCCATCTACCAGACCATCGCGGCTCTCAGCCGGCTTCGCGCAGCTCATCCAGGATTGGCGACTGGTACGCAGAAAGTCCGCCACGCGGGCGGGGGAGTCTTCGCGGTCAGCCGGGTCGACTCCGGTGAGCAGGTCGAATACGTGGTCGCGATGAACTCGTCGACGCAGTCGCAGACGGTGACCCTGTCGACCGCATCGGCTCCCGGGACGCGGTTCAGCCGGATCTATCCGAGTCTGGCCGACGGCCCGGTATCGGACGGCGACGGGAAGGTCATCGTGACGATCCCGGCGCTGTCCTCGGTCGTCCTGCAGGCGCAGCAGCCGGTGGCGGCGGCCGCCGGAACGCCGACGATCACGATCAACTCGCCCGGTGACGGTGCGAAGGTTCCGACCATCGCCAAGGTCAGCGCGACCGTCGGCAACGCGTCGCCGACCGCCACGGTCAGTTTCTCGGCGCAGGTGAACGGCCGCTGGCAGGCGCTCGGCACCGCCACACAGCCTGACGCCGACGGCCGGTACACCGTCTACCACGACCTGACCGGGCTCGGCGGGACGACGCCGATCGCGTACAAGGCGGTGGTGGACAGTGGGGGAGTGACGGCGACCGACACGTCGCAGGTAACGGTGGCGACTCCGGTGCAAGGCGCGCAACGGGAGTACGTCCTCGTGCACTATCGGCGTACGGATGGGAACTATGCCGACTGGGGGCTCTACAACTGGGGCGACTCCGACTCGTCGTCGCAGCACAACTGGCCGGTGGGGCAGCCGTTCGCCGGGGAGGACGCGTACGGCCGATTCGCCTGGGTCAAGGTCAAACCGGGTGCGGCCAACGTCGGCTTCCTCGTCGTGAACTCCCAGGGCGTCAAGGACGTCGAAGCCGATCGCAGCATCGACCCCAGTCGCGTCGGCGAGATCTGGCTCAAACAAGGCGACGCCAACGTGTATGCCTCACCGGCGGCCGCGCTCGGCTACCAGACGATCCACTATCACCGCGCCGACGGGAACTACGGCGGATGGGGCCTGCACCTGTGGGGTGACGGGCTCGGCATCTCCGTGGACTGGGCGAACCCGATGCCGCCCACCGGGACGGACTCCTTCGGGGCGTACTGGAACGTGCCGCTGACCGACCCCAGCAAGGTGGTCAATTTCATCGTCCACAACGGAGACGCGAAGGACCCCGGCGCGGACCAATCGGTCGACCCGACGCAGGGTGCGGACGCCTTCGTGACCGGCGGCGAGAACGCCGTGTACGCCTCGGAGGCGGCCGCCTCGCATGTGGCGGTGCTGCACTACCGCCGGTCGGCCGGTGACTACGACGGCTGGGGACTCCACCTCTGGGACGGCGCGGCCGCTCCCACCGACTGGGGTACGCCGATGCCGCCCACCGGCACGGACGCCTACGGGGCGTACTGGCGGGTGCCGCTGGCCGCCGGAGCCACCGCACTAAGTTACATCCTTCACAAGGGTGACGAGAAGGATCTTCCAGCCGACCAGAAGCTCACCTTCGCCACGAGCGGCAACGAAGTCTGGCTCCAGCAGCAGACGCCCGGCTATCTGCGTCCGCTGGTGAAGAGCGCGCCGAAGGACATCGACCTCGGTCACAGTTATGCGCAGTGGATCGACCGGTCCACGATCGTATGGAACAAGGGGGAAACCGACGGCAAGGTCTACGACCTCGTCATCGCCCCGGACGGTGGTCTCGGGGTGGCCGACGGGCACCTGACCGGCGACTTCACCACGATCCGGTTGAACGCGCGGGCCGACGGGCTCACCGAAGCACAACGCGTTGCCTATCCGCACCTTTGGGCGTATCACTCCTTTGGATTGAGCGCGGACCTGAAGAAGATCAAGGCCGCGCTGACCGCGCAGCTGGTCGTGGCCGAGAGCGACCACGACGGCAACCTGTTGTCGGCGACGGGCGTGCAGCTGCCCGGGGTCCTGGACGACGTGTACGCCGCCGCGAGCGGCACGAAGCTGGGGCCGGCCCTGACGCGGGAGCAGACGCGGATCTCGGTCTGGGCCCCGACCGCCCGCCGCGTGCAGCTGGAACTGATGTCGACGCCGACCGGTACGCCGGACCTGGTGCCGATGACGCGCGACGACGCCACGGGCGTTTGGCGAGCGGCCGGTCCGGTGTCGTGGAAGGGGAAGTTCTACCGGTTCCGGGTGACGGCGTGGCAGCCGGCGACCCACACCTTCGTCACCGCCAGCGTGACCGATCCCTACTCGCTCGCGTTGGCCGTCAACTCTTCTGCGAGCCAGATCGTCTCGCTCGGCGATCAGAAGCCGGCCGGCTGGGACTCCCTGCGCAAGCCGGCCCTGACCGGCCGCCCGCAGATCCAGGAGGTCTCGGTGCGGGACTTCTCGATCGCCGACACCACCGTTCCTTCGTCCGCACGCGGGACCTACCAGGCGTTCATGGCGTCCTCGTCGGCGGGAATGTCCCACCTGCGGGAGCTTGCGGCGGCGGGCGTGACGCATCTGCATCTGTTGCCGACGTTCGACTTCGCCTCCACCCCGGAGGAGCGGTCGGCGCAGGCCACGCCGGCCTGCGACCTGGCCTCGATGGCGCCGGACTCGGACCAGCAGCAGGCCTGCGTGGCGGCGGTACGCGACACGGACGGTTACAACTGGGGCTACGACCCGTTGCATTACACCGTCCCCGAGGGCGGGTACGCCGTGTCGCCCGCGTCGCGCACGCTGGAATACCGGCAGATGGTGCAGGGCGTGAACAACGCCGGGCTGCGAGTCGTCGCGGACGTCGTCTACAACCACACCTCGGCGTCGGGCGTCGCACCGGGCTCGATCCTGGACCAGATCGTGCCGGGCTACTACCAGCGCCTGCTCGACGACGGCACGGTCGCGAACTCGACGTGCTGCGCGAACACGGCTCCGGAGCACGCCATGATGGGCAAGCTCGTGGTCGACTCGATCGTCACGTGGGCCCGTGAGTACAAGGTGGACGGTTTCCGGTTCGACCTCATGGGACACCATCCGCGCGCCAACATCTTGGCCGTACGCCATGCCTTGGACGCGTTGACGACGGCGAAGGACGGGGTGGACGGGAAGGCGATCCTGCTCTACGGCGAAGGCTGGGATTTCGGAGAGGTCGCGAACAACGCCCGGTTCGTCCAGGCGACCCAGCGGAACATGGCCGGCACCGGGATCGGCACCTTCACCGACCGGCTGCGCGACGCCGTACGCGGTGGCGGACCGTTCGACGCCGACCCCGGCATCCAGGGCTTCGCCTCCGGCCTGACCGATCCGGCCGCGTTGGCGCACGCACAGGATCTGATTCAGCTCGGGCTGGCGGGAAACCTGGCCGCCTACGAGTTCCGGTCGTCGTCGGGGGCTCTCGTCCGCGGTGACCAGGTCGACTACAACGGGTCCCCGGCCGGGTACGCAGCCTCGCCGTCGGAGGCGGTCACCTACGTGGACGCGCATGACAACGAGATCCTGTACGACGCTTTGGCGTACAAGCTGCCTCGGTCCACTTCTCCGGTCGATCGAGCGCGGATGCAGGTGCTGGCGTTGTCCACCGTCGTGTTCTCGCAGGGCACCGGGTTCGTGACGCTGGGGTCGGACCGGCTGCGCTCCAAGTCGCTGGACAAGAACTCCTACAACTCCGGGGACTGGTTCAATGCGGTCCAATGGGATTGCTCGTCCGGCAACGGGTTCGGCCGTGGGCTCCCGACGGCGGCCGACAACTCGTCGCGCTGGAGTTATGGGCGGCCCTTGCTGGCCGATCCCTCGCTGGTGCCTTCCTGCGACGTGATCAACCTGGCCGCCGCCCGGTACGCCGAACTGCTGCGGATCCGGTCGTCCTCACCGGTGTTCAGCCTGCCCACGGCTGCGTCGGTGCAGTCTCGGGTGTCGTTCCCCGTGTCCGGCACCTCTTCGGCTCAGGCCGGGGTGATCGCGATGTCGCTCGACGCTCGGGGGCTCGGCGGCCGGTTCGGTCGGTACGTGGTGATCTTCAACAGCAAGGCGGAGCCGGTGACGCAGTCGATTCCGGGGCTGGGCTGGTCCTTCGCGCTGCACCCCGTTCTCGCTTCGTCCGCTGACGCCTCGCTTCGCTCGGCCTCCGCTTTCGGCTCGGCTTTCAGCGTGCCGGCTCGGTCGGTCACGGTCTTCGTGTCGCCGTAACTTAGGCGCTTGGCGCCGGCTTCTCGGGCGCCGGCGCTTCCGGCGCTGGCTTTTCGGGCGCTGGCTTTTCGGGCGCTGGATCAGGGTTCTCGGTCGAATCTTGGATGATGATTCGGCCCGGATCCCTGATCCAGCGCCCTCTTCGCGGCGGATCGCGCCGCGGGATCGTCAGAGGATGTGGAAGACGGCGCAGAGCACCGAGTACACGGTGACGCCGACCGACCAGAGCAGACTGCCGATGAGACCCACGGAGAACTCCCTTGTAGTTGAGCCGTTCCCCAGGCCGCGATCACTCTACGTGAACTAAGTCGGACATATCGTGACAAGACACGCGGGTCGCCGGGCCAGACGGAAAGGAGTCCGGACAGCCGACCGCCGCCGGAGCCTCGACGTCACGGCGGCGGGCGGCGGTCAAGTGTTTATCCGCCGATGTGGATCCACAACGGGCCGATCTGCAGCAGATGACAACCCAGACCCACGAACAGTCCGATGAACACGCGAAACACCCCCCACACCTTGAGTGCCTTCGCCTTGAGCGTAGGCACATCGTCGATGGTGTGGAGGGTGTTTGCGAAAAGAGTTCGCGCAGGGAGGTACGCGTACTCTCGTCTTAAGGTTCAGCTGGGCAGACGCGGCCCGGCTTCCCGCTGCTCGGCCAGCCAGGTCTCGACCTCGGCGCTGGTCCGGGGCAGCTCGCCGGAAAGGTTGACGCAGCCCTCGGCGGTCACCATGACGTCGTCCTCGATGCGTACGCCGACGCCGCGCAGCTCCTCGGGCACCAGCTCGTCCTCGGCCTGGAAGTACAACCCGGGCTCGACCGTCAGCACGTAACCCTCGTTGAGCTCGCCCTTGTTGTAGTGCTCCGTGCGGGCGTTGGCGCAGTCGTGCACGTCGATGCCGAGCATGTGGCCGAAGCCGTGCAGCGTCCACCGGCGGTAGAGCATCGAGTCCTTCGCCATCGCCTCTTCGACCGAGACGGGCAGGATGCCCAGGTCGTGCAGGCCCTCGGCGAGCACCCGCATGCAGGTCGTATGCACGTCCTCGAATTTCACGCCCGGCTTGATGAAGTCCATGCCGGCCTGCTGCGAGGCGTACACGATGTCGTAGACCTGCTTCTGGAGCGGGGTGAAGCGGCCGTTCACCGGCACCGTCCGGGTCACGTCGGCGGTGTAGAGGTTGCGGTTCTCCACGCCCATGTCCATGAGCAGCAGATCGCCCGGCCGCGTACGCCCGTCGTTGCGGATCCAGTGCAGGATCGTGGCGTGGGCGCCGTTGCCGACGATCGACGAATAGCCGACGTCGTTGCCGTCGTGGCGCGCTCGCAGCCCGAAGACGCCCTCGATGAGGCGCTCGGACACGGCGCTGTCGGCCGGCAGAATGCGGGCGACGTCTTCGAAACCGCGCACCGTGGCGTCGATGGCGTCCTGGAGCTGGGCGATCTCCCAGGCGTCCTTGACCAGCTTGTGCTCGGAGATCGTCCAAGCCAGCTCGCGGTCGCGGTCCAGGTCGGCCGCCTTCCACGGCAGCACGGCGGCGTCGACGCCCGGGTCGAAGCCGCGCAGCACCCGGGTGCCCTTGGCGGTCAGCCCGGCCAGCACCTCGGGCAGCCCGGCCAGGTCGGCCGTCTTGACGCCGAGCTCGGCCGCCTTCTCGGACAGCGTGTGCCGGCGGCCGATCCACAGCTCGCCGTACATGCGGTCCTTGAAGAACTCGTCGGTGTCGCGCGGGGAGCGCGGCCGGACGAAGAGCGTGGCCTCGCCGTCGGGGCGGACGACCAGGACGCTCTCGGGGTCGAACTCGCCCGTGAGGTAGAAGAAGTCGCTGCCCGGCCGGTAGTTGTAGCCGGTGTCGTTGGCCCGCACCTTCTCGTGCCCGCTGGGGATCACGAGCGTCTCGCCCGGGAAGGCGGCGGCCAGCCGCGCGCGGCGCGCGGCGTAGTTCGGCGCTCCGTCGGCTCCGGTCACCGAAAGCTCCGCGTCCCGCCATCCGGTCCGCATGAACTCCAGGAACTTCTCCGGGTACGCCGGGTCGTGGGTCTGCTGGGATTTGGTCTTCCCGTTGCCTGCCTCGGTGTCGGCAGCGGTCGGGGCGGCCTGGTCGGCCTCGGTCATGGTGATGTACCTCCCTGTGGTGTCCACCTGCCGTGGTGTCACCTGGTCTCGACCCTACCCGGATCTTGAACGCCGCATAATCGCCGACCGGGATGTCTCGGCGGCGGGGGTTGGCCCGCTCGCGATCACTCGCGTGACAAGATGGTGGCCATGTGCGGGATCCTTGCCTTCTTCAGCGCCACCGGCGACGCGTACCGGCACGAGCAGGCCCTGTCCGGGGCGCTCGAGTGCCTGCACCACCGTGGGCCCGACGACACCGGCCTGGAGCTGGTCGGCGCGGACGCGATCTTCGCCCACAAGCGGCTGTCGATCATCGACGTGGCACTGTCCCACGAGCCGATCCACTACCTCCACGGCCGCTACGTCCTGACCTTCAACGGCGAGATCTACAACTACCTGGAGCTGCGCGACGAGCTGGCCCGCGAGTTCGGGGCCGAGTTCTCGACCAACGGTGACGGCGAGGCGGTCGTCGCGGGGTTCCACTACTGGGGTGAGGCCGTCCTCGACCGGCTGCGCGGCATGTTCGCCTTCGTCATCTGGGACCGGCAGGAGCAGCGCGCGTTCGGCGCGCGCGACCAGTTCGGCATCAAGCCGATGCACTACCTGACCACCCCGGATGGGCTCTACCTCGCCAGCGAGAAGAAGGCGCTGCTGCCGTTCGCCCCCTCCGCGGAGGCCGGCGACAACGGGATCGACGCCGCCAACCTGTCGCACTACCTGACCCTGCAATACGTTCCGGAGCCTCGCACCCTGCACAAGGGCATCGCGCGGATCGGTTCAGGGGAGTGCCTCTCGTGGTCGGCCGCCGAGGGCGTCCGCACTCGCCGGTATTACCAGCCGACCTTCCGGCCGACCCCCACCGACAACCCCGAGCTGCTGTACGCGCGCATTCGCGAGACGCTGCGGGAGAGCGTACGCATGCACATGCGCTCGGACGTGCCGGTCGGCGCGTTCCTGTCGAGCGGCATCGACTCGACCGCGGTGGTGGCGCTGGCCCGCGAGTTCAACCCGAACATCCTGACCTTCACGGTCGGCTTCGACGTCGACGGCTACTCGGAGATCGACGTAGCCCAGGACTCGGCCCGCCACCTCGACGTCACCACGATCCCGACCAAGATCGGGCCGGCCGAGATGATGGAGGCGCTGCCGAAGATCATCTGGCACCTCGACGACCCGGTCGCCGACCCGGCGCTCGTCCCGCTGTACTTCGTTGCGAAGAAGGCCGCCGAGCACGTCACGGTCGTGCTGTCCGGCGAGGGCGCCGACGAGTTCTTCGGCGGCTACACGATCTACCGCGAGCCGCTGTCCCTTGCGATGGTGAACGACCTGCCCGACCCGGTCCAGAAGGGCCTGCGCGCGGTCTCCAAGGTCATCCCGCAGGGCGTCAAGGGCAAGAGCTTCCTGGAACGGGGCACCACCCCGATCGAGGCCCGCTACTACGGCAACGCCCGGATGTTCACCGAGGCCGAGAAGCAGAAGCTGATGCGCCGCTACGACCCGTCGGTCCGCTACACCGACGTCACCGCGCCCATCTACGCCGAGGTCCCCGACCTGGACGACGTCACCACCATGCAGTACGTCGACCTTTACACCTGGCTGCGCGGGGACATCCTCGTCAAGGCCGACCGCATGTCCATGGCGCACTCGCTCGAACTGCGGGTGCCCTTCCTGGACAAGGAGGTCTTCGACATCGCCTCGATCATCCCGGTCGACCTGAAGCTGCCGCCGCGTTCGGAGCAGACGAAGTACGCGATGCGCCAGGCGTTGCAGCAGGTGGTGCCGCCCGCCATCGTCAACCGGAAGAAGCTGGGCTTCCCGACGCCCACCCGCGTCTGGCTGGCCGGCGAGATGTACGACTGGGCCCGGCACGTCATGGCCACCTCCGGCGCCGGCGAGCTGCTCGATCTGGCGTACGCCGACAAGCTGCTGCAGGAGCACAAGGCGGGCACCGCCGACCACTCCCGCAAGATCTGGACCGTGCTGGTCTTCTGCATCTGGCACGCCATCTTCGTCGCGCGGACGCTCGACCCGGGCATCTCCCGGAACCAGTCGGCACTGCTCACCAAGCCGGTCGTCGGATCCATGGTCTCCTGAGCCGCCCATGCCCCCCTCGGCGGTCGTCCTCGGTGAAGCACTCATAGATCTGCTCGAACAGCCGGACGGGAGTTTCCGTCCGGCGGTCGGCGGCGCGCCCCTCAACGTCGCCGCCGGCCTCGCCCGGCTCGGTACGCCCACTCGCCTCGTCTCGGGAGTGGGCACCGATCCGTTCGCGACCACCGTCTTGGGCCTGCTGACCTCGGCCGGAGTCGCATTGACCGACGTCACCGAGGCTCCCGGGCCGACTCCTTTGGCGGTGGCGAGCTTCCAAGGCGCTGAGCCGTCCTTCTCGTTCTACGGCGACCTGCCGATCCCGCAGCTCGATCCAGTGACGGTCGCCGAGGCGGCGGTCCTCTACTGTGGATCGATCGCGCTGTTGACTCCGTTCGTAGAGGTCGCCCGGGCCGCCTGGGCGATTCCCGGTCCGCAGCGGGTCTTCGACCCCAACCTGCGGCCGTTCCTGCTCGGCTCGGCCGGGGTCGACGGCGTACGCGCCATCGTCGAGGAGTTCGTGGCGACCGCGGATCTGCTGAAGCTATCCGACGCCGACGCGCGGCTGCTCTATCCGGATCTCTCGCCGGTCTCCGCCGCACTTCGGCTGCGCTCGCTCGGCGCGCGTACGGTCGTCCTGACGTTGGGAGCGGCCGGTGCCGTCCTGGTACGCCCCGATCGCGGCGCTCGGCCGTCGGCGTTCGCCGCGACGTCGATCCACTACACAGACACCGTCATCGGTATGCCCGCCCACCCGGGGCCGGTGGTCGACACGACCGGATGCGGCGACTCGGTGGCGGCGGCGTTGATGCACCGGATGGCGTCGGGGCTGCCGGACGAGGACCAGGCGTGGATCTCGGCTCTGCAGTTCGCGTTGCGCGTCGCGGCTCATGTGGCCGCCCGGCCGGGTGGCGCGGTCGCCATGCCTTCGCTCGCCGACGTCTCGCCGTAGCCCGTCTCGCCGTAGCCCGTCTCGCGTCCCGTCTCAAGCGGTGCGCGGATCAGCGGGTGTTCGACGGCTGCTCGAGCTCGGCATACCCACGGACGACCGCATGCCGTGCTTCGGCCAGCCCGCGCTCGCCGAACCGGGTCAGCGTCGCCTTCTGGGCGACCCTGAGCGGGTCGCCGCCGTCGCCGTGGGCTTCGCGGATGAGCCAGGACAGCTGACTCAGTTCGCCGTGCTGCGCCTGGACGAAGTCGAAGCCGACGACCGCACCGTGACCGGGGACGACCCGGGTGTCCGGACCCAGCCTGGAGAGCAGGGCGGCGAGCGTGTCCGGCCACGAGACGGGGAAGGAGTCGCCGAATCCCGGCGGCGCGCCCTCCTCCACCAGGTCGCCCGCGACGACGACGTCCGCGTCGGGGATCTCGACGACGAGGTCGCCGACGGTGTGCCCACGCCCGAGGTGGCGGAGAGTCACGCTCCGGCCGCCGATGTCGAGGCTCGCCGACGTGTGCACGATCTGGTCGGGCGGCCGGATCGCGCACTTGCCGACAGCGTCGGCGAAGTCGAGGTCCTGCGGGAGTAACTCCTCGTACCACTCGCGCTGGAGCACCGTGCCCTTGTCGCGCAGCAGTGTCGCGGCCTCCTCGTGGGCCCAGATCGCGGCGTCCTGCGGCGGCTGTCCGCCGCCCGTCCCGTCGGCCACCACCGAATTGCCGAAGGCGTGGTCGAAGTGGTGATGGGTGTTGACGACGACCAGCGGCGCTCCGGTCACACCGCGCACGGCGCTGAGGAGTTCCTGAGCCTGCTCGTCGTGGGACAAGGTGTCGATCAGCATCGCCTGACCGTCGCCGACCACGAGGGTCACGTTCACGTTCACGATCGGCTCGACCGCGACGAGAACCCGGTCGGCGATCTCGGTGAAGGCGATCATCCGGCCGCTCCTTCGATGTTTCCGGCCGCAGGCCCGCCGTCTCCGGCCGAGGGCACGTCGGTGGCCTTCGCGATGAAGCGCTGCCGGTCGACCAGGATCCGCTCGATCCGGCCGTCCGCCACGAGGAGATCCTCGTCGCGTACGGCGACGTCGAAGATCAGCCGACGACCGTCCACTGTGACCAGATGCGCCTCGGCGACGACGACTCGGCCGACCGCTGTCGGCGAACGATGATCCAGCTCGGCGCGTACGCCGACGGTGGTCGCCCCGGACGGCAGGTGCCGCGCGGTCGCGGCGACCGTGGCCGCCTCCGCCAGGGCGAGCACTCTCGGCGTACCGAGAACCGGCACGTCACCCGAGCCCAGGGCCTGGGCGGTGTCGGCGTCGGAGACGCGAAGCTGCACCCGGGCGGTCAGACCGGCGGCCAGGGAGTGCTCCATGCGATCACTCTAGGCAACGAAGCCGACTCGAGCCACTCTCCCGGCTAATTCCCACAATCACCCGCCGAACCTGGGCGACTCCGATATGACCGACTGGATGGGACTCGCCTATGCTCGGCACGATGCGGTCCCAGGAGTTGGCACCCCCGGCGCAAGCCGAGCCCGGCGAACCGATGGCGCAAACCGCGCCCGAACCGAGCCCAATGGACCGACCGGCCCGGCCCCGGCTGCGCATCCTGGACGGACTCCGGCTTCTGGCCGCGCTGGCCGTAGTCAGCTGGCACCTGATCGCCGCGCCGACGGCGGGCTGGGCCGACGCCGGAGCCGCCGACTTCGGGCCGTTGGCCGGGATCGCCCGGTACGGCTGGCTCGGCGTCGAGCTGTTCTTCCTGATCTCCGGCTTCGTCATCGGTATGAGCAGCTGGGGAAGACGGGTCGGGGACTTCGCCGCCTCCCGCGTCGTACGCCTCTATCCCGCGTACTGGCTGGCCGTGCTCGCCTCGGCGGCGGTGCTGGCGTTGTTCGGTACGCGAGAAGTGACCTGGCCGCAGACGGCGGCCAACCTGACGATGCTGCAGAACCCGCTGGGCGTCCCGGACGTGGACCCGTCGTACTGGACTCTCGGTGTGGAACTGCGGTTCTACCTGCTCTTCGCGATTGTGGTGGCGCTGGGCGTGACCTATCGCCGGGTCGTCTACTTCTGCGTCATCTGGCTGGCGGTCTCGATCTTCGTGTCGGGGCAGCCGTGGCTGGCCTGGCTCATCTCGGCCGAGAACGTCCCGTACTTCGTGGCGGGCCTGGCGTTGTTCCTGGTCCACCGATTCGGCGGTACGCCGCTGCTGTGGGGCATCGTGATCGCGAGTTGGCTGGTCGCCCTCTATCGGGTGGACTCCCATCTCACTGCCACTCTGGGCGAGCACGGCCCGGCCGAATGGATTCCCGCCGGGCTGATCATCACCGGGTGCTTCGCCGTGATGAGCCTGATCGCGACCGGGCACGGCAGCCGGATCAGCTGGCCGTGGCTGGTCACCGCGGGTGCGCTGACCTATCCGCTGTACCTGCTCCATCAGACCCTCGGCGTCACGGTGATCGGCGGACTGCGCGCGCACGTGCCCGGCTGGCTGCTCGTGATCGTCCTAGTCGCCGGACTGCTGGGGCTGGCCTGGCTGGTCCATCGTTACGTCGAGCGACCGCTCGCGGCCTGGCTCAAGCGTGCCGCGACGTCCTCCCTGGTGGCGATGCGCAGCGCTCGCTGAGCGCGGGAAACGTCGGTTACGGGGAGTATCCTTCTGCCGATGGAATCCCAGCCCATGGAGATGGACGGCCTCTTCGCCATCCCCACGACGCCCGGCCCCGGCGGTCCTGTCGCCGGGTTCGCCGAGCCCGGCCCGGACGCGCCGCTGGCCGTCCGGATGCGGCCGGCAAGCGTCGACGAGCTGGTCGGACAAGATCATCTGCTCGCGGCCGGCGCGCCGCTTCGTCGGCTGGTCAGTGGCGGCGCGCCGATGTCGGTGATCCTCTGGGGTCCGCCCGGCAGCGGCAAGACCACGATCGCGCACCTCGTCGCCCGGGCGAGCGAGCGTCACTTCGTGGCGATGTCCGCGCTCACGGCGGGTGTGAAGGACGTCCGGGCCGAGATCGACGCCGCTCGCCAGCGCCGTCGCCGGGGCGGCCCGGCCACCGTACTGTTCCTCGACGAGGTCCACCGCTTCTCCAAGGCGCAGCAGGACTCGCTGCTCGCGGCGGTCGAGGACCGCACGATCACGCTGCTCGCCGCCACCACCGAGAACCCCTACTTCTCGGTCATCTCGCCGCTGCTGTCGCGCTGCGTACTGCTGACGCTCAAACCCCTGGACGACGACGGAGTCCGCGCTTTGGTGCGGCGCGCGACCACCGATGAGCGCGGTCTGGGCGGTGCCGTCACGCTCGCGTCCGATGCGGAAGATCATCTGGTACGCCTCGCGGGCGGTGACGTCCGTAAAGCGCTGACGGCGCTGGAGGCGGCGGCCGGGTCGGCCACGGAGCTGGGCGTGACCGAGATCGACCTGCCGCTGGCGGAGAAAGCGGTCGACACCGCGGCCCTGCGCTACGACCGGGCCGGTGACGAGCATTATGACGTCGTGAGCGCGTTCATCAAGAGCATGCGTGGCTCCGACGTCGACGCCGCGCTGCATTACCTGGCCCGCATGCTCGTCGCGGGCGAGGACGCCCGGTTCATCGCCCGGCGCATGATCATCTTCGCCTCCGAGGACGTCGGCATGGCCGACCCGACGGCGCTGATGGTGGCGACCGCCGCGGCCAACGCCGTCGAGTTCGTCGGCCTGCCCGAGGCGCAGCTCAACCTGTCGCAGGCCGTCATCCACCTGGCGACCGCACCGAAGTCGAACTCGGCCACGACCGCGATCGGCAAGGCGATGACCGACGTACGCGCAGGCCAGGCCGGCAGCGTCCCCAAGCATCTCCGGGACGCGCACTATCGCGGGGCGGCCGGGCTCGGGCACGGCTCCGGCTACCGCTACCCGCACGACGATCCCCGGGGTGTGGTGACCCAGCAATACGCGCCGGACGCGATCGCCCGGACCGATTACTACGAGCCGACCGATCATGGCGCGGAACGAGCGGTCGCCGCCCGGCTGCCCAAACTCCGTTCGGTGGTACGCGGTGTGCCGCTGCCGCCGCCGGACCGGCACAATGGCGCGAATGCCGGTTCGGGCATCGAACCGGGCCAGACTCCGGCGGACCGAGAACCGGAGAAAGGGGAGGGGCGTTAGATGGCGCGCGACGCGGAGCGACCCGACGACGGCCGGGGCCGTCGCAAAGGCCGTGGCGGCGAGCCGCAGGAAGTGCCCCAGGAGGAGACCGGCTGGCTCGACGACCTGCGGCACGCCAAGGAGGCCAAGGCCGACATCGGCCCCGGCGGCAAGGGCGAGCAGACGCGGGGTGGAGCCGGTGATTCCCGGTGGGCCGCCTTGCGCGGCGAGTCCGGTCCCGCCGCGGCTGGTCCACCGCCTGCGGGCCCAGGTCCCAGCGGTCCTCCGCCCGCCATGCCCGGTTCCCCGGTGGCTCGTCGACGGACCGAAGACACGCCCCCGCCGCCTCCGGCCGGTCGCCGTCGGGCCGATGAGCCGGTTTCGGGTGGTTTCCGTCGTGGGGATGAGCCGTCGGGCGACGTCATGGGCGGCGGCCGCCGACGCGCGGACGAGCCGATCTCGGGTGGCCACCGTCGCGAGGACGATCCTCCAGCGGGTGGTTTCCGTCGTGGGGATGAGCCTTCCGGCGATGTGATGGGCGGGCGTCGCCGGGCGGAAGACGCTCCCGCGTCGCCGCCTCCGGCCGGTCGCCGTCGGGCCGATGAGCCGGTTTCGGGTGGTTTCCGTCGTGGGGATGAGCCGTCGGGTGACGTGATGGGTGGCCGTCGCCGGGCGGAAGACGCTCCCGCGTCGCCGCCTCCGGCCGGACGTCGTCGGGCCGATGAGCCGGTTTCGGGTGGTTTCCGTCGTGGGGATGAGCCGTCGGGTGACGTGATGGGTGGCCGTCGCCGGGCGGAAGACGCTCCCGCACCGCCGCCTGCGGGTCGCCGTCGAGCTGATGAGCCGCCGACCGGGGGTTTCCGCCGGGCCGAGGAACCCGCCGACGAGCCGACGTTCGGTGGCGGCCGTCGCCGGGCCGCCGAGGGTCCGGAGCCCCCACGCTCCGGGCATCGGCGCGAAGACGACGCCGTGAGCGGGTTCCGGTCCGGCCCAGCCGGCAGTACACAGTCGACTCCGGCCGAGCCGCCGTCCGCCGCTCCGCCGCCCGGACGCCGTTCGGGCGCGCTCGGCGATCGATTCGTCCCACTCGGACGGCGCGGCGACGCCGCTAGCCCGGCCGAGCCGACGGGCGGACGCGGGGGAGCCGGTCCGGCTGCGCCCGGCCGTGGCGGTGTTCCCACCGGCCCCAGTGTTCCCAGTGGACCTGGTGTTCCCAGTGGACCTGGTGTTCCCAGTGGACCTGGTGTCCCCAGCGGACCTGTCGGTTCGGGCGGACCGGGTGTCTCCAGTGGACCCGGCGCGCCGGCGGCCGACCGCCCGCGCGACGGCGGACGAGGAGCTCCTGGCGTACCTGGTCGTGGTGCAGCGGGCGGACCCGGCAATCGTCCGGCCTCCGGCCCCGGCAGTACGCCCACCGCCCCCGGTTCTGGTGGTGGACTCGGCAGTCCGGTGGCACCCGGACGGGGTGGCGTACCGAGTGGACCGCGTGGTGGAGCTCCTGCGGGTCCGGGTACCGGTGGTGGACTCGGTAGTCCGGTCGCGCCCGGTCGGGGTGGCGTACCGGTGGGTCCGCGTGGTGATCAGCCGGGTGGGCCGGGACGTACTGGTGCTCCGGACGGTCCCGGTGCAGGTGGTGGACTCGGTAGTCCGGTTGCTCCGGGACGCGGCGGCGTACCGGTCGGCGGACCCGGTCGTGGACCCGGCGGCGGTCCGGCCGCGCCCGGACGACCCGGTGTGTCTGGTGGCCCGGGTGGATCTGGTGGGCCCGGCGGTCCGGCCGCGCCCGGACGACCCGGTGTGTCGGTTGGGCCTGGCGGTCCTGGTGGACCTAGCGGCACGGGTGGTCCCGGCGGACCAAGCCGACCGGCTGGTCCCGGCGGCGGCGGACCGGGTGGGCCTGGTGGACCGGCTGGTCCCGGCGGACCTGGTGGGCCTGGCGGACCTGGCGGTGGGCCGGGTGCGCCCGGCCTGGGTGGCGGCCTCGGCAGTCCGGCCGCCCCGGGCCGTGGTCCGGAGCGCCCAGGCGACCTCGGGCCCAACCGGATGGCGTCCGGCCCAGGGCTCGGCGCGCCTCCAGCGCCGCCCGGTGCGATGCCTCCGGGTTCGATGCCGCCCGGTGGTGCGATGCCTCCAGGTGGTGCGATGCCGCCCGGCATGGGTCCCAATGCGCCCGGCATGGGCGGCCCGATGCGCCCGGGTGGCCCGGACGACTTCCCCGGCTTCGACGGCCCGCCGCGACCGCGGTCGGCCCGGGCCGGTCTGCAGGCCGGGGTGGGCGCGATCCGCGACGCCCGGTCCGAGTTGCGTAAACGGATGCGGGAACGCCAGCGGCTGCGGATGCTGACCCTGATGGCGGTCGTCGTCACCATGCTCGGCGCGTTGCCGCTGTACCTGCTGGTGCAGGCTGCGACGCGGGACCCGGTGTTCACCTCGCTGGACGCGCTCGACGTGCCGTCCTGGGCCGCGACGACCCACTCCGACGAGGTGGACGGCAGCCGGTGGTGCGTCATCGAATGCCGATACCGCGAGCGGGACGTGGCCTCGCAGAAGTCGCCGGACGAGACGAACACGGCGTACGTCAACGCGTTGCAGGACGCCGGTTGGCAGCGTTGGGTGGTCCAGGACTGCCCGATGAAGGCGGCTGGGGTCACTGTGGACGGCCATTACTCCTGCTGGCGCAAGGACGAGTACACACTCGACCTTTGGGTAAGGACCAAGCCGTGTCCCGACGAGTTGCTGCGCAACCGGCCGACGGTCGCGCCGGACCCGTCGGGACCGACGGCCGCCTCCCCGGGCGCGACGGACTGCAGCGGCTCCCTGGTGTCGTTCAAGGTCTACAACGCCATCGCCGACGACCGGCTCACCCGGACCGGTGCCGACGCGACCGCCTCGCCGGCGGGCTAGCGCCCGAGATCCAGCGGGGCGCAAGGGGCGCAACGCGGCCGAAAAGGTAAGGTCTGCACGTCGGGCTGAGTCGAGGGAGGCCGCGCCATGCGTGGTTGGGAGATCGCGGCGTTGGTCGCCGCGGGGGCGTTCGCGGTGCTGATGCTCGCATTGGTCGTGCCCGTGCTGCGGCTGCGGCATACGATCGACGCCGCCACGCAGACCCTGAAGGATGTTCAGGTGCGTACGGGTCCGCTGCTCGACGAGGTGCACGGCACGGTGGACAACGTGAACACCGCGCTCGGCCAGGTCCAGGTCACCCTCGACGGCGTCAACGTACAGCTCGCCCGGGTCGACACCATGACGCAGCACGCCCAGGCCGCCACCGCCAACGTGGCCAACCTGGTCGGGGTCGTCTCGGCCGCCGCGTCCAGCCCGCTGGTCAAGGCGGCCGCGTTCAGCTACGGCTTCCGCCGTGCCAACGCCGCGCGCCGCCAGGCCGACGACGAGAAGGCGGTCCGCGCGACGCTCAAGGCGCAGCGCAAGGCAGCGAGGGGGCGGTAGAGGTGAAGCGGCTGCTCTGGCTGGGTGCTGGGCTGGCCATCGGGGCCTTGGTCGTACGCGCGGTGAGCAAGCGTATGCAGCGGCTGACTCCGGGTGGCATCGCCGAGAGCGTGTCCTCCTCGATCGGCGGGCTCGGCGAGACCGTGCGTGAGTACGTGGAGGACGTCCGCTACGGCATGGCCGAGCGGGAAGATGAGATACAGCGGGCGTTCGCCGACGGCGTGGCGTTCGACGACACCACCGCCCTGCCCTGGGCGCGTGGCGTCGGGGAGAAGTTCTATTCGAGCCAGTACTTCAGAGAACAGCAGGAAGGTGACACAAGCCGATGAGAACCGCCGAGATCAAGCGCCGGTTCCTGGCCCACTTCGAGGCGAACGGTCACACGGTGGTGCCGAGCGCCCCGTTGCCCGCCATCGACGACCCGAACCTGTTGTTCATCAACGCCGGCATGGTGCAGTTCGTGCCGTACTTCCTCGGTCAGCAGCCGGCGCCGTTCCCGCGTGCCGTCAGCGTGCAGAAGTGCATCCGGACCCCGGACATCGACGAGGTCGGCAAGACCAGCCGGCACGGCACGTTCTTCCAGATGAACGGCAACTTCTCGTTCGGCGACTACTTCAAGGCCGAGGCGATCAAGCTGTCCTGGGAGCTGATCACCAACCCGATCGACGCGGGCGGGTTCGGCCTCGACCCGGACAAGATCTGGGCGACGGTCTACCTCGACGACGACGAGTCCATCGAATACTGGCGCAACGTCGGGCTGCCCGCCGAGCGCATCGTGCGCCGGGGCAAGGCCGACAACTTCTGGTCGATGGGCATTCCCGGACCGTGCGGTCCCTGTTCCGAGATCTACGTCGACCGCGGGCCGGCGTACGGGCAGGAAGGCGGCCCGGCCGTCGACGAGGACCGCTACATGGAGATCTGGAACAACGTCTTCATGCAGTACGAGCGGGGCCCCGGCACCGACAAGGAGAACTACCCGATCCTGGGCGAGCTGCCGGCGAAGAACATCGACACCGGCATGGGCCTGGAGCGGATGGCCTCGATCATGCAGGGCGTCGACAACCTCTACGAGATCGACGAGGTACGCCCGCTGATCGACAAGGCGTGCGAGATGACCGGCAAGCGGTACAACGTCACGCATACGCACACCGCCAGTGAGTCGCACCCCGACGACGTGCGGCTGCGCGTCATCGCCGACCACGTCCGCACCGCTCTGATGCTGATCGGCGACGGTATCACCCCGTCGAACGAGGGCCGCGGCTACGTGCTGCGCCGGATCATGCGGCGATCCATCCGGGCGATGCGCCTGCTGGGCTGGCAGGAGCCGGCACTGCCGCAGCTGCTGCCGGTGGCCCGCGACTGCATGTCCCCGTCCTACCCCGAGGTGGCCACCGACTTCGAGCGGATCTCGCAGTACGCGTACGCGGAGGAGGACGCGTTCCTCTCGACGCTGCGGGCCGGCACGACGATCCTCGACACCGCGATCGCCGACACGAAGCGCGCCAGCGGCAGCAAGCTGTCCGGGGACAAGGCGTTCCAGCTGCACGACACGTACGGCTTCCCGATCGACCTCACCTTGGAGATCGCAGCTGAGCAGGGTCTGTCGGTCGACACCGACGGCTTCCGGTCGCTCATGGCCGAGCAGCGTAAGCGGGCCAAGGCCGACGCACAGGCGCGCAAGACCGGCCACGCCGACCTGTCGGCGTACCGGGGTTCGCTGGAGGCCGGCGGCGAGGTCGAGTTCACCGGGTACGCCGAGATCGCCCGTGAGTCCCGCGTACGCAGCCTGCTGACCCCGGCCGGGGAGACGCTGGCGGTGGCGGGCGAGGGCGACCTGATCGAGCTGGTCCTCGACACCACCCCGTTCTACGCCGAGGGCGGCGGGCAGCAGGCTGACACCGGTCACATCACCGTCGGCTCCGGCCGGGTGCAGGTGCTCGACGTGCAGAAGCCCATCCCGGGGCTGATCGTGCACAAGGTCAAGGTGCTGTCCGGCGAGGTCCGGGCGGGCGAGGCCGGGTTCGCGGAGATCGACATCACCCGGCGTAAGGCGATCTCGCGGGCGCACACGGCGACCCACCTGGTGCACCAGACGATGCGTAACTTCCTCGGCGAGGCGGCGACCCAGGCCGGTTCGCTCAACGCGCCGGGCCGGCTGCGGTTCGACTTCAACACTCCGGGCGCGGTCCCGGGCAGCGTGCTGATCGACGTCGAGCAGAAGATCAACGAGGTGCTGCTGGAGGACCTGGAGGTCCGGGCCTTCCTGACTTCGCAGGCCGAGGCGCGGGCGATGGGCGCGATGGCGCTGTTCGGCGAGAAGTACGGCGACGTCGTGCGAGTCGTCGAGGTCGGCGACTACGCCCGTGAGCTGTGCGGCGGTACGCACACCGAGCGCTCCGGCCAGCTGGGTCTGGTGAAGATCCTGTCCGAATCGTCCATCGGTTCCGGCGTACGCCGGGTGGAGGCGCTCGTCGGGCTGGACGCGTTCAGCTACCTCGCCAAGGAGCATCTGCTGGTGTCCCGGCTGGCCGAGCTGTACCGGGTGCCGAACGACCAGGTCGCCGACCGGGTCGAGCAGACGGTGGCGCAGCTGCGCGACGCCGAGCGGGAGCTGGAGAAGATGCGGGCGCAGATGGTCCTCGCCGGGGCGGCGTCGCTGGCCGGATCGGCGATCGACCTCGGCGGTGTCGCGTTCGTCGGCACCGAGGCACCGGAGGGCGCGGCCGCCAACGACGTACGCACCCTGGCCCAGGAGGTCCGCGGCAAGATCGCGGCCGATCGGGCCGGTGTGGTGGCGGTGGCCGCCCGTGCCAACGGCAAGGCGTCGCTGATCGTCGCGGTCAACGGTGCGGCCCGCGCTCGCGGCCTCGACGCCGCCGCGCTCGTCAAGGGTGCGCTGTCGGGCCGGGGCGGTGGCAACGCCGACCTCGCCCAGGGTGGCGGTCTCCCGGCCGAAGAGGCGCCGAAGCTGCTCGCTGCCGTCGAGGACGCGGTCCGGCAGGCCGCGTGAGTGCTCCGTGGGTCCGGGGCGTACGCCTCGGCATCGACGTGGGTTCGGTACGCGTCGGGGTCGCCAAGTGCGACCCCGACGGCATCCTCGCCACCCCCCTCATCACCCTCGCCCGGGACAACTCGATCGACGTCGCGGCCCTCGACACCGCCGCAATCCGGTCCGCCACTGTCGGCGTACCCGCTGATATCGCGGAGATCAAGCACCTCGTGACTGAACATGACAGCGTAGAGGTCGTCGTGGGTTTACCAGTGAACCTTGCGGGAATGGAGGGTCCGGCCGCGAAAAAGGTTCGCGAGTATGTGCGGGTTCTGGCCGAAGTCATCGCTCCTGTCCCAATTGTCATGGCGGACGAGAGGATGTCAACCGTTACGGCAGCCCGTAGGCTCTCCGATCGAGGCGTGAAGGGAAAACGCCAGCGAGCCGTCGTGGATCAGGCGGCCGCCGTAGAGATCCTGCAGCACTACCTGGAGAGTCGACGGAGGCAAGGATGATCGACGACCTGAACCTCGGCTTCGAGGATCATGATCGCGGTCGTGGCCGGCGCCGACGGACCGAGCGCTGGGACAGCGGCGCCGAAAACCGCCGGCAGGATGCGCGTCAAGACCAGTGGCAGCAGCAGGGTGGTTGGGCTGGTTCGGGCGCGCAGCCGCGTGACGGCTACGACCCCCGCTACGACAGTGACCCCCGCTACGCGCCGGATCCGCGTTACGACACCGGCACTCAGGGTGGCTATGACCCGCGGTACGCACAAGATCCCCGCTACGCGCCGGATCCCCGTTACGACACCGGCAACCAGGGTGGCTATGACCCCCGGTACGCACAAGATCCCCGATACGCGCCGGATCCGCGCTATGACACCGGTACGCAGCGTGGCTACGACCCCCAGTACGACGAACCTCGCTACGAACCCGATCCTCGCTACGACACCGGATCGCGGGCGTACCGCAAGCTCGATCCGAACTACGACACCAATGCGCGGCGTGGCGGCTTCCTCGAGGAAGGCTACGAGGACGGCGGGTTGCTGCCCGGCGGCGGTGACTACCGTGACGACGACGGCGGTGGTGGCAAGCGCCGCACGAAGAAGACCAAGAAGAAGCGGCGTGGCCGTAGTTTCCTCGCGCTCTTCCTGACTCTGATCCTGCTCGGCGCGCTCGGCGGCGGCGTCTATCTGGCGTACGACAAGGTCGCGGGCTACTTCCTGACGCCGGACTACGACGGTGAGGGCACCGCCGAGACGGTCATGATCGAGGTCAAGCAGGACCAGTTGCTCGGCGACATCGCCAATACGCTGGTCGCGGCCGACGTCGTGAAGAGCTACAAGGCGTTCGTGTCGGCGGCTGAGGCGAATCCGAAGGCGAAGAACATCCAGCCCGGGTTCTACAAACTGCACAAGCAGATGAGCGGCGAGGCCGCCGTCAATGCGTTGCTGGATCCGAAGACCCGTGATGTCAAGGGTGTGACCATCACCGAGGGCATGATCACGATCCAGATCTACGAGAAGCTGTCCAAAGAACTCGGTATCCCGGTCGCGGACTTCCAGAAGGCCGCAGCGAACCCGAAGAAGTTCATCCCGGACTGGTGGTTCAAACGGCTGGACGGCAAGGGCGTCGCCACCGGTGTCGGTGCGATTGAAGGCTTCCTGTTCCCCGCAACCTACGAGTTCCCACCGAAGGCGACCGCCGAGCAGGTCATCAAGATCATGGTGGATCACTTCCTCAAGGTGACGGGCGACATGGGCTTCGCCGACGCGGCGAAGGCGCTCAACATCTCGCCGTACGAGGCGCTCATCGCGGCGTCGATCGGGCAGGCAGAAGTCGTCAAAGCCGAGGACTACCCGAAGGTGTCGCGGGCGCTCTACAACCGCGTGTACAAAGACGGGTTCCCTTGTCGGTGCCTGCAGATCGACAGTGCGGTCAACTACTGGCTCCGCATCAGTGGAAAGGTCCCCAAGGATTCCAGCCAGATCCTCGCGGGCGAGCAGCACAACCCGAAGGACCCGTACAACACGTTCGATGCGCCGAAGTTCTCCGGACTGCCGATCGGACCGATCAGCAACCCGGGCGAACTAGCGCTCAAGGGCGCCATCCACCCGGCGGCCGGGGCGTGGACCTTCTTCGTGACCATCGATAAGGCGGGCACCATGGGGTACGCCACGACCTGGGCCGGCCACTGTAAGAACATCGATGTCGCGATCAAGAACGGGCTCGGACTCGAGAAGTGTTCCTGACGAACGGGCCCGGCCGCACTGCGGCCGGGCCCGTCCTTGTTCGACCGAACTCGACCGTCGCTACCATGCCTAGGTGACTTCCACGAGCGCCGCCGGACCATTCGTATGAAGGCCGCCGTCCTCGGTCAGCCGATCGAGCACTCGCTGTCCCCGGTGATCCACAACGCCGGGTATGCCGCTGCCGGGCTCGCCGGGTGGGCGTACGAGCGGATCGAATGCTCGATCGGGCGCTTGCCGGGGCTGATCGCGGAGCTGGGGCCGGAGTGGGCGGGCCTGTCGCTGACGATGCCGCTCAAGGAGGCCGGGCTGACCGTCGCGGACGAGGTGTCGCCCACCGCCGCGGCGCTTGGAGCCTGCAACACCCTGGTACGCCTGCCGTCCGGCGGTTGGCGTGCGGAGAACACCGACGCGCCTGGCATGGTCGACGCGCTGGGGTGGGCCGGGGTGACGAGCGCGCGGCGCGTTGCGATCCTGGGTGCGGGTGGCACCGCGCGGGCGGCGCTGGCGGCGGCGGGGGAGCTGAAGGCGGCCCTGATCGAGGTGCACGCCCGGCGCGCGGAAGCCGTGGACGAGCTGCGTCCGGTCGCGGAGCTGCTCGGTCTGCGGGAGCTGGTCCACGTGAAGTGGCCGTCTCCGATCAGGGTCGCCGAGGCCGATGTCGTGGTGTCGACGCTGCCGTTCGGCGTGGCCGACGACCTGACCGTGTCGTGGCGGCCGGAGACGGTCGTCTTCGACGCCGTCTACAAGCCCTGGCCGACGCCGTTGGCGGGATCCGCCGCCGCGGCCGGGTGCCGGATCGTCTCGGGCCTCGACCTGCTGCTGGCCCAGGCGGTGCATCAGTTCGAGATGTTCACCGGGGTCAGCGCGCCGGTCGAGGCCATGCGGACGGCTTTGTACAGCGCCGCTGCTTAGCTCTTCTGCCGCATAGCGCGCTGGATCAGGGTTCTCGGTCGAGTCTTGCCGCAAGATTCGACCGAGAACCCTGATCCAGCGCCCTCCGCAGTCAGCCGTTCACGTACGCGGCCAGATGCTCACCGGTCAGCGTCGAGCGCTTCTCGACGAGATCGGCCGGTGTTCCCTCGAAGACGACCCGCCCGCCGTCGTGGCCTGCGCCGGGGCCGAGGTCGATGATCCAGTCGGCGTGGGCCATGACGGCCTGGTGGTGCTCGATCACGATGACGGACTTGCCGGATCCGACCAGTCGGTCGAGCAGCCCAAGCAGGTGCTCGACGTCGGCGAGGTGCAGGCCGTTCGTCGGCTCGTCGAGGACGTAGACGCCACCCTTCTCGGCCATGTGCACAGCGAGCTTCAGCCGCTGCCGCTCGCCGCCGGACAGGGTGGTCAGCGGCTGGCCGAGGCTGAGGTAGCCCAGGCCGACGTCGGCCAGCCGATCGAGGATCGCGTGGGCGGCCGGCGTACGCGCCTCGCCGGAGCCGAAGAACTCCTCGGCTTCGGTCACCGGCATCGCGAGGACTTCGGCGATGTTCCGGCCACCGAGCCGGTATTCGAGGACGGAAGCCTGGAACCGCTTGCCCTCGCACTCCTCGCAGACCGTCGCCACCTGAGCCATGATGCCGAGGTCGGTGTAGATGACTCCGGCGCCGTTGCAGGCCGGGCACGCGCCCTCCGAGTTGGCGCTGAACAGAGCCGGCTTCACCCCGTTGGCCTTGGCGAACGCCTTGCGGATCGGGTCGAGCAGGCCGGTGTAGGTGGCCGGATTGCTGCGCCGGGAGCCGCGGATGCCGGTCTGGTCCACGCTCACCACACCGTCCATCTTGGACACCGAGCCGTGGATCAGTGAGCTCTTCCCAGAGCCCGCCACGCCCGTGACGACGACGAGTACGCCCAACGGGATGTCGACGTCGACGTTCTGGAGGTTGTGCGTACCGGCTCCGCGGATTTCGAGCTTGCCGGATGCCTTGCGTACCTTGGCCTTGAGGGTAGCCCGGTCGTCGAGGTGCCGTCCGGTCAGCGTGCCGCTGGCGCGCAGCCCTTCGACGGAGCCCTCGAACATCACCTCGCCACCGGCCGACCCCGCGCCGGGTCCCAGGTCGACGACGTGGTCGGCGATGGCGATCGCCTCCGGCTTGTGCTCGACGACGAGCACCGTGTTGCCCTTGTCGCGTAGCCGCTGGAGCAGCGTGTTCATCCGCTGGATGTCGTGCGGATGCAGTCCGATCGTGGGTTCGTCGAAGACGTAGGTGACGTCGGTCAGCGACGAGCCGAGGTGCCGGATCATCTTCGTCCGCTGCGCCTCACCGCCCGACAGAGTGCCGGACGGCCGGTCCAGGGACAGGTAACCGAGGCCGATCTCGACGAACGAGTCCAACGACTGCTGGAGCGCCGTCAGCAAGGGCGCGACCGAAGGCTCGTCGAGACTGCGTACCCATTCTGAGAGGTCGCTGATCTGCATGGCGCAGGCGTCGGCGATGTTGATGCCGTTGATCTTCGACGACCGGGCGGGCGCGGCGAGCCGCGTGCCTTCGCATTCCGGGCAGGTGGTGAAGGTGACCGCCCGCTCGACGAAGGCGCGGATGTGCGGCTGCAGGGCGTCGACGTCCTTGGAGAGGAAGGACTTCTGAATCTTCGGGATCAAGCCCTCATAGGTGAGGTTGATGCCGTCGACCTTGATCTTGGTGGGCTCCTTGCGGAGCAGGTCGTCGAGTTCCTTCTTGGTGAACTTCTTGATCGGCTTGTCCGGGTCGAAGAACCCGCATCCGCGATAGATCCGGCCGTACCACCCGTCCATGCTGTATCCCGGGATGGTCAGCGCGCCCTCGTTGAGCGACTTGTCCGCGTCGTACAACGCCGTCAGGTCGAAATCGCTGACCGTGCCCATGCCCTCGCAGCGCGGGCACATGCCGCCGGTGCTGCTCCGGGTGAAGGTCTCCGTCTTGGCTTCGCCCCGCTCGACGGTGATCGCGCCGGTGCCGGTCACCGACGGCACGTTGAAGGAGAACGCGTTCGGCGAACCGACGTGCGGCTTGCCCAGCCGGCTGAACAGGATGCGCAGCATCGCGTTCGCATCGGTCGCAGTGCCGACGGTCGAGCGGACGTTGGCGCCCATGCGCTCCTGGTCCACGATGATCGCGGTGGTCAGCCCATCGAGGACGTCGACCTCCGGCCGCGACAGCGTCGGCATGAAACCCTGCACGAAAGCGCTGTAAGTCTCGTTGATCATCCGCTGCGACTCGGCGGCGATCGTGTCGAACACCAGCGAGCTCTTACCCGATCCCGAGACGCCGGTGAAGACCGTCAGCCGCCGTTTGGGGATCTCGATGCTGACGTCCTTGAGGTTGTTCTCGCGCGCCCCGTGCACACGGATCAAGTCATGGCTGTCGGCAGCGTGCATCGTCACTCCGTCCTCACAGTTGCATCGGCCCGACCAAGGTAGCCGGGCCCACCGACACGCGGCGGACCCGGCTCGGCGTCGCGGGGTCTACTTGTCCTCGACGAGGCCCAGCACGTTCCCGTCGGTGTCGGTGAAGGTCGCCACGGTACGCCCGGGTCCGACCTCGCGCGGCTCGTCCTTCACCTTCGCGCCGGCGGCGGTCACCTCGGCGAGCTTGGCGGCGATGTCCGACACGTGCCAGTACGCCACCGGCGACGACATGCTCTGCGGCCCACCCTGGGGTACGAGCCCGATGTGCTGGCCGGCCACGTCGTAGCCGACGTAGTAGTCGGAGTCGGCCTGCGGCTCGATGCCGAGCAACGCGGTGTAGACCGCCTTGGCGGCCGCCAAATCCGACACCGGGTGCAGAACGGTCTTGATGCCCTCGTTGGAGACGTCAGTCATGGTCACTCCTAGTTCGCGTAATTGCCCTCTGAGCTCACGCTACGTGCTCGGGGTGGACCGTGCTTCTCCATTCCTGATCGATCCCCGTACGCCATCCGCCGAGGAGGCCGGGCCGACAGCTCATGATCGAGTTCCTTGTCGATCAGGGAGTTGGGGAGTCGATCAGGGTGCTACGGACGCGACACGCCGGCCGATCATGCCCGAAAGTTCATGATCGCGCGGAAGGCCCCGGAGAACCGCGGAAAGCCCCGGAGAACCGCGGAAAACCCCCGGGCCGTCAGGCGGCGACAGGCCGAAGCTGCTCCCGAGTCAGCAGCGAGACGACGACAAGCGAGGCGAGGGCGAAGCCGAGCATGACAGCGGCCATGGGAACGCCGCTGGCCGCGCCCAGACCCGCGACGAGCGGCCCAGCGAAAGCGCTGATGGCGGACTGCGTAGCGCCCATGAAGGCGGCGGCGGTCCCGGCCATCTCCGGGTGCTGGTCGAGCGCGAGCGCGGTGCTGTTCGGAAACACCATGCCGAGGCTGCCGATGAACAGGAACAGCGTCAGCATGACCAGCGGCAGGCTGCCCGTCTCCGCCCCGGCCAGCAGCACGGCGGTCGCTCCCAGCCCGATGAACAGCGCGATGAAGAGCAGGGCGCGGGGCGTACGGCGGCCGACGATCCGGGCCGAGATCTGCCCGGCGGTGACCAGGGCGATCGCGTTGAGCCCGAAGATCAGCCCGTAGGTCTGCGGCGACACTCCGAAGACGTCCTGCAACACGAACGAGCTGCCCGACAGGTACGCGAATAGCCCGGCGAAGCTGAGTCCGCCCGCCAGCGAGTACCCCAGGTAGCGGCGATCGGTGGCGAGCCGGCCGAAGCCGCGCAGCACCGTCGTCAGCCCGCCCGTCCGGCGTACCGCGGCGGGCAGGGTCTCCGGCAGGAAGCGGAGGATCGCGACGCCGAGCAGCACGCCATAAGCCGCGAGCACCACGAAGATGCCCCGCCAGCTGGTGAACCGCAGGACCGCCGCGCCCACGGTCGGTGCGACGACCGGCGCGACGCCGAAGACGAGCAGGATGCGCGACAGGTAGCGGGAGGCTTCGGCGCCCGAGTACAGGTCACGGACGACCGCCCGCGAGATCGCCGTCCCGAACCCGCCGCCGACGCCCTGGAGCAGCCGCAGCGCCACCAGGACCGGGATGCTGGGCGCGAACGCGATGAGCAGCGAGCTGATCGCGAACATCGCCGTGCCCACTAGTGCAGGTCCGCGGCGGCCGAATCGGTCCGAGATCGGCCCGCCGAGCAGCTGCCCGATCCCGAGCCCCACCAGCGCCGCGGTCAGCGTGAGCTGCACCTGGGCCGGGGCCACCGCCAGGTCGTCGGCGATCGCGGGGAAAGCCGGCAGGTACATGTCGAAGGAGAACGCCCCGACCGCGCTCTGTCCGGCTAGGACGGTCACCAGCAGGCCGGGCCGCAAACGCTCGCTCACATGCTCGGCCAACGCGTCACTCACGCTTTCCATTTCTTGATACGCAGACAGTAGCGGTCGTCACACGACACGTTCGGGCGAGCGCAACTGGGTGACGCCACGCACCAGGAAGACGCCGTACGTCGAGGCGACCATCACGAAGACGGCGACGGCCACGAAAGCGCCCATGCCGATGGTCGAGGCGAGCAGCGGCGCGACCGCGATCGCGATCGGCTGGAGAGCGAAGTTGCCGATGGACTCCAGCGAGAAGACCCGGCCGTGGACTTCGGCCGGGAACTCCGTCTGCAGCGCGGTGAACCAGAGCACGAAGAAGACGCCGATGCCGGCCCAGGCCAGCACCTCGACCCCGCACCACAGCGGCAGCGACACCGGCAGTGTGAGGCACAGCGGCAGGATCGCGCACGGCATCAGCGCGTTCATCGCCCACAACCCGGGACGTTTCGTGCGGATCTTCCCGGCGACCGCCGAGCCCAGCATCATGCCGATCGAGGCGGAGGCGGACAGCCATCCGTACGCCTCCGGCCCCCACCGTTGCTGGCTGACGATCGGGACTAGGGCGTAGTTCGGGGCGAACAGGAAGAACACCTGCAACGTCCCCTGGATCATGATCACCAGGGCCCAGGGGCGGCGGCGTACCTCCTGGACGCCGTCGCGCGCCTCGGCGAGCACGGCGCGCACGCCCGGTGTCACGTCCCCCGTACGCAGGGCGGGCAGCCGCAGCCAGAGCAGCGTCACCAGGCTGACGGCGTAGGTGGCGAGGTCGACGGCGAACGCGCCGCGGGCCCCGACCGTGGCGATCAGTACGCCGCCGAGCAGCGCGCCGCCGGCCGCGCCCAGCCGCTTGGTAGCCGATTCGAGTGCGTTCGCCTTCTGCAGCAGTTCCGCCGGAACCACCTGCGGCATGGCTGCCCGGTGCGCGGGCTGGTAGATCGCGCCGCCGACGCCGACCAGGCAGGCGGCCGCCATGAGCAGCGCGAGCGGCCCGGACTGGGCGAACGCGAGGAACCCGGCCACCCCGACCACGCAGATGGCGTCCGAGATCGCCATGACCATGCTGCGGGAGTAGCGGTCGGCGATCACCCCGCCGAACAGCAACAGCAGCACCCCGGCCAGCGCCTGGGCCGCGATGACCAGACCGAACGCGGTCGCACCCCGAGCCGGCAGGACGAGCGCGGGCAATGCGATCAGCGAGACGGAACTCCCGACGACGCTGGTCACCTGGCCGAGCCAGAAGGTCAGATAGCGGGGGTACGCGAACAGGTCGCGATAACTCGGCGAACTCGGCGGGGCGGCGTCGGCGGTGGTCACGCCGTCATCCTGCTGTTTTCGCCGACCGTGATCAAACTAGTTTGACCGAGCCGCAACTGCGCGTACGCCCAGCCACGCCCGGTGATGCGACCGGTGCGCCGCCTCGACTACGGTCAGCCCCGCCTCCGCCATCAACACGGAGAGCGACTCGAGCCGGTGGTACGCGAACCACCGCAGCCCGTCGCCGCCGTAGCCATGGCGTTCCCAGCCCTCGCTGTCGCCCTCGGCGACCACGAGGTGCACCGCTCCACCCGGCCGGACGACCCGGGCGAACTCGGCCAGTACGCCGGGGACATCGGCATGCGGGATGTGCAACAACGCCGCCTGGCACCACAGCCCGTCGAGGGAGCCGTCCCGCAGCGGCAGCGTACGCATGTCGGCCTGGGCCACTCCGGTACGCCCGCCGGCCCGCAGCATCTCGGCCGAAAGGTCCAGCCCGACCGCGCGGAAGCCCATCGCCCGCAACAGACCCAGATCGCGGCCGGGTCCGCAGCCGACGTCAGCCACCCGCGAATCGCCAGATATCCGACTTGCCAGCCAGTTCAGGTCGTCCGCCAGCTCCGGATAGCCCTCGGCCTGCGCCCGGGCGAAGCCGGTGGCGATCTCGTCATACGTCGATCGGGTAACGGACACCGCATCTGCCATGGCGTGGAGGGTACGCCCGGCGTTAATGTTGCCGCTCTCCGTGCGGGTGACGATGCTGGTGGGAGGCCGGGTGGACGCCGTGGAGCTGCAACGGCTGCATCGACTCGTCATCGAGTTCCTCGGTGACGTCGCGGTCGACGTGCTGGACTATCCGACCGGTGCGATCGCCGTGACGATATACCGCCACAACCGGGTCGCCGTCCTCGACGGAATGGCCGACCGGTCGCAGTGGGGCGTCACGGTCATCACCGAGCCCGAGTACTTCCATGCGGGCTACGACCAGGTCTTCGAAACACTCGCCGAGGCGCTCGCGTACCTCCGCGACCGCACCTGACCGTTGATCATGAACCTAAGGTCCCACCGGGCGGCGTGTCGCACCCCCTAGAACCATGATCAATCTCGGAGGGACCAACATGATCATGGGCGGTCATGATCAGTGGAAGATTCGCGGTGCCATGACCCCACATTTTCTCCGTTGATCTCCGCCAAGAACGTCGGACGCCGACGATCGTCTGTACGCGATCCGCCAAACTGTCGGGAACCGACGGTCATGGCCACTCGCGCTTTGCCAACAGGCTCGAGGTTCATGATCAACGGGAAGAGAGGCAGCATGTGAGACGCGAGGCACGGCGTGACAGAGGCCGCCGACAGCGCGTGACAGACTGATCAGGTGTTGCGTTGGTTGACCGCAGGAGAGTCGCACGGGCCGTCGCTGACCGCCGTGCTCGACGGCCTGCCCGCCGGAATCGAGATCACGAGCGCCGTCATCGGCCGGGACCTGGCCCGGCGGCGGCTCGGGTATGGCCGGGGCGCCCGGATGGCGTTCGAGCAGGACGTCGTCACCGTGACCGGCGGTGTCCGGCACGGGGTGACGCTCGGCAGCCCGGTGTCGATCATCGTGGGCAACTCCGAGTGGCCCAAGTGGGAGACGGTGATGGCGGCCGACCCGGTCGACTCGGAGCTGCTCGCCGCGCAGGCCCGCAACGCGCCGCTGACCCGGCCGCGCCCGGGACACGCCGACCTGGCCGGGATGCAGAAGTACGGGCACGTCGACGCCCGGCCGATCCTGGAGCGCGCTAGTGCCCGCGAGACGGCGGCCCGAGTCGCTGTGGGTGCGGTCGCCAAGGCGCTGCTGCACCAGGGACTCGGCATCGAGATCGTCTCGCACGTCGTCGAGCTGGGATCGGTCGCCGCCAAGCCGGGGCTGGTGCCGGTGCCGGCCGACGCCGAGCGGATCGACGCCGATCCGTTGCGCTGCCTCGATCCGGAGGCGAGCGCGGCGATGGTTGCCGAGGTCGATGCGGCGAAGAAAGACGCCGATACGCTCGGCGGAGTGGTCGAGGTGCTGGCGTACGGAGTGCCGCCGGGCCTCGGCAGTCACACACAGTGGGATCGCAAGCTCGACGCCCGGCTGGCCGCCGCCCTGATGTCGATCCAGGCGATCAAGGGCGTCGAGATCGGCGACGCCTGGATGCAGGCCCGTTCACGGGGTTCGGTGGCCCACGACGAGATCTTCCCGAGCCCGGACGGCGTACTGCGCAACACCGATCACGCCGGTGGCCTCGAGGGCGGCATCACCAACGGTCAGCCGATGCGCGTACGCGCGGCGATGAAGCCCATCTCCTCGCTCAACCGGGCGCTGAACACGATCGACGTCACGACCGGCGAATCCGCGACGGCGATCAACCAGCGTTCCGATGTATGCGCGGTGCCGGCCGCGGCCGTGGTCGCCGAGGCGATGGTCGCATTGGTGCTGGCCGAGGCGGCACTGGAGAAGTTCGGCGGGGACTCGATCGCCGAGATCCGCCGTAACCTCGACGGCTACCTGGCGAACCTGGTGATCCGATGAGCCGCCCGGTCGCGGTGCTCGTCGGCGCACCCGGCAGCGGCAAGACCACCGTCGGCGAGCTGCTCGCCGAGGCGCTGGGCGTACGGTTCCGGGACGTCGACGCCGACATCGTGGCGAGCGCCGGCAAGCCGATCTCCGACATCTTCGTCGACGACGGCGAGGACCATTTCCGGACGCTTGAACGGGCTGCTGTCGCCGCGGCGCTCGCTGAGCACGAGGGCGTGGTGTCCCTGGGCGGCGGGGCGATCCTGGCCGAGCCCACGCGAGCGCTGCTGGCCGGGCACACCGTCGTCTATCTGAGCGTCGAACTCCCCGACGCGGTCCACCGGATCGGGCTCGGCCAGGGCCGGCCGCTGCTGGAGCTGAATCCCCGGGCCACCCTGAAGTACCTGCTGGACCAACGGCGTCCGCTCTATGAAGAGGTCGCGACGATCACGGTGAAGACCGACGGCCGCGAGCCGGCCGAGATCGCCGCCGAACTCGCCGGGGCGCTCGGCCGCTGACGCGTGTCCGGCGGACGTCTCCGTCAGGGGCAGGGCTTCTCGACCAGGCCCGGGCTCGGCCAGCCGGAGTCCGGCAGGATGTCGGCGAAGGCGGTCGTGGCGCCGCCCCCGCCGGAGCACCACGGCGGAACGTATGAATACTTCTTCACGAAGGTGTTCGAGCCGGTCCCGGTGACGCTGATGTTCCGCTGCAGGCCGGCCCCGCCGCTGCCGATGCCGCTGATGATGAGCGTGGTCGAGCTGGAGCCGTAACCGGTGGTCTGAATGGTGACCGTGACGTTGAACGTCGAACCGGAGAACGCGGCGGCCAGCTTGACCGACTTGATCACGAGCTTGGGCTTCGGCGACGGCGGCTTCGTGGTCGTGCGGACGGCGCTCGGCGATTTCGTGGGCTTCGGCGAACCGCTGGCGGCTGGGCTGGATGTCGGCGAATTCGTCGGGACGGCGCTGGCCGACGGAGACGAACTGCTGCCCGCGCCGACCGTCGGGGTGCTCTGGGCAACCGTCACGGGTTCTTCGGGACCGCAGGCTGCGGCACCGGCGAGAGCCACGATGACCACGACCCAGACTGACAAGATCCGACGCACAGCGGCACACGCTAAGACGATCCGGAGGATGAGACAAGGCCACCGGTGAAAGCTTGACGATCATGTGATCCGATACGCTGACCACGATGGAGACGACAGCCATTCCAGTTGGCGGACCGAAGCCCTACGACGTGTTCGTGGGACGTGGGCTGCACGATGAACTGCCCCGGCTGACCGGGAAGGCGACTCGGGCTGCGGTGATCTTCACGCGTTCGGTCGAGCATTACGCCCAGCACGCAGCGCACTCGCTGATCGACGCCGGGCTGAGCGTACTGCCCGTCGAGATCCCCGACGCGGAGTCGGGCAAGTCGCTCGCGACCGCGCAATTGTGCTGGGATGCCCTCGGTGCGGCCGGCTTCACCCGCTCCGACGTCATCGTCGGCGTCGGCGGGGGAGCGGCGACCGACCTCGCCGGCTACGTGGCCGCCTGCTGGCTGCGCGGCGTCGCCTGGATTCCGATGTCGACGAGCATCAACGGCATGGTCGACGCCGCGATCGGGGGCAAGACCGGGATCAACGTCGCCGCCGGGAAGAACCTCGTCGGCGCGTTCCATCCACCGGCCGGGGTGCTGTGCGAGCTGTCCGCCCTCGACACCCTCCCCGCGGATCAGCTGCGTGCCGGACTCGCCGAGGTGGTCAAGGGCGGGTTCATCGCCGACCCGGTGATCCTCGACCTGTTCGAGGCCGGCCTTTCGGCCGCGATCGACCCCGCCGGGCCCGTGCTGCGCGAGCTGATCGAGCGGAAGGTACGCGTCAAGGCCGAGGTCGTCGCCGAGGACCTGACCGAACAGGGCCGCCGCGAGATCCTCAACTACGGGCACACCCTCGGGCACGCCATCGAACGGGTCGAGGGCTACACCTGGCCGCACGGGCACGCCGTCGCGGTCGGGATGGTGTACGCCGCGCTGCTGTCCCGGCGTACCGGCCGGGTCGACGTGGTGGACTGGACCCGGCGCATCCTGACCGAGCTGGAGTTGCCGGTGACCTATCGCGCGGACGCCTGGGAGCAACTGCTGCCCGCGATGCGCGTGGACAAGAAGGCGCGTGGCGCCGCGCTGCGGTTCGTCCTGCTGGACGAGGTCGCGAAGCCGGTGACCGTGCCGATCGAGGACGAGGCGCTGCTACGCGCCGCCTACGAGGAGCTTGTACGGTGACGAAGGTTTATGTCTTCAACGGGGTGAACCTGGGCCGTCTGGGTACCCGGCAGACCCTGATCTACGGCGTGACCAGCTACGAAGACCTGGTCAAGATGTGCGTCGCCGAGGGTGAGCGGCTCGGTCTCGAGGTCGAGTGCCGGCAGACCGACGACGAATCCGAGATGATCCACTGGCTGCACGCCGCCGCGGACGAGGCCGTTCCGGTGGTGCTCAACTCGGCGGCGTGGAGCCACTACTCGTACGCCCTCCGCGACGCCTGCGCCATGCTCAAGGCACCCCTCGTCGAGGTGCACATCTCGAACATCCACGCGCGCGAGGAGTTCCGGCACCACTCGGTGATCTCGGCCGTGGCCACGGGCGTCATCGCCGGGCTCGGCGTCGACGGTTACCGGCTCGCGCTGTCCCACCTGTCGCGGGTGATCACCGACACCTCGGCTCCAGCAGCCTGATGACCGGCCGGTAAACTGGTCCGGCTTGTTCGTTATCAATTTCGCATACCCGGGAGCTTTTCCAGTGGCCAGCACGAACGACCTCAAGAACGGCATGGTGCTCAACCTCGACAACGAGCTGTGGGCCGTGGTCGAGTTCCAGCACGTCAAGCCTGGTAAGGGCCCCGCGTTCGTGCGGACGACCCTCAAGCACGTGCTCTCGGGCAAGGTCGTCGACAAGACCTTCAACGCGGGCACCAAGGTCGAGACCGCCAACGTCGACAAGCGTTCGATGCAGTACCTGTACGCCGACGGCGAGGACTACGTCTTCATGGATCTGGACACCTACGACCAGATCCACGTCAACGGTGCGACCGTGGGCGACAACGCCAACTACCTGCTGCCCGAGGCCGAGGTGGTCGTCGCCACCCACGAGGGCGCCCCGCTGTACGTCGAGCTCCCGACGTCGGTCATGGTCGAGGTCACCTACACCGAGCCCGGCCTGCAGGGCGACCGCTCGACCGGCGGCACCAAGCCGGCCACCATCGAGACCGGCGCGACCGTCCAGGTTCCGCTGTTCATCACCACCGGCGAGAAGATCAAGGTCGACACCCGCGACGGGCGTTACCTGGGCCGTTCCTGATGGCTGAGGCGCCGAAGTCGCAGATGCCCGCTCGCCGCAAGGCGCGCAAGCGGGCTCTGGACGTCCTCTACGAGGCCGACCTGCGCGACCGCAACATCGCCAAGACGCTGTCGGAGTATGTCGAGCGCCTGGAATTTCCACGCCCGGAGCACCTGCCGTACGCCGTGTCGCTGGTGGAGGGCGTCGCCGCCCACCTCGACCGAATCGACGAGCTGATCGCGAGCTACGCGGAGGGCTGGACGATCGACCGTATGCCGGTCGTCGACCGCAACCTCGCCCGGATCGCCGTCTACGAGCTGCTCTACGTCGAAGACGTCGACGACCCGGTAGCGATCACCGAAGCAGTAGAGCTAGCGAAAGAGCTCTCCACCGACGATTCACCCAGGTTCCTCAACGGAATTCTCGGCCGCATAGCCGACTATGCCCATTAACGGCGGGGCTTGCTGGGTCTATTTCTAACTCTAGGTAAGAAAACGGCCGCCATTTGGTCATCTGGCAAGGCGCACGACGCCGACGTTGGCTCGGGCCAACGAGGTGTCGAGCAACGCAGCCAGGGGCCAAATGGCGGCCGATTTTCAGGTCAGCTACCTGCGAAGAAGGCTCGCGGGTCCGGGACGAGGACGCCGAGTTCGGCGAGGCGGTCGGTGAACTCCGACGGCGACTTGTCGTACATGATCGCCAGCGCTCGCATGTCGTCCGCGCGGATCGACAGGATGCGGCCGTTGTAGTCGCCGCGCTGCTGCTGGATCGCGCGGGCGTACCGGGCGACGTAGCCGAGCTCCTCGTTCGAGGACTCGTAGAGCTTCTCGAGGTCGAGAACGATCTTGGTGGCGCGCTCCTCGCTCTGCTTGACCTCGGCACCGTCGGGGAGCAGCTCCGAGACCGGGACCCGGTAGAAATCGGCCAGCTCGGCGAGGCGCGAGACGGTCACCGCGCGGTCGCCCCGCTCGTAGGAGCCGACCACCACGGCCTTCCAGCGGCCGTTCGACTTCTCCTCCACGCCCTGCAGGGAGAGGCCCTGCTGAGTGCGGATCGAGCGCAGCCGGGCACCCAGTGACCTGGAGTATTCCGTCGACATTCAGACCCTCCCACAGTGCTGATCCACGAGTGATCGTTACGCAGCGTGACGGTACGTCGGTTACGCGCTGTGGTCAAGTGCTGCTAGCCCACTTGTTGGTACGCGCATGGGCCGAACGGTCTCCCCGGGCCTGCCTGAATCGGCGGGACGACCCTCACATTGGCTGCTCACGTACGCCTTGATAGGGTCGGTGAGATCTCTGCAGACACTCTTTAATCCCGTCCCGTGAGGCGGGGAAGGGGGTCCCTGTTGGCCTACAAAGTCATTCTCTCAGAAGCGGACATTCACCGCGTTCTCGACAGAATCGCTCATCAGATCCTGGAGAAGACCCAGGGCGCGAGCGACGTCGTCTTGCTCGGCGTAGCCACTCGCGGCGTACCGCTGGCCCATCGGCTGGCCGACCGCATCAACGCTTTCGAGCAGGTGAAACTCCCCGTCGGCACGCTCGACATCACGCTCTACCGCGACGACCTCGGGCGGCAGTCCACCCGTGCGGTCGGCCGGACGGAGCTGCCCAGCGGTGGCATCGACGGCGGCAAGGTGATCCTCGTCGACGACGTGCTCTACTCCGGGCGTACGGTGCGGGCGGCGCTCGACGCGATCAGTGATCTCGGCCGCCCGGCGGCGGTCCAGCTGGCCGTCCTCGTCGACCGGGGCCACCGCCAGCTGCCGATCCGGGCCGACTACGTCGGCAAGAACATCCCCACCTCCCTCGTCGAGCAGGTCAAGGTGCTGCTCAGCGAGGTCGACGGCGTGGACGAAGTCCGGCTGACCGGCGAAACGACGGAGGCGTGAAGTGATCAAGCATCTGCTCTCCGCGGCCGATCTCGACGCCGCGACCGCCACCCAGATCCACGACATCGCCGCCGAGATGGCGACCGTCGCGGGCCGGGAGGTCAAGAAGCTGCCCACGTTGCGGGGCCGCACGGTGGTCAACCTCTTCTACGAGGACAGCACGCGTACCCGGACCTCTTTCGAGGTGGCCGCGAAGCGGCTGTCGGCCGACGTCGTGAACTTCTCGGCCAAGGGCTCCAGCGTCGAGAAGGGCGAGTCGCTCAAGGACACCGCCTGGACGTTGCAGGCCATGGGCGCCGACGCGGTGGTCATCCGGCATCCCGCTTCGGGCGCGCCGCACCGGCTCACCCACTGGGTGCACGGCAGCGTCCTCAACGCCGGTGACGGTACGCACGAGCACCCCACCCAGGCGCTGCTCGACACGTACACGATGCGCTCCCGCATGGGCAAGGTCGAGGGACTCAACGTGGCGGTCGTCGGCGACGTCCTGCACAGCCGGGTGGCCCGATCGAACGCGCTGCTGCTGCACACGCTGGGCGCGAAGGTGACGCTGGTCGGCCCGCCGACGCTGGTGCCGCCCGCGTTCGCCAACCTCACGCCGAGCCTGCGGGTCAGCTACGACTTCGACTCGGTGCTGCCCGACGCCGACGTGGTGATGATGCTGCGCGTCCAGAAGGAGCGGATGAACGCCGCGTTCTTCCCCTCGTCGCACGAGTACTACAAGCGCTACGGGCTCGACAGCGCCCGGCTGCGCCGGATGCCGGACCACGCGATCGTCATGCACCCCGGCCCGATGAACCGCGGCGTCGAGATCGCGCCCGAGGTGGCCGACTCGCCCCGCTCCACCATCGTCGAACAGGTCGCCAACGGCGTCTCCGTTCGGATGGCCTGTCTGTACTTGCTGCTTGGAGGTCGTTCGTGAGCTACCTGATCCGCAACATCAGCGTGCTGGGCGGTGCTCCCGTCGACCTGGTCGTCCGCGACGGCGTCATCGCCGAGAGCGCCGACGGCACCGAGGAGGTCATGGACGGCGCCGGGCTGATCGCCCTGCCCGGGCTGGTCGATCTGCATACCCACCTGCGTGAACCGGGCCGGGAGGACGCCGAGACGGTGCTGACCGGCTCGCGGGCGGCCGCGCTCGGCGGATACACCGCGGTGTGCGCCATGGCCAACACCAGCCCGGTCGCCGACACCGCCGGCGTCGTCGAACAGGTCTGGCGGCTGGGCCGCGAGGCCGGACTGGTCGACGTCCAGCCGATCGGCGCGGTCACGGTCGGCCTCGGCGGCGAGCAGCTGGCCGAGCTCGGCGCGATGGCCGACTCGGCGGCCAACGTCCGGATCTTCTCCGACGACGGCATGTGCGTGCACGACCCCCGGCTCATGCGGCGGGCCCTGGAGTACGTGAAGGCGTTCGACGGCGTCATCGCTCAGCACGCCGAGGAGCCCCGGCTCACCCAGGGCGCGCAGATGCACGAGGGCGACGTCTCCGCCCGCCTCGGATTGACCGGCTGGCCGTCGGTCGCCGAAGAGGCGATCATCGCCCGCGACGTGCTGCTCGCTGCGCATACGGGAGCTCGGTTGCACGTCTGCCATGTCTCGACGGCGGGCAGCGTCGACATCATCCGGCAGGCCAAGGCCCGGGGCGTACGCGTCACCGCCGAAGTAACGCCGCATCACCTGCTGCTGACCGACGAGGCGGTCGGCGGTGCGATCGACGGCACCGCCCCCTACGACCCCGTGTTCAAGGTCAACCCGCCGCTGCGGACCGACACCGATGTGCAGGCACTCCGCCGGGGGCTGATCGACGGCACGATCGACGTCGTCGCCACCGACCACGCCCCGCACGCCGCGCACGACAAGGAATGCGAGTGGGCGTACGCCCGGCCGGGCATGCTCGGCCTGGAGACGGCGCTGCCCATCGTGCTGCACACGGTCGGTGACGAGTTGGGCTGGGACGGCATCGCCGACCGCATGTCGCGTACGCCGGCCCGCATCGCCGGGCTCGACGAGCACGGCCATACCCCGGTCCCGGGTTCCCCGGCGACCTTCACTTTGATCGATCCGCAGGCCCGGTTCACCGTCGATCCGGCCGCGCTCGCCAGCCTCAGCGCCAACACCCCGTACGCGGGGATGGAG
>NZ_JABFVK010000028.1 GCF_013362815.1 Hamadaea sp. | reverse complement strand
CCGGGGGTACGCCACGCACCGTCCCCCGCCGCCGTGAGGTGCGTGGCGTACCACCAGCGCGGCTAACCCGGCGCGGCGCGGGCTGTGCGCCGCGGGGCGGTGCGCCGCGCGGCGGGACGCGGGGCGCACCCGGGCGGAATGCGCGACGGGACGCGCGCCCCGCGAGGAATGCCAAAGAACCCCTTGACATCTCGCAAAGCCAAAGTAGTCTTTGGCATATGCGCGTCACCGACCCTCAGGCGATCCGGGCGCTGGCCCATCCCCTCCGCCTGGACCTGCTGGAACTGCTGGGCACCATCAGCCCGGCGACCGCCGCCCAATGCGGCCGGATCCTCGGCGTACCACAGGCGAACTGCTCCTTCCACCTGCGGCAGCTCGCGAAGTACGGCTTCGTCGAGGACGCCGGGCCGGGCGAGGACCGCCGGGAACGCCAATGGCGGATCTCGGTGAAGACACCGCGACTCCAGATCGACTCCGGTGACGACCACCTGCTCGGCCAGCAGATCGGAAACGTGGTGGTCGACCGCGAGATGGCGGCGATCCGGGCGTACCTCGACCGCGTTCAGGACGAGACCCCGGAATGGCGCGACGGGCTGGGCATGGCGACCGCCGTCCTGAAGCTCACCGCCGCGGAGGCGGCCGACCTCGCCGCGAAATGGCGCGCCCTGCTCGAGCCGTATCAGGCCGATGCCGACAAGGCCGACGCCCGGCACGTCCGCGTGTTCGTGTCCCTCACACCCCTGGGAGAAGCACAGTGAACCTCGATGTCACCTGGATCCACGGCGCGGCCGGTGAACCGACCCTCCAGGTCCACCGGGTGGACGACCGTACCTTCATCCTCCGGCAGGGCAAATCGGTCACCTACGAGGCGCCCTTCCTCTTCCTGATGACCGGCGACGATCGGGCGCTGCTGCTCGACACCGGCGCGACCGACGACCCGGCGTCGTTTCCGCTGCGAGCGACGGTCGACGAGCTGATCGGCGATCTGCCGCTGGTCATCGCGCACTCCCACGGTCACGGCGACCATGTCGCGGGGGACGGGCAGTTCGCGGATCGTCCACATACGACCATCGTGGCCCGCGAGGCCGAAGCGGTCCGCGACTTCTTCGGTTTCGGCGACAGCTGGCCGACCGGCACGGTGACCTTCGAGCTGGGGGACCGGACGCTGTCGGTCATCGGATCGCCAGGGCACCACCAGGCGGCGATCACCCTCTACGACCCGCGTACGCAGTTCCTGCTCACCGGCGACACGGTGCTCCCCGGCCGGTTGTACGCCTTCGACTACCCCGCCTTCCTCGCTACGCTCGACCGGCTCGTCGCCTTCGCTGACGCGAACGCCGTCTCCCACGTCCTCGGGTGCCATGTCGAGATGCGGCAGAAGCCCCGGCGCGACTTCCCGATCGGCGCGACCTACCAGCCCGGCGAACGGCCCTTGGAGATGACCGTCGAGCAGTTGCGCCACGTCCGGACGGCGGCCCACGACGTCGCTGGGAAACGGGGCGTGCACCGATTCGACGACTTCGTCATCTACAACGACCCCCGGCAGCGGGACCTGCTGCGGCTGGTGATGCGGGGGCGGCTGCACAAGGTGATCGGCCACCGACCCCGCTGACCCCCGGGGCGCGCCGGGCGCGCGACCCGACGCGGGCGTGACTGCGAGCGACCCGCCCCGGATGGTCGTGATCTCCGGAGGCCCAGGTACCTCACCGCGCAGCGGTAGGGTGCCCCGCGTCCGGAGATCACGAACGCCAGGTGGTACGCCATGTACCTCACAGCCGCGCGGAAACGTGCGTGGCGTACCACCGACCGCACCAGCACCAGCGCCAGCGCCGCGAAAGCGCCAGCGATCAACGAGCGGAAGCGGTCGACGACCGCACAACAAGGGAAGCGGGAATGCTGACCGACCCGCTAGGCGGCCCGACGGCGAGCCCGAGCACCCGAGATCCCAGCTCGGCCAGGTCGAGCCGGATGGTGGTGAGCGGAGGGCCGACATCGGCTGCACCGGGAATGTCGTCGAACCCGATCACGCTCAGGTCCGAGGGCACTTGACGGCCGAGGTCCCGGGCCGCCGCCAGCACCCCGTACGCCATCACGTCGTCGAGCGCGAAGACCGCCGTCAGCGATGGGTGCTGCGTCAACAGCGAGCGGGCGGCGGCGTACCCACCGTCTCGGCTGAAGTCTCCGGTGACGACGGCGGCGGCCGGCAGGACGGATTGGAAACCGGCGAGCCGATCCGCCACCGTGGCAAGCGATGGAGGCCCGCTCACCACACCCACCTGGGTGTGCCCGAGTGACACGAGATGGGACGCGGCCAACGCCGCACCGGCGAAGTTCGAGGGGAGCACCGCGTCGACGCCGGCACCGTGATCGCCGATCGCCACGACCCGCCCGCCCTGGTCGGCGTACCCGGCGAGGTGGTCGGCGAGATCCGCGACGAAACGCGTACCAGTGAAGGAAGACGCGGCCAGGATGATCGCGCGGGCGCGTTGGGCGCGGAGCCGGGCGATGTATTCGAGCTCGAGCTGCGGTTCGCGGAACGTGCACGCGACCATGACCATGAGGTCGTGGTCGCGGGCCGCGCGCATGGCGCCCGCCGCGATCGCCGCGAAGTACGGGTCGGCGATGTCGTGGACGATCAGCCCGACGATGGAGGTCGTGGCCCGGGCGAGCGCCTGGGCCGGAGCGTGCGAGACATAGCGCAGGCGGGAGGCCTCCGCGAGCACCCTTGCTCGCAGTTCCTCGCGGACGGTACGCCCGCCGCTGCCGTGCAGCACGCGGGACGCGGTGGCCAGGGAGACGCCGGCGGCGTCGGCGACCTGTTGCAGAGTCGCCTGTGTTGACGGTTTGTCGCGCACCCCGGTAACGTACCGCCTCACACGCCGTTGGAAAGCGCTTTCCGCCTTACTGATCCCGGGAGATTGCAAGATGCGCAAGGTGAACATCATCATGAACGGGGTGACCGGGCGCATGGGCTATCGCCAGCACCTGGTCCGGTCGATCCTGGCCATCCGGGAGCAGGGTGGCCTGACGCTGCCCGACGGCGAGGTGATCTTCCCCGAGCCGGTGCTGGTCGGCCGCAACGCGGCGAAGCTGGAGGCGCTGTGCGCCCAGCACGACCTGAGCCAGTACACCACCGATCTGGACGCCGCGCTCGCCGACGAGTCCAACGAGATCTACTTCGACTCACAGGTGACCACCGCGCGGGTGGCCTCCCTGACCAAGGCGATCGAGGCCGGCAAGCATGTCTACACCGAGAAGCCGGTCGCCGAGACCCTCGACGAGGCGCTCGGGCTGGCCAAGCTCGCCGAGGCCAAGGGAGTGCGCCACGGTGTCGTCGCCGACAAGATCTACCTGCCCGGCCTGCGGAAGCTCAAGCGCCTGGTCGACTCCGGTTTCTTCGGCCGCATCCTGACCGTACGCATCGACTTCGGCTACTGGGTGTTCGAAGGCGACTGGCAGCCCGCTCAGCGGCCGAGCTGGAACTACCGGGCCGAAGACGGCGGCGGCATGATCCTCGACATGTTCCCGCACTGGCGTTACGTGCTGGACCACGTGATCGCGCCGGTCCGCTCGGTGTACGCGCAATCGGTGACCCACATCCCGGCCCGCTGGGACGAGCAGGGCAACGAATACGCCGCCACCGCTGATGACGCGGCGTACGCCGTCCTTGAGCTCGAAGGCGGCATCATCGCGCAGATCAACTCGTCGTGGGCGACCCGGGTCGACCGGACCGAGCTGGTCACCTTCCACGTCGACGGTACGCACGGCAGCGCCGTCGCGGGTCTGCGCGGCTGCCGCATCCAGCACCGCAACGCCACCCCGAAGCCGGTCTGGAACCCGGACCTGCCGACCAGCCACGACTTCCGGGCGCTGTGGACCGAGGTGCCGGACAACGACGTCTACGACAACGGGTTCAAGGTGCAGTGGGAGGAGTTCCTGACGGCGCTCGCCACCGATGCCCCGTACCCCCACGACCTGTTCGCCGGGGCGCGCGGCGTCCAGCTCGCCGAACTCGGTACGCAGTCCGCCCGTGAGGGCCGCCGGCTCGAGGTGCCGCAGCTGTGACCGCCAAGACGTTTTACGCCGCCGCACATGTCGTCGCCGATCCGGCGGCGGACAACGGCGAAGGCAAGCCGGCCGTCGTCGACTGGGACGCCACCATGCGATTCCGGCATCACCTCTGGTCGCTGGGCCTGGGTATCGCCGACGCGATGGACACCGCCCAGCGCGGGATGGGCCTCGACTGGTCCGCCACGCAGGAACTGATCCGCCGCAGTGGTGCGGAAGCCAAGTCCGTCAACGGTTTGCTCGCCTGTGGCGCGGGCACCGACCATCTCGCACCCGGCGCGCATTCGCTCGACGACATCGAGCGGGCGTACCGGGAGCAGCTCGAAGTCGTGCAGAACGCGGGCGCGAAGGTCATCCTGATGGCCAGCCGCGCGATGGCCGCCAGCGCGTCGGGCCCGGCCGATTACGCCCGGATCTATGGCACTCTGCTGACCGACGTGGATCAGCCGGTGATCCTGCACTGGCTGGGCGACATGTTCGACCCGGCCCTGGCCGGCTACTGGGCCGGAAGCTCAGGCTCGGCGGGCGTGCCCACCTCGGCGCAGGATCTCGACCGGGCCGCCGAGGCGGTGCTGGAGATCATCCACCAGAACGCCGCGAAGGTCGACGGGATCAAGGTCTCGCTGCTCGACGCCGACCGCGAGATCGCGCTGCGGGCCAAGCTGCCCGAAGGCGTACGCCTCTACACCGGCGACGACTTCAACTACCCGTCGCTGATCGAAAGCGGTTCGCACGCGCTGCTGGGCATCTTCGACGCGATCGCCGTGCCGGCCGCGGCCGCCTGGCAGGCCCTCGACGCCGGGGACACCGCGAAGTTCCGCGAGATCCTCGACCCGACCGTGCCGCTGGCCCGCCACATCTTCGCCACGCCGACCTATCACTACAAGACCGGCATCGTGTTCCTGGCCTGGCTCAACGGCCACCAGGACGAGTTCCGGATGGTCGGCGGGCAAGAGCACTCGCGCAGCCTCGACCACCTGATCGAGCTGCACCGGCTCGCCGCCGAGTGCGGGGTGCTGGCCGATCCCGAGCTCGCCGCGGCCCGCCTCGCGAAGCTGGTGGCACCATGACCGCGCCTCGCGCGGGCATCACGATGCTCAGGGTAAATGCGGACGCCGACCGCAGGGAGGTGGCCGCATGACCTTCAGGCTGTCGCTCAACACCGCCACGGTGAAGAAGGCCACGCTGGAGACCGCCGCGCGACTCTGCGCAGAGAACGGCATCAGCGGCATCGGTCCCTGGCGCGACGTCGTCGAGGCCGCCGGTGGCGCACAGGCCGCTCGCAAGATCATCGACGCGTACGCCTTGAGCGTGACCACCCTCTGCCGGGGCGGGTTCTTCACGACCGGGTTCGGCAAGAGCGCGACCCCGGAGGCGCGGTCGGCGGCGCTGGCCGACAACCGGGCGGCGATCGACGAGGCGGCCGTCCTCGGGACGAGCGAACTGGTGCTGGTGGTCGGCGGGTTGCCGGACGGGTCCAAGGACCTGCCGGCCGCCCGGCAGGCCGTGGCCGACGCCCTCGCCGAGCTGGTGCCCTACGCCAGCGACCGGGGCGTACGCCTCGCGATCGAGCCGTTGCACCCGATGTTCTGCGCCGATCGGGCGGTCGTGTCGACGCTCGGTCAGGCGTTGGATCTGGCCGCCCCGTTCGCGGCGGACGAGGTCGGCGTCTGCGTGGACACCTATCACATCTGGTGGGACCCCGACCTGTACGCCCAGGTCGAGCGGGCGGGCCGCGAGGGACGCATCTCGTCCTACCAGGTATGCGACTGGGTGCTCCCGTTAGCCGAGGACGCACTGCTGAGCCGGGGTCACGTCGGGGACGGTCACATCGACTTCGCCCCCATCACCGAGGCGGTACGCGCGGCGGGCTACGCCGGGCACGTCGAGGTGGAGATCTTCAACCAGGCGATCTGGGACACCGATCCGGCGATTACCGTTGCCACGATGGTGGACCGTCATCGAAAGCACATCAACCCGGAAGGGCCACTGTGAAACTCGCCTTCTCGACGCTGGGCTGTTCCGGACTCCCCCTGCCCGAGGTCGTACGCCTCGCGCAGGAGACCGGGTGGCCCGGCGTCGAGCTGCGCGCCGCCCCCGACGAACCGCTCCACATCGGACTGTCAGCGGCTGAGCGTAGTGCGGCGAAAGCAGAGCTCGAAGGCGTCACGCCGCTCTGTGTCGCCAGCTACGTGAAGGTGGCGGCCGAGGGCGACGACGACGAGTGCGTGGCGAACGCGCTCGCCCATGCCGAGTTGGCGAAAGACTTGGGCATCCCCGCCGTTCGCGTCTTCCCTGGCTCGGCTGAATCGGGGCCGGAGGCGGACGAGCGAGCCGTCAGAAGGCTCAAGACGATCGCACCACGGCTGCCGGAAGGCGTGCAGATCTGGCTGGAGACGCACGACTCCCACCCGCGAGGAGTCGACGTCGCCCGCGTCCTGCAACAGGTGGACGACGAGTGCGTACGCGCGATCTGGGATGTCCTGCACCCGTGGCGGGTCGGTGAACCGCTGACGGTGTCGGCGGCCGCACTGCACCCGTATCTCGCACACGTGCAGGTCAAGGACGTGCTCAGCCCGACCGAACGGACTCCCCTGCCCCTCGGCCAGGGCACCGTTCCGCTGCGCGACGCGCTGGAACTGCTCCGGCGAGAGGCGTACGCGGGCTGGCTGAGCCTCGAGTGGGAGAGCAAGTGGCACCCGGAGGCCGGCCCGTTGCGGGAGGCCTTGATCGCGAGCCGGGCGTGGCTGGCATCATGATCGCGTGAGCGCCCCCTCCGCCACTCTGCGTTCGAAGGCCGCCGACGAGACCGCCGCCATCGGCAAGATCGCCGGGAAGAAGGTCACACCCGCCGAGCTCTTCTGCGATCTCGTGTTCGTCTTCGCGATCGTCCAGGTCTCGGCCCTGCTGCACCACGACCACAGCTGGGCCGGGATCGGGTACGCCGCCGTGCTGTTCCTGCCGCTGTTCTGGGCGTGGTCGGCGATCTCGATCCACGCCAATCTCAACCCGATCGAGAACTCCGCCGACCGGATCACGATGTTCGTGGCGGCGCTGGGCGCGCTGTTCATGGCGATCTCGGTTCCCGAGGCGTTCGGCGACCGCGGGCTGGTCTTCGGGGCCGCGTACCTGGTTCAGCGGGCGGCGCTGACGCTGCACGAGGCGATCACTCCGACCGACCGCCATCCGGGCGTCTTCTTCCTGATCTTCTTCCAGATCAGCGGCCCGTTGATGTTCGTGGGCGGCTTCTTCCACGGCAATACGCGGCTGGGGATCTGGTTACTCGCGATCGCGATCGACATCGTGATGCCGCGGCTCATGCGACGCCACCTCAGCCGGATGACCTTCGACCTGCCGCATCTGCTCGAACGTCACGGCTTGTTCCTGCTCATCGCGCTCGGCGAGTCGATCCTCTCGGTCGGCGCGACGGCAGCCACGCTCGAACATCTGAAGGCGCCCGTGGTCGCCACGATGATCAGCGGCTTCGGGCTCGTCTGCGGACTCTGGTGGATCTACTTCGTGTTCGCCGGAGCGGCGCTGGAGGAACGGCTGCCGGTCGCCATCGCCCGCCTGCGGACCGATCAGCTCGGCCGCATGCTCGGCTTCAGCCATCTCTGGCTGGTCGCCGGGGTCATCGCGGTCGCCGTCGGCCTCGCCGAGGCCATCGCGCATCCCGACCATCATCTGGACCGCGGCGTCGCCAGCCTGCTGTTCGGCGGGGTCGCGCTCTATCTCGCCACCTTCGGCTACACGACTTGGCGCATGTTCCGCCGGCTGCCAGTCGCGCGGCTCGTCTCGGCCGGGCTCGTGCTCGGCATGCTGCCGTTCGCGACCGAGGTGCCGGCCGTGCTCGCGCTTCTCGATCTCGCCGTCGTGCTCATGCTCCTCGCCATCATCGAGTACGCCGTCCGCGCGTACCGGGAGCGTCAAGCGCGTTCCCGGCAACCTGCACCGGAAGAAGCACCGCAGTGACGAAGAAGCTGGGCGGGCGCGACTTCGCCCTGTTCTGGGCCGTGGAGACGCTGTCGGTGTTCGGCAGCTCGTTCTCGGTCATCGCGGTGCCGTTGATGGTGCTGCACGCGACCGGCTCGGTGACGCAGATGGGCCTGCTCACCGGCGCGCTCGGCGTGGCGACCTTGGTCAGTGGCTTCTTCGCCGGAGTCGTCGCCGACCGGTTCGACCGCATGCGGCTGCTGATCATCTGCAACGTCGCCCAGGCCGTGCTGTTCGGCGTCGTGCCGGTCGTGTGGCTGTTCGCCAGCCCGATCTGGCTGCTCTACGTCGTCGTGCCGTTGACCGGTGCGTTCGCGATGCTGTTCCGGGTCACCTACGTGACGGTCGTCCCCCGGCTCGTCGACGCCGACCAGCTCACCCGGGCGAACGGGCGGCTCTCGGCGAGCTTCGCCGCGACCCAGGTCATCGGGCCGATCCTGGCCGGCGTGGTCTCCGGGCGGTTCGGCGCGTCCGTCGCGATCGCGGTCGACGCCGCCACCTTCGTCCTGGCCTCGATCGGACTCCTCTTCGTACGCCTCCGGTCCCAGCCCGCCGTTGAAGACCACAGCGCACCGGCCAAGCTGTCGTTCTGGGCCGAGTTCAGCGGCGGCGCCCGGTTCCTGTGGCGGCACCCGGTGCTGCGGTCGATGCTCGTCCTGCTGACGATCCTGATCTTCTTCTGGCAGGGCCTGGTCGACGTCGTGATCTTCTACCTCAAGCACGACCTCGGTCAGCCGGACCGCACAGTCGGCTATGTCATGGCGGTCGCCGCCGGGGGAACCGTCGCCGGAGCGCTCGTCGTCGCCCGCGTACGCAAGGTGATCGGGTTCGGGGTGACCTGGATCGGCTCGACCATGCTCGCCGGGCTGTCGGTCGCCGCGATCGCGCTCACCCGTTCGGTGCCCGGCGTGGCGGTCTTCGCGACGCTCGCGTTCGCCTGCACCGCGGTCGGCGGCATCTGCTCGATGTCCCTCCGGCAGGAGATCACCCCGAGTGCGCTGCTCGGGCGGGTGACCTCGGCGTGGTGGACGATTCACTTCTCCTTGGGCCCGATCGGCGCGGCGGTGGTCACCGCGTCGGCCGAACGCTTCGGGGTCGCCCTCGTCATCGGCATCGCGGGCTTGGCGTACCTGGTCATCTCCGCGATCGGCTTCCTCACCCCGATCCGGCAACCTCATCCCGAGCGGCTGGTCGTCGACGCCGCCTGATTCGCGGCACCGGACAGGTCGCCGGAACCGGACGAGTTCGGCATACTGTCGGAGCGTCCCAACCGACCACTGTGTACTCACCGGAGGATCGCCGGATGACCGCCCCCGAGCCGCCGCCCGCTCTCCCGTACGCCCCGGCCGCCTCGTCTCCGCCGCCCACACCGTTCACCCCGCCGTCGCAGGAGGTGGCGCTCCCCGGCAGCCGGATCGCGGAGGTGGCCCGGACCTCGACCGACGCGTTGCGGCGTACGACGGCCAAGCACAACGTCCTGGCGATCGTGGCGCTGCTGACCGTCGCCCTGTCGGTGCTGACCTTCGGCATCCTCGCCCCGGTCGGCGCGATCCTCGGGCACCTCTCGTTGCGGCAGCTCAAGGGCCGCGAGCAGACGGGCCGCGGGATGGCGCGCGCGGCGGTCATCCTGGGCTGGACGTTCACCTTCTTCCTGCCCTGTCTGACGCTCTTGTTCGGGATGGGCACCATCCTCGCGCTCATCAAGGCCGGGGCGGATGTGATCGGCCTGTTCGCGGGCTGACTCGGGCGTCCGAGCCGGCTGGCGACGAGCTGTGGGACACCGTGGTGTCACAGAGTGACCGCCTTCACACTGCCGATGACGATCTTGTGATCGCCGGGCAGTCTTGCCTGCATGGCAGCCCCCGCTCGCTCTCCCCGCACGTCCCGCAAGCTCGTCCGCGCCGCGCTCGTCGCGGTTCTCGCGGGGGCGGTCGTCGCCGGCTTGGCGGTGCCCGCGAGCGCGCTGGCGGCCTGGGCGGTCGACCACGCCGGGGTGGCCTGGGACGACCTGCCCGAGGCGCTGCAGAACCCGGCCCGGCAGGAGGCCAGCTACCTGTACGCCAGCGACGGCAAGACCCTGCTCACCACGTTCTACGACCAGAACCGGCGCGACGTCGGGCTCGACGAGGTGGCCCCGGTCATGCGGCAGGCGGTCGTCGCGGCCGAGGACACACGGTTCTACGAGCACGGCGGAGTGGACCTCAAGGGCATCCTCCGCGCGGTGGTGGCCAACGGGGCGAGCGGTGAGGTCGAGCAGGGCGCGTCGACGCTGACCATGCAGTACGTCCGCAACGTGCTGAAGAACGACCCGACGCTGACCGACGAAGAGCGGGCGGCCGCAACGCAGGTGACCGCCGGTCGCAAGATCAACGAGGCCCGGTACGCGATCACGCTGGAGACCCGGCTGACCAAGGACCAGATCCTGGAGCGGTACCTCAACATCGCGTACTTCGGGCACGGCGCTTACGGCGTGCACGCCGCCTCCCACACCTACTTCTCGAAGGACCCGGGCAAGCTGACCCTCGACGAGGCGGCGTTGCTGGCGGGCCTGCTCCAGTCCCCCGAGTCGGACAACCCGATCGACGGCGACACCAGCCGCGCGCTGAGCCGGCGCAGCTACGTCCTCCAGGCCATGGTCGGCCTTAACGAGATCACCCAGGACCAGGCGAAGGCGGCCACCGACGCCGAGCTGAAGCTGACGCCGGGAGCGTCGCCGAACGACTGCACCGCCGCCAAGGCGTCGACCGGATTCTTCTGCGACTACTTCCGCAGCTGGTGGCAGGGGCAGACGGCGTTCGGCGAGACCGCCGCCGACCGGTTGCAGGCGCTCAAGACGGGCGGCTACCGCATCATCACGTCGCTCGACGCGAAGGTGCAGGCGACTGCGCAGGAGCAGGTGCTGACGGTCTACGGCTACTCGAACAAGCGGGTGTCGCCGATGGCGGTCGTCCAGCCCGGCACCGGCAAGATCCTGGCGATGGCGGTGAACCGGCACTACAGCGCCGCCACCGGGACCGGCAACACGATGAACCAGCTCGTCGCGGGCAGCGGCACCGGCCTGCCCGGCTACCAGGCCGGTTCGACGTTCAAGATGTTCACGATGCTGGCCGCGCTGGAGGCGGGCAAGGCGCTGGACACCGGCTTCTACTCGCCGAATCAGTACCAGTCGCAGTACCCCGACTCGGGCCCGAACAGCTGTGACGGCTACTGGTGCCCGGAGAACGCCGCCGCCTCGATGGCCGGCTACCGCAACATGTGGACCGGGTTCGGCCGATCGGTGAACACGTACTTCGTGCAGCTCGAGGAGTCCGTCGGGGCGGACAAGGTCGTCGAGATGGCGCAGCGGCTCGGCATCCAGTTCCGGTCCAGGGAGAACCAGCAGAACGCGCAGGACGCGTCGAGCTGGGGCGCGTTCACCCTCGGCACCTCGCTGACCACGCCGCTGGACCTGGCCAACGCGTACGCCACCGTTGCGGCCGAGGGCAAGTACTGCACGCCGACCCCGATCTCCTCGATCACCGACGCGGAAGGGCAGCCGCTGGCGGCCGGTCAGCCCGACTGCAAGCAGGTCATCAGCGCCGAAGTGGCTCGGGCCGCCACCGACGCCGCCCGGTGCCCGGTGGGTCAGCAGTCGGCGTACTACCGCTGCAACGGCGCGACCGCGAGCTCGGTCGCCGGCATCGTCGGCAGCCGCGACGTCGCGGGCAAGACCGGCAGCTCCGACGGCAACGTCACCGAGTCGTTCGTCGCGTACACGCCGCAGTTGGCCATCGCCTCGATCGCCGCCAACCCCAGCACCAGCCGGGACGCCGTGGGGGCCGCCGTGCAGCGAGACGTCATCCAGGCGGTCGCGCGTACGCTCAACACTTCGCTGAAGGGCGTGGCCGAGAAGAAGTTCGTGGCACCCAAGCTGACCAGCGCGTTCGCCTCCGGTTACGAACCTCGTGAGGAGCCGAGCCCGACCCCGACCGAGTCGGCGCAGAACGGCAACGACAACGGAAACGGCGGCCGGAAGAACCGCAACACGCCGACGCCGTCGACGAGCCCGACCAGCGGACTCGGCGGCATCATCGGCCGCTGGGGCAACTGAATCCCACCATTCAGCAGCTCTATGGGCCGGGCCGGATGATCCTATAGGATCTTGCGGCGTGAGGGTTGCACTGTTCGTGACGTGCCTGGCCGACGCCATGTTCCCCGACGTAGGCCGGGCGACGGTGACAGTGCTGGAACGCCTCGGTGTCGAAGTCGCGTTCCCGCCCGGACAGACCTGCTGCGGGCAGATGCACGTCAACACCGGCTATCAACGCCAGGCGCTGGCCTTGGTACGCAACCACGTCGAGGCCTTCGAGCCCTTCGATCACGTGGTGGCGCCGTCGGGTTCCTGCGTCGGATCGGTCCGTCACCAGCACGCGATGGTGGCCCGCAATGCCGGCGACGCCGCCCTCGCCGAGCGGGCCCAGGCGGTCGCAGCCAAGACCTATGAGCTCTCGGAGTTCCTGGTCGACGTGCTGAAGCGGGAAGACGTCGGGGCGGCGTACCCGCATCGGGTCACCTATCACCCCACCTGCCACAGCCTGCGGATGCTGCGGGTGGACGACAAACCGCTGCGGCTGCTGCGCCAGGTACGCGGTCTCGACCTCGTCGAGCTGCCCGACGCCGAGCAGTGCTGCGGCTTCGGCGGCACGTTCGCGGTGAAGAACGCCGACACGTCGACGGCGATGCTGGCCGACAAGATGCGCAACGTGCTGTCCACCCGGGCCGAAGCCGTCTGCGCCGGTGACTCGTCGTGTCTCATGCACATCGGCGGCGGGCTGTCGCGGCTGCGCACCGGCGTACGCCCCGTCCATCTGGCCGAGATTTTGGCGAGTGACTCATGACCCAGACTTTCCTCGGTATGCCGCATGCCCCCGCCGGGGTCGGCCACCTGCACGGCGACCGGCCGTTCCCCGCCGCCGCCCGGGACGCCCTCGCCGACACTCAGCTGCGGCGCAACCTGGGCCACGCGACCGCCACCATCCGGGCCAAGCGGGCCGCGGTCGTCGGCGAACTCGAGGACTGGGAAGACCTTCGCCGAGCCGGGGAGGCGCTCAAGGCGTACACGATGGCGAATTTGGACGAGCTCCTGCTGCAGCTGGAGACGGCCGTGACCGCGCGCGGCGGGATCGTGCACTGGGCCCGCGACGCGACCGAGGCGAATCAGATCGTGGTTGACCTGGTCCGCGCGACCGGGACCGACGAGGTCGTGAAGGTCAAGTCGATGGCCACCGCGGAGATCGGCTTGAACGAGGCCCTGGCCGACGCGGGCATCGCGGCGGTCGAGACGGACCTGGCCGAGCTGATCGTCCAATTGGGTCACGATCTGCCCAGCCACATCCTGGTTCCGGCGATCCACCGCAACCGGGCGGAGATCCGGGAGATCTTCCTCCGCGAGATGCCGGACGCCGACCCGTCGCTGACCGACGAGCCGAGGCAGCTGGCGATGGCCGCGCGCGCCCACCTGCGGGCGAAGTTCCTCAGTGCGAAGGTCGCCATCTCGGGAGCGAACTTCGGCATCGCGGAGACGGGCACGATCACCGTGGTGGAGTCGGAGGGCAACGGCCGCATGTGCCTGACCCTGCCGGACACCCTGATCACCGTGATGGGGATCGAGAAGGTCGTGCCGACCTGGACCGACCTCGAAGTCTTCCTCCAGTTGCTCCCCCGCTCGTCCACCGGCGAGCGGATGAACCCCTACACCTCGACCTGGTCCGGCGTGACGCCTGGTGACGGGCCGCAGACCTTCCACCTCGTGCTCGTCGACAACGGCCGGACGGCGGTGCTCGCCGATCCCGCCGGCCGATCGGCGTTGCATTGCATCCGCTGCTCGGCCTGCCTCAACGTCTGCCCGGTCTACGAACGCGCCGGCGGGCACGCCTACGGCTCGGTGTACCCGGGGCCGATCGGTGCGGTGCTGACCCCCCAGCTGACCGGGGCCGCCACCTCGCTCCCGTACGCCTCCAGCCTGTGCGGAGCCTGCTTCGACGCCTGCCCGGTACGCATCGACATCCCCTCGATGCTCGTCCATCTCCGGTCGACGCAGCCCCATCCGGTCATCGAACGCGCTTCCTTCGGCGCAGTCGCGTGGACGATGGGATCGGCCCGGCGTTTCCGGTTCGGTGAACAGCTCCTGCGCCTCGGGCGGCTGATCGCCCGCCGGGGACGCATCCGGCGGCTGCCGCCGCCGCTGTCGGCCTGGACCGACGCCCGCGACCTGCCCGCGCCACCGGCGCAGACCTTCCGCGATTGGTGGGCCGCCCGATGAACGCCCGTCCGCCAGCGGGCTCCGCCCGGGACGCCGTGCTGGCCCGGATTCGGGCCGCCAACTCCGGTGTTGCCGCCCCCGCCGTTCCTCGGGACTACCGGCGTACGCCGACGGTTTCGGGCGAGCCGTTGCTGGAGTTGTTCGTCGACCGGCTCGTCGACTACAAAGCGACCGTACGCACGTGTGCTCCCGGCGATCTGTCGTCCACATTGGTCGACATCTGTCGTGAGTGGACCATCGTCGTCCCACCCTCGTCCGGCTTGACGGTGCCGGGCGCCGTGGCGGACGACGGCCTTTCCCATACGCAGCTGGACGAGATCGACGCCGTCCTGACCGGCTGCGCCGCCGCCTGCGCCGAAACCGGCACCATCGCCCTCGACGCCGGCCCCGACCAGGGACGACGCGCGATCACCCTCATCCCCGATCGGCACGTATGCGTCGTCCGCGCCGATCAGGTGGTGCACACCGTGCCGGAACTGCTCGCCCGGCTGGACCCGGCCCGGCCGCTGACCTTCATCAGCGGGCCCTCCGCGACCAGCGACATCGAACTTCACCGGGTCGAAGGCGTTCACGGTCCGCGTACGCTCATCGTCGTTCTCGTCGCCTGACGCTCCTCGCCCGCTCGGCTCGCTCCGCTTCCGCCCCGCGGCTTGGGGTACGCCCGCCGCGCGCCGCCATGATCGTCGGGTTCCGACATTCTTGGCGGTTCGGCCTTCCATGATCGTCGGAAGCCGACATTCGTGGGCGTTTTCGTGCACTGATCGTCGGGTTCCGACGATCTTGCCAAGGCGGAGCGCGCTGATCGTCGGAACCCGACGATCATGGAGTTGCCAAGCGCGCCGGCGTACAAGATCAAGTGCCGGTGGTCAGCGCCGAGGCGCCGAATCCAGAGATCAAGTACCCAGGATCAGCGCCCAACGCCAGGTTCCGCGCTGACCACGGGTACTTGATCTTCCAAACGGGCCGGAAATCGCTGACCACCGGCACTTGATCTTGCCGCAGGACGGAGGACGACGAGTACAACGGCCGGGCGGGGGGCGGATCAGGTGGCGCGAGCGAGGATCGCAGCGGCGACCCGGTCCGGAGCGGCGTCAGGAATCCAGTGGCTGACGCCCGTGAGCTCGACGTACGCGTACTCGCCAGTGACGAAGCGCGCGCAGTCCGCTGCGGCGGTACGCCCGATGGCGACGTCTTCGTCGCTCCAGATGAACGTCGTCGGCACAGCGACCGGGCCGAGCCGGGCGAAGTCGCGGTGCCCCATCGCGCGGTACCAGTTGAGCGCGCCGGTGAGCCGGGCGCGGTCGAGCATCGGCGTGACATAACTGTCGACCCGGTCCGATGGGCACCCGAGGAACATCGCCCGCAACCGCAGCCCGTCGTCTTCGAGGATGACATCTTCGGCTTGCGGCGTACGGAAGAAGTCCATGTAGGACGATCGTTCGCGCTGATCGGCGTCGTCACGGATGGCGCTGCCGAACGCCGCCAGGTGTGGTACCGACAAGGCGGTGAGCGTACGGGTGCGATCGGGATGCACGCCGGCGAGATACCAGGCGACCGCCGCGCCCCAGTCATGGCCGACGATGTGCGCCTGTTCGGCCCCGAGCGCATCCAGGACGGCCAACGCGTCAGCCGCGCACTCACTGATCCGATAAGCCGCCACATCGTCCGGCCGCGCGCCCGGCGAGTAGCCGCGCTGGTCGAAGGCGACCGTCCGCAGCCCGGCTTCGCGCAGCGCCGGGCCGACGAGCTCCCACTCGCCGCGATGCTGCGGGAAGCCGTGGAGCAACAGCACCACCGGCCCGTCCTCCGGGCCCGCCACGTCCGCGTCGAAGGTCAGGCCGCGTACCTCGAGATCCATGCCCACGATCCTTCCCGGGCGGTCAGACCATGCGCAATACCGTGGTGTGCTTCAGGTCCGCGTCTTCCAGATCCGCATTCACTGGTACGCGGAAAGCAGCGACCTGTTCGAAGCCCGTCGTCGGGCGATAGGCGCGTCCTGGGTCCCCGACGAGCACCAGTGCCCCGCGTTCGTGCTGCCGTCGCAGGAACCCGAGCATCGCAGCCGCCATGTCCCGGCTGTAGAAGACGTCCCCAGCGAGGACGACGTCCGCTTCGGGCAGCGGCACCTCCGGCGGCGTACGCAGCAGGTCGCCGAGCGCCCGCTCGACGGCGACTCCGTTGAGGTCGGCGTTGAGCGCGATCGCCGCGTCGGCGTACTCGTCGATCTCGTTGGCGATGACGCGGCTCGCACCGGCCCGCGCGGCCGCGAGCGCGACGAGCCCGCTGCCGGCCGCGAGATCGAGCACGGTCTGGCCGGCGACCGTCGCCGGATGGTCGAGCACGTAGCGGGCGAGGCCCTGGCCACCGGCCCAAGCGAAGGCCCAGAACGGCGGCGGGAGGCCTTTGCGGCCGGTGACCTGCTCCATCAGCTCCCACAACGGGATGGCCTCGGCGGCCTGCCGCAGCTTGAGCTCGGGCAGGAACGGGAGCGCGGCCGGTTCGGTGTGGGCCCGGACGAAGTCGATCTGCACGCCTCGACCCTACCCATCGGGCTGATCCACTCCGCGTCACCGGCCCGTACGCTGTCGGCCGTGACCTCCGTCGAACACATCCGGGACGCCGCCCGCGCCGACCAGTATTGGGCGCTCGTGCCGCAGGGCCCGGGTTTCTGGAGCCTCTGCCGGCTGGACGACACCACCGGGTTCATCAGCCCGCCGGTGCATGTCTCCGGCGCCATCGGCGTCCATCCGGGGGTCGCCGTCGGCTGGGCCCAGCGGGTGACCGGACTGCCCGCGTGGGTGCCGATGACGTCCCGCCCCGGCATCCTCATCGAGGAGGCGTACTCGCTGGTCCTGGAGATCGCCCGGCAACCGCGCACCGGGCGGCGGATCGTGCTGCGGGTCGAGGCGGACCCGCAGCGGCCGAGCGGAGCGTCCGTCGTCGTCCGCGAGCGGTGGGACGCGTCCGGGCTGTACAGCGACGCGCTGTCGGTGGTCGACCGGGCGGAGTTCGCCGACGAGGCGCAGATGCTGCGGCAGACGGCGGAGGGGTTCGGGCTCGACCCGGCGCTGTGGACGCCGGTGCTCCCGGGCGTCGAGTACGCACACGGCCCCCTGTCCTGACCGGACACTGTCCTCATGTGACAGACAACCGGACTGGACGGCCACCCAGCGGTGCCCCAGGATAGGTGTCGGTGCGGCGGCGCCTCGTTCGACACGGCTCGCACCCGACCGCGTCGCCGCACCGACACCCGTCGGCGTCAGAGCACGCCGGCCTGCTGGATCACGCCGACGACCGCCTTGGCGACCTCGGGCATGCCGCCGTCGGAGGCACAGTCCACGTAGGCCACGCTGACCACGTCGACGCTGACCACGTAGGAGAAGGCGTCCCGGCATTGGGTCGGCTTCTGCGACCGCAGCGCCTCCTGGCCGAGCCGCTGGTCTGAGGTCAACGTCAGCAGCTGCTCCAGCTGAGCCGCGGTGAGCTTGCCCGACTTCGTCGTGCCGTCCTTCGCCGTCTTCGTCCAGCTGCCGTCCGGCGTGACGGCGACCTTGTCACTCATTCCAGCGATGCCGCCCGCCCGGCGTACCTCGAGAGTGGTGAACCGTGCGGCGAGGGTGGGTGCCGCCATCGTCGCCTCCGTCGAGGGCTGCTGACCAGGGGCGTCAGCGCAACCAGCGAGCAGCGCCAGGGCTACCGCTATGACACCTAGTGTCCGTCGGCTGGACAAGGATGTCACATTTCCAGCATTCACAATGTGTCTTCCTTCGATATATAAATCTCTCGGTGGCTACCGCCATCATCACACTAAGTCGGGGAGGACTCAGTGAGAAGATCCATCGCGATCGCCGGCGCCGCCCTATTGATGGGCGGCGTTTTGCTCGGCACCGCGCCCGCGAGCGCGGCTCCGAGCGGCTCGGCGTCCGCCGTCGACCGCGCCGGTCAGGCGCTGTCCGAGCATAGGGCCGCCGCGGCGGCGTCCGGGGCCGACGCGTTCAGCGCCTACCGGACCATCACCGACGCGAACGGCGCAGCGCACGTGCGCTATACGCGTACCTACCATGGGCTGCGGGTCTACGGCGGCGACATCGTCGTGCACACCAGCTCCACCGGCGCGTACGCCGGAACCTCGGTCGGTCTCGCCGCACCGCTGACCCTGAGCCCCACGGCGAAGACCTCGTCGGCTCAGGCGAAGGCGGTGGCCCGGCAGAACTTCCGGGGCACCATCACCTCCATCGGTGACTCCGAGCTGTTCGTCGACGCCTCCTCCGGCGCCGGCAAGCTGGCTTGGGAGACCGTCGTCACCGGCTGGGGCCCGGACCGGCAGACCCCGTCGAAGTTGCACGTGATCAGCGACGCGGTCACCGGGGCGTACCTCGGCGCGTTCGACGAGATCGAGACGGTCGCCGGCACGGGCAACAGCATCTTCTCGGGCACGGTCACCGTGGACACGACGCTGTCGGGCAGCACCTACTCGATGGTCGACCCGTCGCACGGCAACGGCCGCACCTGCGACCTGAACAACGGAACGTCCACCTGTACGACGTTCACCGACACGGACAACGTCTGGGGCAACGGGACGAACTCCAACCGGCAGTCGGCCGGCGTCGACGCCCACTACGGCGCGGCGCTGACGTTCGACTACTACAAGAACGTCCACGGCCGCAACGGCATCTTCGGCAACGGCACCGGCGTCCCGTCCCGCGTCCACTACGGGAGCAACTACGTCAACGCGTTCTGGGACGGCGCGCAGATGACCTACGGCGACGGATCGGGCAACGCCAACCCGCTCGTCGCGATCGACGTCGCCGGGCACGAGATGTCGCACGGCGTCACCGAGAACGTGGTCTCCGGCGGTCTGACCTACTCCGGGGAGTCCGGCGGCCTCAACGAGGCGACCAGCGACATCTTCGGCACGTCCGTCGAGTTCTACGCCAACAACACCTCCGACCCGGGCGACTACCTGATCGGCGAGGAGATCAACATCAACGGCGACGGCACGCCGCTGCGCTGGATGTACAACCCGGGTCTCGACGGCGCTTCCCACACGTGCTGGTCCACCAGCACCAACAGCGTCGACGTGCACTACTCCTCCGGTCCGGCCAACCACTTCTTCTTCAACCTGTCCGAGGGCACCGGCGCCACCTCGTGGGGCACCAGCCCGCTTTGCGGCAGCGCGCCCGGCATGGTCGGCATCGGCCGGGCCAAGGCGGAGAAGATCTGGTTCCGCGCGCTCGACGTCTACTTCACCTCGAACACGAAGTACGTGAACACGACCACGCCGTCGAACACCTCGCGGGCGTACACGCTCAGCGCCGCCACCGACCTCTATGGTCTGTGCAGCGCCGAGTACAAGGCCGTCCAGGCGGCGTGGACCGCGGTCAACGTGGCCGGCTCCGACGCGGCCTGCCCGGCGGGCAACGACTTCTCGATCTCGGCCTCGCCGGCGTCGGGCTCGGTCAACCCCGGCGGTACGCTCACCAGCACGATCAGCACCGCCCTGACCAACGGCTCGGCCCAGACGATCAACCTCACCGCCTCCGGGCTGCCGAGCGGCGCGACCGCGACGTTCAGCCCCACCTCGGTGACCACGGGTGGATCGTCGACGCTGACCATCGCCACCGCCGCCAGCACGCCGGCCGGCACCTACAACGTCGTCGTCACGGGCACCGGAACCTCGGCGACCCACACGACGACGTACGCGCTGACGGTCAACGGCCCGCCCGGATGCTCGCAGACCAACGCGACCGACGTGACGATCCCGGACAACACCACGGTCGAGTCCCTGATCACCATCTCGGGCTGCACCGGCAACGCCGGCGCCGGCTCGACGGTCGAGGTGCACATCGTGCACACGTACATCGGTGACCTGGTCGTTTCGCTGGTCGCCCCGGACGGCACCGTCTACACACTGGCCAACCGGGCCGGTGGCTCGGCGGACAACATCGACACCACGTACACGGTGAACCTGTCCAGCGAAGTGGCCAACGGCACCTGGCGGTTGCGCGTACAGGACGCCGCCAGTAACGACACCGGTTACATCAACAGCTGGACGCTCAACCTCACCTCGGTCGCCCCGCCGACCTGCTCCGGCACGAACGGCTCCGACGTCACGATTCCCGACAACACCACGGTGAACAGCCCGATCACGATCTCGGGTTGCACCGGCAACGCCGGCTCGACCTCCACTGTGGAGGTGCACATCGTGCACACCTACGTCGGTGACCTCGTCGTCTCGCTGGTCGCGCCGGACGGCACGGTGTACGCGCTGCGCAACCGGACCGGTGGGTCGGCCGACAACATCGACCAGACCTTCACCGTGAACCTGTCCAGCGAGGTACGCAACGGCACCTGGAATCTGCGCGTCCAGGACGCCGCCAGCGTCGACACCGGTTACATCAACAGCTGGACACTGACCCTCTAACAGCACCCTGGAGCACCACCGCACACCCCCGCGGAGCGGCGCCGGTCCTCGTGACCGGCGCCGCTTCGGATGTCAGATGCGGGTGTAGCTCCAGCTCACCATCTCGCCGTCCTGATAGGGCATGACCCCGTGGAACTGACGCGGGTCGTCGTCGAGCACCATCGGCAGCCACTCGTGATCGCTCGCCCACATGGGAACGCTGCGGATGGCGTCCACCTCGACCCACTCCAGGGTTCCCTCGTCCGGCCCTTCGTGGAGGTCGCCGGCGTACGCCTCGACGCGGAAGACGAAGCCCAGCCAGTCCTCGCCGTGTTTGCCGAAGCCGGGCCACAACACCGTGCCGCGCAGCGTCAGCTCCTCGGCGATCAGCCCGGACTCCTCCTTGATCTCCCGGCGTACGCCGGTGACGACGTCTTCGTCCCGCTCGACCTTCCCGCCGAGCCCGACGTACTTACCCAGGTGGAGGTCGCCGGGTCGCTTGTTCCGGTGCAGCATCAGCACCTGCCGGCGATCCGGGGAGAGCACGTACGCCAGCGTCGCCAGCACGGGAGTGACCATGGCCCGACCCTAACTGCTCTTCGCCTTCTGGCGTGCGTAGTAGGTCCGGGCGCGGTTGCGATCGCCGCAGTCCTTCGTGTTACACCAGCGACGGTTCCGCCGCGGTGACGTGTCGAGGTAGACCCAGCCGCACTTGGCGTCTTCGCACTGGTGGAGCCGGTCGAGGTCGGCCCGTTGGGTGAGCGCCAGCAGGCCGCGTACGACGCGATCGCGCGGCAGGCCGAGGCCGATCTCCCGGTCCTGCCACCGCCACCCGTCACCGGTACGCACCAAGTCGGCGGCGGCGATGGCCGCCCGATACATGTCCGCCAACGCGGCCGCAGCATCGGCGTCGTCGGCGAAGAGCGTTCCATAGACCCGTTCCCGAGCGTCGACGACCTCCCGGCGTACGCCCTCAGCCCGAGCCGGGTCCCGTTGGGCGAGGTCCCGCAGTACAGCCGCCTCGTCCTCGCTGATCAGGCCGAACTCCAGGGTCCAGCCGAGCACCTCGGCGAAGGTGAGCAGCCGCTCACTCCGCTCGGGGCCGCCGAGCCGCCAGTCGACGGTGTTCACCAGATCGAGCATCGGATCGCCCGCGATGCGGCTGAACCTCATCAGGACTCCTCTCATGGGTAAACCCATTGTTGCATGTGAGGGGACCGTCTGGCATCCTCATCCTTGATCGGGCAAACGCCCATGAGAAAGATCGGGAGATCTCACGTGCCACTCGCTCCACCCAGCACTTCCCCGCAAAGCGCCAGAAGATCCTTCGCAGCCCTCTGGGCGTCACAGGGGTCCTCGAATCTCGCCGACGGAGTCCTGCAGGCCGCCGCACCGCTGCTCGTCGCGACGCTGACCCGGGATCCGCTCGTGGTCGCGGGCATGACCGTGGTGCAGTGCCTGCCTTGGCTGGTCGCCACTCTCCCGGCGGGCGCGCTCGCCGATCGGATCGACCGGCGTCGCATCCTCACTGCCGGAAACTGGTTGCGCGCGGGCGGATTCGCGCTGCTCGCCATCACTCTCGCCAATGGGTGGCACCACGTGGCGCTGCTCTACGCCGCGGTGTTCCTGGCAGGCTGCGCCGAGACGTTGGTGGACAACGCCGCGCTCGCCATCCCGCCGCGTCTGCTCCCACGGGATCAGCTCGAACGCGCCAACGGCCGGCTGTTCGCGACTCAGTCGGTGATCAACACCTTCGTCGGGCCGCCCGCCGGAGCCGCGTTGTTCGCGCTGGCGGCGTCGGCCGCCTTCTACACCGGGGCGGCTGCCTTCGCGCTCGCCGGGTTGGCCGCATTGTTGCTGCCCGCACTTCGCCCCACCAGCCAGGACGTCAGCAGGAATCCCACTCCGGCCAGCTTCCGCACTGACATCCGCACCGGATGGGCATACTTCTGGGGCACCGATCTGCTCAGACGGGTCGCCTTCATCTCGGCGGCGAACAACTTCTTCAGCGCGGCCACCGGAAGCCTGCTCGTTCTGCTGGTCACCGGCCCGTTCGGGATTCCGGCCGCCCGTTATGGGCTCTTCATCGCGGTGCCCGCGGCCGGCGCGATCGTCGGTTCCCTGCTCGCGGCCCGAGTCGTGCCCCGCGTCGGCGGTGGCCCGATCACCTGGCTCGCCGCACTCACCCCTGCTGCGAGCTACGCCATGCTCGGCCTGACCAGCACCACAGCCCTCGCGCTCGCGGGCATGTTCTGCGCTGCCGTCGCCAGCTCACTCAACCAGATCGTGGTCAGCACTCTGCGCCAGGCCTCCGTCCCCGACGAGCTGCTCGGGCGGGTCACCGCCGCGTACCGGCTGATCGTCCTCGGCGTGGTGCCGCTCGGGGCGCTCGCCGGTGGCCTCCTCGGGCGCGGTCTCGGCCTGCGCGCCCCGTTCGTCATCGCCGCCGCCGGGCTGGCGCTCGCCGCGCTCCTGCTCGCGCCCCGGGTCACGACCCGGGCCCTCAAGGACGCCGAAAAGCCTGCGGCACAAGCGCTTCCGGACACAGCAGATGCAGTGGTACGCCGAGAGCCGGTGGCAACGGCCTAACCGCTCAGCTCAGCCGAGCCCTTTGAGCCGCCGCCACTCGCGGACGATCCGGTCGGCGTCGAGCGGTTCGATCACCACCGACGGGCCGTCCACCAGCCCGCGGTTGACCTGGTCGATCCGCTCGTTGAGGGCGGCGACGTACTGGCGCACGTTCTGCTCGGAATTCTTCTTCGCGACCTCGTCGAGCACGTCTTCGGCCGCCTTGCGAACCTTCAGCGAGGTCGGGGCGAGGCCGCCGAGATTCTCCCGGGCGACGAGGCCCTTGAGCCACCAATCCTCGTCGTAGTGCTCGCCCGCACCGGGCAGCGGCTTGCCCTTGCCGGGCAGGTCGTCGAAGTCGCCCCGCTCCTGGGCCTCACGGATCTGGCGATCGATGTGCGATTCGTACAGGCTCCCCATGGTCCGAAGATACCCGCCGCGATCTTCCGGACCGGGCACGGGATGATGGACCCGTGCCGGATCTGCGCATCACCAGCCGTAACGCCCGCTTCCAGCAGTGGTCCGCGCTGCTGACCAATCGCACCAAGCGCCACCGCGCGGGCGAGTTCCTGGTCCAGGGCGTACGCCCGATCACGCAGGCGATCGAGCACGGCTGGGCGGTCCGGGCGCTGATCTACGACCAGAACACGCAGCTCTCGCACTGGGCCACCGACCTGCTCGACACCGTACGCGCGCCGGCCGTCGCGATGGCCCCCGAGCTGGTGGCCGAACTCGGCGGCAAAGAAGAGGACGCCCCCGAGCTGATCGCGGTGGTGGCCCAGCGACCGGACGACTTCGGGCGGATCCAGCCGGCACCGGGCCACCCAGCGGTGGTGTTCGACCGTCCCACCAGTCCGGGCAACATCGGCACGCTGATCCGGTCGGCGGACGCGTTCGGCGCAGCCGGGGTGATCGTCACCGGGCACGCCGCCGATCCGTACGACCCGAAGGCGGTGCGGTCGAGCACGGGCTCGTTCTTCGCAGTACCGGTCGTCCGGGCGCCCTCCCATCGCGAGGTGCTCGAGTGGGCGGCGACCCGATCGCTGGCCGTCGCGGGCACCGACGAGACCGGCGACGTCGACGTGGCCGCGTACGGGTTCGGGCAGCCGACGCTGCTGGTGGTGGGCAACGAGACGGCCGGCATGAGCGCGGGCTGGCGCGACGCGTGCGACGCCGTCCTGAGCATCCCGATGATCGGCGCGGCCAGTTCCCTCAACGCCGCGACCGCCGGTTCCATCGCCTTGTACGAAGCGGCCCGGTCGCGGTCCCGTGCTTGACTCTTTCGTACATTCGTTCGACAATGTCGGGCATGGAACTGGTGGAGCACTGGTGGAACGGGGGTGCCGGCGGGCACCGGGAAGACGTCATCGTGCGCCGGGGACCGGAGGGCACCCACGAGGTGGAGCTGCGGGTCGGCGCGCGATCGATCAAACGGGAATACCGGACGCGCGACGAGGCGATGACGATCTCCGACGGGCTGCGGGCCGTAGGCGTGTGGCTGGAACTGTCCCGGCTGCGGAATTTCGCCACGTCCGCCGGAACGCGGTGATCCGGTTTCCATGACGGACAGAGACGTCTCGATCCTCGCCGTCCACGCCGTTCTCCGGCGGGGTGACCAGGTGCTGCTCGGCCTGCGCCAGGGCACCGGCTGGTCCGACGGTCACTGGCATCTCCCGGCCGGCCACGTCGAGCGGGAGTCCTCGCTGGCGGCGCTGGTCCGGGAGGCTTGGGAGGAGCTCGGCGTCATCGTCGATCCGGCCGCCACCCGGCTGGTGCACGTCTTGCACTTCTGGGGCTCACCGAGCCGGATCAACCTCTTCTTCGAAGTCGGCGCGTGGGAGGGCGACCCGGTCAACGCCGAGCCCGCCAAATGCGCCGCGGTCGGCTGGTTCGACCTCGACCGGCTGCCGCCCGCGACCGTTGCGTACGCCGCTCAGGGGCTGGCCCGCTATCGCGAAGGGGTCGCCTACAGCGAATTCGGATTCGCCCCGGAACGGGTCCGCTAAGCTGCGCCCCGTGACGGCGACGATCTTCGACCACCAGGAACGACGTCAGTGGCGCGACCGCGCCTCGGCGTACGCGGACAGCTTCGCGCACTTGTGCGGGCACACCGCGTCCGCACTGCTCGACGCGGTCGCGGTCAAGCCGGGTGAGCGCCTGCTCGACGCCGGAACCGGGACCGGAACGGTTGCCGCCCTCGCCGCCGCACGAGGCGCCGAAGTCACCGCCGTCGACGCCGAGCCCTCCATGGTCGCGTACGCCCGCGAACGGGTGCCCGCCGCAAACATCGTGGAGGCGATCCTCCCGTCGCTGCCGTTCGAGGACGATGCCTTCGACGCGGTGGTCGCGAACTTCGTGCTCAATCACGTCGGCGATCCCCGGGCTGCCGTCGCCGAACTGCGTCGGGTCACCCGCACGGGCGGACGGATCGCGGTCACGATCTGGCCGTATCCGCAGCCGCCGTTGCAGCGTCTCTGGGCCGACGCCGTCGAGGTGCCCGGTCTCGTCCGCCCGGCCGACCGCGTCGCTTTGCCGGCTGACCTCGACTTCCCGCGTACGCCGGACGGCTTCGCCGCGCTGCTCAGCGACGCCGGGTTCGCCGAGGTCGGCTGTGAGACGGTCGAGTGGGACCACGTGGTCGACGCCGAAGACTGGTGGAGCGGACCGGCGAACGGGATCGCTTCGATCGGGCAGCTGGTCGTGGCGCAGACGCCTGCGGTCGTCGACCGCATCCACGCCCGTTATCTGGAGCTGGCAGCGGCGTTCCGGCGGGCGGACGGGCTGCTCGCCTTGCCGACCTCAGCCCTGCTCGCCACCGGCACCGCCTGATCGGCGGTCACGCGCGGCACTCAGCGGTTACGCCGGTGGCACTGGGCGTTCGAAGAAGCTCTCCAGCACCACGACGGTCTGCGTACCGGTGACGCCCTCGACGGCGAACAGCCGCCGCAGCACGCCTTGCAGCTCCTCGGTCGTCCGCGTCCGCACCTTCACCAGTAGCGAGGCTGCGCCCGCGACGACGTGCGCCTCCAGGATCTCCGGGATCTCCGCGAGCGCCGGCTGAGTGTCGCCCATCCACTTGTTGCCGTCGACCATGACGTAGGCGAGCACGCCCCGGCCCACGGCGGCCGGATCGACGTCCACAGTGGTACGCCGGATGACCCCGCGTTCGCGCAGCTTGCGTACGCGGTCGTGCGCGGCGGCGGCGGACAGCCCGACCGCGCGCCCGAGTGCGGCGTACGCCGATGTCGCGTCCCGCTGCAGTTCGGCCAGCAACGCACGGTCGACGTCATCCAGATCACTCACGGGTTGACCGTACCAGATTCGGCGTGCATAGGATCTACCCGAATGTCATACAGACAGGAGCGAAGAATCATGGAGTCGAACGGCACGGACACGATCCCGGCCCGATTCGAGAAGCTCGACGAGCGGTTCCGCTGGTGCGACGGCGACTACGAGGTGCGCCGCCTGTTCACCGGCGCCCGCAAGACGGAGGGACCGGCGTACTTCCCCGCCGGGCGTTACCTCGTCTTCAGCGACATCCCCAACGACCGGCTGATGCGCTACGACGAGACCACCGGAGCGGTCGGCGTGTTCCGCGAGACCTCCGGGTACGCCAACGGCAACACCGTCGACCGCGAGGGCCGCCTGATCACCTGCGAGCAAGGCAACCGCCGAGTCACTCGCACCGAACACGACGGCACGGTGACCGTGTTGGCCGACCGTTACCGGGGCAAGCGACTCAACAGCCCCAACGACGTGGTCGTACGCGCCGACGGCTCGATCTGGTTCACCGACCCCAGCTATGGCATCGACTCCGACTACGAGGGCAACCGCGGCGAGTCCGAACTGGACGGCTGCTTCGTCTTCCGGCTCGACCCATCCGGCGAGCTGACCGTGGTGGCCGACGACTTCTGCCGCCCGAACGGGCTGGCCTTCTCCCCCGACTTCAAGCGGCTGTTCATCGCCGACACCCGGCAGGAACCGAGCCACATCCGGGTCTTCGACGTGACCGACGACGGCCGGCTCACCGGCGGCGACATCCACGCCGTCTGCACCTTCGGACGGTTCGACGGCCTACGCCTCGACACCGAGGGCCGGATCTGGGCGGCGGCCTGGGACGGCGTGCACTGCTTCGCCCCGAACGGCGACCTCATCGGCAAGCTGCTGCTGCCCGAGTCGGTGTCCAATCTGACCTTCGCCGGGCCGAAGCGCAACCAGCTCTACATCACCGCTGCCACGTCGCTCTACTCCTTGCGCGTCACCTTCAACGGCGCCCGCTGAAAGAGGCGCTGGATCAGGGATCTCAGCCGAATCACGGCCCAAGATTCGACCCATAGCCCTGATCCAGCGCGCACAGCGCCAAACGGCGGAGCGGGAAAAGGGCGTCTAGCGCGAACAGTCGGCGCAGCTTAAAATTCACACTGCCCAATGTGGGAGCGCTCCCAACGCCCAAGGAGACAGCATGCCCAGATTCCGCCTGCTGGCGGCCACGGCGGTGACCGCCTTGATCGCCGGCCTGACCAGCGCCGTCCCCGCCCCCGCCCAAGCGGCCGGCCCTTACAACTACGCGGAGGCTCTTCAGAAGTCCATCTGGTTCTACGAGGCGCAGCAGTCCGGCGCGAAGCTGAGTTGGAGCCGGGTCGGCTGGCGCGGCAACTCCGGGATGTCCGACGGTTCCGACGTCGGCCTCGACCTCACCGGCGGCTGGTACGACGCCGGCGACCACGTGAAGTTCGGCTTCCCCATGGCGGCCAGCACCACCATGCTGGCCTGGGGCGCGGTCGAGTACCGGACGGCGTACCAGAGTTCGGGGCAGCTGACGCCGCTGCTCAACAACCTGCGGTTCGTCAACGACTACTTCATCAAGGCCCATCCGTCGGCCAACGTCCTCTACGGGCAGGTCGGCAACGGCAGCACCGACCACGCGTGGTGGGGACCGGCCGAGGTGATGAAGATGGCGCGCCCGGCGTACAAGATCGATGCCAGCTGCGGCGGCACCGACCTGGCGGCGGAGACGGCGGCCGCGATGGCGGCGAGCTCGATGGTCTTCCGCCCCACGGACAGCGCGTATGCCGACAAGCTGCTGACCCACGCGACGCAGCTGTACACGTTCGCGGACACGGTCCGTAAGAAGTACCACGAGTGCATCACCGACGCGCAGGGCTACTACCAGTCCTGGAGCGGCTACAACGACGAGCTGGTCTGGGGAGCGATTTGGCTCTACCGCGCGACCGGCACCGCGTCCTACTTGGACAAGGCCAAGGCGTACTACGCCAACCTCGGCACCGAGCCGCAGTCGACGACGCACTCCTACAAGTGGACGCAGGACTGGGACGACAAGTCGTACGGGTCCTACGTGCTGATGGCCAAGCTGACCGGCGAGCAGCAGTACATCGACGACGCCAACCGCTGGCTCGACTACTGGACCGTCGGCGTCAACGGCGCGAAGATCACCTACTCCCCCGGCGGCCAGGCATGGCTGCAGCAGTGGGGTTCGCTGCGCTACTCGGCGAACACCGCGTGGGTGGCGCTCGTCTACTCGGATTACCTGAGCGACGCTACGCGGAAGGCGCGCTACCACGACTTCGCCACGTCGCAGATCAACTACATCCTCGGTAGCAACCCGAACAACCGCAGCTACATGATCGGGTTCGGCAACAACTCCCCGATCAACCCGCATCACCGCACCGCGCACGGATCGTGGACCGACAGCCTCACCAGCCCGACCAACAACCGGCACGTGCTCTACGGCGCGCTCGTCGGCGGGCCCGGCTCGGCGAACGACGCGTACACCGACGACCGCAGCAACTATCAGATGAACGAGGTCGCCGACGACTACAACGCCGGCTTCACCTCGGCGCTCGTCCGCATGTATTCGGAGTACGGCGGCACCCCGCTGGCGAACTTCCCGCCCACGGAGACGCCGGACGACAACGAGATGTACGTCGAGGCGGGCGTCAACGCGTCCGGCACCACGTTCACCGAGATGAAGGCGACCGTCTACAACAAGTCGGCCTGGCCCGCCCGCGCGCTGACCAACGGCTCGTTCCGGTATTACTTCACCCTCGACGGCAGCACCACGCCATCGCAGATCACCCTGTCGTCGGCGTACAACCAGTGCTCTGCGCCGACCGGCCCGACTCAGTACAGCGGCAGCGTCTACTACGTGACCGTCTCGTGCGCCGGGCAGAGCATCGCCCCCGCCGGGCAGTCCGACTGGCGGCGCGAGGTCCAGTTCCGCATCGCCAGCTCCGGCACGTGGGACCCGACCAACGACTGGTCTTACCAGTCGGCCATCGCGCGCGACGCGCACATCACGCTCTACGACGGCGCGGCGCTCGTCTGGGGTTCGGCTCCGGGCGGCGGCACGTCCGACACGACTCCGCCATCATCACCTGGTACGCCTACCGCATCGGCGATCACGTCCACCTCGGCGACGCTGACGTGGACCGCGTCCACCGACACCGGGGGCAGCGGCCTGGCCGGCTACGACGTCTACCGCGAAGCGGGTGCCACCGACGTCCTCGCCGGAACCACCACTTCGCTGTCGCTGGCACTGTCGGGTCTGACCGCCTCCACCTCGTACACGTATTACGTGGTGGCCCGGGACGGAGCCGGCAACTCCACGGCGTCGTCGCCGGTGACGTTCTCGACGAGCGCACCGCCCAACGACACCACTCCCCCGTCGGCCCCCGGTACGCCGGTCGCCTCGGGTGTCACGTCGAGCGGCGCGACGCTGACCTGGACCGCGTCCACCGACACCGGGGGCAGCGGCCTGGCCGGCTACGACGTCTACCGCGAAGCGGGCGCGACCGACGTCCTCGCCGGGACGACGACCACCACCTCGTTCGCCCTCACCGGGCTGTCACCGTCCACTTCGTACACGTACTACGTGGTGGCCCGGGACGGGTCGGGTAACAAGACGGCGTCGTCGCCGGTCACGTTCAGCACCACGGCGGTGGCGGCGCTGAGCTGCGACGTCGCGTTCGTCTACACCAACCAGTGGCCCGGCGGGTTCACCGCGTCGATCACCATCAAGAACACCGGCACGACAACGATCGGCCCGGGCTGGACCCTGGTGTTCACGTGGCCGGCGAGCGGACAGTCGGTGACCTCCGGCTGGTCGGCGACCTACAGCCAAAGCGGCCAGGTCCTCACCGCGAAGAGCATGGACTACAACGGCTCGATCGCACCGGGGGCCAGTGTGGGCATCGGCTTCAACGGAGCGTGGACCGGCTCGAACCCGGAGCCGACCTCGTTCACGCTGAACGGCGTCGCCTGCACCGTCTCCTGACCTCGCACCGTTAGCTGCAGATCAGGGATATCCATGGGATCTCGACGAGTTTTCCCATGGATATCCCTGATCTGCACCGGATCTCCTCGTCGGCGTCGGGCGTACGTGGCCGTCGGAGGCGACAATGGAAGCAGCCGGCAGCGTCGGTCAACGGAGGAGGCAATTGTGGCGAACGAATGGAACGAGCTGGGCGAGAAGCTGGAGGGCCTCGGCCTGAAGCTGAAGATGCACCTGCAGCAGAGCGACACCGGTGACGTGCCGGACGCGCTGAGCAAGATCGGGCACGCCGTGCAGGAGGTCTTCGCCGCGGCGGGCAACGCCGTCAAGGACGATGCCGTCCGGGCCGACGTCAAGGAAGCCGGGCAGATGCTCGGCGACGCGCTCGCGAACACGTTCAGCAAGGCGGGCAACGACATCCGTGACGCGTTCGGGAAGAAGCCCGGCGAGGCCGGATCGGCGTCTTCGGAAGCCCCCGAAGCCAAGCCCGCCGACAAGCCCGGCGAGGGATCAGCTCAGGAATGACAGGATGCGCCGCCAGGCGTCGGCGGAGGCCTGGCGGTGCTCCTCGTAGTGCCGGTCGAAGAAGCTGTGCGGGGCGTCCGGATAGACCACCAGGTCGTGGGGCGTACGCGCGGCGGTGAGCGCCCGATCGAAGCGGTCCACCGCCTCGGCGGGAATGCCCGGATCGGCCCCGCCGAAGAGCCCCAGGATCGGCGTCGTCAGCGTCGCCGCGACCTGGTTCGGGCCGGGTGAGCCGTTGATCTCGTCGAGCGCTCCGTAGAGCCCGACGACGTGGGACAGGCCATACGCCGGATCGGCGGTCAGGAAGGCGAGCCGGCCGCCGAAGCAGAAGCCGAGCGCGGCGACCGGCAGGTCCAACGCCCGCAAGTACGCGATCCCCGCATCGATGTCGCCGTACAGGCCGGGCCGAGTGAGCGCCATGAGGTGCGGCATCACGGTCGCCATGTCGTCGAACCCGGTGCGCGCTCGGTGATCGAGACCTGCCGTACGCCCGAAGTAGTCGACGGCGAGCGCGGGGTGGCCCTGCTCGGCGAGCCGGATCGCGAGCGTCTCGTAGAACCCGGAGAGCCCCCGATTGTCGGGCAGGATCAGCACCGCCCGCCCCGTTACAGTCGCCGGCATCGCCCGGTACGCCGCAAAAGCAGCCCCGTCCGTGCCGTTGAGAATGAGCGAACCACCGTCGGCGGTGGTGACGGGTTCGGAGTAGATCGGCGGTTCTGCGGAAGCGTCGTGGCACATGCGGCCGATGCTAGTTCGGCGATTCGCCCATAATACCACAAAAACGATCTTGAATCAAGTACGCAGTGGACGGAAACGATCCGCCGAAGGCCTTAAGGTGTCGCCATGAAGGTCATCGTGTTCGGCGCCACCGGCATGGTCGGGCAGGGCGTGCTGCGGGAATGCCTGCTCGCCCCCGATGTCGACCAAGTACTCACGGTCGGGCGTCGGGCCACCGCGCGCGGGCACACCAAGCTGCGCGAGATCGAGGTGCCGGATCTGGCGAACCTGTCGGCCATCGCGGACGAGCTCGGGGCGTACGACGCCTGCTTCTTCTGCCTCGGCGTCTCCTCGGCCGGGATGAAGGAGGACGACTACCGGCGGCTGACCTACGACCTGACGATGGCGGCCGCCCACCCGCTGGCCGAGCGCAATCCCGACGCGACTTTCGTGTACGTGTCCGGTGCGGGTACCGACAGCACCGAGCAGGGCCGCACCATGTGGGCCCGGGTGAAGGGCAAGACGGAGAACGACCTGTTCGCCCTGCCCTTCCAGGCGTACGCGTTGCGCCCGGGGTTCATCCAGCCGATGCACGGCGAAGTCTCGCGTACGCGGCTGTATCGCACGTTGTACGCGGTCGGCCGCCCGATCTTCCCCCTCGTCCGGCGGTTCGCGCCGAAGTCGGTGACCACCACGGAGAACATGGGCCGGGCGATGCTGACCTTGGCCCGGCACGGCTGGCCGGAGAAGGTGCTCGACCCGGAGCAGATCAACGCGGCGGCTGGACGAAGCTGACGCCGTGCCGCGCCGCCGCGGCAGCGGCGAGCGGAAACACCTCGGCCATCGGGGCGTCCACCGGGATCGACTCGTCGAGGTCGGCGAAGAACCGTCCCATCGCGTCGGTCAGCGTGAACACGAGGAACTTCGCCGACGGCGTCGCGATCGTGAAGGTGTGCTCGGCGTACGGCGGGACGTTCAGCGCCGCTCCCGGCGTCAGCTCGTAGAACCCCTCGCCGACCTGCACGTTCAGCGTGCCGTACAGCAGGTAGTACGCCTCCGGCCAGGCATGGGTGTGCAACGGGATGGCGTGCCCGCGCGGGGCGTCGATCTCGAAGAGCTCGTAGTCGCCGCCGGTCTGCTTCCCGCCGATCTTCACCGTGTGGATCGCGTCGATCGCCCGCAGCTCCACGCCGTCGCCGACCGGGCTGTGGTGCACGAAGTGCGTCATGACTCCCCCTCGAATGATCGTTTCAACTCGGGCAGCCCTGGGCCGCCGAGTGGACGCAGACCGGCCGGACGACCGGTCAGCACGAGCAGCAATGCGGAGATCGGACCCTCGACGCGTACGCCGTCTCCGTCCGACCAAGTGGCGTCGGTGGCCACCAGCCGGAATCCCCGCAGCCGGCGGCGCGCCCCGAACGGGAAACCCTTCGACCACACCCGGGTCGCGGCGTCCACGGCGGCGTCGGCGGGCATCTTCCGGTCGACGCCGAGCGGGATCGCGATGTCCTGACCGTGCACGAGGATGTCCAGCAACGGTTCGTGGATCGTGGTGCCCGGCGCGAGACGGCGCGACCCGCTGATCGCCCGTAAGTCGGCCACGATCTGCGCGGTCGGGCGGTCGGCGCGGCGTACGGCCGTGTCGTACACCATGCGGTTGAAGCTTCCCCGCGCGCGGACGATCTCCTGCAACACGGTGCCCCACGAGGTGATCGGGCCGAGGGTCAGGTGCGCGGCGACATCGCGTACGCGCCAGCCCGGGCACAGCGACGGCCGCTCCCACTGCTCCGGAGTCAGCCCGGCGAGCAGCCCGGCCAGGTCGAGCCGCTGCGCGTCGACCTCCCGCCAGATCTCGTCGTCTCGCATGACGTCGCCACCCACTCCCGAATTTGGTACGATTCTCTTACCATTTTAGTCAGAGGCTCTGACTAACCGTCAAGAGCAACCGCCAAGGGGAGACGATGCCGGAGGAGCAGCTCAACGTGGGATTGCTGCTGTTCATCCCGTACCGGGCGATGGAGTCGCGAGTCTTCGCCGAGCTCGCCGACGCCGGGTTCGGCGACTTCACGCCGGCTCAGGCCCGTGTGTTCCAGCGCATCGGCCCCGACGGCACCCGGCTGACCGAGCTGGCCGAAGCGGCCGGAGTCACCAAGCAGACCGCCGGCTTCCTTGTGGACCAACTCGAGAAGGCCGGCTACGTCGAGCGCGCACCCGATCCGCAGGACGCCCGGGCCCGGCTCGTCCGCATAGCGAAGCGCGGCCACGAGGCGATTCCCGTGGCCGCGCAGGTCGTGGAGCGGGTGGAGGCGGAGTGGACCGCCCAGTTGGGCAAGCGGCGGATGGCCCAGCTCAAGGCCATCCTCACCGACCTCCGCGCGGTCACCGATCCGTACCAGTGACCGGGTTCCACTAGGCCCGGTGCAGCTCCCACTTCACAAAGCCGCTGTCCAGCACGGCGGTGTCACCGGAGCAGGTGTAGGCCAGGCTGTTCTTCGAGATGTCGAGATTGCCGTCGAACGCCGTGGTCGGCAGCGGTTGCTCGACCCCGTTCATCACCATGACGGCCTTCGTGGTGACGGTTCCGCCCGGCGACGTCCCGGCCAGGCGGCCGTTCTCGCCCGACCAGGAGGTGCTGGTCGAACTGCCGTTGAAGGTCTGCTTGATGGTGATCGTCTGACCCGCCTGGGTGGTCTTGATGATCACGGCGGCGTTGGCGAACTTGATGGTCATCTGATCGGCGAAGGTGAGCGTGATCGCGCCGGTGCCGCTACCGGTCGCGCCGTTGCCCACCAACGCGGCGGCCGAGCCGGCGAGTTTGTCGACGTCGACCTTCCAGCTGCCCTTGAGGCACTCCGCGCCGGTCGCGGTGCCGCCACCGGACGTCGGGCTCGCCGAGACGCCGGCCGAGGCGTCGGCGGCGACCGTGGCACTCGGTGAGTCGCTCGCCGCGGGCGCGTCCGTTCCGCAGCCGGCGAGCGCGAACAGGGATGCGGCCAGCAGGCCGAGGAGGGGCGCCTTGGGGGTCATGGCGCCATGGTGGGCAAGCTCCGCTTCCGGATCAACGCGGCGTCGGCTTTCAGACATCGAGCACGGCGTCGGCCACCGCGGCCAGGTGACGGGCCGCGTCCGGTCCTGGCAGCAGCAGATCCGACGTGTACGCGAAGACGACCGCCCGTTCGGGGTCGGCCCAGCCGATGCAGCAGTTGCTGCCGTTGTGCCCGAAGGCGGCCCGGCTCAACCGGCCCATCGGGCGCGCCGATCCGTCGCCTCGGCCGGTCTCGGTCCCGCCGAGCTGGAAGCCGTTGGCCCAGCGCATCGGCAGCTTCACGATCCGGTCGACCTCCCCGTCGGAGGACGGTGCGACCGCCCGGGCGATCGTCTCCGGCCGCAGGACGCGTACGCCGTCGAGGTGGCCGCCGTTGAGCAGCATCCGGTAGAACCGGGCCAGGTCCCGGGCGGTGGTGGAGATCCCGGCGGCGGGGACGACCGCTTGGCGTACGGAGCGACGGTTGAACAGCGCGGCACCGGCCCGCCCGGTCGCGCCCCGGCTCCGGATCGGAACATGCCGGGGCCACGCCTCGTCCGGCAGCCCGAGAAAGGTGTCGTGCAGTCCGAGCGGGCCGAAGAACTCCCGGGCCAGCACGACTTCCACCGGATCGCCGGTCAGCCGGCGTACCAGTTCACCGAGGATGAAGCCGAAACTGACCGCCTGGTACGCCGGTCCCGATCCGACCGGCCACTTCGGACGCGCTCGCTCGGCTGCGCGTACCGATCGGTCCCAGTCCGCCGCGATCACCACGTCCAGCAGCAGACTCCGGGCGTACGCCGATCCCGTGCGGTGTTGCAGGACGTGCTCGATGGTGACCTCGGCCTTGCCGTTGACGGCGTACTCCGGCCAGTGGTCGGCCACCCGATCCGTGACGTCGGCCAGTCCTCGCTCCTGCAGGAGGTGCACCGCCATCGCCACGAACGGCTTGCTCGCCGAGAACGTCCAGAAGAGCGCGTCCGGCGCGCACCCGACCGCCTCGTCGAGCACGAGCTGATCGTCGCGCCAGACCACCAGCTGCGAGGCGCCGCCCCGGGCCCGCATCAGATCGACGGGATGCACGCCCGGGACTGTACCCGAGCGGCTCAGCCCGCGGGGCGGGCGAACGGGGCGAACGGGCTCTCCCGGGAGGCCGCGACTGCGCCGAAGGCGTACTCCAGCATCTGGCGCTCGTAGTCGGACTTGGCCTGCGCCCACGGGCGGCCGGAGCTGAGCACATCGGTGAGCAGCTCGGCGTCCCGCAACGCGACGTTGGCACCTTCACCGCGGCCCGGGGACATCGTGTGGATCGCGTCGCCCAGCAGGGTGACCCGCGGTTCGGCCCACGGCTCGACCGGGCGGGCCGAGGTGATCGCGACTGGGAAGGTCGCCTCGACGTCGGCCGCCTCGACGATGCGGCGTACGCCGGGATGCCAGCCGCGCACGGTGTGCAGCACCATTTCGTGCAACTCGCGGGGATCCATCTTGGCCGGCCGGCGACCCGGGATGGTTGCCGTCCAGGAGAAGTACTCGCCGACGTCGGTCAGCTCGGCGTACGGGGCGATCCGGGCGACGGCCGCCGCGATCGGCTCCCGCGACCGGCAGGTGGCGATCGCGATCGCCGACCCGTCCGGGGCGATCACCCGGTTGAAGCTGTCGACCAGCTCCTCCGGGGTCTGCGCCAGCAGGTCCGGAGTCATCGGAGTACGCCCGTATGCCGCCCAGCCCAGCTCGTCGATCGCCGAATCCGGGAGCAGCTTTCGGCGTATCACCGAGTTTGTGCCGTCCGCACCCACCAGCAAGTCGCCGACGGCGCTGGACCCGTCCGCGAAGCCGGCGCGCACTTGCCGGTCGTCGGCGTCGTAGCCGGTGCACGTCTTTCCGAAGTGGACACCGGGAAGCGCGGTCAGGAGGATCTCGCGGAGCGTGCGGCGGTGGACGCCGAAGCCTTCGCGCAGGTCGGGGATGGGTTTGGCGGACTTCGGGGTGAGGTCGGGGTTCATGAAGATCATGACGGTGGCGGGACGGAGCGCGGTGGCCTGCGCGAGCGCGAACAGGTCGGGCGGGAGGCACGCGCGGAGGGCCTGCTCCCCCGCGCCCTTGAGGCTGATGCGGTAACCCTGCTCTTCAGCTCCACTGTGGAGGGATCGTTCGTAGACGGCGAACGGCACGCCGGCCCGGCGAAGCCCGTGCGCGAGGCACAATCCGCCGATGCCGCCGCCCGCGATGAGGACGGTCATGGCGGCGAAGCTAGCACGATCACGCTTTCGCGGTGGCTGACTGGGTGTGGCGCCACCAGAAGAAGGCCGTCATGCCGAGCGGGATCGGCAGCAGCCACACGAAGATGCGGAAGATCAGGCTGGCCGCGACCAACTGGGCGTTCAGCTCGTCCGACTGCAGTCCCAGGACCCCGATCAGGATCAGCTCGGTCACGCCGAGGTTGCCCGGGGTGAGCGGCACCAGCGACGCGATCGTGCCGAGGGCGTACGCGTAAAGCACCTCCGACGGCGTGAGCACGTCCCGGCCGAGTCCCACCGCCCGGAGCGAGGCCAGCAGGACGGCGTAACTGGCTCCGGTCGCGGCGATCTGCGTCGCCACGACGAGCGGGGCGTTCTGGCGTACGCCGACCACCAGGTGTTCCCGCGTACGCAGCACCCGCGTCACGATGTCCCTCGGCGGCGGTTTGTTCAGGCGGCGGGCGAGCGCGGCGGCGACCGACTGCAGACGGTGGGCGAACCGATGGGCGTAGTCCTCCCGGCGCAGCAGTACCCAGGGCACACCGACAAGCAGCACCAACGCGGTCAGGCCGAGCGCGAAGAACAGCGGCGTATGCTCATCGCCCCGGCCGGTGATCAACACCGCAGACGTGCCCACCACCGGAAGCAGCAGCATCGTGAGGTAGCGGCCGATGCCGGCCAGGGCGACCGCCGTCGTCGTCCGGTCAGTGGAGAAACCCCAGGAGCGGCACATCGCGTACCGGGCGGCCAGGTCGGCTCCGGTCGGAAACAGTGCGGTGAGGAAGTTGCCGACGAGGCCGGTCTGCGTACCGTGCCACCAGCTGAGGCCGGGCAACGCCGCGACAGCGGACCAGCCGTTCAACGCGAGCACCACCAGGCCCAGCCCGAGCAGGAGCACCAGTTCGCCGCCGGACAGGCCTTGGAGCGTGCGCCAGATCTCGGCGTAGCTGGCGACTCTCGGCACGACCCAGACGAAGACGACGATCATCGCCAGTGCGCCGACCAGCCAGACGATCTTCTCCTTCCGGCTGGATCGCACCTTCTCTGTCCGGCTGGGTGGGGGCTCTTCCGCCCGGCTGGGTGGCGCCATGAAGATCATGCTAAACGGACTATTCGCCCCTCGGGCCGTTTGGCGAGCGCCTCACCGGCGTTTGCGGACGCCGCCGGCATTCAACGGACGCCTCGCGGACGGAACTGGATGCTGATCCGGGGCCCGGCGGGCTTGGCCGTCTTGAGGATGGCGTGCTCCCACGTACGCTGACAGCTGCCGCCCATCACGATCAGGTCGCCATGACCCTGCTCGAAGCGCAGCACGTCACCCCCGCCGGACGGACGCAACGCCAGCGCCCGGGGATCGCCGACCGAGATGATGGCGACCATCGTGTCGTGGGTGGCTCCGCGACCGATCCGATCGCCGTGCCAGGCGACGCTGTCCTGCCCGTCGCGGTAGTAGCAGAGCCCTGCCGTTCGGAACGGCTCGCCGAGCTCCTCGGCGTAGTACGCGTTGAGCGCCGTCTTCACGGTGTCCAAGGACGGGTCGGGCAGCTCGGCGTCCTCGTCGTAGAAGCACAGCAGCCGCGGCACGTCGACGACCCGCTCGTACATCTGTCGGCGTTCGGCCTTCCACGGGACCTGGTCCCGCAGGCGCAGGAACAGCTCGTCGGCACCGGTGAGCCAGCCCGGACACAAGTCCACCCAAGCGCCCCGGCTCAGCTCGACCCGCTGCACCGAATCGGCCAGCGGACCGGGCGTGATCTCGTCACCGAGATCGAAGAGCGAGCCCTGGAACGCGGCGGTCATCCTCGCAGCATACCGCGCCTCTTCGCACAGGTGTTCGCTCGTGTCGCTGCGTCATATTTCGGCTACTTACGGTTATTGTGCGGAGATGACCGGTTCCGCCCTTCTCCGGCCGCTTCTGTTCGTCAGCGTCGTCCTCCTTGGCGTACTCCTGCACCCTGTCGGCTCACACGCCGGGGATCAGCTCGCTCGTACTAACGGGCTCGCTCGTACGGACTCCCTGAAGCTCACCGACGCCGAAGCCCGAGCTCGGCTCAAGACGGCGGGCATCACCTGGTGGTCCAGCGGCAACTGCACCAATCGGCAGCGCACCGACTGCACCTCGTTCGAGCAGATCCGGCGCACGACGATCGCGGGCGTGGTGACCCTCCACAAATCGAGCGCCTGCCCGATCATGGTGACCGGCGGAACCGAGGCCGGCCACGGCACGGGCACCTACACCCATTGGAACGGCTGGAAAGTCGACATCGCGTTGAACGATTGCGTCAACGCGTACGTGCGCAGCTGGTTCAGCGACGCCGGCTACATCAGCGGCTGGGGTCACCAGTACCGGGCGCCCTCCGGGAACCTCTACACCAACGAAGGCGACCACTGGGACATCCTGTATTACAGCTGCGGTGGCTGCGATCCTGAGCCTGCGCCGCCTAAACCGGTCGTGCTGCCGTCGGCCCCCGCCTCCCCTTCCGCCGGCTCGGCCGCTGCGGCGAGCGCCTCTTCACCCGCCGCGCCGTACGCCACTTCGCCAGCCCCGACCGCATCGCCGGGCACGGTTACCTCGCCGGACACGATCCCACCAGCGAGCACCGCATTGCCGGGCACCGCCACCCAGCCTGGCACGCTCGCATCGCCGGGCGCCGCGTCGACGAGCGCAGTCGCATCTCCGGACACGACCGCGGCCGGCGCTCCTTCGCCGGGCTCTCCTCCGTTCACCGAAGCCCCGACCGGCACCGCCGCCCCGACCGGCACCGAAGCCGACCCACTGCCGACGGTCGAACCGCCTGCGCCGGAGCCGACCGGGCCGCCGCCCAGCCCGCCCGGCGTACTGAGCGTCGCGGGCTGACTCTCGCCGCGCCCGGCGACGCCGACCGAGCCCGCCCACAAGATCGTCGGATGCCGACGATCAGTGCACGAAAACGCCCACGATTGTCGGCTCCCGACGATCATGGAACCCGCATGCGCCAAGAATGTCGGAACCCGACGATCACGGAGACACACGTGCCCCGCACCAGCGCCGAACTAGCCGATTCCCGCTGGCCACCGGTACTTGATCTCCGAATCGCCAACCCAGATCGCTGACCCAGGACACGCGATCACAGCGCTAGTTGATCATGAGGTTTCCAGTCACGACACACCGACGAGACCACGGTCAACTCCATGATCAACTGGAAGTCGGGCGGACGAGGGCGATCTGGTAGCTGTAGCGGTCGCCGCGATATAGGGACACGGCCCGTTCGATGGGCCGGTCGCGTTGGTCGAACGCAGTCCGCTCGACCAGCAGCGCCGGACTGAAAGCGGGCACCGCCAGCAGTTCCGCAGTGGCCTGGTCCAGCACGGTGGCCCGGATGGTCTGCTCGGCGCGCACCATCGTGATCCGGTAGCGCTCGCGGAGGACGTCGTAGAGCGAGGCGTCGAGCGGTTCGTCGAGCAGCCCCGGCACTGCGGATCCGGCCAGATACGTGTGCTCCAGGCACATCGGCTCGCCGTCGGCGGTGCGTACGCGTTCGATGTGGACCACGGAGGCGGATGGGGACAGGCCGAGCGCGAAGCCGATCTCGGCTCCGGCTGGGACGTCCTCGGCGACGCAGAGCCGGGAGCCGGGTTGCAGGCCACGGCTGCGCATGTCGTCGCTGAACGACGTCAGCTCGATGCTTTTGGTGATCGCGGGCGGGGCGACGAAGGTGCCCGCCCCCTGGACCCGGTAGACCCGGCGTTCCTGTTCCAGGCGTTCGAGCGCCTGGCGAACCGTCATGCGGCTGACCCCGAACTCTTCGGCGAGGTCGCGTTCGGTGGGCAGCCGATCGTGCGGGGCCAGCTCATGGTCGATGAGCCGGCCCAGATGGTTCTGCAGCACTTCCCGCTTCGTCCGCGCCATGTCCCCCACCCGAGCCGAAAACCTGATTGGTATGAACCAGCAAGAGGATACGACGCCTCTTGCGGAAACGCGAGAGCTGGTGCAGACTCCGTCACACAGCGATTGGACTATACCAAATCTGATCTAGCTTACTGAGCTGTGGAGGTCTTATGTACCGAAGGCTCCGACCGATCGCCGCCGTCGCGGCGGCGGTGCTCACCGCGGCGGTGGCCGCCTGCGGAGGCGGCGGCGACACCGCGTCCGGGAAGACCGAGGTGGTCTTCTCCTACCTGTGGTCCGGCCAGGAGGCCGCCGCGCTGGAGAAGGTCATCGCGGACTTCAACGCCAGCCAGGACAAGATCGTGGTCAAGGGCGTGTCCAGCCCCGACTTCCAGAAGCAGCTGACGTCGATGTCGAGCGCCAACGGGAGCTTCGACATCTCCGACAACTTCGGCAGCGGCGTCGGGGCTTGGGCGAGCAAGGGCATCCTGACCCCGCTCGACGACTTCATGAAGACCGACGGTTACGACACCGCCGACTTCGTCCCGTCGGCGATGAACCAGATGAAGTACGACGGCAAGACCTACTCGATGCCGATCGCGCTGCATACGCAACTGCTCATGTACAACAAGAAGCTGTTCGCCGAGGCCGGCATCGACAAGGCGCCGGTCACCGTCGAGGAGTGGGCCGCCGACATCGACAAGCTCACCAAGCGGGGTGCGGACGGCACGATCACCCAGCTCGGGTACGCCAACGCCGAGATCAACACGTCGCTGACCACCCTGGGCTTCATGTTCGGCGGCAGCTGGGACGACGCGCAGGGCAAGCCGTCGCCGGCCGACCCGGGCGTGGTGGCCGGGACGAAGTTCTACGCCGACACGATCCCGGGGAAGTACGGCGTGGACAAGGTCCGCAAGTTCACCTCGGGCTTCGGCGAGTACCAGTCCGCACAGAACCCGTTCTACACCGGCAAGGTCGCCACGATGATCGACGGCGAGTGGCAGTCGGTCTTCATTAAGAAGTTCGCGCCGAACTTGGAGTGGGGCGTCGCACCGCTGCCTTACCCCGCCGCCAAGCCGGAGCTGGCCGGGACCACTCAGGTCACCACCAGCACCCTGTTCATCCCGAAGAACGCCAAGCATCCCAAGGAAGCCTGGACTTTCATGAAGTACCTGCTCGACAAGAAGTCGATGCTGGACTTCACGCTGGCCCTCGGCAATCTGCCGGCGCGTACCTCCATGGTGGACGATCCGGGCTACGCCGAGTTGCCGAACTTCTCGGCCTGGCTCGCCGCGATGAAGGGCTCGAATGCCAAGTCGCTGGCCAGCGGCCCGACGGCCGCCCAGTACGCCGCCGATCTCGGCACGGCGTTCGACGACATCGCCCAGCTGCGCAAGTCGCCGGCGGACGCGCTCGCGGGCGTGGCGGACAAGGCCAAGAAGTATGCGCCGTAAGGCAACCCGCGCTGCGGGCTCGCGTCGCCGGCTGTGGCTGGGCCTGGCGTTCGCGAGCCCGTGGCTCCTCGGGTTCGTCGCGCTCGTGGCCGGGCCGATCCTGGCCTCCGGCTACTACAGCTTCACCGATTTCAACCTGTTCCAGTCCCCCACCAACGTCGGCTTCGCGAACTATCAGGAGCTGCTGCACGACGAGCGGTTCGGCCAGGCGCTCGCCAACACCCTGATCCTCACGGTGGTCGGCGTACCGGTGTCGCTGATGCTCGCCTTGCTGCTCGCGCTCGCCCTGAACCTCCGCGTACGCGGAATGCCGTTCTACCGGGCGGTCGTGTACCTGCCGACGATCGTCCCCATCGTGGTGACCACTTACGTGTGGCGCTGGCTGCTGAATGCCCAGTACGGCTGGATCAACCGGCTGCTCGGGTTGGTGGGCCTGCCCCAGCCGAGCTGGCTGGAGGACCCCGCGTTCACCAAGCCGGCCGTGATCCTCATCGGGTTGTGGACGGTCGGCGGCACCACCGTGATCTACCTGGCGGCGTTGAAGAACGTCCCCCAGGAGACCTACGAGGCGGCCGCGATGGACGGTGCCGGGCCTTGGCAGAAGTTCCGGGCGGTCACCTGGCCGGCGCTCAGCCCGGTCACCCTCTTCCAGCTCATCGTCGGGGTGATCGCGAGCCTTCAGCTGTTCACCCAGCCGTACCTACTGGCCCAGAACCGGCTCAACGGCGCGGCGGGCGGCCCCGACGACTCCCTGCTCACCTACGGGATGTACGTGTTCCAGAACGCGTTCGTGTTCCTGAAGATGGGCTACGCCTCGGCGCTGGCCTGGGTGCTGTTCCTGATCACGATGGCGGTCAGCGCCGGACTGCTCCTGACCTCCCGGCGGTGGGTCCACTATGGGAATTAAGACCACAGCTAGATACGCGACGGTCTGGGCGATCGTCCTCGGCATGGCGTTCCCGTTCCTCATCATGCTCAGCACGGCGCTCAAGGGGCCGAACGAGATCTTCGCCGCTCCCCCGAAGCTGCTGCCGCACGAGTGGAACTTCGCCAGCTTCGGCGACGCCCTGAATGCGATGCCGTTCTGGCGTTACCTCGGCAACACCTTGCTCGTCTCCGGGCTGTGCGTGGTGGGCAGTCTGATCTCGTGCCCGCTCGTGGCGTACTCGTTGTCGAAGCTGCATTGGCCGGGCCGCAACGTGGTGCTCGTCCTCATGCTCTCGACGATGATGCTGCCGCCGCAGGTGACCCTGGTTCCGCTGTACCTGCTCTGGGACAAGCTGGGTCTCGTCGGGACCTACCTGCCGCTGGTGATCCCGAGTTTCCTCGGTACGCCGTTCCTCATCTTCATGCTGCGCCAGTTCCTGATGGGCGTACCGGACGAGCTGCTCGACGCCGCCCGCCTCGACGGCGCCTCCGAACTTCGGGTGTACGCCAGCGTCGTCCTGCCGCTGGCCCGCCCGGCGCTGGCGACGGTCGCGGTGTTCCAGTTCGTCTGGAGCTGGACCGACTTCCTCAACCCGCTGATCTACCTCAACGACAGCTCGCAGTACACGTTGTCGATCGGCCTCTACAACTTCTTCTCCGAGCACGGCGTCGACTGGGGTCCGCTGATGGCCGCCAGCGTCATGTTCACCCTGCCCGCGCTGGTCATCTTCCTGCTCGGCCAACGGCACTTCGTCGAGGGCATAGCGACTCGAGGCCTGAAGTAGCCCCACGGCCCGAAGTAGACCCGGCGTCAAGTAAGAACTGAAAGGAACAGAAATGCCTGACCGCACTCCTGGCGGCTCGGCCGACTGCACTTCTGGCGGCTCGGCCGAGAGCCTCCCCGGCTTGAGCCTCCCCGGCTACCAGGCGATCTCCGGAACCTTCCTCGACGAGATCTCCGTCGACATCCCGTCGCAGAACTGGGGTCCGCGTGAGTGGGCCACCGAGTTCGACACCATGCGGGCCGCCGGCATCGACACGGTGATCCTCATCCGGGCCGGTCTCGGCGAGCGGCTGGCCTGCCCGTCCGAGGCGGTGAGCAAGCGGGTCGCGACTCTGCCCGTCCACGTCGACCTGGTACGCCTGTTCCTCGACCTCGCGGCCGAGCGCGGCATGTCGTTCTACTTCGGGCTCTACGACTCGCACTACTTCTGGTACCGCTACGACTGGCGTACCGAGGTCGACGTCAACCTCGCGTTCATCGACGAGATCTGGGAGCGGTACGGCGACTCGCCCGCCTTCCGGGGCTGGTACCTGCCGCACGAGACGACCGACTCCAGTCTGCGCATCCTAGACATCAACACGACGCTGGCCGCCCGCCTGCGCGAGATCTCCGAGCTGCCGATCCTGATCTCGCCGTTCTTCCTGGGCCGGGCCGACATGGCGATGACTACCGATCCGCGCCAGCAGCCGCGGTCTCCGGAGGAGCACGTACGCATCTGGGAGGAGATCTTCGGCCGCTACAGCGGACTGGTCGACTACTGCGCGTTCCAGGACGGCACGGTGGAGATCGCCCGCTCGGCCGAGTACTTCGCCGCCACCGCCGAAGCCGCGTCACGCCACGGCATCACGTCGTGGGCCAACATCGAGACCTTCGACCGGGACATGCCGATCAAGTTCCCGCCGACCGACTGGCGCAAGCTCGCGCACAAGCTCGACGCGGTGCAGCCGTACGTCGAGAAGGTCATCTCGTTCGAGTTCTCGCACTTCCTGAGCCCGAACTCGGTATGGCCCGCGGCGCGCAATCTGTTCGACCGCTACGCCGAACACCTGGCCACGCGCGGAGTCCAGCTGTGAGCGTCCTGGAGCGGCTCACGGGCGGCCTGGTCGTGTCCTGCCAGGCCAAGCAGGGCCATCCGCTGCGCTCGGCCGAGATCATCGCGCGGCTCGCGGAGTGCGCGGTCCTGGGCGGGGCGGTGGGCGTACGGGTGAACGCGCCGGAAGACGTCCGCGCCGTCCGGGCCGCCGTCGGCGACCTGCCCATCATCGGCCTGCACAAGGTGCGCGCGGCCGACCGCGACATCATCACGCCGCGGTTCGAGCTGGCTGAAGGGCTGGCCGAGGCGGGAGCGGACGTGATCGCGTTCGAGGCGACCGACCGCATCGACGTCGCTCCCGGGAAGTTCGTCGCCCGCGTCCACGAGGAGCTGCGGCTGCCGGTCATGGCCGACGTCGCGACCGCGGCCGAGGGGTTCGCCGCCTGGGACGCGGGGGCCGACCTCGTGGGCAGCACTCTTTCCGGGTACACATCGGACAGTCCAACGCGCGAGGAGCCGGACCTCGACCTGGTCGCGGCGCTGGCGGCCTACGGCGCGCGTACGGTCGCCGAGGGCCGCCTGGTCACCCCGGACCACGTCCGCTCGGCCTTCGCGGCGGGCGCATGCGCCGTCGTGGTGGGCACGGCGGTCACCGATCCGGCCGCCATCGCCCGCCGTCTGGTCGCCTCGACTCCAGCCTTCTCCGGGGATACGCGGTGAGCAGCGCGCCTCGTTCACCAGGGAGTTCGCCGGTGGTCGGCGTCGACATCGGCGGCACCAAGATCCTGGCGGCCGCAGTCGGGGCCGACGGCGTACTCGGTGAACTGGTTCGCATACCGACTCCGGCGGCCGACGGACCAGACGCGATTCTCGCCGCCGCGATCGGCGCGGCGCACCAAGCAGCCACCGGGATCGGCATCGCAGCCTGCGGCATCGGCACGGCGGGCGCGGTCGATCCGGCCGGGCGGATCAGTCATGCGACGGCGACACTGCCCGGCTGGCTCGGGACGGACGTCCGGGGCGCGTTCGAGGCGGCGCTCGGCGTACGCACGATCGTGCTGAACGACGTCCACGCGATGGCTGTCGGCGAGGCCGCCGGCGAATCCGGAACGGTCCTCGTCGTCGCGGCCGGGACTGGAGTCGGCGGCGCACTCTTGCGGGACGGCGTACTGCTGACCGGGGAACACGGCCTCGCCGGGAGCGTCGGTCACCTGCCGTCTGCCGTCCGGGACGGCCGCCCGTGCGGGTGCGGCGGAGTGGACCACGTCGAGGCGTACGCCGCCGGCCCGGCGATCGCCGCCGACTACGCCGTCCGGGCCGGGCGAAGCGATGCGCCTCCGTTGGAGGCGGTCGCCACTGCGGCCGCAGCCGGCGATGCCGCCGCAATAGCGGCGATCGATCTCGGCGCACATGTGCTCGGGGCCGGACTAGGCGCGGCTGCGACGCTGCTGGACCCGGTCGCGATCGTCCTCGGCGGCGGGGTGCTCAACCTCGGCGACCGATACCTGTCGACCGTACGCAAGGAGGTGACTGCGAACTCACTTGGCGAAACCGGGCACGCCGTTGTGCGTACCACTGCCTGGGGACCGGCAGCGGTCGTAGCGGGAGCGGCCCGAGCAGCGCAAGCAGAACGAACCTGATGGAGGTTTGCATGCACCGAACGCTGTACCGCCTGATGACCGTGGCGGCGCTGGCCGGGACGGCTCTGGTCGTCCCGACCGCCGCGCACGCCGTGACCTGCACCACCACCCCGCGGCTCGCGGGCTCGTTCATCCAGCCCGCGCTGGCCGACGGCTGGACGAACACGCAGCTGGCCAACGAGTACACCTACCTGACGAACGCCTGCATGACCACCCAGGTCATCCAGTGGACCGCCGACAGCAAGCACCACACCGCCACCTATTCGACCGGGCTGAGCGGGTACACCAAGTCGACGGCGACCGAGGTGCCCGACCGCATCCTGAGCAAGGCCGAGACGGCCGGGGTGAACGTCTACGTGGGACTCCAGATCAACGACGACTGGTGGACCAATTACGCCGACAACGCCACCTGGCTGGCGAACGAGGCGACGCTGGCCGAGAACCTCGCCGACGAGCTGTGGTCCAACTACGGCCCCTACGATTCCTTCGCGGGCTGGTACCTGCCGTTCGAGGCGGACAACCTGCATTTCCAGACGACCGCGCAGCAGGACGCGCTGGCCGGCTTCTACGCCGACGTCATCGGGCACCTGCACACGCTGAGCCCCGGCCTGCCGGTCGTGACCTCGCCGTTCTACAACGCGAACCTGACGGGCACGCTCGACCCGACGGGCTGGCAGTCCATGTGGACGCGCATCCTGGGCACCGCGCCGATCGACGCGATCGCCCTGCAGGACGGCGTGGGCGCCGGCCACGCCACGAGTACGCAGCTGGCCTCGTGGTTCAGCGCTACCAAGAACGCCATCACGGCAGCCCGCCCGGCGACGCTGCTCTACGACGACGTGGAGACCTTCGTGCTGGGCGCGTCCGGCTTCCAGCCGATGCCGATCAAGGACGTCGTCACCGACATGGCGGCGGTCTCCTCCTACGTGAGCGGCTACTGGGCCTTCTCCTACGACCACTACCAGTCGCCGCTTGCGCCTTACTCGACGTACTACGACGCGACCTATCGGAATTACTTGACCAACGGCGTCGTGGAAACCACCGTCCCCGGTACGCCGACCTCGCTGGCGGCGACCGCGACCAACTCGCAGACGGTGTCGCTGACCTGGACCGCTCCGACGGACAACATCGGCGTCGCCGGGTACAACATCTACCGGGGCGGTGATCTGGTGGCGACCAAGCACGGTAGCGCCACCGGCTTCACCGACCAGCAGCTGGACGGCTCGACGGCGTACAGCTACACCGTGAAGGCGTTCGACGGCGCGGGCAACCTGTCGGCGGCGGCCACCACGGCGAACGTCACCACTCCGGCAGCCCCGGTCTACTCGACCAACTGGGCGGCCGGGAAGACCTACACCTCGTCCATCGCGGCCAACGCGTCGTACCCGGACACGGGCGGCGTCGAGCTGACCGACGGGGTGAAGGCGACCGGCCCGTTCTACGGCGCGCCGTGGCAGGGCCGCAACGCCGTCGGCAGCTACACCTTCGTGATCGACCTCGGCACGAGCCGGACGATCAACTCCCTCACGAGCAGCTGGCTCCAGGTACGCCCGGACTACGTCTTCCTGCCGACCTCGGTGAAGTACGAGGTCTCGGCGACCGGCAGCAGCTACACGACGGCCGGCACGGTCACCCTGCCCGCCGTCAACTCGGTCAACCAGATCAAGAACTACAAGCTGATCTCGCTCTCGCTCACCGGGCGCTATGTCCGGGTCACCGTCGACGGGGGCAGCGCCTGGTCGATGCTCGACGAGATCGAGGTCCGGGCCGTCTGACTTATTCCCCCTCGTGGGATGGGTCTCCATCCGGCCTCCCGCGCTGATCTTTATGCCTACGATCAGCGCGGGAGGTGGCTTTCGCCGATGGTCAACGGGACGACGCTGCGTACGGCGTGGACGCGGAACATGGACACGCCGCTGCGGCGCTTTCTGCGTACGGCGACCGGCGGGGCGGCCGTCCTGCTCGGCGCGACCGTCGTCGCCCTCGTCTGGGCCAATCTCAGCCTCTCCTCCTACGAACAGGTCTGGGAGACGGAGTTCTCGTTCCACCTGGGACGTTGGGGCGTCGAGCTGAGCCTCCGCGAGTGGATCAACTCGGGGCTCATGACGTTCTTCTTCTTCGTCGTCGGCCTGGAGGCCCGCCGGGAGTTCGATCTCGGCGAGCTGCGCGAACGTCGCCGGTTCGCCCTGCCGCTAGCCGCCGGAACGGCGGGGATCCTCGTGCCGATCGGGATCTACCTGCTGATCAACGCCGGTTCGAGCACCGCGCACGGCTGGGGCGCGGCCATGTCGACCGACACCGCGCTGGCCCTCGGCATGCTTGCGCTGGTCGGCCCCCGGTTCCCCGACCGGCTGCGGGCCTTCCTGCTCACGGTGACCGTCGTCGACGACCTGCTCGCCTTGGTCGTCATCGCGCTGTTCTACACCGGCGGAGTCTCGCTCGGCCCACTGCTGCTCGGCGTGCTCTTCCTCCTGCTCATGCTCGCGGCGCGGATCGCCCGTATCCGGTCCGGCCTGGTCTACCTGGTCCTCAGCGTGGCCGCCTGGCTCGCCGTGTTCGGCTCCGGCGTCGACCCGATCGTGGTGGGCCTCGTCGCCGGGTTGGTCACGTACGCGTACCCGTCGCCGCGGAGCGAGCTCGAACGGGCGACCGACCTGTTCCGCACCTTCCGCGAGGAGCCGACCGCCGAGCTCGAACGCGAGGCCCGGGCGGGCCTGCGGCTGGCGGTCTCCCCCAACGAACGGCTCCAGGCGCTCTACCTGCCCTGGACCTCCTACCTCATCGTGCCGTTGTTCGCACTGGCCAACGCCGGGATCAAGATCGACGGCGAGTTCCTCGGCCGGGCGCTGACCTCACCGATCACGCTCGGCATCGCGGCCGGCTTCGTGATCGGCAAGCCGATCGGGATCATCGGCGGCTCCTGGCTGGTCGCCCGGCTGTCGCGGGGACGGCTTCGGCCCCCGGTCGGCTGGGCGGCCGTCGCCGGAGCCGGCACCATCGCCGGGATCGGCTTCACCGTCTCCCTGCTGGTCGCCACCTTGGCGTTCAGCGGTGACCAGCTGGAGGAGGCCAAGCTCGGCGTACTGGTCGCGGGGTTGTTGGCCTCGGCGGTGACCTGGATCGTCTTCCGGGTCGTCACGATGCTGTCGCCGCTTCGGCGGGCCCGCGCACTGGCCGACGGGGCGGAGTCCATCGTGGACTTGGCCGTCGACGTGGACCCCGCGCGCGACCACATCCGCGGCCCGGCCGACGCTCGCATCACCATCGTGGAGTACGGCGACTTCGAATGCCCCCACTGCGGGCGGGCCGAGGGAATCATGCGGGAGCTGTTGTCCGGCGCGACCGAGATCGCGTACGTGTGGCGGCATCTGCCGCTGACCGACGTGCACCCGCACGCACAGCTCGCCGCCGAGGCCGCCGAGGCCGCCGCCGAGCAGGACGCGTTCTGGGAGATGCACGACGTGCTGCTCGATCACCAGGGCGATCTCGACCTGTCCGACCTCGTCCAGTACGCCGAACGCCTGAACCTCGACACCGCGCGGTTCGAGGAGGATCTGCGTACGCGGGAAGGGGCGGCGCGCATCGCCGAGGACGTCGACTCGGCCGACCTCAGTGGAGTCGCCGGAACGCCTACGTTCTTCGTGAACGGGCGGCGGCACCACGGCGCGTACGACATCGACTCGCTGAAGGCGGCCGTGCACGCGGCCAAGACAAGAGCCGTGATCCTCAACGTTTAGCGGTTTTCCGGGTTGGGTAGCTCTCGCGCCGTGCCGAATTCCGCCGTCCAGATGATGGTTGTTACGACCCGTTTTACCCGTTATCTCCTGAACGGGGTACGGGTCCCCGCCGCCACCGCCAGTTCGCCTCGTCGGCCGAAGGCGGCGGACCGGGAAGATCGGGACTCGCGTCGGTCCGGCGAAGACCGGTTCGGCGGAGACCGGCGAGAATGACGGCGAGATAGCGGCGGCGCAGTTCCTTGGTGCGCCCCGAGTCCGGTACGCGGATCGCCGCACACGCCTCCAGCACGAACCCCAGGTCGTTCACTCCGACGCCGGGACGCAGTTCGTCCTGCGCGCCTTCCACTAGCCGGGTGGCCAATTCACCCGAACGCCTCGCCTCCTGCATCATCTCCGGCGTGGGCGTGAACGTGCCCGCCAGGTGCACGGTGAGCGAGTGCACGTCCGCGTCGACCACGTTGCCCAGGAACGATTCCAGCGCGCCCCACCCGTGTTCTCCGCCCGCCAGCGCGGCCTCGGCCTCGGCGTTGTACCGCAGCAGGCCGTCATGACAGAGCCGGCGCAACATGTCCTCCTTGCCGGGGAACCGCCGATACAGCGCGCTCATGCCGACGCCCGCCCGCTCGGCGACTGCGGCCACCGGAGCCTTGGGGTCGGCCAGGAAGACCTCGCGGGCTGCTTCGAGAATCGCCTCGTCGTTGCGGGCGGCCTGGGCTCGGCGGCCGGAGAGTCCTTGCGTCACAGCGATCACCTTATCGGAACGGACCATTCCGGTCTACAGTGTCCGCCCCGCCGGCGCGCGGCGAGTGGTACGCCATCGACGTCATGGCAGCGCCGTAAGGTGCACTGCGTACCACCGACCGCCACGCCCTTCCGAGCGTGGCGAAGCAGCGTTACTGCGTGAGTTTCACGACACGAGGCGTGACTCATCCGTTCGGCGGAGCACGTCCGGGTTGCGAAGACCCCCAACGGATCGGCAGACTGTCTGCCTGCCCGGCGTACGCATCGAGGCGGTTCCGATTGGCGGACCGGAGCCGTAACCTCGGTCGGCCCAGAGTCGGTTAAGCCGTGGCAGGCCGGGAGACCGGCACGGCGCGCGGGATGCGGGCGGGAGACCAGCCGTCCGGCCAGGGGCACCGTCCGCACCCCCGCGTCGTGCACACGGCCGGCTGTCAGCAAGAAGATCAGCGGTCGTGTTTGTGAACGACGCCGATCGCCCCGGAACCGTGATGGGTCAAGGCCCGGCTCACCGAACCGAGCAACGCGCCCGCGAATCCACCTCGACCCCGGCACCCCACGACGGTCAGCCCGGCGGTCCGCGAAGCCGAAATCATCGTGTCTTCCACACCTTTGCTTGCCACTGATCGCTTCTCCACGGGAATCCCCGCGACCTCGGCCGCAGCCGCGTCAAGAAGCTCATCAGGAAGCCCGTCGTCCGTCGCGTGCAGCAGCACCAGCGAAGTCTGCCGCAACTGCGCCTCCTCGGCCGCGAACCGAAGCGCCGCTTGGGATTCCTCCGATCCGTCGACGCCCACGAGCACCGGTCCGGCGTCCGGATCGGGGTCGGTCCCGGCATCGTCATCGTCGTCCGACGCCGAAGAAACAGGTCGGACCACCACGACCGGGCCCTGGCCATGTGCGGCGACCTGACTGGAGACCGAGCCGAGCAGCAGCTGCTCGAAGCCGCCGACGCCCCGGCTGCCGACCACCGTGACGGCGGCCGTACGGGAGAGCTCGATGAGGGCGGCGGCTGGCCCGCCGGGTACCTGACGCGCGGTGATCTCGGTCAGCTCCGGGTACGCCTGACGCAGCCCGTCACCGATGTGGGCGACCATCCGGTCGAGGTCTTCGCGTACCTGGTCGTCGGCGAGCAGTCCGGGATCCATCCCGCCCATCGGGGGGTATGCGTACACGGCCGGTTGGTACACCAGCACGCAGTCGAGGGAGGTCTGACGGCGTACGGCGAGACGGGCGGCGTAACGGGCGGCGGCCAGGCTGGAGGGTGAGCCGTCGACGCCGACGACAACTGGAGCGCTCATGTGCCACGTTTCCCCCGTACGCCGCGCGCCGAAACGGGGGCCGGTCTTATGGTGGGGTGATGAAAGCCAAGGTCGGCGATCGCTTGATCATGGAAGGCGCCCACGTCGGGGAGGCCCGCCGGGTCGGCGTCATCATGGAGCTTCGCCACGAGGACGGCACCCCGCCTTACCTCGTGCACTGGGAGGACGACCACGAGGGCCTGGTGTTCCCGGGCCCCGATTCGCACATCGAGGAACCCCGGGAACGTTAGCGCAGGGCGGCGGCCAGCTGCCCCAGCCCGAGCGAGCCGAGGTCGAGCGCTCGCCGGTGGAACTCCCGCAACGGAAGGCCCGACGCCGTACGTGCGTCGAGCCAGACCCGTTCGCCCGCCTTGTACGCCAGCGCCTGTGCCGGGCGGCCGAGGTAGCGGGCCAGCTCCGACGACGCGTACCCACCTTGCTGGCAGCGGTTGGCGAGCATTTCGTAGGCCGCGTCGGCGGTCCACGTACGCCCCGTGTCGTCGGGCAGCTCCAGATGCAGTCCGATGTCGATCACGACACGGGCCGCCCGGAGCAGCTGCGCGAACAGGTAGCCCAGTCGCGCGCCGGGCTGCGTGTACCAGCCCAGCTCGTCCATCAGGCGCTCGGCGTACAGCGCCCAGCCTTCCTGTCCCGCCGACAGTCCGCCGAGCAGGTTCAGCCGCTGCCCGAGCGGGTTGCGCCACGACTCGTACCCGAGCTGCAGGTGATGTCCGGGCACGCCCTCGTGATAGACGGTCGAATAGGCCCACCAGGTCGGGAACACCTCCGCGCCGTCCGGCAGCTGCCACCACACGCGGCCCGGCCGGGTCAGGTCGGCCGACGGCCCGATGTACATCGTCCCGGCCGACGTCGTGACGCGGGATTCGATGCGCCGCAACGGCTCCGGGATGTCGAACTGCGTACCGTCCAATTCGGACACCGTGCGCTCCAGGACGCCTTGGAGCCAGTCCGCGAACTCAGCGGGGCTGGTGAGCGTACCGGGTGCGCCGGGGGCGTCGAGGAAGTCGAGCACCTCGCCCAGCCCGGCGCCCGGCCGGATCGCCTCGGCCTCCGCGCGCAGCTGCGCCTCGATCGCCGCCACCTCGGCCCAGCCCCACGCGTACAGCTCGACCAGATCGGGTCGCACGCCCAGGAACTTGCGCAGCCAGACCGCGTACCGGTCCGGGCCGAAGGCCTCCTTCGGGTCCGCCTGCGGCCTCAGGTCCGCGCTGAGCCAGGTCGCCATCTGCTGGTACGCCTTCGCCGCGGACGTCGCTGCCATGCTCAGTGCGGCCTGATGCGGTCCGGCGTCGTAGGACGCGACGAGTTGCTCGGTGTCGGCGATCCAGCCGTCGCAGCGTGCCACGCACAGGTTGATCTGCCGCACCGAGGCGACGTGACCGCGGCTCGCCGCGACGGTCAGGCTCTCGGCGTACCCGGCCAGCGCCCGGGGCACGTCGGCCAGGCGCTCGGCGACCAATGCCCACCCGGTTTCCCGCGCGGCCGCATCGGCGTCGTCCGCTGGGACGGCCGCGTCGACGGCCTGCCGGATCATCGCCAGCGGGCCGGTCGCGGCGGCATGCAGTTCCCGGAGGTCTTCGCCGCTGTCGTGGAACTCGGCCAGTGACTCCAGCCGCTCGGCGAGATGGTCGAGCAGCCGGCGATCGTGATCCGATTCGGCCGTGATCCCGGCGACCTCGCGCAGCTTGCCGGCGGCGAAGTCGGCCCGCGCCTGGTGCCCGGCCGGGCTGTAATCGGTCAGCCGATTCGGTTCCTGCGCACCCGCCTCGACGACCGCGCCGGTCGGATCGAGTCCGGCGTACGCCGCGAGCAGTTCGTCGGCCCAACTCTGGAGGTCAGCCATCAGAAGTACGTCCTCAGCAGTTCGGTGACGGTGTAGTCGTCCTCGACGACCGGGATCACTGACCATTTGTCGAACGCGGTGCACGGATGGGAGATGCCCAGGCACACCAGGTCACCGACGGCGACCGCCCCTTCGTCGCGTACCGACAGATGCCCATGATGATCGTTGAGCCGCAGAACCTCCAGCCCGTCCGCGGCCTCGACCCGCCCGTCGGCTGTGCCACTACCAGCCGACTCTCCGTCCTCACGCCCGGCTCGAGCGTTCGAGCCGGCTCTGCGGACCCGCAGCGGGACCGGCAGGCCATCGTCGTAGGGGGCCTCGCGCTTGCCCATGCCGAGGATCGCAAGCCCGGGCTCGGGCGTCGCGAGGACCTGAGCCCAGACCTCCAGCGCGGCGTCGAGCGCACCTTCCGCCGGTGCGCGCAGGAAGGGCGTCTTGTGGCCGTAGGTCCCATGGTCGTGCGAGATGTACGCACCGCTGCGCAGCACGAGCCGGATCTGCCGGCCCTCGAGCCACTGACCGCCGAACGTGGCCGTGACCAGGTCGAAGTACGCGCTGCCACCGGCCGTCACGATCGGGTCGGCCGGGAGCAGGTGGGCGATCGCCTTGGTCGCCTCGACCATGCTGTCCAAAAAGGACTGAACCGCGTCGTCGTCGGACATGAGCCCCTCGAACGACGAGATGCCGACGAGGTCGAGGTTCGGCGCGTCGTGCACCGCCTGCGCGACGGCGAGCGCGTCGGCGACGGTCCGGCAGCCGGCCCGCCCGCCCGGATAGCCCCATTCGAGCAGCACCTGGAAGCGTCCGCCGCTCTCCGCCAGTCTCTGCACAGCGGCGACGGAGTCCGCGTAGATCAGGATCTCCGTATCCGGCTGGGCCGCCAGCCAGCGCAGCGCCACCGGGTCGACCACCTCGTTGGCGAGCACGATGCGTGGTACGCCGAGCTGCACGCAGACGAGCGCCTGATTCGGCGTCGCGACCGTGATCGCCCACGCGCCGGCGTCCAACTGAGCCTGGAACAGCGACGGAGCCATGGTGGTCTTGCCGTGCGGGGCGAACAGCGCGCCGTGCCGCTCGCAGTAGTCCGCCATGGTCCGCACGTTGTGCTCGATCGCCGTACGCCGCGCGACCATCACCGGCCAGGTGAACGCCCCGCCGAACAGGTTGTGCCGGGCGGCGGCGAACTCGGTGAGCGTGACCGGCGGGCCGGGATTCCAGACGCCCTTGGTCCGCCAGTCCAGATACTCGTCCGGGATCTTCATCCCCGCATTCTGTCTGGTTTCGCCATGGGCGGAACACTGACCCATGACGTATGTGAAGCAACGGTGTAATCATGTAAGCATGATTCGAGTAGTGAGTCGCGCCGAACAACCACCACCGGCCGACGACGCCCCGGCCTGGATCACCGGCCTGCTGCCGGACGACTGGTTCACCGGACCGGCGGAGATCGTCATCGACCGCGACGAGATCCTCATCGTCGGCACCCTCGCCGAGCCCGCCCACGCGGCGGAGGCGTCCGAGGCCGACCGCGCTGCCGCGGAGCGCGGCCGCATCGCCGCGTACCGGGAGGAGACCCGCGAGCGGCGAATCCGGTTCGCCCGTCAGATCGAGCACAAGTACCAGCGCAAAGCCGCCTGGGGCGTGGTCTGCGGCGGCACCCGGGAACTGTTCACCACCCTGTCCGCTCCGGTGATGACCCGGCTGCGGCAGCCCGAGCGGCAAGTCCTCGACACCCTCGTGGACGCCGGAGTGGCCCGCTCCCGATCCGAGGCGCTGGCCTGGTGCGTACGCCTCGTGGGGCAGCATGCCGACGAGTGGCTCGGCGAATTGCGGGACGCCATGACGGCGGTGGACGATCTCCGCAAACGCGGGCCCGCCCGCTGACTACGCTGACCGGGTGCTGCATCACGTCGAACTATGGGTGCCCGACCTCGACCGCGCGGTCGCCGGCTGGGGCTGGCTGCTGACCGAGCTGGGTTACGAACAGTTCCAGGACTGGCCGGGCGGACGTAGCTGGCGGTTCGGGCCGACGTACCTCGTCGTCGAGCAGAGCCCGGCGTTGACCGCCGATACCCACGACCGGCATCGGCCCGGCCTCAACCACCTTGCGTTCACCGTCTCCGGGCGCGACCGCGTCGACGAGCTCGTCGCGGCTGCGCCCGAGCACGGATGGTCGCTGATGTTCTCCGACCGTCACCCGTACGCCGGCGGCCCCTCGCACTACGCGGCTTACCTGGAGAATGTGGACGGTTACGAGGTGGAACTCGTCGCCTCCTGACCCTCCCCCGCCGGGCGTGGGGCCGCGGCCGCTCACGCGGCGCGCGGCCAAGTCCGAGTGCGCTTCGTCAGCAGAACCGGCCCGGAAACGGAGATCATGTGCCGCTCATCAGCGAAATCCGGCCCTATCGCGCTGATCACGGGCCCTCGATCTCTGTTTGCGGGCGGATCGCGCTGACCGTGGACACATGATCTTTGGTTCCGGTCGGCAATCCTCGGACGGCCGCTATCATGATCGTCGGTTCCCGACATTCTTGGCTGTCCGCGCGCCCATGATCGTCGGTTCCCGACAATCGTGAGCGTTTTCGTGCATTGATCGTCGGCTTCCGACGATCTTGCGGCGGCGGGCGGGCGGGCGGCGGGCCGCGGAAGGCGCGGGCCGCCGCTCAGCGAACCTGGTCGAGGTACGGCAGGTGAGCCCCGCCGAACGGCCCGCGGCGTTCGCGTACCGCACTCATCAGCCAGGCGGCCGACGCCTCCGCGCTCGCGATGACGTCCGGCGGGTAGGCGTACTTCACTTGGTGCTCGGCGAACTCGTCCGCGTCGTCCAGCAGCACCCGGCCGTCGCGCATACGCAGCACGTCGAGATCGAGGTCGACCATGGTCACCTCGCCGTCCTGCGGCCACACCGGGGGCGTCGTGATGTCGCAGTAGATCTCGTTGCGGGCGCCCGGGCCGTTGAACGCGGCCGTCCACCAGGCGTCGCGCGGAATGAGGATGACGTGCGGCCAGTCCGCCTCGGTGACCACGTCGTCGTGGCCCTTGCGGAGGATTGTCCCCTTGGTACCGCCGAGCCAGACACCGTGCGCGTCTTCGCCGAGCCGGCGCGTCATCTGGTGCCAGTGCAGAGAACCGTCGTATTTCGTGAACGCGAGCCAGACATCCGCCATGCCGTGAAGGTATCGGTCAACGGGCCGCCTGTCGTGCCCTTAACACGTCGGCGGTGAACTGATCCGCCGGGAAGAACGACTCGATCGCCAGCTCTGCCACCGTGACGTCAGCCGGGATGCCGAAGGTCGCGATGGTGCTGAAGAAGGTGAGCTCGCCGAGCGGCGTACGCAGTCGCAGCGGCGTCACGACGTCGCCCGACCCGGGCGACTCCACCTCCGGCTCGGGATCGTCACACGGGTACGCCTTGAGCTCGGCGTACAACTCCATCAGCTCGGAATCGCCCGCGACGGCGGCCTGCCGCCGAAGGCGGGTGAGCAGGTGCGCCCGCCATTCGCCGAAGTTCACGATATGCGGAGCAAGCCCCTCGGGGTGCAGACCGGCGCGCAGGATGTTCGCCGGAGGCTCCAGCAGCCAGGGTGCCACCACCCCGGTCATCAGGTCGATAGCGGCGTTGGCGTCCAGCATCCGCCAGAACCGGTCGGTCACCACCGCCGGATACGGCTCGTGTCCCGTCAGCACCTGGCGTACCGCTTGCCACACACCGGCCATTCGCGGCGAAGTCACTTCACTCTCCGTGTACGCCGGGGCGTACCCGGACGCCAGGAGCAACCGGTTCCGTTCACGTAGCGGGACGTCCAGCATCTCGGCGAGCCGGAGCAGCATCGGCCGGCTGGGCTTGGCGCGGCCGGTCTCGAGGAAGCTGAGGTGCCGGGCCGACACCTCGGCCAGCCCGGCCAGGTCGAGCTGGCTGAGCCGACGATGGGACCGCCAGTGCCGCAGCAACTCACCCACAGTAGGCGACGAAACGGTCATCAGGCCCACCTCTCCGGCTCAGGTTCTGCGATTCGGCCGACAGGGCCACGGTAGCGGGCAATGCTGGACAGATGACCAGCGCCAACGGCGTCTTGGGCGCCGCACAGGGACCAGCCATCCACGAACACGGCCTGATCGGCGATCTGCAGACCGCGGCCTTGATCGATACGAACGGGACGGTCGACTGGTTCTGTGCTCCCCGGTTCGACGGGCCGAGCATCTTCGCCGCCCTGCTCGACAACGAACGCGGCGGCTACCTCAGAGTCGCCCCCGAAGGCGTCGACTACGTGACCCGGCAGCTCTACCTCCCCGGTACGCCGATTCTGATCACCCGCTTCCTCAGCGAGAGCGGTGTCGGGGAAGTCATGGACTTCATGCCGATCGCACCCGATGGCGGGCGTACGGCGACCGATCAGCACCGCCTCGTCCGCATGATCAGCGTGGTCCGGGGCAGTATGCGTTTCCGCTTCGACTGCGAGCCGCGGTTCGACTACGGCCGCGCCCGGACCGAGGTCGAGTTCAGCTCCGACGGCGCGGTGTTCAAGGGCGGCGGAATGCGGATGAACATCAATCCGTCGCGTCGCGACCGGGCGTTCATCCAGCCCGGCGATCTCCAGCGTACCGAGCAGGGCTTGACGGCGTTCGCCGATCTGGTGGCCGGCGACGTCGGCGGCATGATCCTGGAGACGATGCCGGACGGCCCGCCCCGCGTCGTCCCGCCCGAGGAGATCATGGCGTTGTTCGAGCAGACGCGGGACTTCTGGCGGTCGTGGATCGGGCGTTCGCAGTATCGCGGCCGGTGGCGCGAGATGGTGGAGCGCTCGGCGATGACCCTCAAACTCATGACGTACGCCCCGACGGGCGCGCTCGTCGCCGCTCCGACGGCGGCACTGCCCGAACAGCTCGGCGGCGAGCGGAACTGGGACTACCGGTTCACCTGGATCCGGGACGCCTCCTTCTCCGTGTACGCCTTGCTCGGCCTGGGCTTCACCGACGAGGCGGCGGCGTACATGGGCTGGCTCAACCAGCGAGTGCAGGACTCCAACAGCACCGGCACTCCGTTGCAGATCATGTACAGAGTGGACGGTTCGCCCGATCTGGACGAGGAGATCCTCGACCACCTGTCGGGTTACCGGAACTCCCGACCGGTACGCATCGGCAACGGCGCGGCCGGGCAGTTGCAGCTGGACATCTACGGCGAGGCGATGGATTCGCTGTTCCTGGCCGACAGCCATGGGCTCACCATCGGCAACTCCGGCTGGACGAACGTCCGCGATCTCGTCGACTGGCTGTGCGACAACTGGGACCAGCCCGACGAGGGGATCTGGGAGACGAGAGGCGGCCGCCAGGACTTCACCTACGGCCGGCTGATGTCGTGGGTGGCCTTCGACCGGGCGGTACGCCTCGCCCGCGACAAGGGCCGGCCGGCCGACCTGGCCCGGTGGACCCAGCAGCGCGACGCGGTCTACGAGCAGATCATGGATCGCGGCTTCCATCCCAAACGGGAGGCGTTCGTCCAGCACTACGACACCGACGTGCTCGACGCGTCGCTGCTCTACATGCCGCTCGTCGGATTCGTCGCACCCACCGACCCGCTGTGGCAGTCGACGCTGCGCGCGATGGACGGCGAACTGGTCTCCGACAGCCTCGTCTACCGCTACGACCCCGAGGCTTCGCCGGACGGTCTGCAGGGCTCGGAGGGCACCTTCACCATCTGCTCCTTCTGGTACGTCGACGCCCTCGCGCGCTCGGGCCGGCTCGAAGAGGCCCGGCTGACCTTCGAGAAGATGCTCACCTACAGCAATCACCTTGGGCTCTACTCGGAGGAGATCGCCCCGACCGGTGAGCAGATCGGCAACTTCCCGCAGGCGTTCAGCCATCTGTCGCTGATCAGCGCGGCTATGAACCTCGACTTCCAGCTCGACCACGGCGCGGGGTGGGTCGAGCCGGTATTGGCGCATGCGGGCCGGTAGCCGCCCGCTCGTTCCGTTGGCGCTGGCGCAGTTCATCTGCAGCTTCGCCGGCTCCAACATGAACGTGATGATCAACGACATCAGCCACGACCTGCACACGACGGTGGCCGGCGTACAGCTGTCCATCACGCTGTTCCTCCTGGTCATGGCGGCGTTGATGATCCCGGGTGGCAAGCTGACGGACAAGTTCGGACGCAAGCGCTGCTTCCAGCTCGGGCTCATGGTCTACGGCGTCGGCGCGCTGCTGTGCGCGGTCGCGCCGGGGCTGGGCGTACTGGTGCTCGGAAACTCCATTTTGGAGGGTGTCGGGACGGCGCTGCTCATCCCGCCCGTCTACATCCTCGCCACGCTCTACTTCACCGACCTGACCTCCCGCGCGCGGGCCTTCGGGATGATCAGCGCCATGGCCGGGGTCGGCGCGGCCACCGGTCCGCTGCTGGGCGGGCTCATCACCAGCGCGTTCAGCTGGCGGGCCGCGTTCGTCTTCCAGGCCATGGTCATCGTCGTGATCATCGTCCTGGGCCGCGGGCTCACCGACCCGCTGCCCGCGCAACCCGACCGGACCTTCGACATCCGCGGCACGGTGCTGTCGGCCGCGGGTCTCATCCTGATCGTCTCGGGCATTCTCCTGGCCAGCAAGAAGGCCTGGCTCATGCTCGTGATGATCGCCGCCGGGGCCGCGGTTCTCGCGCTCTTCTTCCGACATGTACGCACAACGGAGGCAGCGGGTCGTGAGCCGTTGCTGTCGATGCGATTGTTCGGCAGCCGCGTCGCGAACCTCGGCATGATCACCCAGAATCTCCAGTGGCTCGTCCTGATGGGCACCTCGTTCGTCGTCGCCGCGTTCCTCCAGGTGGTCCGCGGCTACAACGCGATCGAGACCGGCCTGATCTTCACGGCCGCCACGGTCGGCGTACTCGGGTCGTCGCTCGCCGCCGAACGGCTGGCCAAACGATGGCCGCAGCGTACGCTCATCGAAACCGGCTTCTTCGTCACCGTCGTCGGCATCTGCGCCCTGCTGCTCATCGTCACCTGGTCGGCCGGGGGCGCACCGGCCCTCATCCCGGGCCTGTTCGTCATCGGCGTCGGCATCGGGCTGATGATCACGCCGTCGGTGAACATCGTGCAGTCGGCGTTCGGCGAGAAACTCCAGGGCGAGATCTCCGGGTTGTCCCGCAGCGTGTCGAACCTGGGCTCCTCGCTCGGCACCGCCGTCGCCGGCACGGTCATCGTCGCCGGGATCGCCCGTACCCCGGAGCGCTCGTACGCCCTGGCGATGCTCGTGCTCGCGATCGCGGCGCTCGCCGGTCTCCTCGTCGCCGAGCGCCTGCCGAAGGAGCAGCCGTCAGGCGGCGCTGCTCCGGACGGCACCGCCTCCGACGGCACGGCGGACGCGACGCAGACCGAGGTACTCGAGATCGATGAACAACAGCACGGGCAACGCTTGGAGGGCTGACAGGGCGACGCCCCACCCGGTGAGGTCGAACGCCCCGCCGAACGCGATCGCCAGGCTGCCCGCGATCCAGCCGACGTTGAGCACGATCACCGTCCACACCGCACCCGGGGCGATCTCCGATCGGGCCGCCAACAACGCCAGCCCCGCCGCCCATACCAGCAGGAACACTCCGACCCCGAGGCTGAACGCGGTCGGCGTACCGAGCCACTCGTCGAGCTTGCCGCTCAGAGCGAGGATGACGACGCCGAGCCCGGCCGAGGCCCCGGCGTCCAGTCGCAACGCGAAACGCAGAAGATTCATGCGCCTACTGTCGCGG
>NZ_JABFVK010000032.1 GCF_013362815.1 Hamadaea sp. | reverse complement strand
GCGAAGCTGTTCGCGAGCGAGGCCGCCGTCCGGGCCGCCAACAACGCCCTGCAGGTCTTCGGCGGCTACGGCTACATCGACGAGTACCCCGTCGCGAAGTACCTCCGCGACGCCCGGGTCACCACCCTCTACGAAGGCACCAGCCAGATCCAGAACCTCATCATCGGCCGGGCGCTGACGGGGGTCAGCGCGTTCTGAGCGGAAAGGCCCACCCCATGACGTCCCTCTCCCTGGCGAGCGTGCTCGCCGAAGCCGCCCGCCGCTATCCGGACAAGGTCGCCGTCGTCGACGGCCCGCTGCGGGTCACCTACTCCCAGCTGTGGCGCGAGGCGCTCGGGTACGCCGCCGCACTACGCGATCTCGGCGTCGGACCGGACAAGACGGTCGCGATCGCGGTACCGAACACAGTGGACTTCCCGCGTGCGTACTACGGCGTGCTCGCAGCCGGGGCAGTTGTAGTCCCGGTGCACCTGCTGCTCAACGCGCAGGAAATGGCGTACGTGTTGAAAGACAGCGGCGCGGACCTGCTCGTCTGTCACACCGCGTTGCTGGGGGTGGCCGCGGAGGCCGCCTGGGCCGCGGGCGTGCCGGTGGTGACGGTCGGGCCGGCGTCGGCGAAGGAGGATGCGCCGAGGCGGCTGGAGGAGCTGGACGCCGAGCCGCTGCCGACCTTCGTCTCCCGGCTGGCCGAGGACGTGGCGGTCGTCTTCTACACGAGCGGCACCACCGGATCGCCCAAGGGCGCCCTACTCACGCACCTGAACCTGGTGATGAACGCGACCGTCAACGTCTTCGACGCCAACGACGCCCGGCCGACCGACGTGGTGCTCGGCTGCCTGCCCCTGTTCCACACGTACGGGCAGACCGTCGGCATGAACGGGACGTTCCGGCTGGGTGCGACGCTCGTCCTGCTGGCCCGGTTCAGCGGAGCGGCGGCGATCGACCTGATGCTGGCCGAGGATGTGACCGTGTTCCACGGCGTACCGACGATGTACATCGGACTCCTGGAGGCGGCGGCGGGCCGCGAGCGGCTGCCGGAGTTGCGGATCGCCGTGTCCGGTGGTGCTTCGCTGCCGGTGGCGGTGCTGGAGAAGTTCACGGAAGTCTTCCAGACCACCATCTACGAGGGATACGGGCTGAGCGAGACCTCCCCGACGGCCACGACGAACCAGCCCCACTTCGGTACGCGCGCCGGCACGATCGGCCACCCGATCTGGGGCGTCGAGGTGGAGATCGCCCGAGCCGAAGTGGACGACCGCATCGAGCTGCTGCCCACCGGCGAACTGGGGGAGATCGTCATCCGGGGCCACAACGTGTTCGCGGGCTACCTCGGCAAGCCCGAGGAGACCGAGCAGGCCGTGGTCGACGGCTGGTTCCGCAGCGGCGACCTGGGCACCAAGGACGCCGAGGGCTTCATCCGCGTGGTCGACCGGAAGAAGGACCTCATCATCCGGGGCGGCTTCAACGTCTATCCCCGCGAAGTCGAGGAAGTGCTGGCCCGGCATCCTTCGGTCGCTCAGGTGGCGGTGGTCGGCGTACCGGACGACGCGTTGGGCGAGGAGGTCGTGGCGGTCGTCGTGGCCGCCTCCGGCGTAGCGGTCACCGAGGAGGAGCTGCTCGCCTGGTCGCGGGAGCAGCTCGGCAAGCACAAGTACCCGCGCCGGGTGCGGCTGGCGAGCGAACTGCCGATGGGGCCGAGCCTCAAGGTGCTCAAGCGGGAGATTCGGCGGCAACTCGCCGACGGCGCGCTTTAGCCGCTGGGCACCCTTTAGCCGTTGGGCGCTGGATCACGGATCTGGGCCGAATCTTGGGGCAAGATTCGCCCCAGATCCCTGATCCAGTGCCGAGAGCGCAGCGCCGGAAAGCGCAGCGCCGCCAAAGCGCGGCGCGGCGAGCGCTGGATCAGAGGCGGCGGTTGGCGAGGCTCGGTAGCTCCAGCCGGATGGCGGCCAGCCGGTCGAGGTCGAGGTCGGCGAAGGTGACCCCGACGACGTCGGGCGCCTGGGCGACCACCGTCCCCCAGGGGTCCACCACCATGCTGCGCCCGTAGCAGGTGCGCCCAGGTTCGTGGTCGCCGATCTGCCCGGCGGCCACGACGTAGCACTGGTTCTCGATGGCGCGCGCCCGCAGCAGCACTTCCCAATGGTCGCGGCCGGTATGCGCCATGAACGCTGCCGGGACGACGAGCACCTGGGCTTCGCCTTCGGCGGCCAACCGCCGGTACAGCTCGGGGAAGCGCAGGTCGTAGCAGATCGACAGGCCGACGCGTACGCCTTCGACGGGCACGACGACGGTCTGCGCGCCCGGTGCGACCGCGGCAGACTCCTGATAGGACACTCGACCCGGGATCTCCACGTCGTACAGGTGGATCTTCCGGTACGCCGCCGCCAACGCGCCCGCCCGGTCGAACAGCAGCGACGTGTTGTACGTGTGCGAAGGGTCTGGCCCGGTCTCGTGGAACGACCCGGCCAGCACCCACAGGTTCAGGCGCTGAGCGAGGTCGGCGAAGTGCTGGGCGTACTCCCCGTCGACGGGTTCGGGCATCGGCAGGCCGGCGGCCGGGCCGAGGTAATCGGTGTACTCGGGCAGCACGGCGAGATCGGCTCCCCCCGCGGCGGCCTGTTCGAGCAGCTCCGCTGCGATCTTCAGGTTCGCCGCGCGATCGGCCCGGGCGTTGAGCTGGCAGACGGCTACACGCATGGTTACTTCCCCTCCGAAGGCCGGAACGTCGACAGGCGCGAGACAGCGTCGGCCAGGACCTCGGGCCGCTTGCAGAAGGCGAACCGGACCAGGCCGCGCCCGTTCGCCGGATCGTCGTAGAAGACCTGCGTCGGGATCGCCACCACGCCACCGTGTTCGGCGAGGTCGCGGCACAGTTCGCCGCCGTCGGCGTACCCCCAGGAAGCCGCGTCGGCCTGCAGGAAGTAGGTCCCGTGCGCCGGATAGGTGCGTACTCCGGCGGCGGTCAGCCCGGCCTGCAGCAGGTCGCGGCGTTCCTGCAGGCTCTTGGCCAGCTCGGCGACCCAGTCCAGCTCGTGGGTCAGGGCATGTGCGACGGCCGCTTGGAACGGCGTACCGCTGGCGAAGGTCATGAACTGCTTGGCCTTGCGCACCGCGCCCACCAGCTCGGCCGGGCCCAGCGCCCAGCCGATCTTCCAGCCGGTGCAGCTGAACGTCTTGCCCGCGGACGAGATCGTCACGGTCCGCTCGCGCATCCCCGGCAGGCTCGCCAGCGGCACATGCTCCAGGCCGTCGTAGGTCAGGTATTCATAAACCTCGTCGGTCACCGCGATCAGGTCGCGCTCCACGCAGACCTGCGCGATCAGCTCCAGCTCCGCACGCGTGAACACCTTGCCCGTCGGGTTGTGCGGGCTGTTCAAGACGATCAATCTGGTACGCGGAGAGACCGCACGCCGTAGGTCATCGGGATCGAAGGCGAACCCTGCGCCGGCTCTGGAGCCGGCCACGGCTGCATCGTCCGTCGGGCGCAACGGGACGGCCCGATGCGTCGCCCCAGCCATGGCGACGTTGGCGAGATAGCTGTCGTAGTAGGGCTCGAAGAGCACGACCTCGTCACCGGGTTCGCAGAGCGCGAGCAATGCCGCGGCGATCGCCTCGGTCGCCCCGGCGGTCATGACGACCTCGGTCGCCGGGTCGTACGCCATCCCGTAGCGGTTCTGCCGTGCCTGGACGATGGCCTCCTTCAGCACCGGCAGCCCGTCGACCGGCGGGTACTGGTTGAGCCCGCCCGCGATCGCCTGCTGTGCCGCGGCCAGCATCCCGGCCGGGCCGTCGGTGTCGGGGAACCCCTGACCGAGGTTGACCGCGCCGGTGCGTTGGGCCAACGCCGTCATCTCGGAGAAGATCGTCGTCCCGATGCCCCGCAGCGCGGTGCGTACTCCGAAGGTCATCTGTCCAGTATCGGGGCAGACACGCCCAGGCGCAGCAGCGGCAGCGCGCGTCCCGTCGCCGGGGATACCTGCTCACCGATCCGGACGGCGCCCATCCGCAGGTAGAACGGCTCTGCTTGGGGGTCTGACTCGATCAGCAGCGACTCGAAGCCCTCGGCCGCCGCCGCTGCCGTCGCGTGGCCCACCAGGGCGCGCCCGACTCCGTGGCCGATCGCCCACGGATCGATGAAGAGCAGGTCGATCTCACCCTCGGGCGGCACACCGGTCACGGTCACGACCCCGGCGACCCGGCCGTCCAGCTCGGCGACCAGCGTCCGGTGTGGTTCGACCTGGTCCTCGTGCAGCGTGAGGGCGGGCCGGCAGCGCGCCAGGAACGCCGCGTCGTAACCCCAGTGCGCCTTCGACCGCAGGATCAGCTCGGTCAGCTCTGCGGCTTCCTGCGGGCGACCAGCGCGGATATCCATGGCGAAAACGCTACTCCGGGAAGTCCGTCGGCAGCGTCCAGAGCGACCGGGGGAGCACGAGGTTGCTCGCCGTGAACACCAGGCGCAGCATCGGTCGATCGCCGGACAGGGTCAGCGCGATCTTCGGCTTGCGAGCTTGGTTCAGTCCCTTGAGCCCGAACAACGTCACCGGTCGGGCAGTCCGGGCGCGATCGGCCTCCGCCTGCCAGATCCGGTACGCCTCGGCGAACCGCCACGGGGCGGACTCCGCCAATTGCTCGTACAGCCGGGTGACCCAGCGTTCGGCGTACTCGGCTCGGAAGGTGCGCGTCGGAGCCCCGGCGAGCAGCTTGGCCACCTGCTCGTCGAAGGCCACATCGGCGATCTGCAGTGCGGAGGGCACATCCCCGGCTCGCAACGCCGCCACGATCGGGCGTACGCGGTCGGCCCGGGAGACCTGCCAGCGAACCTGCCGGCTGGTTCGGGCGTACGCCCGGCTCCACAGCCACGGCGTCAGATCCCAGCGGTGTTCCTGATTGCCGCCGATGAGCTCCTCGACCGTCACGGTCAACCCGTCCCCGGTACGCCGCGCGGTGAGCCAGGCGCCCCGGCGATGCGACGGCGTCCCGTCGATCGGGGTCAGCGCGACCACCGCCGAGCGGTGGAACCGCCCGTCATGAGCCCGGGGGAAGTTGCCGCTGAGTGCGGCCGCGTCGAGCTGCGCGGCGATCGGCTCCGCCGCTCCCGGCAACGCCTTCAGGCGTACAGGTGGAGCTTGACGGGTTTTGTGGCGATCCACCTCGGCGCGTTCGCGACGCCGCTGGGCCTTTTCGTGCGGACCGGGTGGCGTGGTGTGGAAGAGCGCGGGCCGCCGCCACCAGAGGATGAGCGAGTCCGCGGCCGCGACGTCGCCGTCGAGCAGCTCGAAGACGACCATGGGCCGCGGACCGTGACCACTAGAACCATCGTCTTCTTCGGTGATCTGGAGCTCGAAGACGAGCGTGCCCGGCGTGCTCAGGTCGTAGCCGTCGCGCGGATCGCGACCCCAGCGGCCGTTCCAATCGGGGTACTGCTCCGGCACGGGACGAGCGCGCACGACGGTGAGCGCGGCATCCCACGTCCCGTCGGGCGCGGCGCAGGTCAGGGCGACGACCGAGGCCTCACCGGGCCGCTCCAGCCGGCCCATTCGCACCGGCACGCCCGCCTCCAGGCACAACCGGGCCACCGGTGCCAGCAGGGCACGCCGTTGGGCCGCCTGCGCCTCGCTCTCCGTCGGCATGCCGGGCATTGTGCCGTGCCTTGCCCGAGAAAGCGACCGGGCCAGGGTTTAACCTGGCCGGATGCCGGAACTCGTCTATCCCCCCGTGATCGCGCTGGCTCGCACCATGTTCACCCTGCTCGACATGAGGGTGCGGGTCGAGGGTGGTGAGCACGTTCCGCTTACTGGCGGCGCGGTGATCGCCTGCAACCACATCAGTTACCTGGATTTCATCTTCTGCGGCTTCGGCGCGCGGCCGTCCAAGCGGCTCGTCCGGTTCATGGCGAAACAGGAGATCTTCGCCCACCCGGTCGGCGGCCCGCTCATGCGCGGGATGAAGCACATCCCCGTCGACCGCGAGGCCGGCATCGGCTCGTACAAGGCCGCGCTGGCCGCGCTCAAGGCGGGCGAGGTCGTCGGCATCTTCCCGGAGGCGACGATCAGCCAGTCGTTCACCGTGAAGGAGATCAAGAACGGCGCGGTACGCCTCGCCGCGGCGGCCGACGTCCCGCTCATCCCGATGGCCCTGTGGGGTACGCAGCGGCTGTGGACCAAGGGCCGCCCGCGCAACCTGACCAAGCGGAACCTGCCGATCAGCGTGCTCATCGGCGAACCTATGCGGCCGGCTCGCCGGGACAAGTCCGACGAGGTCACGGCTGCTCTGCGGGCCCGGATGGCCGAGCTGCTCGACCGGGCGCAGACGGAGTATCCGGAGAAGCCGGACAGCCCGGCCGAGGACTGGTGGCTGCCCGCTCACCTGGGCGGAGGAGCACCGCTGCCGGAAGAGGTCCCCTGACAGCGACCTCTCAGCGGAACAGGCTACGGTGGCGTAACCTACGCAACCGTAGCCTGATTTGAGGGAGCCCCGCGTGACTGCTTCGCCCGACACCCTGACCCTGCTGCGGGAGCTGGAGCCGACGGTCGAGACCAATCTCAACCGGCATCTGGCCACGGCCAAGGAGTGGTTCCCCCACGAGTACGTCCCGTGGAGCGAGGGCAGCGACTTCGACGGCGTACTGGGCGGCCAGGCCTGGGAACCGGGGCAGTCCCGGCTGCCCGAGGTCGCGCGTACGTCGTTGATCGTGAACCTGCTGACCGAGGACAACCTGCCCAGCTACCACCACGAGATCGCGACGACGTTCGGCCGCGACGGCGCGTGGGGGACCTGGGTGCACCGGTGGACCGCCGAAGAAGGCCGGCACGGCATCGCGATCCGGGACTACCTGGTCACCACCCGAGCGGTCGACCCGATCGCCCTCGAGCGGGCGCGTATGCAGCACATGGCCGGCGGGTTCACCAACGGCAACGACAGCGTGCTGTCGTCGCTCGCGTACGTGTCGTTCCAGGAGCTCGCCACTCGCGTCGCGCACCGCAACACCGGCAAGGTCAGCGGCGACCCGATCTGCGATCAGCTGCTCGCCAAGGTGGCCGCCGACGAGAACCTGCACATGCTCTTCTACCGGAACCTCCTGAGCGCCGCCTTCGAGCTGGCCCCCGACGCGACCATGCGCGCGGTCTGCGACGTGGTCAAGGACTTCCAGATGCCCGGCCACACCATCGAGAACTTCGGCCGCAAGTCGGTCCAGATCGCCATGGCCGGCATCTACGACCTGCGGATTCACCACGACGAGGTGGTTACGCCGGTGCTGCGGCAGCTGCGCGTACTCGACCGGGAGGGCTTCTCCGGCGAAGGCGAGAAGGCTCGCGAGGAACTCGTCGAGTTCATGACCGGCCTGGACACGGCGGCGAGCCGCTTCGAGGCGAAGCGGGAGGCGGCGCGGGCGCGAGTAAAGTCCCGCGCGTGACCGACGCTGACGTGATCGTGGTCGGGGCCGGGCTCGCCGGCCTCGTCGCCACCGCCGAACTGGCCGCCGCGGGCCGCCGCGTGATCCTGCTCGACCAGGAGCCCGAGGCGTCGCTGGGTGGGCAGGCCTTCTGGTCGTTCGGCGGGCTGTTCCTGGTGAACTCGCCCGAGCAGCGCCGGATGGGCATCCGCGACTCGGCTCAGCTCGCGTTGCAGGACTGGCTCGGCAGCGCCGGCTTCGACCGCGACGAGGACCGCTGGCCGCGCAAGTGGGCCGAGGCGTACGTGGACTTCGCAGCGGGGGAGAAGCGGTCCTGGCTGCATGAACAGGGCGTACGGTGGTTCCCCGTCGTCGGCTGGGCCGAACGCGGTGGCTATCTCGCCGACGGGCACGGCAACTCCGTACCGCGGTTCCACGTCACCTGGGGGACCGGGCCCGGCGTCCTCGAACCCTTCATCCGACGCGTACGCGAGGCGCAGCGCCGGGGGCTGGTCCGGATCGGCTTCCGGCATCGGGTCGACGAGCTGACTTCGACCGACGGCGTGATCGACGGCGTACGCGGAAGTGTCCTCGCGCCGAGTGACGCCGCCCGGGGCGAGTCGAGCTCCCGCGAGGTGACCGGCGACTTCGCGTTCACTGCGCAAGCCGTGATCGTGACCTCCGGCGGGATCGGCGGCAACCACGACCTCGTACGCCAGAACTGGCCGGCCCGGCTGGGCACTCCGCCGAAACGGATGCTGTCCGGCGTACCGGCCCATGTGGACGGTCGCATGCTCGGCATCGCCGAGGACGCCGGGGCCAACCTGATCAACCGCGACCGGATGTGGCACTACACCGAGGGCATCGCGAACTGGTCGCCGATCTGGCCGCAGCACGGCATCCGCATCCTGCCCGGCCCGTCGTCGCTGTGGCTCGACGCGACCGGCCGGCGGCTGCCCGTCCCGCTGTTCCCCGGCTTCGACACGCTCGGGACGCTGGAGCACATCATGCGTACCGGGCACGAGTACACCTGGTTCGTCCTGACGCAGAAGATCATCGAGAAGGAGTTCGCGCTCTCGGGCTCCGAGCAGAACCCGGATCTCACCGGCAAGAGCGTCAAGCAGGTGTTGCAGCGCGTTCTTCCGGGCGCGCCCGGACCGGTCGAGGCGTTCAAGAAGCACGGTGCGGACTTCGTTGTCGCCGATCGGCTGCCCGCCCTCGTCGAGCAGATGAACAAACTGGCCGCTTCGGTCGGTGGACCTTCGTTGGCGTACGCCGACATCGAGCGCCAGGTCGTCGCACGCGACCGGGAGATCCTCAACCCGTTCGCCAAGGACTTGCAGGTCACCGCGATTCGGGGGGCGCGTGCGTACCGGGGCGACAAGCTCGTCCGGGTGGCCACGCCGCACCGGCTGCTGGATCCGAAGGCGGGCCCGCTGATCGCCGTACGCCTCAACATCCTCACCCGCAAGACGCTGGGTGGACTGGAGACGGACCTGTCCGGCCGGGTCCTCCGCGCCGACGGCGAACCCCTGCCCGGCCTGTACGCGGCCGGCGAGACGTCCGGCTTCGGCGGCGGCGGCATGCACGGCTACCGGTCGCTGGAGGGGACGTTCCTCGGCGGCTGCCTGTTCTCCGGCCGGGTGGCCGGGCGCGCCGCCGCCGCCGCCGTCCGCTGACCCTGCCGCCGCACCGACCCGTTGATCATGAACCTAGGGTCCGGCTATGGGTTATAGCCGGACCCTAGGTTCATGATCAACGCGTGGGGGTCAGCGCGGTCAGCCGAGCGGGAAGAGAAGGCAGGACGAGGTCGCGTGAGCGACGAGCCGCCCGGCCTCGTCGGTCAGCGTCGCCTGGGCCAGCGCCGTACGCCGTCCCTGCGAGATGACCGAGCCCTCACAGGTGAGCAGGCCGGACTCGACGGTCACGGGGCGCAGGTACTTCACGGTGAGGTCCATGCTCGTGTAGCCGACCCGGGCGGGCAGCGTCGTATGCACGGCGCAGCCCGTCGCGGTGTCGAGCAGGGTCGAGATCACGCCGCCGTGCACGGTGCCGAGCGGGTTGTAGTGGAACTCCTGCGCCTTCATGGTCACCACGACCCGGCCGAATTCGGCGGTGAGGTCCTGCATGTCCAGCAGCCGCATGATCGGCGGCGGCGGCAGCTCGCCCGCGACCATCAGCTGGAGCAGCTCCAACCCGGTCAGCTCGGCCGGGGCGGTGGCGTACACGCCGGGGTCGTCCCACTGAAATGTCCGGGTGCGCTGCTGAGTCTCGGTCATGAACTCAGCCTGGCAACGCTTGCTGAGTCTGTCAAGAAGACTTAGGTTTGGTCACATGAGCGGGCGCAGACCGATCATCATGAAGCTCAGTTCCCTTCATGCGACGCCGGCCGAAGGTCGGTGATCGCATGAGGCCCGCAGCGCTGGATTGGTCCGTGGAGAACTGCACGGTCGGGCGCGCGATGTCGATTCTCGGCGAGCGCTGGACCTTCGTCGTGCTGCGCGAGATCTTCACCGGCGTCCGGCGGTTCGAGGACATGCGGCGGCACACCGACATTCCCCGTCAGGTGCTCACGAATCGGCTGACCATGCTGGTGGAGCAGGGAGTGCTCCGCCGCGAGCCCTACCGCGAGCCGGGGGAGCGGCTGCGCCACGAATATCGCCTGACTGAGAAGGGTTTCGATCTCTATCCGGTCCTCATCGCCGTCTGGGAGTGGGGCGACCGCTATCTGGCCGACTCCGAAGGCTCACCCGTGACGGTCGCTCACCGCGACTGTGAGGGGACTCTCGGCGTACAACTCGTCTGCTCGGAGGGACACGTGCTGAAGTCGCCGCGCGAGGCCGCGACCCGCCCCGGACCTGGCGCAAAGCTATTCGAGGCGCGATGACCCACGAGGTTTTCAATCAGGCCCCGCTGCTGATCGGCCATGACGTGGCCGCGGACCCCGCCCTTCTGGAAGGTTTGGTACGCGAAGGCGCGGAGTGGCACAGCAGTGAGCTGCATGCGCTGGGCCGCCGGGCCGGGAGCGAAGAGGCGCAGCGCTGGGCGGACGAAGCGAACCGCTACTCGCCGGTGCTGCGCACGCACGATCGATACGGGCATCGCATCGACGAGGTGGAGTTCCATCCGGCCTGGCATTCGCTGATGCGCGTCGCGGTCGAGCACGGGCTGGCCGGCGCGCCCTGGGCGGATCCGCGACCGGGAGCGCACGTCGCCCGAGCGGCGGACATGCTGGTCTGGGGCACCGTCGAGCAGGGGCACATCTGCCCGATCTCGATGACGTACGCCGCAGTCCCAGCCCTGCGTGCGCAACCCGAGCTGGCGGCGGTCTATGAGCCGCTGCTGACCTCCCGGGTCTACGACCCCGGTTTGCGCGTGCCCACTTCGAAGGCCGGACTGCTGGCCGGCATGGGGATGACCGAGAAGCAGGGCGGTTCCGACGTACGCGCCAACACCACTCGTGCAGTGCCGGAGCCGGACGGGACTTGGCGGCTGACCGGGCACAAGTGGTTCACCAGTGCGCCGATGAACGATCTGTTCCTGGTGCTGGCCCAAGCGCCGGGTGGGCTCTCGTGCTTCCTTGTGCCGCGCGTACTGCCCGACGGGTCGCGCAACCCGTTCCGCATCCAGCGCCTGAAGGACAAGCTCGGCAATCGCAGCAACGCCAGCAGCGAACCGGAGTTCGACGAAACCGTCGCGTGGCTCGTCGGCCCGGAGGGACGCGGCGTACGCACGATCATCGAGATGGTCACGATGACCCGGCTGGACTGCGGCCTCGGTTCCGCCGCCGGGATGCGAGCCGCGCTGATCCAGGCGGTGCACCACACCCGGCATCGGTCGGCGTTCGGCGGACTGTTGATCGACAAGCCGTTGATGCGTACGGTGCTGGCCGATCTGGCTCTCGAATCGGAGGCCGCCACTTGCCTCATGATGCGGGTGGCGGGCGCGGTCGACCGGGCTTCTCGCGGCGACTCGGCGGAGGCGGAGTTCCAGCGGATCGCGACGGCGCTCGCCAAGTACTGGATCTGCAAGCGGCAGCCCATGATGGTCGCCGAGGCACTGGAATGCTTGGGCGGCAACGGTTACGTCGAGGACTCCGGGATGCCCCGGCTCTACCGGGATGCCCCGCTCAACGGGATCTGGGAAGGCTCCGGCAACGTCACCGCTCTGGACGTGCTGCGCGCTCTGCGTACTTCCCCGTCGACCGCTTCCGCTTTGGCGGCTGAGGTTGCGCCTGCGCTCGGCGAGAACTCCTCTTTGGACGATGCTTGGGCTTCGGTTTCTCCGCTGCTTGCCTCGCCTTCCGAGGCGACCGCTCGGCAGCTTGCCGAACGGGCTGCCCTCGTTCTTCAGGGCGCTCTTCTTGTTCGGTACGCGCCTGCCGCTGTCGCGGATGCCTTTTGCGCTTCGCGGCTCGGTCGGGCGGGTGGGTTGGCTTTCGGTGCTCTTCCTTCTGGTGTGGATGTTGACGGGATTCTTGCTCGGGTTCCCTCGCTTGCCTGACGTGCGGGAAAAATCGCACCGAGGGGGGTTCGCCGCTGTCGGATTGTCCGATTTCCATGATCAGCGGAAGATTCGCGGTGCCATAGCCCCACGTTTTCTCCGTTGATCATGGAAACGACCCGCGTAGCTCCCGTCACTCGTGCGGAGTGGCGGCGTCGCTGTACCGAAGCACCGCGCCCACGCCGTCCCGGAGTTCGAGCGGACTGCCGTCCGTGCCGGTCGCGGTGACCATCAGCAGGTCGGCGTCGGTCGTGGCGGCTGCTCGGATCAGGGCGTCCTCCGCCAGAACCTGCTGTGCTGAAGTTCCGCCGCCGGGGAGCGTACCGGGGTCTTCGGCCAGCTGGCCGCTGGCCGGATCAAGCCAGAGCTTCGTCCCGGCGAGCCCGATGGCGTCCAGCAGCAACGTCTCGACCTGGCCCCGGTTGAACGCGGTGAGCACCGGTGCGATGCCGATTGCAGCGTCCTCGCCGTGCTCGGCGCGCAGCCGGTCCAGTACGGAGTCGGCGTGCTCCTGTGCGGTCTGAGCGATGACCTGCGTCGTGACGTCGTCCAGCGCTTCGGGGTCGGCGCCGGGCGCCCGGGAGCCGGCGTCGGTGAGCACGATCTTGTTCTGCCAGCGGACCGGTAGCTGCTCGACGAGCAGTCGGCGCGCCTGGACGTCACCGGCCACGATGATCACTTCGGGCCCCATGGTGTCGGCCAGTCTGGTCAGCTCCTCGGCCACGTCCTGCGCGTTACGCTGCCAGTTCTCCTCGGCTTCGCGCTGGAACCGGGCGTTGGCGTACCCGCCCGGGGCGATCTTCCGGATTGGGTAGGTCTCGCTGCCGGAGACGTCGATGCTGCTGCTCGACGCCGACTCGATCGTCCCGCCGGTACGGTCGACGACCACCCGTAGCCAGCTGATTCGCTGCCCGCGCTGGACCAGCAGCGGTGCGACGTGCGGCAACGGGCCGTACTCCGCGCTGTCGACCGGCGGCGGGGCGGACATCACCTCGGTGTGGATGAGTTCGGGATCATGCGCGAAGACGGCCAGCCCATGCGGGCCGCTGCCGGGCTCCGCACCGCGTACGGCGTCTTCGACGGCTTCGACGGTCGGCTCGTTCGCCCCCTGGCGTCGCAATGCCTCCCGGAGCGCGCGCCAGCGCAGCCCGACTTCGGCCCGGCCGTTCTCGGTGTCGAGCGAATCGTCCAGGTAGACCGAGGCCCAGGGCCCCGGCGTGTCGTACAGCGGCCTCAGGAATCGGAGGTTCATCCGGGCCGTGTACCCAGGTCCCCGGGACTTATTCGAGCAGCTTGGCCCGCAGCCGGTCGACCGTCCCGGCGGGCAGCCCCGCAGCGGTCAGCAACGCCTCGGCCGACCCGTACGCCGCAACGACCTCACGAAGCGTCAGCAGCATCGCCTCGGGCGGCGTGGACACGTAGTACGGCACGGGCGGCTTCTCGGCGAACCCGGGGATGTTCACGTTCGCCCAGGCCACGAAGGCCGGATCGGCCAGCTCGGTCAGCGCGTACTCGTGGGCGACGATCTCCTCGTCGACGCCGAGGAGGGTCAGGATCAGCGCGATGACGGTCCCGGTGCGGTCCTTCCCGGCGACGCAGTGCACCACTGGAGTGCCCGATTCCGGCGCGGCGACCAGCGAGATCACGCCCGCGATGTCGGCCGCGCCGTGCTTGATCAGCTCGCCGTAGCGGTCGGCGAGGTAGCGGGCGACGCCCCGGCCGGGGTCGTAGTCCTCGGCGCGCCAGAACGGGTGCTCGAGGTGCCGATGGTGGTACGCCGGCGCAGCCCACTCGGGCGCGCGCCCGAGCGTCGCGATCTCCTCGGCTCGCCGGAGATCGATGACGGTGTCGACGCCGAGTTCGCCGAAGCTCGCCCGATCGGCGTCGCAGAGCCGGGAGAGGGTGTCCGAGCGATACAGCGCCCGGCTGCGGACGCGGGCCCCGTCGGCGGTGGGCAGTCCGCTGACCTCCCGGAAGTTGAAGACCGCCTGAAACGGGATGAAACTGCCGGTCGCCTCGATCGTCACGCGGCCGAGCCTAGCGGCTGGGAGCGACATTTCTCCACGCGGTTATGACCACATGCCGAGACGGTGTTTCCACTTCTTGGTGTGTAGTGGCATAGTCACGCTCGTGACGCAGTTCGCCCTCATTATTGGCGACTAGCGCGCCGGCCAAAATACGCAGGCCAGCGCGCAGACCTCCCGCATCCGCGGGGGGTCGTTTTGTTTTGTGGGATGTCATCAGGAAGTGAGCGCTGATGCAGGTATATGACACGACGTTGCGCGACGGCGCGCAGCGCGAAGGCCTCACCTATTCCGTCGCCGACAAGCTGGCCGTCGCCAAGCTGCTGGACGAGTTCGGCGTGGGCTTCATCGAGGGCGGCTGGCCCGGTGCCATGCCCAAGGACGTCGAGTTCTTCCGGCGCGCCCGCGAGGAGCTCCAGTTCCAGCACGCGATCCTGGTCGCGTTCGGGATGACCCGCAAGGCCGGCGTCCACGTCGAAGACGACGCTCTGATCAAGGGCCTGATCGACGCGCAGACTCCGGCCGTCGCCCTCGTCGCCAAGTCGGACCTCCGGCATGTCCTGCGCGCTCTGCGTACGACGCCCGAGGAGAACCTCGCGATGGTGGCCGACAGCGTCGCGTACTTCGTCGCCAACGGGCGGCGCGTCTTCCTGGACTGCGAACACTTCTTCGACGGCTTCCGGCACGATCCCGACTACACGGCCTCGGTCGTCAAGGCCGGGCTGGACGCCGGGGCCGAGATCGCCGTCATGTGCGACACCAACGGCGGGATGCTGCCTTCCCAGGTCACGAAGGCTGTCGGGGAGGTCTGCGCCCGGCTGGGCGTAAGCCCGGACCGGCTCGGCATCCACACCCAGAACGACACCGCGTGCGCCGTGGCCAACACGGTCGCCGCCGTGGAGGCGGGCGTACGCCACTTCCAAGGCACCGCCAACGGCTACGGCGAACGGCCCGGCAACGCCGACCTGTTCGCCTGCGTCGCCAACCTCCAGTTGAAGCTGGGCATGCCCGTCCTACCGGAGGGCTGTCTGGAACAGATGGTGCGCGTCTCGCACGCCATCGCCGAGATCGCCAACATCGCACCCGACACCCACCAGGCGTACACGGGCAGCGCGGCTTTCGCTCACAAGGCGGGGTTGCACGCGAGCGCGATCAAGCACGACCCGGCCCTCTACAACCACATAGACCCGGCCGTGGTCGGCAACGATATGAAGATCCTGGTCACGGAGATGGCCGGCCGGGCCAGCATCGAGCTCAAGAGCAAGGAACTCGGGCTCGATCTGGCCGGGCGGCCGGACGTCGCGACCAAGGTCACGGAGGAGGTCAAGCAGCGCGAGGCGGCCGGGTGGTCCTACGAGGCCGCCGACGCCAGCTTCGAGCTGCTCGTCCGGGATGCCCTCGGCGGCGGCTCCGCGCCGTTCACCCTCGAGTCCTACCGGGTCATCGTGGAGCACCGCGAGGACGGCGCCGTCGTCTCCGAGGCCACAGTGAAGGTACGCGTGAAGGGCGAGCGGGTCATCGCCACCGCCGAGGGCAACGGCCCGGTCAACGCCCTGGACGAGGCCCTGCGACAGGCCCTGACCCGGCACTATGCGTCGCTGGCGACCCTGGAACTGGCCGACTACAAGGTCCGCATCCTGGAGGGCTCGCACGGCACCGGCGCGATCACCCGCGTACTCGTGGAGACTGTGGACTCCCGCGGCGGCGACTGGACCACGGTCGGCGTACACGAGAACGTGGTCGAGGCGAGCTGGCGGGCCCTGGTGGACGCCTTGACGTTCGGCCTGGTCCGGGTGCCCGCCTGAGCGGTCAGTCCCGGGACGCGGCCCGAGTGGTGGAGCGAACCGGGGGCGGCGAGCGTCTATCGTGTCGTTCAGTCCCCGGTCCGCCCGGCTAGATCGGAGCCAGCCCATGACCCAGCCGCCGCCCCCGCAGCCGCCCATCCGGCCGGAGTTCGGCGTACCGCCGATGCGTCCGATGCCGCCCGGCGGTGGGCTCGACGACCCGGTCGCGCGCAAGCGCCGGATGGTTCTCGGCATCATCGGCGCGGTCGTCGGGGTCGGCATACCGGTGCTCATCGTGATCATCGGTGTCGTGTTCTCGCTGACCGCTTCCGGCACCGGTTCCGAGCGGTGGATCGGCCTTTCCCTGGTCGTGCTCGCCGGGCTGGCCATCGCGGGCCCGATCCAGATCATCGCCGGGATCGTGTTGACGGCCGTCGAGAAGACTCGCCCTTTCGGCGTGGGCTTCCTGATCGGTTCGGCCGTCGGCATGATCATCCTGGCCGGTGCTTGCTTCGCCCCGTTCTTCGGCCTCCAGTAGCGATGCGTCCGATCCTGTTCCATCTCGGGCCGCTCGGCGTACCGACCCACGACGTGTTCGTCGGCCTCGGCGTCCTGGCGGCCCTCGGCTGTTTCCTCTGGCAGTTGCGCGGCCGCGAGCCGATCGACGAGCGGATCTGGGGCGTGATCGCCGGAGCGCTCACCGGCGGGGCGCTGCTGTCCCGGCTGGGAACCTGGGCTCAGCATCTGTCGCCGGGGGCCAACGCCGGGCCGGCCGAGCAGTGGCTCTACGGCAGCCGGAGCATCCTGTCCGGCCTCGTCGGTGCGTACGCCGGAGCGCTGATCGCCAAGCGGATCACCAAACTGAAGGTGAGCACGGGTGATCTGTTCGCCGCGCCGGTCGCGTTGGGCATGGCGGTCGGCCGGATCGGCTGCCTGCTCACCGAACTCCCCGGTACGCCGACCGGCGGCAGCTGGGGCCTGACGCTGACCGCCGCCGAGGCGGCGAACATCCCCCGGGCGGTGGCCGGAGTGCCGCTGCACCCGTCGTTCGCGTACGAGATCGTCTTTCAGCTCGCCGCCTTCGTCGTGCTGTTCCGTAACCGCGATCGGTTCGCCCAGCCCGGTGCTCTGTTCGCCGGCTACCTCCTCGCGTACGCGGCCTTCCGGTTTCTGGTGGAGTTCGTCCGGGGCAACGAGGTCGTCGCGCTCGGTCTGACCCGGCCGCAATGGTTCCTGCTGGCCTGCTCTCCGTTGGCCGTCTGGACCGCCGTACGCCGCACCCGTCGGGGCGGCTTCGCCCTCGCTCCCCGAACCCTTCAGGACGGAGTCTCGCCATGACAGCCGGCATGCAGCTACGCGGCGACCGGATTCACCGGTACGTCAACGCCTTCTGCCCGCACTGCCACGCCACGGACCCCGAACTGGCGCAGGTCCGGCGGCTGTCGGGGTGGCTGGCCGAACGGGACGGTCGGATCTGGCTCGAACGCGGTTGCCCCGAGCACGGGCTGGTCCGGACCCTCTACGACGAGAACCCCGAGATCCTCAGCTACCTGGAGGAGTGGACCGCGCCCACGAAGGCCCACGTCCCGGACTTGGCCGGCAACTTCGCACCGGTGCCTTCGGCGTACCTGGACGGGTTGCCGGAGATGCAGACCCAGCACACCTGCATCCTGCTGGCGGACCTGACGGATCACTGCAATCTCAAGTGCCCGACCTGTTTCGCCGACTCGTCACCGCAGATCAGCGGGGTGGTGCCGCTCGCGGCGGTTTTGTCGAGTGTGGATACTCGGTTGTCCCGGGAGAACAACCGCATCGACGTGCTGATGCTGTCCGGTGGCGAGCCGACGCTCTACCCGCAATTGGAAGAACTGCTCGACGAACTGATCGCCCGGCCAGTCACCCGCATCCTGATCAACACGAACGGCGTGAAGATCGCCCGGGAGCCTTCGCTGGTGGAGCTGCTGAAGAAGCACCGGGAACGCGTCGAGGTCTACCTGCAGTACGACGGGCCCTCCGCCGCCACCAGCCGCCACCATCGTGGGGCCGACCTCACCCGGCTCAAGGAACAGGCGATCGACGCCCTCTCGGCGGCCGGCATCTTCACTACCCTGACGATGACGTGCGCCCTCGGCGTCAACGACGACGAGATCGGCGCGGTCGTCAAGCGCGCCCTCGACACGCCCTACATCGGCGGGGTCTCCCTCCAGCCCCAGTTCGGTTCCGGCCGCTCGGCGCCGATCGACTCCCAGGACCGGTTGACGCACACCGGCGTACTCGCAAGATTGGAGCCGCAGACCGGCGGACTCGTCACGTGGCGCGATCTGACCGCATTGCCTTGTTCCCACCCACATTGCTGTTCCGTCGGATATCTCCTGAAGGATGACGGCGGTGAGTGGCGCTCGTTGACCGCGCTCATCGGGCCTGAGCGGCTGAAGGCGTTCCTGGAGCTGTCGCCGGAACTCGTGGCGAACCGGATCGCGGACACCGAGCTGCCCGCGATGATGCGGGGCGTGGTGAAGCAGTCGCTGCTGGACCTGCTGTCGGAGCAGTCGTCGCTGTCCCACCCGCGCGTCGGCGACCTGTGGAAGGACATCTGCGAAAACTGCGACCTCGGCATCTCGACGTTGCTCACGCTGGCTTCGTCCGCGCTGCCCGGCGGCAAGGAGCGGCTGCGCAAACTGCTCGCGGAACGGGTCAAGCGGATCACCGTCAAGCCGTTCATGGACATCAACACCATGATCGAGGAACGCCTGACGCAGTGCTGCGTCCACGTCGCGACCCGATCCTCGGCCGGAGCCGACCAGTGCGCGCCGTTCTGCGCGGTGCAGGCGTGGCCGGCGCTGTCGGTGCAACGACTTCCCCGGGCGCGCTCGTGAACCAGCCTTACGACCCGCTGCGGCTGTGCATCTACGCCACGATCGCGCTGCTGGGCTGGCTGCTCGGCCCGGTGGCGCTGGTCGTCTTCGCCGCCGTCGGGTTCGCGGGGTACTGGCGGGCGCGGCGGGCCGGGCTCACCCGGTCGAAGTGCTTTCTTCGTGATACGCGGCTTGTGCTCGCTTATCTCGGCGTGCTGACGCTTGCCGGGATCGGCGGCATCATCTGGTGGGTGTTCTAGGCTCTGCTTCGCACCGCCTGGCCGCTCGGCGGCGACGCGCTTGGCCGCTCGGCGGCGACGCGCCTGGCGGCTCGGCGGCGCCCGACCACCGGTGAACATGTCGACCCGAGTGGTACGCAATGCACCTCTCCCGCGCATGGAAAGGTCGCTGGCGTACCACCCGAGCGACGCTCTGACGCGGCGGACGCTCTGACGCGGCGTACATCGGGAGGATGACGTCGTTCCGCAGGGGGATCCGAAGTAGACACTGCGGCCGACGACCCGGCGACCCCGTCCGGCTTAGCGTCGCGGCATGACTCAGCTCTCGCGTAGAAGCCTGCTCCTGGGGAGCGCCGCCGTCGCCTCGGCGGCGCTGCTCCCGGCGACCGCCGGATCCGCCGCGGCCTCGACGACGTCGACCGCTTTGCACCTGCTGCGTCCGACCGGGCCGTACCCGGTGGGGGCCACCTCGCGGTATCTGCGGGACACCTCGCGCCCGGACCCGTGGGTGCCGACGATGACCGCGCGCGAACTCATGATCACCATCTGGTACCCGACGCACGACCGGCGTGGGGATTCTTGGCAGTACATGACGGCCGAGGAGTCCCGGCTGTTCCTGGAGGGCAAGCGATACACCGAGCTGCCGCCGGACATCCTCAGCACAGTGCGGACGTTCGCGTACGCCGAAGCCAAGCCCATGGGACGGCCCGGGAGCCTGCCGTTGGTGATCCTCTCGCCGGGGTACACGCAGCCCCGCAATTCGTTGTCCGCCCTGGCCGAGGACTTGGCCAGCCATGGCTACGTCGTCGTGGCCGTCGACCACACCTACGAGACGTACGCCGTGACCTTCCCCGACGGCCGGGTGGCCGGATGCGACACGTGTGCGTACGACGACGACCGGACCTTCTTCGCCCGCCTCTACGAGGTACGCGCAGCCGATGTCTCCTTCGTCCTCGACCAACTCCTCGGCTCCCGACCCGTGTGGAGTGGCGGGCACCTCATCGATCCGCGCCGGATCGGGATGTCCGGGCACTCGGCCGGTGGAGCGAGCGCGATCCCGGCGATGCTGGCCGATCGGCGTATCCGGGCCGGGATCGACATGGACGGCAGTTCCTCGGGCTACACCCCGCCGACCGCGCTGGCCGGCCCGTTCATGCTGCTCGGGACGGAATCGTTCCACTCGCCGGGCGGGCCGGACGCCTCCTGGGCCCTCGACTGGCAGTCGATGACCGGCTGGAAGCGCTGGATCACCGTGGCCGGCACCGAACATGCTTCCTTCAACGACTTGGCGCTCTTCGGTGAGCAGCTCGGCATCGACTTCGGCGCTACGACGACGGGTACGCGTTCGACGCAGATCACTCGGCGGCTCAACCGCGCCATGTTCGACCGGCATCTGCGGCATCGGCCGGAGCCGCTGCTGGACCGCGCGGACCCGCGCTATCCCGAGGTTGTTGTCGCCGACGCGGGTAACTGAACCCACCGCCGTAGCCTGGGCCCCGCGGCGGGCGGCGGGCGGCGGGCGCGGTGCGGCGGGT
>NZ_JABFVK010000055.1 GCF_013362815.1 Hamadaea sp. | reverse complement strand
ACTCATCGCCCTGATCCGACTCCACCTCGGCGGATACGAAATCACCCTTCCCGGCCGAACCTGACCCACACATACAGCACAAGAGCCCCGATAGTTCATGATCGCGCGGAAAGCCCCGGGCGCGCGGAAAGCCCCGGGCGCGGAAAGCCGCGGGTGTGGGGAACCGCCTCAGAGGGTGACGACCTGGCCGGAGGCGGCGGAGGCCCGGGCGGCGTCCAGCACCTCCATGGTGTGCATGCCGTCCCAGGGATCGACCGGCACGGGACCGTCGCCGGCGATCGCGGCGAACACAGCCGGGTAGTACGCGCCCCAGTCGCCGGGGGTCGGCTCGACCGGCCCGAATTCAGAGCCGCGGCACAGCCGCCCGACCGGGGTGACGACGCGACGGCCGGAGCGCAGCGCGTCCTCCTGCCCGTCGAGGTCGTGGACTACGAAGGCGCCACCCGTGCCCAGTACGCGCATCCGGGGGCCGGGCGCGGCGGCGAGGTTCCCACAGGACAGATGAGAGTGGACGTCCCCAAGGTGGGTCAGCGCCACGAAGACGTCGTCGTCGGCCGCCGTGCCGCGCCGGGATTCGACTTCGGCGTACACGGAGTGGACGGGGCCCAGCAGCTGGACGGCTTGATCCACGAGGTGGCTGCCGAGGTCGAGCAACGAGCCGCCGCCTTCGGTCGGCGGGAGGTCCTCGCGCCACTTGCCGGGCGAAGCCTCGGGCCGCCACCGCTCGAACCGGGACTCGAAGCGCAGCACCTTGCCCAGCTCGCCGTCGGCGATCAAACGCCGCAAGGTGAGGAAGTCGCTGTCCCAGCGCCGGTTCTGGAAGAGCGTGAACAAGACTCCGGCGTCCTCGGCGGCGGTCACCATCTGGTGGGCCTGCTCGGCGGTCAGCGCCATCGGCTTGTCCACCACGACCGGTACGCCCGCAGCAAAACACTCCAGAGCAGCGTCGGCGTGGAACCGAGTGGGCGTCGCCAGCACCACGAGATCGGGGCGGTCCTCGGTCAGCAGTGCGGTCAGGTCGTCCCGGACGGCGGCGTCGGGGAAGTCGGCCGCGACTTCGGCCTGTCGTTCGGGGTTCCGCGTCACCACCCCGACGACCTCGGCCGAAGGCGTCTGCCGGAGCAGTCCGCCGTGGAAGATCCGCCCCGCGACGCCGTATCCGGCGATCCCAACTCGCACAAGGCTCATCGTGCCAGACTCAGTGGATGAAAGAACGCGTACGCGCAGCTCTGCTCGACGGGTTCGACCTGGTGGTGTTCCGGCGGAAGCGTCCGGGCGTGCCGGTCTATTGGGCGTTGCCCGGCGGCGGTGTCGAGCCGGAGGACGCCGATCTGGTGGCGGCGCTGCGCCGCGAGCTGGACGAGGAACTCAAGGCCGTCATCGGCGAGCCGGTCCTGCTGACCAGCCGCGAGACCCCGTACGCCGACGGCAAGACGCCGTTGCAGCACCTGTTCGCCGCCCGGTTGATCTCGATGGACTTCGAGCAGCGGCACGGCCCGGAGTTCGACGACCCCACGAAGGGCGAGTACGCCGTCGAGCGCATCCCGCTCGCGAAGCTCGCCGACTACCCGTTGTTCCCGCCTGAGCTGGGCGATTACCTGCGCGAGCATGCCGACGAGGTATCCCGGGTATTGTAGAGAAGTCTTTCTAAAGCTATCTTTAGGATGTGAACCAGAAACGCTTGGACGACCCCGTCGCGCTGCGGGCGTACGCGCATCCCATCCGGATGAAGCTGGTCGGCCTGCTGCGGCGGGAAGGTCCGCTGACGGCGACGCAGGCCGCCGAGCGCATCGGCGAGAGCGTGCCGAACTGCTCCTTCCACCTGCGCATGCTCGCCAAGTACGGGCTCGTCGAACGGGTCGAGGGCGCGGACAACCGGGAGAAGCCCTGGCGGGCCACGGCGGAGGCGACGAGCTGGCGCAGCGATTCCACCGACACGGCGACCCGGGCCGCGATCGATCATCTCGAGAACATGGTCGTCGCTCGATACGCCGAGCGGGCCCAGGAGTTCCTGCGGCGCAGCGACCTCGAACCGCCCGAGTGGCGGCAATGGACCGGGCCCGGTGACGCGATCCTCTACGTCACCGCGGACGAGCTCGGCGTGCTGCTTCGGGCGATGGAGGACCTGCTCGCGCCGCTGCGGCCCCGCCAAACCGACGCGGCGCAACGTCCCGCGGGCGCGCGAGCCGTCGACATCCTCCAATTCGTCCTCACGCACGAGCCCCCCGAGGGCGCCGGACCGTCGCCGCAGGACACCGAATACGCCGACGCCGCCAAGCCGGTCAAGCCGCCCAAGGCGCCGAAGCTCCCCAAGGCGCCGAAACCACCCAAGCCTCCGAAGCCGCCGAAACCCCCGAAGCCGTTCAGCTAGGAGTAGCCGTGACCGCCACCCTGACCTCCCAGGAAGCCACCCCCGAACAAGCTCCGGAAGAAACGATCCAGGGCCCACGCTGGCTGCCCCGGCTGCTGCGCGAGCGGCAATTCCGCCGCTTCTGGTCCGGCCAGACCATCTCGCTGTTCGGCGATCAGATCTCCGGCCTCGCCCTCCCGCTGCTCGCGGTCCTCGGCGCGGGCGCCGGCGCGGCGGAGATGGGCTATCTCACTGCCGCGGGGCTCCTGCCGAGCCTGCTGTTCTCGCTGCTCGCGGGGGCTTGGGTCGACCGGCGGCCGATCAAGCGGCGCATCATGATCGCGGCCGACCTCGGGCGCGCGGTCCTGCTGCTCACGATCCCCATCTTGTACGCGTTGAGCCTGCTCACGATGACGCAGCTTTATCTCGTGGCGTTCGGCGTGGGCACGCTCTCCGTCCTGTTCGAGGTATGCCGTACGACGCTGTTCGTCTCGCTGGTCGGCAAGGAGTCCTATCTCGAGGCCAACTCGCTGCTCAACGGTTCCCGAGCGATGTCCTATGTGGCCGGACCGTCGGCGGGCGGCGTACTGGTGCAGGTGCTCACGGCACCCGTGGCACTCGTCGCCGACGCCGTCTCGTACCTGTTCTCCGGAGCGCTGCTGGCTCGCATCAAGGTGACCGAGCCCGAGCCGAGCACCTCCCGTGGCCTCGGACTCGGGGAAGGCCTGCGTTTCCTGTGGCGCTCGAAGCTGCTGCGGATGATGCTCGCGGGCAGTACGACGGTGAACCTGTTCAACTACATGTTCTCCACCCTGATCATCCTGTACGCCGCCACCACGCTGGGCATCTCGCCGGGGGTACTGGGTCTGGTGATCGGCATCGCCTCGATCGGGGCGCTGATCGGCGCGGCGATCGCGCGCCGGGTGGCTGACCGCATCGGCGTGGGGCCGGCGCTCATCGTCGGTTACGTGCTCTTTCCCGCGCCGCTGCTCCTGATGCCGGCCGCCTCGGGTAGCCGGCCGACCGTGCTCGTCATGCTGGCCGTCGCCGAATTCCTCTCCGGTGCGGGCGTGATGATCCTCGACATCTGCAGCGGTTCCATCCAAGCCGCTGCCGTCCCGGACGACCTGCGGGCCCGAGTCTCCGGTGCGCACCGCACGATCAACTACGGCATCCGCCCGATCGGTGCGCTCCTCGGTGGAGCGCTCGGCACGCTGCTCGGTGTGCATACGACGCTGTGGGTGAGCGCGATCGGCGGCGTCCTCGCGGTGATCTGGCTGTTCTTCTCACCGCTGCCGAAGATGCGCACCCTCTGAACGGTCACGGCCGTTACAGCCGTTATGGGGGACGACAAGGGACCGGAGCATCGGCTGGACCTCGTGCTGACCATCGTCATGGCGCTCGCGGCGGTCGGCACCGCCTGGGCGGGGTTCGAGAGCACCAAATGGGGCGGCGTCCAGGCGAACGCGTACGCCGAGGCCGGCGCGGTGCGCGCGGAGGCGGGGCGGGCCGCCAACCGGGCCGGGCAGCAGCGTATTCGGGACCTCGTGAACTTCACGTCCTGGCTCAACGCGCTGAACGAAGATCTGCTCGCCGGGAAGATCACGCGTCCGTCGGGCACCTACGCGCCCACCCCCGGGACGTTGTCGGGGTTCCTCTACGAACGGTTCCGGCCCGGCTTCGAACCGGTCATCAAGGCGTGGGTGGCGACCAAACCGCTGGTCAACCCCAATGCCCCGGCCACGCCGTTCGACCTGGACGCGTACCAGTTGCCGGACGAGGACCGGGCCGCGGAGCTGAACGCCCAGGCGGACGCCCTGGCGTCGACCGCGCAGGCCGCCAATCAGCGTGGCGACAACTATGTGCTGACCGCGGTCATGTTCGCGCTGGTCTTGTTCTTCGCGGGCGTCGCCGGGCGCGCCCGGTCCGCCCGTACGCGCGTCGCGCTGGCCGGGCTCGCCGTCGTCGCGCTGGTGGCCGCCGTGATCACGTTGGCGACGTTCCCCGTCGAGATCTGACGATCACGCCAGCTGGGCGCGGGCACCGGTCGTCTGCAGAATGAGGTCGGTGACCGCCACCGGATCGTCGCTCATCGGGACATGGCCGCAGCCGGCGAGGCGGATGACGCGGGCCGTGGGGATCTCGTCGCGGGCGCGGTCGGCCATGTGCACGCCGAAGATCCGGTCGTGCTCGCCCCAGCCGATGGCGACCGGGATGTCGCCGGTCAGCGCGGCGGAGTCGAACCGATAGCCCTTCGACGAACGGGCCACGGCCCGGAAACCCTTGCCGCGCCGCAGCGCCAGCGCATCGCCCAGCGCGCGGTCGGTGTCCAGATTCCCCGGATACGCCATCAGCGAGCCGAACGACGTGGCGCGCAGAGCCGGTCGGCCGCACGTCAGGCGGACGAGGGGAGTGGGGGCGAACGTCGTCCATCGAAGCGCCGTGAGGATGCGCAAGGCGCGGCGGCGCTCGGCTTCGGTGAAGAACCCGGCGGGCGAGAACGCGGTCGCTGACGCGACCGCTCCCGCCGCAGCCAGCTCCAGGCTGATCGCCCCGCCGAGGCTGTATCCGGCGACGTGCGGCCGGTCCAGCCCCCACTCGTCGAAGGCGGCGATCATCGCCTCGACGGTGGCCGTCATGTTCGGCGGCATACCACCGGCGGGGATCGGCGACGAACCGAATCCGGGCAGGTCCAACGCGATGACGTCGTGATGGGCGGCGAGCGCGTCGAACACCGGCTCCCACGCCTGGTGCCGGTGGCCGATGCCGTGCACGAGCACCAGGGTCGGCCCGGTCCCGGCCCGCTTGTGGTTGATCCGCACCGCTACTCCCTTCCCGTTGATCATGAACCCATGGTCCCGACCGACGGTGTGTCGAGCCCCCGAACTCCGTGATCAACAGGTGCCGGTAGGGACGCCTCCGCAGTCGGCGTCCCTACCGACGTCTTCCCGAAGGCCCGGCCCAGCCCCCGGACCTCCTCCTCCATCTGGCCGACCAACCGGCCCGCGCCGCCGGCCCGGATCACGCGGTCGGCGAAGCCCGACAGCACGATCGGGCGCAGCGCCTGCACCAGCGCCATCGACCGGGGCACGTACACCTTGCGCTTGCGGCGCTCGATGCCCTGGACGATCGACTCCGCACACTGCTCAACCGAGATCACGCTGTTCAGCGGCCACGGGAGGCGCTTTTGGGCGTACCGGAACGAGGCGAGGTCGTCGCGGATGTCGCGCACGAGGTCGGTGTCGATCCAGATCGGGTGACAGGTCCCGACCGTGACACCCCGGTGGTACGCCTCCAGCCGGAGCACGTTGCCGAACTGTTCCACGCCCGCCTTCGACGCGCAGTACGCCGCCATGCCGGGCATCGCCGTGAACGCCGCTGCCGACGACACGATGAGGACGTGCCCCTTCGCCTCGGCGACGTGGGGGAGGGCGGTGCTGACCGTGCGCATGGCTCCGAGGAGGTTCACCTCGACCGTACGCACCAACGCGTCGATCGGGCCGGTCGCGACGGTGCCGAGATTGGCGATCCCCGCATTGGCCACGACGACGTCGAGCCGGCCGAACCGGTCCACAGTGGCGGCGACCGCACTGTCCAACGTGGACTGATCAGTGACGTCGGCGGCGTACGCGAAGCCACCGATCTCCGCCGCGACCTGGTTCAGCAGCTCGGGTTCCAAGCCGACCAGGGCGACCTGCGCGCCCCGGGCGGCGGCGAGCCGGGCTACCTGGGCCCCGATGCCGCGCGCGGCGCCGGTGATGAGAACGGTCTTGCCCGTGAGGTCATACCGCATCGGCGTGCTCCTTCATCGCAGTCGCCGGTTGATAGTCCGCCGCCCGGAACTGCCGCGTACGCCATCGGAAGCCGGTCGCGAAGCCGGGCCAGATGGTTGTATTGCGCCCGGTCGCGTCGAGGTACCAACTGGAACAGCCGGTGCCCCACACCGTGCCGCGCATCTTCCTGTCGATGGTGGCCGACCATTCGCGTTGCGCCGCCAGGGTCGGCTCGATCGCGGTCAGGCCTCGCGCCCGCATGTGCTGGAGCGCCTTGACGACGAGGTTCAGCTGCGACTCGATCATCAGCACGACGGAGGTGTGCCCGAGCCCGGTGTTGGGGCCGAGCAGGAAGAACAGGTTGGGGAAGCCGGGCACCGTCGTTCCCCGGTACGCGTACATGCTCGGCGTCCAGGCCTCGCTCAGCGCTCGGCCGTCCGCTCCGCGGAGGTGCCGCATGATCGGCGAGTCGGTCACGTGGAACCCGGTGCCGAGGATGATCGTGTCGGCCGGATGCTCCACGCCGTCGGCGGTGATCAGTCCACCCTCGGTGATCCGGGTGATGCCCGAGGTGACGACGTCCACATTCGACTTCGTCAACGCGGGCCAGTAGTCATTCGATATCAGGACTCGCTTGCACCCCATGGCGTACCGTGGCGTGATCTTGTCCCTGAGCTGAGGATCGCGAACCTGGCGGCGAAGCGTGCGGAGGGAGAGACGCGATGCGAGCCGGTTGATTCGCGGGTGCAGGAAGCCGACGCCCATCGCGTCGCGGACCGAGTAGATGCCGAGGCGCGCGAGCCGTTGTGCGCCGGGGACGTGCCGGTAGAGGAGGCGTTCGACGCGGCTGATGCGGCGGGTGAGCCGCGGCATGATCCAGGCGGGCGTGCGCTGGAAGAGCGACAGCCGTGCCACTTCCGGCTGAATGCGCGGGACGAACTGGATCGCCGACGCGCCGGTGCCGATGACCGCGACGCGCTGGCCGGACAGGTCGTGATCGTGCCGCCAGCGGGCCGAATGGAAGACGGTGCCCCGGAAATCGCCGATCCCGGGGATGTCCGGAATGGAGGGATCGCTGAGCGGGCCGGTGGCGGCGATGAGGACACGCGCGGTGTACTCGCCCTGGCTCGTGCTGAGCGTCCAATGTGTTCCCGACCAGTCGGCGTCGATCACCCGATGCCGGGTCTTGATGCGGTCCCGCAGCCCGAAGCGATCGACGCAGCCGCGCAGGTACGCCCAGATCTCCGCCTGCCCGGAGAAGGTGTTCGACCAGTCGGGGTTGGGGGCGAAGGAGAAGGAGTAGAGGTGCGACGGCACGTCGCAGGCGCACCCGGGATAGGTGTTGTCCCGCCAGGTGCCGCCGACGTCGTCGCCCTCGTCGAAGACCGCGAAGTCGTCGAATCCGGCCTTGCTCAGGCGGATCGCAGCGCCGAGGCCGCCGAAGCCCGCCCCGATGATGGCGATGTCGACGTGACCGCTCATTCCTCGTCCTCCTCCCATGGTGGTGCGCCGACTCCGGTGACGCGTACGCCGCCCCAGGGGTCCACCTCGCCGAGCCGTCCCTTGGCCGACTGTTCTCCGATGCAGACGGTCACCTCGCGACGTCCACTGCGGACGAGCTGCACGACGTCGGTGGACGGCGAAATCCGCCCGCCCCAATGGAAGCGGCCGTCGACCGGCTGCCAGTGGCCGCTCAGGTGGACTCGTACCGCGAGCTCGTTCAGCTTCGCCTCGCCGTCGTAGCTCATTTGATCGCCCTTATTTCGAGCGGGAGATCGGCGCGGCGGCGCAGCCCGTCGAAGCCGCTCCACAGCAGCTCGGTGAGGTAGTCGGTCAGCGCTTCGCGGCGGATCGGGCGGCCGTGCTGCATCCACCAGTCACCGACCGACTGCACGAACCCGACCAGCCCGTACGCCCACGGCTCGGCCGGGCCGGCGTCGAGCCCCAACGCCCGCAGCCGATCGCCGATGACCCGGGCGAGCTCGACCGCCACCTCCCGGCTGGCCCCGACGATGAGCTGGTGCACGCCGGGAATCCCGGACTGGTGCATGACGAAGCGGTACAGATTCGGCTGAGCCTCGATGACGCCCAAGTACGCGTCGATCGTCGCCTCGATGAGGGTGCGCTCCTCGCGTACTTGCTCGACAGCGGGCGCGACCGCGTCCACGACGACACTCGCGAGATGCTGCCCGACGGCGATCCACAACTGCGACTTGTCCGCGAAGTAGCGGTACAGCACGGGTTTGCTGACCCCGGCCGCCGCCGCCACCTGCTCCATGTCGACCTCGGGCCCGTGTTCCAGCACCGCCGCGATCGCCGCCTGGATCAGCTCGATCCGGCGCTGCTCGCGGTGGGCGGCCCAGCGCCGCTTGCGTCCATTGACTTCTGTGCCCTCGCCTTGCATGCTACTACTCGTAACAGTTACGACCCGTAACGTCAATAGCGGTGGTGCTGGATCAGGGATCTGGGCCGAATCTTGCTTCAAGATTCGACCGCGATCCCTGATCCAGCCCGCGAGCAGGGAGGGCGCATGGAGGCACGGGAGTTGACCGCCGAGAGACTCCTGGAGTCCTCGCTGCGGACGAGCTACGACCCGCTCGTCGAGATCGACTGGGACGCACCGCACGAGCCGGGCCGTTACTGGCTGCCGCCGGAACGCAGCAGCCTCTACGGCACGCGGTTGTGGGAGGGCCTCAGCCATGAGCAGCGCGTCGAGCTGACGAAGAACGAGGTCGCGAGCGCGGCCAGCGCCGGTCTCTGGTTCGAGACCATCCTGATGGAGATGCTGATCCGGCAGTACTACGACAGCGACCCCACCAGCCGTCACGCCCAGTACGCCCTGACCGAAGTGGCCGACGAATGCCGCCACTCGATCATGTTCGGCCGGCTCATCGAGGCCATGGGCTGCCCGGTCTACCCGGCGAACCCGTTCGACCACGCCCTCGGCCGCTGGCTGAAGGCGACCGCGCGCGGCCCCCACATGTACGCGTCGATCCTCATCGCCGAGGAGATCCTCGACTCGTTCCAGCGCGAGATCATGGCCGACGACACGCTGCAACCGCTGATCCGCATGGTCTCCCGGATCCACGTGGTCGAAGAGGCCCGCCACGTCCGCTACGCCCGCGAGGAACTCGCCCGGCAGGTGGCCGCCGCTGGTCCGCTGCGCAGCGCGTACGCCCGGATCGTCATCGGGCGGGCGGCGTACTCGATCGCCTCCCGACTGGTCCACCCCCGGGTGTACGCCGCCGTCGGCATCCGGCCCCGGGACGGCGTCGCCGCCGCACGGGCGAATCCGCACTTCCAGGAGACGCTGCGCTGGTCCGCTTCCCGCGTGCACGCCTACCTCGGCGACCTCGGCCTCGTACGCGGTCCCGCCCGGGTGTTGTGGTCTCGCGCCGGCCTCATCTAAGCCTCCCGACTCGCGGGCGCGCCGGGTTCAGCGTGGCGCGCCGACTCCAGCGGGGCGCGCCAGTTCAGCGTGGCGCGCCATGATCAGCGTGGCGCGCCATGATCAGCGGAAGTTTCGCGGTGCTATAACCCCGCGAAACTTCCGCTGATCAAGGAAACCGCGCAGCGGGGTAAACCAGTCGCGCGACCGGACCAGAGGCGGCACGCTAGGGGAATGATCCACAACTGGCAGCTGGACGAGCTCGCCCACGCGGGCCCAGAGCACCTCGACGCCGATTTCATCGCGGGCTACGACCGAAAGCAGGGCTTCCCGGACCCGGCCGACGACATCGCCGCCATGCGCACCGCCGGGTTGGGCAGCGACTCCACAGTGGTCGACCTCGCCGCCGGCACGGGCCAGTTCGCCCGGCAGGCGAAGGAAGCCTTCCAACGGGTCGTCGCGGTCGACGTGTCGCCGGCGATGACCGCAGCGCTGACACAGCACGGACTGGAGGTCGTCCAAGCCGGCTTCCTCACCTTCCAGCCGGACGGTCCTTTGGACGGGGTGTTCACCCGCAACGCTCTCCACCAGCTGCCGGACTTCTTCAAGGTGGTGGCGTTGCAGCGGATCGCCGACATGTTACGGCCGGGCGGCGTACTGCGCGTGCGGGATCTCATCTACGACTTCGCTCCGTCCGAGGTGGACGCCGTCTTCGCGGACTGGTTCGCCGGAGCCGCCGACGATCCGGCCGCCGGCTACACCGCCGAGGACTACGCCGAGCACATCCGCACGGAGTACAGCACCTTCCGCTGGCTCTTCGAGCCGATGCTGACGGCTGCGGGCTTCGACATCGTCGACGTCGAGTACGAGCGACGCCTCTACGGTGCATACACCTGTGTGAAACGATGACGTCATGAGGGAGAAGCCGCTCATCGCGGTGCTTACTGGCGCTGGGATCTCCACCGACTCGGGCATCCCGGACTTCCGCGGCCCGAACGGGGTGTGGACCCGGGATCCGGCCAAGGAGAAGCTGTTCACGCTGCAGAACTACCTGGCCGATGAGGAGGTGCGGAAGGCTTCCTGGCTGGCTCGGCGCGACAATCCAGCGTGGACGGCCAAGCCGAACGCGGCTCACGAGGCGCTGGCTGAGTTGGAGCGCAACGGTTTCCCGGTCCGGATCATCACGCAGAACATCGACGGGCTGCATCAGAAGTCCGGGATCAGCGACCGCAAGGTCATCGAGGTCCACGGCACCATGTTCACCGTGCGGTGCTGGGACTGCGACGCGCGTACGACGATGCGCGAGGCGCTCGACCGGGTCGAGGCGGGCGAGCTCGATCCGCGCTGCACGGCCTGCGGCGGCATCCTCAAGGCGGGCACGATCATGTTCGGCGAGCTGCTCGATACGGACACCATGGATCGCGCGGCTCAGGTCGCGTCCGCGTGCGACCTCTTCTGGGCCGTGGGCACGTCGCTGACCGTCGAACCGGCGGCGTTGCTGTGCGCGATCGCCGCCGAGTCCGGCGCTCGCATCACCATCGTGAACGCGCAGGCCACGCCGTATGACGGGCTCGCAAGCAGCGTCGTGCGCGAGCCGATCGGCGAGGCACTGCCGAAGCTGGTCCAGGAACTGCTTCAGGAATACGCGTAGTGCAGCGCTCCTATGTGGTCACGGGCGGTGGGCGCGGGATCGGCCGGGCGATCGTCGAGCGTTTGCGCCGGGAGGGTGCTGTCGTCGTGGTCGAACGGGATGCGGCGGCGCTGGCCGGGATCGACCTCGGGGTGGCGGGCGACGCCGCTGACGAGGCGATCGCGGAACGGGCGGCCGACCTGGCCGAGTCCGCTGGTCGGCTGGCCGGTTGGGTCAACAACGCAGCGGTCTTCCGGGACGCCGCTGTCCACGACACGCCACCCGCGCAGGTGCTGGAGTTGATCGCGGCAAATCTCGGCCCGACGCTGACCGGCAGTTCGACTGCAGTACGCCGGATGCTGGCGGCGGGCGAGGGTGGTGCGATCGTCAACGTCTCGTCGCATCAGGCGCAGCGGGCCGTGCCCGGCGCCCTCCCGTACGCGACGGCGAAGGCGGCGATCGAGGGGCTGACCCGTGCGCTGGCGGTCGACTATGGACAGTACGGCGTGCGAGTCAACGCAGTGGCGCTCGGTTCGATTGCGACGGAACGACTCGAGGAAGCCGAGGAACGCGTCCGGTCCGAACTTGCCCGGCTGCATCCGATCGGCCGCATTGGGCGTACCAGTGAAGTGGCGGAAGTGGTCGCGTTCCTGTTGTCACCAGCGGCGAGCTTCGTCCACGGTGCTGTGGTGCCTGTGGACGGTGGGCGAGCCGCGCTGGGCTTGGACCCGGAGGCGCGTTAGCCGGTCGCGCGGGTCGAGGGCTCGCCCGGAGCCCAGACCTCGACGTCGCTGAAACCGGCCGAGTGCTCTGTGGACGGACCGGGGTCGCGCTGGAGTACGCCGATGTTGAGCCGGCCCGTGGGGTAAGTCGTCTCGTCGCGTTCGTCGAGGAGGTAGCCGTCGCGGTAGAAGCTGAAGTGGTCGCCGACGGCGAGGATGGTGAACCGCTCGGACTGGCCGGCGGCGAGCGGCTCCGGAAACGGCATCTGCAACCGCAGAGGATTGCCCCAGTTGCCTTTGCCGTCCTTCTCGTGCCGGACGAAGTACGCCCCGTCCGCGCAGATCTGGAGCGCGTATCCACTGTCGCCGGTGTAGCGGAACCAGATGCCGGCGCAGGTTCCCGGCGTGACGAGCTGCACCGAGACGGAGAAGGCGAAGTCCTGATAGGACTGCTGTGGCCCCGAGCACCGGTAGACCGTGCCCGGCGCGGAGACGACGAAGACGCCGTGCGTGTAGGAGCACTTGGCCGACAGCTCCGGTTCGGAGCGCTGGATCCAGTTGTCGGACTTCGTCAGCGGGTCGGCCAGCACGAGCTGGAAGCCGTCGGGGATCACGAGCGGGGACGCCTGCGGCGACGGTGACGCGGGCGGGTCCTGCGCGTGGCTGCTGAGATCCGGCCATACCCCGTACGCGAAGATGCCGGCTGCGATCAGCGCGATCACGGCCGCCAGGACGACCCCCAGGGTGCGTACGCGTCGGCGGCGCGGTTTGCGCACTGGAATGCGCGTGCTGACGGTCGTCTCGTCGGCGGTCGCATCGATCGCGGCCTGCGCCGGGATGAGGACGTCCTGCGGGACCTTGCGCGTCGATCCGACCGTCATCAGCAGGTCGAGCAGTTCCCGAGCGGTCGGCCGCTCGGCCGGGTCCTTCGACAGCGCTTGGGCGACGACGTCGCGCAGCGGCCCGCTGACCCCGGTCAGGTTCGGGGCCTCGGTGAGGATGCGGATCGCGGTCGTGGCCGGAGTGTCCCCGGCGAACGGCGTATGCCCCGTCGCGGCGTAACACATGACCGCGCCCCAGGCGAAGACGTCCGCTTTGGCGTTGACCGACTTCAGGCCACCGCTGAGCCGCTCGGGCGCGATGTACGGGACGGTGCCCATGACCTGGTCGGCCTGGGTGATGCCGGTCGGGGTATCGGAGTCGCGGGCCAGCCCGAAGTCGATGACCTTGACCCCGCCCCGGGGCAGCAGGACGTTGCCCGGCTTGAGGTCGCGGTGGATGATGCCGGCGGCGTGGATCGCGGTCAATGCGGTGGCCACGCCGATGCCGAGCGACTGCAGGGCCGCGCCGCTGAGCGGGCCCGACTCCTTGACGATGTCGGCGAGGCTCGGGCCGTCGACGTACTCGGCGATCAGATAGGGCGGATCGTGATCGGGGTCGGCCTCGATGACCTCGGCGGTGCAGAACGGCGGAACCGTCTTGGCCCGGGCGACCTCGCCCCGGAACCGTTCCCGGAACTCCTCGCGATCGAGCAGGTGATCGCGGATGACCTTGAGGGCGACCTGTGTCCCGTCCGGGGACTGTGCCAGGTAGACGGTGCCCATGCCACCTTCACCGAGGCGGCCCAGCAGCTGATAGCCGCCGATCCGGAGCTGGTCGCTCGGCCGCAGCGCCTGCACTCCTGTCATCCACCCCTCCCCGCGAACGTGGGCAAGCATGCCATCTTGCGGGTGTCGACGTAAACCGACCTTCGGCTGCCAGGTGTGACCCGGAGTTTGCGTCGTTAAGGAGTATTGCCAACGGCGAAGAAATGGTGAAACTTTAACAGCGACGCACCCCGTGTTACACCCCTGAATGAGCAGCCCCTGGAGGAACAACGATGTCCCCATCCCTGCCTCGCCGTACCTTCACGGCTCTGGCACTGGCGGCTCCGCTGACCGCCGCCCTCCCCGGCGTGGCGTTCGCCGAGGAGCCCTCGACGCTCGCGGGCGCACCGGACCCGTTCCCCGTTCCGGACACTTCCAGCTGCGAGGTCGACCCCGCGACGCCGAAGCGGGAGTTCCGCGCGATGTGGATCGCCAGCGTGGTCAACATCGACTGGCCGCGGGCGGCCGGGCTGGACGAGCAGAGCCTGAAGGCCGACTACCGGGCCTGGCTGGACCTCGCCGAGAAGCTCAACCACAACGCCGTAGTGGTGCAGATCCGGCCCACCGCGGACGCGTTCTGGCCGTCGGCATACGAGCCGTGGTCGGAGTGGCTGACCGGCAAGCGCGACGGCGTCGGCCCCGGCTGGGACCCGGTCGCCTGGATGGTCGCCGAGACGCACGCCCGCAACCTCGAATTCCACGCCTGGTTCAACCCCTACCGCGTGTCCATGCCGGCCGTCAGCGGCGGCGCGGGCGGCGACGTCACCAAGCTCGCCCCCAACCACCCCGTCCAGCAGCACCCCGACTGGGCGGTGGCGTACCCGGTCGGCAACGCGTCGACGCGGCTCTACTACAACCCGGGCATCCCCGAGGTACGCGCGTTCGTGCAGGACGCCATCATGGACGCCGTCACCAAGTACGACCTCGACGGCGTGCACTTCGACGACTACTTCTACCCGTACCCGGCGTCCGGCCAGGACTTCGGCGACGAGGCCACCTTCGCGGCGCACGGCGCGGGCTGGGCGACCAAGGCCGACTGGCGGCGTAACAACATCGACCTGCTGATCCAGGAGATGTCGCAGAAGGTCCGCGAGGCCAAGCCGTGGGTGAAGTTCGGGGTCAGCCCGTTCGGCATCTGGCGCAACAAGGCGGCCGACCCGCTGGGTTCGGAGACCAACGGCACACAGTCCTACGACGCCAACTTCGCCGACACCCGCAAGTGGGTGAAGGAGGGCTGGCTGGACTACATCGTCCCGCAGGTCTACTGGAACATCGGCTTCGCCGTCGCCGACTACGGAAAGCTCGTGCCCTGGTGGGCCGACGTCGTCGCGGGCACCCAGTGCCAGCTGTACATCGGCCAGGCCGACTACAAGATCTCGGCGGCCGGGCAGCCGGCGGCCTGGTTCGACCCGGCCGAAATGGGCAAGCACATCGCGCTCAACCGGTCGCTGCCCGAGGTCGACGGCAGCATCCACTTCTCGGCCAAGGACGTGAAGGCCAACCGCCTCGGTGCGACCGACTTGTACGCGGCCGCGTACTACTCGCGTCCGTCGCTTCCGCCGGCGCTGGAGCGGGTGGCGGCCAAGCCGATGATCCCGCCGGTCATCACCCACTTGCGCCGGGAGGCCGGCGGCGTACGCCTGCAGTGGCTGGCTCCCGGTAACGAGGGCCGCCCGTTCGACGACCCGACGTCGTTCGCGATCTACCGCTACGAGGGCCGCGACCCGCTGCCCGAGCCGTGCGACCTGGCCGACGCGGCCCTGCTCGTCGGCACCGTACGCGGAACGTCCTATCTCGACACGACGGCGGTCGCCGGTACGGCGTACACGTATGTCGTGACCGCACTGGACCGGGTCTGGCACGAGAGCGCGCCGGGCATCGGCCGCTTCACGATCAACTAGGGTCTGTCTCTCGGATCTCGCGAGTCGGTGGCGAGGTCCAGGCGGCGACTCGGCTAGCTTGATCTTCGTCGGAATACTCGTGGTATTTCGGCGAAGACTCAAGCGACGCCGATCGTCCGTCTGGGCCCGCCAACGGCCGCGAACGATCCGGGAGACAGACCCTAGCGCTCATCCGCCCGGCGGGCTTCCCAGCGTTCCATGAGGCCCGCCATCTCGTCCTGGATGAACGCATAGAAGTCCGCCATCTCGGCGATCCGGCCGCCGGCGACGGTTCCCCGTCCGCCGGCGGCCTCGACTCCTTCGGCCGCCAGCTTGCCGACGACGGCGAAGATGCCGCCTTTGACCATCGCGCCCTGATACCAGGCGTCGTCCGGCAGCCGGTAGACGTCCCGGCGAGAGCCTGGCACCGGCTCCTTCACGACCAGTCCCAGTTGCTGGAGATAGCGAACCGAGCCGGAGACGGCGGCGGGGCTGATCGCCAGCCCGTCGGCGATCTCGGCGGCGGTCAGCGTGGACTCCTCCGCCGCCATCAGGAGCATCAGCACCCGGGCCGCCATCCGTGGCATTCCGTAGTTGGCGAAGGTCATCGCCGTGTGCTCGACGAAGCGGCGTACGCCGTCCTCGTCCCGCTCTGGCGGCCCCTTCGTCGTCGGCTTCTGCGCCATCTCTGCCTCCTGCGTCACAGCTCGAAGTTTGCCATGCCCTGAAGCTTCACAAGTTTGTGAAGCAAGTGTAGCGTCTGAATCATGGAAAACATCATCGAGGCGTCGGGCCTGCGCAAAAGCTTCGGGCCCACGCAGGCACTGGACGGACTCGACCTGGTCGTCCGCCGGGGTGAAGTGCACGGGTTCCTCGGCCCCAACGGCGCCGGCAAGTCGACCACCATCCGGGTGCTACTCGGCCTCCTCAAAGCCGACGGAGGCAGCGCGACCCTGTTCGGCGGCGACCCGTGGAAGGACGCGGTGACGCTGCACAAGCGGCTCGCATACGTCCCGGGCGACGTCACCCTGTGGCCCTCGCTGACCGGTGGCGAAGTGATCGACCTGCTCGCCCGGCTGCGCGGCGGTGGCGACAAGGGCAAGCGCGACGAGCTCATCCAGCGCTTCGAACTCGACCCGCGCAAGAAGGGCCGCACCTACTCCAAGGGCAACCGGCAGAAGGTGGCGCTGGTCGCCGCCCTCGCCAGCGACGCCGAACTGCTGATCCTCGACGAGCCGACCTCCGGGCTCGACCCGCTGATGGAGTCCGTCTTCCAGGATTGCATCAACGCCGAGCGGCAGAACGGGCGTACCGTGCTGCTGTCGAGCCACATCCTCGCCGAGGCGGAGGCGCTCTGCGACCGGGTGAGCATCATCCGCGCCGGGAAGACCGTCGAGACGGGCACCCTCGCCGAGCTGCGGCACTTGACGCGTACGTCGATCTCGGCCGACCTGGCGTCGCCGCCCGACGGGCTGGCCACCATGCCGGGCGTACACGACTTCGTGGTGGAGGGCAGCCGGGTCAAGTTCCAGGTCGACACCGCCGTCCTGGACGAGACGCTGCGGCATCTGGCCTCGCTCGGCGTACGCGGGCTGACGAGCCAGCCGCCGACGCTGGAGGAGCTGTTCCTGCGGCACTACCAGAGCGAAGGAGCGCAGTCGTGACCGCGCTCGCCGGCACCGGGCAACTGCTGCGGCTCGCGCTGCGGCGGGACCGGTTCATCCTGCCGCTCTGGGCGATCCTGCTCGCCCTGTTCCCGGCCAGCGTGGCCGGCAGCTTCAAGGCGCTCTACCCCGACCCGGTGGAGCTGGCCAAATTCGCCAAGTCCATGATCGCCTCCCCGTCGATCACCGGCTTCTACGGACCCATCTTCGCCCCGAACCTCGGTTCGTTGTCGGCCTGGCGGTCCGGCATTCTGGTGATCATCGCCGCGCTGGCCGTCTCGTTGACCGTCATCCGGCATACGCGCAACGAAGAGGAGCAGGGTCGGCGGGAACTGCTCGGCGCGACTGTCGTCGGCCGGCCCGCCCAACTGGTGGCGGCACTGCTGCTCGCTTTCGGGACGAGCGCCGTCATCGGCGTACTCGCCGCTCTCGGCCTCGCATCCGCCGCTCCCGGCGCTGGAGCCTGGGCCTTCGGCCTCGAGTACGCCGTGATCTGCGCCTTCTTCGGCGCGGTCGCCGGCTTGGCCGCCCAGCTGACGCAGAGCGCCCGCACCGCGCGGTGGATCGTCGGCGCCGCCCTCGGTGGATCGTTTCTGCTCCGGGCGGCCGGTGATGCCAACGGCGACGAGAACTCCGTCCTGTCGTGGATCTCGCCGATCGGGTTCGCCCAGCGCATCCGCCCGTACGCCGGAGAACGCTGGTGGATCGGGGGAGTGCTCCTGCTGATCGCCGTGGCGTTCGGGCTGTGGGCGTACAAGTTGGCGGGAAGCCGCGACATCGACGCAGGCCTGGTCGCGCCACGGCCCGGACCACCCCGCGCCGGGCGGAGCCTGTCGTCGCCCCTGGGCCTGGCCTGGCGGCTGCAGCGCGGCGGCCTGATCGGCTGGCTGATCGGGTTCGCGGTGATCAGCGGCGTGCTCGGCTCGGCCGCGACCACCGCGTCGGACGCGCTGAAGGACAGTCCTGAGCTGGCGGAGATGTTCCAGCGGCTCGGCGGCGCGACCGCCCTCGGCGACCTGTTCATGGTCACGCTGATCTCGATCACCGCGATCGCCGCTGCCGCGCAAGGCATCCAAGCGGCGGTACGCGCGCGGACCGAGGAGACGACCGGGCGCCTGGAGCCGATCCTGGCGACAGCGGTCGGGCGTACGCGATGGAATGCCGGTTATGTGTTGTTCGCGCTGGGCGGCCCGGTGCTGAGCATGCTGGTCGTGGGACTTGTCGGGGGTCTGTCCTATGGTGGCAGTTCGGGCGACGTCAGCGGTCAGCTGCCGCGCATCCTCGGCGCGGCGCTGGTCTCGCTGCCCGCGATCTGGCTGACCGTCGCGATCGTGCTGGCGCTGTTCGGCCTCGCACCCCGGCTCGTCGCCGCGGGATGGGTGCTGCTGGCGGCGTTCCTGCTGCTCGGGCAGCTCGGCGCGGTACTGCAGCTGAGCCAGTGGGCGCTGGATCTGTCGCCGTTCACCCACACGCCGCACCTGCCCGGTGGTGCGATGACCTGGACCCCGTTGATCTGGCTTTCCTTGCTGTCTGTCGCGCTGGGTGCGCTCGGGTTCGCCGGGTTCCGGCGGCGCGACGTGGGCTGACGCGCCTCACCCCTGTCCTGTCGCGTTGACCGGTCGCCCTGTCGCCCTGTCGCGTTGATCATGAACCTAGGGTCCCGCTCGTCGGCGTGTCGCGACCCCCAGGTTCGTGATCAACGAGGTGCGTACGTTATCCCGGGATATCGCCGTCTTCCGCGCGGTTGAGAGAGCGATATCCCGGATAACGCGATGAGGCGCAGACAGTCGCCGGCTTTTCGATTACATTCGATGACGGCACCACCGGCCCGCCCAGGCCGGACCAACCCTCCATTCTCCACGGACGGAGTGCACGAATGTCCCCCAGAAGACGCTGGGGCGCGGCCTTGTCCGCGCTCGCCGTCAGCGCCGCCACGTTCGTCGTGGCCACTCTGCTCACCACCGCCAGTCCCGCGCAGGCCGCCGGCACCGGCGTCGGCTACCTGCACACCAACGGCAGCAAGCTCGTCGACAGCACCGGGGCCACGGTCCGGCTCACCGGCATCAACTGGTTCGGCATGGAGACCGACAACCGGACCTTCCACGGCCTGTGGTCCAGCCAGACCTGGAAGTCGCAGATCGACCACATGGCCCAACTGGGCTACAACACCATCCGCGTGCCGTACTCCGGCGACGCGCTCAAGGCGGGTGCCACGGCCACGGGCATCAATGACTACGTGAACCCAGACCTGGTGGGCAACTCGCCCTTGCAGATCCTCGACAAGGTCATCGCGTACGCCGGTCAGAAGGGCATGCGTATCCTGCTCGATCGGCACCGCCCGAGTTCGGCTGGTCAGACGCCATTGTGGTACACCGGCACCGTGTCCGAGGCGAGCATGATCGCCGACTGGCAGATGCTGGCCCAGCGGTACGCCGGGAACTCGACCGTCATAGGTGGCGACCTGTTCAACGAGCCGCACGCCGAGGGCACCGATCCGAGTGGCACCGGCGCGTGCTGGGGCTGCGGTGACACCGCTCGCGACTGGCGGCTGGCCGCCCAACGGATCGGCAACGCGATCCTGTCGGTGAACTCGAACTGGCTCATCGTCGTCGAGGGTGTGAGCTGCCCGTCCGGTGGTTCGCCGAACGTCTGGGACTCCATTCCGGACGACCCGATGACCTGCGACTGGTGGGGTGGCAACCTCGCCGGCGCGGCGCAGTACCCGGTGCAGCTGAACACCGCGAATCGGCTGGTCTACTCGGCCCACGACTACGGAATCTCGGTGTACGACCGGCAGCCGTGGTTCAAGGACGCCTCGTTCCCCGAGAACCTGCCCGCCGTGTGGGACCACTTCTGGGGCTACCTCTACAAGAACAACACCGCTCCGGTGCTGGTCGGCGAGTTCGGCAGTACGCTCGCCAACCCGCTGGACGTGCAGTGGCTGACGAAGTTGATGTCCTACATGGGCACCGGCGTGAACGGGATCTCCTTCACGTACTGGGCCTGGAACCCGAACTCCGGGGACACCGGCGGCATCGTCTCCGACGACTGGGTCACGGTGAACACCCAGAAGCAGAACATCGTCGGGCCGTACCTGATCGCGCCCGTCGGCTCCGGTTCGTCCTCCTCTCCGTCGGCGTCCACCTCCGCGTCCGCTTCGGCCTCCGCCTCCGCCTCCGCCTCCGCCTCCGCATCCGCGTCCGCGTCGGCGTCTCCTTCGGGCGGCACCGGGACCGGCTCGTGCTCGGTGACGTACAAGGTGGACAGTTCGTGGCCGCAGGGCTTCAACGCCAGCGTGACCGTCAAGAACACCGGAACGTCGACGGTGAACAACTGGGTCGCCACGTTGACGCTGCCCAGCGGCGTCAGCCTGGTGAACGGGTGGAACGCCACGGTGACCGCGAGCGGCCAGACGCTGACCGCGGCCGCCCCCACCTGGGCGCCCAACCTGGCAGCTGGCAGCTCGGTCACGTTCAACTTCCAGGCGAACGGGCCGTCCTCGCCTGCTCCCAGTGGATACAAGCTGAACGGAGTCGCCTGCTCCTGACGTCACCGTGACGCTGCGCAGGTTTCCCGCTTGGGGAGACCTGCGCAGCTTCACACTCGTTGGTGGGCCCCGCGTTGCGCC
>NZ_JABFVK010000054.1 GCF_013362815.1 Hamadaea sp. | reverse complement strand
CCTGCGACGTTCACGACTCACTCGATCATGCGCGAGCGTGACCGCGGGCGCGGGCGGTTCTCGACGAGTGGCTCGCCGGGAACCCCGACCCCGCGCCCGCGTTCGACGGTCCCACCCGTGCGGAGTGGGAGCGCATCACGGGTTAGACCGTCAGCTGCAGGCCGCGCCGTTCAGCGTGAAGCCGCTGGGACTCGCCGTGTTACCGGTATGCGTTGCCTGGAAGCCGATCGTGGTCGACCCGCCCGGCGGTATCGAATCGTTGTAGCTGACGTTCGTCGCCGTCACTGCCCCGCTGGTCGGCGAGTACGTCGCGTTCCAACCGGAAGTGATGTTCTGCCCAGAGGCGAGGTTGAACTTCAGCTGCCAGCCGTTGATCGCCGATGACCCGGTGTTGGTGATGGTGATGTTGTCGGTCAGGCCGTTGTTCCAGGCGTTAGGCGCCTGCGTCACCCGGCAGGCACTGCTGCCGCCGCCGCCACCAGTGGGCGACGTGCTCGGCCGCGGCGAGCTCGTGGTCGGGCTCGGCGAAGTGGGGCTGCCCTCGCTGACCGTGATGCTGGAGCTGCCGCTGCTCTGGTACCCCTCGGTCGCCATGATCTGGTAGTCGTGGCTGCCGAGGTTCAGGCCGAGGCTCGCCCAGGCGTTGAAATGGTTGGCGGTGGTGATGGTGCCGCTGCTTCGGTGCGACTGCCGGACGCTCCAGTACTGGTAGAACGTCGCAGTCCCGATGATGGAGGGCTGGTTGACCCGCTGTGTGCGGTAGATGTCGTAGGTGCTGCCGTCGGTGGTGACCGAACCCAGCCGCTGGGCGCCCGTACTCGGGTTGTAGCTGCCGAAGTTCTCGACGATGTAGTACTCGATGAGTGGGTTGGTCGTCCAGCCGTAGAGCGCCAGATAGCCGTTGCCGTTCGGGCTGAAGGTGCCCGAGTAGTTCACGGTGTGGCTGGAGCCGGGCTTCCAGCCCTTGCCGACCACCATGTTGTTCATGTTGCTCCACTGGACGCTGTAGCTACCGCCGGCGCCCAGCTGCAATGTGACGTTGCCGCTGTCCTTCCAGTACGAGAAGAAGTAGCCGTTGTGCGTACCGGTGGTGTTCGAGGTGACCGTCCGGTCGGCCTCGGCATGCGCGACGCCGGCCAGCGTCATCGAGGCGACGGCGAGCGCGATCGCGCCGGCCACCGCGGCGAACAGCCTGACCCGGCTTCGTCCGTGGAGCTCCCGAGGGGAGGGGGTGTCGTTCACTGCGTACATCCCTTTCACGAGGGCAGCCCGGGGGACTCGGGCTGCGGGACATTCGACGCGATCGTGGGCCGGGCTGGGCGGCCCGATACCCCACAATCGTTGAAGCTCGTCGATGGTCGATTCTGGGATGCAGCCTCTCGGATTGTCAACGACTTCCGGAAACCTTTCGGAAGTCGACATGAAACCTGACCGTGGCAATCAAGGGGGGCCGCCGTGATGTCGTAGCGCCACGGCGGCCACCGAATCCCGAAATTTTCGGAACTAACGCTAGGCCCACTGGACGAGCTGGATGATCACTCCGTTCGGGTCGGCGACCTGGAAGAAGCGCTCGCCCCACGGCTCGGTCTGCAGCGGGGTCACGATGTCGACGCCCTCGGCCTGCAGGCGTGCGTACTCGGCGTCGATGTCGTCCACGACGAGCGCCACGAGCACCCCGTGGACGTCGCCCTTCATGCTCTGCGGCTGGAAAGTCTCCAGACCGGTGCGCAGGAAGATCAGGTTGAACCCGGTGTCGGGGCGAGACAGCGAGACGAAGCCGTCGGCCGCCATGTCCTCGGTGAACCCGAAGTGGTCCTGGGCGAACTTGGCCGAGGTCGCGGCGTCGGCGACGTTCAGGGAGATGGCTGCGGCGGTTACTCGCATGAGGGGCTCCTTATCTGTACGGCGTACGTTGTACAGCGTACGACAATTGTGGGTGAGAGGATATTCCCCGTGGCGGCAACCGATCGCAGCAGCGCAGGCGACCCTGTGCGTACTCTCACGTTGTTGTGGCGAGAGGCCCGCGAACCCGCGATCGGGCAGCGAGGCCCGCGACCCGCGCAGAGCGTCGACAAGATCGTCGACGCGGCCCTCGCGCTGGCCGATGCGGAAGGGCTCGGCGTGGTCTCGATGCGCCGCGTCGCGCAAGCGCTCGACGTGGCGCCGATGTCGCTCTACACCTATGTGCCCGGCAAGGCCGAGCTGATCGACTTGATGCTCGACACCGTGTACGCACGCATGCCGCGCCGCGAGCCGGCCGGTCCGGACTGGCGGGACCGGGTGACGGCGGTGGCCGACGACAACCGGGCGTTGTTCGAGCGGCATCCCTGGCTGGCGGCGGTGTCCACGAACCGGCCGACGCTCGGCCCGGGCGCGATCGCGAAGTACGACTACGAATTGCAGGCCCTCGACGGGGTCGGGCTGGACGACGTCGACCTCGACGCGGCGCTGACCTTCGTGCTCGGCTTCGTGCAGACCTGCGCGCGTGCCGCCGCCGATGTACGCACGGCGCAGCAGGAGTCGGCGCTGAACGACGAGCAGTGGTGGGCGGCCAACCAGCCGTTGCTGGCGAAGATGTTCGACGCCGAGCGGTTCCCGGTGGCGTCCCGGGTCGGTGCTGCGGCCGGGGCGGCCCACGGCAGCGCCTACGACCCCGAGCACGCGTACGCCTTCGGCTTGCGCCGGGTCCTCGCCGGGCTGGCCGACCTCATCGAACGGCGTTCTGACACATAGGGTGTTCGCATGGCGATCGCCCGCTTCAAGAAGGTCACCATGGAATGCCGGGATCCCGAACGGATCGGGGCGTTCTGGGGTGACGTGCTCGGCCGCACCTGGAAGGCGTACGACGCCGACTCCGGAGGCGTCTTCGGACCCACTCCGCGGCACACGATCTGGCTGACGCGTACGCCGGAGCCGAAGACGGTGAAGAACCGTGTCCACCTCGACGTGTATGCCCTGAGCATCGCCGGGTTGGAGGTGCTGGGCGCGACGGTCGTGCTGCCGAAGGGCGACGGCCGGACGTGGACGGTCATGGCCGACCCCGAAGGCAACGAGTTCTGCGCCTTCCTTCGTGAGGAGCTGCCGGAGGATCGGCTGCACGGGCTCGTCGTGGATTGCGCCGACCCTGCGAAGGCCGGCTCATGGTGGGCGGGGCTGTACGGCGCCCCGGCCAAGCAGACGGACTTCGGGTACACAGTGGAGCAGGTGCCGGACATGCCGATTCTGACGTTGGACTTCAATCCCGTTCCGGAATCGAAGACGGTGCCCAGTCGGGTGCGCTGGGAGATCTCCGTTCCGTCGTTCGCGGAGCTGGAGGCGGCGGGAGCCACGCAGGTCAGCCCAGGTGTCTACGCCGATCCCGAGGGAAACGAGTTCGGCGTCGTGCTGCGCCGTTCCTAACTATTCCGGCATTTAGGACAGTACGCTCGAAGCCGTGACGGGACGGCATGAACGCGAGTCGTGGCCACGTTGGCGCTGGGTACGCTGGCTGGCCGACCGCGGCGTGTCGACCCGATCGGTGGCGCTGGTCATCGGAGTCCTCCTGCTGCAGGCCGGTTTCATCGCGAGCTACCTGGCCGCGTTCCACGAGCCGAAGCCGCACGAAGTCGCCGTGACCACCACGAACGAGCAGGTCGCACAGCAGCTCAACGGCCTGCCCGGCGACCCGCTCAAGGCGACCGTGGTGGCGGACCGGGCGGCGGCCGTGCAGGAGATCGACGACCAGGACGCGTACGGGGCCTATGTGGTCGGTCCGGAGAAAGATGAGCTGATCGTCGCCTCGGCGGCTGGCGTCGCCGTCACCACCACGTTGGAGGAGATCTTCCAGCAGATCTCCGGGCAGACCGGCCGGAAGTTCACCGTCACCGACGTGAAACCCCTGCCCAGCGGCGATCCCCGGGGGCTGTCGGGGTTCTATCTCGTGGTCGGCTGGACCGTCGGCGGCTACCTCGTCGCCTCCGCGCTCAGCGTCAGCCTCGGCGCACGGCCTGCGACCCGGCAACGCGCGGTCGTCCGGCTCGGCGCGCTCGCAGCGTACGCCGTCGTGTCGGGCATCGTCGGCGCGTGGATCAGCTACGCCATCGTCGGCGGTATGCCGCACCACTACGTCGGACTGGCCGCCATCGGCGCGCTGCTCGTCTTCGGCGTGGGCGCGGCGACCATGGCGTTGCAGGTCGTGTCCGGCATCGTCGGCATCGGACTGGCGGTGCTGCTGTTCGTGATCCTCGGCAACCCGAGCGCCGGCGGTGCGTACGCCTGGCCGCTGCTGCCGGGCTTCTGGCGGGCCATCGGCCCCTGGCTGCCCCCGGGAGCCGGACTCTCGGCGTTTCGCTCCGTCGTGTACTTCGGCAACTCGAAGCTGCTCGCGCCACTGCTGGTGCTGGCTGCGTACGCGGTTGTCGGGATGGTCGGCACGCTGCTGCTCGCCGGGCGGCGGCCCCACCTCGCCGCCGAGATCGACGACTTCGGGGCGTGACTTCGCCCGTCTTCGGCAGCAGGGCGCTGCCTCAGGCGGCGCGGGCGCTGCCTCAGGCGGCGCGTTATCCGGGATAACGCGGCCTCAAACGAAATCAAGACCGCGTTATCCCGGATAACGCGAAGCGGAAAGCCAGCGACCCGGAGGCGACCGCGAAGCGGAAAGCCAGCGACCCGGAAGCGCAGAGCGAGCGCTCAGCGCCCAGGCGTCGGCCCCCAGGGCGAGGAAGAGGAAGTCTCCGTCCCAGTACCAGCCGGGCTCACGGGGGTGAACGAGGTCGTCGGCTCGGTCGTGGTGGTGGATTCCGAGGCCGCCGGAACCGGAGTCGCAGTCCAGTCGATCGAAGTCGTGGTGGTGGCCGAGTCGGCCGCCACGGTGCCCGGCCACACACGCCAACGGCTGGCGCTGAACACGGCGATCAGCAGTACGCCGCCGAGCACGGGGATGACGCCCGACTTCAGCGGAGTGATCGTCATGACGTCGTGACCGAGGACGTCCTTCTGGACCCGGTCGAAGACGTCCGCGCCGGTCTTCGGCGCAAAGATCAGCAGCGCGGAGCTGCCCAGGTACAGCAGGGCGACGAGCAGGGGCCCCACCGGGGAGACCCGGAGTGACGCGATGAGGCCGGCGATGAGACCCGCACCCACCAGAAGACCTGCCCCGAGCAGCACCTTCGACGAGTAACCCGTGGGCGCACCCGCTGTGTAAACCTCGCCCATGACCGTCTGGCCGAAGGCCACGACCGCCCACACGAGCGGAGCGATGACTACTCCGGCAATCAGACTCCATAAATGACGCATGTGAGGCACCCTATAGATTTCCGGCCGCCCCGCAACCCAGCGATTCCTCAGGCTCTAGCCTGAGCAGCGTGAACGACATCGCCTCCGGCCGGCCGACCGCGTACTCCCAGATCACGCTGAGCCGCATCATGACCGCCCTCGACGTGAACCTCTACGGCACCGTCCACGGTGGCGTCATCATGAAGTTCGTCGACGATGCCGCCGGGGCGGCCGCCGCCCGCCATTGCGGGTTCAACGCGGTCACCGTCGCCATCGACGAGATCGAGCTGCTGGTCCCGGTCCGCGTGGGCGATCTCATCCATGCGAAGGCGCAGGTCAACTGGACGGGCACCACGTCGTTGGAGATCGGTGTGACGGTCCTCGCCGAACGCTGGAACGAGGCCGGGCGGACGCCGGAACGCGTCGCGACGGCGTACCTGGTCTTCGTAGGGGTCGACGGCGACGGCAAGCCCCGTTCCGTGCCGCCCGTCCTGCCCGAGAGCGACACCGACCGGCGTCGTTTCCAGGAGGCGATCATCCGGCGTGAACACCGGCTCGCCCGGCGTCAGGCCATCGCGCAACACCGGGCTCCGCACATGGATTAGCTCGGCAGCCGCTCTTGCAGCGCCGCGTCCTTCTGTTCGACGAGCTCGATCAAACCTTGCTGGTACGCCTCGACGCGGCGCTGGAGAGCGGGATCGCTCGCGGCGAGAATGCGTACGGCGAGCAGGCCGGCGTTGCGGCCGCCCGCGATGGAGACCGTGGCGACCGGAATGCCGGCCGGCATCTGGACGATGGACATCAGCGAGTCCATCCCGTCCAGATACTTCAACGGCACCGGTACGCCGATCACCGGCAACGGCGTGACCGAGGCGACCATGCCGGGCAGATGAGCGGCGCCACCGGCGCCCGCGATGATCACCTGGATACCGCGTCCGGCCGCGGCCTGCCCGTACTCGATCATCTTGACCGGGGTGCGGTGGGCCGAGACGACGTGCGCCTCGTAGGTCACGTCGAACTCGGCGAGCGCCTCGGCGGCGGGCTGCATCGTCGGCCAGTCCGAGTCGCTGCCCATGATGATCCCGACCTGCACACTCACTGCGGTTCCTCCCCGTAGGTCAGCCAATGGGCCGCCCGCGCCGCACGGGCGCGAGTCTGCGCGAGATCGTCGCCGAGCGCGGTCACGTGTCCGATCTTGCGGCCCGGCCGAACCTGCTTGCCGTAGAGGTGCACCTTGACTCCGGGCTCGGCGGCGAACAGGTGATGCAGACGCTCGTCGATCGGCATACCGCCGTCGGGGCCACCGAGCACGTTCGCCATCACGACCACCGGCGCGGCCGGTGAGGTGTCGCCCATCGGGTAGTCGAGGACGGCCCGCAGATGCTGCTCGAACTGACTGGTGCGGGCACCTTCGATAGTCCAGTGCCCGGAGTTGTGCGGACGCATCGCCAGCTCGTTGACGCTGAACCGGCCGTCGGCGTCGACGAACAGCTCGACGGCCAGTACGCCGACCACGTCCAGCTCGGTCGCGATCCGGATGCCGAGTTGCTGGATCTCGGCGGCCTGCTCGGCGCTGAGGTTCGGCGCGGGTGCGAGGACCTCGACGCAGATCCCGTCCTGCTGCACGGTCTCGACCACCGGGTACGCCGCCACCTGCCCGAACGGCGATCGGGCGACCTGGACGGCGAGTTCCCGGTCCAGGGCGACCTTCTCCTCGACGATGAGATCGACGCCCTGCTCCAGCAGTTCGACCGCCGCTTCCCAGGTACGCAGAACCCAGACGCCCTTGCCGTCGTAACCGCCGGTGGCGGCCTTGCCGATGATCGGCCAGCCGACCTCGTCGCCGAACTCTCGGACGTCGTCGATGCGGCGTACCGGGCGCCAGCGGGGCATCGGCGCGCCGAGCTCGGTCAGCCGTTCCCGCATCAGGCGCTTGTTCTGGGCGTACTGCAACGCGTCAGCCGAGGGGTAGACGGCCACCCCGTCGTCGGCGAGGGCGCGGATGTGCTCGCCCGGGACGTGCTCGTGGTCGAACGTGACCACGTCACAGCCCTTGGCGAAGTCCCGCAGCGCCGCGAGGTCGAGGTGTGAGCCGATCTGCACGTCGGCCGCCACGAGCGCGGCTCCGTCGTCGGGTGAGGTGGCCAGTACGCGCAACGACTGGCCGAGGGCGATCGCCGACTGGTGGGTCATGCGGGCGAGCTGTCCGCCGCCGATCATGCCGACCACCGGCAGTCCAGTCCGGGTGTCCATCGGGGGCAAGCCTACCGACCTGCCCGAACGGCGCTCGCTCCGGCTGGCGCCAGATCAGGGTTCCGGGTCGAATCTTGGTGCGAGATTCGACCGCGAACCCTGATCCAGCGCCCAAACGACAGCGCGAAAAGAGTCAGCGGCGAGAGCGCCGCGAAGCCTTGCGAGCGGGCGTACGCGCAGCCCGCAAGGGCTGAGCGAGAGCGAGCACGACCGGCGTACGCCGATCCCCGAAGGGATCGCCGGAGCCGAGCGCGCCGACAAGCTCAGAGGACGGCGAGGGCGAGCCCGGTCCGGCCCACCCCCACAGTCCGGTCGGCCCGACGACGGCGCACCCGGCGAGCTGGGCGTACTCGGTGTCGGTGAGGACTTTGGCGAGGGTGTCGAGCACCTCCTGGGCCACCGCGTCGCCACCTCGGGGCGGGCCCGCGACACCGATCCGGGCGACGCCGACTGCCGCATCCCGGGGCGGCCGCACCGCCCGCATGGCAGGCGTGACGAAGCGGTCGGCCAAACCGCGCAGGCGAAGTCGACCGCAGATCCCGGCCATGATCGCGCGGCTGCCCGACCCGTACGCGATCACGGACTGCGCGACCCACGGCGGCTCGCCGGTCAGCGCCGACACGCAGCGGGCGGCGAATCCGGGCGTGATCTCCCAGACCGGCCGCACCCGGCTCTGGGTGACCGCGACCGCCTTCGCCGACACCAGGACGTACCAGGGTTCGGTGCTGCCGGCGGCGGCTTCGGCGACATACCAGGCGAGCTTCTCGGGCAGCGGATCACCGGGTTGAAGGAGGTCGGTTTCGACCGGCGTACGCCGCCAAGTCCGGCCGCCCGCCACGACGTCGTCCGGCGGCGGCGCGGCCTGGGTCGCCGGAGCATGCCGAGCCAGCCAGTACGCCAGCACGTGCCGCCGGAACAAGGCCTCCGCCGCTGATGGATCTCCGGCCAGCAGCGCCCCGAGCTGCGAAACCGCCGCCGGACTCGGCAAGCTGTGCAACACAGAGGCCGCCAGCTCGGGCCCGATCCGTCGCAGCACGTCCGCCGTCGACGGCAGCGGCCGGACGGGCGGGGTCGGCGCGGCGAGTTCCGCCCAGTCGGCGCCGGCCGCTGCGTCGCACTGCGGAAACCGCAGCTCGACGCCGTATCGGCTGCTCACCCGGTCGGCCAGCCGGGCGAGGTGAGTCCCGGGCGGTGCCGCGTCGAGCAGCGTGTCGATCTCGCCCGCGACCGTCCGCGCGGTCGCCCAGATCAGGTAACTCTCCAGGTCAGGCAACGGTTCGCCGACATCGGCCAGGTATTCCGTGAGGTCGAGCGCCGTCGGAATCTCACTCACCACGGCGGCTCCCGAGGCCGCAATCGCCCCGTAAATGGCCGCCGAAACCGGTCCCGGCGTCAGGCGTACCCCTAAGCGACCCGGAACGACCGCCCACCGCAGCGCCATCCGCGCGGAGATTGACCGCTGTCGACGCATCGCCGCGGGCGTGTGGTCGGTGACCTCGATGTCCAGCGCGAGGGCTTGACCCGGCAGCACGCGGCGGATGGCCGCGTAGAAGGTCCGATCGCTCGCGTCGCACGCGCCGGTCTCGAGAAACGCGGCCACCACCTGCGGGTCCGGGTCCGCGGGCACGCCGGCCGCGAGCAAGGCCTCGGGCTCCGAGGCCACGAGCATGCCAGTCACGCTCTGCGCGTAGTAAAGCGGCGGTCCGTCACCGTTCCGGGCCAGCACGAGGCCGTGGCGCTTCGTGTCGCGCAAGATCAGCGCGTAGGCGTCCGGACCGCCGAGCAGCCCGCTCGGACCTTTCTGGCGATACGCCGAAAGCAGCGTGCTGAGTTCGGCGACGCCGTCGACGACCGCCACGCATCCGTCCAGTTCATGGACGATGGGCAGGGCGGCCCGGACGATCAGGGTCGCCGAGCCGGCGCGATGACGGGCGACGTCGGAGCCGCGAGCGGCGAGCGCGTCGGCGACTGCGTCGGCCGCGCTCGGTGGGCGGGAGATCAGTGCGGCTAGGCCGGCCATGCGCCGATGCTATCCGGCTATTCCGACATAGCTGGATAAGTGACCCCTATGCGGTGAGCACTGTCGACAAACCGACAGCGTCGGTGACCGGGCGATCGCACACGAAACCCCGGCACACGTAGGCCGCTGGCCGGCCCTCGATCAGGGGACGCCCGGCCAGCAACGGAACCCCGGGCCGGTCGGGTTCGCCGACGACGAGCACCGCTCCCCCGGGCGCGTTCTTGACCGCGGTGTGGACGAGATCGGCGGCCTGATCCCGATCGGGCGTGGCGATCGCGATCTCGACCGGGCCGCTGAGCAGGGCTTCCGCCGCCGCTGCCGAGTAGCCGGCGAACCGGGGATGCCGGGCGATGACGTCGGCCACCTGACCGAGGATGTCTTCGGCCCGCTCCCGGAAAGCCGGCTCGCCGGTCAGCGCGTGGTACACCGACAGCGCGCCGGCCAGCGCGGACGCCCCACTCGGCGTGGCGTTGTCAGTGGGGTCCGCCGGTCGGGTGACCAGGCGCTGCGAGTCGGACGCCGTGTCGAACACCCGGCCGTCCTGAACGAACTTCGTCAACGCGGTGTCGATCAACGCACCGGCCCGGTCGAGCCAGACCGCCTCGCCGGTGAGCTGATGAACGAGACTGAACGCCTCGGCCACGCAGCCATAGTCTTCGAGTACGCCGACCGGCTCGCCTACGACACCGTCGAGCGACACCCTTCGCAGCTTGCCGTCCACGAGGTGCAGTTCGGCCAGCAACGTCGCCGCACGTTCAGCCTGTTCCGCCGCCTCGCCGGGATCTTCGCCCATCGCCTCGGCCACCCGGGCGTACTCCCCCAACGCCGTGATCGTCAGCGCGTTCCAAGCTGCCACGACCTTGCCGTCGATCGCAGGCTGCGGCCGATCCCGACGCGCCGCGAACAGCTTGGCCTTGACCCGCAGCCACCGATCCCGCACCTCAGGGTCGGCCGCGTCGATGTCGCGAGCCAGCGTGAGAACGGTCGTACCGTGCTCGAAGTTGCCCGCAGCGGTCACCCCGAAGACGTCGGCGGCGAACCGGCCGTCCTCTTCGCCGAGCACCTCGACGAGCTGCGCCGGAGTCCACACATAGGTCAGGCCCTCGACACCTTCGGTGTCCGCGTCGTACGCCGACCGGAATCCGCCCTCCGGCGTGGCGAAGTCCCGGACGAGGCACTCATACGTCTCCCGGGCGACCCGTCCGGCCAGCTCGTCCCCGGTCAGCCGCCACAGATCGGCGTACGCCCGCAGCAGCAGCGCGTTGTCGTACAGCATCTTCTCGAAGTGCGGCACCACCCAGTGGCCGTCCACTGCGTACCGATGGAACCCGCCGCCGACCTGGTCGTAGAGGCCACCCCGAGCCATCGCCTCGGCGGTGTGCTGCACGACCTCCAGCACTTCTTGATCCTTCGTACGCTGGAAGTGCCGCAAGAGGAAGATCATCGCCAGGTGCGGCGGGAACTTCGGGCCGCCCTCCCCGAAGCCGCCATAGGTCACGTCGTGCGCGGCGACCAGCCGTTGCGCGGCCTGCCCGAGCAGCTCCGAAGTGATCGGCTGAGCGCCCTTCAAAGCCGTCGGAGTGATCGCCTCGACCACCGCCGCACCCTGCCGCAGCACCGCCTCGCGCTGATCCCGCCAAGCCTCGCCCACCGCGTCGAGCAGCCGGTCGAAGTTCGCCCGCGGGAAGTACGTCCCGCACAGGAAAGGCTCGCCGTCGGGAGTGGCGAAGACCGTCATCGGCCAGCCACCCTGTCCCGTCATCGCCTGCGTGGCAGCCATGTACACGGCGTCCACGTCCGGGTGCTCCTCGCGGTCCACCTTGATCGCCACGAAGTTCGCGTTGATCTTCGCCCCGATCACCGGGTCCTCGAACGACTCGTGCGCCATCACATGACACCAGTGGCAGGCCGCGTACCCGACCGAGATGAGCACCGGAACGTCACGCTCGCGGGCCTCGGCGAGCGCCGCATCAGACCAAGGCCACCAGTCCACCGGATTGGCCGCGTGCTGACGGAGGTAGGGCGAGGTCGAGCTGCCGAGCCGATTCACTCTCAGACTCTCCCACAGACTCGGCTCAGGTCTCCTCACCCCCGCCTGGCAGTCTCAGGAACGCAGCCTGGCAATTCTGGGAGTTGACCTGGTCGGGGGTGGCAACCGTCCGCATGAAATAGGTACTGAGCGCTGCATGAAATGGGTATCGAGGCCAGCCGTTGGACGCCTGACCAGCCATGTGTCCCACCACGCGGCAAGACGGAACTATACTTCCGGGAAGTATAGTTCCGTGTCTCAAGTCACTGTGTTGCCCGTCGTAAGGGGATGAAAATGGACAAGCCGGCGCGCGTCTTCGATCGAAGTCGCGAGTGGGAAGGGTTGACGGCCTTCGCCACCAAACCGCTGGCCCGCCCCGGTGCGACGCTGGGCGTCGTCAGCGGCCGCCGACGGCAGGGCAAGAGCTTTCTCCTGCAGGCGCTCACCGAAGCGACCGGCGGGATGTACTTTGCCGCGACCGAGGCCGCCGAGGCCGAGTCGCTTCGTCTTTTCGCCGACGCGTTCGTCAAGTTCACGCGCGAGCCGTGGGATCCAGCGCCCCATGACTGGAACAGCGCGATAAAGCAGATGTTCCAGGCTGTTCGGGAGCGGTCGACGCTGCTCGTCATCGACGAGTTCCCGTTCATGACCCGGGTGTCACCGTCCCTGCCGTCCATCATTCAGCGGGAGCTCGGCCCCGGTGGCAGCGGACAGGAAAGCTCCGTACGCCTGGTGCTGTGCGGATCGGCGATGTCGGTCATGGGGGGTCTCCTGTCCGGCCAATCGCCGCTGCGCGGTCGAGCCGGCCTCGAACTCGTCGTCCAGCCGTTCCGCTACCGTGACGCAGCCGAGTTCTGGGGCCTCGCCGATCCACGACTAGCCGTCCTCGTCCACTCCGTCCTAGGTGGAACTCCTGCGTACCGCTACGAGTTCACTCAGGGAGACGCGCCGGCCGACCTCGGCGATTTCGACGCCTGGGTCGTACGGACGGTGCTGAATCCGCAGACTCCGCTCTTCCGGGAGGCTCGTTACCTCCTGGCGGAAGAGGCGGACATCCGCGATCCGGCGCTCTACCACTCGGTGTTGGCCGCGATCGCCACGGGCAACACCACCAACGGCGGCATCGCAAACTACATCGGCCGCAAGTCAGATCAGATATCTCACCCGCTCAACGTCCTCGAGGATTGTGCGCTGATCCGCCGCGAGCCCGACCTGTTCCGTCCCGGGCGCTCGCACTATCGCATCGTCGAACCGCTGATCACGTTCTACGAGGCGATCATGCGCAAGCGCTGGTCCGAGCTGGAAATCCATCGGGCCGAAGCGGTGTGGGCCTCGGTACGCCAGACGTTCCTCACGCAGGTGGTCGGCCCGCATTTCGAAGGGCTCTGTCGCGAGTACGCGCTCGAAAACGGAGCCGATCTCTTCAAGGGCTTCGCCTCCGAGGTGGGATCCGGCGTCGTCAACGATCCGGCGAACCGGACGCAGATCGAGATCGATGTGGCTGTCCTCGCCGCGCAAGACTCACATGGCTCACGACGAGTCCTGTCCCTCGGCGAGGCGAAGTGGGGCGAAGTGATGGGCACTCATCACCTCGATCGCCTGGCGCGGGCCCGGGAGTTGCTGACGCTCAAGGGTTATGCCACTGACGACACCGTCCTGGCCTGCTACGGAGGCGCAGGATTCACTCCCGAACTCATCGCCGCAGCAGCCAAGGATCGGCGCATACTGCTCGTCGATCTCCATCAGCTCTACGAACCGGCCTAGAAAATTCTGCAGAGTCGTGTCGGATCGGGGCGTACGCGTTCGTGGTACTGCTGAGAGGCCGCTCGCGAGGAGCGCCCGGCAGCAGAAGGAAGCCACGATCATGAAGCTGACAACCCTGACGCAGATTACTGTCGACGGAGTGGTGCAGGGCAACGGCGGGCGGAACGAGAACCGCAGCGGCGGGTTCGAGCGAGGCGGTTGGGCCCGGCCCTACTTCCATCCCGAATCGGCGGCCTACGTCGGGGAGGTGTTCGCTCGCGCCGACGCGTTCCTGTTCGGACGGCGTACCTATGATCTGTTCGCGGGTTATTGGGGTGTCCAGGAACTGGGCAGCGGACCGATCGCCGATTCCATGAACACCCGGCCCAAGTACGTCGCGTCGACCACGATGACCGAGGCGGGCTGGGCGGACACGACGGTCTTGTCCGGCGATCTCGCCGAAGCCGTACGCGAGCTGAAGGCGAAGCCGGGCGGCGAGCTTCAGGTGCACGGCAGCGGGACGCTGGTCCAGTGGCTGCTGGCGAACGACCTGATCGACGAGCTGAACCTTCTCGTCTTCCCGGTCATCGTCGGCCAGGGCGCGCGGCTGTTTCCCGGCAATGGACCGGACCTCGCGCTCGACCTGGTCCAGTCGCGCGTGTTTCCCCAGGGCGTCGTTCTCCAGACCTATCGAGCCGCTGGGAAACCCCAGTACGCCGCCGACTGATCCAGTTTCTACCCGAGATGAGCTGACATGCATTACCTGGTTTCCGTCGTGCACGACCGTCTCGACCTCGCCACGGAGGACGAGATGGCCGCCATCGACGTGTTCAACGACCGGCTCAAGACCGAGGGCCATTGGGTCTTCGCCGGTGGCTTGGCCGGGCCGAGCACCGCGACCGTCATCGACAACCGCGGCGGGGATCCGCTGGTCACCGATGGTCCATACGTCGAGACTAAGGAGTACCTCGCCGGCTTCTGGATCATCGAAGCCGCCGACCTCGACGTGGCCCTCAAACTCGCCGCGGACGGCTCCAAGGCGTGCAATCGCAAGGTGGAGGTACGGCCGTTCGCCGGCGTCGACCTCGATCCCTCCCCCAGCGCGTGAACGTGACCAACGTCCGGGAGGCGGTCGCCCGAGCCCATCGCGACGAGTGGGCTCGGGTGGTCGCCGCTCTGGCCCGGCGATTCGGCGATCTCGACATCGCCGAGGAAGCCGCAGCCGAGGCGTACGCGACCGCCGTGGAGCGGTGGCCGGTGGACGGCGTACCGCCGAACCCGGGCGCTTGGCTGACGACGACCGCCCACCGTAAGGCAATTGACCGGATTCGTCGCGAGAACAAGCGCGACGACAAGCAGAAGGAGGCTCAGATGCTGCACGACGACAGTCCGCCCGAGCCTCTCGGTGCGATCGACGACGACCGGCTCCGGTTGATCTTCACCTGTTGTCATCCGGCGCTCGCCTTGGAGGCTCGCGTCGCCTTGACTCTCCGGATGCTCGGCGGCCTGACCGTCGCCGAGATCGCCCGCGCCTTCTTCGTGCAGGAGACCGCCATGGAGCGGCGGATCACCCGGGCCAAAGTCAAGATCAAGGCCGCCGGCATTCCGTATCGAGTGCCGTCTACAGAGGACCTTCCCGGCCGCGTCTCCGGTGTGCTCGCCGTCTTGTTCCTGGTGTTCAATGAGGGCTACCTCGCGACCGGCCCGAGCGCCGACCCCGTGCGCCACGACCTGACCGCCGAGGCGATCCGGCTCACGCGCCTGATCCGCGCGCTACTCCCGCAAGACGGCGAGGTGGCCGGCCTCTTGGCGCTCATGCTGCTCACGGAGGCCCGTCGCGCCGCGCGCGTCTCGGCGAGCGGCGAACTGGTCACCCTCGCCGAGCAAGATCGCGGCTCCTGGGACCAGACCTTGATCGCGGAAGGACATCAACTGGTACGCGAGCGGCTGGCCGCCCGCGTGGCCCCCGGGCGTTACCAGGTCCTCGCGGCGATCGGCGCCGTGCATACCTCCGCCCGCGACGTGCGCGACACCGACTGGTCGCAGATCGTCGCCCTTTACGACCATCTGGTACGCCTCGACACCTCCCCGATCGTCGCGCTCAACCGAGCAGTCGCCGTCGCCGAGCTCGACGGGCCCGAAGTGGCGTTGGCCGAGACCCATCGGCTGGCCGACCGACTGGACGGCTACCACGCGTACCACGCCGCCCGGGCCGACCTGCTGCGCCGCCTCGGCCGCAGCGACGAATCCCGGGCCGCGTACGACAAGGCCATCGAGCTGGCCGGAAACTCCGCCGAGGTCGCGTACCTGACGCGCCGCCGCGACCAACTGGGATAGCGCATGTAAAGAATTCTTGACACGGTGTCAAGATAGCTTTACATTGATGTCATGCCATACGAAGAGAAACGCGCCTGGATCATGGGCGTCGTCAGTGCGGTCGCGTACGCCATCTATGTGGCCGTCGTCCTGGGCCGCGCACGCGATTCGTGGCTGACCGACGTCCCGTACGCGTGGCTGATGGTCACCACGATCGGGGCGGCCATCGTCTCGACGATCGTGGTGTCCATCGTGGCCGGGATCCTGTCACCGCGTACGCGGAGCACCGTCGACGAGCGCGATCGCGAGATCGGCCGGCTCGGCGATCGGATCGGTCAGTCGTTCGTCGTGCTCGGCGGCGTCGCCGGGATGCTGCTGGCACTGATCGAGGCCGACTACTTCTGGATCGCCAACATCATCTATCTGGGGTTCTTCCTGTCCGCGACGGTCGGCTCCGCGGCCCGGATCATCGCGTACCACAAGGCCTTCCAGACATGGTGAAACCGACCAGGGTGACCAATTCGATTCGCGCGCTGCGGTTCGCGCAGGGCGAGATGACGCAGGCCGAGCTGGCCGACCGGATCGGCGTGACCCGGCAGACCGTCATCGCCATCGAGCAGGGGCGGTATTCGCCGTCGCTCGAGATGGCCTTTCAGATCGCGCGGATCTTCGGGATGCCGCTCGACTCGGTCTTCCACTACCCCGACGGCTCCGAGGAGGAGTGATGAAGGCGATCGTCCGTGCTCGGTGACGCCGCAGAGGCGATGCGATCGTTGGAGGCGCGGAAGGTTGCGGGGAAGGTCGTGCTGGAGCTATAGTGGAATGGAACGTTCCGCTCCACAGATACTTGGACGCCGACGGAGGCTCTGATGACCACCTGGATTCTGCTCGACGACGCTCACCGGGCTCTGCGTACCGCGATCGCCGGGGTCGGCCCGGACGGCTGGGACCTGCCCACCCCGTGCGACCAGTGGACGGTCACCCAGGTCCTCCAGCACGCCGCCGGTGACCAGCTCGGCTACGCCGGAACTCTGGGGGTCGGCACCGGCCCGGCGTACAACCCGTTCGCACCGTCGGGGCAGCTCGACGAGGACCCCGCCACCTTCACCGAGCAGGCGCTGGCGGCCTCGGCGGCGGCGTTCGCCGCGGTGGAGACCGGTACGCAGGATGTGCCCAAGCCGCTTCCGCTCCCGCCGATGTCGGCCGAGGAAGTCGTCGCAGCGGCCGCTTTGGATGCGGCGGTCCACGCCTGGGACATCGCGGTGGCCACCGGGCAGGCGTCGCCCCTGACGCCGGAGCTTTCGCAGGCTCTACTGCCGATCGCACACGCGACCGCCGACCCGCTGCGCGGCTTCGCGTACGCCGATGCCCTAGCGGGCCTGGAGAACGACGACGCCACCGCCCAGCTGCTGCGGCACCTTGGTCGCGACCCGCAGTGGAAGCCGTGACCTCGTAGGCACCAGATCACGGATATGCATGCTTCTCGCGCGCGGGAAGCATGCATATCCGTGATCTGCAGGAAGCAAGGGAAAGTTAGAACCCGCGCAACAGCCGGGCGAGGGTGTCGAGCGCAGCGGAGTAGACCCCGTCGCGAGGAGTCCCGTATCCGAGCACAAGCCCTTGCGGATGCGCACCCGGCGAGTGCCAATGGGTTCCGAGCGCACCGATCGCAAGTCCCCGCGCGGCGGCGGCAGCCAGGACCTCCCGCTCGGTGACTCCGGCCGGCAGCCTCAGCACGACGTGCAGTCCGGCGGCGATACCACCGAGGTCGGCCCCCGGAAGCCGGGCGACGAGTTCGTCGCGGCGACGCCGATACCGCAGCCGCCCGGCGCGGATGTGCCGGTCGTACGCGTGCTCGCTGATCAGGTCGGCGAGGGCCAGCTGCCCGACGATCTCGGTATGCAGATCGGTCAGCCGTTTGAGCCGCACCACCGGCTCGACGAGGTATGCCGGAAGCACCATCCAGGCCAGGCGCAGCGCCGGGCTCAGCGTCTTCGCCGCAGTTCCGATGTAGACGACGTGATCCGGTGCGGTGCCCTGTAGTGCGCCGACGGGCTGCCGGTCGTAGCGGAACTCGCCGTCGTAGTCGTCTTCGATGATCAGCCGATCGCCGGATCGCGCCCATTCCACCGCCGTACGCCGTCGCTCGGGGTGCAGCGTGACGCCCATCGGGTACTGATGTGCCGGGGTCAGCACGACGGCATCGGCCCCAGGGATCGGCAGCCTCGCACCGAGGGAGTCGACCGAGACCGGGACGACGGCTGTCCCGGCCGCCCGGACGACCTCGCGGTGGAAGTCCAGCCCGGGATCCTCCAGGCCGAAGGTGCGTCCCTTGTAGACGGTGGCGAGCAGGGACAGCGCCTGGACGTAACCCGATGTCACCACGATCCGATCCGGACTGGCCAGTACGCCGCGCGCGCGGCCCAGGTACTCCGCGAGCACGGTGCGGAGCGCAAGGCTCCCCCGGGGATCGCCGTAATCGAAGGCAGCCGACGGCGCCCGGGACAGCGCTCGGCGTACCGCCCGAATCCAGGCCGCGACCGGGAAGGTGGAGACGTCCGGGCTGCCCGGCCGCAGGTCGTAGCGCGGCGTACCGGTCGAGGCGGGCTCCACGGAAACCGGCGATGTGGTGGCCGCCAGCGAGGCGACGGTCGTGAAGGAACCCTGGCGGGCCGTCAGATAGCCCTCCGCGATCAACTGGTCGTATGCGGCGCTCACCGTTCCCCGGGCGAGCCCCAACTCGGCGGCGAGCGTACGCGTCGCGGGCAGCCGGGTCTCCGGTGCGAGCCGGCCGGACCGGATCGCCTCGCGGAGCGCCTCCTCCAACGCCGTCCGGCGACCCGCAGAGGCAGCGAGTTCCAGATGCAGGTCGACGCCGAAATTGGCCCAATCAATCGCCATGATATTGGACCTTAGCGCAGAGCCAATCGGCCCGTACCGTCAACGACATGAACATTCGTCTTGCAGTCGACACCCTGGCCCCCCACATGAACAAGGCGATGAACGCGCTCGACGCCGCCGTCCGCAAGACCCAGCTGGAGGCTCCGCTGCTGGAGCTGGTCCGGTTGCGCGCCTCGCAGCTCAACGGCTGCGAATACTGCGTCGACCAGCACAGCGCCGACGCCGTCAAAGGCGGCGAGGACCCGCGCCGCCTGTTCGCCATCACGGTCTGGCGCGACACCCCGTTCTTCACCGATCGGGAACGTGCCGCGCTCGAACTGACCGAGGCGGCGACGCGGCTGACCGAGGGCCCGGTGACCGACGAGGTCTTCGCTCGGGCCGCCGAACAGTTCACCGAGGTCGAGCTGGCCGAGCTCATCTGGGCGATCACCGTGATCAACGCCTGGAACCGGCTCGGCGCGACCGCTCACCCGTGGCCGCTGTCGTGACTCCCCCGTCCTCCTGGGCTCCTGGTGCCGGCGACTGGTCCGGCACCAGGCCCGACCTGGTCACGGCGGCCACCACGCTCCGCGCGCTTCATCGCCCGGGCGATCCGCTCGTGCTGCCCAACGTCTGGGACGTGCCGTCGGCTCAGGCGGTGGAGGCGGCCGGCTTTCCCGCCGTCGCGACCAGCAGCGCCGCCCTCGCCGAGACGCTCGGCCATGCGGACGGGGAGACCGCGCCCGTCGGTGAGATCCTCGACGCCATCGCGCGGATCGTGCGGGCAGTGCGCGTACCGGTGACGGCGGATTTCGAGCGCGGCTTCCGGCTCGCCCCGGCTGAGCTGGTCGAACGTCTCGCGGCTACCGGCGCGGCAGGCTGCAATCTCGAGGACTCCGATCCGGCGACCGGCTCGCTCGTCGACCCCGGCCGCCAAGCCGACTTCCTGGCCGCGGTCCGCGAGGCAGCCCGGTCCGCGCGGGTCGATCTCGTGGTCAACGCACGCATCGACGCCTTCTTCCGATCAAGTGGTACGCACAACGCACTGGCCGACGCGGTCGACCGGGCTCGCCGATACTTCGCGGCCGGAGCGGACTGCGTCTACCCGATCCTGCTCGACGACCCGGCGACGGTGCGTACCTTCGTCGACGAGGCCGGTGGGCCCGTCAACATCCTCGGCAATCTGGACGGCAACCCCGGAATCGGCGACCTCGCCGCTTGCGGGGTGGCCCGGATCAGCTTCGGTTCTCGCGTACACGCTGCTGTGCGGAGGGAACACGCGGACCTGCTGGCGCGCCTCGGGGCTAGCCCACGTGGGCGATAGCGCCGGTCGGCGGATCGGGCAGGCTGCGCAGCGCGGCGGTGATCTCCTCGCTGGGCATGGGCCGGAAGAAGTGGAAGCCTTGCGCGGCCGTGCACCCCAGCTCGGCGAGGACTCGGCGCTGCTCGTGCGTCTCGACGCCTTCGGCGACGACGCGCAGGCCGAGCTGCCGGCCCAGATCGACGGTGGTACGCACGATCGCCGCGGCCTGGGGTGAGTCGCCCATCGCCCGGACGAAGCTGCGGTCCACCTTGACCTCGTCGACGGCGATGCGGGTGAGGAACGTCAGCGACGAATAGCCGGTGCCGAAGTCGTCCACGGACAGCTGTACGCCCATCTCCCGCAGATCGCTGAGCACCTCGTCGATCACTCGGAGATCGCTCATGACGACCGTCTCGGTGATCTCGAGGACGAGTCGCGCGGCCGGAATACGGTGCTTGTGCAGCAGTACGCCGATGTCGGCCGGCAGTTCGGCGTCGAGCAGGTTGCGAGCCGACAGGTTGACCGAGACCGGAACGTCGATGCCCTCGGCCCGCCACAACGCCGCCGCCGTCAACGCCTTGTCCACAATGTACCGAGTGAACGGGGCGAGCAGTTCGCTGGCCTCGACCGCCCGGACGAAGTCCTTGGGATGCAGGCGACCGCGGCGCGGATGCTCCCACCGGGCGAGCGCCTCGACCCCGGTGGCCGCCCCGGTCGACAGGTCGATCGCCGGTTGCAGCGCCACGAGCAGCTGATCGTCCAGACTGAGCGCGGTACGCATCTCGGCGACGAGCGCCAGCCGATCCGTGCTCGCCCCGTCATGGGACGGGTCGTACGCGACGACCGAGGACTGGCCGTCCTTGGCCTGGTAGAGCGCGACATCCGCGCGGCGCAGCAGTTCCGGCATGTCGACCCGGCCCGCCGCTGCCACGACGACGCCGACCGACGTCTCGGCCGAGACGGTGACGCCGGCGATCTCGGTCGGCTCCGCGAGCGCGGCAGCCAGCCGGCGGGCGCGGCGCAGCGCCTGCCGTTCGGCCTGGCGCATGGCCTGCTCTGTGCCGTCTTCGGGGAGGTCGAACAGCAGCAGCCCGAACTCGTCGCCGCCCAGCCGGGCCAGCAGCTCCACATCGGAGACGACATCGCCGAGCCGGCCGGCCGCGATCTGCAGCAACTGGTCGCCCGCGACGTGTCCGAGGGTGTTGTTGACGTCCTTGAAGTTGTCGACGTCCAGCATCAGGAGGGCGACCACGGCCGACCGGTCGAGCCCGCGCAGCGTCTCGTCGCCGCGGCGGAGCAACGCCTCCCGGTTGAAGAGTTTGGTGAGCGGATCTCGGACCGCCTCGTCGACCGCTCGTTCGGTGGCGTGCCGCAACGCGGCGTGCGTCGCCGCGTCGTGCAGCGCCACTCCGAGCGCGTCGGCGTACGCCGCAAGGGCCGCACGGTCCCGGCTGCGGAGCCCGACGGTGCCGGCGAAGTGCAGGGTCAACGTGCCGACTGGTTCGCCCGCGACCTCCAACGGCCGGGTCACGGAGGCGATCACCCCGGAGTTGCGGCGCAATGGACCACCGCCTGCGGTGTATCGCATCGTGGGGCCGTCCGCGTTGAGCAGTTCGACGACGACTTCGTTGGCCCGGAAGAGACTCAGTGCACTGCGCGCGCCGGCGTTGGCGATCCCCGAGATGTCACCGTGGCGGCGCAACGCCCGGATGGCATCGGCGTACCGGTTCCAGCCCTGCCGTTCCTGCGAGTCGAGCAGCCGATGGGTGTACGCCTGCTGGAACGCCCAGAGCACCGGCGGCAGGGCGATCAGCCAGCGCAGGTCCACCCCGAGCAGACCGACGATGCCCAGGCCCACCGCGAGGTTGCCGAGGGTCATCATCCAGATGCTGCTCAGTGCCCGCCGCATCAACGTCCCGAAGGCGTGCCCGTCGCGCAGTGCGGTGTAGACACAGGTGATGACGACAGTCAGCAGTGAGTAGCCGAGGGCCGTCGCGGCGAGGGCGAAGCCGTCGTCCGGCGTCACCATCTGGTCGTACCCGTCGCCTTGCAGAAGCAGGTGGGCGACGAGGGCCGCAGGCCCGGCGGCGATGGTGAGGCTGGCCGAGCGGCGGATGGTTTCGACGAACGGCTTCCACTCGTCGGCGAAGGCCTGCAGCAACAAGTTGGCCAGCAGCACGCCGAGCCCCATGGCGGCGGGCAGCCAGCCGTCCGGTCCGATCCAGACCGCCACGATGAAGGCGGCGTCGCCCCAGGCGGTGGCGAAGTTGGACCCGGAGATCCGGACGCGGAGGCGGCCGAGGTGGCTGGCCACGACGAGGCCGACGACGATCCCGAACCGCGGCCAGTCGTCGACTGGGGAGAAGAGGACGCCGCCGATCGAGATGACGAGGGCCGCACCGACGGCGAACGCGACGAAGGTCCGGGCGCGCCGGGGAAGTTCAGCCGCGCCACTGGCGAGGTATGCCCGCCGCAGTGCCACCCGCGATCGGTCCAGACCGGACCGCAGCCCCTCGGTGATGCGGTGAACCACGCTGTTCATCAGCACACCGCACCCCCTCTTCGTGGGTTCCCGGCTGACTGGCACACTGACGCGAATCCCGCTGGGAAGGCTACGACGTTATCGAGGCGGGCGACAGTCTCCGCAGCCAAAAACCGCATGGATCATCGAGAATTGTCCTGTCGCGGCTTAACCTGCTCGACCACGTCAGCCGAGCCGGAAGACTTCTCGTGCTCGATCGCCTGAGCCGGAAGACCTTCGGGCCGCTCGCCGGTGAACGAGGTCGGCAGCCGCTTGATGCGCTTGCTCATGTTGCGGATGAGCAGCACCGTCGCGATGCCCAGCACGACGATCAGAAGCAGGCCCATCGGCCCGGCCAGACCGCCCGAACGGGTGTCCCCGAAATTGTTGTCGGCCAAGAATTGGACCACCATCAGACCAGCCCCTCCTTCCGGATGCCGGCGAACAGGTCGCTCTCCGGCGTCGGACTGTCCACCAACGACTTAGCGAGCTGGTAGTCCTCGGTCGGCCAGCCCTGCTGACGAATCGACAGCGGCGCGCGGAACCAGCCGCCGTCGGGATCGATCTGGGTGGCGTGCGCCCGCAGCGCGTCGTCCCGGATCGGGAAGTAATCGCCGCACTCCACCCGCGTCGTGACCCGGTCGCCCTTGTCCCGGTCGGCCGGCCAGTCGGCCAGCAGCTCGGCGTACGGGCTGTCGATGCCGGCCGCCAGGCAGGCCTCGTGCAACGCGGTGAACTGCGAACGGGTGAAGCTGACGTGGTAATAGAGCTTCAGCGGCTGCCAGGCCTCCCCGAGCTCGGGGTGGACCTGGGCGTCACCGGCCGCGTCGAAAGCGGCGACGCTCACCCGGTGGCACTGGATGTGATCCGGGTGCGGGTAGCCACCCTCCTCGTCGTACGTGATCACGACATGCGGGCGGAACTCTCGCATCAGCTTGATCAACGGCTGGGCGGCGGTCGCCACATCCTCGCGGCCGAAGCACCCGTCGGGCAGCTTGTCGGCGTGCTCGGGCCGGTAGTCCTCCAGCCAGCCGGAGTCGACGAAGCCCAGCCACTCCTGGCGTACGCCGAGGATCTCGCGGGCCCGGTCCATCTCGGCCCGCCGGATCTGCGTCATGTTGGCCAGGATCTCCGGATCGCCGGCCAGTTTCGGATTGAGGATGTCGCCGCGCTCGCCACCGGTGCACGTCACCACCAGCACGTCGACGCCCTCGCGGACGTAACGGGCCATAGTGGCCGCGCCCTTGCTCGACTCGTCGTCGGGATGGGCGTGCACGGCCATCAGGCGAAGCTGCTCACTCACCGGATCTCCCCCTGGGTATCTACTGCACCTCGGTCCAGACTTTCGGTCCAGTGCGATGATGGTTCGCAGCCATTCTGACTCCGACCACCGACAACGTGGTCACCGGCCTCGCCGCGGGTGACCTGATCGCGCTGAGGACCCTGCACTGTGACAGCTGAGACGACCCACCCGGTATTCCCGCCCGGCCGCTACGGGCGGCAGCGAGCGCCGCGCCGCGTACCCCGGCCGGTGAAGGCGACCGTGGCCGTCGTGCTGCTGGTGATCATGACATTTGTCGGGTTCCGCCTCTATCGGGCATATGGCGAACAGGACTACAGCGCCAGCGTCTCGCGGTTCACCACCGCCGACGGCGCTGTCGACGTCGAGTTCGTGGTCCGGCTGCCCGAAGGCGGCCAGGCCACCTGCGTCGTCCGGGCGCGGAACGAGGCGGGAACCGAGATCGGCCGGGCGACGGTCGCCGTCACCGCCGGGACCGAACCCGGGCGGACGGTCGTCCGGTACCACCTGACCACCACCGGCCGGCCCGTGACCGGAGAAGTCGAGCGCTGTTACGCCCGCGACGCGGAAACCAGCCGTTAACCACAGTGGGCGTACGCTGTTAAGTTTGAACTTCTGTCCGATCTAGTCAAGGAGTCCGCCGTGCCATCGACCGAGACCAACACCTGGCTCTCCCAGGATGCGTTCGACCGGCTGCAGGGTGAGCTCGACGAGCTGATCGCGGCTCGGCCCGCGGTCGCGGCGGAGATCAACGCCCGCCGCGAGGAGGGCGACCTCCGGGAGAACGGCGGCTACCACGCCGCCCGCGAGGAGCAGGGCAAGCAGGAGGCCCGGATTCGCCAGCTGCAGGAGCTCCTGCGGACGGCGCGGGTCGGCGACGCGCCCTCGGCCGACGCGGTCTCCCCCGGCATGGTCGTGACGATCCAGTTCGACGACGACCCTGACGACACCGAGACCTTCCTGCTCGGCTCGCGGGAGATCGCCGCGACCACGGATCTGACCGTCTACAGCCCCGAGTCGGCGCTGGGCGCGGCCATCATGGGCGCCAAGAACGGCCAGACCGTGAGCTACACCGCGCCGAGCGGGGCCACGATCACTGTGACGATCGTCAAATTCGAGCCCTTCGCGGGCTGAGCGTCGTCAAGGGATGATCTCAATCATCCCTTCGGGCCATTGAAGATCAAGGGATCCGCCTGGCAGGCTGGCTTGCCGCTCGCGTTCCATGCGAGCCTTCCACGGGAGGATCCCTCTACATGTCCGAAGACAACGCTGTCAACCGTCGCAAGCTGCTTCGCCGAGCCGGAACCGTCGCGGCCGGCGTGGGTGCGGCGGGTGTCGCGTCCGCCATCGTGTCCAGCCCGGCGTCCGCCTCCGACGGCGTAGCGCTCATCCAGGGCGACAACGCCGCCGGCACCGTGGCCACGAACATCTCGAGCTCGGCTGGGACGTCGACACTCAACCTCACCAACAGCGGTGCCGGCGCGCCTCTGACGCTGACCGCCAAGTCCGTTGAATGGGACGAACTCGGCCAGACCGGCATGCCCGACGGTTCGCTGGCGTACGGCGACGACGGCTACCACTACAGCACCTGGGGTACGACCACCAAGCACGGCCTGGTGGGTAAGACCTACGACACCAGCTGGTCGTCCATGCCCGTGCCGCTCGACGTGCCCCAGCGTGTGCTGGACACCCGCTACGCGAACACCCGCGGCCTCGTGCTCAACCCGGGCGTGCTGGACGCGGCGGGCCGCCTCGTCAAGGGCCAGTCGTTGTTCGTGGACCTGAGCGATTACGCGTACTTCGCGTGGGGTGTCTTCGGCACCTTGGCCGCGATCTCCCCGACCGCGGCCGGCTTCATGACGGCCTACCCGCTGGGCGAGACCCGGCCGGCGACGGCGAACCTGGGCTTCGCGGCCAACCAGAACGTCTCGAACTCGTTCTTCGGCGCCACCGGGTCGGCCAACGTCGCCGGCGCAATCCGCACGACTGGCCTGGCGATCTTCGCCAATGTCACCACGCACGTGATCCTCGACGTCTTCGGCTTCGCGGTCAGCGATTACTGGGACGTCACCCCCACCGGTTCCGTCCAGGGCGCTCGTTCCGCGCAGGACGCTCGTGCTGCTCGGGCCGACCTGCGGGCGAAGACCCCGCGCAAGTGGTGAAACCCTTCGGCGTCAGCTGAAGGAAGACCAACCGTGAAGGGCGCCGGGAGTTCTCCCGGCGCCCTTCACGTGTACGGATCTTTGCGGTACGGCTAGAGACGCCCGTCCCGGACTGCCTCCACGACCCACGGGATGACCTCGTCCAGCATCTCCTCAAGGCCGGTGGTCGCCTCGAAGCCGAGCACGTCGCGAGCCTTGGCCACATCCGGTACGCGCTTTTGCACGTCGTACTCGTAGGGGTCGTCGCTGATGAGCGCGAGCGGCACATCTGCGCCCTTGATCTTGCGCCAGATGACCTCGGCCAGTTCCCGGACCGACGTGGACTCCGCAGTCGAGAGATTGAAGTCGTCGTTCAGCGCCGCCGGGTGCTCCATCGCCGTCACGATGCCGCGGGCGAGGTCGCCGCCGTACGTGTAGTGCCGGACCTGGCTGCCGTCGCCCAGGATGTGCAGCGGGTCCTGGCCCTTGATGACCTTCTGGACGAGGTCGGGCACGACGTGCGACATCGCCAGCTTCACGTTGCCGGAGAGCACTTCCACGTCGCCGATGGCCCGGCCTTCACCCACGCCGACGCAGTTGAACGGCCGGACGATGGTGTATGGCAGCTGATACTGCTCCCAGGCCGCGCGAGCGTAGTACTCCACAGCGAGCTTCTGGAAGCCGTACGAGGACAGGGGTGGCGGAATCTTCCGCTCGTCGCCCTCCGCCGACGGCCACGTCGTGGTCGACTCGAAGACCATCGAGGACGACATGTACGTGACCTTCTGCAGCCGGCCTTCACGATGAGCACGGATCGCCGCGTCGCACGACGACGCCATGATCCGCTCGTTCGTAGCGAGCAGGTCGTAGGCGTACGCGTGGAAGTAGGAGATGCCCCCGATCATCGCCGCACCTGCGATGAGATGGTCGCAGTCGGCCAGCAGCCGGGTCATCAGCTCGACGTCGCGCGCGTCGCCTTCGACGAACGTGTATCGAGGGTGATCGTCATAACTGCGCGACACCGGGCCGTACTTCGAATAGTTGTCCAGACCGACGACGTCGTGACCGCGGCGGAGCAACTCCTCCACGACGTAGCCACCGATGAATCCGGCCGATCCGGTCACCAAGACCTTCAAACCCTTACTCCTACCTGATCGCGTCGGCGGGCACTGCGACCGACGATGTCGTGCTCTCGACCTGAGCTGTCGATTCGGTGAGATATCCGCGCTTGCGGCGCCAGTCGGTCAGCCGCTGCGGAGTCATCCGGCCGCCGAAGGCGAACCAGAACCATCGCAGGTAGGCCGGCAGCCATTTCGACAACTGGAAGTTGGTGACGCCGAAGGCACGATCGAGCCAGATGGTCGGGATCTCGGCGACCGGCTGGTGAAGCCGGTTCGCCTTGGCCGTCAGCTCCAGCCCGATCTCGAAGCCCGCCCGGCTGTCGATGCCTACGGCTCGGACGAACTCCGTCGAGTACGCCTTGAAGCTGTTCGTCGCATCCCGCGTGCCGACTCGGGCGAAGGTACGCAGCAGACGCCCGGCCAGCCGGGACAACGTCCGCTTGAGGAAGGGACCGCCTACCTGCTGGCCGCCCGGCATGTAACGGGACGCGGCGGCGACCACGACACCCCGGTCGACCAATCGGGCGAGGTCGTCGATCTGACGGGGGTCGTCGGAGCCGTCGGCCATCGTCACCACGACGACCGGCGCGGCGGCGGCGAGGATCCCGAACCGGATGGCGGCGGCGGGACCGCGACCGAAGGTGTTCAGCACCGGGCGTACGCGGGAATCCCGGGCGGCGGCCTTCTCCGCGTACGGAACCGTCGTGTCGTCCGGCGTGTCGTGAACGACGAGCACCTCGCAGTCCAGGGTGACCTCGCGGAGGATGCGCTCAAGACATTTGACGATGTTGTCACCCTCGTTGTAGACGGGGATGACGATCGAGACAGCGAGATCCATCAGATCAAGACCCCGTCGCCGACGATGTTCCACATGTCCGCGATCGGCTTGTCGCTCTTCAGCTCCCGGTATTCGGGGTGCGGCGCGGCGATGATCAGCAGGTCGGCTCGGCGCATCACCTCATCCTGGGAGACGAAGCGGTCGTCGGCAACATACGGATCGCTGCAGAGCGTCTCCGCCGCCTTGGTCATGAGGATCTTGCGCAGCTTGTAAGCCAGGCTCTCGCGCGGGTCGTCGCTGCCGCCCTTGAACGCCATCCCCAGGATGCCGACCGTCATCGCCGAGAGGTCGTACTTCTCCTCGATCTTCGACACGAGGTACAGCGGCAGGCCCTCGTTGATGAGCATCGCGGAGTGGCCGAGGATGAAGTTGTTCCGGTTGAACGCGGCAAGCTGCATGGTGTCCTTGAACAGGCACGGGCCGGCGGCGAAGCCGGGGCCGGGCATGTCCGCGGCACGGGGGTAGTCGAAGCGGATCGCGTGCCGGATCCGCTCGAAGTCCAGACCCATGTCGTTGGCCATCATCCAGAACTGGTTGGCCGCCGCGAACTTGATGTACCGCCAGGTGTTGGTGAACAGCTTCGCGAGCTCGGCTTCTTCCGGCTCGAGCAGCACGATCTGGTCGGTCAGATTGCGGAACAGCTTCTCGGCCCGGGCGAGCGAGGCGTCGGACCGCGCCGCGACGATCTGCGGCAGTTCGAACAGCTCAGTCATCGCCTTGCCCTCGGCGATGCGCTCCGGGCAGAACGCCACGTCGACCTTGAGGCCGCTCTTGACCAGCAGTTTCTCGGTCAGCGCAGTCACGCCGGGGTGCACGGTCGACCGCAGGACGAGCAACTGGCCGTCCCGGAGGAACTCCACACAACGCTCGATGGCTCGGGGCACCGCCGCGAGATCCGGGTTCAGGTGCTCGTCCACCGGCGTACCGACGATGACGACAACATTCTGGGCCGAACCGACGCTCGCGGGGTTCGTGGTCGCGGTCAGCAGACCGGTCGCCACCGCCTCGGCGAGCGGGTCTCCCGCGCCCTCCTCGGTGAACGGCAGTCGCCCCGAGTTGACGACATCGACCGCTGCCTGGTTGATGTCGTAGAGCGTGACCTTGAGCCCACGTGCCGCGAATGCCACGCCGAGCGGCAGTCCGACTCGGCCGCATCCGCCCACGATCACGACGTCACGGGGGAAGTGGTCGCCGTTCGCGTCCGTCACGATCCGGTCCTTTCTTCGAAGCATGAGAGGGGGTGAAGCCTGAGAGAGGCAGATGCGACGTCGCCGGACGCTACCATGCACGGCCGGTTTCGCCACGCCCGCGTCAACGCAGTACTCGGCAGGGGAACACTACCCGCCAGCTCAACGCGGGGTTGGTTCTGACTGTGACCCGCTTCGGTTCGCCGACCGCGCATTTGTCGCGAGCCTGTGCGACGACGCTCTGCCACGAGTAGGCATGTGATCGGTGGTTGTCCGCCTGCCAGTTGGCCAGGCAGACCACGCCGAGCAGGAATGCCAGGCCGACGGCGGGGGCCAAGGCCGCCACGGTCGGACGCCGCGGTTCCAGCAACAACGCGAGCGCCGCGATGACCAGCAGACCTGGCGTGTAGAGGTACCGGTCGGCCACGGCTCCGAGGGTACCGATCTGGAACGCGGTGAGACCGATACTGACGACTAGCGCGACGGCTGAGAGGAGCAGCCGAGGACTGGTGACCTTGGTCAGAGCAAGGGCAATGCCCGCCGCGACCACGACCCAGGCCGCCACGACGATCACGACCTCGCCGGAGTGGTTCCACGCCTCACCGAGCACCGCGTTGGGGACGAGCCACTGGGCGTACTCCCCGAGGATCCAGAACGGATCCATCCGGGTGTGGCCGATTGCGGACCGGCTTGTCAGGCCGAGGCCCAGCGCACCGAATTGCAGGGCGGCCCCGGCGACGAGGCCGGCGAGGTTCGACCAGCCCAGCAGGTCACGGCGGACGAGGAGGCGCGCTGCGGCGAGGGGGATCACGACGATCGACAGGGGCGTGCTGAACGCGGTGAGAGCGATTACCGCGGACGCCACGATGCGGCCGGTTCGACTGGCCGGCGTCCACAGAACAAGCCAGAAGACGGCGTACACCAGGAGGAACTGGAGCGTCGCGAGATTGTTGATCACCGATCCGCCGTTGGGGCCGGAAGCTCCCTGCCCGACCGGCGCCACGATCAGCGGTGCGGCGACGAGGCCCCGCACGATCCACGATCGCACGTGTGCACCAGCAGCGGTGTAGACCAAGACGGCGAGGAACGCGCCCACTGACGCGGCGGTCGCCGACATGACGCCGGCGGCCCACTCGATCGGGAAGAGCGTCGTCAGTTCGGTGAGCAGGCGCGGCAGGACGAGGAAGTAGCCGTTGATGGGCTTGAAGACGGTCCGCAGCACGCTCTCGTTCAGCGCATCGGTGAGGAAGTTGGTGCCGTCTTCGGCCCAGATGGTGTTCCACGCGCCGGCGCCGCCGTTGCGCGTCATGCTCAGCCCGGCACCGGCCACGATCGTGACGACGGCCAGGGCGATCGCTCGCCAGCTGCGGCGATACTCGGTCGCCGGAGGAAACAGCGGCGTGAGCGCCCCGCGCAGGCCGCCGGGCAGACTTCTGCGTACCCGCGCCGTGCTACTCGGCGTCAACGTCGCTGAACTCATCGACCGTCCCCGTCTCATCCCGGTGGCGAATCCTCTCGGCGGGTCGCCGCCGGAAAGACGCCCGGCGATAATAGCCCGGCCGTTTTACCTCGACCATGGCCGTACAGCCGAACTCACCGGTGCACGACGTCAGGCTGATACGGCGTACCCGTTGGACTTGAGCGCGGACAGTAGGCGATCCGAATGCTCGGACCCCCTCGTCTCCACTGAGAGCGCGACCGCGACCTCACCGAGACGGAGCTGCGGGTCATGGCGCTGATGCGCCACGTCGACGATGTTGGCTCGATGCTCCGCGATGAGCGCGAGGAGCGAGGCCAGCTGGCCCGGACGGTCCGCGCACCGGACGGTGAACCGCAGGAAGCGGCCCGCCAGCGATAGTCCATGCTCGATGACTCGAAGCATGAGCAGCGGGTCGATGTTGCCGCCCGAGAGGATCGCGACTGCGGGTGTCTCGACCTTGGCGGCCCCGCTGAGCAGCGCTGCGACCCCGACGCCCCCGGCCGGCTCGACGACGAGCTTGCCTCGTTCGAGCAACATGAGCAGCGCCCGCGAGATCTCCTCGTCGGTGACCGTGACGACCTCGTCCACGAGCTTGCTGACGTGCTGATACGTGAGATCACCGGGCCGGAGGACGGCGATGCCGTCGGCGATGGTGTTGAGCTGATCGAGCTTGACCGGGTGGCCGGCGCGCAGTGACGGCGGGAACGACGCCGCTCCAGCCGCCTGCACGCCGATGATCTGAACATCGGGCCGCAATGCTTTGACGGCGACCGCCACCCCGGAGATCAAGCCGCCGCCGCCGATCCCGGTGATGATCGTCTTGACGTCCGGAACCTGCTCCAGGATCTCCAGCCCGACGGTGCCCTGCCCGGCGATCACGTCCGGATGGTCGAAGGGGTGGATGAAGATGGCGCCGGTCGCGTCGGCGAACTCCTTCGCCGCGACCAGCGACTCGTCCACGTTCGCCCCGATGAGCTGCACAGACGCGCCGTAGCCCTTGGTTGCCGCCACCTTCGGCAAGGGCGCACCCACCGGCATGAAGACCGTCGCCGTCACGTCCAGGGCCGTCGCAGCGACCGCCACACCCTGCGCATGGTTACCGGCGCTCGCAGCCACCACGCCTCGCGCACGCTCCGCGTCGGTCAGCCGGGCGATCCGCGTGTACGCACCCCGCACCTTGTAAGCGCCCGCCCGCTGCAGGTTCTCGCATTTGAGCCAGACCTGACCGCCGAGCTTGGCCGACAACGGCCGGCAGGGCTCGATCGGAGTGGTACGCACGATGTCCTGAAGCAGCTCCCGGGCAGCCCGGATGTCGTCGACGCTGACGAGGTGTGTCACGCCCTGATCGTTGCACCACCGCCCTGGCTTCCGGCGACCGGCTCAATCCTTGCGTGTTTCACACCTTTTGGTGCCTATGATCGTTTTTGTGATGACGTTCCTGAAGGCATTGCACGTGCTCACCGCGGTGATGCTGGTCGGCCCGCTCATGTCCGCCCCGTTCATCGGACGGCGGGCCATTCAGCGACGCAGCGCGGACGGCGTTCGCATGGCGGCGAATCAGACTCGCCTCTTCGGAGCGGGAACACTGCTCACCGCCCTTCTCGGGGTCGCCACGCTCCTCGCCAGCGACGGCAAATACGAGTTCCGAACGCCATGGGTGATCATCTCGATGACGCTCTACGTCGTCGCGCTCGCCCTCGTCTTCTTCTACGCCGTGCCGGCGCTGCTCAAGGCGGCCCGGATGGTCTCCGAGGGCGTCATCGACGCTCAGCCCGAGGCCTCGGCCTTGACCGCGACCGCCGACGATCTGCGGCTCAAGGAGCACCTCGACGCCATCACCGGGCGGGTCGCCGGCGCCGGGCTCCTCGTTCTCCTCGTGTTCGCAGTGATCACGCTCCTGATGGTGATCCGCCCGTTCTGACCGCCGGGGGATAAGATGCCCAGCGCGCAATGCCGGAACCGACCGGCCTGTTGTCCGTGGCGAGGCTGACGAAGGGCACCCCATGAGTAACGAGTCGGAGGACCTGAAGGTCCTCTACACGAATCGCTTCGGCCAGGAAGAAGCGCAGCGTACGGATCTCTGGCAGGTTCTCTGCTCGGACTTCTTCCAGAAATGGGTGCCCCGGGATGCGGTCGTCCTCGACGTGGCGGCCGGCCATTGCGAGTTCATCAACAACATCCGGGCCGGTCGCAAGATCGCCGTGGACCTGAACCCCGATGTCAAAGTCCGGGCCGCCGCCGACGTGGAGACCCACAACGTACGCTCGGACGCGATGACCGAGATCGCGGACGCTTCCGTGGACCGGGTCTTCATCAGCAACTTCTTCGAGCATGTTCCCCGCGAGGTCATCGTGTCGACGCTCGTCGAGGTACGCCGTGTGCTCAAGCCGGGCGGCAAGCTGATGATCCTCCAGCCCAACGTCCGGTATTGCGCGAAGGACTACTGGATGTTCTTCGACCACATCACGCCGGTGGACGATCGTGCGCTCGTGGAGGCCCTACACGCGACCGGCTACGACGTGGACACCTGTATCCCCCGGTTCCTCCCCTACACGACCAAGAGCCGGCTGCCCAGTGGCCCCGGGCTCGTCCGCCTTTACCTCAAGATTCCGCTGGCATGGCGGTTCCTGGGTGCGCAGGCCTTCGTCGTGGCGACCCCGAGCAAGGCCTGAGCGCTAACGCGCACGCGCGGGGGCGGCCGCGACGGGGAACCCCGGTGCGTGCCGCCGCCAGGCATGCAGCAGTTCGAACTGCCCGGCGATGGCCAGCAGCGTGAGTTCGCTGCCGGGCGGGCCGACGAGCTGCACCGCGGCGGGCAGGCCGTCGGGGCGTACGCCGACCGGCACGGTCAACGCGGGCAGCCCGGCGACGTTCCACGGTGCGGCGTACGGGGCGAACCGGAGGCAGGCCGTCACGTTGGACAGCCAACTCCGGGACGACCAGGAGCGGGCGGGCAACGGCGTACGCGCCAACGCCGGGGTGAGCAGGACGTCGAAGTTCCGGTCGCCGAAGAAGGCGATCGACCGCTCCCGGAAGCCCTCGCGGTCTTCTTCGCGGATCAGCCCGCGGTTCCACGCCCAGCGACCCATCCGCAGATGGCGGCGCGACCGTCGTTGCAGTCCAGCGTCGAGCAGACCGGCGTCCTCGGCGTCGCGATAGGCCGCGGCGAACCAGGTCGCCATCCCCCGCAGGCCCAACCCGACCGGGTACGCCGGATCGGCGGAAACGGTGTCGTGGCCCGCCTCGACGAGCAGTTTGGTCGCGGCGGACACGGCTTCGCGGTTGGCCGCGTCAGCGGCCGTGCCCGCGACCGGCGAGCGGAGCGAGACGGCGACCCGCAGCCGCGGCGGGTGCTCCAATTTGCCCGGCGTACGTCCAGCTAGGACGGAGAATCCGACCGCCGCGTCGGCGACCGTGGTGGCCAGGATGCCGTGCTCGACGAGGCCGAACCAATCCTCCCGGCCCAACTGCGCCGGGACGACGCCCCGGCCCGGCTTCAACCCGACCAGTCCGCAGCACGCCGCCGGGATGCGGATCGAGCCGAGTCCGTCGTTGCCGTGCGCGATCGGGACGAGCCCGGCTGCCACCGCCGCCGCCGATCCGCCCGACGAGCCGCCCGGCGTACGCTCCAGATTCCAGGGATTCCGGGTGATCGCGGTGTCGTCGTCGGTGGTCGCCCAGAGGCCCAGTTCCGGCATCCGGGTCACCCCGACGATCACCGCGCCGGCTCCGCGCAGACGGCGTACCACCTCGTGATCGGCATCGGCCACATCGGACCTGGCGGCAGCCGAGCCGCGCCAGATCGGCAGGCCCGCGATGGAGGTGTTCTCCTTCAACGCGACCGGGACCCCCGCGAGCGGCAGGTGGCCGAGGTCGGGCTGGTCGTCGACCTCGGCCGCCTCGAACGCCGCCTCGGCTTCGCGCAGCGCGCGGAAGGCGTGGACCTGGTCGTCGTTCGCCCGGATGTAATCGAGGTGGTCGGCGACGACCTGGGTCGCCGACGCGTCACCGCGGCGCACGGCCCGGGCGATCTGCTTCGCGGTCGCGCCGACCCATGTCTCGGGCATGTACCCACTCCTCCCCAGCAGTGCGTGCGCACACTCTACCGGGGAGGAGTGAGTTGCTAGGCACTCAGCGCATTGCCCAAATCCGTGAGCAGGTCGTCGATGGTCTCGATGCCGACCGACAGGCGCACGAGATCCGCCGGGACCTCGAGGGCCGAACCGGCGACGCTGGCGTGCGTCATGCGACCGGGGTGCTCGATCAGCGACTCGATGCCGCCGAGCGACTCGGCGAGCGTGAAGACCTTGGTGCTGTTGCAGATCCGCTCGGCCTTGGCCGGATCGCCGACCCGGAAGCTCACCATGCCGCCGAACCGGCGCATCTGCTTCGCCGCGACGTCGTGGTTGGCGTGTTCCGCCAGGCCCGGGTAGAGCACCTGCGTCACCGCAGAGTGTCCACTGAGGAACTCCGTCACGCGCTCGGCGTTGTCGCAGTGGCGCTCCATGCGTACCGCGAGGGTCTTGAGGCCGCGCAGGGTCAGCCACGCATCGAACGGGCCGTTCACCGCACCCATCGCGTTCTGGTGGAACTTCGCCTTCTCATGGAGCTCGGCCTCGTTGATCACGAGGGCACCACCGACCACATCGGAGTGTCCGCCGACGTACTTGGTCGTCGAGTGCACGACGACGTCCGCGCCCAGCGCCAGCGGCTGCTGCAGGTACGGGCTGGCGAAGGTGTTGTCCACCACGAGGATCGCACCGACCTCGCGCGCGATCTGCGCGATGGCGGCGATGTCCGCGACGCCCAGCAGCGGGTTCGTCGGGGTCTCGACCCAGATCATCTTCGTCTGCGCAGTCACCGCCGCCCGCACGGCGTCCGCGTCGGTCAGCTTCGCGGGCGTGAACTGTACGCCCCACGGCTGCGCAACTCGCGCGAACAACCGATAGGTGCCGCCGTACGCGTCGTCGGGGATCACCACGTGGTCCCCCGGTCGCAGGGCGGACCGGAGCAGCGTGTCCTCCGCCGCCAGACCGCTGGCGAAGGTGAGCCCGAAGCGCCCGCCTTCCAGCGCCGCCAGGCACTCCTGCAGGGCGTCCCGCGTCGGGTTGCCGCTCCGGGAGTACTCGTACCCCAACCGCGGCGCGCCGACCGCGTCCTGGGCGTACGTGGAGGTCTGGAAGATCGGCGGGATCACCGCACCGGTGCGTTCGTCCGGCTCTTGACCGGCGTGAATGGCGAGCGTCTCGAATCCGTAAGACATGCTGGGATTTTCTCTCACTGGACCGGCGTTCATGTCACCGGAGGTGTAATTCATGTTCCTACGCCGCAAGATGCTCGACCTTCCCACGCCCGAGCAGGCTCTGCCGGGTCGCGCCGAGGCGATGCGGGTACCTTCGTCCCATTTCGTCCTTGGTACGCCGTTGACCGGCCCGTTCCCGGCCGGCCTGGAGACGGCGGTCTTCGGAATGGGCTGCTTCTGGGGTGCCGAGCGGCTGTTCTGGAAGCTCGACGGGGTCTACTCCACCTCGGTGGGGTACGCCGGTGGGCTTACCGAGAATCCCAGCTATGACGAGGTCTGCTCCGGGTTCACCGGGCATACCGAGGTCCTCATGGTGGTGTTCGACCCCGCCAAGATCAGCTATGCGCAGCTGCTCAAGGCGTTCTGGGAGAACCACGACCCGACCCAGGGCATGCGCCAGGGCAACGACGTCGGTACGCAGTACCGCTCGGCGATCTACGCCACCACCCCGGCGCAGCTCGAAGAGGCGCTGGCCTCGCGAGACGGCTTCGCACCCGTCGTGAAGGCGGCCGGTCTCGACGACATCACCACCGAGATCGGCCGGCTCGGCCAGTACTTCTACGCCGAGGACTACCACCAGCAGTACCTGGCCAAGAACCCGGACGGGTATTGCGGCATCGGCCCCAACGGGCTGACCTGCCAGACCGGGGTCGCCACGCTCGGCTGAGTCGCTCACACTGAGCGGATGGCATTCACGCTCGGTGATCTCGAGGAGCTGACCGGTTTCGTGATCGCGGCCTGGCGTACCGGGCTCGACCGGGACTGGTCGGCTCCGGCCGGCACCTTGACCTGGAGCTGTCTCCGGACCGCCGACCACACCGTGGACACCGTACTGGCACCGGCGATCTTCCTCGCCTCCCGGAAGCTGGATGGCTATCCGGCGTACGGGATCAGCACTCCGGGACCGGACGCGTCGCCTTCGGTCCTCATCGAGGCGCTGGCGACCGCTACTCGCATTCTGACCGCCGTCGTACGCGCGGCGGAATCTGACGTGCGAGCGGTGATCTGGCGGAGGCCGCAGGTGGAGATCCGCGGGCCGATGGACTTCCCGCCCCGCGCCGGTCTCGAACTCATCCTGCACGCGTATGACATATGCCGGGGGTTGGGCGTGCCGTTCGAGCCGCCGGCCGAATTGTGCGAACGCCTCCGGGCGCACACCCGGGATTGGCCGATGTGGGCGAGCCCCGGCTGGTCGGCGCTTTCGTCGGAGCCGAACGCCTGGCGCGATCTACTGCTCGCGTCGGGGCGTCCGTACCAACAGGAAAGCCCCGCCCAGTGAGGCGGGGCTTTTCCATGGTCGATCAGGCGTGGGTGTCGGCCGGGTCGTGCACGGTCGGCCGGCCGCCCTCGCGGTGGGCCCGGCGGGCGTCCTCGACGAATTCCCGCGAGAACATGGCGGTCAGGATCGCGATGCCGCCGCGGACGATGCGAACCTCGCCGTTCTCGATCTCGCCGACGATCCGGATGCGGCGGGTGCCGGTGGCCTTGGTGTGCTCCCAGTCCTTGACCGAGCCACGACCCCGGAAGGTCAGATCCCACTGGTCGATGACGGAGTCTTCGGGAACCAGCAGCTTGATCGTCGACCGCGAGGCGTGAACCCGGATCTCCACGTCGCCGGCGATGCGGGGCGAACGCAGATCCAGCAGCGCGTAGCCGTTGCGGCCGCGTACCTCGAACTGGTGGGCGTCGGTCCAGTCGCCCAGCTTCTTCACGGTGTCCGAGTACGCCTCGACGCGGACGGTCTCGGTGTTCGTAACGGTGTTCATGGCCAACTCCCTTGACGATCTGATATCTTGACTCTCAAGACACATATAGCTTGAAGGACGAGATACTCGAATGTCAAGTGATTCTCGGGAAAATCTTGAACAGCGGCTCGGCGAGCAGGTCAGAGCGTTTCAGCGGGCGGTCGATCAAGGCGACGACGAGATCGCCCGGCTGCTCGGGCTGAACCGGACGGACCTGCGCTGCCTGGATCTCCTCCTGCAAGAGGGGCCGACCGCGCCCGGACGGCTCGCCACCGAACTCGGGCTCACCACCGGCAGCGTCACGGCGATGCTCGACCGAATGGAGAAGAGCGACTACATCACGCGTACGCCCGACCCGAGCGACCGGCGGAAGGTGGTGGTCCAGGCCCGGCCGGAGATCGCCGACCAGGCCTGGCAGGTCATGCTGCCCCTGATCGAGGACTCCACCCGCAGCATCGCGGGTTACTCCGACGCCGACCTGACGCTGCTGCTGGACTTCTTCGAGCGCGCCATCGGCATCCAGGAGCGGCAGATCGACCGGCTCCGGGCGATGAAACCGGCTCGTCCGGTCAAGAAGAGCTGACATGCGTTGGGCGGGAGTATCGCGACCGGACTGCGGGGGAACCGGTTGATCGCGTACTCCCGCCCAACTTTCCCGCCGTCTCGCGGTCTGCGACGCCTGGCCGGAGGCGTCGACATCGGCGGAGGCAGCCGATCACCGCGACGGGCGGGTGTTCGCGGGACGCGCGCGCTGGCGGGCACGGCGCGTCGCCGCTATGCCGGACGTCTTTCCCGCCTTGCCGGGGGACGGGTCCGGCGGGAAGGGCGTCCGTTGTTCGGCTAGTCGAAGAGGGCCCGGTTGGTGCCGGCCCGCCCGACCTCGTCCGCGCCCGGCGCGTCGAGCCCGAGCAGGCTGCCGGAATTCCGACCGCCCGACTGCGACCGCACGCTCGGCAGCGAACGGAGGCTGTTCAGGTCGTGCCGCGCGGTCCAGGCGTGCTGCCAGGTCCGCGTCGACGCGGCCGCGGCGCGCTCGGCGAGCCGTCGCGGCGGGCACGGCCACTGCAGGCCGCACCAGGCACAGGTGTCGTCGTCGGTGCCGATCCCGTCCCGTGGTGCGTGGCGGGCGAGCATGAGCTGCGCGTCCTGCCAGAGCAGTGGGTCGAGGATCTCGGACTCGCCGGAGGCGGCCCGGTTTGCAGGTTCGGCGACGCTGATCACGACTTCCCCCCCAAGGAGGAGCGGTGTGCTCCTGACATGGAAGTCAACGCCCCGGTCAAGCGTCACACTCGGACAAACTGTGCGACCCGCGCGCAGAGTGCGCGCGGGTCGCTCCAAACGGTGACGCGGTTGCCGGGGAGCCTCTCGGGCGAGCCGCCAGGAGTGCAGTCAGTTAGACGAGCTAGTCACGCCAGGTGGTTCAGCAGGTCCTGCCGAGTGAGTACGCCGGCCGGCTTGCCGTCGATGAGGACCATCGCGGCATCCGCCTTCGCCAGCAACGCGACCGCCTCGGCGACCGGCTGGCCGCCCCCGACCATGGGCAGCGACGGGGCCAGGTGCTTCTCAAGCATGTCGTGCAGATGGGCCTGCCCGGCGAAAAGGGCGTCGAGCAGGTCGCGCTCGGCGATCGAGCCCGCCACCTCACCGGTCACCACCGGCGGTTCCGCCTTGAGCACCGGCAACTGCGACACCCCGTATTCACGCATGATGTCGATCGCGTCGCGTACCGTCTCGGTCGGATGCACATGGACCAGCGACGGCATCACGCCGGCCTTGGCCGCGAGCACGTCGGCGACGGTCGGGCCCTCCGCCGCGAGGAAGCCGTAGCGCGACATCCAGTCGTCGTTGAAGATCTTGGAGAGGTAGCCGCGACCGCCGTCCGGCAGCAGGACCACGATCACCGCGTCGGCGGGGGCCGAGCGGGCGACCTGGATCGCCGCGACCGCCGCCATCCCGCAGGATCCGCCGACCAGCAGGCCCTCCTCGCGGGCCAGGCGGCGGGTCATCTCGAACGACTCGCGGTCGGTGACCTCGATGATCTCGTCGCAGACGCCCTTGTCGTAGGTCGTCGGCCAGAAGTCCTCGCCCACGCCCTCGACCAGGTACGGCCGGCCGGTGCCACCGGAGTAGACCGAGCCCTCGGGGTCGGCGCCGATGATCTTCACCTGGCCGCCCGACGCCTCCTTGAGGTAGCGGCCGACGCCGGAGATGGTGCCGCCGGTGCCGACGCCCGCCACGAAGTGCGTGATGCGGCCCTCGGTCTGGGCCCAGATCTCGGGACCGGTCGTCTCGTAGTGCGACCGCGGGTTGTTCGGGTTCGAGTACTGGTCGGGCTTCCACGCGCCGGGGATCTCGCGGACGAGCCGGTCGGAGACCGAGTAGTAGGACCTCGGATCTTCCGGGGCGACCGCGGTCGGGCAGACCACGACCTCGGCCCCGTACGCCCGGAGCACGTTCTGCTTGTCCTCGCTGACCTTGTCAGGGCAGACGAACACGCAGCGGTAGCCGCGGCGCTGCGCCACCAAAGCCAGCCCGACACCGGTGTTGCCGCTGGTCGGCTCGACGATCGTGCCGCCCGGCTTCAGCAGGCCCTCCTGCTCGGCCGCGTCGATCATCCGCTCGGCGATGCGGTCCTTCACCGACCCACCCGGGTTGAGGTACTCGACCTTCGCCAGCACGATCGGGCCGCCGTCCGGAATTCCCTCGGTCACGCTGTGCAGCCGGACCAGCGGGGTGTCGCCGATCAGGTCAACAACGTTGTCGACATATCGCATGGCCAGAGCCTATTACCTGTGGTTGATCATGTGGACCGGCCGGGGATCAGTCGACGACCTGGCCGTCGATGAACTCGCCCGGCCGGGCGGTGCCGGGACGTTCCCGGCGGCGGCCCTTCGGGAACAGGCGCTCCCATTGCAGGAAGCGGTCGGTCTCGGAGAGGAACGCGCCCGCGATCCACGCGACGACGATGCCGTCGTCGATCAGGCCGAGCGGGCCGAGCAGGATCTCGGGCATCAGGTCGATGGGCGAGATCACGTACAAGGTCGCCAATGCCATCATCAGGAACCGGCCGGAGCCGTCATACTGACCCCGCAACGAGGCCCAGGCCAGCCGCGGCACGCTGAACACGCGGTCGGCCAGTCCAGGTCCGCCGCGATGCGACGCGGTCACTGCTTTCCACAAGGCTGTGAAGGCTGCGGTACGCCTGATGGTCCGTCCCATTTGATCTCGCTAACCTTGAGTCACACGCCGAAGGGTACGAGCCTCACGTTACTCGGAGTCCGCCATGAGCACCGCAGGAAAGAAGGCCGTCAAGACCATCGGGCGGGCCGTCGCGTACAGCGGCGGTTTCGCTGTCACGGCGGGTCTGGTGGCGGCAGGTGTCATGTACGCGCAGGCGGAGCAGGCCAAGCGGATCATCCCGCTCGCCGAGGCGCCACCACCCCGGCCGGACGGGCGGTACGGGCAGCGTAACGAGGGTCCTGCGCTGACCATGGTGGTGCTGGGTGACTCGTCGGCGGCCGGCTTCGGCGTATACCGCCCCCGGGAGACGCCGACGGCGCTCATCGCGACCGGGCTGGCCCGGCGGCTGAGCCGGCCGGTCGTCGCGCATACGTTCGCCGTCGTGGGCGCGACGTCGGCGCAACTGCGCCCGCAGGTCGAGCAGGCCCTCGAGGTCCAGCCCGACCTGGCGGTCATCCTCATCGGGGCCAACGACGTGACCCACGCGGGCAGCCGGGCTTCCGCCGTCCGCTACCTCGCCGACGCCGTACGCCAGCTGCGGGCGGCGGGCTGCCAGGTAGTCGTCGGCACCTGTCCCGATCTTGGTGCCGTTCAGCCGATCCGGCCGCCGCTGCGCTGGCTGGCCCGCCATTGGAGCCGCCAGATGGCGATGGCGCAGACCGTCGCAGTAGTCGAGGCGGGCGGCTGGACGGTGTCGCTCGGCGACCTGCTCGGGCCTCGGTTCGCCAGCGAGCCGCAGCGGATGTTCGGCAGCGACCGGTTCCACCCGTCCGCCGAGGGATACGCCATCGCGAGCGCCGCTCTCCTGCCGACCGCGATCGCCGCCGTGCACCGAGGCGACCTCCGCCCGGCTGCGCATACCGCCGGTAAGGGGGTACGGTCGCTGCCGGAGGCGGCTGCCGAGGCGGTGCGCCTGCCTGGCACGGAGGTCAGCGGGGTCTCCGTCGGCGGGCGGGATCGCGGCCCGGCCGGTCGATGGGCCCAACTGCGTCACCGGGTCTGGGAAGTGCTTCGGCTGCCCGTGGAGGCTGCGCAGGAGGCCGGCGTACCCGCCGAGGCGGCGGCCCGGCATGACGGCCACGCCGCCACCGCCGCCGAGGATCTGGCAACGAGTCTGGACGGAGTGGAGGGACAGCCGACATGAGCCTGCTCAAGCGGGTCGGGAAGGCGACGGTGATCACCCTGGTCGCCGGGACCGTCGGCGGTGCCGCGCTGCTGACCGCCGAGGCGATCATGGCGCGCCGTCGCACGTACGCCCAGCCCGCGCTCGGGCTCAACGTGCGGGCCAGCATCGGGGCCGACGCCGCTCCGCCGTTGCGCCTGGTGATGCTCGGTGACTCGGCTGCGCTCGGCGTAGGCGTCGACCGGGTCGCCGACACCGTCGGCGGTCAGCTCGCCGAGCTGCTGTCCAACCCGGTCGGCGGGGAGCCGGGCCGACGGGTGGACCTGTCCAGCGTCGGGGTCTCCGGTTCCCGGTCCTCCGATCTCGCCACCCAGGTCGCGCGGTCTCTGCTGGGCGTACGCCCCGATGTGGCGGTCATTCTGGTCGGCGCGAACGACGTCGTCGGACTGCGCTCACCGGGCGAGGCGGCCACGCACCTCGGTGCGGCCGTACGCCGACTCCGCGAAGCGGGCGTCGAAGTGGTCGTCGGAACGTGCCCCGACATGGGCGCCGCGCGGGCGATCGCCCCGCCGCTCCGGCAATTGGTCGGCTGGCTGGGCCGGAGGATCGCCCGCGCGCAGGTACGCGCAGTGCACAGCGCCGGCGGTGCGGTCGTCGACCTCGCCGCCGAGACCGGGCCGGTGTTCCGGGCCGATCCCGCCACCCTCTGCGAAGATCGTTACCACCCGTCGGCCGACGGCTACCGGGTCTGGGCGTACGCCCTGCTCCCGGCGGTTGCGCACGCGGCCGGGGTCAGCCCGACACTCCCCTGACCTTGGCAGGTTAGTTACTCGCCAGTAGGGTTGGAACCATGACTGAAGCCGTCATCGTCGCCACCGCCCGCTCTCCCATCGGCCGGGCCGTCAAGGGCTCGCTGCGCGATCTGCGCGCGGACGACCTCACCACCACGATCATCCAGGCGGCGCTGGCCAAGGTGCCGCAGCTGGACCCGCGTGCCATCGACGACCTCTACCTCGGCTGCGGTATGCCCGGCGGCGAGCAGGGCCATCAGATGGCGAAGGTGGTCTCGACCCTGCTCGGCATGGACTTCCTGCCCGGCGCGACGGTCACCCGGTATTGCGCCTCGTCGTTGCAGACCACCCGGATGGCCTTCCACGCCATCAAGGCCGGTGAAGGCGACATCTTCCTCTCGGCCGGCGTCGAGATGGTCTCCCGCTTCGCCCGGGGCAGCTCCGACGGTCTGCCGCCGGAGGCTCAGGCGCTGGTCGGCGGCTCGTGGCGGAATCCGAAGTTCGACGCGGCCGTCCAGCGGACCGCCCAACGGGCGCAGGGTGGCGCGGAAGCCTGGCACGACCCCCGCGAGGACGGCGAGCTGCCCGACATCTACATGGCCATGGGGCAGACCGCGGAGAACCTCGCCGAGCAGCGCGGAATCACTCGGGCCGACATGGACGAGTTCGGCGTACGCAGCCAGAACCTGGCCGAGAAGGCGATCGCGGACGGCTTCTGGGCCCGCGAGATCACCCCGGTGACGACGCCGGACGGCACGGTCGTCAGCGGCGACGACGGTCCTCGGCCGGGGGTGACCCTCGAAGCGGTCAGCGGCCTCAAGCCGGTCTTCCGGCCGGACGGGCGAGTCACGGCAGGCAACTGCTGCCCCCTGAACGACGGCGCGGCCGCCGTGGTGATCATGTCGGACACGAAAGCCCGCGAGCTGGGCATCACGCCGCTGGCCCGGATCGTCAGCACCGGCGTCACCGCGATGAGCCCGGAGATCATGGGCATCGGGCCGGTCGGCGCGACGCGGCAGGCGCTCGCCCGGGCCGGGATGTCCATCGACGACATCGATCTGGCCGAGATCAACGAAGCCTTCGCGGCTCAGGTGATCCCGTCGTACCGGGAACTCGGCCTGCCGCTGGACAAGGTGAACGTCAACGGTGGTGCGATCGCGGTCGGGCACCCGTTCGGCATGACCGGCGCTCGCATCACGAACACGTTGATCAACTCGTTGCAGTGGCACGACAAGCAGATCGGGCTCGAGACGATGTGCGTCGGCGGCGGTCAGGGCATGGCCATGATCTTGGAGCGCCTCAGCTGAGACCGGCAGATCACGGTTACGCATGCCAAATCCGGCTGGAAAGCATGCGTAACCGTGATCTGCAGGGAAAAGGCTAGAGAGCCAGCCGCGTAGCGCGAACATCCGCGGTGAGCGCGTCGGCCACGGCGGCCTCAGGAGCAGCCGCAAGCAGATCGGCGACGATGACGCGTACCTGGTCGGGCAGGGCGGTGTCGGCCAGCCGGGGCACCGGTCGGCTCGGCTGCCCCTCAGCGACGGCGGCGGCGTCCGCCAAGCGCTGCACGAGGGCGTACACCGTGTCGCCGCGTCCGGCCCAGCGCGCCGGAGTCCAGTGCGCGACCTGCCGGACGAGCAGCTCCGCCTGACCCGCCAAAGTGTCGCTCTCCACGTGCGCAGGGCGGGACTCGAACCCGCACGCCTTGCGGCAGCCGGGTTTAAGCCAGCCGTGTCTGCCATTCCACCACCTGCGCGCAGCGCAATCACCGTAACGCAGAACGACGGGATCTCCGTAGTCACGGTAGGGTCGCACCGTGACGCGCACCGCTCCGCTCCGCACGCCACTCCGGGATTCGGTGGCGGCTCCGGCTCCCGAGATCACCGAGGGAACGCGTGACCGCCTGATCCGGGCGGTCCGCCGACCGTGGCTGCGTGACGTCGCGGTGCTGGCGGCGTTCGTCGCGTTCGCCCTCTGGCTCGTCCACGACCTGCTCGCCGACCCCCACGGGCGCGCGCTCGGGCAGAACCCGACCGATCAGGCGCTGTACGAGTGGTTCCTGTCCTACGACACTCACGTCTGGACCGGCGACTTCAGTCTCGTCACCGACCGGCTCAACTCGCCGGACGGCGTGAACCTGCTCGCCAACACCACCGTGATCGCGCTGGGGGTCGTGCTGGCCCCGATCACCCTGATCTTCGGCGCACCCGTCACGTTCGCGCTGCTCGTCCCGGTCAACCTGGCCGGCACGGCGATCGCCTGGTATCTGCTGTTCACGCGTACGGTGCGAGCGGGCCGGTTCGCCTCGGCGGTCGGCGCGGCGCTGTGCGGGTTCGCGCCCGGCATGATCTCCCAGTCCAACGCCCATCTCCACATCACGGCTCAGTGGCTGGTCCCGGCCATGATCTGGGCGGTCGTGCGAATGTGGCGCGCGGCGCAAGCCGGCGACCGCCATCGCTCGGTCACCAGCGGCCTACTGCTCGCGGTCTTGGTCAGCCTCCAGGTCCTCATCGGCGAGGAGACCCTCTTCCTCACGGCGCTCACCCTGGTCGTCGTCACCATCGTGTACGCCGTGATGCGCCGGCCGTCGCGGGCGGACATGGGCCGGTTCCTGGCCGGGTTGGGCACCGCGATCGGCGTCGCCGCGGCGTTGCTGGCCGGGCCGCTGCTCACCCAGTTCGCCGGGCGGCAGAGCGTGCCGGACGGTCCGTTCAGCCCGGACTACTTCTACGCCGACCTGGCTAGCTTCGGCGCGTTCTCCCCGCTGTCGATCGCCGGCTCGCCGGATAGCCTGCGGCTCTCGACGGGCTACACCGAGCTGAACACCTTCCTCGGCTGGCCACTGCTGATCATGACGGTCGTGGCGATCATCTGGCTACGCCGCCAGGCGGTCGCGGTCGCCTGCGCCGTCGCAGCGCTGATCATGAGCCTGCTGTCGCTCGGGCCGCGGGTCGTCATCGACCGGGAGAGCACCGGCATCCCGGGGCTGTATCGGATCATCCATGGGCTTCCCGTCGTCGACGGCGCGCTGCCGATGCGGTTCGCCCTCGCGGCGGTGCCGCTCATCGCGATCCTCCTGGTCTACCTCATCGAAGACGTCCGCACCCGGCCCACCTCGGCGCTGCGGTACGGCGTACCGGCGCTGGTGCTGGCAGCGTTGGCCCCGATCCTGCCCACGCCGCTGCCGACGACGGAACGTGATCCCGTCCCGGTGTTCTACCGCGAGGGCTACTGGCGGCAGTGCGCGCCCGAAGGCGGGGTGATCGTGCCGTTGCCGATCGCCACTCCCCCGGCTCCCGAGCCGATGCGGTACGCCGTCGCCACCAACGTGGCCTTCGGAATGCCGGAAGGCTTCTTCATCGGGCCCTACGGGCGCGCTCGCCGAGCTTCCATCGGCACGTACAAGCGGCCGACGTCGCTGCTCATCGCGGATGTGACGAAGACCGGCCGGGCTCGGGACGTCAACGACACCGATCGGGCGCTGGCCCGGCGCGACTTCGCGTACTGGAAGGCCGACTGCGTCGTGCTGACCCAGACCCCGAGCGAGGACGCGCTGCGGCTGACGATGAACCGGCTGCTCGGTCCGGGCGAACAGATCGCCGACGCCACCGTGTGGCGCATCAAGCGCTGAGCCCCCTCAACGCGAAAGCGCTGGATCAGGGTTCGCGGTCGAATCTTGCTGCATGATTCGACCCGGAACCCTGATCCAGCGCCCAAGGGCGAAAGCGAACTGGTCAGACCCCGACCTTCTCGCGTACGCGAGGAGCAGCCGGCGGAGCGATCGGTGCCGCGAGCCGGGGCGGAGTCGTGGCAGCCGCCTCGTCGAACGGCTGGTGCGGCGTGTGCAGGCTGCCCAGCGGCACGACCTCCCGGCGGAGGAAGAGCGCCAGGGTCCAGTCGGCGACGACGCGGACCTTCCGGTTGAGCGAGGGGATCCGGCTCATGTGGTAGGTGCGGTGCATCATCCAGGCCGGCCAGCCCTTGAGCTTCACGCCGTAGACGTGCGCGACGCCCTTGTGCAGGCCGAGGCTGGCCACGCTACCGACGTGCTTGTGCCGGTACGGCTTGAGCGCGCTGCCCCGGACGGCGGCACGGATGTTGTCGGCCATCCGCTTCGCCTGGCGTACGGCGTGCTGGGCGCTCGGCGAGCAGAATGGGAGCTGCCCGTTCTGGTCCGGCGTACCGGTGATGTCGGGGACGGCCGCGCAGTCGCCCGCGCTCCAGGCACCGTCGATGATCCGGTCGCCGTCGACGACCTGGAGCGTCGGCAGGCAGGTGACCGCGCCGCGCTGGTTGCGGGGCAGGTCGGTGGCCTCCAGCATCGGGCTGGGCTTGACGCCCGCCGTCCAGACCAGGGTGTCGGTCACGAACTCGTCGCCGTCGGACAGCTTGGCCACCCCGTCGACGCAGGACTCGAGCCGGGTGTCCAGCCGGACGTCGATGCCGCGCTTGGTCAGCTGCTCCGCGGTGTACGCGCCCATCTCCGGCCCGACCTCGGGCAGGATGCGCCGGGCCGCCTCGACGAGCACCCAGCGGGCGTCGTTCGGGGACAGTTCCGGGTAGTAGCGGTTGATCGCGTCGCGGACCATGTCCTCCATCTCGGCGAGCGCCTCGATGCCGGCGAAGCCGCCGCCGACGAAGACGAAGGTCAGCGCCCGGCTGCGGACATCGGGGTCGCTGGTGCTGGCGGCGACGTCGAGCCGGTCCAGGACGTGGTTACGCAGCCAGATGGCCTCGCCGATGGTCTTGAAGCCGACGCCGGTCTCCCGCAGGCCCGGGATCGGCAGGGTACGCGAGACGCTGCCGGGGGCCACGATGACGTGGTCGTACTCCAGCTCCAGCGCCGGGCCGACGTAGGGCTGCACGGTCGCCGTCTTGGTAGCGTGCGTGATCTTGGTGACCTCACCCGCGACGATCTTGCACTTCTTCAGCTCGCGCCGGATCGGCACGACGGAGTGGCGCGGGGAGATGTTGCCGGCCGCCGCCTCGGGAAGGAACGGCTGATACGTCATGTGCGGCTGGGGATCGACGATGATCACTTCAGCCTCGCGGGAACTGAGCTTGCGAGACAGTCGCAGGGCGGCGTACAGCCCGACGTGTCCGGCACCGACTACAAGAATGCGCTGAGGCTTCACGAGAACCATTTTCCCGCGTCTTTGTGTCAGCGCCGATTCAGCGGCGCAACTTGTGACCACGCACACGCAGGTCAGGCGCGTGCGCGTACCAGCTTCACACCCACCGCGACCAGGGCGACCGCGGCGGCGAGACCGAGCAGCGAGGCGATCGCCGCCCCGTTGAACCCGGCGAGCGCCCAGACGCCCACGAGCAGAGCGAGAGAGATCACAGCCGATGCCGCCACGATCGCGATCGCCCGGACGTACCAGCGGACGAACACCTCAGGGGTCACCACGGCGTCGTACGGGATGAGTGCAGCGAGCGTGGCCGCCGAATGGGCCAGGTATAGCAGGCTGCCGAAGGCCACGAGCTGGAGCGGCGAGATCTCGGCCAGCCGCCCGAGCCAGGTCGCGCCCCAGCCCACCGCGGCCAGGGCCAGCACCACCGTGACGATCCGGCTGCCCGGCGCGAGCGCGACGACCAGCGCCAGCACGGCCGCCGCCAAGATCGGCCGCGGCCCGAACAGGAACGACGGGATGGCCATGACCAGTGCCGCCGTGGTCAGGATGAACACCGCACCCCGGGCCAGCAGCGTCGCCGGGGTGATCCGGGACAGGGCGGTGACGATCCGCTCGAAGTACGCGTTCATCGGCGCGCTCCCTGGGCCCGGCCGGCCATGCGGGCGACGTCTCGCAGGACGAGGTCGAGGCTGCCCGCGCCGGCCCACGCCACCACCGGTACGCCGTGTTCGCGCAGCTGGCCGATGGTGTTGGCGCGTTCGAGCTGCCAGATGCCGAGAGCCGAGGAGGTCCACGGGCCGGTGACCGTCGGCACCAGCCCCGGGGGCAGGGTGTCGACGGTGACCACCGAGCGCCCGGCCCGAGCCAGTCCGGCGACCATGTCGGCCGACCGGGCGTCGAGCAGCGGCGTCATCACGACGACCAGGGCGTTCGGGGAGATCGCCTCCGACATGCGGCTCTCCCCGGGTGTGCGTACAACCTGACGGGAGGAGACGTCGAGAAGCCATTCCAGCGCCGTCATGTACTGCCGTCGCCCGGAGGCTGGCCGGAGGCGGCGGGCCGACGACCCGTACTCGATCATCGAGATGCGGTCGCCGACCGTGAGGTAGTGCTCGGCGATGGCGGCGCTCGCGCGTACGGTGATATCCATCACGCTGGATGCCCCGCCGGTGCCGCCCGAAGTTCCGGCCTCGGCGAGCAGGTCGAGCACGAGGACGACATCGGCGTCCCGGTCGGACAACGTGCGCGCGACGTGCAACTGCTGGGTCCGCAGCGTGGTCCGCCAGTCGATGCGCCGCAGCCGGTCGCCCGGCCCGAACACGCGTACTCCGGCCAGCTCGCCGCCTTCGCCTTGCCGCCGCGAGCGATGCTGCCCGACCAGGCCCGCGGCCCGCGGCATGGCGTCTTCGGCGGCGAAGGGATCGGTCACCGGGAACACCTTGAAACCCAGGGATCCCGTCACGACCGCGCGGCAGGCGAGCAGACCGCCGCAGGCCGCCGCGACCGCCGCCGCCGGGCCGATGCTGTGCCGGCCCCAACGCTTCGCCGGTCCCGCCAGCACGACCGCCGCCGCCTCGTTGCGGTCCAATGCCGCCACTACCGGCCGGTCAGGCTTCGCGCCGGAACCCTCCGCGGTCAGGTCCAGCCACGCCGAGTGCTGGGTTCGCGCGATCGCGATGTCGTACGCCACCACGTCGCGGTTGGCCATCGTGAGGGTCGTCGTCAGCGAGCTGCCCTCGGTCGCGTACTCCTCGCTGGTGGCGAGGCGAAGGCCGGGCACGGCGGTCGGCCGTCGCGACAGCCCCCACGCCACGCTGACGGCGAACGGGACCGCCAGCACGACCAGGTCCACTCGGCCGAACAAGGCCGCCGCGACCAGCAGCAACCCGATGAGCAGCAGGGCACGGCCCAGCGCCCGGGTCGGCTGCCAGTCCTGGGCCGCCGTCTCCTCCGGGGGAGCCGGCGGCGGCGTACGCGGAACGGCCGGTCGCAGCGCCAAGGTCAGCCCCGTGCCGTGTAACGGTAGGGGTCGGCGGGCTCCTCCGGCTCCGCGTACTCCCATTCCTCGTTCTGCGGACGGGCGGGACTCGGGCGGGGACCAGGTGCCCCGGTGTTCCCGTATGCAGGCAGCGCCCCGCTGGCCGGAGCCGGCGTCGACGCCAGAACGTCGGTGACGACCGAGCCGGGGTCGACCCGCTTCAGCCACATCTCCGGGCGCAGCGTGATCCGGTGGGCCAGCGCCGGGACGGCGACCTCCTTGACGTCCTCCGGGATGACGTAGTCGCGCCCGGCCATCGCCGCCCGCGCCCGGGCCAGCAGCATCAACGCGAGCGAACCCCGCGGCGAGGCGCCGACCAGCACGGACGGGTGGGAGCGGGTCGCCGCGGTCAGCGCGACGATGTACTGCCCGATGGAGTCCTCGACCTCGACGGTCTCCAGCGCGGCCTGCATCTGGAGCAGGGTCGGCGCATCGACGACCGCCTCGACGACGGCCTCCTCGCGCTGCCGGGCCATCCGGCGGCGCAGCACCGCCCATTCCTCCGCGGCGTCCGGGTAGCCGAAACTGACCCGCAGCAGGAACCGGTCGAGCTGTGCCTCGGGCAGCGGATAAGTGCCCTCGTACTCGATCGGGTTGGCCGTCGCGAGCACGTGGAACGGGGCTTCCAGACGGTAGGTCACGCCCTCGACGGAGACCTGCTTCTCCTGCATCGCCTCGAGCAGAGCGGCCTGCGTCTTCGGGGGCGTCCGGTTGATCTCGTCCGCGAGCAGCAGATTCGTGAAGATCGGACCGGCCCGGAAGGTGAAGTCGTGACTGCGCTGGTCGTAGAGGAACGACCCGGTCACGTCGGCGGGCAGCAGATCCGGCGTGAACTGGAGCCGCCGGAAGTCCAGGCCCAGCGCCTGGGCGAACATCCGGGCGGTCAGCGTCTTGCCCAACCCGGGCAGATCCTCCAGCAGCACGTGACCACCGGCGAGGATGCCCGCGAAGACCAGCTCCAACGCGGCGCGCTTGCCGACCACGACGGTGCCGACCCGGTCGAGCACCTGCGCCGCGACCCGGCCGACCTCGGCCGGGGTGAGGTTCTTCGTCATATCCGCTCCATCCAGGCGATCAGATTGGCCAGCTCCCGTGGGGCCGGCGGCCGGCGTACCGGCGTGGACAGGAAGCTCCACAGCGGCTCGCCGACGAGCTGCCGGGCCCGAGCCGGGGCGGATTCCCGCGTGATCCCGTGGCGCTGGCGCAGCCGTTCGTCGACGATCTCGCCGAGCGCCGGGATCACCTTACGGTTGAACGCGCTCGCGTCGGTATGGCACCAGTCCAGCCTGGCCTCCCACCGCTTCACCGCGTGCCGCAGCCCGTCCGGCGCGGTGTCCGGCAGATGGCGGCGACCGGCGGCGCGAGGCGGCAACGGCGGGCGCACTCGGCGTACGGCGATGTAGACGAGGACGAGAGCACAGCTCACGAGGAACAGGAACCACACGGGCGCGTCGAGTTTGGCCGTACGCAGCGCCGCCGAACCGACGGCGGTCAACGCCAGCGCAGCTCCGATCGCCTTCGCGTACGCACTGGCCGACCGGCCGGAGCGTTGCGGGCGCTCCTCGTCCTCGTACGCCCCACCGAGAAGCTCATCAATGCTGGAACTCATACTGCTCGCTCCGCTCCGAGCTCGTCTCGCAGCAGCCGCAGGGCGGCGCGCGCGTCGTCACGGGTGGCTGCGGTGACCGGATGCGGCGAGTAGCGCGCCTCGCGGTAGACGGCGGCGAAGTCGTTGAGCACCGTGTGGTTCACCGACCGGGTGCTGAAGAGGCGTACGACCAGATCGGTCGAGGTGTCGCCCGGCTTGCGTTCCACTCCCGCCGCCTGGGCGGCCCGTTCCAGGCGGACCCAGCAGGCGATGACCGCCCGCCGGGGATCACCGTCGTCGTCCAGCTCGACGAGTCCCTGGTCGACTGCGGCCAGCATCTCCTCGGTCGTCTGTCGCTGCGTTGGGCGTACCCCTGGAGCTTCGAAGGCGACTCGGCGCTGGACCACCCCCCGGACCAGCAGCACGACGAGCAGGACGATCACCCCGACCACCACGAGCAGGCAGACGGCCTGGACCACCGCGATCAGCACCGGGGAGACCTCGATGCGCTGAGCCGCGGCGCCGGGCGTGTTCGGCGGCTTCGCCGAGGCGAGATGCGGGTCCCAGGTCGGCGGCGGCTCGTTCGCGGAGTCGCCCTGCAACGGCGCCGGACGCAGCGGCAACGAGCCGGTGGCCGCGGCGAACCCCGCGATCACCAGCAAGGCCACCACCGCCGTCAGCGGCCAGAAGCGGCGCAGCACCTTCACCCCCGCGACTCCTCTCCGGCGAGCGACCGTGCCTGCCGGAACACGTCGTCCAGCATGGCGGGTGTGAGACGTCCGGTAAAGGTGTTCTGCTGCGACACGTGGTAGGAACCCAGAACCGCGGGCAGCCCGGGCATCTGGTGAACGACGCCGTGACCGAATCGCGGGCGCGGCGTCGGCGGCCGGACGCCGTAGACCGGCTCCAGCGCCATCCACCACGCCGCCCAGGCGAACGCGCCGAGCGTCACCACGACCTTGAGCTCGGCGAGGTCGCGCAGTTCGCGGCGAAGCCAATGCGCGCAATTGTCGCGTTCGGCCGGCTCGGGCTTGTTCGCCGGCGGCGCGCACTTGACCGGGGCGGTGATCCGCGTGCCGATCAGCCGCAAGTCGTCGTCGGCGCTGACGCTGACCGGCCGAGTCGCCAAGCCGGCCCGATACAGCGCCGCATAGAGCACCTCACCGCTGCGGTCGCCGGTGAACATGCGACCGGTCCGGTTCGCGCCGTGCGCGGCCGGCGCGAGGCCCAGGATCAGGATGCGGGCGTCGGCGGGACCGAAGCCCGGCACCGGGCGGCCCCAGTACGTCTGATCGCGGAACGCGGCGCGCTTCTCGCGGGCGACCCGCTCGCGCCACTCGACCAGTCGCGGGCAGGCCCGGCAATGGGTGACCTCCTCGTCCAACAGGGCGAGGTCGGCGGCGGTCACCGGCACAGCCTAACGGTCGCCCGTGGCGGCACGTGCCCCCATGCACGTAAAGCGGCCCCCGGGGAAGGAGATTCGGGGGCCGCAAGTTCGTAGCGCGCTATGTCGCTTTCTATAGCGCGTTTCGGAAGAAGTCCAGGGTGCGGGCCCAGGAAAGGGTCGCCGCCTCGCGGTGGTAGTGCTCCGGCCGGTCGTCGTTGAAGAACGCGTGGTCGGTGCCCGGGTAGTCGTACACCGTCGCGGTGCCGCCCGCGTCCTCGATGCCCTTGACCACGGCTTGAATGTGCGGCGCGGTCGAGGTGCCGTCGCCCTCGGCGCAGTGGATCAGCGCCGGCTTGCCCGCGTACGCCGACCACTGGGGAGCGAGCTTCTCGGTGTACCCACCGGGGTAGAACGCCGTCACAGCGGCGATCTGCTCGGGTGCGACCGTCGCCGACCACAGCGCGAGGCTGCCCCCGGCGCAGAATCCGACGACGCCCACCTTGCCGGTGACCTGCTCCAGACCCCGCAGGTAGGTCGCCGCATCCGCGATGTCGGCCGCCGCCTGCGGCAACGCCAGCTGCATCAGCAGACGGCGAGCCTCGTCCGGCTCGGTGGTGTTCTCACCGTGGTAGAAATCCGGGGCGAGCGCGACGAAACCGGCCTCGGCGAAGCGATCGGCCAACCCGGTGATGTGCGAGACCAGCCCCCACCACTCCTGGACGACCAGCACCGCTGGGCCGTCGCCTGCGGTCGGCAGCGCGAGGTAGCCCTCGCTGCCCTCGCCGAAGCTCACCTTTTCGCCCACGGATGGGTCCTCCTGTCGGTCAGACGTCGTTGGCCGTTCGCCCAGGGTCCGGACGTGTTGGGCGTAGCCAACCATGGGCGGCCCACCCAGGGGAAGGCGTCTGAGGTAAAAGTCGCGGTCCTCACGTGCCTACTTTGTGTCACGAAACTGTTGCGGGCTCTTCCGTGGCCTCGGGGGCGGGCACGGGCGTGTTGTCCAGGCTGCGTACGGCGGGGACGACGACCATGCCGAGCACGGCGAGCAGGCTCAGCACACCCGCTCCGACCAGCGCAGTCGACGTGCCCACCGCGGCGGCCACCGGACCGGCGATCGCCTGGCCGATCGGCACCGCCACGATCGAGCCGAGCATGTCCCACGAGTACACCCGGGCCAGCAGATCGGCGGGGACGTGGCGCTGCATACTCGTCTCCCAGGAGACCCCGAAAATCTCGATGCCGATCCCGGCCAGCAGGTTCAGCGCGATCAGCAGCGGGGCGTACGGGGCGAGACCGAGCGCCAGGAGAACCGGGGCCACCGGAGCCATCGCGATCACTCCGACCAGCAGGAATCGGCGTACGCGGAGCCGCAGCGCGACGAGTCCGCCGAGGGCCAGTCCGGCGAGTTCGGCGCTCACCACCAGACCCCACGCCGTACGCCCGAAGGTCTCGTCGGCGACGGACGGCCCGAGGACGGACAGCCCGGCGCTCAGCATCATGTTGAGTACGCAGAACCCGGCGACCACCGACCACAGCCAGGGCCGGGCCACGAACTCCCGCCAGCCGACCTGCAGCTCGCGCAGGGTCGACTTCCCGGCGGCGGCAGCCCGCACCGAAGGCACCCGGATGAACGAGAAGAACACCGCGGCCAGTGCGAACGACGCCGCGTCGATGGCGATGCTCCACCCGGACCCGAACGCCGCCACGAGCAGACCACCGGCGGCCGCGCCACCGATGCCGACGAAGTTCACCGAGAGCCGGATCAGGGCGTTGGCCTGCTGCCGGATCTCGTCCGGGACGACCTGCCCGGCGATGGCCGACATCGCGGGGAAGGAGAACGCCGCGACCAGTCCGTTCACCGCGGCGAGGCCCATGAGCAGCCCAAACGTCGCCGTATGCGTGAACAGCAGGACCGCGACCGCGCCCTGGGTGGCGAAGGCGAGCGTGTTCGAGCCGATCATGACGAGCCGCCGGGGCAGCCGGTCGGCCAGCACGCCGCCGAAGAGGATGAAGACGACGTTCGTCAGAGATCGGGCGGCGACCACGAAGCCGAGGTCACGGACCGACCCGGTGAGGTCGAGGACGGCGAAGGCCAGCGCCATCGGGGCGACCGAATTGCCCAGCATGCTGGTGGTGCGACCGAGCAGCAGGTATCGGAACGGGGCGTGGCGCAGCGGGGTGAGCGCGCTCATGATCACGCACCCTACCCGCATACCGCTGGATCAGGGTTCTGGGTCGAATCACACACCAAGATTCGACCCAGAACCCTGATCCAGCGCTCCCAAAAGGGGGTCACGGGAGGAGGGAGAGCGCGATCCCGTCGAGGATGTCGTGCTCGGAGGCGAGGACGGAGGACGCCCCGGTCTTCTCCATGATCGTCCGGAGGATGAGCGCGCCGGCGACGATCACGTCGACCCGGCCGGGGTGCATCACGCCGATCCCGGCCCGCTGGTCGCGCGTCATCTCGGCCAGCCCGGCGGTCACGAGTGCGACCTCCTCCTGGGTCACCCGAGCGTGGTGGACCCGCTCCGGCTGGTAGCTCGTCAGCCCGAGCGCGATCGCGGTCACCGTGGTCACCGATCCGGCCAGGCCGACCAACGTGCGGGCCTGCGTGCCGGGGACGACGGTGAGCGCGTGGTCGACCGCCTTGCCGATGTCGGCCGTCGCGGCCGCCAGCTCGTCCAGCTCCGGCGGGTCGCTGTGCAGGTGGCGCTCGGTCATCCGGACGCAGCCGATGTCCACACTGATCGCGCTGCGCGCGCCGCTGCCGTCGCCGAGCACGAACTCGGTCGATCCGCCGCCGATGTCCACGACGAGAAACGGCGGCTCCGCGGTCAGCCCACGCACCGCGCCCGTGAAGGACAGCCGCGCCTCCTCCTCGCCGCTGACCACTTCCGGCTCGCGCCCCAGCGTCGCCACCACCATGTCGTGGAAGTCCGCGGCGTTCGCGGCGTCCCGGGTCGCGCTGGTCGCGACCATGCGTACCGCGGTGACACCGGCTTCGTCGATTTCCGACTTGTACGCCGAAAGAGCCACCCGAGTCCGTTCGATGGCCTCGGGGGCGAGCCGGCCGGTCGCATCCACGCCTTGACCCAGCCGGACGATCTCCATCCGGCGGCTCACATCGGTGCTGCGTCCGCCGTCGAAATCGGCGATGAGCAGGCGGATCGAGTTGGTGCCACAGTCGATCGCAGCGACCCTCGTCATCGGGGCTCCAAGTGCAACAGCATGCGGGTGTTGCCGAGAGTGTTGGGCTTGACCCGTTCCAGCGCGAGGAACTCGGCCACGCCTTCGTCGTACGACCGGAGAAGCTGCTCGTAGACGGTGGGGGGAACCGGCGCCCCGTCGATCTCGACGAAACCGAAGGAGCGGAAGAAATCGGTCTCGAAGGTCAACGCGAAGACTCGGCGTACGCCCAGCTCCCGGGCCTGATCAAGCAGAGCGCTCACAATGGCGTGACCGATCTTGCGCCCGCGCGCGGCCGGGTCCACCGCGACGGTGCGTACCTCGGCTAGGTCCTCCCACATCACGTGGATCGCCCCGCATCCGACGACCTCGCCGTCGAGCTCGGCGACCCAGAACTCCTGCACGTCCTCGAAGAGCGTCACCGTCGCCTTGCTGAGCAGGCGGCGCTGGGGTGCGTACACGTCGATCAGGCGGCGGATGCCGCGCACGTCGCCGGTCCGGGCCCGCCGGACGACCGCCTCAGACACAGGGTCCGCCGCTCCACCACGGCTCGATCAGCTCGATCACCTCGTCGCCCATCGGGTTGACCCCGGGTCCGGCGGCGAGCGCGTGACCGAGCTGGACGTGCAGGCACTTCACGCGGTTGGGCATGCCGCCCGCGGAGACGCCCGAGATTTCGCCGACGTGCATGATCGCCTCGCGCTGGGCGAGATAGTCCTCGTGCGCCTTCTGGTACGCCGTCGCCAGCTCGGGATCGATGGCGAGCCGGGCCTGCTGGTCCTTCATCAGCCCGGCCGACTCCAGCCGGCTGCACGCCGCGACCGCCCGGGGACAGGTCAGGTAGTAGAGCGTGGGGAACGGAGTGCCGTCGTCCAGGCGAGGCGTGGTCTCCACGACGTCGGGGTTGCCGCACGGGCAGCGATGCGCGACGGCTCGCGTGCCCCGGGCCGGACGGCCGAGCTGGCGGCCGACGACATCCAGGTCGTCAGCGGTCGCGGGCGTACGCACCGGCGGCGGGACGAGGTCCCGATCCATCTAGTCCCCCATCGAATCTGCTACTTCTGCTCTTCCGAACCCGCTGCGCTGTGACATGCGGCGCCGCTCGGTCCTTGACGCTAATCGGTCTTCGAGCCGGCGGCGCCGACGCTCCCCCACAGCGTTTCGTACCAAGGTCGCCCGGTGTTCTGCGACGGCTCGGGTTGTACGCCCGCCTCCCGCGCGGCCCACTCGGGCGCCCAGATCGGGACCAGCGGCACCTCGCCCGGGCGGACGTAGAACAACCGGCGGCGGGCCTGAATCCGGACGTATTCCGGATCGTCCCACTTCTGCCGGGTCTGCTCCAACTCCGCGATGTGCGCCCGCTGGCGCGCCTGCTCCGCCTGGATTGCCGAGATCTCGTCCTGCTGACCGAAGTAGACCCGCAGCGGATACACGTACGCCAAAGCCAGCGCCAACAGGACGACCAGCAGGATCACGGCGCGCCCCGTCAACCGGCGCTGCCCCTTGGCGGTGGTACGCGCAGCCGCCCCGGCCGACACCGTGCGGCGAGCGGTGGCCGGACGTGCCGCCGACCGCCCGTCCCGGGTCGTACGCGCGCCGGAGCGCCGTGCGGGACCCTGCCCACTCGGCGTCCGGCGCTGCGTCATGCGTTCACCTTAGCCGGATCGATCTCTCCGGCGGTCTTGTCTTTCCGGTGAGTCAGCCCTTGTACCGCGGGAACGCGGCGGCACCGGCGTACCGCGCGGCGTCGTCCAGCTCCTCCTCGATACGCAGCAGCTGGTTGTACTTCGCGACACGGTCGGATCGAGCCGGGGCGCCGGTCTTGATCTGGCCGCAGCCGGTCGCCACCGCGAGGTCGGCGATCGTGGTGTCCTCGGTCTCGCCCGAACGGTGGCTCATCATGCAGCGGTAGCCGTTGCGGTGGGCCAGCTCCACGGCGTCCAGCGTCTCGGTCAGCGTGCCGATCTGGTTCACCTTGACGAGGACGGCGTTGGCCGCACCCTCGGCGATACCCCGGGCGATGCGCTGCGGGTTGGTCACGAACAGGTCGTCGCCGACGATCTGGATCTTCGAGCCGAGCTGCGCGGTGATCGACGACCAGCCCGCCCAGTCGTCCTCGGCCAGCGGGTCCTCGATCGAGACGATCGGGTAGGACTCGACCAGCTTGGCGTAGTACGCGATCATCTCGTCCGTCGACTTCGGGGCACCCTCGAAGAGGTACGAGCCTTCCTTGTAGAACTCGGTCGCGGCGACGTCCATGGCGAGCACGATGTCCTTGCCCAGGGCGTACCCGGCGGCGGCGACAGCCTCGCCGATCAGGTCCAGCGCAGCGGCGTTCGACGGCAGGTCGGGGGCGAAGCCGCCCTCGTCGCCCAGGCCGGTCGACAGGCCCTTCTTCTTCAGGACGGACTTGAGGGCGTGGTAGACCTCGGCACCGGACCGCAGCGCCTCGGCGAAGGTCGGCGCACCGATCGGGGCGATCATGAACTCCTGGACGTCCACATTGGAGTCCGCGTGGGCGCCACCGTTGAGGATGTTCATCATCGGCACCGGCAGCAGGTGGGCGTTCGGCCCGCCGACGTAGCGGAACAGCGAGAGCTCGGCGCTCTTGGCGGCGGCCTTGGCGACCGCCAGGGAGACGCCCAGCATCGCGTTCGCGCCGAGGTTGGACTTGTCCGGCGTACCGTCCAGCTCCAGCATCTTGGCGTCGATCAGGCGCTGCTCACTCGCCTCGTAGCCGATCAGCTCGTCGACGATCTTGTCGGTGATGTTGGCGACGGCCTTCTGCACGCCTTTGCCGCCATACCGGCTCTTGTCCCCGTCGCGCAGCTCGATCGCCTCGAAGGCGCCGGTGGACGCGCCGGACGGGACGGCGGCGCGCTCGATGGTGCCGTCGTCGAGGCCGATTTCCACCTCGACGGTGGGGTTGCCCCGCGAGTCGAGAATCTCCCGTGCGACGAATCCCTCGATGGTGGCCACAGTGTTGCTCCTCGTTGATGTCTGCGCTGGGCGCCGCGACTCTGCGGTGCGAAATCACCCGCAGCCTATCGCGGCCGGGTGATCGCCCAACGCCAGACGGGGACCCGGCCGGGAACCGAGATACGCGAACGTCAGTTTCTCCGCATTGTTTCGGGAATCGGACATCCCCGTTGCGGCGAATCGATCTCATGAGCCAGGGTAAGTAGCGTGCGACCCGGGGAGCGCCGGTTACGGCGGCACGCGATTCTGCTCTTCTTGACCGGCCCGATCACGGCCGGTCTACTGGCGTTGGCCGGCTGCGGCGGCACGACGCCGCCGATCGACCGCACCGACCTCGTGAACGACCTCGCCGCCCGGCTCAACCAGCCGCCGGCCGCCGACTACACGGCTCGCTACCAGCTGGCGGGCGGGACGATCGCGACGGTGACGCAGTCGAAGGAACCGCGGCGGACGGCGTACCGGTGGACTGATGGGGCGCTGATCCTGACCCCGCAGGCCACGACGAGGTGCTCCGGCGCACCGGCGGTCTGCACGATGACGGCCGCCCCCGCCTCGGCCACGCCTCAACCGGACGCCTCCGAGCTGCTCAAGCACGGCCTCGTCCCGGCACAGAAGGTGAGCGCGCTGCTCACGGCGGCCGCCCTCGACCTGCGGAGCGAGATCGAGCAGCGGGACACCACCATCGCCGGCCGTCCGGCGAGCTGCGTCGAGGTGAGTGGCGAGCGCAACGGCAAGAACTACGACATCGAAGCCTGTGTGACCACCGACAACGTGCTCGGAAGCTTCACCGGGATGGTCGACGGCGCGCCGATCGAGTTCGCGATGACTCAGTACAGCCCGAACGCGGCTCCGGACGCGTTCGCCACGAGCGAGCCGAGCCCGTCGATCTCCGCGCTCTGAGCTGTGCTCTGCGCGGGAGGTCAGGCGCCGAGCAGCGTACGCAGGTGCCGGGGCGACGGTGAGCCGTGCGCCAGCATCGCGTCGTGCCACTGCCGGATCGGGGTGCCCGCCGGCCGGGCCCGCCCGATCGCCGACACCTCCGACCAGCCGACGAAATAGGTCGACAGCTGCGTCGAGGTCAGCAGAGCCCGCCGCCACTTGCCGGCCGCCTCACCCTCCTCCTGGAAGCCGCGCTCGGTCATCAGCGCCATGGCGTCCACCTCGGCCAGCCCCTCGCAATGCACGAGCTGGTCCAGCAGAGCGTTGATCGTCATCCGCAGCTGCATCTTGAGCTGCTGTAGGCGTACGGGGAGACCGCCGAAGCCGTGGTCGGCCATGACCTCCTCGGCGTACACCGCCCAACCCTCGACGAACGGACCCGACGAGCCCAGCGCGCGTACGCGGGTCGACCCCCGGTATCGGCGGGCGTGCGCCAGCTGCAGGAAATGACCGGGCATCGCCTCGTGCACGGTCAAGTTCCGGATCATATGGTCGTTGTACTCGCGATAGAACGAGTCGACGAGGTCCGGCGTCCAGTCCCGGGGCGTCGGCGCGATGCAGTAGAAAGTCGGCACGTCCGCCGTCTCCAGCGAACCCGGCGCGTCGCAGTACGCGACCGCCACCCCCCGCGCGAACTCGGGCATCTCCTCCAGCACGCACGGGTCGCCGACCAGGGAGACGAGGTCGTTCGCGCGGACGAACTCGGTGGTCTCGTCCATCGTCAGCCGGGCGAGCTCCACGATCGTGTCGTTCGCCGGCCGCTGTTCGGACAACGACCGCAGCGCTGCGCGTACCCCTTGGTCGGTAGCGGGACCACCCTCGACCTGGGACGCGGCTTCGCGGATCTCCGCCGTGACCCGCTCGAGGTTGGCTTCCGCACGGTCCAGGATCTCGGCCGCGGACAGCTGGGTGTCGAGGGTGTGCCAGAGGCGGGCCTCGAAGAGTTTGCGGCCCAGGCGCGGATCGCGCGCCGGACGTTGCTCGCGCAGCCAGGCGGCGAAGTCCTCCAGCTCGCGGACCGCGCGGTCGGCGACCGGGCCGACCACCGACTCCATCGCCGGGACCTGCGCGATCATCGACGGCAGCTGGTCGCGAATGAGCTCGGCGGTGCCCTGGAACTGCCCGACCGCGGTCTCCAGGTGGATCTGCGGACAGCCGTCGAGCAACGTACGCGCGGTCGCCAGCGCATCGGGCACGAAGGCGAGCCGCATCGCGAGCGACTCCAGCCGCTCCTCGACCGGGGCGAACGGGCGGGACATCAACGCGTGCAGCAGCGCGCCCGGGTTGTGCACGAGCGGATTCCACTCGTGTTCGCGCACGTCGGACCGCTCGAAGATCTGCCGGTCGACGATGCTGGACAAGATCTCGTGGTCGACCTGATCGGCGGGCTCCAACCCGTCCGCGTCCACCTGGGACAACGCGTGCGCGGCCTCGCGCAGCATCATCACGTCGGCGGCCACGCCGTCGGTGCTCAGATCGGGCAGCCGGTGGTCGAACCGGTGGTCGCCTGCGTACGAGGCGGCGACGGGGTCGGACTCCAGGACGGCGTCCACGATCTTCTCGGCCAGCGGCGCGAACTCCATGCCCCGACCCTACCGGTCGCCCGTCTTTGAGCGCTGGATCAGGGTTCTCGGTCGAATCTTGACGCATGATTCGGCCGAGAACCGTGATCTGGTGCTATCCCTCGGCGGACTCGCTCACCGGAGCGCGGCGTACGGTCAGCGCGATCCAGCCGGCGGCGAGCGCGAGCGCAGCGAGCGGCAGGACGGCGTACCGGACAGGCGGGGCGGCCAGCTCGGCCTGGGCGTACAGCCCCGCACCCAGGGCCGAAGCGGTCAGCATCGCGCCGACGACCGCCACGCCGACCCGGCCGGGAAGCGTGCGCTCAGCGCCGCTCAGCGCTCCGACGAGGAACGCCACGTCGACGGCCGCAGCCCCGGCGAGCAGCGCGAACGGCACCGCCGAGGGCGGGAAGCCGGTGCCGTAGAGGAGGCCCCAGACGACGCACCGATAGGCGAGGTACGCCGCCGTGAGGATGGTCGCCGTCCACCGGGCGCCGACGAAGATCCGCGCCGCGACCAGGGTCAGCATGGCCGCCCCGACGAGCCACAGCGGGTAGACCCACGAGTCGACAGGCAACGTGAAGTTCGTGATGGCGATCGTGTCGACCGGACGGCCGATCTGGTCGGCGGCGAACTTCAGCAGGATCGGCTCCGCATAGGGCGTGCCGGCCAGGTACGCCTTCAGCGAGAGCACGCCGTACTCCTGATGCTGGCTCGGGAAGAGCACGTTCTCCAGGAAGAAGAACCAGGCCAGGCTCAGTCCGACGGTGCGTACGCGGCCGGGCGCGGTGCTGATCCCGAAGCCGTGCGCGACGCCGAGGATCATCAGCGCGGTGCCGATGTAGAGCAGCGCGTGGCTCGGCGACCAGGCGGTGATGTCCAGCCCGTTGATCCGGTGGTTGAGCACGTCGATCGGGATGGCCAGCAGGAACAGTCCGGTGCCCGCGACGATCAGATTGCGCGCCCGCTTGTCCACGCCGACTCCCGTACGCACCTGGAAGATGGCGAGCGCGACGGCGAGAACGGTGCCGACGGTGTTGAGCAGATGCGGCGGGGCCAGGTCGTCGCGCAGCCACTTGAAATGCCACGACATGTCCCAGGTGGAGCCCAGCATCTTGAGAATGAACGCCACCAGCCACAACCGGTAGACCAGCAGCACCGTGGCAGGACGCTGCTCCTCGGTCGGCCCGGAGATGGCGATGCGAGCCCAGTCCGTGGGCGGCAACGTCAAGATCGTCACTGGGTCAGCTCGTCTCGATAGAAGGGGACGGACGTTCAGGGAATTCTGCCGTGCGACACGCCGCTTGGGTATCCACCGCGTCCCCGAACTCTCCCTGAGATCCCGTCCATGAGTAAGCTCGCTGCCGGACCGTCGATTCCTGGAGGCCGCTGTGCGTACCCACCGCCGTCTGATCACCGTTGCCGTGGCCGGCGCCCTCGCCGCGCTCGCCCTGGCCGGCTGCCGTTCGGCACCGACCGCGGCGGCGTACGTCGGCGACGAGCGGCTCACCGAAGCCCAGGTGACCGACATGGTCGACAGCACCGGCGGCAAGATCAGCCGGGAGGGCGTCGTGCTGAGCTTCGTGCTCTCCGAGGCGTGCAAGCAGTTCGCGGCGGACAAGGGCTTCCAGCCGAACACCCAACAGGGCGCCCAGGCGCTGGCCTCCGAAGGGCTCGACCAGTCCACCGAGATCGGCCGTATCCGGCTGGAGATGCACAGCTGCATCTACGGTGCGCCCGACGCCGGGACGAAGGTCAGCGACGCGGATCTCCACTGGTTCTACGAGGATGCGATCAGGGTCGGAGCGCTCTCGCCCGACGTGACCTTCGAGCAGGTCAAGCCGGAAATCGTCGGGAGCCAGGAGATCGTGCAGACACTGGCGCTCCGCCGCATGTGGGCCGACGCCACCACCAAGCAGGACATCTCGGTGAGCCCGCGATACCGCTCGCTGAGCATCTCGGTCGGCAGCCCGAAGAACGTGCCGGTCGTCCTGCAGCTCGGCGACTCCGCCAACGACAGCGTCGTGGACGCGCCCACGCCCGCTCCGACCCAGCCCGCCGCTGGTGGAGCCGGCGCCGTCCAGAGCTGATGACGGCACGCATCGTCCTGCTCGTTACCTCCCCGAGGCTGCCCGCCGGACTGCTCACCGCCCCGGCCTGGGATCTCGTCCGCGCGTACCCGGTACTGACGAAGGCGGAGAACGCGCAGACCGCTGCCCTCCGGGCGAACGGGGTCGACGTCACGATCCTGCCGTCGCCGACCGCCGAGGCCCTGCTTCACGCGGCTGCCGCTAGCGCGGACGGCACGAGCGCGGCTGACGGCACGAGCGCGGCTGACGGCACTAGCGCGGTCGACGGCACGGTCATCTGGCTGGCCGGGCCGGACGGGGATCAGCGGCTCGCCCGGGAACTCGGCCTGAAACTGGCGAGCAACCCGCAGCTCGCCGAGATGGAGCTGCTCTACGGCTCGTGGGATCCGCCCGGCGCCCGGCTGCTCGACGCGGTCGCCGTCATGGATCGCCTGCACGCCGAGGACGCCTGGAAACGCTCGCAGACCCATCAGACTCTCGCGCGCTACCTGCTGGAGGAGGCATACGAGGCGTACGACGCGATCGTCGCCGACGACCTGGACGCGCTGCGGGGCGAGATCGGCGACGTGCTCCTGCAGGTCCTGCTGCACGCGCGGATGGCCGAGGAGCTCCCCGAAGACGAGCGCTGGACGATCGACGACGTCGCCGGCGAGTTCGTCGAGAAGATGATCCGGCGTAATCCGCACGTCTTCGAGCCCGGCCGCGCGACCGACGACATCGCCGAGATCATGACCAACTGGCAGGCGGCCAAGGCCGCCGAGCGTGCGGCGTACCCGCCTCGGGCGACCACGTCGCTGGCGAGCGCGCTCGCTACGTTGGCGCAGTCCTCCCGGGACGAGGACGCGGTGACCGCGCTTCGCGAGGCGCTCCGGCAGGTCGAGTCCTGACCGTACCTTGGGCCTGGCATTTCAAGATCACCTTGAGACCGGCATTTCAAGATCATCGCAGTATGCCGGATGACGTCGCCTTCTCCGCGATCTAAGCAGCGTTATCCGGGATAACGCGCCGGACGGCGCCCCCGAGCGCCGGGCCGCGCGCCGAGCCGCGCCCCCGAGC